>NZ_OZ035012.1:0-1620688 GCF_964031175.1 Spiroplasma endosymbiont of Melieria omissa
TGAATGACACTGATAATAAACGAGAAAAATTTCAAAATATTTGAAATAAAGTTAGAAATTTTCTTCAATATGATGAAATGATTGATCCAAGTGTTTTTAATAACTATATTAAAAACACTTATATTTATGATATTTTTGAAAATAAATGTTTAATTATTGTTGATTCACTATTCGCAAAAGAAATTTTAACTAAAAATATAACATTTAAAGTTAAAGAAATTTTAGAAAGAATTATTCAACAAAATCTTCAAATTGAATTTTTAGAACTCAATGAAGCAAAAAAACAAAAAATATATGTAGAAAAAGATTTTGTTGAATTTAATAAATTGCAACAAATTAAAAAACAATTTCAATTTAATAACTTTGTTAAAGGAGAATCAAATAACGATGCTTATCAAGCAGCATTTTCAATTACCATAGAACTTGGTAGGTATTGAAATCCCTTATTTATCTATGGTAATTCTGGATTAGGAAAAACACATTTACTTCATGCTATTGAAAATGAAATATTAACAAAATATAATAATCAAAAAAAAGTACTTTACTTATCTTCTGAAGAATTTGGCCGTATGGTACCAGAAATTATTAAACAAAATATTAATGATATTGAAAAATTTAAAGATTCATTTAATCAATACGATGTTCTTCTCGTTGATGATATTCAATTTTTAGCTAATCGTAGTAAAACAAATGAAATATTTTTTCATATATTTAATAGCTTTGTTAACAAACAAAAACAAATTGTTATTACATCAGATAAACATCCTGATGATTTATATGGTTTTGAAGAAAGAAATGTTTCAAGATTTCAAAGTGGTTTAAGTGTTGGTATTGATTCACCAGATTTTGAAACTTCATTAATTATTTTAAAAGAAAAAATTAAGTCTTTAAATTATGATCCAAGCATTTTTACTGAAGAATCTTTAAGTTTTATTGCTTTAAATTTTAATAGTGATGTTAGAAAATTAGAAGGAGCATTAAATAGATTAATTTTTTACAGCATTTTATATATAAAGCCTAATCATTTAATAGTGCTTGAAGACGTTATGAAAGCTTTTAAAACATCAAATACTTCATTAAAAGAAAAACTAACCATTAAAAAAATTAAAACAATTGTATCTGAATATTATAATATTCCAATCAAATTATTGATTAGTACTTCTAGAGTTAAAACAATAACAATAGCACGCCATGTAGCAATGTATTTAATAAAAACTCTTTTAAATGAATCATATACAAAAATTGGTTCTGAATTTGGAGGTAAAGATCATACAACAGTAATGAATGCTTATAACAAAATTAAAAAAAATATTGAAACTAATTATGAATTTAAAAAAAATATTGAAAGATTATCACGTGAATGTTTAAAACACAATTAATCCACTATTTTAATCATAAATTATTAACATATAAGATTCTTATTTTTTCTTTATTTTATAAGTTAAAATTAGTTATTCACATTAATCCACATCATAATATTATTAATAATTAAATAATTAATAATTAATTATATATAATATATAATTAATTATTAATGTTTAAAAATGGGAGATATTTATGAAAATTGAAATCAAAAGTTCTATATTATTCAAAATAATAAAAAAAATAATAAAAATAACAATTTCTAATAATACTTATGAAGAATTATCTTGTTTTTTATTAGAAGTTGAAAAAGAAAAAATAATTTTAACTGCATCTAATGGTAATTTATCATTAAAATATGAACTAAATAATAATGAAAAATATTTAAAAATATTAAACATCGGTTCAGTATTAATTAATACTAAAATTATCTATGATATTTTTAGTAAACTAGAAGATGAATGAATTTTATTTGAACTTAAAATTAATAATTTAATCATTAGTAATTTTAAAAATGATAATAATGATTTTATCTTTAAATTAAGTACAATGACAATTGAAAAATTTCCAAAAATCAACTTTAACAAAAATATTAAAAATAAAGTATCTTTCAATAAAAGTTTGTTACAAAATATAAATGAACAAATTGCTTTTGCAACAAATACAAACAATAATAAACCAGCATTAAGTGGAATTAATTTTAAATTTAATGATCAAAAGTTATTTGTTACAGCAACTGATGGATATTGTTTAGCAAAAAAGTGATTTTCTTTTGAAGAAAAATTAGAATTTAATAATAAAGAGTTTAATATTCCAGTTCATTTATTAAATGAAATTGATAAAATTACTAGTGATTTAAATTCAAATATAAATTTTTATTTTGAAAATGATTATAATTTAATTATTGAAATTGAAAATTTTTTATTTCAAACACGAATGATTGAGGGTACTTATCCAAATACGGATGATATTATTAAAAATATTATAGAAAAAGAAAAAAATATTATTGAAATTAATAACGTTAGAGAATTTTTAAAAATTATTGAATTATCAATAATTTTAGCAAAAAAAGATACTTCACCTATGATTCAATTTTGAATCAATGTAGAAAAAAATGATTTTAAAATTAATTGTTTATCTAATAATGATAGTATAGGTGAAGTAATTGAACAATTTAAAAAATTTCATATTGTAAAATCTAAAAGTTTAAAAGAAGAAATAAAAGTAGTTTTTAATTCAAAATTAATTATTAATGCTTTAAAATCTTTTAATAAATGTAAAAAAGTAAATTTGAAAATTTCTTGACCAAAAAATTATACAATTATTGATAGTGAAGAAGAAACTGGGTTATTACAACTAGTTTTACCAATTGGAGAAAAATAATATGATATAACTAAATAAAATAGTTATTTTTAATTAATAAGCTAAGAAAAGGTAAAAAATAATGAAGAAGAAAATACAATTGTTAAGTATGTTTACTATTTTAATTTTTACTAATTTAAATATAATTGCTTTTAAAAATAAGCAAGATAGTATTAGTGAATTTTATGTTTTAGGGGATAGTTTATCAGATACTGGTGCAGGAACATTTGCACAAAATCAATATTTAGAAAATAGTAATAGTAAGTTTAAACATTTTCAATTAGATAAACCTTATTATAATAATTGTTGAAGTAGTAATAAAGTAGCTTCACAATTAATTGCTGAAAAATTAAATATTAATTTTAAACCTGGGTGATTATTTAACATCAATGGTAAAACATTTCAAAGTTTGGGTAATAATTATGCTTATGGAGGAGAAGTTGCTGATAGCAGTGATAATAATTTAGATATTATTAAAACTTTTGATTTGTCTCATCAAACACAAATGTTGTTATTACAACATTCTTTACAAAAAAAAAGATGTTATTTGAATAGAAATGGGAGCTAATGATATTGGTAATTTAATGAATAAAACAGATCCTATTATTATTAACAGTAAAATTAATAATGTAATAAATGAAGAAAAAAAAGCAATAAAATTATTAATTAAAAATGGTGCAAATAAAATTATTATTAGTGATGTTCCTGACTTAACATTAACTCCAAAAATTAAAAAGATATTACATAATAATCAACAAAAAATACAAATAGCACGTAAAACATGTATTGAATATCAAAAACAATGAAAAAAAATGATATTAGAAATGAAAATAATTTATAAAAATATTATTACACCTTTTTTTCTTTCAAGAGAATTAGCAACTGATATGAATAATTTTAAAAATAAAATTCCAGATGGAATTGTTGAAACTAGTGCTACAATTTGTAAAATGATGTCTAAAGAAACAAAATATTCTTATAAACCAGTTTTTAATTCTGGAGTTAATGAAAGTAATTTAAATAAATATTTTTATTTTGATGAATTTCATCCAGGTATGTGATTTCATCAACAAATGGCAAATAGTATTATTAATTTAATAGAAAATTTTAAATAGATTTTTTGTTAAATATTTTTAAAAAAGTAATTTATTATTTTTTAATAAAGATTTTTTAATTTTTCTTTTAAAAAAATTATGTTGTTTTAAATCAAAAAAAATGTATAATTTATACATAAAATGTAAAATAATATGCTTATTTTAAAGAATAAAAAGTCTTTTTTTGAATTTATTTTTGAAATTTTAAATGTTTTCATTATTAAATTAATGAAAACATTTAATGATGAAAGAGAGTGAAAATAGTGAGCACAAGGACTCCAAATGATTATAATGCTAACTCAATTCAAGTTTTAGAAGGACTAGAAGCAGTTAGAAAACGACCTGGAATGTATATTGGTTCCACTGCAGAAAGAGGATTACATCACTTAGTTTGAGAAATAGTTGATAATGCTGTTGATGAAGTTATTTCTGGTTTTTGTACAAAAATTTCTGTAACTATTACTAAAAATAATGAAATATTAGTAAAAGATAATGGTCGAGGTATTCCTACTGATATACATCCAAAGACTAATATTTCAACAGTAGAAACGGTTTTTACTACATTACATGCTGGTGGAAAATTTGATAATGGTTCTTATAAAGTATCAGGTGGTTTACATGGTGTTGGTGCTTCAGTAGTAAATGCTTTAAGTAAGTATTTGGAAGTTACTATTTACCGTGATGGTAATATTTTTTTTCAAAAATATATTGAAGGTGGTAAACCAGAATTACCATTGGCAATTATTGGACAAAGTGATAAAAAAGGAACAACTGTTTTATTTAAACCTGATGAAAGTATTTTTACTGAAACTGTAAATTTTAGTTTTATAATAATTAAAACAAGGTTAAGACAACTTGCTTTTTTAAATAAAGGTTTAACTATTCAAGTTATTGATGAACGTGAAAATAAAGAAGAAACTTTTTGTTATGAAGGGGGCATTAAAGAATATGTTGCCTTTTTAAATAATAAATTTGAACCTTTAAAACATGAAATTATTTATGGAGAGTTTGAAATAAATGGTATAAACACAGAAATAGCTTTTCAATATAATGAAAGTGAAGAATCTCAAATATTTTCATTTTGTAATAATATTAATACACCTGAAGGTGGAACACATGAAGATGGTTTTCGTTTAGCATTAACAAGAGAATTAAATTCTTATGCGAAAAAAAATAATCTTTTAAAAAATAATGATGAAACATTTACTGGCGATGATGTTAAAGAAGGAATTTTAGCAATTATTTCAGTTCAACATCCTAATCCACAATATGAAGGGCAAACTAAAACAAAACTTGGTAATTCTGAAGTTAGAAAAATTGTTTCTAATGTAACTGGAAAAATAATTAATAAATTTTTATTGGAAAATCCTGCTGAAGCAAAAATTATTATTAACAAAGTTATTTTATCAGTAAGTGCACGTTTAGCATCTAAAAAAGCACGTGAGAATATTATGACTTCGAGAAAAAATCCTTTACAATTTTCTAATTTACCAGGTAAATTAGCAGATTGTTCTTCTAAAGATCCAACTAAAACAGAAGTTTTTCTTGTCGAAGGTGAGTCAGCTGGTGGAACTGCAAAGTTGGGAAGAAGTAGAGAAATTCAAGCAATTTTACCATTAAGGGGAAAAATAATTAATGTTGAAAAAGCACGACTTTTAAAAGTTTTTTCTGACGAAGAAATAAATAATCTTATTATTTCCTTTGGCTGTGGTGTTGGTAAAGAATTTAATATTACTAAATTACGTTATCATAAAATTATTATTATGACTGATGCTGATGTTGATGGTTCACATATTAAAACATTATTATTAACATTTTTTTATCGTTACATGCGTCCCTTAATTGATGCTGGTTATATATATATAGCTCAGCCTCCTTTATACAAATTTTATAGTGGTAAATTTGTTAAATATGCATATAATGATCAAGAATTGCAAGAAATTAAAGATAATTTTAATGGAACTAATTTTAACATTCAACGTTATAAAGGTTTAGGAGAAATGAATGCCACACAACTATGAGAAACAACTATGGATCCACAACATAGAATTTTATTACAAGTAAGTATTGATGATGCTTCAGAAGCAGATGAAACTTTTTCAATATTGATGGGGAAAGATGTATTTCCACGAAAAGAATTTATTCAAGAAAATGCTAAATATGTAAAAAACATTGATGCTTAAAAGTTAATAAAATAAAATTAGGAGTTTATATATGAGCGAAATAACTAAAAAAAATGAAACATTTATTTCTAATAAATATGTTCGTAATATATCTGATGAAATGAGAACTAGTTTTTTAGAATATTCAATGTCAGTTATTGTTTCAAGAGCTTTACCAGATGCAAGAGATGGATTGAAACCAGTACATCGTCGAATTTTATATTCTTTAGCAATTTTAGGTATGACATATGATAAACCTTATAAAAAAGCAGCACGTATTGTTGGAGAATGTATTGGAAAATTTCATCCTCATGGTGATATTGCAGTTTATGAAACAATGGTAAGAATGGCACAAGAATTTAATTATCGTTATCCTTTAGCTGATGGCCAAGGTAATTTTGGTTCAATTGATGGTGATAGTGCTGCTGCTATGAGATATACTGAAGTTAGAATGAGTAAAATGGCAGGAGAGTTGGTTAAAGATTTAAATAAAAATACAGTTACTTTTGTTGAAAATTATGATGGTGCTGAAAAAGAACCTAGTGTTTTACCAGCTTATTTTCCTAATTTATTAGTTAATGGAACAACAGGTATTGCTGTTGGAATGGCAACAAGTATTCCACCACATAACTTAAGAGAAATAGTTGATGCAGTTATTTTTGTAGCACAAAATCCTGATTGTGATATTATGGAAATATTAGATATTGTTAAAGGACCTGACTTTCCTACAGGTGCAATGATTTTAGGTGTAAATTCATTTAAAAATGCTTATTTAAACGGAAGATCAACAATAACAGTTCGTAGTAAAACTAAAGTTGAAAAATTATCAAATGGTAAACCTGCAATTATTGTTGAAGAAATACCTTATCAAACTAATAAAATTAATTTAATAAATAATATAGTTAAAGCAGTTCAAGAAAAAAAAGTAAATTATATAACTGATTTGCGAGATGAATCTAATCGTGAAGGAATAAGATTAGTATTAGAAATTAAAAATATTGATTATGCTGAACTTATTTTAAATCAACTATATAAATTTACTTCATTACAAACAACATTCACAATAAATTTATTAGCATTACATAATAAACAACCTAAAGTAATGAATTTAAAAGAAATGATTGAAATTTATATTGAACATCAAATTGAAATTATTCTTAATAAGTCTAATTTTGAATTAAAAAAATATGAACATCAATATCATATTATTTTTGGTCTTGTTAAAGCATTACAAAATATTGATGAAATTATTAAAATAATTAAGGAATCAAAGAAAACAGAAGAAGCATTAACTAATTTACAGAATAAATTTGAATTTTCTGAAAAACAAGCTAAAGCTATTTTAGAAATGAAACTGCAACGTTTAACAGATTTAGAACAAGAAAAATTAAATAATGAATTATCATTTATTAATGAAGAAATTATTCGATTAAGAACTTTAATTAATGAACCTTCTAAGCAAATAGAATTAATGATTTCTCAGTTAACAACAATTAAAGAAAATTATGGTGATGATAGAAGAACTGAAATTATTGAAAATTATGAAGGTGAAATTATTGATGAAGCTTTAATTAAAGAAGAACAGGTGGTTATAACCCTTTCAAAAAGTGGTTATATTAAACGTTTACCTTTAGACACATATAGAACTCAACATCGTGGTGGTGTTGGTGTTAAAGGTGCTGGTGGCACTGATATTAATACTGATGATATTGATAAAGTTTTAATTACTTCAACTCATTCTGATTTGTTAATATTTAGTAATAAAGGGAAAGTTTATCGAATTCGTGCTCATAAGGTACCAAATTATTCAAGAACGGCTAAAGGAACACCAATTGTTAATTTAATAGCAACAGAAAAAAATGAGACTATTAAAACAATAATTGCTATATCAGAAGATTATGATATAAATGCTAATTTATTTTTTGTTACTAAAAAAGGAATTATTAAACGTTCAACTTTAGATCAATTTAAATCTATTTACCAAAATGGTAAAATAGCTATTAAATTGAGTTCAAATGATCAATTAATAGATGTGCTGAAAACTACAGGTAATAATGAAATAATTATTGCTGTGGCTAATGGACGAGCGGTTAGAATCAATGAAAATCAAGTTAGAGTAATGTCAAGAATAGCTAGCGGAGTAAAAGGAATAGATACAAAAGGTACTCATGTAATTGGAATGTGTTCTAATAAAGATGGTGATTTAGTTGTCTCTATTAGTGAGAAAGGTTATGGAAAAATATCACGATTTGAAGAATATCGTTTAGCAAATCGTGGTGGTAAGGGTGTAATTTCAATGAAATTAGCTCAAAAAACAGGAAAATTAATTGGTATAAATTCAATAAACAACACTAATAATAGTAATGATTTATTAATTATGACTTTAAAAGGTACAGTTATTAGATTTTCTTTAGAAGATATAAGAACTACAAGTAGAAATACTATAGGTGTTAAATTAATTAGATTTAAAACAGAAGAAGATGCAATTTCTTCAATTGTAACAATCCCAATCACTAAAGAAAAAACTATTTTTATTGATTAATTTAAGAGGTGCTAAAATGATTGATATAGAAAAAATACGTAATAATTTGGAAAAAACTATTAATAAAATAGAAACAAGGGGCCAAAGTTATAAAAATGAAATAAATAAAATTTTTAATTTAGATTTAGAAATAAGAACTTTAAAAACAAAAAATCAAAAATTAGAAGAAACAAGAAATAAGCAATCTAAACAAATTGGTGAATTATTAAAAAATAAAAAAAATGATCAAATAAAAAAAATTAAAGATGATATGATTATTTTAAAAGAAAAAATTATAAAAAATAATTTAAAAATTGTAGATTTAGAAGATAAAATATATGAATTACAATTAGTAATTCCTAATATACCACATTTTTCAGTTCCACAAGGAAACGATGAAACTAATAATCAAGAAGTTAGAAAATGAGGGAAAATTATTAAAAAAAATAGTAAACCACACTGAGAAATTGCTGAAAAATTAAATATAATTGATTTTTCAAAAGCAACTAAATTAAGTGGTACTAGATTTATTATGTATAAAAATAAAGGTGCTTTATTAGTTAGAGCATTAATGAATTTTATGATTGATTCTCATTTAAAAAATGGTTATTCTGAATTTTTACCACCATTAATTATTAATAAAGAAAACTTATTTGGTACAGGGCAACTTCCTAAATTTAAAGATGATTTATTTCAATTAAATAATGAACAGTATTTAATTCCAACAGCAGAAGTTCCTTTAACAAATATTTATCGCAATGAAATTATTAATTTTTCTGAATTACCAATAAAAATGTGTGCTTATACACCATGTTTTCGTTCAGAAGTTGGTTCTGCTGGTAGAGATACAAGAGGAATAATTAGGTTACATCAATTTAATAAAGTAGAATTAGTTCAAATTGTTGATCCTGAAAAATCTTATGATGCCCTTGAAGAGTTAACTAAAAATGCTGAATTAATTTTACAAAAATTAGATATTCCTTATAGAGTTATTAATTTATGTAGTGGTGATATTGGTTTTAGTGCTGCTAAAACTTATGATTTAGAATTATGATTACCTTCTCAAATGTGTTATCGTGAGGTTTCTTCATGTAGTAATTGTGAAGATTTTCAAGCAAGAAGAATGGAAACTAGAGTTAGTCAAGATAATAAGAAAGTAGTTCCACATACACTAAATGGATCAGGATTAGCTATTGATCGAGTTGTTGCAGCAATTTTAGAAAATTTTTATGTTGAAGAAGATAATGTTGTAAATATACCTATTGTTTTACAACCTTATATGAATAATTTAAAAACTATTTAATTTATAATGTTTCACGTGAAACATTATAAATTAAAAAAAATGTATTTTTTTATAAAAAAATTGTTATAATTAATAATGCCACTGCAACAATTACATTCGAACCGGGTCAGGACCGAAAGGTAGCAGCCATAAGGATTAGGATTGTGTGCGGTGGTTTTATTTTGAAAAATAAAAAAGAGGTTTCTTTAAATGAAAAAACAAAATTACATGGAAATTGCCTTAAAGCTTGCTAAAAAAGCTGCTATTAATGGTGATGTTCCAATTGGTGCAATTATTGTTGATGAAAATGATAATATTATTGGTAGAGGATTTAACAAAAAGGAAAAAGACAAAGATCCAACTCAACATGCGGAAATTATTGCAATAAAAAAAGCATGTAAAAAAATTAATAATTGACGTTTGTTAAATTGTACTATTTATACAACATTAGAACCAGTTAAAACACTAGGTACACCATAATATCATGATTGTGCTTTAATAGGATCTAATACTTTTAATTCTTCTAAATCATTAATTTTATCTTGTTTTAAATTATGTTCATTTAATTTTCAATTTGAATAATGAAATAATTTAAAAATATTATTATCAAATACTGATTTAATTTGTTCATTATTTTCTTTCATTAAATCTAAATTAAAAGGTACAATTTTATTCATATATTCAATAAAATATTGATAAATATTATCTGGATTACAACTTCTAATTTTAATAGTTTTTTTAGCATTACCTAATGCAAAAGTAATTGCTTGAAATTCTGTTTGACTAAATTCATTTGCTTCTTCACATCATTCAATTGCTAAATCAAAACCTTTTATTTCACTACGAGAAAGCCCTTTAAGTGGTATTCTATCATTACTATTACTATATACACCCAACATAATTCTAATAAATGATTTACTACCTTTAAAACGAAAATCTGCTTGTTTATTTGGATATTTTAAATTAAAATCTTTATAGTCAAAACCAATATTAATTAATGCTTCATCAATTTCTTTTGTTAATTCATTAATATCTTTATTTAATTTTCTAAAACAATATATAGCAATTGATTTATTAACTTTAATTGAAATAGCAATTAATATTGCTAATTCTTCTGCAATACTATATGTTTTACTTGAATATCTACTTCCACTTAAATTATATTCACTATGAGTAAAATCACTTTTATTTAATAATCAATAACTAATTTCATGTAAATAAGTAAATTCTTTATTCATAATATTATTCCTGTAATTCTTCTAATTTTAAAAGTTGACCATATCTTGTAGGGTCACTAACAACAGCAATGGTATCATTTTGCATTTGTAAAGAAATTATTATTAGACTTACTGCATAACGTTTTTAAGTTTTAATGATAAATTATAAAATCCTGCAATTAAATTAAATCTTAAAAATATTCGTTTTCTACCTTTTCTAAATTTATAACCAATAATTTTAAAACATTTTAAAAATGCAAAAACATGTTCAATTTTTCTGCGAGTTTTATTAATAATCTTATTAAAAATTTTAATTTTACTTGTTTTAGGATTATTTTTACTAGTTTTAATGGGTAAAAATGTATTACTATGAATTTTTTGTAAACCTTGATAACCTTTATCTGCAAGAATTACAGTTTCTGACAAAAATTCTAACTTTGAATTTTTAAAAGTTTTAAAATCATGATTTTTACCAGTATCAGGAAAAATATTTAAAATTTCATTAGTATGTGCATTAATTATGGTTTGAAACTTAACAGTATGCATTCATTTTTTGCCAGAAAATCAATCTTTTTGATTATATTTTGGTCGTTCTGTTTCTACTTCTGTTACATCAATTATCAAAATTTTATTTTTGAATTCTTCTTTTTAAAAAAATATTTTTATTTGTTAAATTATTAAACTTATTATTATTTATTAAAATGTCTTCAATTGAACGAATATTTCGTAAAGCAGTAGTATCAACCATATCATACTCAGCACCAATACTATGATATGTACGATTTTCATATAAATATCTTAAAGTCATTACTAGTCTATCTTCTATTGACATTTTATATGGCCTTCCACCAGTGGTATTTTTTAGATTTTGATGATCTAATAAAATATTTAAAATTTCATTAAAAACTAGTTTATTAATACCAACTATTTTACGAAAATATTGATCCGGTTTATCTTTTAATTCAAAATATGTCATAAAATTTATCCTTAACTATTCAAATTTTATTTTAATAATAACAAAAAAATGAAAAGTTAACTAGTTATGCAGTAGTCTATTCTCTCATTAACTTTATCTCAATATAATGTTTGAACATCAGTATTCAACTCACCGTATAAAAATTCTTTAGAACCTGTTTAGGATCTTTTTAATAGAATTTAACTAAAACAAGAAATAATCATTTATAAATAGGTACTTAACCAATAATTTATTTTCTTTTTCATTTTTTTGTTAAAAAGATTTTATCATTTGAAAACTTATCGACTAAAAATCTATTTTTTATTATAAAATAACCATTATAATATAAATTTTATTAAAAATTAATCAAAAAAGATCCTAAACAGGTTCTTAGACATAAAAGCAAATTTCTTATTACTTGATTGACTTTCAAAATTATAATAAATTTTATATTTAGTATTTGATTTAAAAGTATATTTAATATGATTTATATTAACTTTTGTTCCTACTTCTTTTCAATTTGAACCACTTGGACTTGGTTGTTGTTGTTTTTCTAATATTTCATTAATTGCTTGTAATAATTTTTTATTTTGAGTTTTTAATATTTTATATTCATTATTTTCCAATAAATCCCTACAAAGTAATGAATTTTCTTCATCATGTAATGCAATTTCATTTGTTTCAGTATTATATTTAAAATAATCATTTGAAAATTTTTTATCTTTTATTTTTTCTTTTAATTCATTAATAGCACCGGCAATGGTTTTATCAGTAGTTTCTAAATTAGGAATTTCAGTACTAATAGTATTAATAGAAAAAGCATATTTAAAATGGTCTTTATCGATTTTGTCTTCTAATTTTTTATCTATTTCTTCTTTTTTATAATAATCCGATAAATCTACTTTACCGCCAATAGAATTAATTTTAATATCTGAACCACTTCCAGTAATAGTAATATTTTCTCCAGCATTTTCTGATTTTAATTGTGATTGTTTACTTTCAATTAATTTACCTATTTCATCACTAATACTAATAACTTTCTTTTCTTGACCTTGTTTACCGTCTACTAACTGTAAACTGTCATTACTAAAATATTTAATAAATAATTCAAGTGTTGTTAAATTATCAAATGATTTTATACCCTTAGAACCTGTTTAGGATCTTTTTTGATTAATTTTTAATAAAATTTATATTATAATGGTTATTTTATAATAAAAAATAGATTTTTAGTCGATAAGTTTTCAAATGATAAAATCTTTTTAACAAAAAAATGAAAAAGAAAATAAATTATTGGTTAAGTACCTATTTATAAATGATTATTTCTTGTTTTAGTTAAATTCTATTAAAAAGATCCTAAACAGGTTCTTAGTATCAATTCATACTTCAGTTCCAATTAAATGTTTATGTCTTTCTAAAGTTATTTTAGTTCTAGGGTCTTTAGATTTTAAATTTAATATTTCTAAATATCTTGTAAAAGGACTATCTTCTGCATAATTACTATAAAAATTATTAAAAAAATCATTTCTTTTTGGTAAAACATCTAAATTAAAACCAGTAATATTTGGATATTCTTTAATTTTTCTTAAACAATTAAATACTTCTGGAACAATAAAATAAGGGTCATTAGGATTATTTTCACTATAAGTCATACCACCTTGACTAATACTTGATTGACCACGAATATAATTACTATCTTTTGTTAATAAAAATCTAACATAATATGCAGTTGCAGTTTGAACAATATCAGTAAATTCTGTTATTGTAATTTCTGGTCATTTTTTTGAAATAGAATATCCACTTAAATAATCAATATTATTACTTGCAACTGAAATAGCAAATCAAATTTCATTATCTGGTGTTGTAGTATCATCAAATTCTAATTTATTAAAACCTTTTCAATCTTTATAATTCTTCAATTGTTATAAACATTAATGGGTCTTTAATAGCCATAATAATTTACTCCTTAATGTAAAATAAAGGGTATTTAAACCCTTTAAATTTTAAATTTAGTTACTTTTTTCTTATCTTTTTCAGATAATTCTTTCTTTTTAGATTTTTGTGCTATTACAAAATTATCTATTTGTTCTTGTTCTACATTAAAACTATCAAGTAATTTAGCAGTTGATGTAGTTTCTAATTGTAATTGAGAATTTATTTGTTTAATATTTGCTTTAATAAATTCTAATTCTTTATTATTTTTTAATTCCTTTGCTAAATTAGATTGTTTTGATTTTTTAATAAATTTTGATAAAAATAATAAAACAATAGTAACAATTACTCCACTAGCAACTGCTCCACTTAATACTGCTGATATTACTGTTGTAGATAAATTCATTTTTTATTCCTCCAATTGTATTTTATTTGAATGTTGTTTACATATAGCTAACTAAAGTAATGTTTACTCATATCTTGAAAAACAAAATCAATCGCTTTTTTAATATTTGGTCAATAATTTGGTAATATTTTTCTTAGAACCTGTTTAGAATCTTTTTAATAAAACTGAAATAAAGGAAAGAACAACCATTTGTAAACTAGTATTTAGTTTTCTTTCACAATTTTTTCATAATCTTCTGTATTTTTCTAATCAAGCAAAGCTTCGTTCTACAATTCATCTTTTTGGTAATACTACAAAAGTATGTAGTTCATTGCGTTTTATAATTTCAACATTTGCATTTATGATTGTTTTGATTTCAGAAGCAAATTTTTCACCAGTATAACCAGCATCTACTATTATTTTTTGAACTGCAGAAAGATTTTCTTTTTCATTTTCAATCATTATTATAGCGCTATTACGATCTGTTTTTTCTGCTGTGGTTATGTAAATTGCATGTGGTAAACCTTGAGAATCAACAATAATATGACGCTTTATTCCTGAAATCTTTTTACCAGCATCATAACCTTTATTTTCAGTAGTATCTGTATTTTTAACACTTTGCGAATCAATTATACAAAAACTAGTTTGTTCTTTGCGATTATTGTTGATACGAACTTTTTTAACCAATTTTTTTTAAAATTAATTGCCATACACTAGCTTCTTTACCGTTATTTTTACTTCAAATTTGAAAATAATAATATACAGTTTGTCATTTTGGAAAATTTTTTGGTAGCATTCTTCATTGACAACCACTTTTTAATACATATAAAATTGCACAAAATACTTCATATAAATCTAAACTTCTTGGTTTTGTTTTCTTTTTGCTATTTTCTAAAATTGATTTTATGTTCTCAAATTGTTCTTTGGTGACATGACTTGGATAATTTTTATGCATAATATATACCTCTGATTTTAAAATATATAATCATTTTACATTATTTTCGAAAAGATTCTAAACAGGTTCTTATATTATGTTTTATAGCAAATCAAAAATGTTCAATTGGATTTAAATTAGGAGAATATGGCGGAAGAAATAATAGTTTGCATCCAGCATTTTCAATTAATTGTTGTGTTAATTTAGATTTATGAAACGTTGCATTATCTAAAACTATAATTTGTCCACGCTTTAATACTGGAATTAGTTTATTTTTAACATATGATTCAAAAATTTTACTATTGCAATGTCCTTCAAATGCTCATAAGGCTTTTAATTTACCTTTATTTAGTGAACCAATTATACTCATTCTCTTTATTTTATATGCGGGTTTATTATCAAATAATCTTTTACCTTTTTCAGATCAACCATATTTATAAAATTCATTATCATCAATTCCAGATTCATCAATATATACTAAATCTTCATTCATTATTTTAGCTATTTCTTTTAAAAAATCTTCTTGTTTATTTTTATCTCTTTGTTCATATAGAAAAGTTTTTTTTATATGTATAATTTAGTTTTTTAAAATAGTTATAAACTGTTTCTTTAGTCATATTTCCAAATTTATCAATTACTTTTTGAACTGTAACATCTTTATTTTCTGCTAAATAATTTTTTAATTCATCTAAATCCTTTATTTTGTGGCTATGTCCTTTTTGATAATTCAAAATTGGTTTTATATGCCCAGTTTCTTTTTTTCTTTTTCTTCATAAAAATAAAGTCTTTCTAGTGATATTGAACACTTTACAAATTTCTTTAATTTTCATATTTTTACTTTCATAAGCTTCTATTACTTTTCTTCGTAAGTCTTCACTGTATGGTTTTGGCATAATTTAATCTTCCTAATCTATTTTAATTATTGCTGAATTGTACTTTTAAATTCAAAAACTGTTTAAATTACATATTATTATTTTACATTATTTATGAGTAAATATTACTTTAGTTAGCTATAAATGACATTCTTTTTTATGTTTTTTAATTTCTTTATATTGATATATTAAATATGGACTTGTAATAATAATTGGTATTGTTATTAATAAATATTTAATTAATTTTCCATAATTGCCTAATTTAGTTATAATATTTAATCCAATATGACCAAACATAGGAAATAAAGTTAATATTAAATGGTCAGGTCAAGTAAAATTATATTCATTAGTATAATTACCTATTCCCATTGATATTGGTATTTTAGGTATTAATCAAGGTGTTATTGTAAAAAATAATGTTATAAACATACCTATTGTTTTACAACCTTATATGAATAATTTAAAAACTATTTAATTTATAATGTTTCACGTGAAACATTATAAATTAAAAAAAATGTATTTTTTTATAAAAAAATTGTTATAATTAATAATGCCACTGCAACAATTACATTCGAACCGGGTCAGGACCGAAAGGTAGCAGCCATAAGGATTAGGATTGTGTGCGGTGGTTTTATTTTGAAAAATAAAAAAGAGGTTTCTTTAAATGAAAAAACAAAATTACATGGAAATTGCCTTAAAGCTTGCTAAAAAAGCTGCTATTAATGGTGATGTTCCAATTGGTGCAATTATTGTTGATGAAAATGATAATATTATTGGTAGAGGATTTAACAAAAAGGAAAAAGACAAAGATCCAACTCAACATGCGGAAATTATTGCAATAAAAAAAGCATGTAAAAAAATTAATAATTGACGTTTGTTAAATTGTACTATTTATACAACATTAGAACCATGTTTAATGTGTGTAGGTGCTTTGTTACAAACAAGAATAAAACATATTGTTTTTGCTTTAAAAGATAGTAAATTTGGATGTGTTGAATCACTCTATAATTTAACATTAGATAAAAGATTTAATCATCGTAGTGAATATAGTTATTCTTTAAACTTAGATAGTAAAGAAATGTTACAAAGTTTTTTTGGAGAAATTCGTAATTTATAATAATTGTTTTTATAACAAATTTTATAAAAAATTGTTAGGATAAATATAGGTGATTTAAATGAAACATAAATCTTTTTATAGAAAGTACCGACCAAATTCTTTTTCAGAAATAATTAGTCAGGATAATATTGTAAGAATATTAAAAAATTCTATTTTAAATAATAGTTTTAATCATGCTTATTTATTTTCAGGCTCAAAAGGTACAGGAAAAACATCAACGGCTAAAATATTTGCTAAAGCAATTAATTGTCAAAATAACATTGATGGAGATGCATGTAATACTTGTGAAAATTGTATAAACATTAGTTCAAATAATTGTATTGATATTTTAGAAATTGATGGTGCTTCCAATAATGGTGTTGATGAAATAAGAAGTATTAGAGATAATATTAACTTATTACCGATGAATTTTAAATATAAAGTTTATATTATTGATGAAGTTCATATGTTAACAACTTCTGCTTTTAATGCATTATTAAAAACCTTAGAAGAACCACCACAACATATTATTTTTATTTTAGCAACAACAGAACCGTATAAAGTAATTCCAACTATAATTTCTCGTTGTTTATGATTTGAATTTAAAAAAATTAATGTAAATGAAACTAAAAAACATTTTATTGATGTTTTAACAAAAGAAAAAATTAATTTTGAGGTTGAAGCAATAGAGGAATTAGCAATATTGAGCGAAGGTTCTTTACGTGATGGTTTAAATTATTTAGAAAAAACATTTAATTATGTTAATAATATAACACTTAAAAATGTTGAAAAAATATTTTCTGTTTTATCAACAAAAAATAAAATATTATTTTTAATTAATATATTTAATTGTAATATTGAGCAAGTAATAAAACAATTAACATTATTTGATGAATATACTATTCAATATAAAAAAAATATTATTGATTTTATTTACATTCTTGAAGAAATATTAATTTATGCTATTACTAAAAAAACAGAATTACTTAAAATGATAAATATTCAACAAGTAAATATTTTTTCTGAAGTAGTAAAATCTGATTTACTTTTAATTTTGAATTCATTTAATGAAATTTTAATTCAAGAAGATGTTGATGATTTAAAACCAATATTAATACTAAAAATATTAAATTTAATTAAAAGTTTTGAGAATAAATATTCATTAAATTATTTAGAAAAAACAAAAATATCTATTATGAATATAGAAAATAAAAGTATAAATTTAAATAGTAAAGATGAAATAACAAAAATTTTAAAAAAAAGCGAAATAGATAAAAATAATGAAGAATTAACTTCAATTTTAGTAAAAGAAGAAAATACTAATATTAAAGAAAAAGAAATTTTTGATGTACCAACTGTGAAAAATTTAAAAAATGATGAGATAATTGATAAAGCCATTAATTTAATTTTACAAGCTGATAAAAATATTAGAAAAGAAGTTAGTGAAAAGTGAAAAAATATTTCTAAATTTATTAATGATAATAAATTTAGAAACATAACTAAAGTTTATATAAATACTATTATTGCGGCAGCATCTACTAATGGCATTATTATTATTACCAAAAACATTATTCAATCTGATTTAATAAATCAAAGTTTTTTAAGTAAAGAACATAGAGAATTTTTAAATATTTTATTAGAAAATGAATATATGATTTATGCCCTTGATAAAAATCAATGACAGGAAACAAGAAAAAAATATCAAGAGTTACTAACAAAAAAAATATTACCAAAACCAGTAGATATTGTAATATCAAAACCTGTAATTGAGTCATTTACCAACGTAGATAGAGATCCGACTTTAAATTTTATTAAAAAAATATTTACTGAAATTGAAGAAATATAAAAATATGAGGTGAAAAAAATATGGATATGAAAAGAATGTTAGCACAAGCACAAGCAATTCAAGGAAAGTTAACAAAATTTAAAAAAGAAGAATTTACTTTTTCTGATATTGATGGTTTGGTTAAAATTATTATAACAGGTGGACGTAAATTAGTTTCAATTAATATTGAAGGATTATTAAAAGAAGCAGAGAATGATTATTCAAGTATTAATGATATGTTACAAACAGAACTAAATAAAGCATTAAAACAAATAGATGAAAAAGAAAAAAATATTGCTGGCAAGTTTTAGAAGAGTTTAGTAATTTTAGCATAGAAAGAGGTAGAAAAATGTTATTTATTACCTTTGAAGGGCCAGAAGGTGCAGGTAAAACTACAGTTTTAAAAATGATTAAAGAACAATTAAAACAAGATGGTTTTGATGTTATTATTACGAGAGAACCAGGTGGTAGCGAAATTTCTGAACAAATAAGACAAGTTATTTTAAATAAAGAAAATACATTAATGGATCCATGAACAGAAGTTTTGCTTTATATTGCAGCTAGAAGACAACATTTAATTGAAAAAATTCTGCCAAATAAAAACAGTAATAAAATCATTATTTCTGATCGTTTTTCTGACTCAACTTTAGCATATCAGGGTTATGCTAGAAATTTAGATATTGATAAAATAAATCTTATTCAAAAACTTATTTTTGAAGATTATCAACCTGATTTGACAGTTTTATTTGATATTAAACCAGAAACAGGTTTACAACGAATTTTATTAAGAAAAGGTGAAAAATTAAATAGATTAGATGAAGAAACATTAGAATTTCATCAAAAAGTATATAATGGTTATAAAAAAATTGCTATTAGTAATCCAAATCGCGTTCATACAATAAATGCTAATTTATCAGAAAAAAAAGTTTTTAATAGTGTTTATGAACTAATCATAAATTTAGTTGAAGAAAAAGGTTTTAAAGAAAAAAAAAATAAAATTAGAGGATCTAATGAAGGAAAATAATGTAATTTTATTTGAAAATGAAGAATCAGAAAATTTTTCTATTTTTGCAATGGAAAATATTCCACAGGTAATTTTATTGTATTCGAAAAATAAAATATTAAATATAAATGTTAGTAATAAGTTAATAAAAAAAATTATTTGTAAAAATAATAATCAATTTAAAAAATGTACTGAAGAAAATATGTGTCAAAATTGTTTTAAAATTAAAACTAATAGTTATTTTGATTTTAAAAAATTTGATTTTAGTAAAAATAATATTATGAATAAAAATATTGTTTTAGAAATTATTAATGATTTTTCTAAAACTAATTTAGAAAAAGATGCTAATAAAATTTATTTAATAAATCAAATTGAATTTTCTTCAATTTCAGCTTCAAATGTTATGCTTAAAACTTTAGAAGAATTATCTAAAAATATTTATGTAATTTTTACTACCACTAATATTAATCAAATACTCCCTACTATTAAATCTCGTTGTCAATTGATAAATTGTTCAAAAGAAAATGATATATTTGTTAGTAAGAATTATGATGATGAACAATTATTAATATTAAAAATATTTTCAAATACTATTTTTTTGACAGATGAAAGCAGTAAACTTAAATTAAAAAAATATATTGAAATTATTAAACAATTTATTATTAATGATAATGATAAAAAGGTTAACAATCAACTTTTGAATAAAAAAATAGTTAGTTTAAAAGAAGAAATTATTTACTTTTTTAGATTTTTTAATTTACTAGTTTTTAATAAATTAACTTTTCTTTTATTTAAAAAGTATGATTTTAATAATTTTTTTATTGAAAGTTTAGTTAATTTATGAAAAAATAGTAATTTAAAAAACATAGCCTATATTTTAGAACAAATTTCATTTACAATTACCAAATTAAAATTTAATGTTAACTTAAATTTATTAATAAATTCTTTTCTTATTAAGGTAAGTGATAATTAAACTATGGAAAGTACAAAAAAAATTTTAATTTTAAATCAAGATGATAAAAAAATTAAACTTATTCAAAGAAAAGATATGTTTTGTGTTTCTTTGGATACTATTTTATTAAGTAATTTTATTAAAATAAAACCTAGTACTAAAACAATAATTGATTTTGGAACTAATAATGCTGTTATTCCAATAATTTTAGCGGCAAAATTTCAAGGAAAAGTAATTGGTATTGAAATTCAAGAGCCAGCTGTTGAACTTGCTTTAGAAAATATAAAACTTAATGATTTAGAAAAAAGAATTGTCATTGTTCATGAAGACATAAAAATTTATGCTCAAAGAGAAAAAGAAAAAGTTGATTTAGTTGTATGCAATCCACCTTTTTTTCCTTTATGAGATAAAAGCAAAGTAAAAGCACAACCTTTAAAAATTCCAGCAAGACATGAAGTATATATTAATTTAGAGGAGATTATTGCTAGCGCAAGTAAATTATTAAAAGACAAAGGGCAATTGGTTATGATAAATAGTGTAGAAAGAATAAACGAAACACTACTTTTATTAAAAAAATATCAAATTACACCTAAAAAATTACAAATAGTTTATCCTAAAATTAATCAGGCTGCCAATGTTTTTTTAATTGAAGCAGGATTTTTAGCGAAAGAAGGAATGATTGTTTTGCCACCATTGATTTGTCATAATGAAAATAATACTTATATTGATGAAATAGCAAAGTGATATAAATAATCTTAATATAAGTGTAAGGTTAGGTGTTTAAAATGAATATTAATTGATTAAATAAACTTAATAAAAAAATAACTTACTTATTAGCTGTATCAGGCGGTCCAGATAGTATGTTTTTATTAGATAATTTAGTACATAATGAGTTTAAAATTATTGTTTGTCATGTTAATTATCATAAACGTTGAAGTAGTAATGTTGATGAGCAAATTATTCGAGAATATTGTACAAATAATAAAATAACTTTAGAAGTAAAAAATATTAAAGAAGAGGAATACAATAAAAAACAAAATTTTCAAAGTCAAGCACGTGTACTTAGATATGATTTTTTTAATGAAATTGCTCAAAAATATCAAGTTTATAATCTTGTTGTAGCACATCATATTTACGATTTACTTGAAACATATATTATTCAAAAACAACGCAAGGCAATAGTTTCTTATTATGGATTAAAATTTAAAACAACATATAAATCTTTATCGGTTTATCGTCCAATGTTAGAATTAAAAAAAGAAGATATTATTGACTATTTAACTTTGTATCATATTAAATATGGATTTGATGAAACAAATGAATTAATTATTTATGAAAGAAATCGAATTAGACAACAACAAATTAATAAACTTACTGATTTTGATATTAATTTAATGTTAAGTGAAATTAAAGAATTAAATAGTGAACAAGAGTTACTGAAAGATGAACTTGAAGTAATTTATAATACTATTATTAATGATGATGTGCTTGCTATTAATGAGTTTAAAAAATATGAATTTAAATTACAACAAATGATTATCTATGAATTTTTAAGTCAATATGATGAAGAATTAGTTTTATCTTTAAAAAAGGCTAAAATTAAAGAAATAGTTAGAGTTTTAACTAAATCTAGTAAACCAAATATTACTATTTGTATTTCTGAAAATACTTGAGTTATTAAAGAATATAATTTTGCATATATTAGTGAAAAAAATGAACCAAAACAATTTAGTTATAAAATTTCTAAAATAAATAACTATAATTTTAAGGAAATTACTATTTCTAAAACTGAACCAACAGGTGGTGAATTTCAAGCTTTATATATTAATAAATCAGATTTTCCATTAACAATTAGAACTAATAATGGTGAAGAAGAAATTGAGACACCATTTGGTACAAAAAAAATTAATCGTTTATTTATTGATAATAAAATTCCATATCGTGAACGTCTTATATGACCAGTAATCATAAATTCAAGCGGAAAAGTAGTGGCAATTCCAAAATTATCAGTAAATAAAAACAATATTAGTGAGAAACCTAATTTGTATGTGCTAAAATATTATGGTATTATTTAAGAAAATAAATTAGAAATTAAACGTAGGTGAAAAAATAATGCAAACGCGAATTAAAATTAATTGAATGATTGTTGCACTATTCGTTGCTTTTTTAGTATTTGTTGGAATTTTATTGTGATATTTTTTAAGAGGTAATGCTTTAACTTTAGATCAATTTCAATTAGAAACACTACTTAGAGATGGTAAACTCCCTGGCAATAGTAGTGACACTGTTAGCAAAATTGATGGAGTACAAGTTCAATTTTTTGATCATACTACTTATATTACAGGTTTTTTAGGAATTAATGGTAAGGTAAAACGATTTGAAGCGACAGTTTCTGGAACTGCAACAGGTGGTTTTTATCATGATGTTATTGAAAAATTATTCAGAAAAGATAAAGAAGAGGGTAAAGGCTTTGATATTAATCCCACAATTATTAGTGAATTAGTTCCCTTTTGAAAAACATTTTTAATTAGTATGTTTCCAATATTAGTATTAGTTGGTGGTTCATTTTGATTATTTTCTAAAATGAATAAAATGGGTGCCGGTGGTGGCATGAGTCCTTTTTCAATGGGAAAAAGTCGTGCTAAGATTAGAACATCAGATACTAGATTTACTGATGTTGCTGGTATTAAAGAAGAAAAATTGGAATTAGAAGAAGTTGTTCATTTTTTAAAGTTTCCACAAAAATATGCACAAATGGGTGCAAGAGTGCCAAAAGGAGTTCTTCTTGTAGGACCGCCTGGTACTGGTAAGACTTTATTAGCAAAAGCAGTTGCTGGTGAAGCAGGTGTTCCTTTCTTTTCAATTTCTGGTTCTGAATTTGAAGAAGTTTTTGTTGGAGTTGGAGCTTCAAGAATTAGAGAAATGTTTACTACTGCTAAAAAAAGTGCTCCTTGTATTATTTTTATTGATGAAATTGATGCAGTAGGAAGAAAACGTGCATCAGCTTCAACTGCAACTAATGAACAAACTTTAAACCAATTATTAGTTGAAATGGATGGATTTGAAACTAATTTGGGAGTTATTATTATGGCTGCTACTAACCGTGCTGATGTACTTGATGAAGCGTTATTACGTCCAGGTAGATTTGATCGTCAAATTTCTTTAAGTTGACCTGATATTAAAGAACGTGAAGCAATTTTACGATTACATGCTCGTAATAAAAATATTTCGCCAAAAGTTAATTTTCAAAGAATAGCAGAGAGAACGCCAGGATTTAGTGGTGCACAATTAGAAAATGTATTAAATGAAGCAACGTTGTTAGCTGTTCGTCATAATAAAACAGTTATTGGTTTAGTAGAAATTGATGAAGCTATTGATAGAGTTGTTGGTGGACCTGCTAAAACTTCAAGAGTAATTACTGATATGGATAAAAAAATAGTATCATATCACGAAGCTGGACATGCTCTTATTGGTTTAAAACTAGAATATGCTTCTAAAGTTCAAAAAGTTACAATAATACCACGTGGACAAGCAGGTGGATATACTATTATGACTCCTAAAGAAGATACTATGTTTTATTCAAAAGTACATTTAAGAGCAACTATTACTGGTTATTTAGGTGGTCGCGCTTCAGAAGAGATTATGTTTGGTAATGCAAATATTACTACTGGTGCTCATGATGATTTAGAAAAAGCAACAAATATTGCCAGAAAAATGATAACTGAATATGGAATGTCATCTGAATTAGGATTAGTTCAATTTGAAAATCCACGTAATGAGTATTCACCTTTTGCAGCAAATAAGTTTTCTGATGATATTGCATCTAAAATTGATGGAGAAATTAAAAAATTATTAGATGCTTGTTATATTGAAGCACTAGCAACAATTAAAAAACATAAAGATACATTAGAATTAATTGCTAAGTCATTAATGACTTTAGAAACAATTACTGCTGAACAAATAGAATATATTGATAAATATAATAAATTACCAATTGAAGTAATAGAAATGCAAAAAGAAATGCAAAAAAATAGTAAAAATCCTTCCAAAGAGGATAATGAATCAAATGATAAAAAGGAAGATAATAATTCAGGGACTGATGATGATACAATATCAGTTGTTCCTAAGAAGAAATAATTAAATTATTATAATAAAAAAAACAAAACTTACTATTTTAATATTTTCGATAATGTGTAAGTTTTGTTTTATTTTCTTTTTTTTATTTGGTAAATATAATATAAAAAGTAATAAGGAGAAAAAACAATGTTGGAAAAACATGAATTAGTAGAAAAAATATTATTAAGTACTGATGTAATTAATAATAAAATTATTGAACTTGCAAAATCAGTTAATAGTTATTATAAAGACAATAAAGAGCCCATTATTTTAGTAGGGATATTAAGAGGATGTTTACCTTTTTTATCACAATTTATGTTAAACCTTAAGATTGATTGTTTGGTTGATTTTATGTATGTAGAGTCATATTTAGGACAAACAAAGGCGGTAAATAAACCAAAAATAAGAATGGATGTTATTAATAATGTTAAGGGTCGTGATTTATTAATTGTTGAAGATATTATTGATTCAGGTAATTCGTTATTTAAAATTCGTGATCATTTACAAGAACTTGGAGCAAAATCGGTAAAAATAATTACTCTATTAGATAAGAAATCTAAAAGAGTTGCTAAAATTGAAGCTGATTGATATGGTTTTGAAGTTCCTGATCATTTTTTAGTGGGATATGGTCTTGATTATGATGAAAAATTGAGAAACTTACCTTATGTTGGTATTGCTGACCTTAATAAAATTGCAATTTTAGAAAAATGTAAAAAAGTAGTTAAGTAAATAAGTTTAGAATTTAATAATAATATTAAAATTTTTATTTTTTAATATAGTTCAAATATAATTAGCATTATTTTATTATGATAAAATTATACTATTAGCATTTTTTAAGTTGTATAAGAATATTGGAGTTATAATGAGCAATCTTTTTGTTAATGTTTTAAGAGGAATCAAGAAAAGATTATTACAATATTTAGGTATTATAATACTATTAGTTATTGTAATTTCTACTCTTTCTGCACTTTATAGTACAGCATCAAGAGCTGAATCAGGTTTTTATACAGTATTAAACAATAGTGGTAAATATGACTATCGTATTAATTTACAATTATTAAATAATTATAAAGATACTGCTACTGCAACATCAAGAATCCAAACAATTATCAAAAAACAATTTAAAGATTATGATTATCAACAAAAAGCAGAAATTTATAAACAGATAGATGAAATTAAAGAAAATAATCTTAGAAATAATAGTTTTCCTATCCTTCCTTCGGGAGTAGATATTAATAAAGATTTTGAAAATTATTTGTTAAATTGAGGATTAAGTTATCAAGGAATATTATTTAATGATATTTTAGAAAACGAAGTTAAAAATGATGAAATTTATAATTTGCAATATTATGAACTTGCTAAATCATTTTTTAAAACTTTTGATTATGAAAACGTTAGTTCTCTTAAAAAAATTTATTATTCATTAGAAAATGGATTTTATACTTCAGAAAAAAGTGAATCTTTTGATTTTACTCCAAAAAGAAATAATATTAATGAAGTTTATATTTCCGAAGGTATTAAGCCTATTAATCCATTAGAAATAGTAATCAATCCTGAATTTGCAGGTATTAATAATATTAAATTAAATGATTATATAACAGTTATTGATAAAGTTGAAAAGTTAAAAGTTGTTGGTTTTGGTTATGCTTATTGGGGAATTACTGGTAGTCGTACTGCAACAAATCCTAATCCGACATCTGAAAATACAAGTCCTGTTTATATGTCAAATCAATGGTTTAATAATTTAATAAAAGATTCTACATTTAGAACTAATTTAAATAATATATTTTTATTAAAAGTTAACAATAACGATAACTATTTTGTTAGTAAGTTAGAAGAACTTTTAATTAAAACTTTTAGTTTTAGTTTTGGTTCAATTATTAGTAGTGATAGCGAAGATATTCGATCAGGACAAATTCTAGAGAGTTTTAAAATGGAAAATATAATGTTTACAGCAATTACTCTTGTAGTATTATTAGTTATTATTTTTATCATTATGTCATATGTTAGAAAAGAAATTGATTTACAAAAACCACAGATAGGATTATTAAAAGCCCTTGGTTATAGTAATTTTCAAATTGCTATTAGTTTTGTAATTTTAATATTTTTGATAACATTCATTTCTAGTATTATTGGTTTAGGTATTGGTCTAGGATTACAAATATGATTTAATTCGTTAAATAACATGGGGTTTTTTATGCCATTACCAATACTATTTTTTAGTTGGATAGTATTTATTGTAAGTTTAATAATTATTCCTATTATTTTTATAGTAATTAGTTATATGCAATCGGAAACAAAATTACGCGTTAGTCCATTATTATTAATTTGTGATAGACCAAGTAATTCAAGTTCTAAACTAATTTCAGTTTTAAAATACCCCTTTCGTTATTGACCATTTAAACAGCGTTTAGCAATTGCTTTCACTCTAAAATCGGTTGGAAAACTATTTTTAGTATTTTTTACTTTTATTTTTGTTAGTTTTTTATTACTATTTCAAAGTTCAGCTACTGATTTATTTGATAATAAAATAAATAATTTATATGGATATTACAATAAAGATGTTAAATGAAATACATCAACTTCATCAATGTATACATATAGTAATGATTCTGATTTAAAAATTGATAAGCATGTTTTTGATTGAGTTTCAGAAAAAGATATTGCGAAAGATAAAGAAACTGGTACTAATAAGTATCATCAATGAATAGCTGATGATTTTCATATTGATAATAATAAAGCTAAAAAAATTGAAAGTATTATTAATAATAATAACTTTAAAAATTATTTTATGAATAGTGAAGAAATTAATATCCTTTATCAAAAAACTAAGACCAAATCTGATTGTGAAGATTTTATTAATCCAAAAAAAATAATACCTGAACCATTAATGAAAATTATTTGTCAAAATATTCATCAAATATTTAATTATATTTCAACAAATACAGGTATTAATCCAGAAATAAACCCGTTGCCTGGTATTAGTTTAGGTTTAAATATTTATAATAATAAGTATTATCCAACTATTGAAATAAATTTAAGACCTCCTAATGAATGAAAAGGACATAGTCAAGGTCGCATGCTCGCAAAAAAAATTAAAGCAACAGGACTTTATAATGATCCATATCAAGATTTAGTTTGAAAAAATTGATTTAACTTTAAAGAAGCAAAAAATCGTGATATTGATCCTATTTTTAATAATTCTCATAATTTACAATCACAAAAAGTTACTTATACTGATAATCAAGGACAAAATATAGAAACTAAAGCTTATATTTTACCAGCAGTTATTTCAAAAACATTATCAATTTTAAATGATTATAAAATTGATGATCACTTTTTAATGTTAGCAAGTTGATATAATTATACAATTCCAGTAATTTATCAAGTTAAAGGAATTATTGAAAATAATTTAGACAATTCGAATGTTTATATTAATCTTGATGATTTACGAACATCTATTGGATTAATAAAACTTTCCCCGTCAGAAGATCCAAAACCAATATCAGATTCTTTTAATCATTGATTATCTAAAGAGAGCAATATTTTTCCATTAAATTATATAAATATTTTGCAACCATCTGCAGAATATACTAAAGAACAAATATTAGCAAAAAATTTAGAACCTATTAATAAAATACCTTTTATTAATGATTTAGTTAAAAGATTATTAGTTGAAATATTTGATGGAATTAGAACAATTATAAATATTACAAAAATTTTAACATTATTTGCTGTAGCTTTTGTATTGGTAATTATCGTTAATATGATTTTAGATAATAATTTATTAATTATTGCAATGATGAAATCTTTGGGTTATCGTGTAAATGAAATTAACAGATTGATTATTGGCTCCTATATTATTGCTTTATTGGTTGCTTTTATTTTAGGTACTATTATTTCTTATGTTGTGTGGAATATTATTACTTTAATTATTGCAACTAAAGCAGGCGTTGTTTTTAATGTGGCTGCTAATCTAGTTACAATTTTATCTTGCTTTGGAATGGTATTTTTAATAATGGTTATTGGCTATGCTGTTGGGTTATATTTAATTAAATACAAACCAGTAACAGCTTTATTACAAGGAAGTTAAAATATTTTTTAAGCATTTCTATATATAGCTAACTAAAGTAATGTTTACTCATATCTTGAAAAACAAAATCAATCGCTTTTTTAATATTTGGTCAATAATTTAGTAATATTTTTCTTATATTATGTTTTATAGCAAATCAAAAATGTTCAATTGGATTTAAATTAGGAGAATATGGCGGAAGAAATAATAGTTTGCATCCAGCATTTTCAATTAATTGTTGTGTTAATTTAGATTTATGAAACGTTGCATTATCTAAAACTATAATTTGTCCACGCTTTAATACTGGAATTAGTTTATTTTTAACATATGATTCAAAAATTTTACTATTGCAATGTCCTTCAAATGCTCATAAGGCTTTTAATTTACCTTTATTTAGTGAACCAATTATACTCATTCTCTTTATTTTATATGCGGGTTTATTATCAAATAATATTTTACCTTTTTCAGATCAACCATATTTATAAAATTCATTATCATCAATTCCAGATTCATCAATATATACTAAATCTTCATTCATTATTTTAGCTATTTCTTTTAAAAAATCTTCTTATTTATTTTTATCTCTTTGTTCATATAGAAAAGTTTTTTTTATATGTATAATTTAGTTTTTTAAAATAGTTATAAACTGTTTCTTTAGTCATATTTCCAAATTTATCAATTACTTTTTGAACTGTAACATCTTTATTTTCTGCTAAATAATTTTTTAATTCATCTAAATCCTTTATTTTGTGGCTATGTCCTTTTTGATAATTCAAAATTGGTTTTATATGCCCAGTTTCTTTTTTTCTTTTTCTTCATAAAAATAAAGTCTTTCTAGTGATATTGAACACTTTACAAATTTCTTTAATTTTCATATTTTTACTTTCATAAGCTTCTATTACTTTTCTTCGTAAGTCTTCACTGTATGGTTTTGGCATAATTTAATCTTCCTAATCTATTTTAATTATTGCTGAATTGTACTTTTAAATTCAAAAACTGTTTAAATTACATATTATTATTTTACATTATTTATGAGTAAATATTACTTTAGTTAGCTATAAATAAGGTAAAGTAATTGATAAAATGAGTGTGTTATTTATAAGAACCTGTTTAGGATCTTTTTTGATTAATTTTTAATAAAATTTATATTATAATGGTTATTTTATAATAAAAAATAGATTTTTAGTCGATAAGTTTTCAAATGATAAAATCTTTTTAACAAAAAAATGAAAAAGAAAATAAATTATTGGTTAAGTACCTATTTATAAATGATTATTTCTTGTTTTAGTTAAATTCTATTAAAAAGATCCTAAACAGGTTCTAAAAGCATGGAATTAAAAAGGAGAAATGATTATGAAAAAAGATAATAAGGAAATTAAAAAAAATGATAAAGACATTGGAAGTAAACAAGTAACTAAAAATAAGTTAGAATCTAGTTTTACAAAGAAGTCAGTATCTAAAAATGAAGGTGCAATACCACCCACCAGTAACCCATAAATCTCATGATAAACCAGAATCAAAGGAAGAAATAGAAGCTAATAAAGCCAAATTGCAAGCTTTTAAAGATAATCAAAAAGCAATTAAAAAATTAACAAAAACTCATTCAAAAGAAATTTTAGCAGGTAAAATTATATCAATGACTAATAATACTCCTGATACTCAAACTAATGTTATTGAATTATTTGATGTTAAAAAATCTTACTTAACTGGAGAATTAGAATATGAAGTATTAAAAGGAGTTAATTTAAAAATTAAATTAGGTGATTTTGTTGTTATCTTAGGACCATCGGGAAGTGGTAAGACAACATTATTAAATATTATTTCGGGATTGGATAAACCTAATACTGGTGATGTTTTTGTGGGGGGATACAATTTATCTTTATTAAAAGATAGTCATTTAACTAAATTTAGACGAGATAATGTTGGTTTTATTTTTCAACAATACAATTTATTAACTAACTTAACTGCTCGTGAAAATGCTGAAGTTGGTGAAAATCTTGCTAAAAATAAAAATATGAGTATTGATGATATTTTTCAAGTTATTGAAATGGATGAACATATGAATAAATTTCCAAGTCAATTATCAGGTGGACAACAACAAAGAGTATCGATTGGTAGAGCACTAGCAAAAAATCCGACAATTTTATTTTGTGATGAGCCAACAGGAGCACTTGATGAGGAAATGGGGCGTAAGGTATTAGAACCTGTTTAGGATCTTTTTAATAGAATTTAACTAAAACAAGAAATAATCATTTATAAATAGGTACTTAACCAATAATTTATTTTCTTTTTCATTTTTTTGTTAAAAAGATTTTATCATTTGAAAACTTATCGACTAAAAATCTATTTTTTATTATAAAATAACCATTATAATATAAATTTTATTAAAAATTAATCAAAAAAGATCCTAAACAGGTTCTTAGAGATTTTATTGGATGTTAATCGAGAATATAAAACATCAATTATTATGGTTACTCATAATCCTAACTTCCAATATGTTGCAAATACTGTTATTAACGTTAAAAATGGTAAAATTATTAGTGTAAAGAATAATGAAAAACCAATGAAACCAAGTGAAATAAATTGAAGTTAATATTATTAATTAAATAAACTAACAAATTGTTAATAGAAAAAATATCATAACAAAGGAGTAAAAATATGATATTTTTTGAAACCCCTAGATTAAAAATTAGATATTGAGAAGATAGTGATTTAGATGAACTTGTTTTATTAAATTCTGATAAAGATGTCATGAAATATTTTCCTAGTACATTATCAAAAGATGATACAGAAAAATATTTTTCGAAAATTAAAAATAATTTAAATAATAATGGATTTGGTTTTTATGCTGTTGAATTTAAAAAAGACAATAAATTTATTGGTTTTATTGGCTTTAGCGAAGTTGATTTTATTGATGATTTTAGACCATGTATTGAAATTGGTTGGCGTTTTAAAAAAAGTGTTTGAGGTCAAGGAATAGCAACAGAAGCATCTAAAGAATGTTTAAAATGTGCAAAAAACAATTTAAAATTCACTGAAATTTATAGTTTTACTAGTATATTAAATATTAAATCAGAAAATGTAATGAAACGAATAGGTATGAAAAAAATAAAAGAATTTTATCATCCAAAAATAAATAAAAGTGATATTTTAGCAAAACATGTTTTATACAAAATTAATATTTAGAAGGTAAAAAATGATTAATAAATTGTCTCTAATTTTTATAGATATCTATTAGTAGAAATATTTAAATTAAACTTTAACCCTTATTATAAATATAAGTGTTTTATTATAAAATTTAAAATTAATTGTTGACAGTAGAATTTGGTATTGAAAATTGATATCATTATGTATAAACCTAAACAATCTTATTTAATTTAATTTTTTTATTTTAAATACTTATTTTAAATACAAAGGATGAAAACAATGAAAGAAACTAAACTTGAAATTAATGGACGTATTTTGACAGAGCAAGAAGCATTAAGATATCAAAAAATACAAGATTTATATAAACAAAATTATGATATTTATGGGCGTAATTGAGAAAGAAATTATAATTGTGAAACTTTAAATAGTGAATTTAGAAATAAAAATAAAGAAGAGTTAGCAAAATTTGTTGCTAATTTACCTAATGATCAAATTAAAATGGCGGGTAGATTAATGACAAAAAGAGAAATGGGAAAGGGTTCAATTTTTGCTCATTTGCAAGATCAAACAGGTAAATTTCAAATTTATTTAAAACCAGAATATGTTAATCAAAAAAAATTTGAATGATTTGCAGAATATGCAGATTTAGGCGATTTTTTTGGTATTAAAGGTAAGGTTATGAAAACCAATAAAGGAGAACTAACAGTTCAAATCTATGATATTGTAATGTTATCAAAAGCACTTAGACCTTTACCAGATAAATTTCATGGTTTAACAGATATTGAAGAACGTTATCGACGAAGATATGTAGATTTAATTATGAATCAAGAAACTAAAAAGACATTTTTACAACGTACACAAATTATTAATGAATTAAGAAGTTTTTTAAATAATAAAGGTTATTTAGAAGTTGAAACACCTATTTTACAAGAAGTATATGGTGGTGCTGCTGCTAAACCTTTTATCACTCATCATAATACATTAAAAACCGATTTATATTTACGGATTGCTACTGAATTACATTTAAAAAAATTAATAGTTGGTGGTTTTGAAAAAGTTTATGAAATTGGTAGATTATTTCGTAATGAAGGTATGAGTAAAAAACATAATCCAGAATTTACAACTATTGAAATTTATGTTGCCTATCAAGATATGAAATATATGATGGATTTAACAGAGTCTTGTATAAAACATTTAATTAATACAGTGCATAATAAATTAACATTAGAATATGATGAAAATATATTAAATTTTGAAAAATCATGAACAAAAATTAGTATGATTGATTCAATTAAAAAAGCTATGATCAAAGATGAAGAGTTTACTAAAATTTTCCAAGAAATTAGTGATATGATTTTAAAATATCATAATATTGAAGATGATAATATTAGAAATATTGAAAAAAATAAAACATTTAAACTTATATTAAAACTTGCAAAAAGTTATAAACTTCATATTCCAGATCATTATAATAGTACTGGTCATATTATTAATTTATTTTTTGAATCTTTTGTTGAAGAAACTTTAATTCAACCTACTTTTATTTTTGATTATCCAATTGAAATTTCACCACTTGCTAAATTAAATAAAAATAGTAAAGAGTTTACTGATCGTTTTGAATTATTTATTGCTGGTAGAGAATATGCAAATGCTTATTCGGAACTAAATGATTCTTTGCAACAATATAATCGTTTTGAAGAGCAAGTAAAAGAAAAAAATAGCGGTAATGATGAAGCAGCAACTATGGATTTAGACTTTGTTGAAGCATTGGAGTATGGTATGCCACCAACAGGTGGATTGGGAATTGGTATTGATCGTTTGGTCATGTTAATAACTGGCCAAAATAGTATTAAAGATGTATTATTATTTCCGCATATGAAACCTAGAACTGAAAAATAATTTTTGTGATAAATTTTTATTATATAAACATATAATAGTAATTTATCTTTTTTTTAAAAAAAGATAAATTAATTAGTTATAATCAAGATAGTTCTTTAGAATAAGGAGCGTTTTATTGTTATTAACACAAAAGATTGAAAAATATAAGTTTTCAAACCCATTGTTTTATTTAAAAACAATTGGTTTTTTTATTTTATAAATAAAATTTAGGAGAATAAGATTTATGCCTTGATTTAATGAATTAATAAAAAAATTTAGAAATTATCCTTTAATTGATGAAAATTTAGACGAAGTTGTTGAAACTTTTAAGAATTTTTTTAAAGAATACAATGAAAAAGATAACTTTTTTTCTAATTCAGAAGATACTGATTTTGAAAATCCAAGTACATCAGCACCATTAACTCAATTAAAAGAAAATAAAAAAACTGATTTAGATAAATTAATTAAAGAATTAAGAAATGATTTAAAATATAATTTTTTTTCTTATTTTTGAGAAAAAAAAGAAAATTTAAAATTAATTAGACAATTAGATTATTTTTTAATAGAACTTGATAGTAAAATTAAAGAACAAAATGAAAAATTATTATCCTTGGAGAAAAATAAAACATTAATTGAACAAAATAAAATTAATAAAGGTAGTCAAAATAGTACTGAGTTTATTGAAATCACAGATTATTTTATTTTTTTTAATTTTTTAAGTGAAACAATAAGTAATGATATTATTTTTTTTAAAACAATAAATTTAAATATTTTTGAAAATAAAAAAGAGTTTTTAAAAAAAACACGAGAATTAAAAATAAAAATTGATAAAGAAATTCGTAGACTATATCAAAAAAATGAGGAATTAGAAAATAAAAAAGAGAAAATTTTTGAAAATCTTTTTAAAGAAGAAGTTATGACTCAATTAATTTTATCTTTTTGAGCATTTAGAATGAAAAGTGGAGATGAATATAAATTAATTTTAAATGAAGATAAAGATTTAAAAAGTAAATTTGATAAAAATTTTGTATTTTTCTTTGAATTAATAGATGGCATATTTAACCGATATATTAAAAAAATTATTAAAAATGAAGAAAGAATATACAATGATATATTTGAAAAATATAATGATCGAGAAAAAGAATTAATAAGTGAACAAGAAGAAATTATTAAAACTAAAGATAAAGTGAAAGAAAGTATAGAATTATTTAAAAATGAATTAGAAGAAAAAAAAGAACAAATTAGAATTCATCAGAAAGAGATAGCAGAAAAAAGAAAACAAATTGAAAATTTAGAAAAACGAAAGAAAAATATAAAAATTAAAAAAATTACTTACTTGCAAGATTTAGAAGAAAATAAAAATAATACTGAAAATCAAATATTTATTCCAAATATTTCAGATGATAAAAAAGGAAAAAAACAATATTTAAAAGAAATAGATGTAGTAATTAAAAAAAAGAATAGTGATATTAAGAAAAAGAATGATTATATTGCGGAGTTACAAGATAATATTACAAGACATGATACTGAGTTAAGTATTAATGATAAAAAAATTAATAAAATTGAGGATAAAATTAATAAAATTGAGGATTTTTTTAAGCAAAATAAACATACGATGATGTTTGAACTTAAAAAAATAAAAGAAAAATGAATTAAAAATATTAGTAAAGATCAAAAAATATTTATTAATTTCTTAAAAGAAGTTAATAAATTAGAAAATATAGAATTTATTAAGATTATTGAAAATTATTGAGAAGAAAATGCTGACAGTATTAAAAAATTTAATGAAAATTTTAACATTCAAAATAATTTAGAAAACATAAGAGAAGAAAAAGAAATAATAGAAAATGAATTTAAAAATGATTTCACAACTTTAGAAATTAATTTTAAATTAAAAGAAAAAGAAATAATAGAAAATGCAATTAGAGAAAAAAAGGAAAAAATTCAGGAGTCTTTAAGAACAATTAATCAATCAAAACTAGTAAGTATTGAAATCCAAACCGAAATAAATCAAGAAAATGAGAAACCTAGTTGACAAGATCAAAAAATTGAAGAACAAAATAAAACCATTGAAAAACTAGAATTTCAAATAAATTATTTAGAAAAAAAATTAATTTCAATAAAGGAATTACATGAAGATGAAGTAAAAGATTTATCTACAACATTGGAAAATATTAGAGTTTTTTTTGCAATGGAAATTAAAAAAACTACTGAAAATTGTGATAATTTAAAAAATAGTTTAAATAAAAGAAATTCAAAAAAAGAAGAACAAAAAATTAAAAATAAATTAAATGAAGAAGAAATAAAATTAACATCTTTAAATGAAGTATGAAAATTAATAAGTACTGAAATTCCAGAGTTACAGCAACCTTTATCAGAAGAATCAAGAAATGCAAGCAAACAAAAATGAGAGAATGTGGGCTTAATAGAATCTCAATTACCTTTGGAAACAAAAGCAGAAATATTAAATACAATTTAAACTAATAAGATTAAATTTATTATTGTATCAAGTTTAATTTATAGAAAGAGAGAAAAAGTCCATTAGGAAAAAATAAGAGTATTTATTAATAAGAAAAATGAAAAAATAATACAAGCCATTATGAATAATAACTTAGAAAAAGTTAAATTATTAGTTAGGAATGGTGTTAGTATAAATTATGTAATTAAAGATGGTTTCACTATTTTGATGTTAGCTATCAAAAATAATGATTTAGAGATAGTCAAGTATTTAATAGATAATAATGAAATCTTTATCAAGTAAATGAATATGGATATAATGTTTTAATGTTAGTCGTTTGAAATAATCATTTGGAAGTCTTTAATTTTTTTAATGAAAAATACTAACGATATTTTAGATGAAGAAATTTTAGAACAAAATAAAGACAAATTACCAACATATGAAGAAGCAATTAAATTTCAACAAAAAATTAATAAATCTGATTTTTTAAAGATGAAATAGATTTGCAAAAGCAATTATCAACGATAAAAATTTAATTCTTTTTATGATAATAATAATTTTATTAAAATATTAAAATAAACATTAATATTTTAATTTTAAAAAATGTATTTTTACCTATAGCTAACTAAAGTAATATTTACTCATAAATAATGTAAAATAATAATATGTAATTTAAACAGTTTTTGAATTTAAAAGTACAATTCAGCAATAATTAAAATAGATTAGGAAGATTAAATTATGCCAAAACCATACAGTGAAGACTTACGAAGAAAAGTAATAGAAGCTTATGAAAGTAAAAATATGAAAATTAAAGAAATTTGTAAAGTGTTCAATATCACTAGAAAGACTTTATTTTTATGAAGAAAAAGAAAAAAAGAAACTGGGCATATAAAACCAATTTTGAATTATCAAAAAGGACATAGCCACAAAATAAAGGATTTAGATGAATTAAAAAATTATTTAGCAGAAAATAAAGATGTTACAGTTCAAAAAGTAATTGATAAATTTGGAAATATGACTAAAGAAACAGTTTATAACTATTTTAAAAAACTAAATTATACATATAAAAAAAACTTTTCTATATGAACAAAGAGATAAAAATAAACAAGAAGATTTTTTAAAAGAAATAGCTAAAATAATGAATGAAGATTTAGTATATATTGATGAATCTGGAATTGATGATAATGAATTTTATAAATATGGTTGATCTGAAAAAGGTAAAAGATTATTTGATAATAAACCCGCATATAAAATAAAGAGAATGAGTATAATTGGTTCACTAAATAAAGGTAAATTAAAAGCCTTATGAGCATTTGAAGGACATTGCAATAGTAAAATTTTTGAATCATATGTTAAAAATAAACTAATTCCAGTATTAAAGCGTGGACAAATTATAGTTTTAGATAATGCAACGTTTCATAAATCTAAATTAACACAACAATTAATTGAAAATGCTGGATGCAAACTATTATTTCTTCCGCCATATTCTCCTAATTTAAATCCAATTGAACATTTTTGATTTGCTATAAAACATAATATAAGAAAAATATTACCAAATTATTGACCAAATATTAAAAAAGCTATTGATTTTGTTTTTCAAGATATGAGTAAACATTACTTTAGTTAGCTATATATGAATTTCCTTTTGCTTTTTATAAAAAAATAAGTTACAATTCTTAGTGAATATTTAATTATTATTTAGTTTAAGGAGAATAACAATCAAATGCGTAAATTAATCACTTTATTTTCAACACTTAGTTTACTTTCTTCTTCTGTGAGTACTATTGTGGCTTGTGGTACTGGAGATGGTTCAAACATTGAAACAAATTTTAAAAACGAGCCATCAAACAAAGATGGTGATCCGTTAGTTGATTATGTTTATAATAAATACTATCAATATGATACTAAACTTTTATATAAACCACTTACTGCATTTATGCAACTAGCAGCAGACAAAATTAGAATTGATCATAATGCATTAGAAATTACAGATGCTGCTAGGGATTTTTATAATAGTGATCAATATAAATCAGGTAATTATGAGAGTATTAATTATAATGTTAATAATGATCCAGATAAAGTAATGAATGAACCATTTAGTTGTAAAGATGCAAATGGAAGTCTTTTAGTTTTTGGTTTAACTGATAATGATATATCTAAACAGCAATATTATGGTTATTGATATGTTACATATGAAACAGCAACAGAAGCAGAAAATCCTTCAAAAGTTGCTAAAACTAGTATTGTTTCACCAAAAATTACTGACTTTAAAGATGATAAAAATAAAACCATTATTAAAAAAGGTTGAATTCATTTATTCTTTATAATGAAAGATTCAAAAATGAACAAGACTTTTAAAATTGATTTTAATATTCAAATTGATGTAATTTTTAGTTTATGAGTTGATAAAAATAAAAAAGAAATAGTTGTTATTAATCCAAATACTATTGATAAAGTTTTGGGTGATGTTGATTTTCGTAACCCAGATGAAGTGGTTCATGAAAGAATAAATAACATGGCTTTTTCAGAATTATAATGATAAATATTAAAATTGTTTGTATTGGCCAGTTGTCACAAACATATTGAAAATCAGCTGCCAAAGATTATTTAGAACGAATTAAAAAACGAACTAATATTGAAACAAAAAATATTATCGAGTCTAAATTAAATTCAATTCCTAATAATATTAAAATTGAAACTAATAAAATCACTGAATACATATCAAAGAATAATGATTATCAATGATTTTTATTAGATTTATCAGGACAATTAATAAGTAGCGAACAATTATCACAGATGATTAATAAAAATCAAATTTATCAACAAGGTAAAATTGGTTTTATTATTGGTGGTAGTAATGGTGTAGCACAAATATTAAAAGACAATATTAATTTAATTAAAATTTCCTTTGGTAAAATAACATTACCTCATCAATTATGTTATGTTGTTTTATTAGAGCAAATATATCGTTCATTACAAATACTTAATAATCAAAGTTATCATAAGTAGTAGGTGAAAGAAATGTATAATAAAACTTTATTTGTTGATTCCTCATGATTAGACTTTTTTCAACAAGAATATAAACAAGCATATTTTACTAAATTATTAGAAGATATTAAAAAAGAATATCAGACTTATCTTTGTTATCCTCAATGAGAAGAAATATTTCAAGCTTTTAAAATAACTCCTTTATCAAAGGTTAAAGTAATAATATTAGGTCAAGATCCTTATCATCAGCCAAATCAAGCTCATGGCTTAGCATTTAGTGTTAAAACAAATACTCCATTACCACCAAGTTTAAAAAACATTTTTCAAGAACTAAAAAATGATTTAAATGTTGAAAAAGATAATGATGGTAATTTAACAACTTGAGCTAAACAGGGAGTTTTGCTTTTAAATACAACTTTAACTGTCAGACAAAGTCAACCTAATAGTCATTTACAATATCAATGAGTAACTTTTACTGATCATGTTTTATCATTTTTAAATTTAAACTGTACTAATCTTGTTTTTATTTTATGAGGTAAAAATGCAAGAAATAAAAAAATGTTAATTGACACAGAAAAACATTTTATTATTGAGAGTGCACATCCTTCACCTTTAAGTGCTTATAATGGTTTTTTTAATTCAAGACCATTTAGCAAAACTAATAATTGATTGATTTCAAAAAATAAAACTCCCATTAAGTGATAAAAATAAAAAAATACTAATTTTATTATATGTATTTAAGCAAACAATGTTATGATATATTTGTTAAAATTAATATAGTTTTAAAGAATATTTCGGGAATGGTGGTTATTTAAATGCCCAATAATTTAATATTTAATCACATATTTTCTCAACGATATGATTTAAATACCTTAAATTTATTTAGTAGATCTACAGCTATTTATTTAATTATTACTTTAAGTAGCATAATGTTAGCATATATTTTAATGAATAGTTTTTGAAAATGATTTCGTAAAGATAAATATAAAGGTGTTCGTTTTACTACTAAAAATATTGCTTATATAACAATGTTATCTTCGGTATCAGTTGTGGCAACTATTATTGTTTCTATTACGATACCCATTACAGTATTACCACCAATTAGAATTGCTTTTGAGGGTTTAATGATTAAAATAACCGGTTATATGTTTGGTCCAATTATAGGTATTATTTGTGCTGCAGTAACAGATATTTTAGTAATGTTATTTGTTCCTTCATATATTAGCATTTATTATATGTTTTGTATTATTTTTACTGGTTTTTTGGCAGGAATTGCTGGAATATTTAAAGTAAAATTAAAAGATTATCCATGAGTTATTTTTGCTTTAATTAATTTTTTTATTATTTTCTTTGCTGGTGGTGGCATGTATATTGTTATTTCAGGTAAGCAATCATCATATTCTATGTCAGGAATTATTTTTAATAAATATGTTCTGGCTAGTATTATGGGTGGTGGTGGCATTATTGGCCTATTAAGTATTTATAGTGTTTTATTTTATTATTTATTGAAAAAAGAAATTTATAGAATTAAAGAAATTTTACCAATTATTTTATTAGCGGTAGTAGCCGAGTATGTAACAACAGTGCTTATAGCCTCCTATGCTGATATGACTTTATTTGATCCTAATGCCAAGGATTATGGAGTAACAGCAATTATGAGAATTGTGCAAGCGCCTCTTAAAATTATAATTAATTCAATTATAATTTATGTGACTTGAAGAACTGTTAATCCTTTAATTAATATTGATAATAATAATTATTAAATAAAGGATTTTAAAAATATGAATGAAGAATTTTTTAAAAAAATATCTAAATATTCAAATAAAGATTGTTTAAAAAAATTAAAAATTATTACTCCAAAGTATTTAAACAATAATATTAAGTATATTCATGTAACTGGAACAAACGGTAAAGGTTCAGTATCGCGTTTAATTTTTGCTATATTATCACAAACCTTAAAACAAAAAATTGGTTTGTTTACTTCTCCCCATATTGAGTTTGTTAATGAACGAATTATTGTTAATGATAGAATGATTAGTAATCAAGATTTAGTTCGTATTAGAGACTTGATTTCTGATGATATTGAATATTATCAATTAGGTTTTTTTGCTATTTTAACTTTAATTGCATTAATTTATTTTCAAGAACAAAATGTACAATGAGCAATAATTGAAGTTGGGATTGGTGGAAAAATTGATCCTACAAATATCATTGATGCAACATATGCTATTATCACTTCAATTGGTAAAGATCATCAAGATAGACTTGGTAAAACTACATCTGAAATATTACATCAAAAATTGGGAATAGTAAAACCAACGACAAAAAATCTTTTTATTTCAGGTAATTTAAATAATAAATTAAAAAAGCAAATCGATATGGAAGGTTATAAACCTATATATTCTCCAAGATTAATCAATCAATCATACTATCAAGAAAATAAAAAATTAGTTTTAACAGTAATTTCAAAAACATTTTTAGAAATTAATATTAAACAAGCTTTAAAAATCATTAATGATACTAATATTAGATTGCGATTTGAGAAATATCAAATTAATGATAAAACTATTTATTTTGATGCTGCTCATAATATTGATGGTATTAAAGCATTAATTAAAACGCTAAAAATTAATAAAATTATTCCTCAACAAATTATATTTTCTTGTTTAAAAAATAAATATCCACAAAAATTAATTAGTTGTTTAAAAAAAGTCTCAGATAATATTATTATTTGTAGTAATAGTAATTTAAATAGTATTACTGGTGAATTTTTTGATAATCAAAAAATGATTAAATGTAGCCCTCATAAAATAATTTTAATTACGGGTTCTTGTTATTTTTTAGCAGATGTTTATAATTATTTAAGAACAAAGAAAATAATTATGATAAAAAAGGGTGGTAATTAAATGAATGTATTGTTATTGAATATAATTGGTGGAGTGTTAATTTTAATTACTTTTTTATTAATCACAGTTTTTGATTATAAAGATAATAAAAAAAAGATAAAGCAAATAAAATTTATTTGCTTAAGTGGAATAATGTTAGCATTAGCTGTTTCTTTAAATACAACAGGTGCTTTAATGTTAAAAAGTTTACCATTTTCTAAATATTTTGAAATTAAATTGGGTAATTTTATATTAGTTTTAATAGGTTTCTTTTGTGGTGGAATATTAGGTTTTCTTAGTGGTATTGCCAGTGATTTTTTAGGTTTATTATTTAGTACTGGTGGTGCATCACCATGTTTATTTTTTACTTTTACTAGTATTTTATGATGTATATTACCTTACTATTTAGTATTAAATTTTAGTAAAATTTATTATAGTAAAAAGACATTTTATTGATATTTGCCAATTGCTTATGCTATTACTTCATTAATTATTACTGGTACTGATCCTATTGCATTAAAAATATTATTTCCTGAATTACCACCTTTATGATTAATGTATTTTCCATTAAGAGTTATAAAATATCCTATTGATTTAACGGTTAATGTTTTTTTAATTGTTACTTGTTATTCTGCATTAAAGAAAACTTTAAATTTAGAAAATCAATTTAAAAAATATTATTTTGCTACAGATCCGCAATCTTTACAATATAATAGAGTACCTGAAGAATAAACCAAAAAATAATTATTTAATTAAAATTTCTGATATTTTTTGTAACATTTTTAAATTTATCTTTTTATTGAGAATATATTAAATTAATAGTAATTTTTTAATATTACTATTTTAATTTTAATAGCATGTTTATTTTTATTGATATAGATCATGTAAAATGATTATATTAAAATATTAAAGATTAGGTGGTAAAGATATAGCTAACTAAAGTAATGTTTACTCATATCTTGAAAAACAAAATCAATCGCTTTTTTAATATTTGGTCAATAATTTGGTAATATTTTTCTTATATTATGTTTTATAGCAAATCAAAAATGTTCAATTGGATTTAAATTAGGAGAATATGGCGGAAGAAATAATAGTTTGCATCCAGCATTTTCAATTAATTGTTGTGTTAATTTAGATTTATGAAACGTTGCATTATCTAAAACTATAATTTGTCCACGCTTTAATACTGGAATTAGTTTATTTTTAACATATGATTCAAAAATTTTACTATTGCAATGTCCTTCAAATGCTCATAAGGCTTTTAATTTACCTTTATTTAGTGAACCAATTATACTCATTCTCTTTATTTTATATGCGGGTTTATTATCAAATAATCTTTTACCTTTTTCAGATCAACCATATTTATAAAATTCATTATCATCAATTCCAGATTCATCAATATATACTAAATCTTCATTCATTATTTTAGCTATTTCTTTTAAAAAATCTTCTTGTTTATTTTTATCTCTTTGTTCATATAGAAAAGTTTTTTTTATATGTATAATTTAGTTTTTTAAAATAGTTATAAACTGTTTCTTTAGTCATATTTCCAAATTTATCAATTACTTTTTGAACTGTAACATCTTTATTTTCTGCTAAATAATTTTTTAATTCATCTAAATCCTTTATTTTGTGGCTATGTCCTTTTTGATAATTCAAAATTGGTTTTATATGCCCAGTTTCTTTTTTTCTTTTTCTTCATAAAAATAAAGTCTTTCTAGTGATATTGAACACTTTACAAATTTCTTTAATTTTCATATTTTTACTTTCATAAGCTTCTATTACTTTTCTTCGTAAGTCTTCACTGTATGGTTTTGGCATAATTTAATCTTCCTAATCTATTTTAATTATTGCTGAATTGTACTTTTAAATTCAAAAACTGTTTAAATTACATATTATTATTTTACATTATTTATGAGTAAATATTACTTTAGTTAGCTATATATGAAGAAATTACTAAGTAGCCTAGCAATAGTAACTTTAATTGGAGTAACAAGTATAAGTGTCGTCACTTGTGGTGGAGAAAGGATTGCACCGGTTAGAAAAACTGATTTAAATAGTTTACAACAGCTAATGTTAGTATAAAAATTGGTTCTATTGATAAAGTTAATGATTTTAAAATAGTATTGATTTCTCAATTAAAGCTACAATCAGGATTTAGCAATTTAGAAATAAGTTATGTTGATATTACTAAATATGATGGTAGCTCTTTACAAGAAAGTGATATTGTAGAAGGGATATTAAATACTAAAGTAAGTGCTAAAGAAAACTCACAAAACTTTACTGGTGAAAAAACTATAAATGTAAATATAGAAATTACAGATACAAGAACTGATTTAAATATGGTTATTACCGAAAAGGAATTAGGTATTATTTATATTGGTCAATTAGATAAACCAAATAAATCTGAAATTTTTAAAATTATTAAAGACAAAAATAATAAAGCAATTGTTCTAACTGAAGATGACTTTTATATTAAACAAATTATTAGTACTACAGAAATTATTATTAATGGTAAAGGTAACTATAAAAATGAAGTTACTTTAAAATGTAATATTACTAATTTTAAAAAAGTATCTGGTTGAAAAGATACTAATGGTGAAGTTCATGCTGTAGTAAATATTAATGGTGTGCTTTATGTGGGAACATCAATTTTTGGTAAAGGAAATTTATATAAAAGTAATAGTGATGGCAAATTTCTACTTGAAAAAATACTAATGGTGAAGTTTGAAGTTTAACAAATATTAATGATACTATTTATAGCTAACTAAAGTAATGTTTACTCATATCTTGAAAAACAAAATCAATCGCTTTTTTAATATTTGGTCAATAATTTGGTAATATTTTTCTTATATTATGTTTTATAGCAAATCAAAAATGTTCAATTGGATTTAAATTAGGAGAATATGGCGGAAGAAATAATAGTTTGCATCCAGCATTTTCAATTAATTGTTGTGTTAATTTAGATTTATGAAACGTTGCATTATCTAAAACTATAATTTGTCCACGCTTTAATACTGGAATTAGTTTATTTTTAACATATGATTCAAAAATTTTACTATTGCAATGTCCTTCAAATGCTCATAAGGCTTTTAATTTACCTTTATTTAGTGAACCAATTATACTCATTCTCTTTATTTTATATGCGGGTTTATTATCAAATAATCTTTTACCTTTTTCAGATCAACCATATTTATAAAATTCATTATCATCAATTCCAGATTCATCAATATATACTAAATCTTCATTCATTATTTTAGCTATTTCTTTTAAAAAATCTTCTTGTTTATTTTTATCTCTTTGTTCATATAGAAAAGTTTTTTTTATATGTATAATTTAGTTTTTTAAAATAGTTATAAACTGTTTCTTTAGTCATATTTCCAAATTTATCAATTACTTTTTGAACTGTAACATCTTTATTTTCTGCTAAATAATTTTTTAATTCATCTAAATCCTTTATTTTGTGGCTATGTCCTTTTTGATAATTCAAAATTGGTTTTATATGCCCAGTTTCTTTTTTTCTTTTTCTTCATAAAAATAAAGTCTTTCTAGTGATATTGAACACTTTACAAATTTCTTTAATTTTCATATTTTTACTTTCATAAGCTTCTATTACTTTTCTTCGTAAGTCTTCACTGTATGGTTTTGGCATAATTTAATCTTCCTAATCTATTTTAATTATTGCTGAATTGTACTTTTAAATTCAAAAACTGTTTAAATTACATATTATTATTTTACATTATTTATGAGTAAATATTACTTTAGTTAGCTATATATAGGAACAATAACTTCTGCTAATAAAGGAAATTTATATATAACTGAAAAAAATAAAAACATAAAAATGATATCTATCAAAAATTATGAAATTTCAAATAATTAATACTTTTTTAATTATTAATGATTCTCTTTGTTAAAGAGAGTTTTAAATTTAAAAAATTATTTTGTTACAGATTGATATTCTTTACAGTATAATAGAGTATATGAAAACTAAACTTTATTAAGAAGGGTTAATTAAATGATTAAAATTTATGATAGTTTTTCACAAAGATTGCAACTGCTTGCCCCTAATAAAAAGCAAGTTAATATGTATTTATGTGGTCCTACTGTTTATAACTATATTCATGTTGGCAATATTCGTGGTGTACTTGTTTTTGATGTTTTACATCGTTTGTTAATTCATCAAAATTATAAAATAAATTATGTTCATAATATTACTGATATTGATGATAAAATTATTAAGAAAGCTGCGGATTTAAAAATAACAGAACAGCAAGTTACTGAAAAATATACGTTAGCATATTATGAAGACTTAGAAAAATTAAATATTATTTTTCCTACAAAATTACCAAAAGTAAGTGAATATATTTCAAAGATTATTGAATTTATTAATAAATTAATTATTAAAGATTATGCATATGTTACTGCTGGTGATGTTTATTTTAAAGTTAATAAGTTAAAAGATTATGGAAGTTTGGCACATAAAAATATTGAAGATTTAATTCCAAATTTTAGAATTAAAAATTTAGTTACTAAAGAAAATAATCTAGATTTTGCTTTGTGAAAATCAACAACAATAGGTATTAGTTGAAATAGTCCGTGAGGAAAAGGAAGACCTGGTTGACATACTGAGTGTGCTTGTTTTGTTGAGAATTTATTTAATGGTCAAACTATTGATTTACATGGTGGTGGTCTTGATTTAAAATTTCCTCATCATGAAAATGAACGAGCTCAATTTGTTGCAGCTAATAATAAAAAAATGTCAAATATTTGATGACATAATGGTCATGTTAATATTGCTAATGAAAAAATGTCAAAATCTTTAAATAATTTTATTTTGGTTAAAGAATTTTGTCAGCAATATCATCCGAATGTATTGCGATATTTAATATTAAATCGTGATCATCAACAACCAATTGATTTTAATAAGGAAACAATTGAAAATGGATTAGTGTCAACAAAAAAATATGAAAATGTTTTAAAACAATGAATATATCAAATATTTATTAACAATATAATATGTAATAATAATCATCATTCAATTTATTATCAACAAATTATTAAAAATTTATCAAATAATATTGATACAACTAATACTATTACTTTAATTGAAAATATGATTAAAAAATTAAATGAAGCACTTATTAAAAAAAATTTTAATGAAGAATTTCAAGAAATTTTTTATACTTTTACCTTTGCTTTAAAAATATTAGGATTTGATTTTAAAGTTGGTAATTATTCTGAAAAAATTAAAAATAAAATTAAAATATGAGAACAACTAAAAAAGGAAAAACAATACCAAGAAGCTGATAAAATTCGTCAAGAATTAAAAGATTTGAATATTATTTAAAGGAGCAAAATTATGGCATTACAATATATTTATGGTTATCACCCTATTATTGCTGCATTATCAACATCATCATTAATAAAAATTAAAAAAGTTTTTTTAGTTCAAGATAAGTACCAAGAATTGAAAAAAGATTTAAAAAGTGTAAATATTCCTTATGAAATTATTAGTTTACAAGCAATGAATAATTTATTAGGTACTACTAAACATCAAAATATTGCTGCTAATGTTAAAGACTATCAATATTTTTCTTTTGATGAATTAATTAATATTGGTTCAACATCTAAATTTTTAAGAATTTTAATTTTAGATCGTATTTCTGATCCACATAATTTTGGTTCAATGTTAAGAATTGCAGCGGGTAATGACTTTGATGGTGTAATTGTTTTAAATCGTAATCAATCTGAAATAAATGGTGCAGTTGCAAAGGCTGCAGCCGGTGCTCTAAGTATTATTCCGGTTTGTCAAGTTAATAATTTAACTTCCGCAATTAATAATTTACAAGAAAAATATAAATTTTGAATTTTGGCTGCTGCTAAAACAGCAAAAGCAATTGATTATTTTACTATTGATTGTAGTAGCAACTTAGCATTAATTATTGGTAATGAAGGTGAAGGGATAAGTCCAAAGTTATTAAAACATACCGATTATATTGTTCAAATACCAATAAGTCCAAAAATAGAATCATTTAATGCTAGCGTTGCTTGTGGTATTATTGCAAACTATATTTACGTTGAAACGTTAAAATTATCGTAATATATTTTTTGATAATATTTAAATTTATGAAAAAATAAAATATTATTTTTTTAAAAAGATACTTTTATATTTTAGGTGTAAATGTTTTTTCTTTATTTATTAGATTTGGTTCTGAAAATTTTCATTTTTTTTCTTTTAAATTTTTGCATATATTTATTTGATCAATTAAATGGTTTTCTAATTCTTTACAATTGTTTTTAATATTTGTATAGTCAGAATTTATCTTATTTATTTTATTATTAATACATTTGTTTTGGACGGTTGTCAAATTTACGAAATAATTAATTATCATATTAGTAACTTATTTCCAAAAATGAATTATTTGAAAAATAATGAAAAATTAGACAAAATTACTCTCTTTTTTACCCTTAAATTTAAATTTATATTCGACGTATTTAAAAAAATATACATTTAAAAAAAATAAAAATTATTCTCAAAGTTATTAAGGAAAAAGGCAAGAAATAATCTTGTCTTTTTTTTGTAATTATAAAATTTTAAAATTTTTAATAACCCTCTTTAATACTATTATCAACACGTGTTAAGGAATTAAAAAAGTGAACCATAACACAGTTGTTCAAAATAGTGGCTAGCATGTGGACTTGCATGAATAAATAATAAGTGGAGTGATACCTAATAAAATATACTAACCATTTAATGGTAATTCTTGGGGTGGGAGCGAATTGGAAACTAGTATATATAGACCTGTTGTAGGGACCTATTATATTAATTCTATTCTTTATTTAACCAACCTTGCCACTCTCCAGTGAGCAAGTGTTGGTTTTATTTTTTATTTTTTTTGAAAAAATTTTTGGGCGAGAAAATAAATTTAAAACTTGTAAAAAAAATTGAGCGGTGCCGGTTCAATTAAAATATTAATTTGTTTAACACAAATTAAATAAATATTGAATCGAATGCCTCAATGTTTTTTAAAATTTCACAATTTATTTTTGAGCCCAGAATTGATGGAATGAATAAAACTAATAATAGTAGTATTAATAATCTAAAAAACAAAATATATGTTCTTTATGCTAAAAGCAACAGAACATATTAGGAAAGGATTATTATGACAATAGAAATTCTTGATTATGAAGCACTAAGAAAGATTGATAAAAAAATTAAAAAAAGAAGAAAAAGATGTGTTGAATGTAATGAATTATATGAAGATGACAAAATCCAAATGCTTTATCGCTTTAAAACAGAATTAGAAGCAGAACAACATGATATTAGAAAATTTGAAGATGATTATGATATTGATGAACATTTGGATTATACAAAACCATTTGGATATGTTTGTGATTGATGTAGAAGTGATTAATTATGCAAATAGAATTTAAAAAAGAACAAATTGTAAAAGATAAACTACAATCTATTCTTATTGATTATGTTGAATATAAATTATTGCTTCCAAAATGAATGATTAAAAATAATTCTTTTATTGTTGATAACAGTTATACATATTGAGTTTTTAATTTAGAAAATATTAAAAGAGAATTAAGTGGTAATGAATTAATAAAATTATTAGAACCATATATTAAAGACCAAAAAATAACTGTTAATAAACCAATTGCTCCAAAAAAATATTATCTTAATGATATAAAACTTGAACCATTAACATTTTATGAACAGCATAATAGTTGATTGGACGTATTTCAAATGTGGATATAATTTAATTTTCTTTAAATAAAAGATAAAATAAATTATTTAAATAAAAAACATTTTCGTCATATTCTTAGAACCTGTTTAGAATCTTTTTAATAAAACTGAAATAAAGGAAAGAACAACCATTTGTAAACTAGTATTTAGTTTTCTTTCACAATTTTTTCATAATCTTCTGTATTTTTCTAATCAAGCAAAGCTTCGTTCTACAATTCATCTTTTTGGTAATACTACAAAAGTATGTAGTTCATTGCGTTTTATAATTTCAACATTTGCATTTATGATCGTTTTGATTTCAGAAGCAAATTTTTCACCAGTATAACCAGCATCTACTATTATTTTTTGAACTGCAGAAAGATTTTCTTTTTCATTTTCAATCATTATTATAGCGCTATTACGATCTGTTTTTTCTGCTGTGGTTATGTAAATTGCATGTGGTAAACCTTGAGAATCAACAATAATATGACGCTTTATTCCTGAAATCTTTTTACCAGCATCATAACCTTTATTTTCAGTAGTATCTGTATTTTTAACACTTTGCGAATCAATTATACAAAAACTAGTTTGTTCTTTGCGATTATTGTTGATACGAACTTTTTTAACCAATTTTTTTTAAAATTAATTGCCATACACTAGCTTCTTTACCGTTATTTTTACTTCAAATTTGAAAATAATAATATACAGTTTGTCATTTTGGAAAATTTTTTGGTAGCATTCTTCATTGACAACCACTTTTTAATACATATAAAATTGCACAAAATACTTCATATAAATCTAAACTTCTTGGTTTTGTTTTCTTTTTGCTATTTTCTAAAATTGATTTTATGTTCTCAAATTGTTCTTTGGTGACATGACTTGGATAATTTTTATGCATAATATATACCTCTGATTTTAAAATATATAGCTAACTAAAGTAATGTTTACTCATATCTTGAAAAACAAAATCAATCGCTTTTTTAATATTTGGTCAATAATTTGGTAATATTTTTCTTATATTATGTTTTATAGCAAATCAAAAATGTTCAATTGGATTTAAATTAGGAGAATATGGCGGAAGAAATAATAGTTTGCATCCAGCATTTTCAATTAATTGTTGTGTTAATTTAGATTTATGAAACGTTGCATTATCTAAAACTATAATTTGTCCACGCTTTAATACTGGAATTAGTTTATTTTTAACATATGATTCAAAAATTTTACTATTGCAATGTCCTTCAAATGCTCATAAGGCTTTTAATTTACCTTTATTTAGTGAACCAATTATACTCATTCTCTTTATTTTATATGCGGGTTTATTATCAAATAATCTTTTACCTTTTTCAGATCAACCATATTTATAAAATTCATTATCATCAATTCCAGATTCATCAATATATACTAAATCTTCATTCATTATTTTAGCTATTTCTTTTAAAAAATCTTCTTGTTTATTTTTATCTCTTTGTTCATATAGAAAAGTTTTTTTTATATGTATAATTTAGTTTTTTAAAATAGTTATAAACTGTTTCTTTAGTCATATTTCCAAATTTATCAATTACTTTTTGAACTGTAACATCTTTATTATCTGCTAAATAATTTTTTAATTCATCTAAATCCTTTATTTTGTGGCTATGTCCTTTTTGATAATTCAAAATTGGTTTTATATGCCCAGTTTCTTTTTTTCTTTTTCTTCATAAAAATAAAGTCTTTCTAGTGATATTGAACACTTTACAAATTTCTTTAATTTTCATATTTTTACTTTCATAAGCTTCTATTACTTTTCTTCGTAAGTCTTCACTGTATGGTTTTGGCATAATTTAATCTTCCTAATCTATTTTAATTATTGCTGAATTGTACTTTTAAATTCAAAAACTGTTTAAATTACATATTATTATTTTACATTATTTATGAGTAAATATTACTTTAGTTAGCTATATAATCATTTTACATTATTTTCGAAAAGATTCTAAACAGGTTCTTAGATTATGCATATTTAGTTGTTTAGCAATAATAACGATTATTTTAATGAGTACTTTCCCTTCAATATTTTTAAGATAAAATATTTTATATAGATATAGCTAACTAAAGTAATGTTTACTCATATCTTGAAAAACAAAATCAATCGCTTTTTTAATATTTGGTCAATAATTTGGTAATATTTTTCTTATATTATGTTTTATAGCAAATCAAAAATGTTCAATTGGATTTAAATTAGGAGAATATGGCGGAAGAAATAATAGTTTGCATCCAGCATTTTCAATTAATTGTTGTGGATGGGTTACACTTTATTGGACACTAATTACGTAGACAAGTGAACAAATTAGTTGAAAGAAAGGAACTATAATTATGGCCAATATTAATTCATATACCGATGAATTTAAAAAACAAATAGTAGCTTTATATCAAAGCGGCAAATCAGTATCTTACCTTGCTAAAGAATATAATGTTACAAGAGCAGCTACTTATAATTGAATTAAGCAATTTACTAATTCAGGTAGTTTTAAAGCTAAAGATAATCGTTCTGTTGAAGAAAATGAATTAATTAAATTAAGAAAAGAATTAAAACAATTACGAATGGAAAATGATATTTTAAAGCAAGCAGCACTAATAATAGGCAGAAAATAGAAATTATTACAAACAATAAGTTTAAATATAAAATTCGCACAATGTGTCATTTTTTAAAAATTTCTAAATCAACATATTATTTTAATTTAAAGAAAAAAGAAAATAAAATTCAAAATAATATTTATGATGAAGCTATTATTAGTGCTTTTAAAGAAAATAAATGTGTTTATGGAACAAGAAGATTAAAAGTAATATTAGAAAACCAAGAAATTTATTTATCAAGACGAAAAATTAAAGAAATTATGAATAAGCATAATTTAATATCAAAATACACTAAATTATCATTCAAAAATCATAATAACAAAGTAAATGATGAAAAAATCACTAATCTTGTGAATAGAAACTTTAATAATAGGCTTAAAAATGAAGTTATTGTCAGTGATTTAACTTATGTTCAAGTTAATGGTAAATGAAACTATATTTGCTTATTAATTGACCTATTTAACCGCGAAATTATTGGACATAGTGTAGGTACTAGAAAAGATGCCTTATTAGTACATCAAGCATTTATGCAATCAAATCGCTGTTTAAAAGATATTCAAATATTTCATAGTGATTGTGGTAATGAATTTAATAATAAAATTATTGATAAACTTTTACTAGCATTCAATATTACTCGCTCTTTAAGCAAAAAAGGTTGTCCTTATGACAATGCTGTTGCTGAAGCAACTTTTAAAACTTTCAAAACTGAATTTATTAATGATAAAAATTTTAGATCATTAATCCAATTAAAATTAGAATTATTTGATTACATCAATTGATACAACAACATAAGAATCCACAGCACTTTAAACTACTTAACTCCAGTTAATTATCAAAAACAAATGTCTACCAAAAAATAGTCCTAAAAAGTGTTGCCATTCCAGTTGTGTTAATTTAGATTTATGAAACGTTGCATTATCTAAAACTATAATTTGTCCACGCTTTAATACTGGAATTAGTTTATTTTTAACATATGATTCAAAAATTTTACTATTGCAATGTCCTTCAAATGCTCATAAGGCTTTTAATTTACCTTTATTTAGTGAACCAATTATACTCATTCTCTTTATTTTATATGCGGGTTTATTATCAAATAATCTTTTACCTTTTTCAGATCAACCATATTTATAAAATTCATTATCATCAATTCCAGATTCATCAATATATACTAAATCTTCATTCATTATTTTAGCTATTTCTTTTAAAAAATCTTCTTGTTTATTTTTATCTCTTTGTTCATATAGAAAAGTTTTTTTTATATGTATAATTTAGTTTTTTAAAATAGTTATAAACTGTTTCTTTAGTCATATTTCCAAATTTATCAATTACTTTTTGAACTGTAACATCTTTATTTTCTGCTAAATAATTTTTTAATTCATCTAAATCCTTTATTTTGTGGCTATGTCCTTTTTGATAATTCAAAATTGGTTTTATATGCCCAGTTTCTTTTTTTCTTTTTCTTCATAAAAATAAAGTCTTTCTAGTGATATTGAACACTTTACAAATTTCTTTAATTTTCATATTTTTACTTTCATAAGCTTCTATTACTTTTCTTCGTAAGTCTTCACTGTATGGTTTTGGCATAATTTAATCTTCCTAATCTATTTTAATTATTGCTGAATTGTACTTTTAAATTCAAAAACTGTTTAAATTACATATTATTATTTTACATTATTTATGAGTAAATATTACTTTAGTTAGCTATAGAAAGGTATATATGGAAAAATTTAATGAAGAAATAAAAATATTAACGACAATTTTTATTAATAATTTCAAATTTTATGGAATTTTAACTAGTAAACGAAAACCATTAGTAAGATTATTTTTAAATAAATGAAATAAAAATTTATCTTTAATAAGTAAAAAAACAGTTATTTGAAACATTATATTTACAAAAAAATCGTGAATTTCAATATACAGCAATGGAATTTTTAAATCTTTGATGAAAGAAAAACTTAAGTTTTAATGACTTAGATTGGCTTTTATCGATAATTAAGCATAATATTTGATGAGATAGTACTGATTATTTTGATAATATTATTGGTGTTCTTATATTTAGTAACAATAATATTAGTGTTAGAACCTGTTTAGGATCTTTTTAATAGAATTTAACTAAAACAAGAAATAATCATTTATAAATAGGTACTTAACCAATAATTTATTTTCTTTTTCATTTTTTTGTTAAAAAGATTTTATCATTTGAAAACTTATCGACTAAAAATCTATTTTTTATTATAAAATAACCATTATAATATAAATTTTATTAAAAATTAATCAAAAAAGATCCTAAACAGGTTCTTAGAGATCAATATTTATTTAAGTTAATAAATGATAGTAATTTTTGAATTCAAAGAATAGCAATTCAATCACAATTAATGTTTAAAGAAGATACTGATTTTAATTTACTATTTGCATTAATTAAGCCATTGTTATTAACAACAAATTTTTATCTAATACGTTCTATTGGTTGAGCATTGCGTAATGCCAAACGAGTTAATTCACAAAAAATTAATGATTTTATTAGACTTACTGCATAACGTTTTTAAGTTTTAATGATAAATTATAAAATCCTGCAATTAAATTAAATCTTAAAAATATTCGTTTTCTACCTTTTCTAAATTTATAACCAATAATTTTAAAACATTTTAAAAATGCAAAAACATGTTCAATTTTTCTGCGAGTTTTATTAATAATCTTATTAAAAATTTTAATTTTACTTGTTTTAGGATTATTTTTACTAGTTTTAATGGGTAAAAATGTATTACTATGAATTTTTTGTAAACCTTGATAACCTTTATCTGCAAGAATTACAGTTTCTGACAAAAATTCTAACTTTGAATTTTTAAAAGTTTTAAAATCATGATTTTTACCAGTATCAGGAAAAATATTTAAAATTTCATTAGTATGTGCATTAATTATGGTTTGAAACTTAACAGTATGCATTCATTTTTTGCCAGAAAATCAATCTTTTTGATTATATTTTGGTCGTTCTGTTTCTACTTCTGTTACATCAATTATCAAAATTTTATTTTTGAATTCTTCTTTTTAAAAAAATATTTTTATTTGTTAAATTATTAAACTTATTATTATTTATTAAAATGTCTTCAATTGAACGAATATTTCGTAAAGCAGTAGTATCAACCATATCATACTCAGCACCAATACTATGATATGTACGATTTTCATATAAATATCTTAAAGTCATTACTAGTCTATCTTCTATTGACATTTTATATGGCCTTCCACCAGTGGTATTTTTTAGATTTTGATGATCTAATAAAATATTTAAAATTTCATTAAAAACTAGTTTATTAATACCAACTATTTTACGAAAATATTGATCCGGTTTATCTTTTAATTCAAAATATGTCATAAAATTTATCCTTAACTATTCAAATTTTATTTTAATAATAACAAAAAAATGAAAAGTTAACTAGTTATGCAGTAAGTCTATTAAAATTAACAATGTTAGTCAAAAAATAAAGTGTAACCCATCCAAATATTTCAATTTTTAGGGCTTTACAAGTAGAATCTAGTACAACAATGATTTCAATAATACCTTCAATAAAAATATCAATTTTAACAGATCATGAAATAAAAGCTTTATCTAAATATCAAATTCAATCATTGCTACCAGAGCAAATACCCCTTTTTACAGCAGAACAAATTAAATCATTTAGACCCAAACAAATTCAATGATTTTGATTATGACAAATTCAGTCATTTACATCTATTCAAATTGCAGCATTTACATTAGAACAAATTCCGTATTTAACATATGAACAAATCCCAATTTTTACACCAGAACAAATCCTTGCGTTTACACCGTTGCAAATTTCAGCTTTTACAAAAGAACAAATACAAGCACTCACAGAAAAACAGATTGCATCATTTACACCAGAACAAAAACAAATTTTTACATTAGAGCAGTGTAAATTTTTTGGAAGAAAAATAATTTCAACTTTTAATAAACAAAAAAATAATTCATCAATAATTGAACAAGTTGTATCATTTACACCAGAACAAATTCAATCTTTTACGTTATCACAAATTCAGTCATTTACATCTATTCAAATTGCATCATTTATAGAAAATCAAATTAAATCGTTTACGCCTTTGCAAATTCAATCTTTTACAAAGGACCAAATTCCATTTTTACAGATATGCAAATTCAATCTTTTAAACCAGAACAAATTGCTTCATTTATATCATTACAGATTCAAGCGTTTACAAAAGAACAAATTCAAGAGTTGACAATGGAACAGCTTCAATCATTGATAAAAGAACAGCTTCAATCATTGACATGATTACAAATTAAGTCTTTTACATCTATTCAATTTCAGTCGTTTAAGTTATCACAAATTCAGTCATTTTTACCAATTCAAATTGCAGCTTTTACAAAAGAGCAAATTCAATCTTTTACATCATTACAAATTCAAGCATTAACAGAAAATCAAATTAAATCGTTTACGCCTTTGCAAATTCAATCTTTTACAAAGGACCAAATTCCATTTTTACAGATATGCAAATTCAATGGTTTAGAACTGACCAACGTAAATTTTTTAAAGTAATAAGAATTCCAATTATTAATAAACTAAAAACTAGTTCATTAATAATTAAAGAAAATCAAATTTTTGTAGAAGAGAAAATTAGAAAAAAAAGTAATCAATGAAGTTTAAAATAATTTTGATTTTTAGTTATTAGTTTCTTTTTCACAACAACTTCAATATTTAGTTTATTTTATATTTTTAAAAAAAATAAAAATCAACTTACAAAAAAAGTAAATTAAAAAAAGAAGAAGACAACTTTAATGAAAATAGTTTAAATAAAATGTTAGAATCTAAAATTAATTTTATTGAACTTACAAAATCAGAAATTAACAAGGAATCTTTTAATAAAAGTAATATTAAATCATATAATAATCAAGTTTTTTATAGTAATTAAAATAATTATAGTAAATTATTTTTTCTAACTTCGAAGAGAAAAAAAATATAATATAAATACAATTTTTTTTGGGTACTAAGTTTTCTAAGTTTTTTTATGTTAAAATAATAAAGATTTTATTACTTTACAAGTAATAATAAGTATAAGTAATAATAAAGAAAAAAATGGTGATTTACTTTATGTGAGATCGTAAAATTTTACGAAAAATTAATAAACAAGTTAAGGAAATAATTAGCCTTGATGAAACAATGAGAAAAATTAAAGATGAAGAATTAGCAAATAAAACAGTTGAATTCAGAACCAGATTGGCAGAAGGTGAGACTTTAGATGATATTTTAGTTGAAGCTTTTGCGACAATTAGAGAAGCAGCACGAAGAATTAGTGGATTACATCCATATCCTGTTCAATTAATTGGTGGTATTGTTCTTCATAATGGCGATGTTGCTGAAATGCGAACTGGTGAAGGAAAAACTTTAACTGCTGTGATGCCAATTTATCTAAATGCTTTAAGTAGTAAAGGTGTTCATGTTATTACTGTTAATGAATATTTAGCAGCAAGAGATGCTGAATTAAATCGACCAATTTTAGAATTTTTGGGAATTACTATTGGCGTTAGTCTTCGTGATCATTCTACTAATCAAAAACGTGAAGCGTATTTAAAAGATGTTACCTATACAACTAATTCAGAATTAGGCTTTGATTATTTGCGTGATAATATGGTTAAGGTTTATCCAGAAAAAGTTCAACGTCAGCTTAATTATGCTATCATTGATGAGGCGGACTCTGTTTTAATTGATGAATCAAGAACACCTTTAATTATTTCTGGTGGTTCAAAAAATCGTACTCCTTTATATCAAGCATCAGATGTTTTTGCAAAAACTTTAATACCTGAAGATTATAAAATTGATTGAGAATCACGTCAAATTGCATTAACAGTAACGGGTGTTAATAAAGCTCAAAAACAGTTTAATTTAAAAAATTTATTTGATATTGATAACTCGGAATTATTTCATCATATTCAAAATGCACTTCGTGCTAATCATGTTTTCAAATTAGATGTAGAGTATGTTGTTAAAGATGGTGAAATTGTGCTAGTTGATCAGTTTACTGGTAGATTAATGCCTGGTAGAGTATATAGTGATGGACTTCATCAAGCTTTACAGGCTAAAGAAAATGTTACAATTCAACAAGAAACAACAACAGTAGCTACTATTACTTATCAAAACTTTTTCCGTTTATATAATAAACTAAGTGGTATGACAGGAACTGCTAAAACCGAAGAAGAAGAGTTTGTAAAAATTTATAATATGAGAGTAATTAAGATTCCTACTAATAAACCAATTATTCGAGAAGATAAACCCGATCATGTTTTTGCTTCATTAAATGCTAAATTTAAATCTTTAATTGCAGAAGTTAAAGAACGACATACTAAAGGACAACCAATTTTGATTGGTACTGCTAATGTTGATGTATCAGAACGAATTGCTAATATGTTAACTTTGGAAGGAATTAAGCATGAGATTTTAAATGCTAAAAATCATGCTCGTGAAGCTGATATTATTGCTAGAGCTGGTGAAAAAGGATCAATTACTTTAGCAACCAATATGGCAGGACGTGGAACAGATATTAAACTTGGTAAGGGTGTTATTGAACTTGGTGGCCTTGCTGTATTAGGTACTGAAAGAAACGAAGCACGAAGAATTGATAATCAATTACGCGGAAGAGCCGGAAGACAAGGTGATCCTGGATTTTCACGATTTTATGTTTCAATTGAAGATGATTTGATGTTACGTTTTGGTGGTGAAAAATTAAAAAAAGCTTTTGCAAGTTTAGGTGAAGACTATATTAGATCAAAAATGTTAACTAGATCAATTACTAGAGCACAACAAAAAATTGAAGGTATGAATTTTGATGCACGAAAAAACTTATTAGATTATGATAATGTTATTGCTCAGCATCGTGAAGCTACATATCATCAACGTGATAATATTTTACTTGCTGATGATTTATTAGATTTAATCAAAAATATGCACAGAACAGTAGCACGTGATTTACTAAATATTTTTAATAAAGTTGTTGGTAGAGAACAGTTTATTGATTATGATGAATTAGTTAAAGGTATTGAAAATAAATTAATTAATCCTAATGATTTAATAGCAGAAAAGTTAAATCGATTAAGTACTGAAGAAAATATTGATTTAATTGTTGAAAAATCTTATAATTTTTATCTTGAAAAAAGAGAAAAATTAAATGATGTTATTATAAAACAAATTGAAAATAGTGTTATTTTACAAACTTTTGATCAATATTGAACTAATCACATTGATGCTTTAAGCAAACTGCGTGCAGGAATCCATTTGCGTGGTTATGCGCAGTTAAATCCCTTACAAGCTTATATTGAGGAAGCTTCAAAATTATTTAATCGTATGAAAATCAATGTTGCTCATCAAGTTATTATTATGTTACATAGCATTGATCCAGAACAACATCAGGTTCGTGGTGGTCAAGATGTATTGGATACAGTATTAGCAACTAATGTTGAAACTAAAACTAAAATTGGATAATTAATCTTTATTTAAAAAACTAAGTATTTTAATACTTAGTTTTTTAAATATGTTTTTTTATTCTATTTGATTTTTTTCTTTATGTTTTCATGACTTCTTTTTAAATATGTTTTTATTTTTTTTACTGTCATAAGTGACTGAAGTTGTTCAATGGGGGAAATTATTACCTTTAGTAACAGCATTATTATTATTCATGGGTACTAAATTTTTAATATAATTAGTTCCATCTGCTGTGGTGGGGCGTTCATAAATAATAGTTCAATTTAAACTTTCAATTGGATCATTAAGCTTCGGTTGTGCAATAAAATTATGTCAAAACATTAAGGCACCCGCATAATCTCGACGGTATAATTATGGATTAAAATTATTGATAATTTCTCCTTTATTTCATACTTCTTCAATTTGTTGTGGCGTTCATATTGCTTGTTCATCATCATTATTATTTGTTGAAGAAGTTATGTTTTGATTAATTTCACTTTGTGAATATAGTGCTTTTCCTTCTAGTGACATATAGCTAACTAAAGTAATATTTACTCATAAATAATGTAAAATAATAATATGTAATTTAAACAGTTTTTGAATTTAAAAGTACAATTCAGCAATAATTAAAATAGATTAGGAAGATTAAATTATGCCAAAACCATACAGTGAAGACTTACGAAGAAAAGTAATAGAAGCTTATGAAAGTAAAAATATGAAAATTAAAGAAATTTGTAAAGTGTTCAATATCACTAGAAAGACTTTATTTTTATGAAGAAAAAGAAAAAAAGAAACTGGGCATATAAAACCAATTTTGAATTATCAAAAAGGACATAGCCACAAAATAAAGGATTTAGATGAATTAAAAAATTATTTAGCAGAAAATAAAGATGTTACAGTTCAAAAAGTAATTGATAAATATGGAAATATGACTAAAGAAACAGTTTATAACTATTTTAAAAAACTAAATTATACATATAAAAAAAACTTTTCTATATGAACAAAGAGATAAAAATAAACAAGAAGATTTTTTAAAAGAAATAGCTAAAATAATGAATGAAGATTTAGTATATATTGATGAATCTGGAATTGATGATAATGAATTTTATAAATATGGTTGATCTGAAAAAGGTAAAAGATTATTTGATAATAAACCCGCATATAAAATAAAGAGAATGAGTATAATTGGTTCACTAAATAAAAAGGTAAATTAAAAGCCTTATGAGCATTTGAAGGACATTGCAATAGTAAAATTTTTGAATCATATGTTAAAAATAAACTAATTCCAGTATTAAAGCGTGGACAAATTATAGTTTTAGATAATGCAACGTTTCATAAATCTAAATTAACACAACAATTAATTGAAAATGCTGGATGCAAACTATTATTTCTTCCGCCATATTCTCCTAATTTAAATCCAATTGAACATTTTTGATTTGCTATAAAACATAATATAAGAAAAATATTACCAAATTATTGACCAAATATTAAAAAAGCGATTGATTTTGTTTTTCAAGATATGAGTAAACATTACTTTAGTTAGCTATATATTTCTTTTTTCTACTTTTTTTAATAAAGCATATACAAGAAATTATTAAAACTATAAAATAAAAAAATTCTAATCCTCATGGAATAATGAAAAATAGTTTTTTACGAATAGTTATCACAGAAGCAAATTTATAAAAAGCAGCATATCCACCAAAGGAAAAAAATAAAATTGATCCAATAATAAAAAATAATTATATTCATAACATAATTCTAGTTAATATTAGAGAAATAAAATCATTATTTTTTTAAAAAGATAAAAGGAAAGGCAACAATACCTAAAATTATGAAGCCAAACCCCAATACTGCAATTGTCAGAGTTGGAAAAGTTAAATTGAATTTAAAAAATTTCTTAGTGATTAAATTATCAATAAGGATTAATAAATCAGTAGTTTCTCTTTTAAAGAAAATAATTCATAAAACTCAACTAATTATTAAAGTTATACTTGTTAATCATGAAAAAATTATAATAATTCAATTATTATAATAGTTAATACTTTTCTTTGTTGAATAATTATCATCAACAGTTTCTTTAAATATCTTTTTTTTCATTTTTAAAAACCTTATAATATTTTATTGTTAATCAGTTCTATTAATTTATCTTTTTTCATAATATCTCTCCAAAACTAACTTATTATTTTTATGTATATTTTGTTACTGTATTATTGAATGCTTGTTGATAACATTTACCACTGCAATATATAAATTTATCACGATATAAAGAGTCAAATGTATATTCTTTCTCACATGATGAAATATAGCATTTAGTTGTAATAATTGGCATAATCTAATTAACTCCCTTTAAATTTATATTATACATTTTACATGATTTCTGTTTTATCATTTTATTAATTATTTTTTTATATTTTAAGTGTTTTATATATTAAAATTTATATTATTTTAAATAGTGCAATAGATTTAGTTAATAAGTTATTAGTATACAATTTTATGAAAAAAGTGTTAAAAAATAATTAAAAGTATGTAAAATATATTTATCTTCTTAAACTTAAGAAGTTATTGGTAAAAATTGAGGAGGATTAATTTATGAAAAAATATTTATCATTATTAATTGCAATATCATTAGTGCCGGTATTTTATTTTATTTACTAATTTAATAATAAAAAATAATTTCAATTTAAAAATAGTTTAGTTATCGGTGAACATTTTGCAAGTACATTGATAACTTTTTATTTAATTTAAATTTAAAGATAATTGTAATGCTTTGTTTTTTATAACTTATTGTTTATTTATTTTTTTAAAAAATACTAAAATATATTTATCTTCTTAAACTTTAAGAAGTTATTGGAGAAAACTTGGAGGGTGATTAATTATGAAATCATTATTAACAACATTAAGTATTTTAGCAATTACAGGTAATTTAACTAATGTTATCTTAAATACAAGTTCACAAAAAATTCAACTTTTAGATAATAAAATTCAGCAAGATACAATTTACATTGACAAAGATGGAAAACAAGTGAAAACGAGTGAAGTAGATTTATCAAATATAAATAGCAAAGAGGTTATTCAAATTGGATTTTTTCAAAATCGAGAAGGAATAATTCAAGTTGTTAAAATGCCAGTAACAATAGAAAAAGTATCTGATCAATTACCATCAGAAATTAGATCTTTGAAAAATATGTTTATGGATGCAAGAGAATTTAATCAAGATATTTCAAAATGAAATACATCAAATGTGGTAGATATGAGTTATATGTTTAGTAATGCTTCATCATTTAATCAAAATCTATCAAGTTGAAATATTGCACACGTAACAAATATGAGTTCGATGTTTGCTGGAGCAAAAAAATTTAATCAAGATATTTCAAACTGAGATGTAGTTAATGTAACAACTATGCATGCAATGTTTTATGGTGCTTTATCATTTAATCAAAATTTATCTTGAAATATAATTAATGTGAGAGATATGAGTTCAATGTTTTATGGTGCTTCGTTATTTAATGGTAATATTACAAATTTACTCTATGATAATAATGTAACAAATATGAATGATATGTTTCGAAATTGTTTATCATTTAATCAAGATATTTCAAAATGAATTGTAAATGATGTTACAAGCATGCGTTGTATGTTTGCTGGAGCAGTGGCATTTAATCAAGATATTTCAAAGTGAGATACTTCAAAAGTGGTGGATATGGGTTATATGTTTTATAAAGCTTCGTTATTTAATCAAAACTTATCAAAATGAAATGTAAATGAAGTATTATGACATGGATGATTTGCTAAAAATTCAGGATTTGAAAATGATCCTAACAAATGACCCAAATTTAAAAATTAAAATTTTAAAATAATAAATATTTTTTTGTGCCATTTTATTTAATTAGTAAAGTCACTTGCTAATTAGCATCAGCAATATTTTTGTTTTTAGTTGTAATTTTAATTAGATAAAATTTAATATTATTGTAAAATTAAAATAAACAATAAAGGAGTCATAATTATGGCAAGTAAATTTTATGCAGTAAAAAAAGGTAGAGTCATTGGAATATTTGAAAACTGGAATGAATGTGAAACACAAATTAGAGGTTTTGCTGGTGCTCAGTATAAAAAATTTGCAACTAAAAAAGAAGCTCAAGATTATTTAGATGATAAAATTCAAATAAAATCTGAAAATCACTATAAATATGAAGTAATAGCATATACTGATGGTAGTTTTAAAGAAGAAATTAATCAATTTTCTTATGGACTTGTTTTCTTAAATAATGGCAAAAAAGATATATTTTATGAAAAATTTGATGATGAAAATTGAGCAAAATTAAGAAATGTTGCTGGAGAAATAATGGGTGCACAAAAGGCAATGCAGTTAGCTTTGGAAAATAATATAAAATCAATTTTAATTTGTCATGATTATGTTGGAATTAGTAAATGATGTACTGGTGAATGAAAAACTACTAAAGTAGAAACAAAGGTATATAAAGCATTTTATGATAAAATAGCAAAAGATGTTAATATTTATTTTAAATGAGTTAAAGGTCATAGTGGTAATATATATAATGATGAAGCAGATGCTCTTGCTTGAAAAGCATTTAATTTAAAAAAAATATCTAAACCAATAATTTAAATATTAAAAAGGTGGTAAATAACATGATTAATAAAAAAATAATATTAGCAACTTGTTTAGGAAATATTATTGGAGGTAGTTTGTTTGCTCTTTCTGATTTATATCAAAAAAAAGAACAAAATATTTTTGAATTTGATATTACTTCAGCTGTAACAGTGTTTTCGGGATGTTTTGCTGGTGCTCTTTTTGGCTTTATTTCAGGTCTTTTTTGTTGTTTAAATGATGGAGAAGATAATGGTGATTATAGAGAATTTTTTGAAAGTCAACAAATCATTGATAACACTCATTCTTTTCAATCTTCAAATGAATTTGAGCCTTTATTGCAAGAATATATTCTTGAAATTAATGATGAACAATTCATTCCTAATAATAATGCAGATCTTGTTTTTAATCCTCGTTTAGTTTATTAAATATAATAAAAATTATTCAAAAAATTTAATACTTTGATCATTAATAACTTTATTAATATCAATTTTATTATTAAGGATGTCTCTAATTTTTAAATCAATAGTATTAGCACAATATAAATTAATAATTTCTCTAGTTTTATTATCGTTTAATTGAGTTGGAAAAAAGCGACTTTCAGCTTGCTCATTTTCGGTTGGGTTTAATTCACGATCTAGAAAAATCATAACATCACCTTGATCTAATGTGATACCAACATTAGTAGATTTAATATTACATAAAATAATTTTAACTTTTTTATTTTGAAAATCACTAATAGCTTTAAGTCTTTGTTCATGATTTACTTTACCAGTAATTAATTGATGATTTAATTTATGTTTATCTAAAATGTTACTTAAAATGTTAATTCCTTTATTACTAAAACTACTATAAATAATAATTGAATTATTTTCATTATCATGTAAGTAGTCTAGTAGTCAATTAAATTTTGCTCCTAATTCTTTCATTCCCTCATTAATAGGTGTTGAACAAATAGTTCTTAATTTGGTAAATATTTGTAAAAAAGTTATTTTAGATTTTTTATTATAAAATAATTCTTGTTTCATAGTTTCAAGAGTAGCATAATAAATTGCAGTTTGTGCTTTGGGCATAGTTAAAATTAAATCATTTTTAATAATTTTTGGCATTTCATTACGTACATCAATTTGTTTACGCATAATTGATATTTTTTTAACTAAATAATCAAATTCTACTGCTAGTTGTGGTTTAACATTTGGTTTTGGTATATTAATAGTTACAAAATTGGTAATACGTTTTCTAATTATTCCAAAGTAACGAGCAACAAAATCTCAATAATCAATATTTTTATATAGTTTATTATCAATAATTTTTAATATACCAAAAATATCACTAGGATGATTGTTGGCGGGAGTACCAGTTAAACAATAAACTGATGATACTTTATTTGCAACTTCCAAAATTGTTGAACTTTGTGCAGTTTTGTAGTTTTTTAAAAAATGTGCTTCATCAATAACTAATGTAAAATCAAATTTAGTTAATAATTTATTTTTTATATCATTTTTAAAAGTGTTTTTAGAAACTACTAAAATACAATTATTACTATTTTTAAATTGATTATATTTTTCTGTTCGCACTTTAGTAATATCATCTTTAATAGTAATACAATTATAGGTAGTTCATTTTTTAATTTCAGGAACCCACGTTAATAAAATAGTTGACTTAGGAACAACAAATAATATTTTATTAGTTTTCATTTCTGATAATGCTGTTAAAATAGTCGGTGTTTTACCAGTACGCATTTCATTAAATAAGCCAAATCTTTTATTTGCTTTTAAAATTGCAACATCAACACGTTGATAATGTCTTAGTTTAGGATTACCTGGATAATCATTTAAGTTTTTTTCTTGTTGGATTTTTTTTCATGATATTAGTGAGTGTTCATATATTTGTTTTAATTTATCATTATTATTTGTATATTTAAGTAGTATTTCAAGAGCAAACGGAGTATTAAATATTTTAAATTCATTAGTATTATTGATATCAATAATACCTAGTGCATTTAAAATTTCTTTTTTATTTTTTTTCACTTTAATTGTAATATGTTCATTATTAAGACTTATGATTTCTAACATTATTAACCTACTTTAGTGTTTGTATATGATATTAAATATTATAATAAAATTAATATAAATTAAAAAATAATTTATTTTTGTTAGTAAATATTAGATTATTAATAATTTATTTTAAAAGAATTATAAGTTATTGAATTGTATATAGAAAATAGTATTAATGTATATATCATGTAAATTTATTATATTGGAATGGCAACTGGTAAAAGATATACAAATCAAATTATGGGAATGGAATTTTATGAAAGTGGAATGGCAACACTTTTTAGGACTATTTTTTGGTAGACATTTGTTTTTGATAATTAACTGGAGTTAAGTAGTTTAAAGTGCTGTGGATTCTTATGTTGTTGTATCAATTGATGTAATCAAATAATTCTAATTTTAATTGGATTAATGATCTAAAATTTTTATCATTAATAAATTCAGTTTTGAAAGTTTTAAAAGTTGCTTCAGCAACAGCATTGTCATAAGGACAACCTTTTTTGCTTAAAGAGCGAGTAATATTGAATGCTAGTAAAAGTTTATCAATAATTTTATTATTAAATTCATTACCACAATCACTATGAAATATTTGAATATCTTTTAAACAGCGATTTGATTGCATAAATGCTTGATGTACTAATAAGGCATCTTTTCTAGTACCTACACTATGTCCAATAATTTCGCGGTTAAATAGGTCAATTAATAAGCAAATATAGTTTCATTTACCATTAACTTGAACATAAGTTAAATCACTGACAATAACTTCATTTTTAAGCCTATTATTAAAGTTTCTATTCACAAGATTAGTGATTTTTTCATCATTTACTTTGTTATTATGATTTTTGAATGATAATTTAGTGTATTTTGATATTAAATTATGCTTATTCATAATTTCTTTAATTTTTCGTCTTGATAAATAAATTTCTTGGTTTTCTAATATTACTTTTAATCTTCTTGTTCCATAAACACATTTATTTTCTTTAAAAGCACTAATAATAGCTTCATCATAAATATTATTTTGAATTTTATTTTCTTTTTTCTTTAAATTAAAATAATATGTTGATTTAGAAATTTTTAAAAAATGACACATTGTGCGAATTTTATATTTAAACTTATTGTTTGTAATAATTTCTATTTTCTGCCTATTATTAGTGCTGCTTGCTTTAAAATATCATTTTCCATTCGTAATTGTTTTAATTCTTTTCTTAATTTAATTAATTCATTTTCTTCAACAGAACGATTATCTTTAGCTTTAAAACTACCTGAATTAGTAAATTGCTTAATTCAATTATAAGTAGCTGCTCTTGTAACATTATATTCTTTAGCAAGGTAAGATACTGATTTGCCGCTTTGATATAAAGCTACTATTTGTTTTTTAAATTCATCGGTATATGAATTAATATTGGCCATAATTATAGTTCCTTTCTTTCAACTAATTTGTTCACTTGTCTACGTAATTAGTGTCCAATAAAGTGTAACCCATCCAAAGTTTTTATTTAGAACAAGATTTTATTCATGATACTGTTTCTGGTATGCATTTAGAAAAAGATTATAAATTATTAGATTTATTTGGAGTAGTTTATAACAGATATATGTGAGGTATGCCTATTTCATTTACTAAAGTAAGAAATAAATTAGATAATGCTACAGATAATATTCGTATTATTGGTAAAGCATTATATTCATTACCAGCAGCAATAAGACCTAATTTAATGTATATAATTCAAGAAAAAATGCCTACACTTGATGAAATTAAAGAAGCAAGAGCAAAAAATTATAAAGTTGATGCAACTAATATTAATGCAACTTATCAATCAACTGATTATGATAATATGAATATTTTAGATTTACAAGATGTAATTTATTATAAAAATTTAGGAAAAATTACTATGGCAGGAACTACTCCTACTAATGATGAATTAGAAACTGTAATATTAAATATTGGTAATAATGGTTATGAAAAAGGTAAAGTAACATTTAGTAATATTACATCAACAAGTGCTACTATTTCTGGTAATAATAAAGATTATTATGGAACAATAAAATTAGAATTTACTAAAAAATAATTATGGAATTTATATATAAATATTTTGATGAAAAAGCACATATTACTATTTATTCACCAAAACCAGAAGATTTAACTACAAGTAATGATTTAAGAGCAATTTTATTAGATGAATATCCTAAATTAAGAAATGATTATTTTATTGTTAGTGATGTACATGATAGTTATGCAATATGTGTTGGAGATAATATACATTGTGAAGGTAAAGTAATTATTAAAATAGAAAAACAAACTAATTTATTAAAAGGAGTAAATGAAAATGCCAAATGATATCACTATACAATCAAGTAATTATACTTTATTAAAGATAATTCGTTCTTCAATAAGTCCATTATCTGCAATGATAGGTACAAGTGCTTATTATGGTCAATTTATAGGCAATCCAGTATTATAGCTAACTAAAGTAATGTTTACTCATATCTTGAAAAACAAAATCAATCGCTTTTTTAATATTTGGTCAATAATTTGGTAATATTTTTCTTATATTATGTTTTATAGCAAATCAAAAATGTTCAATTGGATTTAAATTAGGAGAATATGGCGGAAGAAATAATAGTTTGCATCCAGCATTTTCAATTAATTGTTGTGTTAATTTAGATTTATGAAACGTTGCATTATCTAAAACTATAATTTGTCCACGCTTTAATACTGGAATTAGTTTATTTTTAACATATGATTCAAAAATTTTACTATTGCAATGTCCTTCAAATGCTCATAAGGCTTTTAATTTACCTTTATTTAGTGAACCAATTATACTCATTCTCTTTATTTTATATGCGGGTTTATTATCAAATAATCTTTTACCTTTTTCAGATCAACCATATTTATAAAATTCATTATCATCAATTCCAGATTCATCAATATATACTAAATCTTCATTCATTATTTTAGCTATTTCTTTTAAAAAATCTTCTTGTTTATTTTTATCTCTTTGTTCATATAGAAAAGTTTTTTTTATATGTATAATTTAGTTTTTTAAAATAGTTATAAACTGTTTCTTTAGTTATATTTCCAAATTTATCAATTACTTTTTGAACTGTAACATCTTTATTTTCTGCTAAATAATTTTTTAATTCATCTAAATCCTTTATTTTGTGGCTATGTCCTTTTTGATAATTCAAAATTGGTTTTATATGCCCAGTTTCTTTTTTTCTTTTTCTTCATAAAAATAAAGTCTTTCTAGTGATATTGAACACTTTACAAATTTCTTTAATTTTCATATTTTTACTTTCATAAGCTTCTATTACTTTTCTTCGTAAGTCTTCACTATATGGTTTTGGCATAATTTAATCTTCCTAATCTATTTTAATTATTGCTGAATTGTACTTTTAAATTCAAAAACTGTTTAAATTACATATTATTATTTTACATTATTTATGAGTAAACATTACTTTAGTTAGCTATAAATATCTTAAAGTCATTACTAGTCTATCTTCTATTGACATTTTATATGGCCTTCCACCAGTGGTATTTTTTAGATTTTGATGATCTAATAAAATATTTAAAATTTCATTAAAAACTAGTTTATTAATACCAACTATTTTACGAAAATATTGATCCGGTTTATCTTTTAATTCAAAATATGTCATAAAATTTATCCTTAACTATTCAAATTTTATTTTAATAATAACAAAAAAATGAAAAGTTAACTAGTTATGCAGTAAGTCTAATATAGAAACTCATAATCAAAAAATATTTTATTTAAAGTATTAAAGGAAATTAAATATAGCTAACTAAAGTAATATTTACTCATAAATAATGTAAAATAATAATATGTAATTTAAACAGTTTTTGAATTTAAAAGTACAATTCAGCAATAATTAAAATAGATTAGGAAGATTAAATTATGCCAAAACCATATAGTGAAGACTTACGAAGAAAAGTAATAGAAGCTTATGAAAGTAAAAATATGAAAATTAAAGAAATTTGTAAAGTGTTCAATATCACTAGAAAGACTTTATTTTTATGAAGAAAAAGAAAAAAAGAAACTGGGCATATAAAACCAATTTTGAATTATCAAAAAGGACATAGCCACAAAATAAAGGATTTAGATGAATTAAAAAATTATTTAGCAGAAAATAAAGATGTTACAGTTCAAAAAGTAATTGATAAATTTGGAAATATAACTAAAGAAACAGTTTATAACTATTTTAAAAAACTAAATTATACATATAAAAAAAACTTTTCTATATGAACAAAGAGATAAAAATAAACAAGAAGATTTTTTAAAAGAAATAGCTAAAATAATGAATGAAGATTTAGTATATATTGATGAATCTGGAATTGATGATAATGAATTTTATAAATATGGTTGATCTGAAAAAGGTAAAAGATTATTTGATAATAAACCCGCATATAAAATAAAGAGAATGAGTATAATTGGTTCACTAAATAAAGGTAAATTAAAAGCCTTATGAGCATTTGAAGGACATTGCAATAGTAAAATTTTTGAATCATATGTTAAAAATAAACTAATTCCAGTATTAAAGCGTGGACAAATTATAGTTTTAGATAATGCAACGTTTCATAAATCTAAATTAACACAACAATTAATTGAAAATGCTGGATGCAAACTATTATTTCTTCCGCCATATTCTCCTAATTTAAATCCAATTGAACATTTTTGATTTGCTATAAAACATAATATAAGAAAAATATTACCAAATTATTGACCAAATATTAAAAAAGCGATTGATTTTGTTTTTCAAGATATGAGTAAACATTACTTTAGTTAGCTATAATTGAATATAAACTAAAAAGCAAAAAAAATATGGAAAAAAATAAAAAAAAATAAAAAAAAGTAAAAAAAAATAAAAAAAAGTAAAAAAAATAAAAAAAAGTAAAAAAAAATAAAAAAAAATAAAAAAAAGTAAAAAAAAATAAAAAAAAGTAAAAAAAAATAAAAAAAAGTAAAAAAAAATAAAAAAAAGTAAAAAAAAATAAAAAAAAGTAAAAAAAAATAAAAAAAAGTAAAAAAAAGTAAAAAAAAATAAAAAAAAATAAAAAAAAATAAAAAAAAATAAAAAAAAATAAAAAAAAATAAAAAAAAATAAAAAAAAATAAAAAAAAATAAAAAAAAATAAAAAAAAATAAAAAAAAATAAAAAAAAATAAAAAAAAATAAAACTATTAAAGAAGATATCATAAAGAAATGTAATCAAAATAAATATAAAATAATGATAAAAAATCAGAAAAAAATTTCAGACAAAGTAGTTCAAATATTAAAAATAATTTAATCATTAGATTCTTTAATATCATTAAACAATTATGCCGGTGAATTCAATTATCATCATAGGCTGTTTGATTTGCTTGTATTTTAATAAAAAACAATTCTGGGTACCCAGAATTGTTTTTAAAGAAAAATTAAAAGTTATTAACGATCGTCACCATTATTAATAGTACCTTTAACAATAACATAATCACATTTTGTTAATGCAGATAAATCTTTACCGCCAGCATAAGAAATAGCAGATTGTAAATCTTCTTCCATTTCTTTATAAGTATCAGCAATTGAACCTTTATATGGAACAAGTATTTTTTTACCTTCAATATTTTTCGCTTCCGCTTTGTTAAAAATACTTGCTGATCCAAAATATTCTTTGTAAGATTGACCATTTATTGTAACAATTTTGCCAGGTGATTCATCATAACCCGCTAAAATACTTCCTGCCATAATCATAGTGGCACCAAAAGCTATTGCTTTAGCAATATCACCATTACATCTAATACCACCATCTGCAATTAATGGTTTAGTGGTGCTATTGGCAACATCTTGTAAAGCATTTAATTGTCAACCACCTGTACCAAATCCAGTTTTTAGTTTAGTAATACAAGCTTTTCCTGGACCAACACCAAATTTAATTGCATCAGCGCCTCATTTTTCTAAATCTTTAACAGCGGTTTTTGTCATAACGTTACCAGCAATAATAAAAGGTTTAGTATTTGTTTTAGCAAAAGTAGTTTTTATAAATTTAATCATTTTTTCCATAGCATTACTATGACCATGAGCAATATCAATAGTAATAAATTCAGGAATTAGATTCAGTTTGATTAATTGTTCAAGTAACTCTTTATCCTCTTTTTTAACACCAATGCTAATTGAAACATATAACTTTTGTTCATGCATACTTTTAATAAATTTAATTTGATCGATATTAAAACGGTGCATTACATAAAAGTAATTATTTTTAGCCAATCAAATACATAATTCTTGGTTAATGACAGCACTCATATTTGCCGGAATAATTGGAATTTTAAAAGTAAAACCATTTAGTTTAACACTGGTATCACATTCTTTTCGTGATTTAACTATTCCTTTATTTGCAATTAGATTTATATCTTCAAAATCAAATTTCACATTCATTTTTTATTTATTCTCCTTAGTCTTTACTAATTGTAATAGTCAAAATATGTACATATTATTTTATAACGTTTTAAATAAAATGCTAAAGGACTAAAACACCATTAGTATTATATATTATTTTTTTGCAATTTAATTATCTTTATTATTAATTAAGTCTGATAATTGGTTAATCATTTTCTTTAAATTAGTAATTAATGGGTTATAAACATCAATTTGTGTTAAATCAACACCCGCATCTTTTAAAATATCTAATGGATATTTGCTGCCACCAGCTTTTAAAAAGTTAAGTAAATTTTCTTTTTTACCATTTTTAACATCTTCATAAAGCTTATAAGAAACGGTAATTGAAGTAGCATATTTATAAACATAATAAGGTGAGTGGAAAAAATGAAGAATTCGTGGTCATGAGTATCCTTTTGCTTTTTCTTCGTATTTATCTAATGCTTTTTGTCCATATTTATTAGCTGTATTTTCAAATAAATCAGCCAAAATATCGGCGTTTAATGGCACTTCTTTTTCTACTAATTTATGTGCTTCTCATTCAAATTCAGCAAATTGAATTTGACGAAAAAAAGTACCAATTACAGTTTCAATATGAGTTTGTAGTAAGTAAATGCGTTCTTGATTATTTGACGCTTTATTATATAAATAATCAAATGCTAGATGTTCATTAACTGTTGAAGCAACTTCAGCTAAAATAATTGGATAGTCAGCATTTGGATATTTTTGATATTTTTCTGAAAATAGGGTGTGAACAGAATGACCTAATTCATGAGCTAGTGTATTAAGTGAATTAATAGTATCATCTCAATTCATTAAAATAATGGGCTCTACGCCATTACCACCTGTTGAATAAGCACCAGTTCGTTTATTTGTGTCTTCATAATAGTCAATTCTACCTGGTAATAATGCTAAGTTTAATTGTTCTAAATATTCATCACCTAAGATACTTAAAATTTCTTTGATTGAATTAATACCTTCTTCAACACTGAATTTTTTGGTTGGTATTGTTGTCATTTTTAAACTAGTATCGGTACTATAAAATTTTTTAAATTTAAAAAATTTACGTTTTAAATTATAAAATTCTTCTACTAAAATAGCGTGTTTCTGTCCCGTTTTTATTAAATTTTCATATAGTATTAATGGTACATCATCACTTAATAAATTATATTCTAAAGTAGTTAAATGTTTTTTATTATCTTTTTCTTTATCGTTGTTACGAATTTTTATTTCTTCAACAGCTACTTCTAAAATACTTTCATAAACTTGTGCTAATGAATGTTTTTTATTTTTAATATCTTCATAAAATTTTTTTGAAATATCAATTCTTAATTGTTGATCTTTTACTGGATTGCTATTTTCTAAAATGTCTAAATATAAAGTTTGTGTTAATTCTTGTTCTTTATTTTGATAATTAAACATTGTTTTTTGTTTATCAGCATAAACCAAACTGTCATATAAACCACCACCAGCACTTCTTGATTTACTAACTTTGCTTAGTAAAGTTTCATCGTGCTCACTTAAAATAAATTTTTCAAATTTAAAGAAAACTTCCATATCATGTTTATATATCATTAATGAGGGATCATTATTAATCCAGTTTTTAATAGTTTGTAAACCAATAGTTTTAATTTCTGGTTCAATCCATGCTAACTTTTCCGATAACTTACTTTGTTGAGTCGCAAATAAACTAGATAATTGTTGCAATTCTAAGTTAGTTTGATCTAAATCTCCATAATGTAAATATTGTACAACTTTGGAGCCTAACATTGATATTTTTTTGCTAATTGCTAAATATTTTTTAAAGTTATCAATATTATTTAATTTTCCTTTAAAAGTTAAAAGTTGATTGGCAAATTTATCAAACTCAGGTAAAGCTTTTTTTCAAGATTCATTATTAATAAATAAATGCTTAAAATCTCAGCAGTACTTTTTTTTATCTTTTTCATTTAATTCAGAACGCTTCATAGTTTTTGCTCCATTCTATGGTAATATTACAATACAATAATAATACAATAATATTGTTTAACTTATCTATTTTTGTTGTAATTTTCGAAAATATTAATTCAGATATATTGTAATTATTTTAATATTACCATTTAGGAGTGAAAATATGGATAAAAATATTCTACTTAATGTTAGTAGTAAACTTGAATTAAAATTAAAATTAACAGCGGTATTTGCTGATAAAGTTCCTCATGAATTGATTGCTAAAGAAAAAAATAAATTAACATTAATTTCTGAAGATAAAACTTATTACCTATATTTAGGTGATAGTAAGGGCTTAACTCGTAATGATGTTTATAATTTTTTTGTAAATTTTAGTAGTAATAATAGTCAAGATTTGGATATTGATGTCAAATCTTTTGTTACGAGTAATTTAGATGAAAGTATATTTTTACAAACTATATATGAAGCATTATGATTCGGTACTTTTAAAGAATATACTTTAAAAAGTAAAAAAAATGAAGAAAAAAAAGTTAAATATAATGTTGTTTCAACAGCAAAATTCCCTAACTATACTTCACAACAACAAATCGAAATTCAAGGAGAAAGTATTAATTTAGCACGTAATTTGCAAGATATGCCACCTAATTTATTATATCCCGAAGTTTTTGCAAAAAAAATTCAAGATGCAGCAAAAGGTATTAAAAATTTATCAGTAAAGGTTTTAGGGCAAAAAGAAATAACAGAACTAAATATGAATTTATTATTAGCAGTTAATGCTGGAAGTAATTTTGATGCTCGTGTTGTTGTTTTGGAATATAAAGGTGATTCACAGCATGCCGATGATATTTTGGGATTAGTTGGTAAAGGAATTACTTTTGATAGTGGTGGTTATTCACTAAAACCTTCTTCAGCAATGAAAGGTATGAAATTTGATATGTCGGGTGCAGCTAGTGTCTGTAATGCTGCCATTGCTGCTGCTAAATTACAATTAAAAATAAACTTTGTCGCTGTTGCTTGTTTAACAGAAAATAAGATTGGTGGTCATGCTACTTTAGTAGAAACAGTCTTTACTTCAATGAATGGTAAAACTGTAGAAATTAATAATACCGATGCAGAAGGAAGGTTGGTATTAGCAGATGGTATGACATATGCTTTACGTAAAGGAAAAGCAAATCGTATTATTGAATTATCAACTTTAACTGGCGCAATGCTAGTGGCATTAGGTAGCTATATGACTGGTGCTTTTGCTACTGATGATAAATTATTTAATGATTTTGATTTATCATCACAACAAACTAATGAGGAAATTTGAAGAATGCCAATTCATCAACAAAATATTTTAAATATGCGTTCATCTAAAATAGCTGATTTAAGTAATCTTTCTAAAGATCCATATGGTGGTTCATCAAATGCTGCTGCATTTTTAAAAGAATTTAGTGAAGATAAACCATTTTTACATTTAGATATTGCGGGAACTGCTTATAAAAATGATCGTGGTATGGGTGTATTAATTAAAACATTAGTTCAATATATGAAAAATTATAGTACAAGTAAATAAAGTTATAAAAAGGAATAATCATAACAATTATTCCTTTTTTATTTTATAAAAAAGTTATTTGACAATATTTTTAGTTAATTGGTATTGAAAAAATATTTGATTCTATTTTTTGTAGTGTTTTTAATAATGGTGGTAGTTGAGAATTATTAATTTTATTAATATTTAATCGATTACTTGTATTAATAGTATCATTTAATTTAATATTTATTTTTTCTAAGATTTTAATATTTTTATCAAATTTTTCATAATAATTTTTTTGACTAATTTTTCTAAATTTTCTTCAGTAATATTTGAATTTAATTGGAAAATTGAATTGTTTGAATAAACAGACTGATAATATTTTAGGAAAATTACATATAGCTAACTAAAGTAATATTTACTCATAAATAATGTAAAATAATAATATGTAATTTAAACAGTTTTTGAATTTAAAAGTACAATTCAGCAATAATTAAAATAGATTAGGAAGATTAAATTATGCCAAAACCATACAGTGAAGACTTACGAAGAAAAGTAATAGAAGCTTATGAAAGTAAAAATATGAAAATTAAAGAAATTTGTAAAGTGTTCAATATCACTAGAAAGACTTTATTTTTATGAAGAAAAAGAAAAAAAGAAACTGGGCATATAAAACCAATTTTGAATTATCAAAAAGGACATAGCCACAAAATAAAGGATTTAGATGAATTAAAAAATTATTTAGCAGAAAATAAAGATGTTACAGTTCAAAAAGTAATTGATAAATTTGGAAATATAACTAAAGAAACAGTTTATAACTATTTTAAAAAACTAAATTATACATATAAAAAAAACTTTTCTATATGAACAAAGAGATAAAAATAAACAAGAAGATTTTTTAAAAGAAATAGCTAAAATAATGAATGAAGATTTAGTATATATTGATGAATCTGGAATTGATGATAATGAATTTTATAAATATGGTTGATCTGAAAAAGGTAAAAGATTATTTGATAATAAACCCGCATATAAAATAAAGAGAATGAGTATAATTGGTTCACTAAATAAAGGTAAATTAAAAGCCTTATGAGCATTTGAAGGACATTGCAATAGTAAAATTTTTGAATCATATGTTAAAAATAAACTAATTCCAGTATTAAAGCGTGGACAAATTATAGTTTTAGATAATGCAACGTTTCATAAATCTAAATTAACACAACAATTAATTGAAAATGCTGGATGCAAACTATTATTTCTTCCGCCATATTCTCCTAATTTAAATCCAATTGAACATTTTTGATTTGCTATAAAACATAATATAAGAAAAATATTACCAAATTATTGACCAAATATTAAAAAAGCGATTGATTTTGTTTTTCAAGATATGAGTAAACATTACTTTAGTTAGCTATATAATTTAGTTTTTTAAAATAGTTATAAACTGTTTCTTTAGTTATATTTCCAAATTTATCAATTACTTTTTGAACTGTAACATCTTTATTTTCTGCTAAATAATTTTTTAATTCATCTAAATCCTTTATTTTGTGGCTATGTCCTTTTTGATAATTCAAAATTGGTTTTATATGCCCAGTTTCTTTTTTTCTTTTTCTTCATAAAAATAAAGTCTTTCTAGTGATATTGAACACTTTACAAATTTCTTTAATTTTCATATTTTTACTTTCATAAGCTTCTATTACTTTTCTTCGTAAGTCTTCACTGTATGGTTTTGGCATAATTTAATCTTCCTAATCTATTTTAATTATTGCTGAATTGTACTTTTAAATTCAAAAACTGTTTAAATTACATATTATTATTTTACATTATTTATGAGTAAATATTACTTTAGTTAGCTATATATTAGTTTAAATGCTTATGGTATTTCAAATATTATTAGTGGAATTCTAGAATTAATACCTAATAGGTTTCAAAATATAAGAAAGATAGCAAATATGGGTACTGGTGGGTGTTTGATTTCAACTGGTGTAGCAATGGGTATTAATAATGATTTTAATAATGCTTATGCAATTCCTACTATTGTTGCTGGTGCTTCTGAAATTATTCATAATTTACTTCCAATAGAAACAAATCATAATAGAGAAATGCAAGAAACTTTATTTACAAATGAAACTGCAAGATTAATTAATGATAATAGATTCACAATTAATAGTGAAACAAGTAGTCAATATGGAAGCGATTTACATGAAGTACCATTAAATAATGATAATGCTTCATTAACTTGAGATTATAATCACATGAGTTTATAAAGGAGGTGAATAATTTATGAATAAAGAAAAATTACTTGAATATTATGATGTTAAATTAAAACAACATGAAAAAGATTTAGAAGACATACGACTAAATGAACGTTTAATTGCAAATCTTTTAATGGATGCAAAATGTATAATTGAAAGAATTAATAAAGGTGAATTTGATGAATAATCAAAAATAAACAATAAATAATTGAAAGGAAAATATTCAAATGAAAGAATTTTTACATGAATTAATAATTATTGGAACAAGTGTTGGAACATTAATTTGCAGAGAAATTATTGTTTTATTAAAAAGATTTATCACAACTCCAAAACATGTTAGAGCAAATAACAAAATTATTAAACATCAAAAAAAATTAGCAAAATTAAATGAAAAGATTAATAAAGGAGAAAAATAATATGACAAAAATCGAATTTAATGAAAAATATAGAAAACAAGATATCAGTATTGATAGAGATTTTGATTTACATATTGATAATTGTTTTAAATTTTCTGATATTGATATATTAGAAAATGCAGTTAATGATTATAAAAAACTAATAAGTGAAATGCCAGAATTAGTTAAAGATTGATTATTGGGATAAGATTAGGAGAATGTTAAATGTTAGAAAATGAAAATAATGTTCAACAAACAACTGAACCTTTAACTGAAAACAATGCTTCTTCACAAGAAATAGAAAATAAAGTTAATGAAGCAGAAAATAAGTTAAATAAACTTAATCAAGAAATTAAAGAAAAAGAAATGATTAATATATTTAAAAAATATCAAGTTAAAACTGAATTTTATGATTATTTAAAATTTAAAACTAATAATCTAGAAAATTCAAAAATTGAAGAAACTATTAAAAAAATGATTAAAGAACAACCAGTATTTAAAGAAACAATTAATACAGGTGGCAATAAACAAATAATTATTAATAATAAAACAAATGATAAAGAAAATTTTTTAATTAATTATAAAAAGAAAAATTATTTATAAACGAAAGGAAGAAATAAAATGTCAGTACCATTTAATCAAAATTTAGACAATACAGAGAGATTAGTAGAAGCGCCAGAATTTATAGAGTTTTTTAAAATTTCAAATAGTCCATGGGCAAACTTTTTCCCTACTGAAATTGTTGACTCAGTAAATATTGAGTTTATTGTTAAAAAACCAAAAAAACCAGAAGTAAAAATTATTGCTTGAGATGATAAAAGTAAAAGATATGAATTACCATATGTTGATACAGATAAAATTAGTAAAAAAATAACTAAAAAATATCTTGCAGGAGAAATTATTGCAGATGTAGATTTAAAAGCAAATAATGGACAAAATTTATTAGATAGTATGCAATATGAAGTTGCAAATGATTTAGCAGATAAATTGGCAATTGATGATACACAAGCAATTGCAAAATTTGCTACTAAAATCGATATTGAAGATACAACACCAGTAGGCTATTTAAAATCAATGTTATCTGCTTGAAATACTTTGTTTCAATTTAGAAACATTGCAAATAGTAAATTTTTTATTACTAATGGTCTTTATGATAGTTTAGTTTATTTAGCAGATAATAAAGGTTTAATTACCGATAATCAGTTGGCACAACAATTACGTTTAAATGGAAATAATTTATATGTAAAAGGTGTATTATGTGAAATCGTTCTTGATGACTATATGATTTTTACTAATGATAAAAATGAACAACAATTAATGACCTTTATTTTAGCAACACCAAGAGCGATGAAAAGATACATGATAGAAAATACAGTTATTTATGTAGATTTTATTAAAGATGATAAAGCAGGAAGAGCATATAAAGTTGCTGGTGAAGTTGTTGGAGAAGCAATACCATATATTTCTAATAATGAAACAACATCAAGATGAATGTTATGTGGAATTATTAAAACAGAAAAAACTGATTTAAAAACTAAAATTACAAATTTAACAACAAATATTACTGCAAATGTTAATAACAATAATAAAGAATTAGATACACAAATAAAAAGTACAGATGAACTTAAATCATTAAATCCAAATTTAACAAATCCAACTATTAAATATTTTAGTGATGCACAAGGTAAAACTAATGTAAGTAATCAAAAACAAAAAGCAGGTGACTTATATATAGCTAACTAAAGTAATATTTACTCATAAATAATGTAAAATAATAATATGTAATTTAAGCAGTTTTTGAATTTAAAAGTACAATTCAGCAATAATTAAAATAGATTAGGAAGATTAAATTATGCCAAAACCATACAGTGAAGACTTACGAAGAAAAGTAATAGAAGCTTATGAAAGTAAAAATATGAAAATTAAAGAAATTTGTAAAGTGTTCAATATCACTAGAAAGACTTTATTTTTATGAAGAAAAAGAAAAAAAGAAACTGGGCATATAAAACCAATTTTGAATTATCAAAAAGGACATAGCCACAAAATAAAGGATTTAGATGAATTAAAAAATTATTTAGCAGAAAATAAAGATGTTACAGTTCAAAAAGTAATTGATAAATTTGGAAATATGACTAAAGAAACAGTTTATAACTATTTTAAAAAACTAAATTATACATATAAAAAAAACTTTTCTATATGAACAAAGAGATAAAAATAAACAAGAAGATTTTTTAAAAGAAATAGCTAAAATAATGAATGAAGATTTAGTATATATTGATGAATCTGGAATTGATGATAATGAATTTTATAAATATGGTTGATCTGAAAAAGGTAAAAGATTATTTGATAATAAACCCGCATATAAAATAAAGAGAATGAGTATAATTGGTTCACTAAATAAAGGTAAATTAAAAGCCTTATGAGCATTTGAAGGACATTGCAATAGTAAAATTTTTGAATCATATGTTAAAAATAAACTAATTCCAGTATTAAAGCGTGGACAAATTATAGTTTTAGATAATGCAACGTTTCATAAATCTAAATTAACACAACAATTAATTGAAAATGCTGGATGCAAACTATTATTTCTTCCGCCATATTCTCCTAATTTAAATCCAATTGAACATTTTTGATTTGCTATAAAACATAATATAAGAAAAATATTACCAAATTATTGACCAAATATTAAAAAAGCGATTGATTTTGTTTTTCAAGATATGAGTAAACATTACTTTAGTTAGCTATATTTTAAAATCAGAGGTATATATTATGCATAAAAATTATCCAAGTCATGTCACCAAAGAACAATTTGAGAACATAAAATCAATTTTAGAAAATAGCAAAAAGAAAACAAAACCAAGAAGTTTAGATTTATATGAAGTATTTTGTGCAATTTTATATGTATTAAAAAGTGGTTGTCAATGAAGAATGCTACCAAAAAATTTTCCAAAATGACAAACTGTATATTATTATTTTCAAATTTGAAGTAAAAATAACGGTAAAGAAGCTAGTGTATGGCAATTAATTTTAAAAAAAATTGGTTAAAAAAGTTCGTATCAACAATAATCGCAAAGAACAAACTAGTTTTTGTATAATTGATTCGCAAAGTGTTAAAAATACAGATACTACTGAAAATAAAGGTTATGATGCTGGTAAAAAGATTTCAGGAATAAAGCGTCATATTATTGTTGATTCTCAAGGTTTACCACATGCAATTTACATAACCACAGCAGAAAAAACAGATCGTAATAGCGCTATAATAATGATTGAAAATGAAAAAGAAAATCTTTCTGCAGTTCAAAAAATAATAGTAGATGCTGGTTATACTGGTGAAAAATTTGCTTCTGAAATCAAAACAATCATAAATGCAAATGTTAAAGTTATAAAACGCAATGAACTACATACTTTTGTAGTATTACCAAAAAGATGAATTGTAGAACGAAGCTTTGCTTGATTAGAAAAATACAGAAGATTATGAAAAAATTGTGAAAGAAAACTAAATACTAGTTTACAAATGGTTGTTCTTTCCTTTATTTCAGTTTTATTAAAAAGATTTTATCATTTGAAAACTTATCGACTAAAAATCTATTTTTTATTATAAAATAACCATTATAATATAAATTTTATTAAAAATTAATCAAAAAAGATCCTAAACAGGTTCTAAGATAAAAATAAATAAAAATTGAGTAAGATTTGTAAACTTACTCAATTTTTTTATCTTGAATATCTTAATAATCCCATGATTTGGGCACGTTTTATATTTTTAGCAATTAAACGTTGATACTTTGGATTAGTACCTGTTGTTCTTGCTGGCAAAATTTTGTTATTATTACCCATAAATTTACTTAGTAATTCAATATCTTTATAATCAATATAAGTAATATTATTTTTAGTAATAAAACAAGATTTTCTTCTTGTAAAATTTCTTGGTTTACCAGTGTTCATAATTATCCTCCTTTAATTATTTAAATCTCAAATGATATCTTCTTCATCAAATTCTATATTTTGAATAGCCGCTTCTTTTTCTTGAAGCTGATTAGTATTAGTAAAGGCAATATCAGTACTATAATTAGGACTTTTAAAAGCATCATCTAAATGAATTTTATTCTCATCTCTTGGTTTTGAATAATTAATATTAGTATTATTACCACTACTATCTTTTTTACGATTATCTAAAAAAGTAACAGTTTGTGCAACCACTTCAGTAATATATAGTTCTTTTCCATTTTGATCGGTTGATTTTCTTACTGACAGTCTTCCTGAAACTGAAATTAAAGAACCTTTAACTAAATAATTAGTCATATTTTCAGCAACTTTATTTCAAGCCACACACGAAATATAATCAGCTTGATTTTGAATATTATTAACTGCAAGTGTAAAAAAAGTAAAAGGTTTTCCTGTTGAAGTTTGATGTAACTTTAAATCACGAGTGATTCTACCAATTAATGTAACAATATTCATTTTTTATCCTCACTTTTAAATTAGATTTTATTAATCTTTTTGTTCAGTATTCGATGCATTATTATTAATATTTGTTTTTGAATTTTGGTAATTATTTTTTGTACGATAAGATGATTCAGTACCAGTGATTGGTCTTGGTTTTCTTTCACCATTTTCATCACGATTATAAGAAGGACGATTTCCTGGTCTTGTTGGTCGAGAGAAAGAATTAGATTCTACTTGACGTTTTGGTTTAAACTTATTAATTTTTTCACTATCTAAATTAATAACCAAAAAACGCATTACGTCTAATTGTCTTTGTTTATTTAAAGCTACACGATTAAAGTTAGCAATGTTTTCTGGTGAAGTTAGCACTTCAATAATAAAATAATGACCCTTAACTTTTTTGTTAATAGGATAAGCAAATTGACGAATAGAATCTTGTTCTTTAGTAATTTTTCCAGCATTTTTAGTTAAAATTTCACAAAATTCTTTTTTAATTAATTGTGCTTTTTCTTGATTTTGATCATCAACGATGTACATAATTTCATAATTATGCTTTTGTTTTAAATCTTCCAATGTTCGAAGACCTCCTTTTGGGCATATGGCTCTGATGAGCAAGGAGTAAATATATTAAGTTTGATTTTTAAATATTTGACTCATACAATATTATAACGTAATTACCTTTAAAGTAAAGGAAAAATAACAATAATTATTAATATAACATGAGAAAAAATGACTAAATAAAAATTTGATTTCAATAAGAAATTTTATTTTATATAATCAATTATTTTTTGCACTATTTCCTTAGGAGTTAAATCATTAGTGTCAATTACTAAAAAATTAAAGTTATTTTTTTCTTTTTCATATCACTGTTCATATTTTTTATTTAATAAACTTCAGTATTCATGAGGTACATGTTTTTCTGATTCACGACCACGAAGGTTTATGCGTTCAATTGTGTTTTCAAGATTTGCTTTTAAATAGACAATTAAATCGGGCTTAATTTGTGGATCAAAATAAAGTGATGAAATAATAACATTATTATAAAAATTTAAATACACTTCATAATCTCTATCATTCATATTATTTTGAGCTTTTAATACTTCAACGAAAATAGGATCTTCTAAAATACTGCGATCAAAAATAACATTGTTAAAATTTTGTGCTTCTTTTAATTGTTTACTTCGTGCCATCAACATAAATACTTGCATTTTAAAAGCATATTCCAAAGGATTTTGATAAAAATCATCTAAATAGGGATTACTAGTAACTGGCTCGTCCATAATTTTATATTTTAATAATTTTGCTAATTCTCTACTAATAGTGCTCTTACCAACACCAACTACACCAGATAATACAATTTTCATTTTTTGCCTCCCATAGTATATGATTACAATTAATTTATCTTAATATATAAATTTTCTCCCTCCAAATAAAAAAACATTTAATAAATTAAATTTTACTTTTACTAAAACTCGTTGCTTATATTTTCAAAGATTAACGTAATATCAATTACATTTTTGAAATTATTGATAATACACTTTCTTGATTCTATATACCCTTTAATAACTATATTTATCATAACATATAAATTTTACTCTAACTTAAATCTATTATTTTTAGTTAACTTCCATATTATTATTTTTAAATTTATTATTTATAGCTAACTAAAGTAATGTCTACTCATATCTTCAAAAACAAAATCAATCGCTTTTTTAATATTTGGTCAATAATTTGGTAATATTTTTCTTAGAACCTGTTTAGGATCTTTTTTGATTAATTTTTAATAAAATTTATATTATAATGGTTATTTTATAATAAAAAATAGATTTTTAGTCGATAAGTTTTCAAATGATAAAATCTTTTTAATAAAACTGAAATAAAGGAAAGAACAACCATTTGTAAACTAGTATTTAGTTTTCTTTCACAATTTTTTCATAATCTTCTGTATTTTTCTAATCAAGCAAAGCTTCGTTCTACAATTCATCTTTTTGGTAATACTACAAAAGTATGTAGTTCATTGCGTTTTATAACTTTAACATTTGCATTTATGATTGTTTTGATTTCAGAAGCAAATTTTTCACCAGTATAACCAGCATCTACTATTATTTTTTGAACTGCAGAAAGATTTTCTTTTTCATTTTCAATCATTATTATAGCGCTATTACGATCTGTTTTTTCTGCTGTGGTTATGTAAATTGCATGTGGTAAACCTTGAGAATCAACAATAATATGACGCTTTATTCCTGAAATCTTTTTACCAGCATCATAACCTTTATTTTCAGTAGTATCTGTATTTTTAACACTTTGCGAATCAATTATACAAAAACTAGTTTGTTCTTTGCGATTATTGTTGATACGAACTTTTTTAACCAATTTTTTTTAAAATTAATTGCCATACACTAGCTTCTTTACCGTTATTTTTACTTCAAATTTGAAAATAATAATATACAGTTTGTCATTTTGGAAAATTTTTTGGTAGCATTCTTCATTGATAACCACTTTTTAATACATATAAAATTGCACAAAATACTTCATATAAATCTAAACTTCTTGGTTTTGTTTTCTTTTTGCTATTTTCTAAAATTGATTTTATGTTCTCAAATTGTTCTTTGGTGACATGACTTGGATAATTTTTATGCATAATATATACCTCTGATTTTAAAATATATAATCATTTTACATTATTTTCGAAAAGATTCTAAACAGGTTCTAAGAACCTGTTTAGAATCTTTTTAATAAAACTGAAATAAAGGAAAGAACAACCATTTGTAAACTAGTATTTAGTTTTCTTTCACAATTTTTTCGATTAATCTTCTGTATTTTTCTAATCAAGCAAAGCTTCGTTCTACAATTCATCTTTTTGGTAATACTACAAAAGTATGTAGTTCATTGCGTTTTATAACTTTAACATTTGCATTTATGATTGTTTTGATTTCAGAAGCAAATTTTTCACCAGTATAACCAGCATCTACTATTATTTTTTGAACTGCAGAAAGATTTTCTTTTTCATTTTCAATCATTATTATAGCGCTATTACGATCTGTTTTTTCTGCTGTGGTTATGTAAATTGCATGTGGTAAACCTTGAGAATCAACAATAATATGACGCTTTATTCCTGAAATCTTTTTACCAGCATCATAACCTTTATTTTCAGTAGTATCTGTATTTTTAACACTTTGCGAATCAATTATACAAAAACTAGTTTGTTCTTTGCGATTATTGTTGATACGAACTTTTTTAACCAATTTTTTTTAAAATTAATTGCCATACACTAGCTTCTTTACCGTTATTTTTACTTCAAATTTGAAAATAATAATATACAGTTTGTCATTTTGGAAAATTTTTTGGTAGCATTCTTCATTGACAACCACTTTTTAATACACCTGAATTGTAAAATTAAAAAGGACACTTATATAAAAATTAAATTGTGTTAATTCTATAATTAAGAAAAGAAAGGAATTAACACAATGTATAAGTATCTAACTATTGAATCAATAATAGCAATAAAAGAATATAAAGGTTATCGATTTTCGATTCGTAAAATAGCAAAAATGGTTGATTATAGTAAATCAACAGTACATAGAGTTTGCAGATTATTAAATAAAAACTTATTACCATTAGAAATATTAAATCAATTTAAAAAAAATAAACAAAATGCAGGTAGAAAATTAATAATTTTAAATTTAATAGAAATTAATACTATTAATAATTTGTTAATTACTAAAAATTATGCTCTTGATATAATTGCTAATTTTTTAAAGGAAAATAAAATAAAAAGTATTTCAACAAAAACCTTATATAACATGTTTAAAACAAATCGAATGGGTTTTGATGAAAATAAATTGTTGAGAAAAGGAAAAAATAAATCTCACAAACAAAAAGAAACTAGGGGCAGAATTAATAATTGTAAGTCTATTCATGAAAGAAATTTAATCATTCCTAATATTAAAAATATACAAGAATTTGGTCATTTAGAAGGTGATACTATCATTGGTAAAGATCATAAAAGTTCTATTATTACTTTGGCTGATATATGATCAAAAACCACAATTCCTTTAGCAACTAAAAATAATAAATCAGAAAATATTATGAAAAATATAATAAAATTTATTTCAAAATTACAAAAAGGAACAGTTAAAACCATTACTTTTGATCGTGGCAAAGAATTTAGTAAATGAAGATTAATCGAAAAAATTTGTAATGTCAAAATTTATTTTGCAGATCCTGGTAAACCTTGTCAAAGGGGTTTAAATGAAAATAATAATGGTATTTTAAGAAGATATTTACCAAAATCCATTGATTTATCTAATTTTAATCAAAAATCATTGAATCAAATAGCATTTCAAATTAATTCTACACCAAGAAAATCACTCTCTTATAAAAGACCAATAGATTTAATACAATTATTTTAAAAAAATGTCCCATTTATATTTACAATTCAGGACATATAAAATTGCACAAAATACTTCATATAAATCTAAACTTCTTGGTTTTGTTTTCTTTTTGCTATTTTCTAAAATTGTTCTTATGTTTTCGAATTGTTCTTTACTAATATTACTAGGATAATTTTTCATCATATAGCTAACTAAAGTAATGTTTACTCATATCTTGAAAAACAAAATCAATCGCTTTTTTAATATTTGGTCAATAATTTGGTAATATTTTTCTTATATTATGTTTTATAGCAAATCAAAAATGTTCAATTGGATTTAAATTAGGAGAATATGGCGGAAGAAATAATAGTTTGCATCCAGCATTTTCAATTAATTGTTGTGTTAATTTAGATTTATGAAACGTTGCATTATCTAAAACTATAATTTGTCCACGCTTTAATACTGGAATTAGTTTATTTTTAACATATGATTCAAAAATTTTACTATTGCAATGTCCTTCAAATGCTCATAAGGCTTTTAATTTACCTTTATTTAGTGAACCAATTATACTCATTCTCTTTATTTTATATGCGGGTTTATTATCAAATAATCTTTTACCTTTTTCAGATCAACCATATTTATAAAATTCATTATCATCAATTCCAGATTCATCAATATATACTAAATCTTCATTCATTATTTTAGCTATTTCTTTTAAAAAATCTTCTTGTTTATTTTTATCTCTTTGTTCATATAGAAAAGTTTTTTTTATATGTATAATTTAGTTTTTTAAAATAGTTATAAACTGTTTCTTTAGTCATATTTCCAAATTTATCAATTACTTTTTGAACTGTAACATCTTTATTTTCTGCTAAATAATTTTTTAATTCATCTAAATCTTTTATTTTGTGGCTATGTCCTTTTTGATAATTCAAAATTGGTTTTATATGCCCAGTTTCTTTTTTTCTTTTTCTTCATAAAAATAAAGTCTTTCTAGTGATATTGAACACTTTACAAATTTCTTTAATTTTCATATTTTTACTTTCATAAGCTTCTATTACTTTTCTTCGTAAGTCTTCACTGTATGGTTTTGGCATAATTTAATCTTCCTAATCTATTTTAATTATTGCTGAATTGTACTTTTAAATTCAAAAACTGTTTAAATTACATATTATTATTTTACATTATTTATGAGTAAACATTACTTTAGTTAGCTATATATACCTCTTATTTTAAAATATATAATCATTTTACTTTATTTCTAAAAGATTCTAAACAGGTTCTTATATTATGTTTTATAGCAAATCAAAAATGTTCAATTGGATTTAAATTAGGAGAATATGGCGGAAGAAATAATAGTTTGCATCCAGCATTTTCAATTAATTGTTGTGTTAATTTAGATTTATGAAACGTTGCATTATCTAAAACTATAATTTGTCCACGCTTTAATACTGGAATTAGTTTATTTTTAACATATGATTCAAAAATTTTACTATTGCAATGTCCTTCAAATGCTCATAAGGCTTTTAATTTACCTTTATTTAGTGAACCAATTATACTCATTCTCTTTATTTTATATGCGGGTTTATTATCAAATAATCTTTTACCTTTTTCAGATCAACCATATTTATAAAATTCATTATCATCAATTCCAGATTCATCAATATATACTAAATCTTCATTCATTATTTTAGCTATTTCTTTTAAAAAATCTTCTTGTTTATTTTTATCTCTTTGTTCATATAGAAAAGTTTTTTTTATATGTATAATTTAGTTTTTTAAAATAGTTATAAACTGTTTCTTTAGTCATATTTCCAAATTTATCAATAGACTTACTGCATAACTAGTTAACTTTTCATTTTTTTGTTATTATTAAAATAAAATTTGAATAGTTAAGGATAAATTTTATGACATATTTTGAATTAAAAGATAAACCGGATCAATATTTTCGTAAAATAGTTGGTATTAATAAACTAGTTTTTAATGAAATTTTAAATATTTTATTAGATCATCAAAATCTAAAAAATACCACTGGTGGAAGGCCATATAAAATGTCAATAGAAGATAGACTAGTAATGACTTTAAGATATTTATATGAAAATCGTACATATCATAGTATTGGTGCTGAGTATGATATGGTTGATACTACTGCTTTACGAAATATTCGTTCAATTGAAGACATTTTAATAAATAATAATAAGTTTAATAATTTAACAAATAAAAATATTTTTTTAAAAAGAAGAATTCAAAAATAAAATTTTGATAATTGATGTAACAGAAGTAGAAACAGAACGACCAAAATATAATCAAAAAGATTGATTTTCTGGCAAAAAATGAATGCATACTGTTAAGTTTCAAACCATAATTAATGCACATACTAATGAAATTTTAAATATTTTTCCTGATACTGGTAAAAATCATGATTTTAAAACTTTTAAAAATTCAAAGTTAGAATTTTTGTCAGAAACTGTAATTCTTGCAGATAAAGGTTATCAAGGTTTACAAAAAATTCATAGTAATACATTTTTACCCATTAAAACTAGTAAAAATAATCCTAAAACAAGTAAAATTAAAATTTTTAATAAGATTATTAATAAAACTCGCAGAAAAATTGAACATGTTTTTGCATTTTTAAAATGTTTTAAAATTATTGGTTATAAATTTAGAAAAGGTAGAAAACGAATATTTTTAAGATTTAATTTAATTGCAGGATTTTATAATTTATCATTAAAACTTAAAAACGTTATGCAGTAAGTCTAATTACTTTTTGAACTGTAACATCTTTATTTTCTGCTAAATAATTTTTTAATTCATCTAAATCCTTTATTTTGTGGCTATGTCCTTTTTGATAATTCAAAATTGGTTTTATATGCCCAGTTTCTTTTTTTCTTTTTCTTCATAAAAATAAAGTCTTTCTAGTGATATTGAACACTTTACAAATTTCTTTAATTTTCATATTTTTACTTTCATAAGCTTCTATTACTTTTCTTCGTAAGTCTTCACTGTATGGTTTTGGCATAATTTAATCTTCCTAATCTATTTTAATTATTGCTGAATTGTACTTTTAAATTCAAAAACTGTTTAAATTACATATTATTATTTTACATTATTTATGAGTAAACATTACTTTAGTTAGCTATATATTTATCATTGTAAAAATCATATTAAAAATTAATCAAATATTTTAAAAAAGGTGGTGAATATTATGTTAAGTTTATTTAAAAGAAAAGATAAAAGTAATATTAATGATAATCAAAATGAAAAAGTAAAATTTTTAACCAATAAAAATAAAAGTACTCATGCTTCAATTTTAAATTATTTTGGTTTTAATGATTTTAATCATGAAACTTATTTTACTGATTTTGTAGCAGAAAATAATGCTAATTTATATAATGCTCCATTGGAAATAAATAATGAAACTATTAAACAATATTTAATTCAACAAGAATTTTATAGAAAAAATTGAAATTCTATTTTTAAATTAAGTAAATTAGGAATTAGTGGTTATTTAATTTATATTGCTAATGATGACTTATATTTTCAAGTAGTAGATATACAACAAAGAGTTTATGATATTATTGATAAATTAATTCAATGTACTATTTTTTATGATAGTTATGAACAAAATGCACAAATGGTAAGATTATTTGAAATTTATACATTAAATAATGAACAAGTAACTATTAATCGTGCAATTTATAGTATTAGTGATAATAAAAAACAATTTCCATTAGATTTTAAATCATACATTAATAATCCTAATTTAGCACAAGAACAAACATTAAATATTAACTATATACCAATAGCAATTATGCGAAATAAAGCAAATGAGTTAGCAGATTGTGATAAAGTAATGGATAAAATTAAAGCATTAGATGTCATCTTTGAACAAATTGTTTTAGATACTATTTTAAACTCACCTAAATTTATTTTTAGTCAAACTTATGGTAATGTTCAATCAACATTAGAAGAAGCAGTAAGAACTTTGGTTACTAAAAACTACATATTTAAAAGTGGTGGAGATAATAACGAACAAAACGAAAATATCAATATGACAAATAGTAACTTTAAAGGTAAAAACTTAACTGATATATACGATTGATTAGTTAATGAAATATCTAAGCGTTGTGGTATTCATATACCAAGTCAAAAGAAATCTGCACAACAATCAGTTCCCGAAAGTACAGCAGTAAATATTTCAACTATTAATTATATTGAACAAAAATTATGACAATTTAATATTGATATTCTTAAATTTATTCAAATATTAGTACGTATAGATAAAGATTTATTAAATAGTAAAACATTTAATATTAATGATGAACAAGAAATTAATAATTTAACTGTTAAATTAAAATTATTTAATCCCGAAAATAACCAATTAATAGGAGAGAACAATGGAAAACAACAACAAACCACAAACGAAGTTTCCACAGAAACAAACTAAACTTAATCAAGCAGAAGTAGAAAATGATTATTTAATTGATAATATTCCTTATGATTTTACAAATATGATGGGTGCTACTAGTGACCCAGATATTAATAGAGCATATGATGAATTTAAAAAAAGAACAATTTATATTTATGAAATTGAACGTTTATTTAAAAATAATGAAAATAATACTTTAAAATTTTCTGCAAATACTATTAAAATTGGTTTTATTGATATTGATAAAGTATTAAAAACTACTGCTGTTGAAACATCTGACTTTACTATGCAATTAAATCAAAGAGCTAGTACTAATATTAATGATAATACAATCGAATATAGTATGACTGATATTAAAAATTTAATTTTTCAAGAAATAAATTTATTAAATCAATTTAAGTTATATGCAGTTAGTATAAATGAACCTTTAACTGAAAATAATATTGATAATTTATATATCATTAATAATTATTCACAACCTTATCAAAATCCAAAAACAAGAAGTACTAAAAGTATTACTATTATTAAAATTAAAGATTTTAAAACAAGAGATGGTTATCCAATCATTATTAAATTACAAAAACCATTAGATAAGGATACCAAAGTTATTGGTTTAAAAATTAAAGCCCCTAGAAGCATGATTTTTGGCAATATAAAGGTACTTGGTGAAGTTGACAATATGGAAGTATACCCAAAGTTATTTGTTAAAAACAAGATAGCATTTCCACTATTATCAATGCCTATTGAAACTCAACCAAAAGTTAGAATTTTACAACAATGATTTAGTGAACAAATATTACCTTGAAATTTAGCAAAACAATTTATTGGACAAGAAAAATCAGTTTTAGATTTAATTGCTATTGGTGGTGGAACTCAAACAAGAAAAGAAATTATTAATAATGCAAGAGTAACTAATGCTAAACTAGGTTGTGATCTTTATTATAAGCAACCAACATGACCATTAACTGACGAAAAAGAATTAAAAGATAAAGAAATATGGATATGAGGTTTAATACCTAAGGGTAGTATATGTATTACTACAACAAATAAATTTCATGATGTAGAAATTGAAATAAATGATAAACCACTAATTGACAGTTTACAACAACTATTATTAGATATGTTAAGTTATACATATAACTATAATAGAAATTTTGATGGTTTTAAACCAGATACTTTAAATACAAAAATAGCAGAATTACGTGCTAAATTTGAAGGACAAAAACCAGAAGAAGTTATTACAAATTTATTTAAACAATGGGAATTAGATTACCCAAATTATGTAAAATTACAACAAGTACAAATTCTAAAAAAAATAATAAATATGCTTTCAAAATATATTTATTCTACTGTTTCAATTAATAAAGGTTTAAATGATGATTATAAACTTTTATTACCATATTATTTTCAATTAAAATCAAATCCAATTCATACAAATCCAACTGATGTTTGAGAATTTAAGGATGTAAAAGTAGTATTAAAATCTGCATATTTTGATTTTATAGATATAAACAATATTAAATTAAAAAATAATGATATTAGTCAAAATGAATTATTTAAACTTGATGATAATCAATTTAACTGATTATCTATTACAAACGAATTAGAAAGTAATAATATACCTTCATTAATTCCTGCTGACTGAACATTAGGTAATGGTGAATATGGTAAATATTTTACAAGAGCAATTATTGATAAAAGTAAAATTGAAAATTGTTTTAATTTATATGGTTCAAATAAATCTCAACTATTTTCTAAATTGGAATTTTATAAAGAAATATTAAAAATAGATAATAATAATGAATTTGAATTACAAATTGAAAACCCGATTAATAACTTAAATCGGGTAGAAATTAGTGGTATATTCGGTGCTGGTAATTATGATTTAATTTTAATAACAGATAAGCAAGAAATAAGTTTAACTAATATTAGTTTATTTGATAAATATAATGAAAATATTTCTTATATAAATTTAGAAATTTAGATTTTTTTATTAAAATATCCATCTGGATAAATTCCGTCTCACTTTATATCAACATTAGGATAAGTAGGATTAATAGATAAATATAAAGTTTCTTATGAATATCATCTGTTTTTCTTTCTCATATCGTCGTACAAGCCCCCCCCAGTGAACATTACCATCATAATCTAAATAATATTGTAAATCATTTATTTTATGATGTGCTATTGAACCAATTATTAAACCAGTTACTCCACTTACAGCACCAGTTAGTGCTAATGCTAATGTTATTTTACTTAAATTTGTTTTTATTCATGTTTTCATAATAAATTTCTCCTTTTTATTTTTTCTTTAATTTTTGACAAGTTTTTAATCATTTTGGTAATAATACATGTTTTAAATTAATTGCATGATTTTTACAAAGAAAAAGACTAAATGTTGTTGATTTTAATTCTAATAATACAATATTACTTCATTTGTTATTACAATTTTTACTTTGACAAACAACATTCATTTTGTAAAATCTTTTTTAAAGATTTCAAATTATTTACAACTTTTAATGATTTTTCTTTATTCATCATAATTTACTCCTTAATTTTTAACATTTTATTGCTTAATTGTAACCATTTTTTGACTTTTTTACAAGTATGCTTTTAAATGCAAAATAACGCCTAAATTAAAGGCGTTTATTTTATGATACCTATACTATTAATTATATTGAAATTGTTTATTATATTTTAAATATGAAAGCATTTTTTAAAATATTTTTTATTTTATTTAAAATAACACTTATATATTTATATAATAATTAAGTAAATTAATTTTTTAAATATATTTACAATAAATTTAGATTTTTTTAAAATAGTTAGGAGAAGTAAATGTGAATTTTAATTATAAATGAAATTTTAGAGAACAAAGTGCAAAAATTGATAAATTAGTTTTAGAACATATAACAAAGAAATGAGAAAAATGAGATTGAAGAATAAAAAATACAAGAGATAAAAAGAAATATAAAATTGTTGATTATCAATATCGAACAAGAAAAATAATGTATGGATTAGTAACTTATAAAAGAAGAATTTATGAATATTTTGATGAAAAATTACAAAAATGAGTTCGTGTTTGTTTAGTTGATGAATGACTAGAATTACCTAAATATAAAAGAATTGGTGAAGATATTGAAGACACTATTATTGAAAATTTTGCTGATGGAAAAAGATATCGTGATATTTGTGCTATTTGTAAAAAAGCAGGTATTAGTGTTAGTAGTGTTCATAGAGTTTTTAAAAATTTTGAAATAGTTGAAACAAATCCAGTAAAAGTAAAATTAGAAAAAAATCAACCTATTTTTGTAGCAATTGATGATGGTCATCGAAAATTTTGAAATTTTAAACGTAAAGGTATAAAACACTCTATGCGTTTAATAGTAACATATACAGATAATATTAATCACAAAGTACAAAATAAAAGAGTAAAAGCAATTATTAGACCAACAAAAACAAAAATTGGAGTTAAAAAAACTGCTGAATTTGTTAAAGAACATTGTCAAAAATTTTATGAAAATATTGAACAAGCAAAAATTATTATTTGTGGTGATAGTGCAGGATGAATTAAAGAAGTTGCTGATTATTTAGGTGCACAGTTTGTTTTAGATAAATTCCATTTAATTAGAACATTATATCTTGGTATAATGGCTGGAAATAAAGGAAAGTATGTAAAAGAATATAATCATTGTAAAAATTTAATTAATAATGGTCAATATGAACAATTAATTGATTATTTATATAAAGAATTAGATAATCATAAAAAATTAAAGAAAAAATATTTTAAAAATAATAAACAAGGTATTGAAAATCAAGGTGCAAAATGAAATATTGGTTGTTTTACAGAAACAAATATTTGACATGTTTTAAAAGAAATGCTTGGTAATAGAACATATAATATTTTAATTTATATTAAAATGGTTATTTTTAAATGTAATAAGATAAATTTAGAAACATAGTTTTAATGAACATAGTAATTATTAATTATTTCACAATTTTGTATTGCATCTCAAAAATTATTATTGTTTATTTTTACTTTTAAACCAATAATGAAAAAAGTTAATGATAAAGTTATTATTGCTAAAATTGGTACTAAAATTACACAAAAAATAACTCCAATTTGTAATTGAATTCAATTGTAATAATTTCCATTACAATTAGTTATTGAACATACAGATTTGGGAGAACAACCTAAAATATGGATTATACTGGTTCTACTTAATATTTCAAATCCATTTTTTTCTAGGTTTATATATTTTTTTGTTAATAAATTGTAAATATGAGAATGATAATCACAAGAACCTATAATAGTTAAACCTATAATCATAATTAAAATAGTAAAAATAAATAATAATACAGTTAATAACTGTAATTTTTTCAGTGTTTTAATTTTCATCTTTAAATTCTCCTTAACTTTACTTCATAAGTTTAACATTTAACAAACTTAATTATAAGTATTTTAGTTGCAATTAATTGAAAAAAAATTATATTATTTAAATACAATTTCATAAAAATCCAAATTATTTCTTGTCTAAAAAATAATAAGACTATATGAATTAATTTATATTCCGGATTTTTGACAACCGCCCAAGCAGGAACGTATCATAATGAAGGGAAAATTAGTTATCCAGTAAATTTAACTGATACTATTAGTTATTCATATTATTGATCACAAACAGGTCAATGAAGTAAAAGTGATTATACTATTAAAGATTTGATTAAACTTTTAGTTGATAACGGTTATAAAGAACAACTTAAAATTGGTTCTAACACTTATTCAATTATTTCAACAGATAATCCCGATAACCCAAATACTGTTTTTTTAAATTTACCTATTTCTTGAGATTCACAGGGTGGAAAATTAAATGTAACATTTGATGAAAAATCTTTATAGTTTAATATGAATATAATCTTAGTTAATCATTAACTTTTTTAATAAAATTGAAGTTTAAACTTCAATTTTATTTTTTTGTATTAGTAAATAATTAATACTTTTATTTTGTTTAATGAATTTTTCTTCATATTCAGTTTTAATAAATGCTTCATCATTTTTTATTATATTATTATCTTGATGTAGATTGATTGTATATTCTAGTAAATTTCATTTATTTTTTTGAAATTCTAAGAACCTGTTTAGGATCTTTTTTGATTAATTTTTAATAAAATTTATATTATAATGGTTATTTTATAATAAAAAATAGATTTTTAGTCGATAAGTTTTCAAATGATAAAATCTTTTTAACAAAAAAATGAAAAAGAAAATAAATTATTGGTTAAGTACCTATTTATAAATGATTATTTCTTGTTTTAGTTAAATTCTATTAAAAAGATCCTAAACAGGTTCTAAAAGTGAATAATTAAATAAATTGTTATTATCTGTTTTAAAGTGAAGTTGACCATTTTTTATTAAAATTTTTGGTATGTTAATCTTCTTTTAAAATGTCTTTTTTTAGGTCATGGATCAGAAAAATTTAAATAAATTTTATTAATTTCATTATTGGCAAAAAAATCTTTTAAATTTATGGTATCTTCTATAATTATTTTTAAATTACATAATTTGTTTTCAATTAATTTTTTTAATAATATAGTTACAATAGAAATGTTTTTTTCAATAGCAATATAATTTTGATTTGAATTTTGTTTAGCAAGATTTATAATGAAATTTCCTTTGCCACTTCCAATTTCAATATTGATTGGGTTTTTATTTTGAAATATTTTTTTATTTCATTTCCCTTTGTAATTATAGGGATCATTAATACATAAATTATTATGTGTTAAAATAAATTCTTTTGCTCATGGCTTATTTCTTACTCTCATTGTAATTCCTTTTCTAATTTAATCAACATAGTTGTTATAAAAGTGTAACTTACTAATTTTAGAATTATATCAAAATTGAAGTTTAAATATCTTTTGCTAAAAGAATTTCATTATTATATTTATATCATGTAATATTTTTATTTAAATAAATTTTGTGAAATATTATAATTATATATTACCTTTTACTTTTTTAAAGTAAGAAAATAATAAAAAAATAATGGTATTTTATTATTTTTTTAATAAAAATCTTTATTTTTTACAATTAAATTAATAGTTAAAAGATTATGAGTAAAAAACCCATTATTTTTTTTGTTTTTTTTGTATTTTGCTATTCCCTTTTACCATTACACTATGTTATACTTACAAGGCGTGATTGTTATGTATAAATGCTGATACACTGATATCAGTTGTCATTATATCACATGTTTTGTTCTTTATTTTATTAAAAATCGTTCTAAGGAGGATATAGCCAATGGCAATCATAGGAGACAAAGTAAAAATTCGTTTAGAAAGTTATGATCACTCAGCTATTGACCAAATAGCACAGAAAATTAAAGATGTGTTAAAAAAAGAAGGTGCTGAAGTGGTAGGTCCAATTCCATTACCAACTCATAAAGAAATTTTCACTATTCTTCGTTCACCGCATAAACATAAAGATTCACGTGAACAATTTGAAAAGAGAACTCACAAAAGAATTATTGGTGCTCAATTATCACCAAAATCTTTAAATGCTCTAAGTGGACTTACTATCCCTAATAGTGTTAGTATCTCTTTGATAATCGAATCTAAAGATGAAAAAAAATCAACTTTAAATCAAGTATCAAAAAAGATTAAGAAAAAAGATTATTAAAATCGATAAATATTAATTATTTACAACATATTCCAAGGAGGAAATTATGAAAGGAATCTTAGGTAAGAAACTAGGAATGTCACAAGTTTTCTTAAACAACGGACAACTAGTTCCAGTAACAATTATCGAAGTACAACCAAATGTAGTAAGTCAAGTTAAAACAAATGTAAAAGACAAATATAGTAGTTTACAACTTGCAACGTTCGATCTTCGTGTTACTTTATCAAACAAACCAACAATCGGACACTTTAAAAAAGCCGACAGTCAACCTAAGCGCTTCGTGAAAGAAATTCGTAACATGAACGGATTTAATCATAAAGATCTTATTAATGTTGCTGACGTATTCACAGCAGGTGAATTCGTTGATGTTCAAGGAACTTCTAAAGGTAAAGGATTTACAGGACGCATTAAACGTCATAATCAATCACGTGGTCCAATGGGTCATGGATCAGGTTTACATCGTCAAATGGGTTCAACAGGTTCTATTAATGCTAACCGTGTGTTTAAATCACAACCAATGCCAGGGCAAATGGGAAATGTTAAACGTAGTGTTGCTAACTTAGAAGTTATTAAAGTAGATAAAGAAAATAATTATCTTTTAGTAAAAGGTTCAGTTCCAGGACCAAAACAAGGCTTTCTTGTTATTAAACAAGCAGTTAAAAAACCAATTCTCAAAACCCCAGTATCATTAGTTGTTAGAAATCAAAATACTACAACCGAAGTTACTGATGGTCAATAAAGTTAATTATGGAGGATAGCAAAATGAAAATTAATGTTGTTAACAACGCTGGAACAAAAGTTAGCGAATTAACTTTAAACGAAAAAATTTGAGGAATTGAACCCCACAAGCAAGCGCAGTTTGATAGTTTATTAAGTTATAATGCTACAAAACGTCAAGGAACACACGCTGTTAAAAGTCGTGCTGAAGTTGCTGGCGGTGGTAGAAAACCATGAAAACAAAAAGGAACAGGGAATGCGCGTCAAGGCTCAATTCGTTCACCACAATGAAAAGGTGGGGGGATTGTTTTTGGACCAAATACTGATCGTATTTATTTAATTGGATTACCAAAAAAAGTAAGAAGATTGGCAATAAAATCAGCATTGGCTGCCAAATTCCAAAATAAAAACATAGTTGTAATTGATGAATTAAACTTTGAAAAACCTTCAACTAAAATTATGTTAGAAACTTTAAAAGTTTTAGAATTAGCAAACAATAAAACACTAATTGTTTCAGGAATAAGCAATAAAGAAACAGTTATTAAATCAGGTCGCAATTTACCTAGAACAACAACAATCGCTGCTAATAGTATTAATATTTACGATTTATTAAATGCTAAAAAAGTATTGTTTACTACTGAGGCAATTAAAATCGTTGAGGAGGCTTTAATTTAATATGCATTTAAGTGAAGTTATAGTAAAACCAGTATTAACTGAGAAAACTTATAAACAAATGGCTGAAGGTATCTATACATTTACTGTTAACCGTAAAGCTAATAAAAGTCACGTTAAAAAAGCCTTTGAACAGATTTTTGAAGTTAAAGTAGCAGACGTTAATATTATTAATAGTAAACCAAAAACTAAAACTGTTGGTAGATTTGTTGGAAAAACATCGGCAGTAAAAAAAGCTCTTATTAAATTAGCTCCTGGTGAACAATTAAGTTTGTTTAGTTCTGAAGAACAAAGCTAATGAGATTGGAAGGAGAAAAAAACAATGGCAATTAGAAAAATTAATCCCACTACTGCAGGAAGACGTAATATGACCGTTCTAGATTACAAACAGAACTTAACTATTGGTAATAGCCCTGAAAAATCTTTATTAGTAAATTTAGTTAAACAAGCTGGTAGAAATAATCAAGGTAAAATTACAGTAAGACATCAAGGTAATGGTCATAAGGTTAAATACCGTATTATTGATTTTAAACGTAACAAAGACAATGTAGTTGGAACAGTTAAAACAATTGAATATGATCCAAATCGTAATGCTAACATTTGTCTTATTTCTTATCTTGATGGTGAAAAGCGTTATATCTTAGCACCAAAAGGAATCAAAGTAGGAGATAAGTTATTAAGTGGTGAAAACAGTGATACTTTTAAAATTGATATTACTGTTGGTAACTCTTTACCATTATCACAGATTCCACAAGGAACAGTTGTTCATAATGTTGAATTAAAACCAGGTAAAGGTGGACAAATGGCACGAAGTGCTGGTGGTAGTGTTCAAATTCTTGGTCGTGATGAAACAGCTAAGTATACATTATTAAAATTAACATCAGGTGAAGTTAGAAAAGTATTAAGTAATTGTCGAGCTACAATTGGTACAGTTGGAAATGATGATCATAACTTAGTAAACATTGGTAAAGCAGGAAGAAATCGTTGAAAAGGAATTAGACCTACTGTTCGTGGTAGTGTTATGAATCCAAATGATCACCCACATGGTGGAGGAGAAGGTAAAGCCCCAATCGGAAGAAAAGCTCCAGTAACACCATGAGGTAAAAAAGCATTAGGTTTAAAAACTCGTGATAGTAAAAAAGCATCAAATAAATTAATTGTACGAAGAAGAAATGCAACAAAGTAGGAGGAAAGTAATATATGTCAAGATCTTTAAAAAAAGGACCCTTTGCTGATAGTCATTTATTAAACAAAGTGGAAACTCAAAATAAAAATAAATCAAAAAAAATTATTCAAACTTGATCTCGTCGTTCAACAATTTTCCCACAATTTGTTGGACATACATTCGGTGTACATAATGGCAAAACACATTTACCTGTATATGTAACAGAAGATATGGTTGGTCATAAATTAGGAGAATTCGCACCCACACGTAAGTTTGGTGGTCACGGTTCTGACAAGAAAAAGCATTAGGAGATAGAAATTATGGAAGCAAAAGCTCATTTAGATAAATTACGCATTAGTCCAAGAAAAGTGTGTTTAGTAGCCGATTTAGTTCGTGATAATGCTGTTGCCAAAGCTCTAGTAATTCTAGCTCATGAAAAAAAACGCGCAGCACAGCCAATTATAAAATTAATTAATTCAGCAGTTGCTAATGCTGCTAATAACTATGGAATGGAAGCCAACAAATTACGTATTAAGGAAATATTTGTAAATGAAGGTCCAACTATGAAAAGATTTATGCCCCGTGCTCATGGTAGAGCATATCAAATCTTAAAAAGAACAAGCAAAATCACTATCGTGGTTAGCGATAATTAGGAGGTAAATAAGTAATATGAGTCACAAAGTTAGTCCAAATGGATTAAGATATGGTATCAATAAAGATTGACAATCACGTTGATATGCAACTAGTAATGAAGATTTAGCAAAATGAATTTTAGAAGACCACAAAATTAGAAAAGCACTATTTGCGCATTTAAAAACTTCTGGTGTTTCTAAAATTGAAATCGAAAGAACTAAATCACAAATTACCTTATTTATCCACTGTGTTCGTGTTGGTTCAGTTTTAGGGCAAGGCGGTTCAAACATTGAAGTATTAACAACACTAGTTCGTAAAACAATTAAAAATCGTAAAATAGGTATTAGAATTAATGTTGTTGAAATTAAAAATCCTGATATTGATGCGCAAACAATTGCTAATACATTAGCACAACAAATAAGCAATCGTATGTCACATCGTACAATACAAAAATTAGCAATTCGTAAAGCACTTCGTGCTGGAGCAAAGGGAATTAAAACTCGTGTTTCAGGAAGACTTGGTGAAGCGGATATGGCACGTGTTGAAGGCTATTCAGAAAGTAGTGTTCCTCTAGCAACATTACGTAGTAATATTGATTATGCTACTGCTGAGGCAAAAACAACTTTTGGTCAAATTGGTATTAAAGTTTGAGTATATAAAGGTGAAATTTTATCAGGAACTGACTCAACTCAACCTGAAATTATTTCAAAATATAATCAAAGAAATAATAACAATCGCCGAAATAATTACCCACAACAACCACGTAAGGAGGTAAAGTAAGATGGCTATACCTAAGAGATATAAACACTCTTGCGTCCACCGTTTAAGTTATGAAGGAACTGCAAAAGGTTGTAAAACAGTTGCTTTTGGAACTTACGGACTTCGTGCTGAAGAAGGTTCTTACATTACTGAAAGACAAATTGAAGCAGCCAGAGTAGCAATGACACGTTACATGAAACGTGGTGGAAAAGTTTGAATTAGAATCTTTCCACATTTACCAATTACTAGAAAACCAGCGGAAGTACGTATGGGTTCAGGAAAAGGTTCAATTGATCATTGAGTCTCAGTAGTAAAAGCAAAAACAGTTATGTTTGAAGTATCATATCCTAATGAAGCAACAGCACGTGAAGCATTGCGTCTTGCAATGCACAAGTTGCCAATCAAATGTAAAATTGTTACTAGAGAAATAAAACCAACAGAAGAAGTAAAGGTTGCTAAAAATTTAACAACAGAATTGGGTGAAGCAAATGGAAATGCAAGTAATTAAAAATAAATCAACTTTAGAATTACAACAACACGAAGAAACTCTTCGTGCACAATTGTTTGCTTTACGAATTCAAAGTTCGTTAGGTAAACTAGAAACTCCGCATATGATAAATAATCTTCGTAAGGATATTGCTCGTATTAAAACTGAATTAACTATCAGAATTAATAATGGTGAAAAAATCAAACCATTACATATTAATAAAATGGTATTACCAGAAGAAAGTAAAGAAAGCAAAAAAACTAAAAAAGTTGCTAAAGTTGATGATAAAAAAGATATTAAAGTTAAAACAATAACTAAATCAGAAGTTATTAAAGAATCAGATAAAATTGCTAAAAAAGAAGTTACTGAAAAAACAACTAAAGCAAAACCATCAAACAAAGAAGTTAAAAAAGTTACTGCTACTAAAGTAGAAAAACCATCTAAAAAACCTACAGTTAAGAAAACTGTGACACCAGTTAAGGAGGACAAAGAATAATGACAAATATTATTCCAAACAAACAACGTAAAACTTTTGTTGGAATTGTAAGTTCTGACAAAAATGATAAAACAATTACTGTTGTTGTTGAAACTTCAAAACGACATCCAATGTACCATAAAAGTTTTAAGTCAACTAAAAAGTATCATGCCCATGATGAAACTAACCAAGCTAAAATTGGTGACAAGGTTGAAATCATTTCAACTCGTCCACTTTCAGCTCTAAAACGCTTCCGTTTGTTAAAGATTATTGAATCTAAAACAAATAAAAAAGCTTAATTAACCAGGAGGATAAGAAAGATGTTACAAAATCTATCGTGAGCCAATGTGGCTGACAACACTGGTATTAAAGAAGTTATGGTTATTAGAGTTTTGGGTGGTAGTACTAAAAAATTTGCTAAAATTGGTGATATTGTTGTTTGTTCAGCAAAATCAGTAACACCTAATAGTGCAATGAAAAAAGGACAAGTTGTTAAAGCAGTTGTCGTACGTAGTAAATTTGGTATAAAACGTAATGATGGTTCTTGTGTAAAATTTGATGATAATGCAGTAGTAATTATTAAAGAAGATAAAACGCCACGTGGTACTAGAGTATTTGGTGTCTTGGCTCGTGAAGTTAAAGAGCGTGGTTATAATAAAATTGCTTCTTTAGCAGAAGAAATTGTTTAGGAGGATGAAATAAATGGCAAGCAAAAAGAAACCAGTTATTAGTCTTGATACTAAATTAAAAAGAGGCGACCAAATTAAAATCATTGCAGGAAAGCATAAAGGTCATACCGGACCAATTATCCAAGTACTTCGTGAAAAAAATCGTGTTATTATTGAAGGTATTACTGCTAAGAAAAATAAAAAACCTACTCAAAATGATCAAGAAGGTGGAATTGTGGAAGTAAAAACTAGTGTTCACATTTCTAATGTAATGATCCTTGATGGTAAAAAAGATAAAAAAGTAACAAAAATTGGCTACAAAATTGATAAAGATGGCAAAAAAGTTCGTATTGCACGAAGATCTGAAACAGAATTACGATAATAAAGGAGTAACAGCATAAAAATGAATCGTTTACAAGAAAAATATAATAAAACTATTATTCCCCAATTGCAAAAAGAATTAAATTTTACATCAATAATGCAAGTACCCAAAATTGAAAAAGTTGTTATTAATATTGGTGTTGGAGATGCAAGTAGTAATCCAAAAGCCATTGATAATTCAGTATCTGAATTATCAAAAATTACTGGTCAAAAACCAATTATCACTAAAGCGAAAAAATCAATTGCCGGCTTTAAATTAAGAGCAGGAATGCCAATTGGTTGTAAAGTTACATTACGTGGCGAAAAAATGTATGATTTCCTTGATAAATTTATCTCAATTTCTTTACCAAGAATTCGTGATTTTCAAGGTTTATCAGTTAAAGCATTTGATCAAAATGGTAATTACACTGTTGGTATTAAAGAACAAATTATTTTTCCTGAAATTAATTATGAAGAAGTAGATAAAGTTCGTGGTATGGAAATCTCAATTATTACCACAACATCAAATAATGCAACAGCATTATTGTTATTTAAAAAAATAGGATTACCGTTTAAAAAACAAGGAAAGCAGGTGGCATAAGATGGCAAAAACTTCATTAAAAGTAAGACAAGCCCGTAAATCAAACTTTAGTACGCAAGCATATACACGCTGTCAAAAGTGTGGCCGTCCTCATGCGGTTATTCGTAAATTTATGTTATGCCGTATTTGTTTTCGCGGTTTAGTATACCAAGGACAAATTCCTGGTATTAGAAAAGCATCATGATAGGAGGTATATAATTATGATGACAGATCCAATAAGTAATATTTTAACAGTTATTCGTAATGCTATTAGCGCTGCGGATAGCAGTAAACATCGAGTAGTTAGTGTACCTTCTTCAAAACAACTAGTTAAGATAGCCGATATCTTGCAAAAAAATGGTTATATTGAAAAATATCGTGTTACTAAAGAAAATCCTAGCAAACCTAAATTAGAACTTTTATTAGTTCATACTGGTAAAAGTTCAATTCTTGGTTTAAAAAGAATATCTAAACCAGGATTAAGAATGTATGCAAAATGTGAAGACTTACCAAGTGTGTTAAATGGTTATGGAATTGCAATCATTTCTACATCAAAAGGTATTATGACAAATAAACAAGCAAAAAAACTTGGTCTTGGTGGCGAAGTTCTTGCTTATGTATGATAAGGAGGAAACTATATGTCACGTATTGGTAACCGTATCCTTACCATTCCAGTAAATACTTCAATAACGCTAGATGCAAGTAACTTGTTAACTGTTACAGGAGCAAAAGGTTCTTTAAAAAAACTATTACCAAATGTTATTAAAATTAACGTTGATGAAGAGAAAAAAACAATTACTACAACAAGACCTGATGATAACAAAAAAAATAAACAACTTCACGGAACAACTAATTCATTAATTAATGGAATGTTAGTTGGTGTATCAACAGGTTTCATGAAAGAATTAGAAATAAATGGTGTTGGATATCGTGCTGCTGTCCAAACTAATATCTTAAATTTAACATTAGGATATTCTCATCCTATTAAGTTTGAAATTCCGCAAGGAATTACCATTGTTGCTCCTAAACCAACAGTATTACAAATTAGTGGTATTGATAAACAATTAATTGGAGAAGTTGCAGCCAAAATTCGTAAATTCCGTAAACCAGAACCATATAAAGGTAAAGGAATTAAATATAAAAATGAACACATTCGTCGTAAGGAAGGAAAAGCTGCTGGTAAAGGTAAATAATCTTATACTGGCACTTAAGGAGAATAGAAAATGATTAATAAACAACAAGCTCGTAAAGTTCGTCATTATCGTATTCGTAGTAAAATTATGGGTACTAGTGAAAGACCACGCTTAAATATCTTTAAATCTAATAATAGTTTTTATGCTCAAATTATTGACGATACTGCTTCAAATACAATTATTGGTGTATCAACATTAACATTTAAAGATTTAGCATCAAAAAGCAATATAGATGCTGCTACTAAACTTGGAGAAACAATTGCTAATTTAGCTATTAAGAAAAAAATTAAAAAAGTGGTTTTTGATCGTGGTGGATATTTATATCATGGTAAAGTGAAAGCATTCGCAGAAGCAGCGCGTAGTGCTGGATTAGAATTCTAAAAAAGGAGAATTAAAAGTATGAGTTTAGAAAATAAAAAAACAATTATTGATGATAAAGAAAATACTGAAGTTCAAAAATCAGTAGCAAAACCTTCTGTTAAAGCAGAAGTAAAAAATCCTACTGGTAATGAAAATAAAATTAGACATACTAATTCATCACAACCAAGAAATAGCCACGATAAAAAAGAAAATAAAGTTCGTGAACCACGTAAAAATTTTGAACGTAAACCAAAAACTCCAAGTGAATTTATTGAAAAAGTGATTTGAATCAGAAAAATTAACAAAGTAACAACTGGGGGAAGAAGATTGCGTTTCTCTGCTGCTGTTGCTATTGGTAATGGTAAAGGAGTAGTTGGTTTTGGTATATCTAAAGCCAATGAAGTTCCTGATGCAATTAAAAAGGCAATTGAAGCTGCTCACAAAAATTTAACAACAATTACGATAACTAAAAACAATAATTCTATTGTTCATGAAGTTAAAGGTAAATATTGTGGAAGTGAAATTTTATTAAAACCAGCTAAAGAAGGAATCGGAATTAAAGCTGGTGGATCTGCTCGTGATATTTTAGAATTAGCTGGTATTCATAATATTTATTCAAAAGCATTTAGATCTAGAAATAAAATTAATTTAGCTAGAGCAACAATTGCAGGTCTTGGCAATGTTAAACCAGCAGAATATTTTATAAAAAATAAAAATCTTACTACTAAGCGTAGTAATGGTTAGAGGTGGATTATGGAAACAACATTACATAACTTAAAACCAACACCAGGTTCTCGTAAAGACATTAAACGTTTAGGTAGAGGAACTTCATCTGGAAAAGGTAAAACGGCTGGTAAAGGGACAAAAGGACAAAATGCCCGTACCGGTGGTGGAACAAGACCCGGATTTGAAGGAGGACAAACACCACTGTACCGTCGTATTTCAAAACGAGGATTTACTAACTTTACTACAACCAATTATAGTATTATTAACTTAGAACAAATTGATTTAATTAAAGAGCATGAAATAACACCTGAACTTTTATTTCAATTAAAATTGATTAGAAGTAAAAAAGATGGTATTAAAGTTCTTGGTAAAGGTAAATTAACAACACCAAAAACAATTAAAGCTCATAAATTTTCAAAATCAGCAATTACTGCTATTGAACAAGCCGGAGGAAAAGCGCAGGTGATCTAAGTGTTCACAACAACCCGTGAATTAATAAAAAAGTATAAAGAAGTTATAATTAGAATTTTATTTACCATTTTTATTTTATTTATCTTTCGTGTTGGATCATTTATTACAGTTCCAGGAGTAACTTTGAATGAAGATTTAAGTAGCAGTAATAGTAGTGGTATTGAATTCTTTAATTTAATTTCAATGTTAGGTGGTGGTGCTATTAGCAGATTTTCTGTTTTTGCACTTGGAGTGTCACCTTACATTACTGCATCAATTATTGTGCAGTTATTATCAACTGATGTTGTTCCTACTTTAACAAGATGAGCTAAATCAGGAGAAAAAGGTAAGAAAAAATTAGAGTTAATGAATCGAGTATTAACTGTCCCCTTTGCTATTATGCAAGGTTTTGCCACAATCTTTGGTTTACAATCTCAACATATTATTAGTGTTGATTGAAATTCGGGATCGGGAGCAGCTGGACCAGAAGTTTTCTATTATGTATTGATTCCAGCTATTTTACTAGCAGGGACAATGTTATCATTATGAATGGCTGATCAGATTACTAATCGTGGTATTGGTAATGGAATTTCACTAATTATTTTTGGTGGAATTGCTGCTAATTTACCATTTAACTTAGCTTCAACTTTTAAGTATTGAGTAGGACCAGATACTAATCAAGGTGTTATTTTTCAAGGGGCTTTAAAATTTGCTCTTTATTTTGCAGCCTTCCTACTGATTATTCTTGTTGTTGTATTCTTTAGTGAATCAGAGCGACACTTACCAATTCAACAAACTGGTAGTGGTTTAACTTTAAAGGGTGATAAAAGTTCTTATTTACCTTTAAAAGTTAACTCAGCCGGAGTAATTCCTGTTATTTTTTCTTCGGCACTAATTACTGCTCCAATGACAGTGGCGCAAATTGTTGATCAAAATAGTAGTTTTGCTAATTTTGCTAAAAATTATTTATCTTTACAGTCGTGGCCGGGAATTAGTATTTTTGCTATAATGACGATTATGTTTACTTTTTTATATGCACAAGTGCAAATTAATCCCGAACAAATGGCTAAGAATTTTCAAAAATCAGGAACTTATATTCCTGGCGTTCAGCCAGGGAAGGAAACAGAAGTTTATATTAAAAGAATGTTAAATCGTTTAAGTACGATTGGTTCCTTTTTCTTAACTGCTGTTGCAGTAACCCCATTTTTAATTTCTAAATTTACTAATCTACCTTCTTCATTAGCAGTTGGTGGAACTGGATTAATAATTATGGTTGGAGTAGCACTAGATACAACAAAACAAATTAAGGGACGAATTACTCAACATTCATTCTTAAATTATAAGGAAAACAAAGATGTTAAAGAACACTTATGGTCTTAGGAGGTAACGATGAATTTAATTATTTTAGGTCCACCAGGATCGGGGAAAGGGACACAGTCACAGTTTCTGAAAGAACAATATAATTTAATGCATTTATCAACTGGTGATTTGTTTCGTGATGAAATCACAAAACAATCACCAGTAGGTAAAAAAGCTCAAACTTATGTTAATAAGGGTCAATATGTTCCTGATGAGATTACAAATGAGATTATTAGTAATACTTTAAAAGATATTAAACATAATTTTATTCTTGATGGTTATCCAAGAACAATCTCACAAGTAGCATCATTAGATAAAGTATTAACAAGTTTGAATGAAACGCTTTCAATGGTATTGTATCTAGATATTAATGAAGAAACAGTTATTAAACGTTTGTCTTCAAGAGTTACTTGTCCTCAATGTAAAGCAATTTATAATCTTAATTTCCTACCACCAAAGATTACTGGAATTTGTGATAATGATGGGGTAAAATTAATTAAGCGAATTGATGATAGTGATGAAAAGACAATTATCAATCGTTTAAAAACTTACAAAGTAGCAACGGCACCATTGGTAGATTCTTATCAAGAACGTGGACTGTTAAGAACAGTGGATGCCAACCAAGATAATAGTGATATTAAAAAACAAATTAAATCATATTTATCATCATTAAAAGGAAATAAAAATAATGGTTAGCATTAAAAGTCAAAGTGAAATTCAAAATATCAAAGCCGCTAGTCAAGTTGTAGCACTTATTCATAAAGAGTTAGCAAAGATAATAAAAGTTGGAATAACTGGTAAAATGCTTGATAAAGTGGCAGCACAAATTATTAAAGAAAATAATGCTATACCTTCTTTTTTAAATTATCATGGTTTTCCTGCCACGATTTGTGTTTCAGTTAATGAACAATTAATTCATGGCATTCCTAATGATAAACCTTTTAAAATGAATGATATTGTGAAAATTGATGCTGGTGCTGCTGTTAATGGTTATCATGCAGATGCTGCCTTTACAATGTGTGTTGGTGGTAAACCAACACCAGAACAAGCAAAACTTATTAATGTGACTAAAGAGTCATTAAATAAAGCAATAGCAATTATTGCACCAGGAGTTAGAATTGGTGATATTAGTAACACCATTCAAACTTATGTAGAAAGCGAAGGCTTTTATTTACCAACATCATATACTGGGCATGGTATTGGTAAAAAACTCCACGAAGACCCAGCTATTCCTAATGTTGGTAAGCCCAACATCGGAATAAAATTGCAGTCAGGAATGACAATTTGTATTGAACCAATGGTTCAAACAACAACTGATAAAATTCTGGTTTTAAGTGATAAGTGAACAGTAGTTGCTGCTGATAAACAGCAAACCGCTCACTTTGAACACACTATCCTAGTAACTAATGATGGATGTGAAGTACTAACAATACTTAATGAAAATCAAAAAAATAATGAGGAATGTAATTAATGGCTAAACCAAAACAAGTAGTTAAACCCAAAGTTCAAAAAGTAAAAAAAACTAATGATAGTACTATTGAATGTGAAGGTATAGTAATAGAAGTCTTACCTAATGCTAGATTTAAAGTAAAGTTGAATGAATATGACTTTACTCCTATTGTAAGACCATCGGGTCGTATGCAAACACATAAAATTAAAATTATCAAAGGTGATCATGTAAAAGTTGAATTATCAACTTATAATTTAACTGAAGGACGAATTACTTTTCGTAACAGAATGGCTACTACACATTTACCGATAAATAAAGATGATGAAAACAAAGAAAACTAATAGTTTAACAGGAGGAAAATGATGAAAGTACAAGCATCAGTTAAAAAAATTTGTGACAAATGTCAACCAATCAAACGTAAAAAACGTAATGTAATCATTTGTGAAAATCCTAAACATAAGCAACGTCAAGGATAGAAATATTAAGGAGGAAAAATAAATATGACATCAAATACTAACAATGCAAGTCGAAGAATTGCGCAAGTAAATATTCCTGGAAATCAACATACAGTAATTGGTTTAACAAGAATTTATGGAATTGGTCGCAGCAAATCTTCAGAAATATTAAAAGAACTAAAAATTGAAGAAACTAAAAAAATTAATGAATTAACAGAAAAAGAATTAAGTTCAATTAGTCAATTAATTGAAAAGAAATATAAAACTGAAGGTGAACTAAGACGTGAAGTGTCTTTAAACATTAAGAGATTAATGGAAATTGGATGTTATCGTGGTATTCGTCATCGTAAAGGATTACCAGCGAGAGGACAATCAACAAAAACTAATGCAAGAACTTGCAAGGGACCACGTAAAACGGTTGCTAACAAGAAAAAAGCAAGTTAATTAGGAGGAAAAAAATAATGAATATAAAAACAACAGTAAAGAAAAAAATTAAAGTTAATCCTAATTTTATTAAAGCAAAAGCATTTATTAAAGCAAGTTTTAATAATACTATTGTTACTATTACTGATCTTAATGGTAATGTTATTGCTTGATCAAGTGCTGGAGCAGTAGGTTTCAAAGGAACTCGTAAATCAACTCCTCACTCAGCACAGTTAGCAGCTGAAGCTGCAGGTAAAACTGCTATGGAACACGGAGTTAAAATTTTAAGTGTTTTTGTTAATGGAACAGGACCAGGAAGAGAACCATCAATTCGTAGTTTACAAGCAGTAGGTTTTGAAATCAAAGATTTAAATGATGTGACACCAATCCCTCATAATGGTTGTCGTCCACCAAAAAAACCAAGAAAATAAAGTAGGTGAAAATAAAACATGGAACAACAATTTTTAAAACCAAAATTTAGTTTAAACAGTGAAAATAGTGCTATTAATTACAGTGAATTTATTGTGAGTCAATTAGAACGTGGTTATGGAACAACTTTAGCTAATGCCTTAAGAAGAACATTATTATCTTCAGTACCAGGTATTTCTGTATATGCAATTAGAATAAGTGGTGTATCTCATGAATTTACTGCAGTTAAAGGTGTAATTGAAAATGTTTCTGAAATAATTTTAAATGTTAAGGACTTAGTTTTAGCCTTTGATGGTGATATTCAAAAGGACGAAAAAATTGCTAATTTAAAAATTAGTATTACTGGTGAACAAGATATTACTGCTGGAGATATTATTTGTCCAACTGATGTTAGAGTAGTTAATCCAGAATTAATTATTGCTCGAACAACTTCAAGAAATGTTCTTTTTGAAATGGAATTAATGGTAAAGAAATCTCGTGGTTATTCTTCATTTGAGGAAAATAAAAAAGAAATTGCTAATAGTTCAGGCATTATTGCTATTGATTCAAACTTTTCACCCGTTGAAAAAGTTGATTATAAAATTGAACCTGTAACTAAAACATTAAAAGGTATTGAATATGAAAAATTAATTCTTGGTGTACAAACTAATGGTTCAGTTAAAGCAGCATCAGCTATTGCAATGGCAGCTAAAATTTTAATGAGTCATATTGAATTTTTTGTTAATTTAGATGATAATGTTAAAAACTTTGAAGTTATTTCAATTACTAATGAGCAAGAAAATAATGATTTAAACAAAGCCTTAGAAGAATTGAATTTAACTGTTCGTTCATACAATTGTTTAAAACGTGATGGTTATAAAACTTTGGGTGATATTGTAAGTAAAAGTTTAGATGAAATTAAACAAATTAAACATTTAGGTTCAAAATCAATTAAAGAAATTGAAGATTGTGTATCAAAACATAATTTAGAGTTTTCTATTAAAAACTAAAAAGGAGGATAAGAAAAAATGTCATATATTAACGATATCGGAAGAAATAGTGCTAAAGTAGATGCTGAAATCCGTAATTTAGCAAGTGAATTAATTGTTCATGGAAAATTAGTTTTGTTAGAAAAAAGAGCAAAAAGATTACAAACATTTATTGAACCTTTAGTAACATTAGCTAAACGTGGTGATTTGCATTCAAGAAGAATGGCAATTGCTAAATTGCGTAAAATTACAACTAAAGAGCATCCAAAGGATGGTGTTATTCCAACATTATTTGGCAATATTGCTGAAAGATATAAAGACCGTAAAGGTGGATATACAAAGTTAATTAAAGTAGATAATAGAACTGGTGATAATGCGCCAATGGTATTAATTACTTTTGTTTAATTAAAAATATTAAAGCAAGAAAATTTTTGGAAAGAGTAAAGCATTTTTATGTTTTCTCTTTTTTATTTTGTCCCACTTTTAGTTATTTTTAATAATTAATTTATAGTTAATATTTAAAAATTTTTTATTTTGTCCCAAAATATTTAATTTTGTCCCAAAAATAAAAAAAATATATTATAATTTAATAGAATTACGAAAAAATTTTGGTAAATATGATCCAAACAAAGTTGTTATTGATCAAAATTTTAGTAATAATAAAGGAATTAAAATTAATAAAGATTTTGATAGTTTTTCGTTAGTTGCTACGAGAGTGGATTTATTTGATCATATATCAAAGCCAATAAAATATGGAGCAATTATTCATTTAAAAGAAACAGAGAAAGGTTCATTAAATGATTTTATAAAATTAAATTTCGAAAATATAATTGAAGTAATCACAACACAGGAAATTGAACTTGATGCATAGTAATTTTGATTTTTTTGGTTTTATTTTTTATATAGTAAAATTTAGTTTTTTTATATATTTTTTAAAATTATATAAAGTTAGAAAACCTTTATGATATTATTAATTCATAATTTAATAAATGTTTAGTACTAATATGGATATTTTATCTATATTAGTTTCTTTTATGTTTATTAAATTTTACTTTTAATTTGAATAAAAAGGAGAAAATGAAAGATGATATCTATAGAAAATATTAGTAATTTAGATATAGAGATATTTATTAAGAATGTAAAAAAAATATTTTAAGAAAAAATTAATACTTATCAACTTATTGATAAATCTTTTAAAGAACTAGAAAATTTTAAAATTATAGAAGAGATAAAATTAAAATTACAAGATAATCTTAAAATAATAAAAGAAAGATTAATTAACTATGAATATGCTAAAGATGGGGATAGTTTAAAAGATTCTGTAGAATTAAAAAAGTTAGAATTGTTTTTAGAAGAATTAGAAAATATAATAGTAAATAATTATGATATTAATATTAGTTATAAATGTGCTAATTTTCTTATTATGAATGATGAAAAGGAACAATTAGTAAAATTATTTAAAGTTAATGATTCAATTTTATTTAAAAGTAAATTAAGTTTTGCATTAGCAAAAAAATTAATTGAAGAAGGAAATATCAAAGGTATAAAATTATTAACTAATATTATTAGTTTAGAAGAAATAATTGATAATGAGAGTAATCTTTTTCATATTGCTGCAAATAATGGTCAAATTGATATTTTAAAATATTTATTATCAATTAATAAAGAATTAATTAATAATAAAAATAAAAATGGAGGAACACCTATTGAATGTGCTTTCGAATATGCTGCCAAACGTTTTATCAAATATGGTGAATTTGATAATGAAGTTATTGAATTTTTAATTAATAATTCTAATGTTAATTTATTGTTTACTAATAATGAATTATGAAAATCATTAGATCCTAACTGAAATATTAATTCAATTAAAGGATGAAATATATTCCATATAGCAACACTTTTTGGAAATGTAGATATTGTAAAATTATTAATACAAAAATTAAATGATCAATCATTAATAAATTATGCAGCAGAAAAAATTGGTACTCCTTTACAATGTGCAATTGTAGGTGCTAGTGTTGATACAACGGGCCTACCTAAAGAGGGAATGCCTTGAGTTAATCCATTAGGTTACTTTAGATTTATATCAAATAATGATATGGGTATAAAGGACAGTAGAACTAAAATTTTAGTTGAAAATTATAAAGAAATTGTAAAAACATTGCTTTCTATTTTGTCTTATGATCAAATTAATTCTAAGAACCTGTTTAGGATCTTTTTAATAGAATTTAACTAAAACAAGAAATAATCATTTATAAATAGGTACTTAACCAATAATTTATTTTCTTTTTCATTTTTTTGTTAAAAAGATTTTATCATTTGAAAACTTATCGACTAAAAATCTATTTTTTATTATAAAATAACCATTATAATATAAATTTTATTAAAAATTAATCAAAAAAGATCCTAAACAGGTTCTAAGGACACTGAAGGAGATAGTCCAGTTCATGATTGTGTACTAAGATCTAATGTTGAATTATTAAAATTAGTATTAAACGCAGGTGGTGAAATAAATATACAAAATAATTTAGGATATACTCCCTTGCATCAAGCAGTTCTTTATTCTAGATTTGAAGTAATAGAAGAACTGTTACAAATACCTAATATTGATTTAACAATAAAAGATAAAACTGGATTAACTGCATATGATTTAATTGTGAAAAAAAGTAATAGAAAAGATAAAATTAAAATAATAAATTTAATAGAAAATTATCTCTTAAGTAAAAATATTAAATTTGAACGTTTTGTTGAAGTTATTATTGATAATAATATATAGCTAACTAAAGTAATGTTTACTCATATCTTGAAAAACAAAATCAATCGCTTTTTTAATATTTGGTCAATAATTTGGTAATATTTTTCTTATATTATGTTTTATAGCAAATCAAAAATGTTCAATTGGATTTAAATTAGGAGAATATGGCGGAAGAAATAATAGTTTGCATCCAGCATTTTCAATTAATTGTTGTGTTAATTTAGATTTATGAAACGTTGCATTATCTAAAACTATAATTTGTCCACGCTTTAATACTGGAATTAGTTTATTTTTAACATATGATTCAAAAATTTTACTATTGCAATGTCCTTCAAATGCTCATAAGGCTTTTAATTTACCTTTATTTAGTGAACCAATTATACTCATTCTCTTTATTTTATATGCGGGTTTATTATCAAATAATCTTTTACCTTTTTCAGATCAACCATATTTATAAAATTCATTATCATCAATTCCAGATTCATCAATATATACTAAATCTTCATTCATTATTTTAGCTATTTCTTTTAAAAAATCTTCTTGTTTATTTTTATCTCTTTGTTCATATAGAAAAGTTTTTTTTATATGTATAATTTAGTTTTTTAAAATAGTTATAAACTGTTTCTTTAGTCATATTTCCAAATTTATCAATTACTTTTTGAACTGTAACATCTTTATTTTCTGCTAAATAATTTTTTAATTCATCTAAATCCTTTATTTTGTGGCTATGTCCTTTTTGATAATTCAAAATTGGTTTTATATGCCCAGTTTCTTTTTTTCTTTTTCTTCATAAAAATAAAGTCTTTCTAGTGATATTGAACACTTTACAAATTTCTTTAATTTTCATATTTTTACTTTCATAAGCTTCTATTACTTTTCTTCGTAAGTCTTCACTGTATGGTTTTGGCATAATTTAATCTTCCTAATCTATTTTAATTATTGCTGAATTGTACTTTTAAATTCAAAAACTGTTTAAATTACATATTATTATTTTACATTATTTATGAGTAAATATTACTTTAGTTAGCTATAGAAGAAAATCAGCAACAACAAATACAAGAAAATATAACAAAATTAAAAGAAAATAAACAAGAAATAATAAATGAATTAGAAGAATTCAAAAAAAATGAGAAAGAAATGGAGGAAGAAATAGGAAAATTAAAAGAAACCATAGTTGATGATAGTAATGTGAATCTTTTGATTAAAGAAAAAGAAATATTAGAAGTAAGATTAAAAATTGCTAATTTATCTGCTAGTTTAAAAAGAAAAGAGAAAGAAGTAACATTATTAGAATTTGAAGAATTTAAACATAAACAAATTATTTTAGAAAATAAAGAACAATTAATAAAAGCAAATCATAAATCATATTCAAATAAAAAAACAGAAAATGAAGTTAAAGTAGCAGAATTGGAGATCAAAAAAAACAAGAAAATTTGTGAAATATATGAATTACGGGATAAACTAAATATAGTGGTTATAGATGATGCAAATATTAATACAAAAATTTTAAGTTTACTTTTGACAATATGTAGGCTTGAAAAATCTTCTATAAAAATTGCCAAAGAAATTACAACAAAAAAAGATGTCTTAGAACCTGTTTAGGATCTTTTTAATAGAATTTAACTAAAACAAGAAATAATCATTTATAAATAGGTACTTAACCAATAATTTATTTTCTTTTTCATTTTTTTGTTAAAAAGATTTTATCATTTGAAAACTTATCGACTAAAAATCTATTTTTTATTATAAAATAACCATTATAATATAAATTTTATTAAAAATTAATCAAAAAAGATCCTAAACAGGTTCTTAAAACAAATAAAAAATAATTCATTAGAAGAATCAATAGTAATTTCACCAGAAGAAAACGCCACTTCTGTTCAGCAAAATGAAAAACCATGGTTTAAACGTATATATAAACCATTTACTAAACTTTATAGAGGTAGTAAACAAAAACTTACATTAGGATATTATCAAAGAAAAGAAAAATCTTTAGAAGCGGAAATTAGGAAATTAGAAGCTGAAAAATTAAAAGATTTTTGAAATAAATTTTGATTACTTATGAGCTGTGGTTGTTATAATAATCATGGCAAAACAACATGAAAAATAGAAGAAAAAAAACGAGAATTAAAAGATATTAAAAAAGAACTAGAAAAATTATCAAAAAATAATGTTTCAAATAATCACTCGCAACCTTCAACTTCATCAGCAGTACCCAGCTCATCTAAAAGTTGAAGTGACAAATTATTGAAATCAACAGAAGAAGTAACAAAAAATGATTCTTTATTAAAAGAAAATTCTAAAAATCCGGATATTTCTTTACATTAATTTTATAGAATAGAAATTTATATAACTTTAATTTATAAACTAAATTTTATTAGAAAATGAACAATAATTTTACTTCAATTTTGAACAGATATTGTTCATTTTTTTCTTTTTTTATAATTTTTATAAATTATGTAAGGTAGTACAGACATTTTGGACTATTTTTTATCTAATAAAAGTTTATCAAAATAATCCATAGGAGTCATTAATCCTAATGATTTATGTGGTTTAGAATTGTTATAATATTCTTGAAAAGAATTCACTAATTTTTGAAATAAACTAAAATCACTATTTAAATATGGTTTTATTTCAAATAAATTACTTCAATTTCTGTGAAATCTTTCAATCTTACCATTACTCTGTGGTGATCTAAACGGTGTAGTTTCATGAACTATACCTTTTTTATTACAAAAATTTGTAAATCAACGATTCCTTTGTGGTTTTCCACAAGATGTATTAGTATATTGACTACCATTATCAGTTCTAATTCTTTTAATTTTAATTCCTAATTTTTCATAGAAATTTAAAGCATTTTTAGTAGCATTTACAATATCTCTGCTTTGTGCTTGTTCAGATGGATAACAATAAGTAATTCGAGTTTTTTCATCAATAAAATCAATAATATATAGCTAACTAAAGTAATGTTTACTCATATCTTGAAAAACAAAATCAATCGCTTTTTTAATATTTGGTCAATAATTTGGTAATATTTTTCTTATATTATGTTTTATAGCAAATCAAAAATGTTCAATTGGATTTAAATTAGGAGAATATGGCGGAAGAAATAATAGTTTGCATCCAGCATTTTCAATTAATTGTTGTGTTAATTTAGATTTATGAAACGTTGCATTATCTAAAACTATAATTTGTCCACGCTTTAATACTGGAATTAGTTTATTTTTAACATATGATTCAAAAATTTTACTATTGCAATGTCCTTCAAATGCTCATAAGGCTTTTAATTTACCTTTATTTAGTGAACCAATTATACTCATTCTCTTTATTTTATATGCGGGTTTATTATCAAATAATCTTTTACCTTTTTCAGATCAACCATATTTATAAAATTCATTATCATCAATTCCAGATTCATCAATATATACTAAATCTTCATTCATTATTTTAGCTATTTCTTTTAAAAAATCTTCTTGTTTATTTTTATCTCTTTGTTCATATAGAAAAGTTTTTTTTATATGTATAATTTAGTTTTTTAAAATAGTTATAAACTGTTTCTTTAGTCATATTTCCAAATTTATCAATTACTTTTTGAACTGTAACATCTTTATTTTCTGCTAAATAATTTTTTAATTCATCTAAATCCTTTATTTTGTGGCTATGTCCTTTTTGATAATTCAAAATTGGTTTTATATGCCCAGTTTCTTTTTTTCTTTTTCTTCATAAAAATAAAGTCTTTCTAGTGATATTGAACACTTTACAAATTTCTTTAATTTTCATATTTTTACTTTCATAAGCTTCTATTACTTTTCTTCGTAAGTCTTCACTATATGGTTTTGGCATAATTTAATCTTCCTAATCTATTTTAATTATTGCTGAATTGTACTTTTAAATTCAAAAACTGTTTAAATTACATATTATTATTTTACATTATTTATGAGTAAACATTACTTTAGTTAGCTATATCATCTTTTACTTCCTGTTATATAATCTGATACTACTTTAATATCAGTTTGTAATAATCCAGTTTCTTTTACTTCATATCTCAAATGTTTTTTCTTAATAACTTTTTGTGAACAAAAACCAAAACGTTTTAATCAACGATATATAGTTTTAACCGAGGGTTTTGGCAAAAAATTAAACCTAATATCATCAATATGCCTTATTAAATAACAAAATTGAAAAGCACCTATACCAAACTCTTCTTTATACTGAACAAAATAATTTATAAATTTTTCTGATAATTCCAACTTATAGAAATATTTAATATTTTTAGGTTTTGTTGACTTAAATAATAATTCTTCAAAAGGTTTATTTCTGTAAAAAACATCATAAAAACGTTTAGCTCAATAATAAAAGGTTTGCTTTGGCATATGTAATTGAGAAATTATTTCTTTACAAGTATTTTTATTTTTAAAAATAAAACAAAATTTTCTAAATTTACGATAATAAATATTAACTTTATTAATATTTTTATCATTTTTATACTTTTCTACAAATTTGTTAAATTTATAATCAAATTTAGTAAAATCAGCACTATTAATTAAATATTTCATTTTAAACTACACCTCAACTAATAATATAAAGTTATAAAAACTTTTATTAGTCCAAAAAGTGTGTCTAATCTACAAATTTTTATAAATTATAAATTGATATATATAAAATTACTGTTATAATTTTACTAGCATAATATTTAAAATGGAGTTAGAAGTAATATGAGTAAATCTAAAATTTCATTAAGTTTAAAAAATGTTGAATTTCGTTATAAACCAGAATACAATAACGCTGTTGATAATGTTAGTTTTGATATTAATCATGGTGAATATATTACTATAATTGGTCATAATGGTAGTGGTAAGTCAACACTTTCAAAAATTATTATTGGTGTTTTACACAAACAAAAAGGTACAATTCAATTATTTGGTGAAACAATTACTAATAAAAACATTAAACAATTACGTCGTCACTTAGGTATTGTTTTTCAAAATCCTGATAATCAATTTATAGGTTCAACTGTTCGTGATGATATTGCTTTTGGCTTGGAAAATCATTTAGTTGAACCCAGTGATATGCCAGCAATTATTGACAGAGTTTCTAGGGCAGTGGGTATGGAAAAATATTTAGATCATGAACCACTATGATTATCTGGTGGTCAAAAACAACGTGTAGCTATTGCTTCAGTTTTAGCTTTAGAACCTGATATTATTATTTTTGATGAGGCAACTAGTATGCTTGATCCAAAAGGTAAACGAGAAGTTAAAGAAATTATGTTAAAATTACAAGAACAACGCAATAAAACTATTATTTCTATTACTCATGATATGGATGAAATTATTAATGCCGATAAAATTATTGTTATGAATAAAGGTAAGTTAGTTCGTTATGGAACTCCATCTGAAATATTAAAAGAATGAGAGTTTTTACAAAGTATTCATTTAGATATTCCTTTTGTTTTAAAAGTATCGTTAGGTTTAAAAAATAAAGGGATTAATATTAATGAAACATTAAGTGAAGAGGAGCTGATTTCTAGCTTATGTCAATTAAATTCAAAGAAGTAAGTTATACTTATTCTCCAAAAACCCCTTATCAATATCAAGCATTAAAAGATATTACTATTGAAATTGTTGAACAAAAAATAGTTGCTATTATTGGTGAAACTGGTAGTGGTAAATCAACTATGATTCAACATATTAATGGTTTATTAGTTCCAATGGCAGGTTCAGTTGCTATTAATGATTTTATTATTAAGGCTAATCAAAAAAAAATTCGTGATATTAAAAAAATACGTAAACAAATTGGCTTAGTCTTTCAATTTCCCGAATATCAGTTATTTGAAGAAACTATTGAACGAGATATTATGTTTGGACCAGTTAATTTTGGTGAGAAAAAAGATAAAGCACGAGAGTTAGCAAAAAAATATATTAATTTGGTTGGATTAGACGAAACATACTTATCAAGAAGTCCATTTGATTTGTCTGGTGGTCAAAAACGAAGAGTTGCTATTGCTGGTATTTTGGCATTACAAGGTCATACTTTAATTTTAGATGAACCAACAGCAGGACTTGATCCCGATGGTGAAAAAGAATTAATTAATTTATTTTATGATTTAAATCATAAAGAAAATAAAACTATTATTTTAGTAACTCATAATATGAATCATGTACTAATGGTTGCTGATGAAGTTATTGTATTACATAATACACAGATTTATAAAAAAGCAGATCCAATTACTATTTTTAGAGATAAAAAATTAATTACCGAAACCGGAATTGAACCACCAAAAATTTATAGTTTTTTATATAAATTAGAAGCAGCAGGATTTGATACATCAAAAATTACTGCTAGAAGTGATTCAGAATTAATTGACCAGCTATCAAAAATATTATCCAAAAAAAATAGCAATAAAAAGTAAGGAGTAATAAATAATGAAAGTTAGTTTTGGTCGTTATTTACCTTTAAATTCAATCATTCATCGTGTAGATCCAAGAATTAAATTACTAGTTTTAATTTGTTTAATTGCTTCACTTTTTTTTCATACTGGTTTTGAAGGTTACGCTCTTATTGGTTTTACTGTTATAACAATTTTCTTTTGTGCAAAATTACCTTTTATGATGTTATTGAAATTAATGCGCCCCATTTTATTTATGGCATTTATTTTATTTATAATTAACTGTTTTTTAACTGATGGCCCTAATGTTGGAATGATTTGACGTTGGCACGGTATTAAGGTATCATATAAAGCTATATTTGTTAGTATTTATATTGCTCTTAGAATTTATTTAATGATTTTAATTACAACAATTTTAACAACCACAACACAACCATTAGATTTAACATTAGCATTAGAAGATTTAATGTTACCACTAAAATTAATTAAATTTCCAGTACATATTATTTCAATGATTATTTCTATTGCTCTTCGTTCAATTCCTACATTATTAGATGAAGCCGGTAGAATTTTAAAAGCGCAAGCATCACGTGGTGTAGATTTAAAAAATGGTCATTTTAAAGAAAAAGTTAAATCGTTAGTATCATTAATTATTCCCTTATTAGTTTCTTCATTTCAAAAAGCAGAAGATTTAGCGTACGCTATGGATTCAAGGGGTTATGATCCACAAGGTAAAAGAACACGTTTTCGTCAATACCATATTGATTTTAAAGATATATTTTTCTTTATTATTGGTGTAGGATTGTTAGCATTTCTTATATCTTATACTTATCATCCAGAAATTTTTTGAAGAATTCCATTTATTGATGTTTATTATTCACAATAATAAACGTATATGAATTAGCTTTACTAATTTTAAATGTTATTAATATTAAATTTAATTAAAAATTTTGCAACAAGCATCATAATATTTATCATTTTTATTTTTTCTTATACTCACTATTATTTTTTTTAATTAAAAATTCTTAATTTAAATTTAAAATATATTAATAATTAAAATTAATTAAGGAGTAAGTCCGGTTGATAAATTATAATCATAAATATCACTATCAAAGTTACTTGTAACTACAATACTGTTATTTCATTCAACATTTTGCTTTATCAATCATATTTTTTGCACTAACAAATTTAATTGATCTAATTCTAAATTATTTAATACATTTTTTATAACCTGTTCATCATATAGCTAACTAAAGTAATATTTACTCATAAATAATGTAAAATAATAATATGTAATTTAAACAGTTTTTGAATTTAAAAGTACAATTCAGCAATAATTAAAATAGATTAGGAAGATTAAATTATGCCAAAACCATACAGTGAAGACTTACGAAGAAAAGTAATAGAAGCTTATGAAAGTAAAAATATGAAAATTAAAGAAATTTGTAAAGTGTTCAATATCACTAGAAAGACTTTATTTTTATGAAGAAAAAGAAAAAAAGAAACTGGGCATATAAAACCAATTTTGAATTATCAAAAAGGACATAGCCACAAAATAAAGGATTTAGATGAATTAAAAAATTATTTAGCAGAAAATAAAGATGTTACAGTTCAAAAAGTAATTGATAAATTTGGAAATATGACTAAAGAAACAGTTTATAACTATTTTAAAAAACTAAATTATACATATAAAAAAAACTTTTCTATATGAACAAAGAGATAAAAATAAACAAGAAGATTTTTTAAAAGAAATAGCTAAAATAATGAATGAAGATTTAGTATATATTGATGAATCTGGAATTGATGATAATGAATTTTATAAATATGGTTGATCTGAAAAAGGTAAAAGATTATTTGATAATAAACCCGCATATAAAATAAAGAGAATGAGTATAATTGGTTCACTAAATAAAGGTAAATTAAAAGCCTTATGAGCATTTGAAGGACATTGCAATAGTAAAATTTTTGAATCATATGTTAAAAATAAACTAATTCCAGTATTAAAGCGTGGACAAATTATAGTTTTAGATAATGCAACGTTTCATAAATCTAAATTAACACAACAATTAATTGAAAATGCTGGATGCAAACTATTATTTCTTCCGCCATATTCTCCTAATTTAAATCCAATTGAACATTTTTGATTTGCTATAAAACATAATATAAGAAAAATATTACCAAATTATTGACCAAATATTAAAAAAGCTATTGATTTTGTTTTTCAAGATATGAGTAAACATTACTTTAGTTAGCTATATATTAAAATGGCTACATTTAGGTGTAATCAAATAAATTTAAAAACATAATTTAATGTATATAATAATTGTAAATTATTTCACAATTTTGAATTGCATCTCAAAAATTATTATTTTTTAATTTTATTTTTAAACCAATAATTAAAAAGATTAATGACATAGTTATTGATGAAAAAATTGGAACTAAAATTACACAAAAAATAACTCCGATTTGTAATTGAATTCAATTATAGTATAGTTCATAATTTCTATTTATTAAACATATAAAATTTGCAGAGTGATTTAAAATATAAATTATACTTATATATAGCTAACTAAAGTAATGTTTACTCATATCTTGAAAAACAAAATCAATAGCTTTTTTAATATTTGGTCAATAATTTGGTAATATTTTTCTTATATTATGTTTTATAGCAAAGCAAAAATGTTCAATTGGATTTAAATTAGGAGAATATGGCGGAAGAAATAATAGTTTGCATCCAGCATTTTCAATTAATTGTTGTGTTAATTTAGATTTATGAAACGTTGCATTATCTAAAACTATAATTTGTCCACGCTTTAATACTGGAATTAGTTTATTTTTAACATATGATTCAAAAATTTTACTATTGCAATGTCCTTCAAATGCTCATAAGGCTTTTAATTTACCTTTATTTAGTGAACCAATTATACTCATTCTCTTTATTTTATATGCGGGTTTATTATCAAATAATCTTTTACCTTTTTCAGATCAACCATATTTATAAAATTCATTATCATCAATTCCAGATTCATCAATATATACTAAATCTTCATTCATTATTTTAGCTATTTCTTTTAAAAAATCTTCTTGTTTATTTTTATCTCTTTGTTCATATAGAAAAGTTTTTTTTATATGTATAATTTAGTTTTTTAAAATAGTTATAAACTGTTTCTTTAGTCATATTTCCAAATTTATCAATTACTTTTTGAACTGTAACATCTTTATTTTCTGCTAAATAATTTTTTAATTCATCTAAATCCTTTATTTTGTGGCTATGTCCTTTTTGATAATTCAAAATTGGTTTTATATGCCCAGTTTCTTTTTTTCTTTTTCTTCATAAAAATAAAGTCTTTCTAGTGATATTGAACACTTTACAAATTTCTTTAATTTTCATATTTTTACTTTCATAAGCTTCTATTACTTTTCTTCGTAAGTCTTCACTGTATGGTTTTGGCATAATTTAATCTTCCTAATCTATTTTAATTATTGCTGAATTGTACTTTTAAATTCAAAAACTGTTTAAATTACATATTATTATTTTACATTATTTATGAGTAAACATTACTTTAGTTAGCTATACTTTAATAAATTAAATCCATTACTTTTTCTTAAAACTAATTTTGAACTCCAATTAATATGTATATAATTAAAATTTGAAATACCAATTAGTATTAAACCAATAGTCATAATTGAGATACTTAAAATAAATAACGATACAGTTATTAACTGTAATTTTTTAGTTTTCATCTTAAAAATCTCCTTTTATGTGCATTATTCTAACATATAGTAAAATTTAATATAAGTACTTTAGTTGCAATTAATTTTTATTAGTAGTACTATTAATTTACAATTACATAACAAAAGTCTTAATTTATTCTCGTCTAAATGATAATAAAGACATTATTGAAAAAATTATTCCGCATTTTTGTTACCCGCCCTTTTTACTTTCATAAGCTTCTATTACTTTTCTTCGTAAGTCTTCACTGTATGGTTTTGGCATAATTTAATCTTCCTAATCTATTTTAATTATTGCTGAATTGTACTTTTAAATTCAAAAACTGTTTAAATTACATATTATTATTTTACATTATTTATGAGTAAATATTACTTTAGTTAGCTATATATAAATTATACCAATTTTAAATGTTTTTTCAATCTGTAAATCAGGGTATTTGTTTTGTTTTTGGTGTTCTTAATTAAAATTAATTGAGAAAGGAATGAGTATATTGCTAAATTTTTAATCATAAGTATTAGTATCTAAATTACTTGTAAGTTAGTATTGTCAATAAAGTTTGATTAATAAATTGATTTAATAAGATATTATCTATTACATTTTATGCGTTTTATTAAGGGCATAAAACTTTATTTTAAGAGTATTTAAATTAATAATTATGGTTAATTATTAATTTTAAATTGTGTTCTAATTGTTAATAGTAGCATTGTTTTTTATTATTGTTACTGTTATATACGAAAATTAGATGATTATTTTTGTAGTTTTATGAAAAAAAATATTAAAAAATCATAAATTTATTGTATAATATTTAACGGTTTTACTTATAGAAACTAATATGGCGACTGTGGCGTAGCGGTCTAGCGCATCAGTTTGTGGAACTGACATTCGCGGGTTCGAATCCCGTCAGTCGCCCCATTTAATAAAATTATGTTTTTTACTACTCCTTTTTGGAGTTTTTTCTTTTTTAAATAAATATTATTATAAATTTATTTTTCGCTTTTTATTTACTAAATAAATAATGGTATAATTATTATGTTTTATGATTTGCAGAAAGTTGAGGTTTAAATGTATATGTACCTTAAAGAAGGGCAAATACTTTCAATTCATGCATATAAGCATAATGGCGATTTATATCGTAGTTGAAATAATTCAATTGTTTTAGAAGATACTGAAAAATATTTAGTTTTAGTAAATGAGAATGTAACAATTACTGAAATTAATGGTCGTAAATGAACAACCGTTGATCCAGCAATTTGGTTATTTTTTAAAAATGATTGATACAATATTATTTGTATGATTCGTAATGATGGTGTTCATTATTATTGTAATATTGCCAGTCTCTTTATTTTAGATTCGCAAACAGTTAAATACATTGATTATGATTTAGATGTTAAAGTATTTCCTAATCGTTCTTATAAACTGTTAGATTTGAAAGAATTTAAAACTAATCGTCGAATATGAAAGTATCCAATACCTTTACAAAATATATTATGACAAAATATAAATAAATTAAAAAAAGGAATTAAAAAAAATGAAATTAATTTATTTAATGATGATGTAATTTTAAATTATTGAAAAAATTACCAAAACCAAAGTTTACAAAAATAGTAAGAACATATAGCTAACTAAAGTAATGTTTACTCATATCTTGAAAAACAAAATCAATCGCTTTTTTAATATTTGGTCAATAATTTGGTAATATTTTTCTTATATTATGTTTTATAGCAAATCAAAAATGTTCAATTGGATTTAAATTAGGAGAATATGGCGGAAGAAATAATAGTTTGCATCCAGCATTTTCAATTAATTGTTGTGTTAATTTAGATTTATGAAACGTTGCATTATCTAAAACTATAATTTGTCCACGCTTTAATACTGGAATTAGTTTATTTTTAACATATGATTCAAAAATTTTACTATTGCAATGTCCTTCAAATGCTCATAAGGCTTTTAATTTACCTTTATTTAGTGAACCAATTATACTCATTCTCTTTATTTTATATGCGGGTTTATTATCAAATAATCTTTTACCTTTTTCAGATCAACCATATTTATAAAATTCATTATCATCAATTCCAGATTCATCAATATATACTAAATCTTCATTCATTATTTTAGCTATTTCTTTTAAAAAATCTTCTTGTTTATTTTTATCTCTTTGTTCATATAGAAAAGTTTTTTTTATATGTATAATTTAGTTTTTTAAAATAGTTATAAACTGTTTCTTTAGTCATATTTCCAAATTTATCAATTACTTTTTGAACTGTAACATCTTTATTTTCTGCTAAATAATTTTTTAATTCATCTAAATCCTTTATTTTGTGGCTATGTCCTTTTTGATAATTCAAAATTGGTTTTATATGCCCAGTTTCTTTTTTTCTTTTTCTTCATAAAAATAAAGTCTTTCTAGTGATATTGAACACTTTACAAATTTCTTTAATTTTCATATTTTTACTTTCATAAGCTTCTATTACTTTTCTTCGTAAGTCTTCACTGTATGGTTTTGGCATAATTTAATCTTCCTAATCTATTTTAATTATTGCTGAATTGTACTTTTAAATTCAAAAACTGTTTAAATTACATATTATTATTTTACATTATTTATGAGTAAATATTACTTTAGTTAGCTATATGTTCTTACTATTTTTTATATTAAAACTTTTTATAATTAAATTTTTTTATAAAATAGGTAATTTTTTTGCATAATTATGTTCTCTCATAATACTGTTTATATTACTTTTTTTACTTTTATTTTCAATACCATTATTTATATTTTGAATATCTATATCATTAAATTGTATGTTTTTTTTATAATTATGATAATTAATAGCATATGTTCTTAATTTTTTTATTTCTTTAAACATTAAGTTTTTTATTTCTTGTTCAATTTCTTTATTCATTTTTTACTCCTTTTAAAAATAAAAACCTATTTACTTTGTTTCTCAAAGTAAATAGGTTAAAAACAATATTTAGTTTATAGTTATTTTTAACATCTTTTTGAAAATTTACAATTAATATATATATATATATATATATAGCTAACTAAAGTAATGTTTACTCATATCTTGAAAAACAAAATCAATCGCTTTTTTAATATTTGGTCAATAATTTGGTAATATTTTTCTTATATTATGTTTTATAGCAAATCAAAAATGTTCAATTGGATTTAAATTAGGAGAATATGGCGGAAGAAATAATAGTTTGCATCCAGCATTTTCAATTAATTGTTGTGTTAATTTAGATTTATGAAACGTTGCATTATCTAAAACTATAATTTGTCCACGCTTTAATACTGGAATTAGTTTATTTTTAACATATGATTCAAAAATTTTACTATTGCAATGTCCTTCAAATGCTCATAAGGCTTTTAATTTACCTTTATTTAGTGAACCAATTATACTCATTCTCTTTATTTTGTGGCTATGTCCTTTTTGATAATTCAAAATTGGTTTTATATGCCCAGTTTCTTTTTTTCTTTTTCTTCATAAAAATAAAGTCTTTCTAGTGATATTGAACACTTTACAAATTTCTTTAATTTTCATATTTTTACTTTCATAAGCTTCTATTACTTTTCTTCGTAAGTCTTCACTGTATGGTTTTGGCATAATTTAATCTTCCTAATCTATTTTAATTATTGCTGAATTGTACTTTTAAATTCAAAAACTGTTTAAATTACATATTATTATTTTACATTATTTATGAGTAAATATTACTTTAGTTAGCTATATATAGTTAACTAAAGTAATGTTTACTCATATCTTCAAAAACAAAATCAATCGCTTTTTTAATATTTGGTCAATAATTTGGTAATATTTTTCTTATATTATGTTTTATAGCAAATCAAAAATGTTCAATTGGATTTAAATTAGGAGAATATGGCGGAAGAAATAATAGTTTGCATCCAGCATTTTCAATTAATTGTTGTGTTAATTTAGATTTATGAAACGTTGCATTATCTAAAACTATAATTTGTCCACGCTTTAATACTGGAATTAGTTTATTTTTAACATATGATTCAAAAATTTTACTATTGCAATGTCCTTCAAATGCTCATAAGGCTTTTAATTTACCTTTATTTAGTGAACCAATTATACTCATTCTCTTTATTTTATATGCGGGTTTATTATCAAATAATCTTTTACCTTTTTCAGATCAACCATATTTATAAAATTCATTATCATCAATTCCAGATTCATCAATATATACTAAATCTTCATTCATTATTTTAGCTATTTCTTTTAAAAAATCTTCTTGTTTATTTTTATCTCTTTGTTCATATAGAAAAGTTTTTTTTATATGTATAATTTAGTTTTTTAAAATAGTTATAAACTGTTTCTTTAGTCATATTTCCAAATTTATCAATTACTTTTTGAACTGTAACATCTTTATTTTCTGCTAAATAATTTTTTAATTCATCTAAATCCTTTATTTTGTGGCTATGTCCTTTTTGATAATTCAAAATTGGTTTTATATGCCCAGTTTCTTTTTTTCTTTTTCTTCATAAAAATAAAGTCTTTCTAGTGATATTGAACACTTTACAAATTTCTTTAATTTTCATATTTTTACTTTCATAAGCTTCTATTACTTTTCTTCGTAAGTCTTCACTGTAGGTTTTGGCATAATTTAATCTTCCTAATCTATTTTAATTATTGCTGAATTGTACTTTTAAATTCAAAAACTGTTTAAATTACATATTATTATTTTACATTATTTATGAGTAAATATTACTTTAGTTAGCTATAATAAGGATATTTTTCTTTCTGCTGATTCTTGTCAAATTATTGATTGTAACACTTTTAAATCATAAATATTGTTATTTTTATAACATCCAATAGCGCTTAAACTTGTACTTGTAATAATTATTAAACCACTTATTATTTTTAATATTTTTTTCATGTTTTTTCTCCTTTTAAAAATAAAAACCTATTTACTTTGAGAAACAAAGTAAATAGGTTAAAAACTATATTTAGTTTGTAGTTTTTTTAACATTTTTTTTGAAATTTTACAATCAATAAAGATAATATATTTATTTTTAAAATTTAAAAGACAAGATATAATTATTTTTAACTATTTAAATTACGTATTATTGTTGATTTATATTGGCTAAATGTTAAGATAAATGTAAAATTAGATACTTAATTATTAATTACATTTAGTTTTTAATAATTTTAAAAATGATTGATAAATAAAATTATTGTTTATAGATTTTAAATTTTTTTTGCATAAGATGTTAAAAATAAAGTACGAATAGTTTACTAGAAATATTGCGAAATAATAATTATAAAGAGGTAAAAAGGATGTTAAAATTTTCAAAAACATTATCTAACATTGGTATTTATCTACTTTTGACAACATTAATGCCGGTAATGGTTATTTCTATAATTATGATTTCTTTAAAAGGATTAATGGAAAGTTCTTATGAATTATTATGGAAGTTTGGAGAATGATTACAAGAAGTTTTTGATTCTGGATTAAGTACTATTCAATGATTAGGATGAATTATATTGATAGCTTGTCTAACAACTTATGGTATTCTTATATTTATTTTAGTTATGATAAATTCAAGAAAAGCATTTGAACAAAGAATTGGTTATATTCTTGGTTTAGTAATTGGAGTTGGTTCAATTGTTGTTACATTATTACCATTAATTATTGTTAGTATTGCTAGTCTTGGCAATGGAGTAATAACTTTAGTATTAGGATTATCATTTGTTTTTATTGGATTGAATGGTGGTTTAGTTGCTTGTGGATCATTATTTGGTTTAATTAGTGCAAAAAAACATTATAAATTTATTAGATGCAAAGAAAAAGTAGATTATATCTACTTTTTATTATTTATATATTTACTTCATGATAATTGTAAATTTGTTAATGTATAATGCATTAATTGTCGATGTATGCTAATAATTAAAACGTTAAATATTGTTACAATAAGTAAAATTCATCAATGATCATTTAAAGTATTAAAATAATCAAGTTTGCTTTTAAAAACGGCAGTTTCAACTAACATAAATAATGCATTTAAAATGAAAAAAATTAATCAACCAAAACTAAACAGAATAATTAGATAACGATAAAATTTAGTTTGAAAAGTACTACCTTTGACTTTAATTTGATAAACTGTTTCATAAGTATAATGGTTAATAGAAAAAGCAAACAAAATTAATAGAATTAAACTATTTATGCCAACTATTAATAAAATATTAATTATTTTTTCGCTAGTAGTATTTATTAAAATTGAACCTATTATTATAAATATAATTTGAACAATTAATCACAAAATGCTAACATAAAAAAAACTTTTTTTTGTTCAGTATTTAATTAATTCATTTTCCATTTTGTATCACCATATTAATTTTAGTATATTTTATGCAAATATAGAATAAAATTTATCTTTTTATAATTTTTCATAACATAATAAGTGGATGGGTTACACTTTATTGGACACTAATTACGTAGACAAGTGAACAAATTAGTTGAAAGAAAGGAACTATAATTATGGCCAATATTAATTCATATACCGATGAATTTAAAAAACAAATAGTAGCTTTATATCAAAGCGGCAAATCAGTATCTTACCTTGCTAAAGAATATAATGTTACAAGAGCAGCTACTTATAATTGAATTAAGCAATTTACTAATTCAGGTAGTTTTAAAGCTAAAGATAATCGTTCTGTTGAAGAAAATGAATTAATTAAATTAAGAAAAGAATTAAAACAATTAAGAATGGAAAATGATATTTTAAAGCAAGCAGCACTAATAATAGGCAGAAAATAGAAATTATTACAAACAATAAGTTTAAATATAAAATTCGCACAATGTGTCATTTTTTAAAAATTTCTAAATCAACATATTATTTTAATTTAAAGAAAAAAGAAAATAAAATTCAAAATAATATTTATGATGAAGCTATTATTAGTGCTTTTAAAGAAAATAAATGTGTTTATGGAACAAGAAGATTAAAAGTAATATTAGAAAACCAAGAAATTTATTTATCAAGACGAAAAATTAAAGAAATTATGAATAAGCATAATTTAATATCAAAATACACTAAATTATCATTCAAAAATCATAATAACAAAGTAAATGATGAAAAAATCACTAATCTTGTGAATAGAAACTTTAATAATAGGCTTAAAAATGAAGTTATTGTCAGTGATTTAACTTATGTTCAAGTTAATGGTAAATGAAACTATATTTGCTTATTAATTGACCTATTTAACCGCGAAATTATTGGACATAGTGTAGGTACTAGAAAAGATGCCTTATTAGTACATCAAGCATTTATGCAATCAAATCGCTGTTTAAAAGATATTCAAATATTTCATAGTGATTGTGGTAATGAATTTAATAATAAAATTATTGATAAACTTTTACTAGCATTCAATATTACTCGCTCTTTAAGCAAAAAAGGTTGTCCTTATGACAATGCTGTTGCTGAAGCAACTTTTAAAACTTTCAAAACTAATTTATTAATGATAAAAATTTTAGATCATTAATCCAATTAAAATTAGAATTATTTGATTACATCAATTGATACAACAACATAAGAACCTGTTTAGGATCTTTTTTGATTAATTTTTAATAAAATTTATATTATAATGGTTATTTTATAATAAAAAATAGATTTTTAGTCGATAAGTTTTCAAATGATAAAATCTTTTTAACAAAAAAATGAAAAAGAAAATAAATTATTGGTTAAGTACCTATTTATAAATGATTATTTCTTGTTTTAGTTAAATTCTATTAAAAAGATCCTAAACAGGTTCTAAGAATCCACAGCACTTTAAACTACTTAACTCCAGTTAATTATCAAAAACAAATGTCTACCAAAAAATAGTCCTAAAAAGTGTTGCCATTCCAAAGTTTGGGAATAACTAAAATTAGAGAGGGAAATAAAATGGCAATTGAAGTAGAAATTAGGCGTATACGTCTAAGAACCTGTTTAGAATCTTTTTAATAAAACTGAAATAAAGGAAAGAACAACCATTTGTAAACTAGTATTTAGTTTTCTTTCACAATTTTTTCATAATCTTCTGTATTTTTCTAATCAAGCAAAGCTTCGTTCTACAATTCATCTTTTTGGTAATACTACAAAAGTATGTATAGCTAACTAAAGTAATATTTACTCATAAATAATGTAAAATAATAATATGTAATTTAAACAGTTTTTGAATTTAAAAGTACAATTCAGCAATAATTAAAATAGATTAGGAAGATTAAATTATGCCAAAACCATACAGTGAAGACTTACGAAGAAAAGTAATAGAAGCTTATGAAAATAAAAATATGAAAATTAAAGAAATTTGTAAAGTGTTCAATATCACTAGAAAGACTTTATTTTTATGAAGAAAAAGAAAAAAAGAAACTGGGCATATAAAACCAATTTTGAATTATCAAAAAGGACATAGCCACAAAATAAAGGATTTAGATGAATTAAAAAATTATTTAGCAGAAAATAAAGATGTTACAGTTCAAAAAGTAATTGATAAATTTGGAAATATAACTAAAGAAACAGTTTATAACTATTTTAAAAAACTAAATTATACATATAAAAAAAACTTTTCTATATGAACAAAGAGATAAAAATAAACAAGAAGATTTTTTAAAAGAAATAGCTAAAATAATGAATGAAGATTTAGTATATATTGATGAATCTGGAATTGATGATAATGAATTTTATAAATATGGTTGATCTGAAAAAGGTAAAAGATTATTTGATAATAAACCCGCATATAAAATAAAGAGAATGAGTATAATTGGTTCACTAAATAAAGGTAAATTAAAAGCCTTATGAGCATTTGAAGGACATTGCAATAGTAAAATTTTTGAATCATATGTTAAAAATAAACTAATTCCAGTATTAAAGCGTGGACAAATTATAGTTTTAGATAATGCAACGTTTCATAAATCTAAATTAACACAACAATTAATTGAAAATGCTGGATGCAAACTATTATTTCTTCCGCCATATTCTCCTAATTTAAATCCAATTGAACATTTTTGATTTGCTATAAAACATAATATAAGAAAAATATTACCAAATTATTGACCAAATATTAAAAAAGCGATTGATTTTGTTTTTCAAGATATGAGTAAACATTACTTTAGTTAGCTATATGTATTTGGCATTTTTAATAAAATAGTTTCTATATATAGTTCTTTAATAATATGATTTAATTTTTTAAAAAATATTATAGGATTATCATTTAAAATTTCTAAAATTGTTATTGTATGAAAAATACTTGAGTAGATTATTTTTTCTTCATCAAATTTTTCTTTTTCTTTTCAATCTTTTTTTTCAAAATTTGATTTTTTTGGCATATTCAATTTTCCTTTCAAAATAAAAACCCATTTACTTTCATAAAAAGTAAATGGATTAAAAACTAATATTTAGTTATATACAGTATAGAAAATAAAAAAAATTTGTCAACTTTAGAATCTCTTATATTATTTCAAAATAAGTCAAATTTCAAAAAAAGTAATAATAATAACTTTAATAGTGTTAAAAGCATTTTTTATGTTTTTTAGATAATCATTTATTATTATTATTTATAGTTTATTTTAAAAATTAAAATAAATGAATTTTTTTGAAAAGAAAAAAATGAGAGAAGAACATTTAAAAGAGATAAATGAAAAAATATTAAATATAAAAGAATTATATAAACGTAATAATGAAATTTTAAATGAAATCATATTTAATAAAAATAACTATTGTGAAGAAAATATAGATATGATAAAAGATTCAATTTTAGAAAAAAATTATAATTTTCAAGAAATAAAAATTCAACTTTTAGATCATCAAAACTTTTTATTAAGTAAAAATATAAATAATGAATTCTTATTTAATAATCTTGAGTTAGAATTATCAATAAATAAATTCTGATATAAATTTTCTATTAAACTTTATAAAAAAGAAAAAGAAATAGTTAAATATTGAAAAGAACAGTATTTTGAATGTTATAAAAAACAATTTTTTATAAAGAAAAACTTAGAAAATGATAATAAAATATCAAATTTTGTTATTAATAAAATTAATAAAGATGTACAAAATATTTCAGTTTCAACTTCTTCATTAAAAGTACATACATTAAAAATGTAAAATATATAACACGCTTTTTTTAATAAAATCATTTAAAAATCTAGAATTTAATTTTTTTTAAATTATGATATAATCACTTTAAAATAATTATTAATTTTTTACAATATTTAAATGAGGTATATATATGAAAAAACCATTATCATTTATGGGCGCATTATTATTATCAAGCGCAGTCACTGCTAGTACAACGGCATGTAATAATCTAACTATATTCAAAAAAGATTTAAAAAAAGATTTAACACAAACAGATTTAAAAATTGTACCAGAGGAACATAGAGGAACAATACCTACAGATTATGAATTAAAATCACAACTATTTATTTTAAATCATGAACTTCATACTGATAATATTAAAATTATTAATAAAACCACTAATTATGCTTTTGTTGTTGGTGATGGTATTTTTTACAATCAAGATAAAATTAAAATTACTTATCAAATCCAAACTATTGATATTAGAACAAATAATTGTTGATGGAGCATCCATTGGTAATTTTAGTACTAATGGTCAAAAACCTACTGTGGAAGCTGTTTACAGTCGTATTCAAGAAAAATATTCTAATTTAGAAATGGATCGCCTTAAAATTGATGTTATTTCTAATAAAGAAGCAACTATTACAGGTATTACGGGTGATGATGTTATTCCTCTTTATACTGGTAAGGTAACAGTTACATTTAGTACTAATGATAGTGTTGATTTAAGTACTATTATTAATAAAAAAGATTTAATGGTTAAGACTAATGGTCATGATATACCATCAAATAATGATGTAATGAGAGCATTACGTGATACTTACCAAGAAAAGTTAGATACTTCTTTTATTGCAATAGAAATTACTGCTACTAATAGTGCCACTATTACTAGTACAAATCAAAAAAAATATACCGGTAAAGTAATACTAAATTTAAATCTTGATATTAGAATTGCTCTTAAAGACGTTATTAATAAGGGATTAGATAAAATTGCTATTATAGGTAAAGTAATAACTTTAGAAGATGTTAATAGTGCATTGAAAAAACAATATTCAAGGTTAAATATGAATGCTATTCAAGTAACGTTGCAAAATAATAGTGTTACTATTAAATCTATTAATCAATATGTATACACTAGTGCTGATGTAGTAATTAATAATTTACTTATTGATTTAAATAGTGTTTTAAATAATAAATTACCAACTTTGAATATTCCTGGACAAAATACACCAAGTAAAGAGCAATTAATTTTAGCACTTAAAACCGCTAACTATAATCTTGATGTAAGCAAAATTATAGTTGATAAAATTACTGATAATAGTGCAGTTATTAATGGTGATGGTAAATTTTATAGCAATGATAGTATTGTTGTTAGTTATGATTGTGATAAAACAGAGCTTTTAAGTGATGTTTTTAAAAATTTAAATTTAGGAACAATTAAAACTAATGGATTATCAAAACCAAATATTGAAGAAATTAAAACTGCGATTAGTAAAAGTAATCCAAATGTAAAGCTAGATGCAATTAAATTTAGTGAAGATGATATTACTAATCAACAAGTAACTATTAGTGGTGATGAAACTATTTATAAAGGAAAGATAGTTGCTGATTTTACTGTTGATAGTAGTAGTATTAATAATGATCAACTAAATTATAATTATAGTGAAACTAATAGTGTTGGTTCATTAAAAAGTACTTGAACGAGCTCTGATATTACTATATTATCTAATTGAACAAATTATGCACCAGATTGAGATAGTTTTTCTAATAAGTTTAGTAAATTGAGTTTTGGTGATAATTCGTATTTTAGTCTTTATTGTAATACTTATACTGATCAAAAATTAAAAGGTTCGCAATTAAGTATTAGTACTAATGATATTAGTAATGATAGAAACAAAAATATATTTGAGCTTAGTTACTATTATGATGATGGATTTTGAGGAGCCTTTCTTGAATTACATGGTTATATTCATATTTGACATGATGAAGAAAATGTTTATGTAAGCATTAATTGAAGCATTGATACAGTTAAATGTTTCCGTGATCGAGTATGGAATATTAACTTGCAAGGTGTAACTTTTAGTTAGAATTTAATAGATTATATTTATTTAGATTTACTGTTAATTATATAAGTTTGTAATATTAATTTTATTAAAAAAATAAATGAGAGATAATACTCTCATTTTTAATATCTTTTTATATAAATTAAGTAAATAACTAAAAAAGGATATACAAAGTAAGTTAAAAAATTAAAATTAAAAATTATTAATTTATAATTATTATAAACTTAATATAGTTTTTATTTTAAAATAAATGAGTTTAGATTGAAAGGAAAAAAAGATGAATAGAGAGCAAGAAATAAATATATTAAATGTAGAAATAAATTTAATTGAACAAAAAATGGCTATTATTAAAAGTAATTTAGAAACTTGTATCAAAAATATAAGTGATAATCAAAGACAAGTATCTAATTTTTTAGAAGAACTTAAAAGAGAAGATTCAGAACATAAAAAATTATTATCTTCACCATGCTTAGAAAAAAATGGAAATTGTCAAGAAAATAGAGCAATGAGAGAAAGAATTACATTTCATTGAAGACATATTAAATATATTGAAGGAAAAATTATTAACTTAGAATTTTTAATTAAAAATCAAGAACAAGAAAAAAACAATTTAAAATCTGAAATGAATTTATTAAGGATAGAAAAAGATAAAAAAATTAGAATTTTAGAACAACAAAAAAATAATTTCAATAACATTAAGAGTATTGTTAATCATGAAAAAAAGTATAATGATAGTAATAAGCCCAATACAAGTTATAGTAAATTAACATAATTGAAGTAATTATATAAGATTTATATTTAATTTATTTACAAAAAAGTTATCATTTCTGATAACTTTTTGTATGTTTATTTATATTATTAGACTTACTGCATAACGTTTTTAAGTTTTAATGATAAATTATAAAATCCTGCAATTAAATTAAATCTTAAAAATATTCGTTTTCTAGCTTTTCTAAATTTATAACCAATAATTTTAAAACATTTTAAAAATGCAAAAACATGTTCAATTTTTCTGCGAGTTTTATTAATAATCTTATTAAAAATTTTAATTTTACTTGTTTTAGGATTATTTTTACTAGTTTTAATGGGTAAAAATGTATTACTATGAATTTTTTGTAAACCTTGATAACCTTTATCTGCAAGAATTACAGTTTCTGACAAAAATTCTAACTTTGAATTTTTAAAAGTTTTAAAATCATGATTTTTACCAGTATCAGGAAAAATATTTAAAATTTCATTAGTATGTGCATTAATTATGGTTTGAAACTTAACAGTATGCATTCATTTTTTGCCAGAAAATCAATCTTTTTGATTATATTTTGGTCGTTCTGTTTCTACTTCTGTTACATCAATTATCAAAATTTTATTTTTGAATTCTTCTTTTTAAAAAAATATTTTTATTTGTTAAATTATTAAACTTATTATTATTTATTAAAATGTCTTCAATTGAACGAATATTTCGTAAAGCAGTAGTATCAACCATATCATACTCAGCACCAATACTATGATATAGCTAACTAAAGTAATGTTTACTCATATCTTCAAAAACAAAATCAATCGCTTTTTTAATATTTGGTCAATAATTTGGTAATATTTTTCTTATATTATGTTTTATAGCAAATCAAAAATGTTCAATTGGATTTAAATTAGGAGAATATGGCGGAAGAAATAATAGTTTGCATCCAGCATTTTCAATTAATTGTTGTGTTAATTTAGATTTATGAAACGTTGCATTATCTAAAACTATAATTTGTCCACGCTTTAATACTGGAATTAGTTTATTTTTAACATATGATTCAAAAATTTTACTATTGCAATGTCCTTCAAATGCTCATAAGGCTTTTAATTTACCTTTATTTAGTGAACCAATTATACTCATTCTCTTTATTTTATATGCGGGTTTATTATCAAATAATCTTTTACCTTTTTCAGATCAACCATATTTATAAAATTCATTATCATCAATTCCAGATTCATCAATATATACTAAATCTTCATTCATTATTTTAGCTATTTCTTTTAAAAAATCTTCTTGTTTATTTTTATCTCTTTGTTCATATAGAAAAGTTTTTTTTATATGTATAATTTAGTTTTTTAAAATAGTTATAAACTGTTTCTTTAGTCATATTTCCAAATTTATCAATTACTTTTTGAACTGTAACATCTTTATTTTCTGCTAAATAATTTTTTAATTCATCTAAATCCTTTATTTTGTGGCTATGTCCTTTTTGATAATTCAAAATTGGTTTTATATGCCCAGTTTCTTTTTTTCTTTTTCTTCATAAAAATAAAGTCTTTCTAGTGATATTGAACACTTTACAAATTTCTTTAATTTTCATATTTTTATTTTCATAAGCTTCTATTACTTTTCTTCGTAAGTCTTCACTGTATGGTTTTGGCATAATTTAATCTTCCTAATCTATTTTAATTATTGCTGAATTGTACTTTTAAATTCAAAAACTGTTTAAATTACATATTATTATTTTACATTATTTATGAGTAAATATTACTTTAGTTAGCTATATATGGACAAAAACTTAATATTAATGAACCATTTTTGTTTAAGTTAGTTTCAATTATTATAAAAGTTATAGGTCAACATTATCAAGAATTACATGAAAAAGTCGATTTAGTAACTAATATTATTAAAAGCGAAGAATTAAAATTTTGAACAACATTAATAACAGGAAAACAATTATTATTACAAGTTATTAGTGATAATAAAAAAGTAGATGCAACTGCGGCTTTTAAATTATTTGATACCTATGGTTATCCTATTGAATTAACATTAGAGATTGCAAATGAAGAAAATGCTACTGTTGATTTAAAAGGTTTTCAAAAGTTATTGGATAACAGTAAAGATAATACAAGAAAAGTAAGAATTAATCATCAAGCATTAACAATTCAATCTTCATTACTAACTAATTTAAAAGTTCCTTCAACCTTTGTTGGTTATGATAAAGAACAAATAAATACAAATATTGTTTTTATGTTTAAATCAGAGCATGAGGTAAAATTTTTAAAAAATGAAAAAGGTTATTTAATTTTAAATGAAATGCCTTTTTATGCAGAAAAGGGGGGGCAAGCATCTGATGATGGTATTATCAAAGGAGAAAATGGAACGGCCTCTGTTATTGATGTACAACAAGGACCACAAAAACAGCATATTCATCAAGTGGAAGTAAAAGGTGAATTAACACAAACAGAAATTGTTGAAGCACAAATTAATAGTTCACATCGTTTTTATACAAGAAAAAATCATTCAGGAACTCATTTATTACATGCTGCTTTAAGAAAATTATTGGGTTTACATGTTATGCAATCTGGAAGTTTTAATAATTATCAATATTTACGATTAGATTTTAGTCATTATCAAATGTTAACTTTAGAACAAATTATAAGTATAGAACAACAAGTAAGTAAATGAATTAAAGGTAAATATCCTTGTGAAATTATTTATTGTACATATGAAGAAGCAATCAAAATTGGAGTTTTAGCTTTTTTTGGTGAAAAATATGAAGAAAAAGTTCGAGTAATTAAGTTTGGTGATTTTTCAATTGAACTTTGTGGGGGTACTCATTGTTATAATTCACAAGAAGTAGAACAATTATTAATAACTAATGTTGAATCAAAAGGATCTGGTTCTTATCGAATTCATGCTTTAATATCATTAAAAACTATTAATGAATACTTAACACAACAAATAATGATGATTAAAGAACAAAGCAATAATTTATTTATTCAATAGACTACTGCATAACTAGTTAACTTTTCATTTTTTTGTTATTATTAAAATAAAATTTGAATAGTTAAGGATAAATTTTATGACATATTTTGAATTAAAAGATAAACCGGATCAATATTTTCGTAAAATAGTTGGTATTAATAAACTAGTTTTTAATGAAATTTTAAATATTTTATTAGATCATCAAAATCTAAAAAATACCACTGGTGGAAGGCCATATAAAATGTCAATAGAAGATAGACTAGTAATGACTTTAAGATATTTATATGAAAATCGTACATATCATAGTATTGGTGCTGAGTATGATATGGTTGATACTACTGCTTTACGAAATATTCGTTCAATTGAAGACATTTTAATAAATAATAATAAGTTTAATAATTTAACAAATAAAAATATTTTTTTAAAAAGAAGAATTCAAAAATAAAATTTTGATAATTGATGTAACAGAAGTAGAAACAGAACGACCAAAATATAATCAAAAAGATTGATTTTCTGGCAAAAAATGAATGCATACTGTTAAGTTTCAAACCATAATTAATGCACATACTAATGAAATTTTAAATATTTTTCCTGATACTGGTAAAAATCATGATTTTAAAACTTTTAAAAATTCAAAGTTAGAATTTTTGTCAGAAACTGTAATTCTTGCAGATAAAGGTTATCAAGGTTTACAAAAAATTCATAGTAATACATTTTTACCCATTAAAACTAGTAAAAATAATCCTAAAACAAGTAAAATTAAAATTTTTAATAAGATTATTAATAAAACTCGCAGAAAAATTGAACATGTTTTTGCATTTTTAAAATGTTTTAAAATTATTGGTTATAAATTTAGAAAAGCTAGAAAACGAATATTTTTAAGATTTAATTTAATTGCAGGATTTTATAATTTATCATTAAAACTTAAAAACGTTATGCAGTAAGTCTATTGAAGAATTTTATTTAAGTAAGGCTATTGAAAGTTGATTTTAAAAATTTTGAAAGTAATGAAAATCGAATTTAATTTATTCTGTAGGAGCTATTCCACAATCAATTCTATGGATACTTACATTACCAAAATGGATTTCTAAAAAAACTTTTGAGTTTGGAAAATTTCCTGTTACTGGTGTTCAATTATTAATATGACTAAAAAATTGTGTAGAAATTTTTGTATTTAGTAATTTAACTAGTTCATCAAATTGCTTTTGTTTATCATCACTTTTAAATTTTAATTTAAAACTAGTAATTGGATTACCTTGTCTAAAACCTTCTTCTGTTGTTAATTTTAAAGTACTTTTATTAAATATAATATTAGTAATAATTATATTATTAATGCCTAATTCATTATTTTTGCTTGTATTGATAGTATAAGAACCTGTTTAGAATCTTTTCGAAAATAATGTAAAATGATTATATATTTTAAAATCAGAGGTATATATTATGCATAAAAATTATCCAAGTCATGTCACCAAAGAACAATTTGAGAACATAAAATCAATTTTAGAAAATAGCAAAAAGAAAACAAAACCAAGAAGTTTAGATTTATATGAAGTATTTTGTGCAATTTTATATGTATTAAAAAGTGGTTGTCAATGAAGAATGCTACCAAAAAATTTTCCAAAATGACAAACTGTATATTATTATTTTCAAATTTGAAGTAAAAATAACGGTAAAGAAGCTAGTGTATGGCAATTAATTTTAAAAAAAATTGGTTAAAAAAGTTCGTATCAACAATAATCGCAAAGAACAAACTAGTTTTTGTATAATTGATTCGCAAAGTGTTAAAAATACAGATACTACTGAAAATAAAGGTTATGATGCTGGTAAAAAGATTTCAGGAATAAAGCGTCATATTATTGTTGATTCTCAAGGTTTACCACATGCAATTTACATAACCACAGCAGAAAAAACAGATCGTAATAGCGCTATAATAATGATTGAAAATGAAAAAGAAAATCTTTCTGCAGTTCAAAAAATAATAGTAGATGCTGGTTATACTGGTGAAAAATTTGCTTCTGAAATCAAAACAATCATAAATGCAAATGTTGAAATTATAAAACGCAATGAACTACATACTTTTGTAGTATTACCAAAAAGATGAATTGTAGAACGAAGCTTTGCTTGATTAGAAAAATACAGAAGATTATGAAAAAATTGTGAAAGAAAACTAAATACTAGTTTACAAATGGTTGTTCTTTCCTTTATTTCAGTTTTATTAAAAAGATTCTAAACAGGTTCTAAGACTTGGTTGAACGCAAGCATATTTGGGGAAATTAGTAGGTGTTCGTCAAGCAACAATTAGTAGAATTGAGAGTAATGCTAAAAATTCTTCATGAGGAATAATTCATAAAATTCTTTTAGCATTATTAGTAGATATGAATGATATAAAAGGTTTTACGCATGATTTTGTATTAAAAGAAAATGATTTTGAACTATTTATTAAATTGTTAATGGCTAATTCACAATTAAAAACTAATATTTTATATAATCCTGTTCATTGCGCACGAATTATTATTGATGCATATAATAGAGGAATTATTAATTTTGATGAAAAATATGGTAAAAATAAAGTATAAAAAAATTGTAAATAAATATTAATATTTTTACTGTAGTACATTTTTTTATTTATAGGAGAAATTTATGAAATATTTTTTAAAATTATTAATTATTACTTTGTTAATAAATAGTTCATCAGTAGGATTAATTGGATGTAGTATTCCTAGTGTTGGTGATATTTGAATAATTACTGATGGTGGTGATTTATTTGATAAAGCTTTTAATCAGCAAGTATTAGAAGGTTCAAAAGAGTTTACTAAAACATTTAATGATAATCGTATTATGATTAGTAATTTACCCAGTAATGAAGTTTGAAAAAATAAAAAAATGAAAACGCGTTGAATTATTTCACGAGATAGTACTGTTTCAACTTTACAAAATAATTATAATTTAGCAACATTTGCTGGCGCTAAAACAATTATTGTTGTTGGGTTTAATCATCTTGGTGCATTAACACCAGCTATTCAAAATCAATATAAAAAGTTAGGTGTTCGTTTTATTTTAGTTGATGCTAAATTAGAAAAACCAGTTGATGTAGCGTGTTTAAGTTATTCAGCAGAACAATCAGGGTTTTTATCAGGATTAGTAGGAGCAATATGATTAGCTGCTAATCATGAAACATATGATGATAATGGTTTAAAAATGTCAACTTTTGGTGGTTTACCAGCTGATACTATTGTTAGTTATATGATGGGTTATTATTGAGGTGTATATTATTTTAATAAATATCGTAATAGCAATGATAATTTATTGGAAATGACTAATGCCATTAGAATTAAAGAGGGTAAGGAAAAAATTGAAAAATGAACTAATAAATTTGATATTCATTTTGATAAAATTGCTAAACAATTTACAGGTAGTTTTGAATCCGGTATAAAATCATCAAAAGCAATAACTTCACAATTAATTGATGGATATAAAGATGATATTGTAATGCCTGTTGCAGGAGCACAAACAATTGATTTAGTATCAGCTGTTAAAAACTCTACTACTAATAGCAAAGCAAAAATTATTGGTGTCGATGTTGATCAAAGTGTTCAATATAGTTATGCTAAAGATATTTTTATTACATCAGCTTTAAAAGGAATTCATAAGTCAGTTAATACTTGATTATGACATTCTTTTAATTTAGATTATAATAAGGATGATCAACATTCAGTTATTAAACCTATTAATGGTGAACAATACTTTGATGGCAGCATACCACAACCAGCATTAGGTGGTCAGCAATATCTTGGAATTGCTAATAATGATTCTATTAGTGCTATTTATAATAACTTAATTATTGATAGTAATGATTATTGACGTTTAGCACAAAAAGTAACTGATGCTTATAATAAATTAGTTGCTGATTTAGCTAATGATTCTACTCGTGATAAGTGAGAAAATGCTTGAAAAAATTATGTTGATGAAAGTGTTGAAAAGTATAAACCACAGTTTTAATAAAACTTTACTATATATTTTAAAAAAATTATAATTATTCTTGAATTTTTAAAGAATAAGTTTTATTATCTTATATAATGGTAGTTATGCCATTAAAGGAGAAACTAGTGTTTAGAGTTAATTGTGAAAATAAGAAAATAATTAATATTAAATACATATATATTGTATTTTTTAATAGTAAGTTATTCCCACCTATTTATTTTCAAAATTTATTTATACACAGTTTTATTTTATTTTGAATAATTGAATTAAGAAAGCAATGTTTTTGCTTTCTTTTTTTATATTTTTTTTATATAAATATTTATATATAATTGTAGGAGGAATATAATAGTATGCGTAAAATTTTTACTGTATTTAGTGCAATATCATTGTCAGTAATAATGATATTACCAATCATTGCTTGCAATAGTCAGTTTAATGATCCAAATATTTATCGAATAACTGTTGTAACTGATGGACATACTATTAATGATGCTTCTTTTAATGAATCATCATATAATGCTGCCCTCAAGTTTAAGCAAGAGTTTAATGATTGAACACATAGTGATTATGTTGATCCTCAATATAAAAATAAAAGAGTTGAGGTTTCTTGAGATAATCCCCAATTAACTAATACTGATGATTTAATGACATCATATAATAAAGCCGTTTTCATAAATAGTAAAGTAATTATTGCTTCAGGATTTTTACATCATAATGCTTTGGTTAAAGCACAAAATACTATTTTAAAACATAAAGTGAAATTTATTTTTATTGATGGTGATACTCCAAATAAAGAAGTACCAAAATCTAATAAACAATTGGCTGGCTTACTTTACAAAGCAGAACAATCAGGCTTTTTAGCCGGATTGGCGGGGGCAATATGGTTAACTGCGCATGCTAATCAATATGGTGGACTTGATAATTTAAAAATGTCAACCTATGGTGGACTTGATATTCCAGCAGTTACTAATTATATGTATGGTTATTATTGAGCCATACAGTTTTTTAATAATAAATTTAAAAATAAAGAAGATGAAGAAAAATTAATATCATGGGTTAAAATTTTAAATTCAGATTTTAAAGAACCATTACCAAATATTAAATTTATAAATTCAGGTACTCAATTTAGTGGTGATTTTACTCAAGGTTCAAAAGGTTCACAAGCAATTAATGATGATCTTGCTCGACAAAAAACTAATGTTATTTTTCCAGTAGCAGGACCACAAACCGAAGATACTTTATCATCATTAAAAAAATCTGGTCAAGGTAAAATTATTGGTGTTGATACAGATCAACAACTTCAATATCCACAATCTGCAGATAGATTTATTACTTCTGCAGAAAAAGATTTAATTAGTTCAATTAAACTTATGCTCTGAAAATCAGTTGGTAAAACTAATCAGAATCCAGAGCATCCAACTGATCCAACTGCCGATCAAACATTTATTGATGATGCACCATACAGAGGTGGACCTAATTTTACTGGAATAGCACCAAATAAAGCAATTAAAGATGGTGATAAAGATATTTACACACCATTAATGACAGAAACTACTAATTGATTAGATAAAATTTCTGCTGGATGACAAAAAGTACTCAATTTAAAAGATCATTATTGAATTAATGGTATTAAAAAAGAATATGATCCATTTAAATAATTAAGAGGGGTGATAAAATGCAAGTAAATATTGAAAAACAGAACTTACAATATGCTGTTGAAATGGAAGGTATTACTAAAGTTTTTTTAGATACTATTATTGCTAACAATAATATTTCTATTAAAATTAAAAAAGGAGAAATTCATGCTTTGGTTGGTGAGAATGGTGCAGGTAAATCGACACTAATGTCAATCTTATTTGGACTATATCAACCAACAAAAGGTATTATTAAAATTAATGGTAAAGAAGTAGTAATATCAGGACCAATTAGAGCAGGTGAATTAGGTATTGGAATGGTACATCAACATTTTAAATTAGTTGATAACTTCACTATTTTACAAAATATTATTTTAGGTAGTGAACCAGTTCATAAATGACAGTGAATTAATTATAAAAAAGCTAAATCTAAAATTTTAGAAATTTCAAAAAAATATAAATTAGACATTAAACTTAATTTAAAAATTGAGAATGCTAGTGTTGGTATGCAACAACGTGTTGAAATTTTAAAAGTTCTTTATCGTGGTGCTAGTATTATTGTACTTGATGAACCAACCGCGGTTTTAACACCACAAGAAATTACTAGTTTATTAACAATTATTGAAGAACTTAGACGTGATGGTAAAACTATTATTTTTATTAGTCATAAATTAGAAGAGGTTAAACAAGTTGCTGATAATGTTACAGTAATTCGTTTAGGTAAAGTTATTGAAACTTTTGAATCTAAGAGTAAAACTAAAGAAGAAATTGCTACTTTGATGGTTGGTAGAGATTTAGTTGATATTAGAAATCAAGGTAATGTTGTATTAGGGCCAGTATTATTAAAAATTGATAATTTATTTGTTCATAAAATTGGTAATAAGAAATCAATAATGGGTCTTTCTGATTTTAGTTTAGAAGTTAAGTCACGAGAAATTGTGGCTATTGCTGGTATTGAAGGTAATGGTCAAACCGAATTAATTTCAGCAATTACTGGTTTAATTAAGCCAGAAAAAGGTGATATTTTTTTTGGTAATAAAAATATGAAACACAGTTCAATTCAAAGTTTATATAAAAGTGGTTTAAGTCATATTCCTGAAGATCGTCATAAATATGGACTTGTTTTAGACTATAATGTTATTGAAAATATGGTTTTACAAAATATTAGCGAATATCCTTTTTCTAAGTATGGTTTGATTCGCAGTAAAGCTATTCAATCTTATGCACAAAATATTATTAATAATTATGATGTTCGTGGTAGTAAAAGTGGTTTTGCTTTAGTTAGAGGTTTGTCGGGTGGTAATCAACAAAAAGCGGTTGTTGGTAGAGAATTAACAAGAAAACATAAAATTTTAGTTGTTGCTCAGCCAACACGCGGCTTGGATATTGGTGCTATTGAATATATTCATAGTCGTATTCTTGATGAAAAAAATGAAGGTAATGCAGTATTATTAATTTCTTATGAATTATCAGAAGTTATGTCATTAGCAGATCGAATTGTTGTTTTACATGCTGGTAAAATTACTGGTAATGTTAGTGCTAAAAATGTTACTCGTGAACAGTTAGGATTAATGATGGCGGGACAAAAAATGTTAATGGAAGGAAATGAAGATAATGTTTAAACAAAAAACATGATTTTTAAAACGACGAAGTCGTTTATATCTTGGTTCAAAAGAAATGAATAGTAGTCTTACTAAATTTAAGGGTTCAATTTTTGCCATTATTTTTGGATTAATTATTGCTTGTTTTGTTATAATTGGTTCAGGTCAAAATGCTTTTACTTATTTTCAGTTGTTATTAACATATGCTTTTACAAGTTGGCCAGCTAATAATTGAGATAATACTTTAGTTTGATGAGCAATTTATATTGTAGCAGGATTAGCACTAGTTATTTCTTTCCGCTCAGGAATGTTTAATATTGGAGTTGCTGGTCAAATGTTAGCAGCAGGAGCTGTTGTTATCGCAATTGGTGTTCGTTATGACTTATCACAACCATTAGCTATAATTAGCGCGTTTTTTGCTGGAGTATTAGCAGCAATATTGGTGGCGTTGGTAACAGTATTATTAAAAGTTTTTTTTAATGTTCATGAGGTCGTTACTTCTATTTTATTAAATTGAACAATTTGATATTTAGTAAAATGACTATTTAAAATCAATAAAGATTTATATAATGCTGATCACGGAACATCAGCAACTATTCATGATAGTATGAGTATTAATGGTTATAATTGTATACTACCATTATTAATTTCTATTATTTTAATAATAACAGTTTGATTCTTATTGAAAAAAACAACTTTAGGTTATAAAATTCGAACAGTAGGTTTAAATCCATTTGCTGCGGTTTATAGTGGTATTAATCATAAACATTATTGCATAACATCATTTGTTATTTCAGGAGCATTAGCAGGAGTAATGGCTGTTATTTATTACATTGCCAAAAATCCTTCAATTAGTTTTTTAACTGATGATTTGCCGACTATTGGTTTTGATAGTATAGCTGTTGCCTTAGTTGGTCAAATTAATCCAATAGGTGTTGTGGGTTCTGCTTTTCTTTGGGGTTTAATTAAGAGTGGTGGTTCAATTGGTTCAGTATTAACATTACCAACAGCAACTGGTGATATTATTTTTGGTGTTATTATTTATTCAGCTGCCTGTGCAGTTTTATTATCTCGTTTACAGCCAATTAAATTTTTAATTCGTTATTTAAATATAGCCTTTGATGGAGAAAAACGAAAAGTTACAAATAGTTTTATTGCCAAGATGTACTATCATTTTATTGAAAATTTTAAAATAAAGAGACAATATAATAAGTTAAAATCAGATTTAATTAAAGAAAAAAATAATAAAATTAATCACTTAAAGATAGAATATAATAAATCATTATCAGATTATAAGTCAAAAGTTAAAAATTTAAAACAAAATCTTTCACAAGAAATTAATAAATTGAAACAAGAATTAAGTGATCAATTAAAGTCATTAAAAAATCAATTAGTTAAAACTAATGATAAAAAATTAAAAGAACAATTAATTTTAAAAAAATGTCAACTTCAAATTACTTATAAAGTTGAAATTAAGGAATTAATTAAAAAATATAAAATTGATAAAGAACAATTAAAAGGAAAATATAATAAAATACTATGAGATGATAAGTCAGTAGTTAAAAATTTAAAACAAAATCTTTCGCAAGAAATTAATAAAGTTAATAGTGATATCAACTTACAGTTACAAGCAGTTATTAATAATAAAAATGATAAAGTTGGTGTTAATTGAGCACAATTTTTCCAAGAAAATAAAGCTTTAAATCATTATATATATAAACAATATAATGCAATTTGAAAAAAAGGTAAAATTGGTAATTGAAATAATTTTCAACAAGAAATAAAAACGATTTATGGTGAAAGTTTAAATATGTATATTAATGAAAAAATGAAATATGAAAATAATGTTTATAACTATAAGCAAGATTTAATTCGAGAAATAACATTATTAAAAAAACAAAAAGCAATATTAGATAAGTCAAGAGTAAAAGACTTAAAATTAAATCTTTATCGAGAAATTAATAAATTGAAACAAGAATTAAGTGATGAATTAAAGTCATTAAAAAATCAAAAAGTTAAAACTGACGATAAAAAAATAAAAAAACAATTAATTTTAGCAAAACATCAACTTCAAACTAATTATAAAAATAATGTTAAAGAGTTAATTAAAAATTATAAAATTAACAAACAGCAATTAAAAAGTCAAATTATCCCAATTAATAGTAATATTAATATATTAACCAAACAATTTACTAAAAAAGCGGAAATTGAAAAGACAACTTTTATTAATAAATTTACTGATATATTTAAAAATGAACAACAAGCAATTATGAAAATAAAAACCGAAAGAACAGGAGGAAAAAGTTAATGGAAGCACTCAAAATAATTCTTGAACATTCTAGTTTAATTTTTGTTGTTTTAGTACTTGGTGCATTATCTGGATTAATTTCAGAACGTGCTGGTGTTGTTAATATTGGTATTGAAGGAATGATGACAATTGGTGCTCTTGCTTTTTCTTCATTTGGGAAAAATATAGGTGTTAATTGAGGTAATTGATCACAAATTATTGCTTTATTAGTAGGTGGATTAGCGGGAATGGGATTTGCTTGTTTCCATGCTTTTGCATCAGTTACTTTAAAATCTGATCAAATTATTTCTGGCGTTGCAATTAATATTTTAGCAGCAGCAATTGCAGTTTTTGTTGTTCAGTTACCAGGGAATAATGGTTTTATTTCATTAACAAATATTTATCAATTACCAAAAATTGGTAATAATGAATTTTTTAATTTATATTTATTTTTAGCAATTATAGTTTTAGTAAGTATTGCTATTATTTTGAAATATACTAAATGAGGATTACATCATGTTGCGACTGGTGAAAATCCCAATGCAGTTGATGCTGCGGGAATTAATGTTATTAAACAACGATATGTTGCTGTATTATTATCTGGTTTTTTAGCAGGAATTGCTGGTGGTATTTTTCCAATGTATGCTAGTCAAACTTTTCGTGGGACAGTTAGTGGAAATGGTTTTATTGCTTTAGCTATTTTAATTTTTGGACAATGAAGGGTACCATTGATTACAATTGGTGCTGCCTTATTTGCTATTGTTGAAACAACAGGTGCCAGAATTACGTTTTTACCAAATATTCCTCAATGAATATCAAGTAATTCTGATATATGGAATATATTGCCTTTTGTAACATCTTTATTAGTTTTAGTGTTTACATCAAAATGAAGTAAAACACCAAAAGCATTGGGTATTGCTTTCAATAAATCTAAACGATAAAATTAGTTATTAATAATTTTAATGATGAATTAATTTTGAAATTAAATTTTACTTTTTTAGTAATATTTTCCAAGACTTAATTAAAAATATAATAAAAAATAAAAAATTTTATGGTTATTTTATACTATAAAATTTTTTATTTTATTAAGAATTTGAAAAAAATTCGCAATAATACAGTTTTATTTATCAAAAAAAATAAATATAATTTTTGATAGATAGAAAAATGTGGTAAAAGTTTAAATTAAATTTAATTAATTATATTTAGAGGGGAAAAACATGAATAATGGAAGGAAGTATAGTTATTAATACAGTTTATTCATTTCAAATTAATGAAATAGTTAATAAACAATCTAATAAAGAAAAACAACAAAAATATGATCAAAAACCTGAAGTAAAAGCAAAAATAAAAGAATATAATCAAAAACCCGAAGTAAAAGCAAGAAAGAAAAAATATGCTCAAAGGCCTGAAGTGAAAGCAAGAAATCAAGAATATAAACAAAGACCTGAAGTGAGAGCAAGGAGGAGAAAATGTGATCAAAAGTTATATCAAAAGAATAAATAAAAAATGAGAGAATATGCTCAAAAACCTGAAGTAAAAGCAAGAAAGAAAAAATATGCTCAAAGGTCTGAAGTAAAATTGAAAAAGAAAGAATATACTCAAAGATCTGAAGTAAAATTGAAAATGAGAGAATATGCTCAAAAACGCGAAGTAAAAGCAAGAAAGAAAAAATATGCTCAAAGGTCTGAAGTAAAATTGAAAAAGAAAGAATATACTCAAAGACCTGAAGTAAAAGCAAAAAAACAAGAATATGATAAAAAAAGATATCAGCTTATTAAAGAAAAACAGCGAGAATATAAAAAAAATGATATCAACGCAATAAAGAAAGGCAAAAAGAATATAAACAAAGACCTGAAGTGAAAGCAAGGAGGAGAGAATATGATAAAAAAAGATACCAAGTTAATAAGCAAGAAAAGCAAAAACAAAGAGAATTGCAATCTGATTATGTTTTTAGTTCAAAACAAAATTTTGAGTTAAGCAGTTTTAATTGTGATGATATGTGTAGTGAACAAATAAAAAATATTGCATGAGATGTTTTAGAATCACAACTTTATTCAGAAACACAAGAAACAGAATTAGATAAGTTGTTAGAGAAAATAGAGTTTGAATATATGGTTAATGAAGAACAAAGTTCAGTAATGAGTAGTGAAAATTTGTCATCTAATTTAATTTTTGATGATGTGTATGGTGAAGAAATTGTAAAAGATATATCAAATAATTTAGAATTAGATCAATTAAATTTATTAGATAAAGCTATTGAACAATTGTTAGTTAATGAAAAAATAGCAAAACAAAATATTGAATGAAATAATAGTATTGTAGTTACAAGTAATTTAGATAGTGATATTTATGATTATGATTTATCAACCGGACTTATTCCTTAATTAAATATTAATTTTAATTGTTAATTTTTACTTAAACTTAAAAAAATAAAATTTTATAGTTGAATTTTTGGGAAACACAAAGTACTTTTTTAATTACAAAACAAGTCTAGTGTAAAATAATTAGGTATAAGAATATTGGGGGTGTTTATTTTATGGCATTATTAGTGGCACATCGTGGATTTCGTTCTACAGAAGGTGAAAATCGAATCATTGATTTCCAAAATGCTTTGAAAATTTGCCAAGCAGTAGAGTTTGATATTCGATTAACAAAAGATAATAAAGTAATTATTTTTCATGATGATACATTTGAAAGAATTGCCAATAATAAAAGTGAGGTTAGTAGTTTATTATATGAAGAAATTATTAATTTGGAATTTTTTAAAAATAATAAAGATTGAATTCCACCATTATTTAATGATTTTATGAGGCTTTTATGTAATCTGTGTATCTTTGTTTTACAAAGTTACTAGTTCAGATTAATTCAATCTTCAAATTTTATCATAAAATGAGCAATTGCTGTATTTCAATTTTGAATGGGCATTGTTCATTTTTTTGTTATATTTTCAATTGCTAAGTAAAATATTTTGAAAACTGCCATATCATTAGGAAAAACTTTTTTATTTCTGATAACTTTTCGTAATTGACTATTAACAGATTCAATAGCATTTGTAGTATAAATCACTCTTTTAATTTCTGGTGGATAACTAATAAAAACCATTAAATTATCTCAATTTTTATATCAAGATTTAGTAATTTGCGGATATTGTTTATTTCATTTACTTTCAAATGATTCTAAAGCTTGCATTGCTTGTTCTTCACTACATGCACTATAAATTGGTTTTAAATCTGCAACTAAGGTTTTTCGATGTTTGTATGAAACATATTTTAAACTATTTCTAATTTGATGAACTATGCATAATTGATGTTCAGTTTTAGGATAAACTGCTTGTATTGCTTCTGACATGCCTGTTAAATTATCACTACAAGCAATCAAAATATCATTTAAGCCTCGATTTTTCATTTCTGTAAAATTAGCTAGTCAAAATTTAGAACCTTCATTTTCACTAATTCATAAACCTAAAACATCTTTTTTGCCTTCTAAATCCACTCCTAATGCTATATAAACTGATTTGTTAATAATGCGTTTATCTTGCCGTACTTTAACTACTATACAATCAAAATAAACAATAGAATAAATACTTTCTAATGGTCGATTTTGCCACGCCTTGACATCATCTATCACATCATCAGTAATTTGACTAATAACACTTTCACTAATATCTGCACCATGATATAACTCTTGCAACTGCATTCTAATATCTGATAAAGTCATTCCTTTGGCATATAGTGAAAGAACTTGTTGATCAAAGCCATCAAATCTTCTCTGTCTTTTTGCAACTATTACAGGAGTAAAATCACTATTACGATCTCTTGGTACATTAATTTCAATTTTACCTTGTTGAGTTATTAATTTTTTTGAACTTATACCATTACGAGCATTTTCACTATTACTATGTTGATTTTTTTCATACCCTAAATAATTTTGCATTTCAGAATTTAACATCTTTTCTACTAATCTTTTTGTTAATTCTTTATATAGCTAACTAAAGTAATGTTTACTCATATCTTGAAAAACAAAATCAATCGCTTTTTTAATATTTGGTCAATAATTTGGTAATATTTTTCTTATATTATGTTTTATAGCAAATCAAAAATGTTCAATTGGATTTAAATTAGGAGAATATGGCGGAAGAAATAATAGTTTGCATCCAGCATTTTCAATTAATTGTTGTGTTAATTTAGATTTATGAAACGTTGCATTATCTAAAACTATAATTTGTCCACGCTTTAATACTGGAATTAGTTTATTTTTAACATATGATTCAAAAATTTTACTATTGCAATGTCCTTCAAATGCTCATAAGGCTTTTAATTTACCTTTATTTAGTGAACCAATTATACTCATTCTCTTTATTTTATATGCGGGTTTATTATCAAATAATCTTTTACCTTTTTCAGATCAACCATATTTATAAAATTCATTATCATCAATTCCAGATTCATCAATATATACTAAATCTTCATTCATTATTTTAGCTATTTCTTTTAAAAAATCTTCTTGTTTATTTTTATCTCTTTGTTCATATAGAAAAGTTTTTTTTATATGTATAATTTAGTTTTTTAAAATAGTTATAAACTGTTTCTTTAGTCATATTTCCAAATTTATCAATTACTTTTTGAACTGTAACATCTTTATTTTCTGCTAAATAATTTTTTAATTCATCTAAATCCTTTATTTTGTGGCTATGTCCTTTTTGATAATTCAAAATTGGTTTTATATGCCCAGTTTCTTTTTTTCTTTTTCTTCATAAGACTTACTGCATAACGTTTTTAAGTTTTAATGATAAATTATAAAATCCTGCAATTAAATTAAATCTTAAAAATATTCGTTTTCTACCTTTTCTAAATTTATAACCAATAATTTTAAAACATTTTAAAAATGCAAAAACATGTTCAATTTTTCTGCGAGTTTTATTAATAATCTTATTAAAAATTTTAATTTTACTTGTTTTAGGATTATTTTTACTAGTTTTAATGGGTAAAAATGTATTACTATGAATTTTTTGTAAACCTTGATAACCTTTCTTTATCTGCAAGAATTACAGTTTCTGACAAAAATTCTAACTTTGAATTTTTAAAAGTTTTAAAATCATGATTTTTACCAGTATCAGGAAAAATATTTAAAATTTCATTAGTATGTGCATTAATTATGGTTTGAAACTTAACAGTATGCATTCATTTTTTGCCAGAAAATCAATCTTTTTGATTATATTTTGGTCGTTCTGTTTCTACTTCTGTTACATCAATTATCAAAATTTTATTTTTGAATTCTTCTTTTTAAAAAAATATTTTTATTTGTTAAATTATTAAACTTATTATTATTTATTAAAATGTCTTCAATTGAACGAATATTTCGTAAAGCAGTAGTATCAACCATATCATACTCAGCACCAATACTATGATATGTACGATTTTCATATAAATATCTTAAAGTCATTACTAGTCTATCTTCTATTGACATTTTATATGGCCTTCCACCAGTGGTATTTTTTAGATTTTGATGATCTAATAAAATATTTAAAATTTCATTAAAAACTAGTTTATTAATACCAACTATTTTACGAAAATATTGATCCGGTTTATCTTTTAATTCAAAATATGTCATAAAATTTATCCTTAACTATTCAAATTTTATTTTAATAATAACAAAAAAATGAAAAGTTAACTAGTTATGCAGTAAGTCTATAAAAATAAAAAAAGAAACTGGGCATATAAAACCAATTTTGAATTATCAAAAAGGACATAGCCACAAAATAAAGGATTTAGATGAATTAAAAAATTATTTAGCAGAAAATAAAGATGTTACAGTTCAAAAAGTAATTGATAAATTTGGAAATATGACTAAAGAAACAGTTTATAACTATTTTAAAAAACTAAATTATACATATAAAAAAAACTTTTCTATATGAACAAAGAGATAAAAATAAACAAGAAGATTTTTTAAAAGAAATAGCTAAAATAATGAATGAAGATTTAGTATATATTGATGAATCTGGAATTGATGATAATGAATTTTATAAATATGGTTGATCTGAAAAAGGTAAAAGATTATTTGATAATAAACCCGCATATAAAATAAAGAGAATGAGTATAATTGGTTCACTAAATAAAGGTAAATTAAAAGCCTTATGAGCATTTGAAGGACATTGCAATAGTAAAATTTTTGAATCATATGTTAAAAATAAACTAATTCCAGTATTAAAGCGTGGACAAATTATAGTTTTAGATAATGCAACGTTTCATAAATCTAAATTAACACAACAATTAATTGAAAATGCTGGATGCAAACTATTATTTCTTCCGCCATATTCTCCTAATTTAAATCCAATTGAACATTTTTGATTTGCTATAAAACATAATATAAGAAAAATATTACCAAATTATTGACCAAATATTAAAAAAGCGATTGATTTTGTTTTTGAAGATATGAGTAAACATTACTTTAGTTAGCTATAAATAAGGACTTGTAATAATAATTGGTATTGTTATTAATGCATATTTAATTAATTTTCCATAATTACCTAATTTAGTCACTAAATTTAATCCAATATGACCAAACATAGGAAATAAAGTTAATATTAAATGGTCAGGTCAAGTAAAATTATATTGATTAGTATAATTACCTATTCCCATTGATATTGGTATTTTAGGTATTAATCATGGTGTTATTGTAAAAAATAATGTTATAAACATACCAATAATATGACTTGTTATTTTTAAAATATTTGATATTAAAATTTTAATTTTATCAATATGAGTACTATTTTTATTAAATCAAATCTTATTTAATCTTTTATATTCTTTATTATCTTTACTTAATGGATTAATAGTATTTCATATACCAATTGCTTTAATTGGTTTATCTAATTCAATAATAATTACCACCTACTTTCATGTTTTATATTTACTTTTATTTTTATAAATTGAAATACCAATATTTTTATTTAAATTATTAATTTTATGAAAAGTTAAATATTCTTTTCTTTCTACTCTTCATGCTCTACTACCTAATTCAGTTTTTGGTAAAGTTTTAAATTCTTTAAGTTTAAAAAATCTACGCTCTAATCTATTAATAAATGCAGTTGTTGGATGGGTTACACTTTATTGGACACTAATTACGTAGACAAGTGAACAAATTAGTTGAAAGAAAGGAACTATAATTATGGCCAATATTAATTCATATACCGATGAATTTAAAAAACAAATAGTAGCTTTATATCAAAGCGGCAAATCAGTATCTTACCTTGCTAAAGAATATAATGTTACAAGAGCAGCTACTTATAGCTAACTAAAGTAATATTTACTCATAAATAATGTAAAATAATAATATGTAATTTAAACAGTTTTTGAATTTAAAAGTACAATTCAGCAATAATTAAAATAGATTAGGAAGATTAAATTATGCCAAAACCATACAGTGAAGACTTACGAAGAAAAGTAATAGAAGCTTATGAAAGTAAAAATATGAAAATTAAAGAAATTTGTAAAGTGTTCAATATCACTAGAAAGACTTTATTTTTATGAAGAAAAAGAAAAAAAGAAACTGGGCATATAAAACCAATTTTGAATTATCAAAAAGGACATAGCCACAAAATAAAGGATTTAGATGAATTAAAAAATTATTTAGCAGAAAATAAAGATGTTACAGTTCAAAAAGTAATTGATAAATTTGGAAATATGACTAAAGAAACAGTTTATAACTATTTTAAAAAACTAAATTATACATATAAAAAAAACTTTTCTATATGAACAAAGAGATAAAAATAAACAAGAAGATTTTTTAAAAGAAATAGCTAAAATAATGAATGAAGATTTAGTATATATTGATGAATCTGGAATTGATGATAATGAATTTTATAAATATGGTTGATCTGAAAAAGGTAAAAGATTATTTGATAATAAACCCGCATATAAAATAAAGAGAATGAGTATAATTGGTTCACTAAATAAAGGTAAATTAAAAGCCTTATGAGCATTTGAAGGACATTGCAATAGTAAAATTTTTGAATCATATGTTAAAAATAAACTAATTCCAGTATTAAAGCGTGGACAAATTATAGTTTTAGATAATGCAACGTTTCATAAATCTAAATTAACACAACAATTAATTGAAAATGCTGGATGCAAACTATTATTTCTTCCGCCATATTCTCCTAATTTAAATCCAATTGAACATTTTTGATTTGCTATAAAACATAATATAAGAAAAATATTACCAAATTATTGACCAAATATTAAAAAAGCTATTGATTTTGTTTTTCAAGATATGAGTAAACATTACTTTAGTTAGCTATATAATTGAATTAAGCAATTTACTAATTCAGGTAGTTTTAAAGCTAAAGATAATCGTTCTGTTGAAGAAAATGAATTAATTAAATTAAGAAAAGAATTAAAACAATTACGAATGGAAAATGATATTTTAAAGCAAGCAGCACTAATAATAGGCAGAAAATAGAAATTATTACAAACAATAAGTTTAAATATAAAATTCGCACAATGTGTCATTTTTTAAAAATTTCTAAATCAACATATTATTTTAATTTAAAGAAAAAAGAAAATAAAATTCAAAATAATATTTATGATGAAGCTATTATTAGTGCTTTTAAAGAAAATAAATGTGTTTATGGAACAAGAAGATTAAAAGTAATATTAGAAAACCAAGAAATTTATTTATCAAGACGAAAAATTAAAGAAATTATGAATAAGCATAATTTAATATCAAAATACACTAAATTATCATTCAAAAATCATAATAACAAAGTAAATGATGAAAAAATCACTAATCTTGTGAATAGAAACTTTAATAATAGGCTTAAAAATGAAGTTATTGTCAGTGATTTAACTTATGTTCAAGTTAATGGTAAATGAAACTATATTTGCTTATTAATTGACCTATTTAACCGCGAAATTATTGGACATAGTGTAGGTACTAGAAAAGATGCCTTATTAGTACATCAAGCATTTATGCAATCAAATCGCTGTTTAAAAGATATTCAAATATTTCATAGTGATTGTGGTAATGAATTTAATAATAAAATTATTGATAAACTTTTACTAGCATTCAATATTACTCGCTCTTTAAGCAAAAAAGGTTGTCCTTATGACAATGCTGTTGCTGAAGCAACTTTTAAAACTTTCAAAACTGAATTTATTAATGATAAAAATTTTAGATCATTAATCCAATTAAAATTAGAATTATTTGATTACATCAATTGATACAACAACATAAGAATCCACAGCACTTTAAACTACTTAACTCCAGTTAATTATCAAAAACAAATGTCTACCAAAAAATAGTCCTAAAAAGTGTTGCCATTCCAAAATATTAACTTTATTAATATTTTTATCATTTTTATACTTTTCTACAAATTTGTTAAATTTATAATCAAATTTAGTAAAATCAGCACTATTAATTAAATATTTCATTTTAAACTACACCTCAACTAATAATATAAAGTTATAAAAACTTTTATTAGTCCAAAAAGTGTGTCTAATCTACAACAATATTTTTATATTATATTGACTTTATTTTTTCTTTAAAGTATTTTTTAGATAATGATTCACTTTTAACTTCATGCATATAATGTGAAGTCCTAGAATTATATTTTTTCAATCAACATCTAGGCTAACATTAAAAATTTAAACAACATAATTAACATTTTTCGCTGATTTATCGCTTTCAATAATTTTTTTAGCATCTGCTAATTTAATGGCTACCATTTTCGTAATTCCTTGATTTTGCATAGTTGTACCATATAATACATCACAATTTTCCATTGTGCCTGGACGATGAGTAACAATAATAAATTGCGTATATTGTGAAAAACTACGAACATATCTAGCAAAACGCTCTAAATTTGCTGGATCCAATGGCGCTTCAACCTCATCTAATATTGTCAATGGCAATGGCTTGACTTTTAAAATAGCAAATAATACTGCTAATGCAACTAATGATTTTTCACCACCTGATAATAAGTTTAAATTACTAATTCTTTTACCAGGAGGATTAGCAAGCACTTCCACACCTGTATTTAAAATATCATCAGGTGATGTATATCGTAAACTACAAGTTCCTCCAGCAAATAAAGTTTGAAATGTTTCGGGCAATACCATATTAATAGCTTTGATTGTTTCATCAAATTGCGTTACCATAACATTATCCATTTCATCAATGGCTGTTAACAACGATTGTGATGCTAATTGCAATTCATCATGTTTAGTTTTTAAACGTAAATAACGTTCATTTTCATTTTCAAATTCTTCAATAGCATTAATATTTACAAATCCTAAATCTTCAATTTCACTACGTAATTGTTGTACCAAATTACGTGCTTGTTGTTCATCTGCTAATGGTTCACTATAATGTTCTCTAGCATATTCATAAGTTAAATTATAAGTTTCAACTAAACGTCTTAAATTTTGTTCTACTTTTGACTCCATTTTTACTTGCTCAAGTTTTTGATTATTTAATTTATTACTAGTCATAAAATGTTCTTGATTTAAACTATATAATTCATTTTCTAAAGTTTGCATTTGTTCTAATAATTGATGTTTCTGTTTACGAATTAATTGTAATTGACTTTTTATTGTCGCTTGATCATATTTAGAATTTTCATATTGAATAAAAATATCATTTAATTGATTTGTAGTATCAATATCTAATTTTTTACCAGTCAATGTTTGATATTGAGTAGTTAATAATTGTGATTGATTAGTGATATCACTAATTTCACTAATCAATTTATTTATTGTTAAAGTAATTGTCAACTTTTGACCTTGATAATTATTTAATTCGCTTTCAATACTTGTTCTTTGGACATTTATATTAACTAATTGTTGTTCTAATGATTTAATTTCTTCTTTTAATTCAGAAACTATTAACTTTTCTTTAAAAACATTAATACTATTTTGATGTTGATAACCTCCAACAATAGCACCTCCAGCTTTAATTAATTGACCATCTAAAGTTACACATTGATATTTAGCAGCAATTAATTGTGAAATAACTCTTGCGCTTTCTAAGTCTTCACAAATAATAGTACGACCTAAAAGAAAATTAATAATCGGCTGAATTCTATTATCAACTGCTGTAACTAAATGATGAGCAAAACTTAAATAACCCGATTTACTATTAACAATAATTTCATCTTCTTTAGTCGCTGTTCGAACTTGAATTGAATTTAAAGGTAAAAAAGTCGCAATTCCCGCTTTATTTTGTTTTAAAAATTCAACAGCCTTGGTTGCATCTTTGTTAGTCGCCGTAACAATGTTTTTTAAAGTATTGCCCAATACTTTAACAATCGCTTCACTATAAAGATCGGGCACCGAAATTAAATCACTCACTACTCCAATGATGCCATATAGTTTATCTTTATTATTTAAAATTGTTTGAACACCCAAATATTTTTGATTTTGTCGTTGTTGATAATTAATTACCGATTCTAATTGTGCTTTTTTTTCGCCTAAACCACGATGAATATTATTTTGTTCTAAAATTAAATCTTGATGTTGAACATTTAGTTCTTCAAATAAATTATTAATTTTATCAAAATTTTCTTGTTCTTTTTTTTGTAAAAAAGTTTTTTGTTCAATAATAGTAAGCAAAGTTTCAATTTCATTTTTTAATTTTTCAACTTCTGTTTGATCTTTTATTTCACTTTGTTTTGTTTTCATTAACGATTTTTGTTGTTCTAAAACTTGCAATAAACTATTAACATTAGATAAATTCATTTCTAAACTATTAATGTTTTTATCTAAATCATAACTTTTATTTTTTAAAAATTTTAATTGTTGTTCATTCTTACTAATATTTAAATTAAGTTGTTGTTGTAAAATTTCATTATCATTTATACTGACTGTTGTAAGTTTTAATTGATTATGATATGTCTCCAAATCTTTAACAATAATAGTAATTTCATATTTTTTTAAATTATCACGTAATTCAACATAAGTTTTAGCTTTCTGTGCTTGTTTTGCTAATGGTTCAATTTTTCTACTTATTTCACTAATAATATCATTAACTCGAACTAAATTTTCATTAGTACGCTCTAATTTACGTAATGACTCTTCTTTCCTCTTTTTGTATTTTGAAACACCCGCAGCCTCTTCAAATAAAGTTCTTCTTTCTTCTGGTTTAGAATCAGCAAATCATGAAACATTACCTTGACTAATAATTGCAAGTGAACCTTTAGCTAAACCTGTACCCATAATAATTTCTTGTACATCTTTTAAACGAACACGAGCTTTATTAATGTAATATTCATTTTCTGAACTATTACGAAAAGTTTTTCTAGTAATTTGTACTTCATTAAAATCAACTTTAAATATTTTATTAGTATTATCAAAAACTAAAGTAACTTGAGCACTATTTAATGGTTGTTTACCTTTAGCACCATTAAAAATTATATCTTTGCTATTTTCACCACGTAATGATTTAACTGATTGTTCACCTAAAACTCAACGAATAGCATCATTAATATTAGACTTTCCAGAACCATTAGGGCCAACAATACCTACAATATTAGTATCAAATTCTATTGTTAAAGGCTCTGCAAATGACTTAAAACCATATGCTTCAATTCTTTTTAAGAATGCCATCTTACCTCACCTATTTTAAAATATATATTTATATTTTACCATGAATCAGTTTAATATTTATTGTTAAGATTTAGCAGAAATATTACTTTATTTGCATTATTATTTGTTCTTTAATTGTTTTATAATAAAATTTATTAATTCACAAATAAAATAATGTAGTACTAATAATAGTACTAATAATTAACATTATAACTAAGATACTATTAATTCATAATGGAATTCCAATAATTGAATAATTAAAGTTGAGAATATTATAAGGATAAATAAAATTTTTAACATCATTTGCTTGTAAAAATACTGGCTCTAATATAAATATAAGTTAGATAAATAATTGGATAAATAACTACTAATATAAATTGTTTTTTAATATTGATATTAAATTTATTTTTTCTAAAAGTTAAAATTAAAAAAGTAATCATCAATATTGGTGATACTAAATGATCTAAAAAGGAACAAAATAAAGATAAATTATTCAATTTTCAAAATCAATTAAGTTCTAAATCTAACTTTGAAACACTATCAATAAATATCCCCACTCAAAAAATAAGGGCAGTAATAGTGATGTATAGCTAACTAAAGTAATGTTTACTCATATCTTGAAAAACAAAATCAATCGCTTTTTTAATATTTGGTCAATAATTTGGTAATATTTTTCTTATATTATGTTTTATAGCAAATCAAAAATGTTCAATTGGATTTAAATTAGGAGAATATGGCGGAAGAAATAATAGTTTGCATCCAGCATTTTCAATTAATTGTTGTGTTAATTTAGATTTATGAAACGTTGCATTATCTAAAACTATAATTTGTCCACGCTTTAATACTGGAATTAGTTTATTTTTAACATATGATTCAAAAATTTTACTATTGCAATGTCCTTCAAATGCTCATAAGGCTTTTAATTTACCTTTATTTAGTGAACCAATTATACTCATTCTCTTTATTTTATATGCGGGTTTATTATCAAATAATCTTTTACCTTTTTCAGATCAACCATATTTATAAAATTCATTATCATCAATTCCAGATTCATCAATATATACTAAATCTTCATTCATTATTTTAGCTATTTCTTTTAAAAAATCTTCTTGTTTATTTTTATCTCTTTGTTCATATAGAAAAGTTTTTTTTATATGTATAATTTAGTTTTTTAAAATAGTTATAAACTGTTTCTTTAGTTATATTTCCAAATTTATCAATTACTTTTTGAACTGTAACATCTTTATTTTCTGCTAAATAATTTTTTAATTCATCTAAATCCTTTATTTTGTGGCTATGTCCTTTTTGATAATTCAAAATTGGTTTTATATGCCTAGTTTCTTTTTTTCTTTTTCTTCATAAAAATAAAGTCTTTCTAGTGATATTGAACACTTTACAAATTTCTTTAATTTTCATATTTTTACTTTTATAAGCTTCTATTACTTTTCTTCGTAAGTCTTCACTGTATGGTTTTGGCATAATTTAATCTTCCTAATCTATTTTAATTATTGCTGAATTGTACTTTTAAATTCAAAAACTGTTTAAATTACATATTATTATTTTACATTATTTATGAGTAAATATTACTTTAGTTAGCTATATATTGTTAAATTAATTTGACTATAAATATTAGTGAATCTATTTGTCTGCTCTTTTTGATGATAAATTAAAGAAAATAAAAATCAAATATTAACAATAAATATTGTTTGAGAAGACCAAAATGATAACATTATATCAAAGTTTTGTAATACTATAGAATTATAGAAATTATCTTTATTAGTACTATTAACATATCAAAATTCAGTAAATACAGAAAAGATGATAGTTAATATTGATAAAATAAAAATTAATATACAACTTAAAAATTTATATAAAAATCTTCAATTTTTAAATTTTTGCTTATATAATAAAAACACAAATTATTCCTCTTCGAAAAACAAAATCATATTTAATAAATATAATAATAACATTTTTTTTGCTAATTTAACAAAAAATAAGTATTAATTAAATTTTGACATGAATATTTTAATAAGAAGTAAGCGAAGTTGAAGATAAATTTCTACTAGAATCACTTTCTTTACTTTGTTAAAGTCCATCAAAATTGTTTTCTAAAATTGGTAAAAATTCTAAATCACATTGCTCTTTTATATCATTAAAACTCACAATTGGACTATCTTTTTTAGGTAGCACATTTTTTAATTGTGTCTCTAGTTGTGCAATTTTTTCTTCTTTTTCTTCAAGAATTTTTTTTAAATGTTCAATTTCAGTATCTTTTTTTTCAAAATCAGATTTGAAAGCAGTAGTTATTGCTTCAACTGCATCTCAATCTTCATCTTCAGTTTCTTCTCATTCTTTTTCAACTTTTGCTTTAATTTTTGGAATTAAATCTTCTATATATAGCTAACTAAAGTAATGTTTACTCATATCTTGAAAAACAAAATCAATCGCTTTTTTAATATTTGGTCAATAATTTGGTAATATTTTTCTTATATTATGTTTTATAGCAAATCAAAAATGTTCAATTGGATTTAAATTAGGAGAATATGGCGGAAGAAATAATAGTTTGCATCCAGCATTTTCAATTAATTGTTGTGTTAATTTAGATTTATGAAACGTTGCATTATCTAAAACTATAATTTATCCACGCTTTAATACTGGAATTAGTTTATTTTTAACATATGATTCAAAAATTTTACTATTGCAATGTCCTTCAAATGCTCATAAGGCTTTTAATTTACCTTTATTTAGTGAACCAATTATACTCATTCTCTTTATTTTATATGCGGGTTTATTATCAAATAATCTTTTACCTTTTTCAGATCAACCATATTTATAAAATTCATTATCATCAATTCCAGATTCATCAATATATACTAAATCTTCATTCATTATTTTAGCTATTTCTTTTAAAAAATCTTCTTGTTTATTTTTATCTCTTTGTTCATATAGAAAAGTTTTTTTTATATGTATAATTTAGTTTTTTAAAATAGTTATAAACTGTTTCTTTAGTCATATTTCCAAATTTATCAATTACTTTTTGAACTGTAACATCTTTATTTTCTGCTAAATAATTTTTTAATTCATCTAAATCCTTTATTTTGTGGCTATGTCCTTTTTGATAATTCAAAATTGGTTTTATATGCCCAGTTTCTTTTTTTCTTTTTCTTCATAAAAATAAAGTCTTTCTAGTGATATTGAACACTTTACAAATTTCTTTAATTTTCATATTTTTACTTTCATAAGCTTCTATTACTTTTCTTCGTAAGTCTTCACTGTATGGTTTTGGCATAATTTAATCTTCCTAATCTATTTTAATTATTGCTGAATTGTACTTTTAAATTCAAAAACTGTTTAAATTACATATTATTATTTTACATTATTTATGAGTAAATATTACTTTAGTTAGCTATATGTATCAATATATTTAATAATCGTTTCAAATAATAAAGAATCTTCATTTTTAGTTGCTACATTTTCATTATTATCAATTGTCTTTCAACTATTAATAACTTTTAATCTTTCAATAGGAAGAATTTCTTTTAATGATGTTATAAGTGACTGATGTTGTTCTTCAATTTTTTGAAATTCTATCTTCTATTGACATTTTATATGGCCTTCCACCAGTGGTATTTTTTAGATTTTGATGATCTAATAAAATATTTAAAATTTCATTAAAAACTAGTTTATTAATACCAACTATTTTACGAAAATATTGATCTGGTTTATCTTTTAATTCAAAATATGTCATAAAATTTATCCTTAACTATTCAAATTTTATTTTAATAATAACAAAAAAATGAAAAGTTAACTAGTTATGCAGTAAGTCTAATTAAAAATTGTTTTCTTTTCATCACATTACTAACTAATGCGACTTGTTCACTACATTCTTTAACTTTTTCTAGATTTCTTTTATGATTTAAAATAAATTCTTGATAATCTTCACCAATAATTTTAAATTTTTTAATATTTTTTTCAAAATTAATAAAAACGTTACACAACTCAGCAATTTTTTCTTTTCACTCTACCGATAAAAACTGTTCTAGATTTTCTTCTTGTATAATTTGTTTTCAAAAATTAATCGCATTATCGGGAAGTTTTAATTCAGGAAAAAAGTAATCAAAATTAATTCGCGCTTGTTCTTGTTTAAATTTTATAATTTCAAAATATTGTTCTGGAAATGCTTCTTTAGCTATATTTTTTAATTCAGTAATTAAATTATGTTCTTCATTAAAAATTTGCTGTTCTTTTTCAATTCATTGTCATGAATTTTTTAAATTTTCTAATAAAAGTTCATCAAATACTAAAAACTTTTTATTATTATAAAGAGAAAATAACTCTTGATAAAGATGATGAACAATATTTAAAAATCAAAATAATGAATCTGCTTTAATTAAACTATTAAAAAATATAGCAAGGTCATCACTATTAATTGTTTGCAATACTTTCTTTCTATTTTTGCACTTGTAATCTTAGAAATTATTTCTTTTCTAAAATCCTTAATATTTTTTTGCTTTTTATTATCAGAACCTATTTCTTGACTTTCTGTAGGCACTTTTTTACATCCTTTCAAATAAAAAGCCCATTTATTTTATTAAAAATAAAACAATGGGCTTGAAAAACATATTTTTTTAATTTTTTTATTTTAAATTTTAATTAAAATAAGCAAAGGAACAATTCTAAAATAAATTAGTTATAATTTATTTGAAAAAGTTAATTAACAATCTCTAAAATCTCTTGTTAATTACCTATAATAATGCATATAGTTTATCTCTAATATTTAAGATAACTATTATTAAATAATAGCATTTATAAAACGTATTGCAAATAATATACAAAAATCATACTTTATATTACATTAATTTTACTAATTAAAATGATAAATAAAAACATCATTGATATTATATAAAAATAATAAACACTGTTATTATGAAATAAATTTTATTATTACATGAAAAAATAACAAATATGCAAATTAAAACAATAAATCCCTTCTAATTTAGAAGGGATTTTTATTCTAAAATTAATGTAAGAACCTGTTTAGAATCTTTTCGAAAATAATGTAAAATGATTATATATTTTAAAATCAGAGGTATATATTATGCATAAAAATTATCCAAGTCATGTCACCAAAGAACAATTTGAGAACATAAAATCAATTTTAGAAAATAGCAAAAAGAAAACAAAACCAAGAAGTTTAGATTTATATGAAGTATTTTGTGCAATTTTATATGTATTAAAAAGTGGTTGTCAATGAAGAATGCTACCAAAAAATTTTCCAAAATGACAAACTGTATATTATTATTTTCAAATTTGAAGTAAAAATAACGGTAAAGAAGCTAGTGTATGGCAATTAATTTTAAAAAAAATTGGTTAAAAAAGTTCGTATCAACAATAATCGCAAAGAACAAACTAGTTTTTGTATAATTGATTCGCAAAGTGTTAAAAATACAGATACTACTGAAAATAAAGGTTATGATGCTGGTAAAAAGATTTCAGGAATAAAGCGTCATATTATTGTTGATTCTCAAGGTTTAATAACCACAGCAGAAAAAACAGATCGTAATAGCGCTATAATAATGATTGAAAATGAAAAAGAAAATCTTTCTGCAGTTCAAAAAATAATAGTAGATGCTGGTTATACTGGTGAAAAATTTGCTTCTGAAATCAAAACAATCATAAATGCAAATGTTGAAATTATAAAACGCAATGAACTACATACTTTTGTAGTATTACCAAAAAGATGAATTGTAGAACGAAGCTTTGCTTGATTAGAAAAATACAGAAGATTATGAAAAAATTGTGAAAGAAAACTAAATACTAGTTTACAAATGGTTGTTCTTTCCTTTATTTCAGTTTTATTAAAAAGATTCTAAACAGGTTCTAAGAACAATTTAAAAAATAAATAATTTTATTTCTTTATTATTAGAAAGAAATAAAAACCTATTTGTTCAAGATTAACTTAATTCATTTTTAAATTCATAAATATGAATATCAGTTTTATCAACAACAAAACCAATAACATACGAAATACCACAAAGAAAATCTATAATTCTTCTTCGATCATTTTCAACAGTTGTTGTTAAATTAACTTTAATTGGTTTTTGTAAAATCATAGCATTAGCAATTGATTCAATTTCTTGATAATTTTTAGGAGCAAATTCTTGTATTTGTTCTTGAAAACTGGTTTTATAATTACTATTTTCATCATTGTCTTTATATTTTTTACTTCTTCATCCCATAATTAATTAAACTCCCTTTCGTCTTCGTAAAAATGATGGTAAATCATCATCTGCTTCCATTGCTGCTTCTTGGACTAAATTTTGTTGTTCTTCTTCTTTTTTCTTTGTTTGTTCTTTAATTTCTTCACTTAAATATTGAGTCTTATTAGTAATAAATTCATGATTATCAACTTTTGAACTATAAACAAAATTATTAGCATTAGCACCTTCTTCATCAAAACCAGTGGCAATAACTGTTACAATCATTTCATCATTTAAATTTTCATTAACAGCAACACCAAAAATGATATTAACATCATTACCCGCAGCATCACGAACTAAATCAACAGCAATATTAGCATCAGTTAATGTCATTGTTGTTCCACCAGTAACATTAACAATAGCATTTTTAGCACCCTTAATTGTCACATCATCAAGTAAAGGAGAAGAAATAGCTTTTGTTGCGGCTTGTTTAGCTTTATGTTCACCCTTTGACATTCCAATACCGAATAAGGCATTACCTTTATTTTCAATAATAGTACGAACATCAGCAAAATCTAAATTTATTAAAGCAGGAACAGCAATTAAGTCAGTAATAGTCTGTACACCTTGACGTAAAATATTATCTGCTTCTTTAAACGAATCTTTAAGAGGAATATTACCAATTACTTGTAATAATTTATCATTAGAAATAATAATAATTGCATCAACTTGTTTCTTTAAATTTTCAATTCCAACTACGGCATGAGCATTACGATTACGTCCTTCAAATTTAAATGGTTTAGTAACAATAGCAATTGTTAAAGCACCCCATTCTTTAGCAATTCTTGCAACAATTGATGCAGCACCAGTACCAGTACCACCACCCATACCAGCAGCAATAAAAACCATATCTGCACCATCTAAAGCACGTTTAATCTCTGCTTCACTTTCAATTGCGGCTTGTTTACCAATTTCGGGATTAGCTCCCGCTCCAAGTCCCTTTGATAATTCTTTGCCCAAAATAATTTTATTTTCAGCTGGTGATGCATTAACTACTTGTGCATCAGTATTAGCAACATAAAAATCAACACCTTGTACCTCTGCTTCAATCATTCTATTAACAGCATTATTACCAGCACCACCAATACCAATTACCCGAATTGATGCTATTGGTTTAAATTGTGAATTATTATGTTCCATTTTATTTTCCTCCTGATTAATCAAATTGTCTTCTTCTATTTACTACCATCATTATACTGATAATTTGGTTGAAAGGGGGAATTATAATGCTTATTATCATGATTATTAGAATGCGTATAATGATTTAATTTTGATACAATTTCTGGTTTATGTATTGATGAAATATAATTATTACTAAAAACATTTACTAAATGTTGGTAGTGAGTATTACCGATTAAAGTAGTTCACTGATAACTATATGCACCAGGAGTTTGGCTAAGCATATATTTTACTTCTTTTAATTTGCTATTATTTTTAAAATAGTTGGCAAAACCACATAAACCAATAGTAATTCCCGTAAAAATAATTTCCATATCTGAACTATTATTATCACTAACTTCATCCAGAAAATATTCAATACAAGCAATAATTTCATTAATTTGGTTTTTAACTGTTGCTTGTAAATCAGTTTTTGTTAAACGAACAATAGATTTTGTCTGCTCATCAACATACTTATCAACAACAACATCGCATAAATAATTACTACTTATATTAATAATTTTTTGTAAATATCTTTCAGCTTTATCATAACCACAATGCATTTGCTTCATTAATGATTGAATTATTTGATTTCAACCAATTTTAATATTGGTTGTTGCAAATAATACTGAATTACTAAAAACACTAATCTTAGTACTATTAATATTTCAATCAACTAAAACTGTATTACGATTAAAATCAGTATTTTTAATATTACATACTAATGCAAATTGATCTAAAGTAACCGTTAACAATTCTGTTTCGGCATTAGTTAATACTTCGAGGTGAGAATTATATAAACTTTTAGGTAATGAATAAACTAAAGCATCAACATGCATAACTTGTCCTTTTTTAGCAATTGGTAATTGTTCATTACCAATTGCATGATCAACTTTAAAATTATATGGTTTAGTTAAACAAATAATTTCACTATTATCAATAGTAATGTTTTTAGCCATTTCAATCACTTTACTACAATCTTCATCAGTAATAATGTGGTTAGCATCTTTAAAATCAAGTGATGCTTGTGATTGATAAATTTTTAAATTATTTGAAGGTAAAGTTAAGGCAATACGTTGTACTTTTATATTTAAAGTATTATTAATTTTATTAATAATTTGCCTTAATAACTTACCTGTAGCAATTGAATTAATAATTACACCATTTTCAGAAAACTGTTCAGTATCAACAGTTTCTTTATATAAAACCTGAATTTGATTATTAACATAATTATTAACCATAACTTTTAAACTAAAGTCTTCAATTTGACATACAACATATAATTCTTGAAAATTCATATTGTTCACCTCCAAACATTTTTATGAATCAATATAAGTAATAACTCTTAACTTTGCACTTCGTGCTCTTGGATTTTTATTTATTTCATCAGGCTTTGGTGTAATTGGTTTTTTAATTATTAATTGATATTTTGTTTTTCAATTATTGTGAACTGGTAATTTAGCATATAATTGTGCTTGTGGATCAATTAAAACTTCATTAAAAGTTTGTTTAACAATACGATCTTCTAAAGAATGAAAACTAATAACAACAATTCTACCATTAGAATTTAATAATTTCAAAGATTGTTTTAAAGAAGATTTTAATGTTTCTAACTCGTTATTAACAGCAATTCTTAATGCTCGAAAAGTCTTTTTGGCAGGATGATGATGCTTATTTAATACTCTTACTGGTAATGATTTTTTAATAATCGTAACCAATTGTAAAGTGGTATCAATTGGTTGAAAAGTTCTTGTTTTAATAATATTTTTAGCAATACTACTAGCAAATACTTCTTCACCATAATTTTTAATAATTGTTTTTAATTGCTCATAATTATAATTATTAACAATATCTCACGCATTTAATTTTTGACTTTGATCCATACGCATATCTAACTTAGCATCTTTCATATAACTAAATCCTCTAATATCTTCATCAACTTGTGGTGATGATATACCTAAATCATATAATATACCATCAACTTTAGTAATATTTCTTTTTAAAAGCTCAGATTGAATATTAGCAAAATTACTTTTAATTATTTCATATTTATCTTTAAAATCTTTTAAAATAATTTTACTATTATCAATGGCCATTTGATCTTGATCAAAAGCATATAGTTTGCCAGACGTAAGTTTTGATAGTATAACTTTACTATGACCTGCTCGTCCTAATGTACAATCGACATAAATACCATCAGGTTTAATATTTAAGAAATCAATTGCTTCTGTTAACATTACAGAAATGTGTCTTGCATTGATATTATTCATAATTTTTATATCTCATCTAGAGCTGCTGCCGCTGACTCAAATTTATCCTTGGTATCTTGATTAAAACTATTTCAATTAGTTTCTGATCAAATCTCAATTTTATTGGATAGTCCAATCATAATTACTTTTTGTTTAATATCAACTAGTGTCAATAATGAATGTGGAATATTAATGCGACCTTTGCTATCAATAGTTAATTCTTCTGAATTAGCAAATACTTGTCTTGCTAAAATTCTGGCTTCTTTCTGACCTTCGGATTGTGATAAGATTTTATCTTGTCATTTAATAAATTCAATTTCGTTACGAATAACTAAGCAGCCTTCAAAGCCTTTAGAAACAATAACAATCTCATTGTTATGAAAATAACTTCTAAACTTAGAAGGAATTATCATTCGTTTCTTTTCATCTAATGTTGACAATGATTGTCCTAGTAGCATAATATCACCCACACTTTCCCACTATTACCCATATTATATAACCTTTGGCATATAATTGCAATTGATTAGGTAATGTTTAGTAATCTGTGTAACTTACAAAAATAACTATGTTTAATTAATTCTAGTAAATATAATTAAATGTGGAATGGCAACACTTTTTAGGACTATTAAAAGTAATTTTCATAAATATATCTTTATTTTGAAATTCAATTGGTTTTCAAGAGGTTGTTTTACCACTAAGAACCTGTTTAGGATCTTTTTTGATTAATTTTAATAAAATTTATATTATAATGGTTATTTTATAATAAAAAATAGATTTTTAGTCGATAAGTTTTCAAATGATAAAATCTTTTTAACAAAAAAATGAAAAAGAAAATAAATTATTGGTTAAGTACCTATTTATAAATGATTATTTCTTGTTTTAGTTAAATTCTATTAAAAAGATCCTAAACAGGTTCTAAGAGTTTTAACAGTAGGATTTGTTTTAATAAATCCTAATTTTTGATAAAAATCAATACGTTTATTAATAACATTATTTTCTTTAATATCCTTTAATTCTTGATCACTAAGATTAGAATAAAAATCAAAAATAGCTTTTGTTAAATTTGGATATTTAATTAATCCTTTTTCTAAATTTTGTTTAAATAAAATTGCTTCTTTGATTTCACTAACAGTATATTGGATATTATTTTCAAAATTAATTTTAATAATGTCACTATTTATTTTGGTTAATGAGTAAGGCAAACCACCTAATAAAAATAGACTACAGAAAATAACAAAAATTAAAAAAACTGTTTGTGATGGAGTAAAAGTTAACATTGGTACTACACCAACAGTAACTAAAACAGCAAATAAAGAGCAAAAGCCAAAAAACTTTAGGATAGTTAATACGTAAAAAGTTAAATAAGAAACTTTTATAATAATTCCGCAAATCCCGCCAAATATTAATAAAGCAATAATATTTATGAAAATAAAAGTTAAACTCATAAAAAATAAAGCAGCGTATTGAGTTAAAATAATAACATTTCTTGTATAAGGTTTAGTAAGTAATAATAAGAAAGAACTATCTTCAAATTGAGTACCAAAAATTTTTATAGCATTTAATAAAATAAAAATAAATAAAAATATACTATAAAAAATCATAATATAATATTGTAAATCAATAATAAAATCTTCTATTGATAAATTTAAAAAAAAACAAAACACTAATGCTCAATACCGAAATTACTATTGAAAATAAAAATAAAAATGCCGTAATAAAACTGTAACTAATTTTAATTATAATTAATCTAAATAACTTAAATCAACTTGCCTTTTTAGTTTTAGTTTTTTCTATAGTTTTCGTTGTGGTTTCTAGTAATCTGTCCATTTTTTTCTCCTTTACATATTATCAATTATAATCAATTTTTTTGTTTATAAAATATAATTTAATGAAAGAGAAAAATTATTTTTTATTAAACTGTATAAAAAAAAGAAATATTATTTAAACATTTTAATTATAAGTAATAAAATTTAACAAATTTTGATATAAAAGATAATCTAATAATTATGATTACAATGCTTATTTTTTGATTATTAAATTAAACTTGATTTTTTATAAACTTATTCGTTTACTGAAATATTAAACTTAATATATTCACAACATTTTAATTATAAATATTATACAATATACTAAAACTTTAATAAAAGATATTAAAAGAAATTTTAGGAGGGTACTAGAGTGAAGGGAATATTAAATTATTAGCAATTTTTGGATTAACAGCACCATTAGCAGTAAATGTAGTGGCATGTGGAAATGGTAATAGTTCTGATACCGATGATGAAGTATCGGAAAATGCTGATGTACAAGAATTATTAAAAAAAGCTAAAGAGCAAATTAGTTTAGGACTTGCAAATTTAATTAGTGAATATAAGAATTTAACTTTTGAAGATCAATTTGGTGAATCTGGAAAAGATATTACTAATAATTTAAATAGTTTATCTAAAGATAGTGACACTCTGGTTGATAGTAAAATAAAAGATATATTTTTAACTAGGCTTCAAAAAGATATTACAAATCTTATTATTGAGGATTATTTATTACAACCATCTGATTTAAAACCATTATTTAATAATATAACTACTAGTGAAATTTTAAAAATTGATTTTAATGAAACAATAATGACAAATAAACAATTCAATTGAACTAAGGAAAATGCTGATTTTGGTATTGAAAATTATGATCCAGCAACGTATGACATAACAATGTGATATAAACTTGCTGCAGATTTAAAATTAAAATTATCTTATAAAGATGAAAGTAACAAAAAGACAGAAATTGAAGTATCTAATATTTTTGATTTTAATTACGCTAATACTGGCGCTAATTTAAAGGCTTTAATTGAAGCTTCAACTGGTAATGTAACAAAAGTATTAAAAGATTTTATGATACAAATAGAAAACATCGCTACTGATAGTGAAAGTTTATTACAAAAAGCAAAAGAATTAATTACTAAAAAACTTAATAACAATAAAGTTAATATTACTAAAGTTGATATTAATGCTCAATCAGAAGTTCTTCAAAAAAATGATGTTTATGCTAGTGGTGATCATATGTATGAAGCGCTTACTAAATCTACAATTGATGAAGCAATTGATTCTTTGAAAAATTATTTATCACCAACAGCAACAGCTTTTTCAGATGAGATTACTAAGTGACTTGTTGGAAAACAAGGAGTGCCTGAAGAAAGTAAAAATAAAATTAATGCTTTTGGAAAAATCACTATTAGTGATTGAAGCATTTCAGGATTAAGATTAACGCCAATGACTTTAGATTTTATTAATATTAGCCCTAATCAAACGCAAGGTGAATGAGCAGAGCAAACAGCAACATCATTAGGTAAAATATTTTATACAAAAAGTGCATTTGCTAAAGGGCGTATTGATATCACTACTGATAATAATTTAACAATATATATGAATCCCGGAGATTTTGATAATTTTGTTCAAAATAATAAAACAATAAGTGATATTAGTGACTATATTAGTTCAAAAATAAGTTCTAAAGCTACAACCGAAGATCTTATTAAAGGTAATATTTCAGTTACTTTAAATGGTCTTTGAAAAGGAGCAAAAAATCCAACTTTAAGTGATAGAACCAGTGTGGAAAAAGTAGATGATAATACATTTAAAGTTAAAAGAAATGCGGGTGGTATGCATGGTTATAATTATTTAACTATTCGTTATGCAAACACTAATTTTTTAACTGGAATGATTAAGAATCATAAAAATAATCATATTTTATTTGATAATTGAATTATTAAAAAAGCAGATACTGATGTTTGATAATTTATATTATTTTTCAAAATTTTTTGTTATGATAAAAAGTTTCTAATATAATTTAAATTTTTAATTTTAATAAATTTAAAAATTTGTATAGTATTTTAATTATTATTTTTATATTTTCATTTCTATAAATTTATCTTTACATTTAATTAAAAATAGTGTATTATATTTAAGTTGTTGATTAATTCGCAATTTTCTTTTAAGATATGATTGATAAAAAAATATCAAAAAAGTTGTTAATGATGTCAAAGAAATAAATAATATCATGAAATTATTTGACAACTTTTAATTTTAGAAAAATTAGATGAATTAATACTTTAAAATGTAAGTAAGTATATTATATATAAATAATAAATAAAACTAATCCTTTTTTAAAATAATCCTCTTTTAGAGGTTATTTTTCAGGTTATAATTATCATTTTTTCTAAATTTATTCAAAATTTATTTTTAAGGAGAAATATATGAGTTTTACAGAACTAAATTTAAAACAAGAATTAACTGCTGCTATTGCTAAATGAGGTTATACTACCCCAACACCAATTCAAAAGAAGACAATTCCAGTTTCTTTACAAAAAAAAGATATTATTGGAAAAAGTCATACCGGAACCGGAAAAACTGCTGCCTTTGTCTTACCTATATTACATAATTTAGATATAAAATTATATCGTAATCAAGCCATTATTGTTTGTCCAACTAGAGAATTAGCAATCCAAGTTGCTAAACAAGTAAAAAAATATGCTTATTTTTTAAATGGCGTTAATGTTGCTTTATTATGCGGTGGTGTTAATATTAGAAATCAATTATATGATTTAAGAACTAGTAACATAGTTGTTGGAACACCAGGAAGAATTACTGATCATATTAATCGTGGTAGTTTAAGATTAAATTCAATTAAAACATTAGTTTTAGATGAAGCAGATGAAATGTTAAAAATGGGATTTAAAAAAGATATTGATTTCTTATTTGAAAATTCACCTCAAAATATTCAAACTGTTCTTTTTTCAGCGACAATGTCAAAACCAGTTTTAAAAATTGCTGATGATTATCAAAATAATCCAGTTAGTATTAGTGTTGAAGATGAAAGTCAAAAATTACAACAAGCAAATATTAAACAATATTATTTTGATTGTCGTAATATAACAAAAGAAACTGCATTAGTTGCTTTATATCAAAAATTACAACCACAATTAAGTATTGTTTTTTCAAATACAAAAGCTTTTACTAACAAAATCGCACAATTATTAGAACAAAATAATATTAAATGTGCTGTTATTAACGGTGATAAAAGTCAAAGAGAACGTATGGAAGCAATGAGACAATTTAAAAATGGTAAGGTTAAAGTACTAATTGCTACTGATGTTGTTGCTAGAGGAATTGACATTAATGGTATTGATTATGTTTTTAATTATGATATTCCACGCGAATATGAATACTATACTCATCGTATTGGTAGAACAGCTCGTGCTGGAGCACAAGGCACTGCTATTACTTTAGTAAGTAATAGAGTTCAATATAATGAAATTCAAGAAATTCAATATTATCAAAATCACGAAATTACTTTACTAGATACTACAGGTTGAGATTTACCTAAAAATGTTGTTAAAGTACCGACTAAATTAAATTTTTCATCTCATAACAATAGAAATGATTTTAAACGTAATGTTGATAATAATTCAAAATGAAAAAGAAAACCAAAATATTAAAATTATTCATTTTTATAAAAAAATCACTTAATTATTAAGTGATTTTTTCTTAAATATGGTAATGTTTAGTAATCTGTGTAACTTACAAAAATAACTATGTTTAATTAATTCTAGTAAATATAATTAAATGACTAGAAAGAGTGAGTTACAGATGGCTAAAAAACAAAGTATTAATAATAATGATCCAATATCAAAAGCAGTAGATTTATTACTAGAAAATACTGAAGATTTAATAACAGTATTTAAAGAAGGAGGATTATATAAAGAATTAACAAAAAGATTAGTAGAAAAGATGTTAAATTCTGAAATGCAAAATTATTTAGGGTATGAAAAAAATCAACATAGTAATAGTGAAAATGCTCGTAATGGTATAAGTTCAAAAAAATTAATAACTCAACAAGGTAAAATTGAAATTAATGTACCAAGAGATCGTAATAGTTATTTTACTCCTGTAATAGTTGCAAAAAGACAGAGAAGATTTGATGGCTTTGATCAACAAGTTCTTTCACTATATGCCAAAGGAATGACTTTATCAGATATTAGAATGCAGTTGCAAGAGTTATATCATGGTGCAGATATTAGTGAAAGTGTTATTAGTCAAATTACTGATGATGTGATAGATGATGTCAAGGCGTGGCAAAATCGACCATTAGAAAGTATTTATTCTATTGTTTATTTTGATTGTATAGTAGTTAAAGTACGGCAAGATAAACGCATTATTAACAAATCAGTTTATATAGCATTAGGAGTGGATTTAGAAGGCAAAAAAGATGTTTTAGGTTTATGAATTAGTGAAAATGAAGGTTCTAAATTTTGACTAGCTAATTTTACAGAAATGAAAAATCGAGGCTTAAATGATATTTTGATTGCTTGTAGTGATAATTTAACAGGCATGTCAGAAGCAATACAAGCAGTTTATCCTAAAACTGAACATCAATTATGCATAGTTCATCAAATTAGAAATAGTTTAAAATATGTTTCATACAAACATCGAAAAACCTTAGTTGCAGATTTAAAACCAATTTATAGTGCATGTAGTGAAGAACAAGCAATGCAAGCTTTAGAATCATTTGAAAGTAAATGAAATAAACAATATCCGCAAATTACTAAATCTTGATATAAAAATTGAGATAATTTAATGGTTTTTATTAGTTATCCACCAGAAATTAAAAGAGTGATTTATACTACAAATGCTATTGAATCTGTTAATAGTCAATTACGAAAAGTTATCAGAAATAAAAAAGTTTTTCCTAATGATATGGCAGTTTTCAAAATATTTTACTTAGCAATTGAAAATATAACAAAAAAATGAACAATGCCCATTCAAAATTGAAATACAGCAATTGCTCATTTTATGATGAAGCTATTATTAGTGCTTTTAAAGAAAATAAATGTGTTTATGGAACAAGAAAATTAAAAGTAATATTAGAAAACCAAGAAATTTATTTATCAAGACGAAAAATTAAAGAAATTATGAATAAGCATAATTTAATATCAAAATACACTAAATTATCATTCAAAAATCATAATAACAAAGTAAATGATGAAAAAATCACTAATCTTGTGAATAGAAACTTTAATAATAGGCTTAAAAATGAAGTTATTGTCAGTGATTTAACTTATGTTCAAGTTAATGGTAAATGAAACTATATTTGCTTATTAATTGACCTATTTAACCGCGAAATTATTGGACATAGTGTAGGTACTAGAAAAGATGCCTTATTAGTACATCAAGCATTTATGCAATCAAATCGCTGTTTAAAAGATATTCAAATATTTCATAGTGATTGTGGTAATGAATTTAATAATAAAATTATTGATAAACTTTTACTAGCATTCAATATTACTCGCTCTTTAAGCAAAAAAGGTTGTCCTTATGACAATGCTGTTGCTGAAGCAACTTTTAAAACTTTCAAAACTGAATTTATTAATGATAAAAATTTTAGATCATTAATCCAATTAAAATTAGAATTATTTGATTACATCAATTGATACAACAACATAAGAATCCACAGCACTTTAAACTACTTAACTCCAGTTAATTATCAAAAACAAATGTCTACCAAAAAATAGTCCTAAAAAGTGTTGCCATTCCAGTTTTAACCAAAATTGATTATTTGAGTTTTGAAAGTTGTTAGTTTTCAGTTATAAATTTTGATTTGCTCATCAACAAATTTTTTCATGCTTTCATTTGGAACTAGAAATAAAACTTCGTATCCGTTTTTACAGTAATGTCTTACTCCATCAAACTTTTGTCTCATTCGTTGTTTAGTTTTTCTAGTTCTTTCAAATTCAATAATCATGATTTTATTTTCATAGTGAACTAACAAGTCGGGATATCCTTTTTCTCGATAACTTTCTGCTTTTAGTTCTTTTTCTGTTTGATATGAAATTATATCTGTTTGTTGTGATAATCATTTGATGAGTAAATCTTGGTGTTGGTGGTTTCTTTTCATTAGTTGGTTGATTTTTTACTAATCATCATCTTTTTGATATTATTGGATGGATAATTTCTATTCCTATAATTATCATTTTAGCGATTATTATTGGATTTTTATTTTATATTGTTTGTTGAATATTAACTGATTTATTTAAATGAACTATCAAAAAAATCAAAAATAAAAGAATAAATATAGATATTTAAAGGATTTAAATTATGACAGAAAAAGAACTAAAAAATATTATTAATAATTTTGTAAAGTTAAATCCTAAGAGAGATATTTATCCAAAATTAAGTAAATATGATAGTAAAGTTTTTTTTGATGTTCAAAATTTATTTAAAAATAATTTAAAGTTAATAAATCAAGATAATTATAATGATATTTTTAGTAGTAAAGATGGTAGAATGTTATCAGGTAAAAAATGAATATCAATATTAGGTACAAGTAAAAATATTAATGATTATCATACAAATCTTAGACGTGACTTTGAAAAATGTAATCAAAAAAAATTAGATTTCTTTTGGATGAAGAAGATTGAAGCAACTATTTTTTTAATTTACAAATCATAATGCATAAAGAAATTATTAATTTTTCAGATTTTCAATCTAAAAAATTAAAATATGATTTATATATTAAAAATTTAAGAAAATAAAATCATTATTGATGATATTAATTTATATCGTAATAGTTTAATTAAAATAACTGCTGGAGGTTCTAAAATTAGTCAAGATAATAAAAATAAATGAAATATAATGAATAATAACGAAAGAGAAATCATTGGATTAGATTTTTATTTCAAATTAATATTTTTAGTTAATGTTTTTAAACGTTTAAAAAATAAAAATTGGTTTGATTAGATAAGGAGAAAATTATTATGAAAATACTAAGAAAACTATTGTCAGTCGTTATGATTTTAGGATTTACTATAGTAACAGTAGCTAATCTTGTTGCATGTAATGATTATCAAGGTGTTAAATTTAATTATGAAAATATATTATCAACTAAAAATTTACAAACACAAACACAGGATAATAATGGCAATTTATATTATGCAACTTTTGATAATACTGATATTGGTATACCTGGAGAGAAGATTTGAAAATGTAATATCAGTACAAAAAAGAATGAAATTTACTGAGAAGATAAAAATTTTAAAGTTGGTTCTTTTAATATGGCAGTTGACAGTAAGGGAAATATTTATTTAGGTTCAGCAGGTGGGGTACAAATTCTTTATAATAAAAATAAATCAAAAACTATGCCCTTAGTTTCTAATATGACAACTAATATTACTTATTTTAAAAATAATATATATGTAACAACTTTTGATGGATTTTATAAATATAATATTGACACTAAAAATACTGAAAAAATAAATTTACCAAATGATTCAATAGTTAATTCTATATTTATTGATAAAAATGAAAATATTTATCTTGGAGTTTATAATTCTATTAATTATGGTGCATTAATTATAAAAAAAGATGAGTTTGAAGCCAAACCAATCATTGGAGATGATTTTTTTAATGCTAATGGTGTAGGTTTAATTGCAGAAATAGATAATAATATATATTTTTATAGTTTGAATTTACAAAGTAAAAAAGCTAAATTATATTATAGTAATTTATATAATATTAAATTAGAATATTTGTTAGATTTGTCAGTTAATGTTGAAAAAATATTTAATGTAAATAATAAAATTGGTTTGATAATACAAGAAAATAAAAATTGCACAATTCAATTTTTAAATATAACTGACAACATTAGTTTAGAAAAAAAATTTGAAATAAAAAATAATTTTTATAATCAAATAATCCAAAATTTTAAAATTTTATATCTTTATGATAAAACCAAAATTGATTGTTTAAGTTGATAAAACTTAAAAAAGTAATATAATAAAAAACAAAACTTAAAAATAAAAAAAATGCAACAGGCGTATTTACTAGATACCCTATTGCTGACAGGTTATGCATGTAGACGTGAAACCTGCATTTAAATTATATATTTTTTCATAATTTTTTGCAAACGACATTCTAGATGTAACCTAAAATGTCGTTTGGAATGGCAACACTTTTTAGGACTATTTTTTGGTAGACATTTGTTTTTGATAATTAACTGGAGTTAAGTAGTTTAAAGTGCTGTGGATTCTTATGTTGTTGTATCAATTGATGTAATCAAATAATTCTAATTTTAATTGGATTAATGATCTAAAATTTTTATCATTAATAAATTCAGTTTTGAAAGTTTTAAAAGTTGCTTCAGCAACAGCATTGTCATAAGGACAACCTTTTTTGCTTAAAGAGCGAGTAATATTGAATGCTAGTAAAAGTTTATCAATAATTTTATTATTAAATTCATTACCACAATCACTATGAAATATTTGAATATCTTTTAAACAGCGATTTGATTGCATAAATGCTTGATGTACTAATAAGGCATCTTTTCTAGTACCTACACTATGTCCAATAATTTCGCGGTTAAATAGGTCAATTAATAAGCAAATATAGTTTCATTTACCATTAACTTGAACATAAGTTAAATCACTGACAATAACTTCATTTTTAAGCCTATTATTAAAGTTTCTATTCACAAGATTAGTGATTTTTTCATCATTTACTTTGTTATTATGATTTTTGAATGATAATTTAGTGTATTTTGATATTAAATTATGCTTATTCATAATTTCTTTAATTTTTCGTCTTGATAAATAAATTTCTTGGTTTTCTAATATTACTTTTAATTTTCTTGTTCCATAAACACATTTATTTTCTTTAAAAGCACTAATAATAGCTTCATCATAAATATTATTTTGAATTTTATTTTCTTTTTTCTTTAAATTAAAATAATATGTTGATTTAGAAATTTTTAAAAAATGACACATTGTGCGAATTTTATATTTAAACTTATTGTTTGTAATAATTTCTATTTTCTGCCTATTATTAGTGCTGCTTGCTTTAAAATATCATTTTCCATTCGTAATTGTTTTAATTCTTTTCTTAATTTAATTAATTCATTTTCTTCAACAGAACGATTATCTTTAGCTTTAAAACTACCTGAATTAGTAAATTGCTTAATTCAATTATAAGTAGCTGCTCTTGTAACATTATATTCTTTAGCAAGGTAAGATACTGATTTGCCGCTTTGATATAAAGCTACTATTTGTTTTTTAAATTCATCGGTATATGAATTAATATTGGCCATAATTATAGTTCCTTTCTTTCAACTAATTTGTTCACTTGTCTACGTAATTAGTGTCCAATAAAGTGTAACCCATCCACGTTTTTCTTTTTAAAGTTTATGAAAAAAGAAAGGAAGTAAAAAATTATGTTTTTATTTAATTTATTATCAAGTATTGATCCACAAACTCAACAGTTATTAAACAATTTAATGGATGTATTATTACCAATTTTGTATACCATTGCAGGATTTGCTTTAGCATTTTCTATTATTAAGTATTCTTGAAAAATTCATAATGATCCTGAAAATAAAGGTGATTATTTAAGACATATGGTTACAAGTGTTATTGCTTGTGGTGGAGTTTTAATTGCTTCTGGAATAGCTCATATTATTTTTGCAAGAATGTTAGGGATATTATAGTCATGAAATTCATGTTTTTAGATACTTTTGGCATTGGTCATGCCATATGAAAATTACTTTATGATATTTTTGTTCGAGGACCCTTATTTATAGTGAATGGTCTTGGTGATGCAATAACTTATTTGTCAGGACAAAAAATTGTTGATAAAATTTTTGGAACTAATGGTCATTTTTTAAATATGCCTCCACAATTTTTGATTTTTTTAGCAATAGCGATTATGTTAATTGTATTGTTTGCTGGCGGAGTTATATTGCATGCTATGGTTCATCAAAAAATTGGTAGTGCAGTGTCAGAATTAGTTAATCGTATTATAATCATAGTTTTATTATGAGTTTTAGTGCCACTATTTTTTTGAGTAATTAATTTTACTGTTGTATCAATTATTCATATTTTATTACCGAAAATGATTGATGGTAAAAACTTAGCTAATATGGTTGGTTCATTAGGATTTACTGATAATAACAATCATCAATGATGAAACTATGATATAGATTATCCTGATTGAAATCATTACAATTTGTTTTTAGGCGCTTTTGGTACGTGATTTACTATGGCAATATTTTTCCTTTTAGGATTAACTTTAGTTAAAAGAATTTTTGATTTATTTTTGATTTATGTGGTGTCACCAGTAATATTTGCAACAGCATCAAGTAATGTTAAATGACAAAAAGTAAATCTGTGAAAAGAATTTGTTATTGGTAGGTTTATTTCAACAATTGGGATAGTTTTAAGTTTAACTTTTTTTCTCAATTTAGAACCAGTATTTTTTAATGCAGCTAGTGAGATTAGTTCTAGTTGAATGGCAAAATCTGCATTTCAATTGCTTTTTATTTCCGGTGGTGCTATTGCTACATATCAAGCGCAACAAATATTCAGTTATTTTGTGGGACAGACTGTTGGACTTGCTGATGGTATAGCTAACTAAAGTAATGTTTTTTTTATATGTATAATTTAGTTTTTTAAAATAGTTATAAACTGTTTCTTTAGTCATATTTCCAAATTTATCAATTACTTTTTGAACTGTAACATCTTTATTTTCTGCTAAATAATTTTTTAATTCATCTAAATCCTTTATTTTGTGGCTATGTCCTTTTTGATAATTCAAAATTGGTTTTATATGCCCAGTTTCTTTTTTTCTTTTTCTTCATAAAAATAAAGTCTTTCTAGTGATATTGAACACTTTACAAATTTCTTTAATTTTCATATTTTTACTTTCATAAGCTTCTATTACTTTTCTTCGTAAGTCTTCACTGTATGGTTTTGGCATAATTTAATCTTCTTAATCTATTTTAATTATTGCTGAATTGTACTTTTAAATTCAAAAACTGTTTAAATTACATATTATTATTTTACATTATTTATGAGTAAATATTACTTTAGTTAGCTATATAAAAAAAACTTTTCTATATGAACAAAGAGATAAAAATAAACAAGAAGATTTTTTAAAAGAAATAGCTAAAATAATGAATGAAAATTTAGTATATATTGATGAATCTGGAATTGATGATAATGAATTTTATAAATATGGTAAAGTTAGGGCAATTGGTGTTTCAAATTTTAATAGTTCACAATTGAAAGATTTTTTAAAAAAAATAAAAATAAAACCAGCAATTAATCAAATTGAAACACATCCTGGTTTTAATCAAAAAAACACAATAGATTTTTTAAAAGAAATAGCTAAAATAATGAATGAAGATTTAGTATATATTGATGAATCTGGAATTGATGATAATGAATTTTATAAATATGGTTGATCTGAAAAAGGTAAAAGATTATTTGATAATAAACCCGCATATAAAATAAAGAGAATGAGTATAATTGGTTCACTAAATAAAGGTAAATTAAAAGCCTTATGAGCATTTGAAGGACATTGCAATAGTAAAATTTTTGAATCATATGTTAAAAATAAACTAATTCCAGTATTAAAGCGTGGACAAATTATAGTTTTAGATAATGCAACGTTTCATAAATCTAAATTAACACAACAATTAATTGAAAATGCTGGATGCAAACTATTATTTCTTCCGCCATATTCTCCTAATTTAAATCCAATTGAACATTTTTGATTTGCTATAAAACATAATATAAGAAAAATATTACCAAATTATTGACCAAATATTAAAAAAGCGATTGATTTTGTTTTTCAAGATATGAGTAAACATTAATTTAGTTAGCTATAGAAAGATATTACATATATCAATTATGTTATACTATTTTTATAAGTTATTTTGTGGAGACTGTTAAGAGGTGATATTCTTATGATTAAAAATGGCATTAAAATATCAAAATCTCAATCTCGTGGTGATGAAGTTGGGTTACTTTTTTTCTTATTAGTAATCTTCTTTTTCCTAATAGTTAGTTTAACTAGATTTTCAATAATTGGTAAAGTACTTGATGATTTTCTTTTTTCTTTTTTATTTGGATGAATGAAATATGCTGTTTATTTCTTTCTTTTTTTAATGATTATTCCTTTAGCTTTTGGTTATCGCATGCAATTTAAATTGAATTATATTTTTGTTACTTTTTTATTTTTAGTGATTAGTTGTTGGACAACACAAACTTTAACTTTAATAATTTTAGGAAAGAATAATTTATGAACTAGTTATTATAATTTAAACCTATTAAATATTAGTGAAATATACGTTAAAACATGATGAAATACAAATGCTATAAATAATTATCTAGGTTTTTTTGCTTCACCAATTTCTTTTAAAGACTTTAGTGTTGAAACCTTTTTTCCAGCATATGCTACTGGTGGCATTATTAGTAATGTTTTAATAGGTATTTTTAATTATGTTTTTTTTGTTACTAATTTAATTGCAAACTTTATTAGTATTTTTTCTTTAACTTGTTTATTTATTTTTAATAAACCTTTTATTTTCTTTAGCAAAATGAAACAAATTATTAAACAAATTATTATTAATAATAAAAATAAAAAGCAAAAAAATAAAATAAATGCTGATTTAAAACAAAAACATATTAAGTTAAAAAAAGAAAAATTATTAATTGATAAACAAGTTAAAAAATCTTTTAGAAAAGAAAATAGTTTTAATAAGGAATCAAATAAGGAACCACCTATATCACCAGTAAAAAAAGCAGAAATAAAACAAAATGAAATAAAACAAAATGATAATAGTGACATTATCAATAAACCTTCTTCACCTATTGTTTATTTTAATGAAAATAGTTATTTAACTCCTTTTGGTAAAATTGACCCTGAAAAACAAAAAGATGTAATGAGTAATAGCAAAGGTACTCTGGTAGTTAAAAAAAGTTTAGAAGATAGTATTTTAAATCGTGAAATTCTTAATGATAACGAAACTATTATTAATAACGAATCATAAGTAATTAATAATGAATAAAATTAAGAGTTTACTTTAAGATAAAACATTATATTAATGTTAAAATCAAAGTATCTTTTAATTTGTTAATAAATTTAGGTGAACTAATGGCAGAAAAATCTTTACTACAAATGAAAATTAAACTTTTACCTAATATTGCTGGATGCTATTTATTTAAAGATATACATAATAATTTAATTTATGTTGGTAAAACTAATTCATTAAAAAAACGAGTAACTTCATATTTAAATAAAGCCAGTAATTTTAAAACAATGTTATTAGTTAATGATATTCATGATGTTGAATACATTACGACATCTAATGAAAAAGAGGCTTTAATTTTAGAACAAACATTGATTAAAAAACATCATCCTAAATATAATATTTTGTTAGCAGATGATAAAAAATATCCTTATATTCAAATTACTAATAATCGTGATCCACAATATCGTTATGTACGTAGTGCTACTAAAAAAGAGGGACATTATTATGGACCATTTCCCGATGGTACTGGTGCGCGTGAAATTTTAAAGTTATTGGAACGAATTTTTCCATTACGAAAATGTGCTGGTAATCTTGGTAAACCTTGTTTATATTATCATTTACAGCAATGTTCTGGCGCTTGTTTTAAATCAGTACCTATTACTTATTATGAAGATATGATTAGTAAAATTGATCAATTTTTCAAAGGGAATGTTACTGCTGTTAAAAAAATATTAATTAATAATATGAATATTAGTGTTGAAAACTTACAATTTGAAAATGCTAATCGTATTAAAATTTTGTTATCAAAAATAGATTTATTTTTATCACAACAAGTTGTTGAGTTTCAAGATTATGGAAATCGCGATTTTATTAATTTTTTAATTGAAGATGAAATGGTTGTTTTAATTACTTTATTTTATCGTAATGGTAAATTGCAAGCTAAAGATGAACAAATAGTTCAAAATAATTACTTAGAAATTCAAGATTTAATTCGTAATTATTGTCAACAACTATATAGTAAAAATACATTACCAAATGAAATATATTTACCATCAAATATTGATTTAAAACAATTAAAATTATTATTTCCACAAATAAAATTTATTAATCCAATTAAAGGAACAAAAGAACATATTTTAACATTGGCAAAAACCAATGCCATCTATGCATGAAATAATTATTTACAAACTAATCAGTTTAATGCGCCGTTAAATATGATGAAAGTATTATCACAATGATTAAAAATTCCTAATTTAAATCATTTAGAGGTTTTTGATGTTTCTAATCTTCAACAAAGTGCTAGTGTTGGTGGTATGATTGTTTATAAGAATGGTAATCCTAGTTTTAATGATTATCGCAAATTTTTATTAGATCCAAAAATTGTTGATGATTATCATCGTTTTTGTGAAATGATTTATCGTAGATATCATCATTTAGTTATTAATAAATTGCCACTTCCTGATTTAATTATTGTTGATGGTGGAAAACCACAAATTAGTGCTACATTAGAACAACTAACATTATTAAACTTAACAATTCCTATTATTGGATTAGTTAAAAATAAAAAACATCAAACTGATAAAATTATAAATAATAAAATGCAAATTATTAATATTCCTAAGACTGATGCTTGTTTTTTATTTTTGAGTAAATTACAAGATCAAGTTCATAATTATGCAATTAAATATCATAAAGCAAAGCGAAGTCAATCAATGATAAGTAGTGTTTTATCATCAGTGCCAGGAATTGGTTTACAATTACAAAACAAAATATTACAGCAATTTCCAACTTGACAATTATTGCAAAATGCTACAAAAACAGAACTTTCATCATTAGTTAAATCAAAAGTAATTTTAGAAAAACTATGAAAAGAATTACATAGTTTTGAATAATATGTTATTAAGAAATAAATAATAACGTAAATAATATATTTATCTAAGTTACTAATGTAAAAATATCAAAAGTTAGATAAAAAATATCTTAATGTTTTAAGATATTGAAAATTTTAACATATTGCTTTCGTTTGTGAAAGAATTTTGCATTTGTAAATCGATACTACTAATATGTTCTCAACTCTCAATACTATTTTTATCTTTTGGCATATAATAGTCAATAATTTTTTTTCTATTTTCACTAGCATTTTTATTAATTTCTTTTTTTTGAATTGGATTTCAATTTGGAGATGAAGGAATTAATTGTTTTATAAATACTTTATTTTTATAAGTTAATTGATGTTCTTTTTTAATAGTCAAAGTATTTTTTGGTTGTAATAACATACAAGCATGATTTCATGCTGAATTTTCCGAATTATCTTGATAATCAATATCAACTGGTCATTCATTTATTAAATAAGTTACTAATTTTTGTCAATCATTTAATACTCCTATATGTAATAATGAATAATTTTCTTTTCCAAACTTTAGAATATTAATAAAATCTTTTTTTAGAGAATGATTATTAAGTTCTGAATTAATATTTTTAAGTTTTTGATTTAAATTATGTTTATAGTTATCAATTATTTCAATAATTTCTTCTTGATTATTTTTTCAAATTTCATTATCATTTTTTTTATCTTTTTTTTCATTAGTTTTTTTTAGTTGTTCATTTAAAACATTATTAATGTTTAGTATCATTTCTTTAGCATTTATTAAATTTTCTGCTTTTAGTTGATTTAGTTGCTCGATTATTCTTACTATTTTTATATGGTTATTTTTATTGGCCATCATTAAAGCTGTATTACCATTTTGATTTGCATAATTAAGATTAGCGTTATTTTCTATTAAACTATTAACAATTTTTAAAAAACCATTTTTAGCAGCAACAATTAAAGCGGTTTCATTACCATTATTTTCATGATTAATATTAGCGTTATTTTCTATTAGTGTATTAACTATTTCAATATGATTATTTTCAGCAGCTAATAATAAAGCAGTATTACCAAATATATTATCATGATTGATATTAGCATCATTTTCTAGTAAAGTTTTAACGATATTTAAGTGTCCATTTCAGGCGGCTAGTGTTAAAGCACTAAAATTATTTATAGTTAAATAATTAACATCAGCACCATTATTTGTCAGTAAAATATTAATTGTATCTAAATCACCATTTCAAGCACTATTTATTAATTTTTCATTTAAATCGTCATTCATTTTTTTTACTCCTTTAACAATAAAAACCCATTTACTTTGTAAACATTAAAATAAGGAAGCGATAAAATTCTATAATCTTTATAAGATTATTATATTTATTTTTTTTATGATTCAAATATTAACTTTTAAATTAATTAAAAGTTAATAGTTTTTTTATATTTATTTTTATAACTGTTTTATTAATAATTAAAAATTATTAGATAAATATTTATTTTAAATGTATTATATTAAATTTTGTATAGAAACCTTTAACTTTAAATTATAAAATTGATTTAGTTCTTTTTATCGACATTGTCTTTAAATAAATAAATATATGATAAAATGAAAATGAAATAAATTGTAGTAAGGAGTTTTTTTCATGGCAAATAAACCAAAAAGCAGTGTTTATAATGAATCATCAATTCAAATTTTAGAAGGTCTAGAAGCAGTTAGAAAAAGACCTGGAATGTATATTGGTTCTACTGATAATCGTGGTCTTCATCATCTAGTTTGAGAAATTGTTGATAATGGTATTGATGAAGCATTAGCTGGCTTTTGTACTAGTATTGTTGTTACTATTAATGTTGATAAGTCAGTTACTGTTGAAGACAATGGTCGTGGTGTTCCAACTGGTATGCATGCTTCAAAAAAAAGTACTCCCGAAGTTATTTATACGGTTTTACATGCTGGTGGAAAATTTGACACTAATAGTTATAAAACCTCGGGTGGTTTACATGGTGTTGGTGCTTCAGTAGTAAATGCTTTAAGTAATTGAATGATTGTTACTATTCATCGTGATAAAAAAATTCATGAAATTAAATTTAAAAATGGTGGTAAGATTGATCAAAGTTTAAAAATGATTGGTAGCACTTATAAAACAGGAACTAGGGTACAATTTTTACCTGATTTTCATCGTGTTTTTATAGGTTGTGATTGAAATGTTCATTTATTTGAACAACATTTACGTGAAAGTGCTTTTTTAATTAATGATTTAAGTATTCAATTAATTGATAAGAGGACAGGTACTGAAGAAACTTTTCATTATGAAAATGGCTTAGTTGCTTTTATGCAATATTTAAATAAAGATAAAAAAAATTTATCACCAATTGTTAGTTTAAAAGGTAAACAAAATAATATTGACGTTGAAATTGTATTACAATATACGGAAGATTATAGTGAAACGTTAGTAGGGTTTGCCAATAATGTTAAAACTGTTGATGGTGGAAGTCATTTAGTTGGTTTTAAAAGTGGTTTAACGAAAGCTATTAATGAATATGCAAGAAAACAAGAATTATTAAAAGCAAAAGATAAAAATTTAGAAGGTAATGATTTGCGAGAAGGTTTGGTTGCTATTGTTTCGTTGCGTATTCCTGAAAATTTAATTCAATATGAAGGTCAAACAAAAGGTAAATTAGGAACGCCCGAAGCAAGAATTGTTGTTGATAATATTGTTAATGAAAGATTTTCATTTTGACTTCACGAAAATAGTGATGCTGCTAAAAAAATTATTGATAAAGCCATTAAGGCTCGTGATATTCGTAATGCTTTAAGAAAAGAACGTGAATCATTGCGTAATAAAAGTAAAGATACGCAAAAATTTTTAGTAGGTAAATTGGTGCCTGCACAAAGTAAAAATCCTAAAATTAATGAATTATTTTTAGTGGAAGGAGATTCCGCTGGTGGCAGTGCCAAGTCAGGTCGTGATCGTAAGTTCCAAGCGATATTACCATTAAAAGGAAAAGTAATTAATGCCGAAAAAACTAAAGTAATTGATCTTTTTAATAATGAGGAAATTAGTATGATTATTAATGCAATTGGTGCTGGTGTTGGTAACGAATTTAGTATTGAAAATTGTAATTATAATAAAGTCATTATTATGACTGATGCCGATACTGATGGTGCCCATATTCAAATTTTATTACTAACTTTTTTCTATCGTTATATGCGAGATTTAATTACTTCGGGTAATATTTATATTGCATTACCGCCTTTATTTAAAATTTCTTTTAAAGAAGAAGAGCAAGAGAAACATGTATATGTTTGAAATGAGTTAGAATTAAAAGATAAAGTTGAAACAATTAAAGGTAAATATGACCTGCAACGTTATAAAGGTTTAGGAGAAATGAATGCTGAACAATTATGAGAAACAACTATGGACCCAAACGTCCGTCAATTAATTAAAATTACTATTGAGGATGCTCTATCAGCAGAAACAGAAATTCAAATATTAATGGGTGATAAACCAGAAAAAAGACGAAAATGAATTGAAGAAAATATTTCTTTTGAAGCTAGTGATTATTAAGAAAAAAGGAGTTTATAAGTTATGAATAGTAAAGAAGAGATTCAACAAAATAATGAACAAATTTTATCTTATCCTATTGATGATATTGTTGCAGAACGTTTTGGTCGATATGCCAAATATATTATTTTAGAACGAGCATTGCCCGATATCCGTGATGGTTTGAAACCAGTTCAACGTCGAATTTTGCATGCTATGAATGATTTGGGTTTAACCAATGATAAAGGATATAAAAAAGCAGCTCGTGTTGTTGGAGAAGTAATTGGTAAATATCATCCTCATGGTGATACAGCGGTTTATGCTGCTATGTGTAGAATGGCACAAGAGTGAAAGGTAGCATGACCATTAGTACAAATGCATGGTAATAAAGGTTCAATTGATGGTGATAATCCTGCTGCGATGCGATATACAGAAGCACGTTTATCATTAATTTCAGAATTATTATTGAAGGATATTAAGAAAAATACTGTTACTTTAATTAAAAATTTTGATGAATCAGAAACAGAACCAACAGTTTTACCTGCCTATTTTCCAAATTTATTAGTAAATGGTGCTTCTGGAATTGCTGTTGGAATGGCAACTAATATTCCACCTCATAATTTACAAGAAGTAATTAATGCAATTGTCATGAGAATTAATAATCCACAATGTAATTTAAGCGAATTAATGCGTGTTATTAAGGGTCCTGACTTTCCAACCGGAGGAATTATTCAAGGTATTAAAGGTATTAAAGAAGCTTATCGTTCTGGTAAAGGGCGAATTGCAATTCGTGCCAAAACTCATATTAATAATGAAGGTGAAATTCCACAAATAATTATTACCGAAATTCCATTTGAAGTTATTAAACAAGATTTAATTAAAAAAATTGATGATGTTAAAACATTAGCAAAAATTCATGGTATTAAAGAGGTACGTGATGAAACGGATCGTTTTGGTTTACGAATAGTTATTGATTTAGTAGAAGATAGTAAACCGCAAGAAATTTTAAATTATTTATTTAAAAATACCAATTTACAAATTTATTATAACTTTAATTTAGTAGCAATTGCTAACAAAAAACCAGTACAAATGAGTTTAATTAATATGTTAGATTTTTATATTAATCATCAAATTGATGTTGTTACTAAGCGTTCACAATATGACTTAGCACAATTAGAACGAAGATTAGAGATTGTTAATGGTTTAGTTATTGCATTAAGTGAAGTTGATAAAGTAATTAAAATTATTAGAACATCAACTGACCGTATGCAAGCAAAATTAAATTTAATATCAGCTTTTAATTTTACTGATATTCAAGCAGAAGCAATTGTACAATTGCGTTTATATCGTTTAACTGCTACTGATATTCAATCATTAGTTTTAGAAAAAGCAGATATTGAAAGTAAAATTATTGTTTTACAAGAAATTCTTAATAATGAAAATTCACTACGTCAAGTTATTATTACTGAGTTAGAACAAATTAATTCTCATTTTTCTGGATTAAGAAAATCACAAATTCAAGGTGAAATTTCTGAAATTACAATTGATGAAAAAGCAACATTGCGACAAGAAAATGTATTTGTTAGTATTAGTTATGATGGTTGAATTAAGGTAATAAGTAGTAAAGTATTTTTACAAAATCTTGATAATCAAGATTTTGGACGTAAGCCAAATGATGTTATTATTGGTGGAGCAATGTTCAATAATTTTAATAATTTATTATTTTTTACAAATAAAGGTAATTATTTTTTAATACCAATTTTTAAATTAGAAGAAAATAAATGGAAGGATAATGGTATTCATGTTAATACGTTATGTAAACTTGAAGGAAATGAAAAAATTATTAGTGTTGCGCAAGTTAATAGTTTTGAACAGCCAAATGTAAATATAGTAGTCGCTACTAGATATGGTTTAATTAAAAGAATGCCACTTTTAGAGTTAGCAACTACCAGATTTAATAAAACCGCCAAATATGTTAAGTTAAAAGAGAACGATAGTGTTATTAGTGTTAATAGTACTACCGGTCATGATTTTATCGTTATTAGTACTCGCAAGGGTATGACTTTAAAATATTTAGAAACGAAAGTTCCATTATTAACTAAAACTGCAACAGGTGTTAAAGCTTTGAAAATTAATTCTGAAGAAGATGAAGTGGTAGGAATGGCTTGTGGTAATAGTAATGATACTTATGCAATGTTAACATCAGTTGGAACAATTAAACGAATGTTATTCAATACTATTGAACAAACTTCACGAACAACAAAAGGTAATAAAGTAATAAAAGTTCCTAAAAGTAAAAGTATTAGTATTATTAAAACTTTTTTATCACCAGCAACATCTTTTATTAATATATTAACGAAAAAAGAAAAATGATTAGTGATTAAAGCAAGTGACATTAATCTTAGCAGGGTAAATGAAGGAACTGGCAAAGTGGTTGCTAATGATATTATTGCTGGTGGTAGTAATTTAGTGATTGATTTAAAAACTGATGTTATTGATGCTGATATATCATCAATATCAGAAAATTTTGATACAAAAGAAAGCAACAATGGTATTTAAAAAAACTTTTTTATTGAAAATTATGAACTTTTTAAAGAATTAGTTTTTTTTGATTTTCATAATATAAATTTAAATAATAATTTTAGTTAAGAGTGAATAGGATAGGACTTATATCAATGCTATAATTATTATGGTAGTGATTTAAGGAGGAAGTATAGATGACAAATAATATTATTAAATATCAATCTCTAATTAATGGTGAGTTGTATGAAAATGGTAATTGAATATCAGTTATCAACCCCACTACTAATAAAATAGCAGGCCAAGTTCCTGCCTTAACTAAAGTTGAAATTAAAAAAGTATATGAATCTGCAAAATTTGCTCAAAAAAATTGAGAACAAATGCCTATTTTAAAAAGAATTTCTTTTTTAAATTCTTGAAAACAATTAATTATTCGCGATAAATTAATACTTGCTGAATTAATGACCAATGAAATTGCTAAAGGCACAAAAGCGGCTTGCAGTGAAATTGATAGAACAGTTGAATATATTGAATATACTTTACAAGAAGCATTACGTCTTCATCCTGAATCTTATACAGGTGATAGTTGAGGAAGTATGAACAAATTAGCTGTTTTTGAATACGTACCAAAAGGAATTGTTCTTGCTATTTCCCCCTTTAATTATCCGATAAATTTATCAGTCTCTAAAATATTTCCAGCACTTGTGACTGGTAATAGTGTTGTTTTTAAACCTGCAACACAAGGATCATTAGTGGGATTACACTTAGCTAAATTAGCTAAAGAGACTAATATTCCTAATGGTGTTTTTAATGCTATAAGTGGTAAAGGTAGTGAAATTGGTGATAGTTTAGTTGAAAATGAAGCAATTAATGTTATTTCTTTTACTGGTAGTGCTGTTGTTGGTAATCGTATTTCACAGAAATCTTTAAAAACTGATTTAATTTTAGAATTAGGAGGTAAAGATCCAGCAATAGTGCTTAATGATGCTGATCTTGAAGATACAGCAACCAAAATCATTAAAGGTGCATTTAGTTATTCAGGACAACGCTGTACTGCTATTAAAAGAGTGTTAGTACAAAGAACAATTAGTAGCAAATTAATTCCAATTTTAAAAGAAAAAGTTGAAAAATTAACTGTTGGTTTGCCCACAGATGATTGTGATATTACTCCTGTTATTGATCAACCAACAGTTGATAATGCTAAAAAATTAATTAAAGATGCTTTAGATAAAGGAGCCAATTGTTTAATTGGTAATAAATTTAAAGAAAATTTAATGTGACCAACTATTATTACTGACGTAACAACAAAAATGAATTTAGCATGAGAAGAACCTTTTGCACCGTTGTTGCCAATTATTATTTTTGATGAAGTAAAAGAAGCAATTAATATTGCAAATGATTCACAATATGGTTTACAAGCTTCTGTTTTTACTACTAATATTAATAGTGCAATGAGTATTGCTAAATTATTAGAAGTTGGAAGTGTTAATATTAACGATCAGTCACAACGTGGTCCCGATCACTTTTCTTTTGTTGGTGTTAAGGATTCGGGTCTTGGCGTACAAGGTATTCGTCCTTCGTTACTTGCTTTTACTAGACCAAAAGGGATTGTTATTAATTGAAAAACAAAAATTTAAAAGAAAAAATAAAACTTATTTTAATAAAAAAATAAGTTTTATTTTTTTATTAAAATAGTGGTAAGATAAAAATGTAATAAATTTTTGTCCTTGTTAATTAGATTTTTATTTTTTTAACATTCTTATATAAAAAGCATAATAAAAATATTACATATCATTGTAACTTTTATTTTAAAAAGTAAGTTATTAAAATAGTGCCGAGGATAAAGTACTGTTACATGAAATGCAAAAAATATGGAGGTAAGTAAATATGGCAAAACGAAAAATTGTCCTTGTTGGATGTGGAGCTGTTGGTAGTAGTTTTATTTACAGTGCCATTAATCAAGGTTTAGCCCAAGAATATGTATTAATTGATGCTTTTGAAGGTATAGCTGAAGGTAATGCAATTGATTTTGCTGATTGTCAAGCAGCTTTAGATCATCCTTTTATTTCAATTAAGGCTGGAAATTACAGCGATTGTAAAGATGCTGATATTATTGTTATTACTGCCGGAAGACCACAAAAAGATGGTGAAACAAGATTAAATATGGTAGCAGATAATGCCAAAATTATGAAGAGCATTGCTTTAGAAATTAAAAAATCAGGATTTAAAGGTGTTACTATTATTGCATCTAATCCTGTTAATATTATGACAACTGTTTATCAAAAAATTACACAATTTGATTATCATCAAGTATTAGGTTCTGGTACAATTTTAGATACCTTACGTTTACAATATTTAATTGGAGAAAAAATTGCAGTTAATCCAAAGTCAGTTGCTGCTTATGTAATTGGTGAACATGGTGATTCTTCAATGATTCCTTGAAGTTCGGTTTCGGTAGGTAATAAAACTATTTATCAACAAATTACTGAAGGTAGAATTAAAGAAAAAGATTTAGAAGAATTAAGAAAAGAAGTAGCACAAAGAGCTTATAAAATTATTAAATTAAAACGTGCAACTTTTTATGGTATTGGTGCAGCATTGGCATTATTAGTAAGAAATATCCTTGAAGGACAAAATCACGTTTTAGTAGCAGATGCTTATTTACAAGGAGAATATGGACAGCAAGGTTTTTATATTGGTGTACCAACAATACTTTACGAAAAAGGTTGAAAAAGAGTAGTTCAGTTACCATTAACGAAAGAAGAGCAAACGGCATTTGATAAATCTTGTGCAATTATTAAAGAAACTTTAGAAACAGCTTTTGCTGCTATTAAATAAAAGATAGGAGTAGTTTATTAGTGAATACAACTGTAGAAAATATCAATAATGAAGAAACATTAACAAGTATTGAAACTTATATTGCTGTTTATAACTATGCATTAAAGAAAGCAGAAAGTCCGTTATTAAAAACTTTTTTAATGGGTATTGCGGCCGGACTTTTTGTTGGTATTGCTTATATTACGGCTATTTTTGGTAGTAGAGGATTAAGTGATAATGGTATTAAAAATTTAACATTTGGTTTTATTTTTACTTTAGCAATTACTATGATTGTCTTTATGGGCGGTGAACTTTTTACTTCTAATTCCATGATATTTATGCCATTAATAAAAAAACAAGTTAAGTTAACAAGAATGTTAATTAATTTACTAGTAGTATTAATTGGTAATTTTATAGGTTGTTTTATTCTTTCATTATTTACATGATGAGCAGGATTTTTTGATAATCAAGCTTTTTTGGATAATGCTGTTAGTATTTTTAATCATAAATTAGTAATGTCTTGATGAAAAGCCTTTTTTAGTGGGATATTATGTAATTTTTTAGTAGCAGGAAGTGTTTATATTTCTCATGCCACTCGTTCATCTACTGCTAAATTTTTATTAATAGGATTAGTAATTATGGTTTTTGCCTTATCTGGTTTTTCTCACGTTGTAGCAAATGCTTATGTTTGAGGATTAGGTCCTTTGTTTAATATTTATGGAATTCATAGTGGATTTAATGACTTTTTACAATTTGGTTATCAAGTACAACTTCCAACTTTATTTGGTAATTTTATTGGTGGTGGTATTTTATTACCCGGTATGTATTATTTAATCTTTAGAAAAGAATTACCAAAAATAACATTATAAATATATTATTAGTTTAATATAAAAATTAATCCATTACTTTAGTTTTAAGTAATGGATTTATTAATTTTATGAAAATAAATTAATTGTAAATAGAAGTTATAGCTAACTAAAGTAATATTTACTCATAAATAATGTAAAATAATAATATGTAATTTAAACAGTTTTTGAATTTAAAAGTACAATTCGGCAATAATTAAAATAGATTAGGAAGATTAAATTATGCCAAAACCATACAGTGAAGACTTACGAAGAAAAGTAATAGAAGCTTATGAAAGTAAAAATATGAAAATTAAAGAAATTTGTAAAGTGTTCAATATCACTAGAAAGACTTTATTTTTATGAAGAAAAAGAAAAAAAGAAACTGGGCATATAAAACCAATTTTGAATTATCAAAAAGGACATAGCCACAAAATAAAGGATTTAGATGAATTAAAAAATTATTTAGCAGAAAATAAAGATGTTACAGTTCAAAAAGTAATTGATAAATTTGGAAATATGACTAAAGAAACAGTTTATAACTATTTTAAAAAACTAAATTATACATATAAAAAAAACTTTTCTATATGAACAAAGAGATAAAAATAAACAAGAAGATTTTTTAAAAGAAATAGCTAAAATAATGAATGAAGATTTAGTATATATTGATGAATCTGGAATTGATGATAATGAATTTTATAAATATGGTTGATCTGAAAAAGGTAAAAGATTATTTGATAATAAACCCGCATATAAAATAAAGAGAATGAGTATAATTGGTTCACTAAATAAAGGTAAATTAAAAGCCTTATGAGCATTTGAAGGACATTGCAATAGTAAAATTTTTGAATCATATGTTAAAAATAAACTAATTCCAGTATTAAAGCGTGGACAAATTATAGTTTTAGATAATGCAACGTTTCATAAATCTAAATTAACACAACAATTAATTGAAAATGCTGGATGCAAACTATTATTTCTTCCGCCATATTCTCCTAATTTAAATCCAATTGAACATTTTTGATTTGCTATAAAACATAATATAAGAAAAATATTACCAAATTATTGACCAAATATTAAAAAAGCGATTGATTTTGTTTTTGAAGATATGAATAAACATTACTTTAGTTAGCTATATATTGATGAATCTGGAATTGATGATAATGAATTTTATAAATATGGTTGATCTGAAAAAGGTAAAAGATTATTTGATAATAAACCCGCATATAAAATAAAGAGAATGAGTATAATTGGTTCACTAAATAAAGGTAAATTAAAAGCCTTATGAGCATTTGAAGGACATTGCAATAGTAAAATTTTTGAATCATATGTTAAAAATAAACTAATTCCAGTATTAAAGCGTGGACAAATTATAGTTTTAGATAATGCAACGTTTCATAAATCTAAATTAACACAACAATTAATTGAAAATGCTGGATGCAAACTATTATTTCTTCCGCCATATTCTCCTAATTTAAATCCAATTGAACATTTTTGATTTGCTATAAAACATAATATAAGAACCTGTTTAGGATCTTGGATGGGTTACACTTTATTGGACACTAATTACGTAGACAAGTGAACAAATTAGTTGAAAGAAAGGAACTATAATTATGGCCAATATTAATTCATATACCGATGAATTTAAAAAACAAATAGTAGCTTTATATCAAAGCGGCAAATCAGTATCTTACCTTGCTAAAGAATATAATGTTACAAGAGCAGCTACTTATAATTGAATTAAGCAATTTACTAATTCAGGTAGTTTTAAAGCTAAAGATAATCGTTCTGTTGAAGAAAATGAATTAATTAAATTAAGAAAAGAATTAAAACAATTACGAATGGAAAATGATATTTTAAAGCAAGCAGCACTAATAATAGGCAGAAAATAGAAATTATTACAAACAATAAGTTTAAATATAAAATTCGCACAATGTGTCATTTTTTAAAAATTTCTAAATCAACATATTATTTTAATTTAAAGAAAAAAGAAAATAAAATTCAAAATAATATTTATGATGAAGCTATTATTAGTGCTTTTAAAGAAAATAAATGTGTTTATGGAACAAGAAGATTAAAAGTAATATTAGAAAACCAAGAAATTTATTTATCAAGACGAAAAATTAAAGAAATTATGAATAAGCATAATTTAATATCAAAATACACTAAATTATCATTCAAAAATCATAATAACAAAGTAAATGATGAAAAAATCACTAATCTTGTGAATAGAAACTTTAATAATAGGCTTAAAAATGAAGTTATTGTCAGTGATTTAACTTATGTTCAAGTTAATGGTAAATGAAACTATATTTGCTTATTAATTGACCTATTTAACCGCGAAATTATTGGACATAGTGTGTAGGTACTAGAAAAGATGCCTTATTAGTACATCAAGCATTTATGCAATCAAATCGCTGTTTAAAAGATATTCAAATATTTCATAGTGATTGTGGTAATGAATTTAATAATAAAATTATTGATAAACTTTTACTAGCATTCAATATTACTCGCTCTTTAAGCAAAAAAGGTTGTCCTTATGACAATGCTGTTGCTGAAGCAACTTTTAAAACTTTCAAAACTGAATTTATTAATGATAAAAATTTTAGATCATTAATCCAATTAAAATTAGAATTATTTGATTACATCAATTGATACAACAACATAAGAATCCACAGCACTTTAAACTACTTAACTCCAGTTAATTATCAAAAACAAATGTCTACCAAAAAATAGTCCTAAAAAGTGTTGCCATTCCAATATACTAAATCTTCATTCATTATTTTAGCTATTTCTTTTAAAAAATCTTCTTGTTTATTTTTATCTCTTTGTTCATATAGAAAAGTTTTTTTTATATGTATAATTTAGTTTTTTAAAATAGTTATAAACTGTTTCTTTAGTCATATTTCCAAATTTATCAATTACTTTTTGAACTGTAACATCTTTATTTTCTGCTAAATAATTTTTAAATTCATCTAAATCCTTTATTTTGTGGCTATGTCCTTTTTGATAATTCAAAATTGGTTTTATATGCCCAGTTTCTTTTTTTCTTTTTCTTCATAAAAATAAAGTCTTTCTAGTGATATTGAACACTTTACAAATTTCTTTAATTTTCATATTTTTACTTTCATAAGCTTCTATTACTTTTCTTCGTAAGTCTTCACTGTATGGTTTTGGCATAATTTAATCTTCCTAATCTATTTTAATTATTGCTGAATTGTACTTTTAAATTCAAAAACTGTTTAAATTACATATTATTATTTTACATTATTTATGAGTAAATATTACTTTAGTTAGCTATATATAAATATAAAGTTCAATCTCAGGGGAAATATTTTAATCAATTAGTGAATAAAGTTGTTTATCAACACATTAATCAACGTATTCCTGTTATTGTGAGTGATGGTATAAATAATCCTGATAAATGTTTAGAAGCCTTAGAATATGGGGATATGATAGGATTATCTTCTGTTTTTGTAGCCGAACCTGATTTTGTTAGAAAAATAAAAACTATGCAAATTGATAAAATTAATTTACATATTACTGAAAAAGAAATTGAAAAATTAGTTATTCCTAAAGCTGCTTTTAAGGAAATGGTTAAACTTATGGATTATGGTGAAAGTTTACCTAAAGATACTAGGGATGAGTTAAGAAAGTTAGAAAATAATTATTCAACTAAAAATTAATATTTTGTTTAGAAAAAGGTAATAAAAATATGAAACAAAAATGAAAAATTAAAACTATTAATGAGTTAACTATTTTACAATATGAGGTCATTATAAATTCAGTAACGGAACTTCCTTTTAAAAATAAATATTGAGATAATAAGGAAAAGGGAATTTATGTCGATATTTTATCAGGTGAACCATTATTTGCATCATCAGATAAATGTAATTTTGGTCATGGCTGACCAAGTTTTACAAGACCAATCAGTGAAATAGTTATCCTTAAAAAGGAAGATAACACTAACCTAATATTGCAGCGTACTGAAGTACGTTCTAAAAAAACTGATATTCATTTAGGGCATGTTTTTAAGGATGGTCCACAAAAAGAAGGCGGTTTACGCTATTGTATTAATTCAGCAGCTTTACGTTTTATTCCATTATCAGAAATGATTACAGAAGGATATGAAGAATATTTATCTTAGAACCTGTTTAGAATCTTTTTAATAAAACTGAAATAAAGGAAAGAACAACCATTTGTAAACTAGTATTTAGTTTTCTTTCACAATTTTTTCATAATCTTCTGTATTTTTCTAATCAAGCAAAGCTTCGTTCTACAATTCATCTTTTTGGTAATACTACAAAAGTATGTAGTTCATTGCGTTTTATAATTTCAACATTTGCATTTATGATTGTTTTGATTTCAGAAGCAAATTTTTCACCAGTATAACCAGCATCTACTATTATTTTTTGAACTGCAGAAAGATTTTCTTTTTCATTTTCAATCATTATTATAGCGCTATTACGATCTGTTTTTTCTGCTGTGGTTATGTAAATTGCATGTGGTAAACCTTGAGAATCAACAATAATATGACGCTTTATTCCTGAAATCTTTTTACCAGCATCATAACCTTTATTTTCAGTAGTATCTGTATTTTTAACACTTTGCGAATCAATTATACAAAAACTAGTTTGTTCTTTGCGATTATTGTTGATACGAACTTTTTTAACCAATTTTTTTTAAAATTAATTGCCATACACTAGCTTCTTTACCGTTATTTTTACTTCAAATTTGAAAATAATAATATACAGTTTGTCATTTTGGAAAATTTTTTGGTAGCATTCTTCATTGACAACCACTTTTTAATACATATAAAATTGCACAAAATACTTCATATAAATCTAAACTTCTTGGTTTTGTTTTCTTTTTGCTATTTTCTAAAATTGATTTTATGTTCTCAAATTGTTCTTTGGTGACATGACTTGGATAATTTTTATGCATAATATATACCTCTGATTTTAAAATATATAATCATTTTAAATTATTTTCGAAAAGATTCTAAACAGGTTCTAAGAAAAATATTACCAAATTATTGACCAAATATTAAAAAAGCGATTGATTTTGTTTTTCAAGATATGAGTAAACATTACTTTAGTTAGCTATATAATAAAACAGTTAGTATTTTTATACAGTATAAAACTGATGACTTATATTGATATCAAGTGTTTTAAATAATATTATTTAAATAATTACCTAGTTACTGATATTTTTTATTTTTAATATTAGTAACATTTTTTCATATAAGGAAGTTTAAAAATAATTCCTTTATTTAATTGAACTAACTATTTAATTATGCAATAATATTGTATTGTATATAACTCAATTATTATTAAGGAGGCGCACAATGCGTGATGGATTAACTTTAAGATGTGAAGTTTGCAAAGAAGAAAATTATATTGCTGATCGTAATAAAAAAACTAAGCCTGAAAAATTAGAAACAAAAAAACATTGTTCTCGTTGTAATCAACATACACTACATAAAGAAAAGAAATAAGTTTTACTTATTTCTTTTCTTTAATTTGCAGTACAATATACTTAGTTATTAATTAATGATTTATTAAAAGGATTGAATTTAAAATGAAAAATTTAAATAAAAAAGAAATTATTGAAACAATATTAACCAAAAATAAAATAGATGCTATGTTATTTTACTCTCCCGAAAATCGCTTTTGATATAGTGATTTTATTTCAACGTTAGGTTATTTATTGATTAGCAAAAATGATGCAAATTTATTATTAGATGGAAGATATATTACTGAGGGAAAAGAAAATGCCAAAAATGTTAAATGCATTCAATTTAGTAATATTTTTACTTCGTTGAAAGATTTATTAAAATCACAAAAAATTAAAAAAATTGGTTTTGAAGCAGAATATATTACTATTGCTCAATTAGAAAATTGAAAGCAAGAAATTAAAGATATTGAATTTGTTCCAATTTATGTTAGTTCATTAAGAATGATTAAAGATGAAATCGAAATTGCACGAATTGCAAAAGCTTGTGCTATTGGTGATTTGGCTTTTAATGAAGTTTTAAGCTTTATCCGACCTGGTGTTAGTGAAAAAGATGTTGAAGATATAATATTACGTTCATTTGTTAAAAATGGTGCAACAAAAGCATCATTTGATACTATTGTTGCTTCTGGAGAAAGAGGAGCAATGCCTCATGGTAAAGCTAGTAATAAAAAAATTGGCAATAATGAGTTAATTACTTGTGACTTTGGTTGTGTATATGAAGGTTTTTGTTCAGATATGACTAGAACTTTTGCGATTGGTAAAGTTAATCCAAAATTAATTGAAATTCATGAAATAGTTAAGTCAGCACAAATGGCAGGAATTAAGGCTGTAAAACCAGGTATAGCTATTGGTGAAATTGATAAGATTTGTAGAGAATATATTAAAGAAAAGGGTTATGAACAATATTTTACTCATGGTACTGGTCATGGACTTGGTATTGAAATTCATGAATCACCTTGAGTTATTAAAAATGAATCTACTATTTTAGTTCCGGGAATGGTTATTACTGTTGAACCAGGTATTTATATTCCTAATTTAGGTGGTGTTAGAATTGAAGATGATATTTTAGTTACTAAAGATGGTTATCAAATTTTAACAAAATCATCTCGTGAAATTGATATTTGAAAGGAGAAAAAATAAAAATGATTAACGTTAATGATTTTAAACCAGGAATTACTTTTTTACATAATAAAACTGATATTTTAATAGTTATTGAATCAGCACATTCTAAAAGTGGACGTGGACAAGCGCATGTGAAAGTAAAAGCAAAAAATTTAAGAACACAAGCTATTATTAGTATTACTTTTACCGGTGGTGATACAGTTTATCCAGCTATTATTGATAAACGACCAGCAATTTATAGTTATGATGATGGTATGTATTCAGTTTTTATGGATAATGAAGATTATAATGAAATTAGGATTGATCAATCGCGCTTATCATGAGAAAAAAAATTTTTAGTTCCTGGTAATGAAGTATCATTAAGGGTTTATAAAAATTTAGAAATATTAGGTATTGATTTACCTCCTTCGGTAGTATTAGCGGTTGTTGATGCTCCACCAGGAGTAAATGGAAATAGTGTTTCTAATACGACAAAAACAGCTATTTTAGAAACTGGTTTACAATTACAAGTACCAATGTTTATTAATAATGGTGATAAAATTGTAGTAAGTACAGATGAAGGGAAATACAAAACTCGCGCTTAAGAAAGGTGAATATTATGGAAATACTTATTGAAGAAAGTAAAGTTGGAACATTAAAATTATCTTCGTTAGTTATTAAAAAATTTATTTATATGTTATTAATTAATGATAACTATCAATTAACATTAGAAGATGTTGAAGTTCTAATGTTAGAAACAAATGATATTACTGCTATTAATAATAATATTGTTGTGCGAATAAAATTAATTGTTAATCCAAATGAAGATTTAGTAAATTTAAAAAATAAAATTAATAATTTAATTTTAAGACGTACTGAATCAGCTTTAAATTTATTTTTATTAAATATTCATATAATATTTATTGCTCAAACTAAAGAAGTAGAAATCAACAATGCAAGAACAAAAGAAGATAACCCAGCATCATAAAAGAATTGGCATGATGGAAGTATTATATCAATATTTCCTTGAAGGCCAATCACAACAAGCATTTAAACAATTTCTTTTTGAAGAAGAAGGTAAGAGTTTAATTACTGAACAATGTGAGATATTAAATAAAATAATTGATTATGAATATGATTTAATAGATTTAATTAATAAAAATTTAAAACAAGGATGAGATTTTGAAAATTTAAAACCAATTGAACAAGCAATTTTAATTTTAGCAGTGTATGAAATTGTCCATACTAAAATAGATAAAAAAATTATTATTAATGAAGCTATTATTATAACTAAAACTTATTGTCCAAATGATGCTTATAAATACATTAATGGTGTTTTAGATAAAATAAATAAGTAATTATAACTAGTATATGATTGAATTTAGTTAATAACTATATTTCTAATATAAATATATTATATTATTTTAAAGATAGTTTTTATTTTATAATCCAATATTTTTGTTCAATATAACTATTTCTTTAAAATTAATAGTTAAAAAATAAAAAAATAAAGTATAATATACTTTAATAAACTTAATATAAGTTTTTACCCATTGTTTTTTTAAAACAAATGGGTTCTTTTGTTTTTAAAAAGGAGAAGTATATATGCCATTAACTAAAGAAGAATCTTTTTTACTATTAGATAAAGAAATTAATGAATTAGATGAAAAAATATCTTATATTGATAAAAAAAATACAGAATTAAAATTAAATATTTCATTAATCGAAGAGGAGGAATTTTTTACATTAGATGAAGAAATCAATGAATTAACTGGACAAATATTTGATGAAGAAGATAAAAATATAAAATTAATAGGAGAAATTAAAGTATTAGAAAAAAATATTAAAGTTCTAAAAAAACAAAAAAACAAAAAAATTGAAAACTAACTTTTTTAAATGTTTTTACTTTTGGTATTTTTAAATATTATAAAAACAAAAATATTGATAAGCAAATTAAAGAAATAAAAATTAATAGAGAATGTTTGAAACAAAGGATAAATAATAATAAAAATATTATTAAATTGTTAAAAATTAAAAAATTAAAAATTATTAAAAAAACTAATATTCTTTTAAAAAAATTATTTTTTGTTAATAATCGATTAATTAAAATTAATAAAGAATTTTTTCAACAGGTTCTTAGAACCTGTTTAGAATCTTTTCGAAAATAATGTAAAATGATTATATATTTTAAAATCAGAGGTATATATTATGCATAAAAATTATCCAAGTCATGTCACCAAAGAACAATTTGAGAACATAAAATCAATTTTAGAAAATAGCAAAAAGAAAACAAAACCAAGAAGTTTAGATTTATATGAAGTATTTTGTGCAATTTTATATGTATTAAAAAGTGGTTGTCAATGAAGAATGCTACCAAAAAATTTTCCAAAATGACAAACTGTATATTATTATTTTCAAATTTGAAGTAAAAATAACGGTAAAGAAGCTAGTGTATGGCAATTAATTTTAAAAAAAATTGGTTAAAAAAGTTCGTATCAACAATAATCGCAAAGAACAAACTAGTTTTTGTATAATTGATTCGCAAAGTGTTAAAAATACAGATACTACTGAAAATAAAGGTTATGATGCTGGTAAAAAGATTTCAGGAATAAAGCGTCATATTATTGTTGATTCTCAAGGTTTACCACATGCAATTTACATAACCACAGCAGAAAAAACAGATCGTAATAGCGCTATAATAATGATTGAAAATGAAAATGAAAATCTTTCTGCAGTTCAAAAAATAATAGTAGATGCTGGTTATACTGGTGAAAAATTTGCTTCTGAAATCAAAACAATCATAAATGCAAATGTTGAAATTATAAAACGCAATGAACTACATACTTTTGTAGTATTACCAAAAAGATGAATTGTAGAACGAAGCTTTGCTTGATTAGAAAAATACAGAAGATTATGAAAAAATTGTGAAAGAAAACTAAATACTAGTTTACAAATGGTTGTTCTTTCCTTTATTTCAGTTTTATTAAAAAGATTCTAAACAGGTTCTTAGATAATTTAAAAAATCAAATAGCAAAAATAGTAGATCCTATTAATAATGATTCTTCATTAGAACAAAATTCTTCTGGATATAATAGTGATGATGATGGTCATATTGAAGTACTTTCTGAATCCGAGCAAGAAGATGATATATTGTTAACTAAAGATAGTAATTTTAATGAAGAAGATGCTAAAATATTTGGAAGTTGTTGTTTTAGTCAAAATTTAATAAATAATTTTGCGAAAAGTTTTTCTACAGTACCTCCTATTTTACAACAAAGTATTTTAACTAGTTAAAATACTTTTTTTAAAACATATTAGTGAAAAAAATAAAAATAATAATTAAAAATAAAAAAGTAAGTATAATTTAATTTATAAACTAAATATAGTTTTTAACCTATTGCTTTATTTATAAGTAAATGGGTTTTTTTAATTTTAAAAGGAGAAAAAAATGTTAATCGAAAAAATTAATATATTAAAAAAAGCAAAAGAAGACTTGGATAAAGAAATATTTTTTATTGAGAAAAAAAGTGAAGAAATAGTTGAGCAAATTGAATCTTTAGAAAATAAAATTAAACGTTTAAAAAAACTAAAAAAATCAAAAAAAATACAACTATTTTCAAATATTAATAAACAAATTAAAGAAACAGAATTAAATATAAAAACTTTAATAGAAGAAATTGATGAAAATGAAAAAAATGCACAACCATTTAAAAATTCAAAATTAAATATTTTTGAAAATATTATTAATTTACAAGTCAGTTTGATTAATAAAATTACAAATGAAAAAAATGAAGAAATTTTTGATAAATTAAATTTTATTTCAGAAAATGAAATATCAAAGCAATTTGATGAAAAGAATCCTTTTTCTAGTAAAAAAGAATTAATTTCAAGAGTTAATAGTCAATATAGTGATCTTGGTTTTGAAAAAGATATTGAAAAAAATCAATCTTGTTTTAGTTTGCCAAATGAAGATAAAGCAGAAGAAAAATTAAGTTCTTCTTTGAGATCAATAAATTCTTTATGAAAAAAAAGATTTTAATTAAGAATGGATTTAAAAAGTTATTTTAAATAATAACTTTTTAAATTTATATATTAAATATAATTAATTATCAATGATATTATTGGCAATTAAATATAATAAATAAGTAACATTATGTACTTATTTATTTCAATGTTATAATTATTTTAAGATTAAATTTAAAAATATATAATTAGATTGGAAGTAAAAAATGATTCCCGAATATCGATTATTTAACCATCTTTTGCTTTTAAAAAGTAATTATTTTTTTAAGCGCGAAATTAAAAAAAAATTAGGTCATTTAAAAGCAAAAGATTATCGTAATACTTATAACTTAATATTTAATAGTAATCAAAATTTAATGTTTATGAAAATAATAAGTGTTTATTTATATTTCAATAAAATTTCTTATAAAGAATATTTAAGATTAGTTGCAAATTTTATATTAACTATTTCTGCTTTAATTCCTACTTTTAAGCGTCAAGAAAAACAGTTAGATGATTATCAAAATGCCAAGGAACTTTTATTATTACTTGGATGTAAAGATCAAATAAAAGTTTGGTTTGATGATACTTCAAAAGTAGTAGTACCTGATTTTTTGATAAATAATTCTAATTTGAAAAAAGAAAGTTTGCTAATAATTAAAAGATTGGTAAATATTAGTGGTAATATTTTTATTAATTTAACTAAGAATGAAACAAACATAAAAAATAATTATGAGTTTGGAAGTTTATTAATGTTATTTTATTTATTGGATTTAGAAACTAGAAAAACATTGCTGACAAAAGATAGTACTGATTTAAATTTAAAAGCTTTTTTTTCATATGAAACTTTATTTACTAATAAGTTGATAATTTTAGATGAATTGGTTAAATGCGCTATGCGTTTAGAACAAACTAATTTTAATTTTTATATTAGAATAATGAATTATTCTTTGTTAGGAAATTATCAATAAATTAAGGAGAAAAAATATGAATAATTATGATGTAAAAGTTGATAATATTAAAAGTAAATTTTTAAATATTAATAAAGATATTATTATTGCTTTACCTTCTATTTATGATCAAAATATTGCTTATGAAGTTTATTTAGTTTTTATAATGGGAGCTTACCGATGTTGTCAATAATATTCAAATTTGTCTTAAAATTATAAAGTTAGACGAGAATAATTTTGACTTCAATATGCAATTGTACGTTAATCTTAACACTTGAAAAATATTAGTCAACAATAATACTTACTTTTATAACTCAAAAATTCTTATTAAAGTAAACTTTAATAAGTTTTATTTTATTTTTGGTTTTTTTAAAATCTTTAATTTTAATTTATAATAATTGGATGGCAGTATTTATTTGATAGCATTTAAAATTAACCATTTTTGTATACATATCAATGTTATAGGTTCTATCACCAATCATATGTTTTAAAATTTGTTTAATATTAGTTTCAGTAAAGCAACCAATATTTTCAACTAGTGCTTGGTTTAATACACCATCTTTTGCATTAATAAAATAACCAACTTTTAATTTTTTATATTGCAAAGTTAATGATTGTAAAAAATCAATTAATTCATAATATTGACCTTTGGCAAATAAATTTATTGCATTTTCATAGTGTAATTTATCAATTTTATTTTTTCTTCTTCCAGCCATTATTCCAAGAAATAAAACATGAAAAGCATGAAATTTATCTAAAATAAATTTAGCATTTAAAATTGTAGCAGTTTTTCTAATTCATTTTGCACTATCTCCACAAACTATTAAATTTGCTTGGTCAAAGTTTTCAAAATATAAATTACCATATGTTTGAATTAATTTAGCTGTTTTTTCTGCACCAATTTCTGTTTTTGATACTCTTATTTTACATACAGCTCTTTTATTAATTAATTTTCCATTTTCTTTTTACCAGTACAAAATACTAGTAATCTCATAGAACATTTTTTACAATTTTTAGTATTATGTTTTTCATTAAACTTAAATTTTCTATGTCCATCATCAATATTTATATATAAAGTGGATGGGTTACACTTTATTGGACACTAATTACGTAGACAAGTGAACAAATTAGTTGAAAGAAAGGAACTATAATTATGGCCAATATTAATTCATATACCGATGAATTTAAAAAACAAATAGTAGCTTTATATCAAAGCGGCAAATCAGTATCTTACCTTGCTAAAGAATATAATGTTACAAGAGCAGCTACTTATAATTGAATTAAGCAATTTACTAATTCAGGTAGTTTTAAAGCTAAAGATAATCGTTCTGTTGAAGAAAATGAATTAATTAAATTAAGAAAAGAATTAAAACAATTACGAATGGAAAATGATATTTTAAAGCAAGCAGCACTAATAATAGGCAGAAAATAGAAATTATTACAAACAATAAGTTTAAATATAAAATTCGCACAATGTGTCATTTTTTAAAAATTTCTAAATCAACATATTATTTTAATTTAAAGAAAAAAGAAAATAAAATTCAAAATAATATTTATGATGAAGCTATTATTAGTGCTTTTAAAGAAAATAAATGTGTTTATGGAACAAGAAGATTAAAAGTAATATTAGAAAACCAAGAAATTTATTTATCAAGACGAAAAATTAAAGAAATTATGAATAAGCATAATTTAATATCAAAATACACTAAATTATCATTCAAAAATCATAATAACAAAGTAAATGATGAAAAAATCACTAATCTTGTGAATAGAAACTTTAATAATAGGCTTAAAAATGAAGTTATTGTCAGTGATTTAACTTATGTTCAAGTTAATGGTAAATGAAACTATATTTGCTTATTAATTGACCTATTTAACCGCGAAATTATTGGACATAGTGTAGGTACTAGAAAAGATGCCTTATTAGTACATCAAGCATTTATGCAATCAAATCGCTGTTTAAAAGATATTCAAATATTTCATAGTGATTGTGGTAATGAATTTAATAATAAAATTATTGATAAACTTTTACTAGCATTCAATATTACTCGCTCTTTAAGCAAAAAAGGTTGTCCTTATGACAATGCTGTTGCTGAAGCAACTTTTAAAACTTTCAAAACTGAATTTATTAATGATAAAAATTTTAGATCATTAATCCAATTAAAATTAGAATTATTTGATTACATCAATTGATACAACAACATAAGAATCCACAGCACTTTAAACTACTTAACTCCAGTTAATTATCAAAAACAAATGTCTACCAAAAAATAGTCCTAAAAAGTGTTGCCATTCCAACAACATAAGAATCCACAGCACTTTAAACTACTTAACTCCAGTTAATTATCAAAAACAAATGTCTACCAAAAAATAGTCCTAAAAAGTGTTGCCATTCCAAATTTCTTTAATTTTCATATTTTTACTTTCATAAGCTTCTATTACTTTTCTTCGTAAGTCTTCACTGTATGGTTTTGGCATAATTTAATCTTCCTAATCTATTTTAATTATTGCTGAATTGTACTTTTAAATTCAAAAACTGTTTAAATTACATATTATTATTTTACATTATTTATGAGTAAATATTACTTTAGTTAGCTATATATAGTGTTTACAATAAAAACACCTCCAATTTATCTAAAGAAATACAAATTAAAAAAAGAAAGTTATTTAAATAAAGAAATAAATTATAAGCAAAAATAATATATAAAATTCTAGTAATACTATAAAAATAATAAAAAAATATTAGATAATAAAAAAAGAGTCTGAGACTCTTTTTTTATTATATTAACGTTTTGAAAATTGTGGTGCTTTTCTGGCTGCTTTTAAACCATATTTTTTACGTTCTTTTTTACGTGCATCACGAGTTAATAATCCAAATTGTCTTAATAATGTTCGATAATCTTCTGACACCTTAACTAAAACATTAGATAAAGCTAAACGTGCTGCACCAGCTTGACCAGTTCTTCCGCCGCCTTCAACTTTGATATTAATATCAAAGTTTTCTAACGTATTAGTTACTTTTAAAGGCAATAACATATCTTGAACTAAGATTTCTTGTTCTAAATATTTTAAAGGCTCAAAACCATTAATTAATATTTTTGATTGACCAGTATTTTTTAAATGAACACGGGCAGTTGACGTTTTACGTCCGCCTGAACTTGAATAAGTTACGGGTTTATTAGATGTTGTCATAAAAGTCTACTCCTCTTGACCTAATATTAAAACTTCAGGGTTTTGGGCTTGATGTTGATGTTGATCATGGTTATAAACATGAAGATGTGTAAATTGCTTACGACCTAAGGTAGTATTTGGTAGCATACCCTTAATCGCTATTTCTACTAATTCAGAAGCATCTTTACAAATCATACTTTGTGCATTACGTACACGTAATCCACCAGGATATTGTGAATGGTTATAGTACTTCTTATCTTGTAATTTATTACCTGTTAATTTAATTTTGTTTGCATTAATAATGATGATATAATCTCCACAATCTAAATGTGGTGTAAATGAAGGTTTATTTTTACCACGCAATATCATTGCAACTTTAGTTGCAAGACGTCCTAAAATTAAACCACTGGCATCAATAACATATCATTTTTTTTCAATGTTACTGAAATTCATTGTTGTTTGACGCATTTTTTTCTCCTTACAGTGTAATTTTTACCGGGACTACATTGCTTAAAGCATTAATAATTATATAGAAACTTATTTAAAAAAACAAGTATTATCAAAGATTTAATAATTATTTTTACACAAAATTATAGATTACAAAATAAAATAACTAACTTTTATAAAAATATTTATTTTTTAAAAATATAATATTATTTTCTAAAAATAATTACCATTAAACATTTTTTATTATAGACTTACTGCATAACTAGTTAACTTTTCATTTTTTTGTTATTATTAAAATAAAATTTGAATAGTTAAGGATAAATTTTATGACATATTTTGAATTAAAAGATAAACCGGATCAATATTTTCGTAAAATAGTTGGTATTAATAAACTAGTTTTTAATGAAATTTTAAATATTTTATTAGATCATCAAAATCTAAAAAATACCACTGGTGGAAGGCCATATAAAATGTCAATAGAAGATAGACTAGTAATGACTTTAAGATATTTATATGAAAATCGTACATATCATAGTATTGGTGCTGAGTATGATATGGTTGATACTACTGCTTTACGAAATATTCGTTCAATTGAAGACATTTTAATAAATAATAATAAGTTTAATAATTTAACAAATAAAAATATTTTTTTAAAAAGAAGAATTCAAAAATAAAATTTTGATAATTGATGTAACAGAAGTAGAAACAGAACGACCAAAATATAATCAAAAAAATTGATTTTCTGGCAAAAAATGAATGCATACTGTTAAGTTTCAAACCATAATTAATGCACATACTAATGAAATTTTAAATATTTTTCCTGATACTGGTAAAAATCATGATTTTAAAACTTTTAAAAATTCAAAGTTAGAATTTTTGTCAGAAACTGTAATTCTTGCAGATAAAGGTTATCAAGGTTTACAAAAAATTCATAGTAATACATTTTTACCCATTAAAACTAGTAAAAATAATCCTAAAACAAGTAAAATTAAAATTTTTAATAAGATTATTAATAAAACTCGCAGAAAAATTGAACATGTTTTTGCATTTTTAAAATGTTTTAAAATTATTGGTTATAAATTTAGAAAAGGTAGAAAACGAATATTTTTAAGATTTAATTTAATTGCAGGATTTTATAATTTATCATTAAAACTTAAAAACGTTATGCAGTAAGTCTTAAATATTTGTATTTCATTTTGTTATATGTTATTTTTTTGTATAATAGTTTGTAAAGTATAAAATAATTATCAAAGAAGGTTATTATGAAAAAGAATGTATATATATTAAAAAATTTAGATGACACTAATACTCTTGCCAAAATAATTGCTAAAATTGCTAAACCAAATTTAATTTTATTATTAAATGGTCCGCTTGGTAGTGGTAAAACGCAAATTACTAAATTAATTGGTAATTTACTTGGAGTTAAAAATATTATTAATTCACCAACTTTTATTATTTGAAATAAGTATCAAACTAAATATGAATGAAATTTAATTCATATGGATGCTTATCGTTTAATTAATCCTCATTTAGAAGAATATTATGAAATAATGATGAATAATTTTATGATAGTTGAATGATCAGAAAGATTAAAAATTAATTTTAATAATTATTCATATATTGCTATAGATTTTAAAATTATTGATATTAATAGTAGACAAATAGTTATTAATACTAATCTTCTTACAAAAGAGGAAGAAAAGTATTTATTTGACGCATTAAAAAAAATATAGAATTTTATACTTGTATATGAAAGTAATTAAGCATAATACTATTAATAGTACTTTGACTAATTAAACCAAGTTTTTGATATTGTTTTAATACTTCTAAAGTATAATTATTATCATTAACAGGATAATAATTATTTAAACCTCAAAGTAAACCAGCAAATAATACTAATGAACCAATAGCAATTGGACTAAAAGCATAATACACAACAGTTATTTTACGATTATGATATCCGATTAAAGAAGCAAATAATCATCCTGTGACAAAAGCAATCATTCAATATAATAATGTCACTACTTGTTGATCAGTTATAAATCAAAATATTAACATTAATAAAATAGTTGTAAAGAAACGACTCATGATTGGAGTTTTAAATAATTTATAATTTCAAATGAAAGGTAACATTGCTCCTAATGAAATTACAGGAAAAACTCAAAATCCTGACATTATATTAATATTATCAACAACACTTTGTAAAATACCGGTTAGAATCATTGCACCAATTCAAATGAAAATTGCTTTTCATCATCCATAAAATCCTTCAACAAATCTTCCAACACGATAAAACATTCAAAGTGAAAATATTAAATTAATAGGAGCTGAAGGATTTATATCATTACCAGCAAATGGATAAATTAATCACCTTCAATATTGATAAGCACCAAATATTAAGTTATGATAATTGGCACCAAAAAGCAAATGTTGTTGTTTATAATCTAATGCTAATCAATCATCTTGACTAAGATTTATAATTACTAGAAAAACAACAAGTGTAATAATAGGAATTATAAAAAGAAATCAGGTAACTGCCAAATTAGCATTAGTACATTTTTTTAATGTTTCGCTTAAGTAACGACGGTTTTGAAAATTAACTTTTTTTCAATTATCACTTAAAGTTTCAGTACTATTATCTTCATTAGTCTCTTCATTATTTTCAGTTTCAGTTTCAAGTTGGGGTAAGTCTACCTTAATAAATTTAGTAATACTAGGATAAAATTTAGATAATTCTTGAACAATTTTATCACTAGTAGCAATAATAACATCAACTGCTGGTGACATTCGATTTTCGTTTTGGTTATCATCATTTAAGATAACCATTAAATAAAGAATATCTTTAACACCTTCATCTGCTAATTGTTTATGTAAAATTTCATAAACTTCATCTTTGTTTTTTAAATGGTGAGGATTAAAATTATTTTCTTTAATAATTTTAATGATATGATAAGTATTACTATCTTTATTAGTTAGATATACTTCACCTTTAACATTTAGTTTTAATTTTTTAGGAACATTAAATGGTCGATAATCTTGATGACTAATAAAATAATCAACTAATTGTAAACCTAAAATATCTAGAATATTATCATCCATTATTTAACACTTTCCTTTCGTAATAATTGTAATTTATTTTCAAAAAAATCAGGTAAATTACATTCAAAAGTCATAACTTTTTTAGTTGTGGGATGAGTAAAAGTAATGACTTTAGCATGTAAGTATTGTCCAATATTAGCATTTTCCAATTTAAACTTGCTGTATAAAGGGTCATTTACAATTGGATGTTCAATTCACTCAAAATGAACACGAATTTGGTGTGTTCGACCAGTTTCTAATTGACATTGAACTAAAGTATAGTCTTTAAATCGCTCAATAACTGTAAAATGAGTAGTTGCTTTCTTACTATTTTGTTCATTGACCATCATTTTTAGACGATTATTATTGCTTCTAGCAATAGGCGCTTTAATGGTTCCTGATCTACCTTTAATTGTACCATGAACTAATGCAATATAAATTCGTTTAATTTCATGTTTTTGTAATTGTTCTGCTAAAATATGATGACTAATTTTATTTTTAGCTACTAATAATAATCCTGTCGTTTGTTTGTCAATACGATGAACAATGCCTGGACGTAAATTATTTTCTTCAATATTTTCAATTTTAGATTGGAATAATAATCCGTTAACTAAAGTATTATCTCAATTACCTGCTCCTGGGTGGACAACCAAATTACTAGGTTTGTTAATAACAAGAATTTCATTATCCTCATAAACTATTTCAAAATCAATTGCAGTTGCTTTTAAAGTGTTCTCTTTGTCATTATTAATAATAATATTTATTTCATCATTATTTTTTAATAATAAGTTAGCTGATGAAATAGTTTTATTATTAACTATTACTTGCCCATTAGTGATTAAATTTTGGATAAAATTTCGTGAATAATGATGTTCTGTTAATACCATTGCTAAATATTTGTCGATGCGGATATTTTTGTTTTCATGATATTTTAGTTTTATCATCTTTTGATTTTCTGTCATTGATGATTGTTGTAAATGTTCCATTGTTGACTTCATTATTGTGTTCTCCAAACTTTTCTTGATAGGCATTAATTATGGTTCCAATAATTATTTGTAGAATAATAATTGTGATACCAATGGTAATGAATATATCCGCAGTATTAAAAATAGTATATGGTGGGAATAGTTGTCATAATAAAAAGTCAATAACACCACCTTTGTGTAAAAATCTATCTGTTAAATTACCAATTGTTCCTGCAATAACAAAACTGAGACCTAGTGCTCTGTTAATAGATTTAGTAAATAATAGTCAGGTGCTACTAGCAATTGCTACTAGAAAAGCAAAAGTTATTAGAAAGATTCTTTGATTTTGAAAAAAACTAAAAGCAGAACCATAATTAATAATAAATTTTAAATTAATAAATCCGGGTATGAATTTATATTCTTCACCAGCTTTTATTCCATTTTGTACTGCTAATTTTATCATTTGATCAGTGACAATTAGAATAATAATTGCGCAAAAACAAATTATTTTAGTTAATCATTTTCAATCACGTGTTTTTAAATGATTTTTAATTGCTAATCAAGAAAATTCCATAATTACTTCTTTCTAAACTAATATTAGTTATTTACATTATTAAGGATAACACTTCAAAACAACGATTACAAACATCTTCTTTTGTTTCATTAACAATTAATCAACAGCGAGGACATTTAGTACCATCTTTTGTTTTAACATTAATAGTTCAATCATTAACGTTGCTATTATTATAATTAATATTAACTTCACTAACAATTAATAATTGTGCTAATTCTTTTTCATCAATTGTTGATAAGATATTATGATTATCTTTAAAAATAATAGTTACTATTGTTTCTAGGGCTGTTTTAACAATTTTGTCTTTTTTAGTTTGTTCAATAACTTTATTAACTTCATTTTTAAAGTTAATAAAATATTCTCATTTTTCTATTAGTTTTGTTGGTTTGTTTAAATTTCATGGTTGTGGAAATTTTTTTAAATGAATAGAATCACTGCTTGTGTTTAAATCTTTTTTAGTTAAACTTTGGAATGCTTCTTCAGTAGTGTGTGGTAAAATAGGGGCTAATAAACCAATTAAAGTTTTTACTATTAAAAACATTGTTATTTGTACTTGTTTTCTTCTAATGTCATTTTTGCTATTAACATATAAAATATCTTTAGTAAAATCACAATAAAAAGCAGACAAATCATTAGTAACAAAATTTAAAATTAAATGATAGATAGTATTAAATTGGTAAGTTTGATAATTTTCATTAATTTTAGTCACTAATCCGTTTAATTTATTTAAAATATATTGATCAACTTCTGATAAACTATTAATAATTTCTTCTTCTGTTTTATTTTCAATAGTTTTGATATCTAAATCAAATAAATTACCTAGTAAGAACCGAAAAATATTTCTGATTTTACGATAGTTTTCACTAACTTGTTTTAAAATTTCAGTACCAATTCTTGTATCATCAGTAAAATCAACACTGGCTACTCATAATCGTAAAATATCAGCACCATTAGTATCACAAATTGATTTAACACTAATAACATTACCAATTGATTTTGACATTTTATTGCCTTTAGCATCAGTTACAAAACCATGTGCTAACAAGTTTTTATAGGGACTACTATTATTAGTAATAGTTCCTGTTGTTAAACTTGAATTAAATCAACCACGAAATTGATCATTACCTTCCAAATATAAATCTGCTGGTCAAGGTAAATTATTATTTTTAATAACTGCTAAGTGGGAAACACCACTATCATATCAAACATCCATGATATCTTGTTCTTTATAAAAAATACCATTTGGGCTATCTTTATGTTGATATTTAGGTGGTAATAAATCTTTTGCTTCTTTTTCAAATCAAATATTTGAACCATGTTTAGAAAATAAATCAGCCACATGATTAATAAGGTTTATATCCATGATTGGTTCTTTTTTTTCAGTGTAAAAAATTGGAATTGGTAATCCTCAAGCACGTTGACGAGAAATGCATCAATCATAGCGATTATTTGTCATTAATAACATTCTTTTTTTTGCTCATTCAGGAACAAAATTTACTTTATTAATATTTTTAGTAAGTAATGGTTTGATTTTTTCAATAGCGATAAATCATTGTAAAGTAGCACGATAAATAACGGGTTTTTTAGTTCGTCAATCATGTGGATATTGATGTTTAAATCATTTCATACCAATTAATGTACCATTATTTTTTAAGCGTTCAAGAATAATTTTATTAGTATCATCATAAAACTTATTGACTAATTGTTCATCATTGATTTCTGCTGTAAATTGACCTTGATCATTAATTGGACAAAGAATTTTGATATTATGTTTTAATCCTAAATCAAAATCTTCTTCACCAAATGCTGGAGCAGTATGAACAATTCCAGTTCCATCATTTATAGTAACATGAGAACCATGAACAATTGGGGTTTTTCTTTGATATAATGGATGTAATGCTGTTAATCCAATTAAATCTTTACCAGAAATTGTTTTAACAATTATAAAATCGGTGATGTTGTTTGCTTTAGTAAAAGAATCAATCAATGGTTGTGCAATAATATATTGTTGTTCATTAGTCTTAATAATACTATATGTAAATTCTTCATTTACTGCTAACATTTGATTGCTAGGAATGGTTCATGGTGTTGTTGTTCAAATTACTAGTGAGGTAGGTAAGTTAAATATTTTTTTTTCATCATTTAGTAAAAAGGCAACATAAATAGCAGCACTAGTTTTTGTTAAATATTCAACTTCAGCTTCAGCTAAGGCACTTTCACTTGATGGTGATCAATATACAGGATATAAATTACGATATACTAGTTTTTTTTCTACCATTTTAGCAAAAACTTTAATTTGTTCAGATTCATATTTTTTATCATAAGTAACATAATGATCTTCAAAATCTGTTAATAATCCTAATGTTTTAAATTGATTAATTTGATTAGCAACTTGCAGTTCTGCATATTTTTGACATTGTTTTCTAAAATCTGATACTGCTATTGTTTTACGATTAATTCCTGAATTAGTAACTGCTGTTTCAATAGGTAAACCATGCGTATCTCAACCTGCAATATAGGGTGCATAATAATTGCTACTATTATAATAGCGAACAATAATATCTTTTAAAATTTTATTTAATGCATGTCCTAAATGTAGATCACCGTTAGCATATGGAGGTCCATCATGAAGGATAAAAGTTTTCGTAGATTTTTTATTTATGTTAATTAGTTGTTGATATATTTTTTGGTCTTGTCAATATTTTTGTAGTTGTGGTTCTTTTATAGTTAAATTAGCACGCATTTCAAAGTTAGTTTGAGGCATTAATAATGTATCTTTATAGTTTTTATTCATGTATATTATTCTCCTTTAAAATAACAAGTTTTATTTGTACTAATTATTCTTTTTTATTCTTAAATCATTATACTAGTAATTACTTGAAATTTGTATAATATTTACTTTATTTTAATAATAAGATTTTATAAAACTTAAAAGTTAAAAATATTACTTTTAGTGAGTATTATTTTATAATAAAGTATAAACTTATTAAAGTTTATAAAAAATATTTTTTTAATAATGTTAAAAAAGAGGTTAATGAATAATGTTAAAAATTTTTATTTCATATCATCACTTAAGAGAACAAAAAGCAAAGGATGAATTATCAGAATTAATTTTGCAATGTTATGGAGAATATTTTGAAGTGAAAGACGTATCTGTAAAACTAGGTGATATTGATCCGCAATCGCCTCCTAAAAAGATATTTAAAACTATTAGAGAAGAATATGTAAAAGATTCAGATATTACTATAGTTATTTTAGGAAAACATACAAAATGTAGAAAACATATTGATTGAGAAATTGCAGCTTCATTATCAATATATGGTAGCCTCCATCGAAGGGGAAAAAATGGTTTATTAATATTTTTAACTGATGATTTTATTAAAAAAGCAAAAAAAATTGTGATTTTAATGATAATGATTACAAAACTTTAATTAATGAACAAAATTCTACTCCAAGAATTTATAAAAATGTAATAAATAACTATGCAATTGTTGAAAGTTTTTCAAATGTAGTTTCAAATCCTTTAAAGTTAAAAAAATTACTTGATAAATGTCAAAATAAAGTTAAAACCGAAAAATTGAAAAAAAAATTTGATTTCTTCAAAGAAATAAATTTGTTTGAAGAAAATATAGAAGATTGTCCAAAAAAATTTAAAAATAAACTAAATTGTTGTTTTTTTTCACAAAAACAAAAATCAAAAAAAATATTTTTTGAAGAAGTTAAAACTGAAGTTAATAATAAGGAACATTATTCTGAAGATCTTTTTAGTTATGAAAATATTTTTAAAGATTTTCATTTTTTTTATTAAAAATTAAAGAATAGACTTACTGCATAACTAGTTAACTTTTCATTTTTTTGTTATTATTAAAATAAAATTTGAATAGTTAAGGATAAATTTTATGACATATTTTGAATTAAAAGATAAACCGGATCAATATTTTCGTAAAATAGTTGGTATTAATAAACTAGTTTTTAATGAAATTTTAAATATTTTATTAGATCATCAAAATCTAAAAAATACCACTGGTGGAAGGCCATATAAAATGTCAATAGAAGATAGACTAGTAATGACTTTAAGATATTTATATGAAAATCGTACATATCATAGTATTGGTGCTGAGTATGATATGGTTGATACTACTGCTTTACGAAATATTCGTTCAATTGAAGACATTTTAATAAATAATAATAAGTTTAATAATTTAACAAATAAAAATATTTTTTTAAAAAGAAGAATTCAAAAATAAAATTTTGATAATTGATGTAACAGAAGTAGAAACAGAACGACCAAAATATAATCAAAAAGATTGATTTTCTGGCAAAAAATGAATGCATACTGTTAAGTTTCAAACCATAATTAATGCACATACTAATGAAATTTTAAATATTTTTCCTGATACTGGTAAAAATCATGATTTTAAAACTTTTAAAAATTCAAAGTTAGAATTTTTGTCAGAAACTGTAATTCTTGCAGATAAAGGTTATCAAGGTTTACAAAAAATTCATAGTAATACATTTTTACCCATTAAAACTAGTAAAAATAATCCTAAAACAAGTAAAATTAAAATTTTTAATAAGATTATTAATAAAACTCGCAGAAAAATTGAACATGTTTTTGCATTTTTAAAAGTTTTAAAATTATTGGTTATAAATTTAGAAAAGGTAGAAAACGAATATTTTTAAGATTTAATTTAATTGCAGGATTTTATAATTTATCATTAAAACTTAAAAACGTTATGCAGTAAGTCTAATATAGTTTTTTATCAATTATTCAAGAAATTTTATGTAACTCAGAATGTTGTTTTAAATAATATTTTTAATTACAAAAAATAAATAATTAAATACTAATTAAGCATATAGTTGTATATTAATAGTTAATTATAAATATCAAAAATATATAAAATTAAAACCTTTTTAATTTTTTTTAGTAAATAAAACTAAAAAAACTTTATTTTAGTAGTATAATAAAAATACTTACTTAGTTAAGGGTAAGTAAATATTCATTGCGGTTGGCACCTAACAGTGAATAGGAGTTACCATTATTGGTAACTCTTTTATTTTAAATAATTATTATATACCTCAAAATTTAATAATATTTAAATTATTTATATAATATGAAAATAAAAAAATATTGTAAAAATTTCTAAAATTTGGTAAAAAATAAGTGTAAAACTAAATATAGTTTTTTAACCCATTGCTTTGTTTGTAAGTAAATGGGTTTTATTTTACTAAGAACCTGTTTAGGATCTTTTTTGATTAATTTTTAATAAAATTTATATTATAATGGTTATTTTATAATAAAAAATAGATTTTTAGTCGATAAGTTTTCAAATGATAAAATCTTTTTAACAAAAAAATGAAAAAGAAAATAAATTATTGGTTAAGTACCTATTTATAAATGATTATTTCTTGTTTTAGTTAAATTCTATTAAAAAGATCCTAAACAGGTTCTAAGAAGGTGTATAAAATGCGTGATAATGATAAAAGAAAATCGACAACATTTCAGCGAATAATGGAAAATAATCCAGAAAATATTTTTGCTCAAAGTGATGCTCGTATAAAAGAAAGACATGGTGGCTTTACAATAAATCTTTCTAAGAACCTGTTTAGAATCTTTTCGAAAATAATGTAAAATGATTATATATTTTAAAATCAGAGGTATATATTATGCATAAAAATTATCCAAGTCATGTCACCAAAGAACAATTTGAGAACATAAAAACAATTTTAGAAAATAGCAAAAAGAAAACAAAACCAAGAAGTTTAGATTTATATGAAGTATTTTGTGCAATTTTATATGTATTAAAAAGTGGTTGTCAATGAAGAATGCTACCAAAAAATTTTCCAAAATGACAAACTGTATATTATTATTTTCAAATTTGAAGTAAAAATAACGGTAAAGAAGCTAGTTTATGGCAATTAATTTTAAAAAAAATTGGTTAAAAAAGTTCGTATCAACAATAATCGCAAAGAACAAACTAGTTTTTGTATAATTGATTCGCAAAGTGTTAAAAATACAGATACTACTGAAAATAAAGGTTATGATGCTGGTAAAAAGATTTCAGGAATAAAGCGTCATATTATTGTTGATTCTCAAGGTTTACCACATGCAATTTACATAACCACAGCAGAAAAAACAGATCGTAATAGCGCTATAATAATGATTGAAAATGAAAAAGAAAATCTTTCTGCAGTTCAAAAAATAATAGTAGATGCTGGTTATACTGGTGAAAAATTTGCTTCTGAAATCAAAACAATCATAAATGCAAATGTTGAAATTATAAAACGCAATGAACTACATACTTTTGTAGTATTACCAAAAAGATGAATTGTAGAACGAAGCTTTGCTTGATTAGAAAAATACAGAAGATTATGAAAAAATTGTGAAAAAAAACTAAATACTAGTTTACAAATGGTTGTTCTTTCCTTTATTTCAGTTTTATTAAAAAGATTCTAAACAGGTTCTAAGATTGAAAATAAAATAAAAAATGATAGTCCAAATCCAACTTTTGATGGTGAGGAAGGTTTGGAAGAGTCTGATGATGATTCATTAAATGATGATAGTGATGAAGAATTTTTTGATGTTTTCGAAGAACTTAATAGTGAAGATTCATTACATAATATTGATGGTGATTCAAGTATTAGTAAAAAATATATGTATAATTGTGTCACAATTTTAGGTAATAAGGCAATACTTAATAAACAAAATAAATAAAAATTAATTAATTAAAAAGTTAAGATTTGAAAAAGAGGAAAGAAAAATTAGAATAGATTCTTTGATTGAAAACAATAATGCTACTATTGAAAAAATAAGAAATGAACTTGAAAATGCTCACAAAAATTTAGAAAAAATAAATAAGGATATATCTAGTACTAGTATGTCTGAAGAAATGCGTATTAATAAAGTTAGAGAATATGTTGAAATTAAATATAAAATAAAAGAAAACAAAAAACAATTAAAAAAATTAATTAAAGATAATGAAAAAAATTTAGAATATAGAATTATATAGCTAACTAAAGTAATGTTTACTCATAAATAATGTAAAATAATAATATGTAATTTAAACAGTTTTTGAATTTAAAAGTACAATTCAGCAATAATTAAAATAGATTAGGAAGATTAAATTATGCCAAAACCATACAGTGAAGACTTACGAAGAAAAGTAATAGAAGCTTATGAAAGTAAAAATATGAAAATTAAAGAAATTTGTAAAGTGTTCAATATCACTAGAAAGACTTTATTTTTATGAAGAAAAAGAAAAAAAGAAACTGGGCATATAAAACCAATTTTGAATTATCAAAAAGGACATAGCCACAAAATAAAGTATTTAGATGAATTAAAAAATTATTTAGCAGAAAATAAAGATGTTACAGTTCAAAAAGTAATTGATAAATTTGGAAATATGACTAAAGAAACAGTTTATAACTATTTTAAAAAACTAAATTATACATATAAAAAAAACTTTTCTATATGAACAAAGAGATAAAAATAAACAAGAAGATTTTTTAAAAGAAATAGCTAAAATAATGAATGAAGATTTAGTATATATTGATGAATCTGGAATTGATGATAATGAATTTTATAAATATGGTTGATCTGAAAAAGGTAAAAGATTATTTGATAATAAACCCGCATATAAAATAAAGAGAATGAGTATAATTGGTTCACTAAATAAAGGTAAATTAAAAGCCTTATGAGCATTTGAAGGACATTGCAATAGTAAAATTTTTGAATCATATGTTAAAAATAAACTAATTCCAGTATTAAAGCGTGGACAAATTATAGTTTTAGATAATGCAACGTTTCATAAATCTAAATTAACACAACAATTAATTGAAAATGCTGGATGCAAACTATTATTTCTTCCGCCATATTCTCCTAATTTAAATCCAATTGAACATTTTTGATTTGCTATAAAACATAATATAAGAAAAATATTACCAAATTATTGACCAAATATTAAAAAAGCGATTGATTTTGTTTTTCAAGATATGAGTAAACATTACTTTAGTTAGCTATAAATGATAATTATATAAAGGCATTAAAAGATAATATAACCAAACTTGAAACTGAAATTGAAAAAGATTTAAATGAATCAAAAATTATTAACACAAAAGGAGTTAAAGAATTAATTGCTAATTCTGCTTCTTTCAATAAAACTTCTGACTTTAAAAAAATTAAAAATGAAGAATTTATGCCAAGAATGAAATGTGATTCTATATTAGTTAAAAAATTCAGAGAAGAAGCACAAAATAAAAAATGGTTATTAACAACTTTAGTTCATAATGATGGATCAATCACTGAAGAAGTAATATATTTTGAAAGTGGTCATGATGATCAACTTCAAGTTTGAACGCAAATAAAAAAATATAATGATGTTAATGAATATAAAAATGATCATTTATTATTTGAAAAAATTTCAGATAATAAACATAATGTAACTTTTTCTAAAAAACCAATTAAAGAATTTCTTTTAGATTTAGAAACAAAAAAAAGTAAAATTTTAAAATCAGAATGAATATTGTGTATTTCCCTTACTTTATTAAGTATTAGAACCTGTTTAGGATCTTTTTTGATTAATTTTTAATAAAATTTATATTATAATGGTTATTTTATAATAAAAAATAGATTTTTAGTCGATAAGTTTTCAAATGATAAAATCTTTTTAACAAAAAAATGAAAAAGAAAATAAATTATTGGTTAAGTACCTATTTATAAATGATTATTTCTTGTTTTAGTTAAATTCTATTAAAAAGATCCTAAACAGGTTCTTACACTTTTAGCGATACCTGTTGCTGTACCAGCATTAGTTCCTATTATATCAACAATATTATGAGAAAAAACTTTATTATCAATAATTGGAATTGGTCTTGCTTGAATTGTTAATAAAGGAATATGAACTCTTGCATCAGAAAAAACCAAAAAAGTTGAATTATGAATGAAAAAAAAGTTTTTTTTCATGAATGGGTAAAATAAAAATTTTTAATATTAATAAAAAAATTGCTAAAACAAAAGAAGAAGTAGACATTAAAAATAATGTTAGAAAGTTAATAGAAAATTTAAAAAGTGACAAAATAGATATTGAATTATCATCAAAGTTTTCAATTTTAAAAGATTTATTAAATGATAGAAAAGATAAAACAATAGGCAAAGTGATGAATATTGATTATGAGGTAATAACTAAAACTAAAAAAGATGTTACAATTCCACTTGCTACAAATTCATCTAGTTCTCTTGATATAAGTTCAGTTAACGCTCTTGACAATCAACCTAGAACAAGTACTAGAGAAATGAGCCATTTAGGCCCTTCTACAAGTTAAGGTTAATTTTATAGTTATTTTTTAAAAAAGTGACTTTTATTAAATTTTTCTATGTATATTTTTTATAAAAATATATAATTTTATTGAGTATTTAAGGTAGAAAAAATATTCAAAAAAGAGGAAGGAGCTATAAAATTGTTATGAAAAAAAATAATCAAAATTTTACTAAAGAAGAAATAGCTGCATATGATAAAAACGTTGATAGAAAAAACAAAGCAATTAATAATTTAGCTAGAAAACAAAATGTTTGTCATGTTCTTGAACTTGATCAAAATAAATCAAAAATAAATAGTGAATCTTCTGCAAGTGAAAGCAAAAGTTCTAGCAGTAAAAACAGTAATCAATTATAAAGTTATAAACTTTTTAATTAAAATAAACTTCATAATGAAGTTTATTTTAATTTTTGTTGCCAATTTTCAATCAACATCATATACTTTATAAAATGTAAAAGTTTTAGAAATTTAATATAATAAATATTTATAAATTAAATATAGTTATTAACTCATTGCTTTGCTTAAAAATAAAACTAAAAGAGTTACATCATGAATAAAGAAAAAATTCTCTTTGTTAACTAATGAAATGTTTAAAAATAAAGTAGAACCAGAAACAAAAAATAAAATAAATAAACTAATAGAAAATTTAAAAAATGAAAAATTAGATATTAAATTATCAACGCAGTTTTCTATTTTAAAAGATGAATTAAATAATAGAAAAAATAAAATAAATAAATAAGATAGATGAGTTAATAAGTAGTGAAACAATACTAAAAATTAAAAATAATATAACATCAGTTAATACAGGTTTTGGTAAAGATGAGATTAATTCTTGGAATGGCAACACTTTTTAGGACTATTTTTTGGTAGACATTTGTTTTTGATAATTAACTGGAGTTAAGTAGTTTAAAGTGCTGTGGATTCTTATGTTGTTGTATCAATTGATGTAATCAAATAATTCTAATTTTAATTGGATTAATGATCTAAAATTTTTATCATTAATAAATTCAGTTTTGAAAGTTTTAAAAGTTGCTTCAGCAACAACAGCATTGTCATAAGGACAACCTTTTTTGCTTAAAGAGCGAGTAATATTGAATGCTAGTAAAAGTTTATCAATAATTTTATTATTAAATTCATTACCACAATCACTATGAAATATTTGAATATCTTTTAAACAGCGATTTGATTGCATAAATGCTTGATGTACTAATAAGGCATCTTTTCTAGTACCTACACTATGTCCAATAATTTCGCGGTTAAATAGGTCAATTAATAAGCAAATATAGTTTCATTTACCATTAACTTGAAGATAAGTTAAATCACTGACAATAACTTCATTTTTAAGCCTATTATTAAAGTTTCTATTCACAAGATTAGTGATTTTTTCATCATTTACTTTGTTATTATGATTTTTGAATGATAATTTAGTGTATTTTGATATTAGACTTACTGCATAACTAGTTAACTTTTCATTTTTTTGTTATTATTAAAATAAAATTTGAATAGTTAAGGATAAATTTTATGACATATTTTGAATTAAAAGATAAACCGGATCAATATTTTCGTAAAATAGCTGGTATTAATAAACTAGTTTTTAATGAAATTTTAAATATTTTATTAGATCATCAAAATGGATGGGTTACACTTTATTGGACACTAATTACGTAGACAAGTGAACAAATTAGTTGAAAGAAAGGAACTATAATTATGGCCAATATTAATTCATATACCGATGAATTTAAAAAACAAATAGTAGCTTTATATCAAAGCGGCAAATCAGTATCTTACCTTGCTAAAGAATATAATGTTACAAGAGCAGCTACTTATAATTGAATTAAGCAATTTACTAATTCAGGTAGTTTTAAAGCTAAAGATAATCGTTCTGTTGAAGAAAATGAATTAATTAAATTAAGAAAAGAATTAAAACAATTACGAATGGAAAATGATATTTTAAAGCAAGCAGCACTAATAATAGGCAGAAAATAGAAATTATTACAAACAATAAGTTTAAATATAAAATTCGCACAATGTGTCATTTTTTAAAAATTTCTAAATCAACATATTATTTTAATTTAAAGAAAAAAGAAAATAAAATTCAAAATAATATTTATGATGAAGCTATTATTAGTGCTTTTAAAGAAAATAAATGTGTTTATGGAACAAGAAGATTAAAAGTAATATTAGAAAACCAAGAAATTTATTTATCAAGACGAAAAATTAAAGAAATTATGAATAAGCATAATTTAATATCAAAATACACTAAATTATCATTCAAAAATCATAATAACAAAGTAAATGATGAAAAAATCACTAATCTTGTGAATAGAAACTTTAATAATAGGCTTAAAAATGAAGTTATTGTCAGTGATTTAACTTATCTTCAAGTTAATGGTAAATGAAACTATATTTGCTTATTAATTGACCTATTTAACCGCGAAATTATTGGACATAGTTTGTAGGTACTAGAAAAGATGCCTTATTAGTACATCAAGCATTTATGCAATCAAATCGCTGTTTAAAAGATATTCAAATATTTCATAGTGATTGTGGTAATGAATTTAATAATAAAATTATTGATAAACTTTTACTAGCATTCAATATTACTCGCTCTTTAAGCAAAAAAGGTTGTCCTTATGACAATGCTGTTGCTGAAGCAACTTTTAAAACTTTCAAAACTGAATTTATTAATGATAAAAATTTTAGATCATTAATCCAATTAAAATTAGAATTATTTGATTACATCAATTGATACAACAACATAAGAATCCACAGCACTTTAAACTACTTAACTCCAGTTAATTATCAAAAACAAATGTCTACCAAAAAATAGTCCTAAAAAGTGTTGCCATTCCAAAATCTAAAAAATACCACTGGTGGAAGGCCATATAAAATGTCAATAGAAGATAGACTAGTAATGACTTTAAGATATTTATATGAAAATCGTACATATCATAGTATTGGTGCTGAGTATGATATGGTTGATACTACTGCTTTACGAAATATTCGTTCAATTGAAGACATTTTAATAAATAATAATAAGTTTAATAATTTAACAAATAAAAATATTTTTTTAAAAAGAAGAATTCAAAAATAAAATTTTGATAATTGATGTAACAGAAGTAGAAACAGAACGACCAAAATATAATCAAAAAGATTGATTTTCTGGCAAAAAATGAATGCATACTGTTAAGTTTCAAACCATAATTAATGCACATACTAATGAAATTTTAAATATTTTTCCTGATACTGGTAAAAATCATGATTTTAAAACTTTTAAAAATTCAAAGTTAGAATTTTTGTCAGAAACTGTAATTCTTGCAGATAAAGGTTATCAAGGTTTACAAAAAATTCATAGTAATACATTTTTACCCATTAAAACTAGTAAAAATAATCCTAAAACAAGTAAAATTAAAATTTTTAATAAGATTATTAATAAAACTCGCAGAAAAATTGAACATGTTTTTGCATTTTTAAAATGTTTTAAAATTATTGGTTATAAATTTAGAAAAGGTAGAAAACGAATATTTTTAAGATTTAATTTAATTGCAGGATTTTATAATTTATCATTAAAACTTAAAAACGTTATGCAGTAAGTCTATTAAATTATCATTCAAAAATCATAATAACAAAGTAAATGATGAAAAAATCACTAATCTTGTGAATAGAAACTTTAATAATAGGCTTAAAAATGAAGTTATTGTCAGTGATTTAACTTATCTTCAAGTTAATGGTAAATGAAACTATATTTGCTTATTAATTGACCTATTTAACCGCGAAATTATTGGACATAGTGTAGGTACTAGAAAAGATGCCTTATTAGTACATCAAGCATTTATGCAATCAAATCGCTGTTTAAAAGATATTCAAATATTTCATAGTGATTGTGGTAATGAATTTAATAATAAAATTATTGATAAACTTTTACTAGCATTCAATATTACTCGCTCTTTAAGCAAAAAAAGGTTGTCCTTATGACAATGCTGTTGCTGAAGCAACTTTTAAAACTTTCAAAACTGAATTTATTAATGATAAAAATTTTAGATCATTAATCCAATTAAAATTAGAATTATTTGATTACATCAATTGATACAACAACATAAGAATCCACAGCACTTTAAACTACTTAACTCCAGTTAATTATCAAAAACAAATGTCTACCAAAAAATAGTCCTAAAAAGTGTTGCCATTCCATTCTAATATACAATCTTCTATGGACACAAGAATCCATCATTCAATTTTTATGTAACCTGAATTGTAAATATATAGCTAACTAAAGTAATGTTTACTCATATCTTCAAAAACAAAATCAATCGCTTTTTTAATATTTGGTCAATAATTTGGTAATATTTTTCTTATATTATGTTTTATAGCAAATCAAAAATGTTCAATTGGATTTAAATTAGGAGAATATGGCGGAAGAAATAATAGTTTGCATCCAGCATTTTCAATTAATTGTTGTGTTAATTTAGATTTATGAAACGTTGCATTATCTAAAACTATAATTTGTCCACGCTTTAATACTGGAATTAGTTTATTTTTAACATATGATTCAAAAATTTTACTATTGCAATGTCCTTCAAATGCTCATAAGGCTTTTAATTTACCTTTATTTAGTGAACCAATTATACTCATTCTCTTTATTTTATATGCGGGTTTATTATCAAATAATCTTTTACCTTTTTCAGATCAACCATATTTATAAAATTCATTATCATCAATTCCAGATTCATCAATATATACTAAATCTTCATTCATTATTTTAGCTATTTCTTTTAAAAAATCTTCTTGTTTATTTTTATCTCTTTGTTCATATAGAAAAGTTTTTTTTATATGTATAATTTAGTTTTTTAAAATAGTTATAAACTGTTTCTTTAGTCATATTTCCAAATTTATCAATTACTTTTTGAACTGTAACATCTTTATTTTCTGCTAAATAATTTTTTAATTCATCTAAATCCTTTATTTTGTGGCTATGTCCTTTTTGATAATTCAAAATTGGTTTTATATGCCCAGTTTCTTTTTTTCTTTTTCTTCATAAAAATAAAGTCTTTCTAGTGATATTGAACACTTTACAAATTTCTTTAATTTTCATATTTTTACTTTCATAAGCTTCTATTACTTTTCTTCGTAAGTCTTCACTGTATGGTTTTGGCATAATTTAATCTTCCTAATCTATTTTAATTATTGCTGAATTGTACTTTTAAATTCAAAAACTGTTTAAATTACATATTATTATTTTACATTATTTATGAGTAAATATTACTTTAGTTAGCTATAAATGGGACATTTTTTTAAAATAATTGTATTAAATCTATTGGTCTTTTATAAGAGAGTGATTTTCTTGGTGTAGAATTAATTTGAAATGCTATTTGATTCAATGATTTTTGATTAAAATTAGATAAATCAATGGATTTTGGTAAATATCTTCTTAAAATACCATTATTATTTTCATTTAAACCCCTTTGACAAGGTTTACCAGGATCTGCAAAATAAATTTTGACATTACAAATTTTTTCGATTAATCTTCATTTACTAAATTCTTTGCCACGATCAAAAGTAATGGTTTTAACTGTTCCTTTTTGTAATTTTGAAATAAATTTTATTATATTTTTCATAATATTTTCTGATTTATTATTTTTAGTTGCTAAAGGAATTGTGGTTTTTGATCATATATCAGCCAAAGTAATAATAGAACTTTTATGATCTTTACCAATGATAGTATCACCTTCTAAATGACCAAATTCTTGTATATTTTTAATATTAGGAATGATTAAATTTCTTTCATGAATAGACTTACAATTATTAATTCTGCCCCTAGTTTCTTTTTGTTTGTGAGATTTATTTTTTCCTTTTCTCAACAATTTATTTTCATCAAAACCCATTCGATTTGTTTTAAACATGTTATATAAGGTTTTTGTTGAAATACTTTTTATTTTATTTTCCTTTAAAAAATTAGCAATTATATCAAGAGCATAATTTTTAGTAATTAACAAATTATTAATAGTATTAATTTCTATTAAATTTAAAATTATTAATTTTCTACCTGCATTTTGTTTATTTTTTTTAAATTGATTTAATATTTCTAATGGTAATAAGTTTTTATTTAATAATCTGCAAACTCTATGTACTGTTGATTTACTATAATCAACCATTTTTGCTATTTTACGAATCGAAAATCGATAACCTTTATATTCTTTTATTGCTATTATTGATTCAATAGTTAGATACTTATACATTGTGTTAATTCCTTTCTTTTCTTAATTATAGAATTAACACAATTTAATTTTTATATAAGTGTCCTTTTTAATTTTGCAATTCAGGTAATTTAAAGTTAATTTTGATCACTCTCCTAAAAGAGTGATTTTATTATTAATAATAATAGTTAATTTGATAGGTAAAAAATATATTTAATAAAATAATAGACTTACTGCATAACTAGTTAACTTTTCATTTTTTTGTTATTATTAAAATAAAATTTGAATAGTTAAGGATAAATTTTATGACATATTTTGAATTAAAAGATAAACCGGATCAATATTTTCGTAAAATAGTTGGTATTAATAAACTAGTTTTTAATGAAATTTTAAATATTTTATTAGATCATCAAAATCTAAAAAATACCACTGGTGGAAGGCCATATAAAATGTCAATAGAAGATAGACTAGTAATGACTTTAAGATATTTATATGAAAATCGTACATATCATAGTATTGGTGCTGAGTATGATATGGTTGATACTACTGCTTTACGAAATATTCGTTCAATTGAAGACATTTTAATAAATAATAATAAGTTTAATAATTTAACAAATAAAAATATTTTTTTAAAAAGAAGAATTCAAAAATAAAATTTTGATAATTGATGTAACAGAAGTAGAAACAGAACGACCAAAATATAATCAAAAAGATTGATTTTCTGGCAAAAAATGAATGCATACTGTTAAGTTTCAAACCATAATTAATGCACATACTAATGAAATTTTAAATATTTTTCCTGATACTGGTAAAAATCATGATTTTAAAACTTTTAAAAATTCAAAGTTAGAATTTTTGTCAGAAACTGTAATTCTTGCAGATAAAGGTTATCAAGGTTTACAAAAAATTCATAGTAATACATTTTTACCCATTAAAACTAGTAAAAATAATCCTAAAACAAGTAAAATTAAAATTTTTAATAAGATTATTAATAAAACTCGCAGAAAAATTGAACATGTTTTTGCATTTTTAAAATGTTTTAAAATTATTGGTTATAAATTTAGAAAAGGTAAAAAACGAATATTTTTAAGATTTAATTTAATTGCAGGATTTTATAATTTATCATTAAAACTTAAAAACGTTATGCAGTAAGTCTAATAATTAAAGCTTAATTTAAAAAAGTAAATATGACAAAATTAAAACTAGTATTAATTTTTTTCAATTTATTAGTTTTAACATTATAAAAATAGTAAAATATAAAAGATATAGTATAATAAAAATTATTTATTTAATCTTTTGTAAATTTTTCTTGATTTTAATATATATATATCATATAATATACAAACTAGAATAAGCCAAAGACAGCAACGGACTTTTGTCTTAATTATGTTGCTCAGGTAATTTCCATCATTATATATGCATGTGATTTACTCGGTTTTGCTCCGAGTTTTATTTACTACTTATTGCTAGTTATTTCAGAATAATAAGGAGGTGTACTTATGCGCCCAGCAATGGTTGAAAAACAAAAAACTATTGATTTAATTGCTAAGCAAATTAATGATTCAAAAACAACAATTGTTGTACAATATCAAGGTATGAATGTTGAAGAAATTAGTTCTTTACGTAAGGAATTAAGAGTTAAAGGTGCAACATTCACTATTTATAAGAATAATTTAGTTGCTCGTGCTTTAAAAAAAGAATATTCATCGCTTGAAAATAGTTTAGTTGGCCCAAATGGTTTTATCTTTGGATTTGAAAACGACTTAGAAACAGCTAAAATAGTTTCTAATTATGCTAAAATTAATAAATTATTAGTATTAAGAGGTGGCATTTTTGAAGGGAAAGTTATTGACCAAAGTGAGTTACAAAAAATAGCTTCATTACCATCAAAATTAGAATTAATTTCAATGTTAGCTTCTTGTTTACAAGCGCCAGTTCGCAATTTGGCTTTAGCAATTAAAGCAGTAGCCCAACAAAAAGAAAACGCATAATTAACACTTATTAAATAAAAAAATATATGGAGGAAAAAATAATGGAAAATATTACAAATAAACAAATTATTGAACATGTTAAAACAATGACAGCAGTTCAATTAAAAGAATTAGTTGAATTAATTGAAACAACTTTTGGAGTAACTGCAGCAGTTGCTTCTGCACCAGCAGCAGCTAAAGAAGAAGCAACAAAACGATCAACAGTTTCTGTAATCTTAAAAGAAGTAGGAGACAAAAAAGTTGATGTTATTAAAGCAGTTAAAGCAATTGTTGGTGGTACAATGTCTTTAATGGACGCTAAAAAAATGGTTGATGCAGTAGCAACAGGACCACAAAAGATTTTAGAAAATATTGATACAGCAAAAGCAACAGAACACGAAGCAACGTTAAAAGCCGTTGGTGCTATTGTTGAAGTTAAGTAGTTCAAATATTAAAAATTTATATGAAAACCAGTTTTAATTAATACTGGTTTTCTGTTTGTTATTTAACTAAAAATTATCAACTTAAAACTTAATATTTTATCAAACTAATTAGTAAATTAATACTAATTAACTGAAATCAAATTATTTGATTTTAATAAATTTTTAAAATTGGAGATGAACCAATGTCATATACTACAAAACAATTTGGTCATTATGCTAAAAGACGTGACTATACTAAAGTATCAGGAAATTTAGATCTTCCTGATTTAATTTCAATTCAACGTGATACTTATAAATGATTTATTGATACAGGAATACAAGAAGTATTTAATGAAATATTTCCGGTAACTGATAATGATAATCGTATTATTTTATCATTGATTGATTGAGAATTTCGTAAACCAAGAAGAACATTAAAAGAAGCAAAAGATGAGTCAAAAACTTATGAAGCACCAATCTATACAAAATTATCTTTATCAATTCATGAAAATAATCGTCATTTAACTATTGCTGCTAAAGATAATATTTTAGATTATTTAATGCGTTGAATTAAAGACCAATTTGGTATTAAAAACATTAATGAACCAAAAGTTAGCGATAATATATATTATTTTGAAGAAAAAAATGTTCATGCTAATAGTGAATTTTCAACTATTGAAGTTACTATTAAAAGTAGAGAAGAAGATGTTTTAATTGTTGATTATACATTAACTCGTGAAGGAGATGTATTTTTAGGTGATTTTCCATTAATGACACAAAAAGGAACATTTATTATTAATGGAAGTGAAAAGGTTGTTGTTTCACAATTAGTTCGTTCACCAGGTGCATATTTTAAAATTGAAATTGATCCAAAAACCGGATTATATAAATTTTTAGGTGATTTAATTCCATCACGTGGAACTTGACTAGAATTTGAAACTGATTCTAAACGTAATAAATTAGTTCGTAATAAAAATGCAATTAAAGATATTATTCAAGTTAAAATTGAAAAATCACGTAAAATTGCAGTAACCACTTTACTTACTGCCTTAGGATTAACTAAAGATGATGTTATTAATATCATTGGTAAAGATGATGTTTTATTAAATACTTATGAACATGATGAACATCAAAATTGACCAGCAGCAGTACAAGAAATTTATAAAAAAATTAAAGCCGGAGAAACTGCCAGTGTTGATGGTGCTGGAAAATTTTTAACTGGATTATTATTTGATTCAAAAAAATATGATTTAACAAAAGCAGGAAGATATAAGCTAATTCAAAAATTAGCTATTACAGATCGTGTTTTAAATTACACTCTAGCTGAAGATATTAAAGATATTAGAGGTAATGTTGTTTTATCCAAAAAAACAGTAATTGGTAAATCACAATTAGAAATTCTAAAAACAGTATTAGAAGAAGGAGCATGTTTAGTACCTTTAAAAACATCAATCAGTGATAGTGAACCAAAACATTATGTGCAGTTAATTAAAGTTTATAATGATAAAGAAAGATTAAATGAAGTTATTAATGTCGTTGGAATTAATCCTAAATGTAAAGAAGTAATTATTACTATTGCTGATATTTTAGCAACCCTTTCTTATATTTTAAATTTTGTTCATGGTATTGGTAATGCTGATGATATTGATCACTTAGCAAATCGTCGTATTCGTACAATTGGTGAATTACTACAAAACCAATTTCGTATCGGAATGGGACGTATTGAAAAAAACGTTAAAGAAAAAATGTCAACTACTGATAGTGATAAAATGAAACCAGCAAATATTACAAATAATAAACCATTAACAGCTGTTATTGGTGAGTTTTTTAACTTATCACAATTATCACAATTTATGGATCAAACTAATCCATTAGCAGAATTGGCTAATAAAAGACGTTTAACTGCTTTAGGACCTGGTGGATTATCACGTGATCGTGCTAGTTTAGAAGTTCGTGATGTTCACTATTCTCACTATGGAAGAATTTGTCCAATTGAAACTCCTGAAGGACCTAATATTGGTTTAATCAATAATTTAGCCACTTATGCTCGTATTAATGAATACGGTTTTATTGAAACACCTTACCGTCAAGTAATTGCAGGTAAAATTACTAATGAAATTAAATATTTAACTGCCGGTGAAGAAAAGAATTATATCATTGCACAAGCTAATATTGAATTAGATACTAATAATGTTATTAAAAATAATAATGTTATTGCTCGTAGTAATGGTCAAAATATTATTGTTGGACCAAACGAAGTTGAATATATTGATGTTTCACCAAAACAAATTGTGTCAATAGCTACAAGTTGTATTCCCTTTTTAGAAAATGATGATGCTAACCGTGCTTTAATGGGAGCTAATATGCAACGTCAAGCAATTCCATTATTAAAACCCCAAACACCAATTGTTGGTACGGGTGTTGAGTATGCTGTTGCTCGTGACTCAGGATTAGCTATTGTTGCTAATTTACCGGGAGTTGTACAATATGTTGATTCTCATGAAATTATTATTAAATCAGAAGATGAAATAACAACTTATGAGTTAAGTCGTTTTGAACGTAGTAATCAAGGAACAGCAGTAACTCATGTGCCATTAGTAAAAGTTGGTGATAAAGTTGAAGTTAATCAAATTTTAGCAGATGGACCTTCGATGAAAGATGGCGAACTTGCATTAGGACAAAATGTAATTATTGCTTTCATGACTTGACATGGTTATAACTATGAAGATGCTATTATTATTAGTGAACGTTTAGTAAAAGATGATGTTTATACTTCAATGCATATTGAAGAATATAATTTAGAATGTCGAAAAACAAAACAAGGTAAAGAAGAAATTACACGTGAAATCCCTAATACTTCTGAACAATCAAGACGTTATCTTGATGATGAAGGAATTGTTTTAATTGGAACTGAAGTTAAAGAAGGAGATATTCTTGTTGGTAAAGTTACACCAAAAGGTCAAACACAATCAACTGCTGAAGAAAAATTATTAGCAGCTATTTTTGGTGAAAAATCACGTAATGTTAAAGATAATTCATTACGAGTACCTAATGGTGGTGCTGGAATTGTTCAAGGTATTAAACGTTATAAACGTGAAGATGGTTTTGACTTACCTTCAGAAGTAGAAGAAGTAGTTAAAGTATTTATTGTACAAAAACGTAAAATCCGAGAAGGAGATAAAATGGCTGGAAGACACGGAAATAAAGGTGTTATTTCTAAAGTCTTACCAATTGAAGATATGCCTTTCCTAGAAGATGGAACACCGGTTGATATTATGTTAAATCCATTAGGAGTACCATCACGGATGAATATTGGACAAATTCTTGAATTACACTTAGGAATGGCTGCTAAAACTTTAGGAATTAAAGTAGCAACCCCTGTTTTTGATGGTGCAAAAAATCAAGACTTGTTAGATATTATGAAAGAAGCAAAATATAATGATTTTGATAAATTAACATTATATGATGGTTTAACTGGTGAAAAGTTTGCCAAGAAAATTTCTGTTGGTGTTATGTATATGCTAAAACTATCACATATGGTAGATGATAAATTACATGCTCGTAATGTGGGTCCATATTCATTAATTACTCAACAACCATTAGGTGGTAAGGCACAAAATGGTGGACAAAGATTTGGAGAAATGGAAGTTTGAGCATTAGAAGCTTATGGTGCTGCTCATACTTTACAAGAAATCCTAACTATTAAATCTGATGATATTAAAGGTAGAATTAAAACTTATGAAGCGATTCTACGTAATAAACAGATTCCAACGCCAGGTATCCCTGAATCATTTAATGTTTTAACAAAAGAACTACAAGGTTTAGGAATAAATATTGTGTTAATTGACGAAAAAGGTCAAGAACAAAAAGTGGTAACTTACGATGAAGAAGTCGAAAGTTATCTTGAGGATTAGAAAAGGAGTAATAAATATATGCAAATGCAAAAAAATTCAAAACATTATACTGCCCTTAAAATTTCTCTTGCTTCTCCCGATCAAATTCGCTCATGATCACATGGAGAAATTACAAAGCCAGAAACAATTAATTATAAGTCATTAAAACCTGAAAAAGATGGATTATTTGATGCACGAATATTTGGACCAACTAAAAATTATGAATGTACTTGTGGTAAATATAAGAAAATAAAAAATAAAGGTAAAGTTTGTGAACGTTGTTTAGTAGAAATTACTGAAGCAATTGTTCGACGTGAACGTTTAGGACACATTGAGTTAGAAGAGCCAGTAACTCATATTTGAATGTTAAAGGCTTCTCCTTCAAGAATTGCGTTAGCATTAGATATGAAAGCTAAAGACTTAGAAGAAGTAGCATATTTTGTTTCTTATATTGTTTTAGATCCAGGGACCGCTAAAGGTTTAAAACAAAAAATGATTATGGATTTAGGTAATGCTAAATCTTCAACTGATACTCGTAATCGTTTACGTAAAGTATTTGCACAAATTTTAGAACAATTAGAACCTTCTTCTTTTGCTTATACTCGTGCTCAAATGTTAACTGATACTTTAGCAGATACTTCACGTCCATTTTCAATGGATGAATGTGCTCAATTTATTACTAAACATACTGGAACAAAATTTGGAATTGGTGCTTCAGCTATTGAGTATTTATTAAAAAATATTAATTTAGAAAAAGAATTTCTTGCCATTAAAAAACAATTGACAAACAAGAAATCACAAACTGATCGTAGAAAACTAGAACGTCGTTTAGATGTTATTGATTCATTTGCTAAATCAGGAAATAAACCAGAATGAATGGTATTACACGCTATTCCGGTGATTCCACCTGATATTCGTCCAATTATTCAGTTAGATGGTGGTCGTTTTACAACATCAGAAATTAATGATTTATATCGAAGAATTATTATTCGTAATGAACGCTTAAAAAAAGTAAAACAAATGGGAGCACCAATCTTAATTATTAATAATGAAAAAAGAATGTTGCAAGAATCAGTTGATGCTTTATTTGATAATGAACGTAAAGCACGTCCAGTAACAGGAAGAGATAAACGTCCATTAAAATCTTTAACTTCAACATTAAAAGGAAAACAAGGACGTTTCCGTCAAAACTTATTAGGTAAGCGTGTTGATTATTCAGGTCGAAGTGTTATTGCTGTTGGTCCGGAATTAAAAATGTATCAATGTGGTATTCCTCGTGATATGGCAATTATTTTGTTCAAACCTTTTGTTGTGCAAAGATTAGTTCATCAAGAATTAGCTTTAAATATTAAAATTGCTGAAAAATTAATTGAAATCCAAGATGAACGAATTTGAGATGTTTTAGAAGAAGTAATTAAAGATCGTCCTGTTTTATTAAACCGTGCCCCAACTTTACACCGTTTAGGAATTCAAGCATTTGAACCAATTCTAGTTAAAGGGAAAGCTATTCGTTTACATCCACTAGTAACTCCTGCTTTTAATGCTGACTTTGATGGTGACCAAATGGCTGTTCACGTGCCAATTACTCAAGAAGCAGTAGCTGAAGCAAGAAGTTTAATGTTAGGTTCAAAAAATATTTTAAGTCCTAAAGATGGTAAACCAATTGTTACGCCAACTCAAGATATGGTTCTTGGTAATTATTATTTAACTATTGAAAAATTAGATGAATTAGGTCAAGGTTCAATTTTTAAAGATGTTAATGAAGCAATTAAAGCTTATGATACAAAACAAGTTTCATTACATGCTATTATTGGAATTCGTGTTGCTAGTTTAGGTGCAAGTAAATTTGCTGCTACCGATCAAAACAAATTTTTAATTACTACTATTGGTAAGATTATTTTTAATCAAATGTTTTCAGAAAGAATGCCATTTATTAATCGCCCAAATATTATTAATTTAACTGAAACTCATAATGAAGATTTAGTTGCAACTGATGTTGATTTTCGTGAATTTATTAAAAAAAGAGTTATTGTTGAACCATTTAAGAAAAAAGCTTTAGCAGATATTATTCATAAATATTTTAAAACTTTTGGAACTCAATTAACTGCACAAATGTTAGATAAAATGAAAAATCTTGGTTTTAAATTTTCAACAATTTCAGGAACAACAATTTCTGCAGGCGATGTTGTATCTTATTCAGGTAAAACAAGATTATTTAAAGAAGCAGATGAATATGTTAAAACAATTAACAAGTTTTATAAACAAGGTATGTTAACTAATCGTGAGCGTCATTACCATATTATTAATAAATGAAGTGGTATTAAAAATAATATTCAAGTTGAACTAGAAACAGTTTTAAGAAAAGATATTGAAAATCCAATCTTTATGATGTGAGATTCAGGTGCTAGAACTAATATTAGTAACTTTACTCAATTAGTAGGGATGCGTGGTTTAATGAATAATCCAAAAGGAGAAGTTATTGAATTACCAATTAAATCTTCATTCCGTGAAGGATTAAATGTTTCAGAGTTCTTTATTTCTACCCATGGTGCTCGTAAAGGAATGGCAGATATGGCGCTTAAAACTTCTGACTCAGGTTATTTAACAAGAAGACTAGTTGACGTTTCACAAGATATTATTGTTACTGAAGAAGATTGTAATACCGGTAATGGCTTTATAATTAGTGACGTTGTTGACCAAAAACGTAATAATATTATTGTGCCCTTACGTGACCGTTTATTTGGACGTTTTGTTCAAGGTGATGTTGTTGATAGTAAAAATAATGTAATTGTTGCAAATAATGAATTAATTACTGAAAAATTAGTAGAAACAATATTAGAGGCAAAAATTACGAAAATAAATATTCGTTCAGTTTTAACTTGTGAAGCAAGTTATGGTGTTTGTCAAAAATGTTATGGTATTAATTTAACAACAGGTTCTATTGTTGCTATTGGTGAAGCAGTTGGAATTATTGCAGCGCAATCAATTGGTGAACCAGGAACTCAACTAACTATGAGAACTTTCCATACTGGAGGAGTTGCTGGTAGTAGTGATATTACCCAAGGATTACCAAGAATTAAAGAATTATTAGATATTACTAATCCCAAAGGTGCTGTTGCTATTATTAGTGAGTTTGATGGTAAAGTAACAGATATTCGTGAAGAGCAAGGAATTTATACAATTACTGTAAAGTCAAAACTTGACTATAAAGAATACAAAACTCAATATAATGCGCAGGTAAGAATTAAAATTGGTGATAATGTTAAGATTGGCCAAAAACTAACTGAAGGTGCAATTAATATTACACAATTACTAGAAGTAGCAGGAATCATTGAAGTTCAACAATATATTTTAAAAGAAGTACAACGTGTTTATCGTTTACAAGGAATTGAAATTTCTGATAAGTATATTGAAATTATTGTAAAACAAATGTTGAATCGTATTTTTGTAGTTGAAGGTAATGATTCACCATTATTGCCTGGAGCGATTGTTGATATCAAAGAATTTAAGAATGTTAATGCCAAAATTATTGTTGCTGGTAAAAAACCTGCTTTTGGTCATCCAATTATTTTAGGGATTAAAAAAGCACCATTAGAGTCAGAATCATTCTTGGCTGCTGCTTCTTTCCAAGATACAACAAGAGTATTAACTAATGCTGTTATTAAGTCAAAACAAGATAATTTACGTGGTTTAAAGGAAAATGTTATTTTAGGAAACTTGATACCGGCCGGTACTGGTTTAATGCCAACTGAGAAGTTAATAGGTATGGGTAATTCTTCATTTGAAGAAGAATACTAAATTAAAATAAAAAGTGAGAATAAAATTCTCACTTTTTAAATATTTATATTTTATTTTACTAGTTGTATGTTTTAAAGATAGGATAAATATATTTCTGGACATTCTTGTGTATAATTAATTTTACTAGAATTTATAAATTTTTTTATTTTTTTATTAAACTCTTGCATTGTTTTTTCAGATTTTTCTTTTGCTTCACATTCTTCTGAATTATTTTTTTTATGGAGATGTATTCTTTTAAAATTTTCGTCTTTCAGTATACTTGTTTCTTGTAGTTCACTATCAATTCCACTATCTTTACTATTATGTTTTAAAGATAATTTTCTTAAAAGATTACTTTTATTATCATCTTTAGTAAAGTTCGTTGTAGTTTCTTGTAGTAATTGATTGTTAATTTTACTATCTTGAATTGAAGTTAATATTGTATTATTTATTTTTTCCTCTGATTTAGAAGGTGCTACAATATTACTATCTTTTTCATTAAAAACAGTATCTTTATTATTATCTTTTAAAACAGTTGGTTTTAAAAAACTAGGGCTGATAACATTTTGATAAAACATTTCTTCTTTTTTATGATTAGATTGAACTTTATCAAGTAAATTTTTAAGAATTATTATATTTGAAAAGATTTCATCATAAGTAGCAATAATTGCATGTTTATTTATTACGGCTTCATATATTCTTTGACCAGCATTTTCTTGGGTGATTAAAGAAGAATAATCACAAGTATTATTAAAATTACAATTTGCTTTTGCTTTTTTAATAAAATCATCAGTTAAAAGTATTATAAAACTATTTATCTTCTTTCTTCTATTTAAACTTCCATATTTATTTAATGAAGCCTCAATTTCTCAGTCAATATGTTGTCTACATTTTGTATGTATTCCTAGAATAAGAATAGTAATAGTTGTATCTTTTAAATGATTTTGTCTAATAGTTTTAGCGATTTTTTGATTTGTTCATGTGGTATCAATATCTCCTATTTCTACAGACATGTCTTTTATATTTAAATAATTAGCATACTTTTTAATTAACTCTGCTAATTGGTTTTTTTCTTCTTGTTCTCTTAGATGATGATATGAAATAAAAATTTTTCTCACTGTTTAACTCCTTTTTTAACATTATTAAAAATTTAAATTTGTTTTTTACTTATATTTTATTTAAACATTTAATATTTTAATCTGTGTAGTTTAATAATTTTTTGATTTGTTCATTAGTTGCAGTTGAAAGTGAAAGTATTGAAATAAAATATAAGTATTTGTTTTCTATTAAATCTTTTCTAACTTTATCAATTTGTTTTCAAAAATCTTCGATTTCTTCTTTGCTTAAATTTTCATCATTAATGATGAAATTACCATTAGTATCTATTTTGTTAGTGATCTACTAGCAATTAAGATTGGTCTGATTTTTAAATTCATAACTTTTAAAATTTCATCTGTTACTAAGTTATTTTTATCAGAAGTTAATAATATTTGTTTACTTTCATCAAAAGTATTTTTAATACTTTTGATTGCTTCAGAAACTCTTCCTTCGGATTTATTTACTAATATTGAACTTGTCAAAATTATAAAAAAATTTCAGGCAATTTTTGTTGGTTTTTTATTAACTCCACTTTCTGATTTTAGGAATTTTTTAAATAAATTTATATCAACATCTCTAATAAATATTTCTTTAAAATATTTTCTTAATTTTATTTTTAATTCTTTTTTCGTTCCTATGATTTGACTAAAATCATTTGAAGAAAGTATTCTTTTAACTTTGTTTTTTTGTTTATAATTTAATAAAAATTTTATTAGTAAAAACATTAAAAGTAATATGAAAAAAATAAGTAAAGCAATACTTGAAATATAAGCTATTCAATTAAATATTTTAGTTGTAGTCAACAATTTGCTTTTCCTTAGTTTTATCCATAAAATGTTAAACATAATAGCATAAAAAATATATAACTTTTATATTTATAATTTAGGGTATTAGTTTAAAAAAATAAAAAAATTTAGTATTATAATTTTTTAATTAAATAGTTACTTGTTTTGTGTTAGAACCTGTTTAGAATCTTTTTTGATTAATTTTTAATAAAATTTATATTATAATGGTTATTTTATAATAAAAAATAGATTTTTAGTCGATAAGTTTTCAAATGATAAAATCTTTTTAATAAAACTGAAATAAAGGAAAGAACAACCATTTGTAAACTAGTATTTAGTTTTCTTTCACAATTTTTTCATAATCTTCTGTATTTTTCTAATCAAGCAAAGCTTCGTTCTACAATTCATCTTTTTGGTAATACTACAAAAGTATGTAGTTCATTGCGTTTTATAATTTCAACATTTGCATTTATGATTGTTTTGATTTCAGAAGCAAATTTTTCACCAGTATAACCAGCATCTACTATTATTTTTTGAACTGCAGAAAGATTTTCTTTTTCATTTTCAATCATTATTATAGCGCTATTACGATCTGTTTTTTCTGCTGTGGTTATGTAAATTGCATGTGGTAAACCTTGAGAATCAACAATAATATGACGCTTTATTCCTGAAATCTTTTTACCAGCATCATAACCTTTATTTTCAGTAGTATCTGTATTTTTAACACTTTGCGAATCAATTATACAAAAACTAGTTTGTTCTTTGCGATTATTGTTGATACGAACTTTTTTAACCAATTTTTTTTAAAATTAATTGCCATACACTAGCTTCTTTACCGTTATTTTTACTTCAAATTTGAAAATAATAATATACAGTTTGTCATTTTGGAAAATTTTTTGGTAGCATTCTTCATTGACAACCACTTTTTAATACATATAAAATTGCACAAAATACTTCATATAAATCTAAACTTCTTGGTTTTGTTTTCTTTTTGCTATTTTTTAAAATTGATTTTATGTTCTCAAATTGTTCTTTGGTGACATGACTTGGATAATTTTTATGCATAATATATACCTCTGATTTTAAAATATATAATCATTTTACATTATTTTCGAAAAGATTCTAAACAGGTTCTTAGTTATTAATTTTATTTTAGTTTCTTATTAATATTTGTTGAAAATTATTATGATATTAATAATATTCCATTTTAATTATATACATATATAATTTAAAAAATCTATTAAAAAGCAACATAATATAAGAATTTTTTTAAAAAAATTATTTTTATAATGTTTCTTTTTTATGTATTTTATACTGATCTGTGTAGTTTAATAATTTTTGATTTGTTCATTAGTTGCAGTTGAAAGTGAAAGTATTGAAATAAAATATAAGTATTTGTTTTCTATTAAATCTTTTCTAACTTTATCAATTTGTTTTCAAAAATCTTCGATTTCTTCTTTGCTTAAATTTTCATCATTAATGATGAAATTACCATTAGTATAGCTAACTAAAGTAATATTTACTCATAAATAATGTAAAATAATAATATGTAATTTAAACAGTTTTTGAATTTAAAAGTACAATTCAGCAATAATTAAAATAGATTAGGAAGATTAAATTATGCCAAAACCATACAGTGAAGACTTACGAAGAAAAGTAATAGAAGCTTATGAAAGTAAAAATATGAAAATTAAAGAAATTTGTAAAGTGTTCAATATCACTAGAAAGACTTTATTTTTATGAAGAAAAAGAAAAAAAGAAACTGGGCATATAAAACCAATTTTGAATTATCAAAAAGGACATAGCCACAAAATAAAGGATTTAGATGAATTAAAAAATTATTTAGCAGAAAATAAAGATGTTACAGTTCAAAAAGTAATTGATAAATTTGGAAATATGACTAAAGAAACAGTTTATAACTATTTTAAAAAACTAAATTATACATATAAAAAAAACTTTTCTATATGAACAAAGAGATAAAAATAAACAAGAAGATTTTTTAAAAGAAATAGCTAAAATAATGAATGAAGATTTAGTTAGCTATATCTATTTTTGTTAGTGATCTACTAGCAATTAAGATTGGTCTGATTTTTAAATTCATAACTTTTAAAATTACATCTGTTACTAAGTTATTTTTATCAGAAGTTAATAATATTTGTTTACTTTCATCAAAAGTATTTTTAATACTTTTGATTGCTTCAGAAACTCTTCCTTCGGATTTATTTACTAATATTGAACTTGTCAAAATTATAAAAAAATTTCAGGCAATTTTTGTTGGTTTTTTATTAACTCCATTTTCTGATTTTAGGAATTTTTTAAATAAATTTATATCAACATCTCTAATAAATATTTCTTTAAAATATTTTCTTAGTTTTATTTTTAATTCTTTTTTCGTTTCTATGATTTGACTAAAATCATTTGAAGAAAGTATTCTTTTAACTTTGTTTTTTTTGTTTATAATATAATAAAAATTTTATTAGTAAAAACATTAAAAGTAATATAAAAGAAATAAGTAAGCTAGAACCAGAAATAACACCTATTCAACTAAATACTTGATTTTGACTCAATTTAATTTTCCTTTCAAATAACATGAAATATGATATTGATATTTTATTTTAATTATACATAGACATAATAAAAATTAAATATTTATTAAGTGTATTTTACAAATTTTTGAATATGTATATAAAATAAATAATAAAATTAAAACTTAGATAAAAAAATATTTTTTGTTAAAATATAATTGATTTAATTTGATTTATGAAAGAGGTAATGATTATGAAACAATATTTAGATTTATGTCAATATGTTTTAGAAAAAGGATATAAAAAAGCTGATAGAACAGGCACTGGTACTGTTTCTACTTTTGGTTATCAAATGCGTTTTGATTTACAAAAAGGTTTTCCCATATTAACTACAAAAAAAGTTCATTTTGCTTCTATTGTTCATGAGTTATTATGATTTATTGCTGGTGATACTAATATTGAATATTTAGTTAAAAATAATGTTAGAATTTGAAATGAGTGACCTTATAAGAAATTTATGGAAAGTAAAAAATATCAAAATGAAACTTTAGAAGAATTTGTTGAAAAAATTAAAACTGATCATCAATTCGCTCTTGAATTTGGTGATTTAGGACCTGTTTATGGTAGACAATGACGTAATTTTAATGGTGTTGATCAGTTGCAGGAGTTAATAGAAAATTTAAAAAACAATCCTTTTTCACGAAGACACATTTTATCAGCATGAAATCCTGCAGAAATTAAAAATATGGCACTACCACCATGTCATACTTTAATTCAATTTTACGTTTCTGATGATAAAAAATTATCTTGTCAATTATATCAACGTAGTGCAGATATTTTTTTAGGAGTTCCTTTTAATATTGCTTCTTATGCATTATTAACAATAATGTTAGCACAAATATGTGGCTATCAGTTAGGAGAATTTATTCACACTTTAGGTGATTCTCATATTTATAGTAATCATTTTTCACAAATTAATGAACAATTAAGTAGAAAACCAAAATCATTACCAATTTTAGTTATTAATAAAAATATTACTAATTTATTTAATTTTAAATTTGAAGATTTTAAATTAGAACAATATGATCCATATCCGTTGATTAGAGGTCAGGTTGCAGTATAATGGTAATTTTAGTTTGAGCAATGACCAAAGAAAAGGTAATTGGTTTTAATAATAAATTGCCCTGAAAAATTAAAGAAGAAATGGAATATTTTCAGAGCATTACTTTAAATAAAAATGTATTAATGGGTTCAAAAACTTTTGAAAGTATTGGCAAACCATTAAAAAATCGTTACAATATAGTTGTTACTAATCATCAAGAACGTTATCAACAATTTCTAAATGATAATAATATTACTTTCACAAATGATATTATTTCATATTTAAAACAATATCAAGGTAATAAAAAAACAGATATTTGTATTATTGGTGGTGCTGAAATTTATAAGCAGGCATGAGATTATGCTGATTATTTATATGTTTCAGTCATTAAAAATTTATATAATGGTGATCTTTTATTTCCTATTAGTAATTTTTCTGATTTTAAATTAATCAAAACAACAGAATTTGCAGAATTTGTGGCGAATGTGTATCAAAGAAAGGAAAAAAAATAATAATGAACATTTGAAAAGCAATTTTAACTTGACCTTATTTATTACAAACTTATAGTAAATCAGGTTCAATGACAAGAAAGGTATTAAAAGACCCAAGTTTAGTTTCTGAAGCAAAACGATATATTTGATTGAAAAAACGTGTGCGTTATATTAAATGATTATATAATATTAAATTAACCGTTCATAACATTGAGAATTGACCAAAAAGAAAAGGTTGTGTAATGGTTGCCAATCATCAATCAAATTTTGATCCATTATTAGTATTATCGGTAAATGATTATAGTTTATATGCACCTTTAGGTTTTATTGCAAAAGAAGAATTAAAAAAAAGCCATTTGGCACGAAGATTTATTTTTTTAATTGATGTTTTATTTATTGATCGTAATAATCCACGAACAGCCGTTACGGCTTTTCAAGAAGCAAAGGAATTAATTAGAATTCCGCGTACAATGATGATTTTTCCAGAAGGAACAAGAAGTCATCAACAAGAAATGCAAGAATTTAAAGCAGGTGCTTTTAATATGGCATATCAATCTTATGTACCAATTATTCCTGTTACTATTATTAATTCTTATCAAATTTTTGAGCGAAAATATAAAGGCAAAAAAGATATTCATCTTATTTTTCATAAGCTAATTGAGCCAAGTGAATTTATTAAATTATCTACTGATGTATTATCAAAGCAAGTATTTAATATTATTAAAAAAGGAATTGATGATTTTAGCAATAATAAAATTTAAGTAGTAATAATAAAAGGTTGTTAATTAACAACCTTTTATGATGTTTAAGAGTCAATAATTAATTTCTGATGTGATTTTTGTTTTTTATAATTACGTAAATTTTTTACTGATGTAATTATTAGTGAAGAAGATGTATATCAAATTATTACGATAATTAATCATAGTAGGATATTAATAAATTGTTCTTTATTTAAGCCAAGACCATTTTGTAATAATAAGAATACACTTAAGTAAGCACAAATAACACCAATTGATCCACCTAGTGTGAAAGCAATTGCTGGTTTAATTTCATAGTTTTTATCTTTAATAAAACGTGTGCCAGCAACTGGCATTAAAAAAGCTGCAGATCCCATCATAATTGGAAAAGCACATTCAGCGTTAAAACCTAATAAATAAGTAGTTGCCATTGCTGGAGCATAAATACCAATGCCTAATGCCATGAAAGCACCAAGGATAAAGAATATACTAATACCAACCAAATATTTTCATCAAATATCAAGACTATTATTATTACCCGCTGTTGGCATAATTCCAATTTGTTTTTGACCTAAAAGCATGATAATTGAAACAATAAATAATAGAATACCAATAAATAGTTGTGATCAACTAAGTTTAATTTTATTTGCGATAATGGCGCCTAAATAGGCACCTAATGTTGCAGCAGAAATTAATGAAACTAGTGTTGGTCATGCTACTTGAATTAAAGCAATAAAAATAATTGCTTCTAAGCAAGTAGGAATACTATGACCAACATTCATAATTCCTAAAATTTTTTTATCATTACGTACTTGTTTTGTTAATTTTAATAAAATAATACTTACTGCAAATGAACCAATACCAATTGTGTCACAAAAATCAGCAATAAAACCAATTATTCCTAGTTTTCAAAATCGTTGTTTAAAATTATCTTCAAAATTATGGATATGTTCTTCATCAAATTGTGAATAACTATTTTTTATAAGATATCATGTAAAAATTGCTACTATTATTAACAAAATAGTAATAAAAATAATAGCAACAATTGAGGGTTTTCAAATATTTGTTAAAAATAAAGTAAGTAATAATACAAATAAAGAAATAGGAATTATTAATAAACTATAGTATATTGTTTTTTTATTCATAGTTATGTCCTTTTTTCTTTTAGATTTACTTTATGTTATTTAAGATTTTATCATGAAAAAATCCAAAAAAATATTATTATCTTTTATTTTTTTTATTTCTTTTTTTAAAGAATTTGATTTATCACATTTGTTCTGTAAATTATGATTTTGTAAATCTATAGAATTTATTTGTTCTTTTCAATAATTTGATTCATTAATTATATTTTGTATTTCTAAATGTCCATTTCTAGTAGCTCATGTTAAAGCACTATCACCATTAGCATCTAAATGAGTAATATCTATATCATTTTTTATTAAAGTGTTAACTACATCTAGTTGTCCTTCTTTGGCGGCTCATATTAGAGCATTATTACCATATTTTGTTTTATGATTAATAATATCACTATTTTTTGTTAATAAAGCGTTAACTACTTCTGTGTGTCCGTTTCTGGCAGCTCATATTAAGGCATTTTCACCAATATTATTTTCGCGATTAATATTAATATCATTCTTTATTAAAATTTTTACTATATCTAAGTGTCCATTTTTAGCTGCTATTATTAAAGCAGTATTATTAAATTTAGTTCTATGTAGAATTACATCAGAGTTTATTTTAATTAAAGTATCAACTATTTCTGTGTGTCCGTTTCTGGTTGCTATTATTAAAGCAGTATTATTAAATTTAGTTCTATGTAGAATTACATCAGAGTTTATTTTAATTAAAGTATCAACTATTTCTGTGTGTCCGTTTTCAATAGCTAATATTAAAAACGTGTTTTTATTTTTGTCTATATAATTAAAATCAGCATTATGTTTTAATAAATTATTAATTATTTCTGTGTGTCGATTTTCGGTGGATATTGTTAAAGCAGTATCACCAAAGTTATCTTTATGATTAAGGTCAATTCCATTTTTTATTAAAGTGTTAACTACATCTAAATGTCCTTCTTTCGCTGCCCATATTAAAGCACTATTTTTGTTTTTATCTATATTATTAATATCAGCACCATGTGCTAGTAAAATTTCAACTATTTCCAAATAACCTTTTCTGGCGGCTATTATTAAAGCAGAGTCACCAAGGTTGTTTACATGATTATTAATGTCATTATCTTTTGTTATTAAAACTTTAACTGTTTCTGTGTATCCGTTTTCAGTAGATCATATTAGAGCAGTATCACCAAATATATTTGTATCATTAATATAAGCATCATTTTTTAATAAAGCTTTAATTGTATTTATATCTAACTAAAGTAATATTTACTCATATCTTGAAAAACAAAATCAATCGCTTTTTTAATATTTGGTCAATAATTTGGTAATATTTTTCTTATATTATGTTTTATAGCAAATCAAAAATGTTCAATTGGATTTAAATTAGGAGAATATGGCGGAAGAAATAATAGTTTGCATCCAGCATTTTCAATTAATTGTTGTGTTAATTTAGATTTATGAAACGTTGCATTATCTAAAACTATAATTTGTCCACGCTTTAATACTGGAATTAGTTTATTTTTAACATATGATTCAAAAATTTTACTATTGCAATGTCCTTCAAATGCTCATAAGGCTTTTAATTTACCTTTATTTAGTGAACCAATTATACTCATTCTCTTTATTTTATATGCGGGTTTATTATCAAATAATCTTTTACCTTTTTCAGATCAACCATATTTATAAAATTCATTATCATCAATTCCAGATTCATCAATATATACTAAATCTTCATTCATTATTTTAGCAATTTCTTTTAAAAAATCTTCTTGTTTATTTTTATCTCTTTGTTCATATAGAAAAGTTTTTTTTATATGTATAATTTAGTTTTTTAAAATAGTTATAAACTGTTTCTTTAGTCATATTTCCAAATTTATCAATTACTTTTTGAACTGTAACATCTTTATTTTCTGCTAAATAATTTTTTAATTCATCTATAGCTAACTAAAGTAATGTTTACTCATATCTTGAAAAACAAAATCAATCGCTTTTTTAATATTTGGTCAATAATTTGGTAATATTTTTCTTATATTATGTTTTATAGCAAATCAAAAATGTTCAATTGGATTTAAATTAGGAGAATATGGCGGAAGAAATAATAGTTTGCATCCAGCATTTTCAATTAATTGTTGTGTTAATTTAGATTTATGAAACGTTGCATTATCTAAAACTATAATTTGTCCACGCTTTAATACTGGAATTAGTTTATTTTTAACATATGATTCAAAAATTTTACTATTGCAATGTCCTTCAAATGCTCATAAGGCTTTTAATTTACCTTTATTTAGTGAACCAATTATACTCATTCTCTTTATTTTATATGCGGGTTTATTATCAAATAATCTTTTACCTTTTTCAGACCAACCATATTTATAAAATTCATTATCATCAATTCCAGATTCATCAATATATACTAAATCTTCATTCATTATTTTAGCTATTTCTTTTAAAAAATCTTCTTGTTTATTTTTATCTCTTTGTTCATATAGAAAAGTTTTTTTTATATGTATAATTTAGTTTTTTAAAATAGTTATAAACTGTTTCTTTAGTCATATTTCCAAATTTATCAATTACTTTTTGAACTGTAACATCTTTATTTTCTGCTAAATAATTTTTTAATTCATCTAAATCCTTTATTTTGTGGCTATGTCCTTTTTGATAATTCAAAATTGGTTTTATATGCCCAGTTTCTTTTTTTCTTTTTCTTCATAAAAATAAAGTCTTTCTAGTGATATTGAACACTTTACAAATTTCTTTAATTTTCATATTTTTACTTTCATAAGCTTCTATTACTTTTCTTCGTAAGTCTTCACTGTATGGTTTTGGCATAATTTAATCTTCCTAATCTATTTTAATTATTGCTGAATTGTACTTTTAAATTCAAAAACTGTTTAAATTACATATTATTATTTTACATTATTTATGAGTAAATATTACTTTAGTTAGCTATAAATCCTTTATTTTGTGGCTATGTCCTTTTTGATAATTCAAAATTGGTTTTATATGCCCAGTTTCTTTTTTTCTTTTTCTTCATAAAAATAAAGTCTTTCTAGTGATATTGAACACTTTACAAATTTCTTTAATTTTCATATTTTTACTTTCATAAGCTTCTATTACTTTTCTTCGTAAGTCTTCACTGTATGGTTTTGGCATAATTTAATCTTCCTAATCTATTTTAATTATTGCTGAATTGTACTTTTAAATTCAAAAACTGTTTAAATTACATATTATTATTTTACATTATTTATGAGTAAATATTACTTTAGTTAGCTATACATGCCCATTTTGTGCTGCTGATATTAGAGCGGTATCACCAATTCAATTTTTGTGATTAATAATCTTAGAACCTGTTTAGAATCTTTTCGAAAATAATGTAAAATGATTATATATTTTAAAATCAGAGGTATATATTATGCATAAAAATTATCCAAGTCATGTCACCAAAGAACAATTTGAGAACATAAAATCAATTTTAGAAAATAGCAAAAAGAAAACAAAACCAAGAAGTTTAGATTTATATGAAGTATTTTGTGCAATTTTATATGTATTAAAAAGTGGTTGTCAATGAAGAATGCTACCAAAAAATTTTCCAAAATGACAAACTGTATATTATTATTTTCAAATTTGAAGTAAAAATAACGGTAAAGAAGCTAGTGTATGGCAATTAATTTTAAAAAAAATTGGTTAAAAAAGTTCGTATCAACAATAATCGCAAAGAACAAACTAGTTTTTGTATAATTGATTCGCAAAGTGTTAAAAATACAGATACTACTGAAAATAAAGGTTATGATGCTGGTAAAAAGATTTCAGGAATAAAGCGTCATATTATTGTTGATTCTCAAGGTTTACCACATGCAATTTACATAACCACAGCAGAAAAAACAGATCGTAATAGCGCTATAATAATGATTGAAAATGAAAAAGAAAATCTTTCTGCAGTTCAAAAAATAATAGTAGATGCTGGTTATACTGGTGAAAAATTTGCTTCTGAAATCAAAACAATCATAAATGCAAATGTTGAAATTATAAAACGCAATGAACTACATACTTTTGTAGTATTACCAAAAAGATGAATTGTAGAACGAAGCTTTGCTTGATTAGAAAAATACAGAAGATTATGAAAAAATTGTGAAAGAAAACTAAATACTAGTTTACAAATGGTTGTTCTTTCCTTTATTTCAGTTTTATTAAAAAGATTCTAAACAGGTTCTTACTATTTGTTGCTAATAAAGCGTTAACTACTTCTGTGTATCCCTTTTTAGCAGCCATTCTTAAAGCATCATCACCAAAATCATTTATAGCTAACTAAAGTAATGTTTACTCATATCTTCAAAAACAAAATCAATCGCTTTTTTAATATTTGGTCAATAATTTGGTAATATTTTTCTTATATTATGTTTTATAGCAAATCAAAAATGTTCAATTGGATTTAAATTAGGAGAATATGGCGGAAGAAATAATAGTTTGCATCCAGCATTTTCAATTAATTGTTGTGTTAATTTAGATTTATGAAACGTTGCATTATCTAAAACTATAATTTGTCCACGCTTTAATACTGGAATTAGTTTATTTTTAACATATGATTCAAAAATTTTACTATTGCAATGTCCTTCAAATGCTCATAAGGCTTTTAATTTACCTTTATTTAGTGAACCAATTATACTCATTCTCTTTATTTTATATGCGGGTTTATTATCAAATAATCTTTTACCTTTTTCAGATCAACCATATTTATAAATTCATTATCATCAATTCCAGATTCATCAATATATACTAAATCTTCATTCATTATTTTAGCTATTTCTTTTAAAAAATCTTCTTGTTTATTTTTATCTCTTTGTTCATATAGAAAAGTTTTTTTTATATGTATAATTTAGTTTTTTAAAATAGTTATAAACTGTTTCTTTAGTCATATTTCCATATTTATCAATTACTTTTTGAACTGTAACATCTTTATTTTCTGCTAAATAATTTTTTAATTCATCTAAATCCTTTATTTTGTGGCTATGTCCTTTTTGATAATTCAAAATTGGTTTTATATGCCCAGTTTCTTTTTTTCTTTTTCTTCATAAAAATAAAGTCTTTCTAGTGATATTGAACACTTTACAAATTTCTTTAATTTTCATATTTTTACTTTCATAAGCTTCTATTACTTTTCTTCGTAAGTCTTCACTGTATGGTTTTGGCATAATTTAATCTTCCTAATCTATTTTAATTATTGCTGAATTGTACTTTTAAATTCAAAAACTGTTTAAATTACATATTATTATTTTACATTATTTATGAGTAAATATTACTTTAGTTAGCTATAAATGAAACTATATTTGCTTATTAATTGACCTATGAACTGTAACATCTTTATTTTCTGCTAAATAATTTTTTAATTCATCTAAATCCTTTATTTTGTGGCTATGTCCTTTTTGATAATTCAAAATTGGTTTTATATGCCCAGTTTCTTTTTTTCTTTTTCTTCATAAAAATAAAGTCTTTCTAGTGATATTGAACACTTTACAAATTTCTTTAATTTTCATATTTTTACTTTCATAAGCTTCTATTACTTTTCTTCGTAAGTCTTCACTGTATGGTTTTGGCATAATTTAATCTTCCTAATCTATTTTAATTATTGCTGAATTGTACTTTTAAATTCAAAAACTGTTTAAATTACATATTATTATTTTACATTATTTATGAGTAAACATTACTTTAGTTAGCTATATATGGTTAATATTAGCGTTATTTTTTAATAAAATTTGAACAATTTTTAAATTACCATGTTCAGCAGCTATTGTTAATGGACTATTATGATGTTCATCTACATAATTAACATCAGCGTTATTTTTTAGTAAAGTTTGGGTCAATTCTAAATCATCATGTTTAGCGCCTTTAATTAATTTTTCATTTTTATTAATATTTATAGTTGTATTTAATTTAGATATTTCTTTTAAATTAGACATTTTTTTCTCCTATCAAATTAAAAAACCTATTTATTTTAAAACTAAAATAAATAGGTTAAAAACTTATATTAAGTTTGAAAAAATTATATCATAAGATTTATTTCTATAGTAAATATAGATAATTGCTATTTACAATTGCAAACGTTAATATTAATTAGCCGTTATAATCATTTTTTAAATACTTTAATGTATCCCATTTTTATTAATTGACTTAGCACACAATAAGTCATGATTATTCCTAAAACAATTGGAATATAGACTGGTGGTGGTCCTACCATATTCATTTGATGACCAATGTAAGTATAAGGTAAACTTAATCCAATGGTACAAATAACAATTGCCATTATATTCACTGGTCAAGTACCACGACTTTGAATAAAAGGAATTTTTTCAGTTCTAAACATTTGTACTATTAATGTTTGTGTTAATAAACCTTCAATAAATCATCCTGAGTTGAACATATTAATATTTTCTGCAGAAGGATTAGCAAAGACACCAAATCCAAATCCAAAAATTGCAAAAGTAGAGATATCAAAAATGCTACTTATAGGTCCATTAATAAAAGCAAATGGTAACATTCCTTTTGGATTTCAGCGTTGTGGTTTTAATAAAAATGATGGATCAACACGATCAAAGGCAATTGTAAATTGTGAAATATCATATAATAAATTTTGAAATAATAATTGTACTGGTGACATTGGTGCAAAAGCAAATCATGCTGATGCTACTAGCACACTAAAGACATTACCAAAGTTAGAAGCAATCGTAATTTTAATATATTTTAAAATATTACCAAAAATGCGACGACCTTCAATAATCCCTTTTTCTAAAACTAATAATGATTTTTCTAATAAAATGATATCTGATGCTTCTTTTGCAATATCAGTAGCATTATCAACAGAAATTCCAACATCAGCATTTCTTAATACTAAAGCATCATTAATACCATCACCCATGAAACCAACAACGTGATCATTACTTTTTAAAGTTTGAATAATCTTTGCCTTTTGTAATGGGTTTAGTTTAACAAAAATATTATTATTTTCAACAATTCTTTTTAATTCATATTCAGTTAGGCCAGTTAATTGTTCACCAGAAATTAATCCTTTAATTTCTAGATTAACACGATTACAAATTGCTCTTGTTACTAATTCATTATCACCAGTTAATATTTTAAGATCAACACCATGTGTTTTTAGCAATTTGATCATTTTTGTTGCTGTAGGTTTTGGTGTATCAAGAAAAGTTATAAAACCAAGAAAAATTAAATTTTTTTCGTTTGTTTCATTATATTTATTATTAGTAAGATTTGTATCTTCATATGAGACACCTAAGAACCTGTTTAGAATCTTTTTAATAGAATTTAACTAAAACAAGAAATAATCATTTATAAATAGGTACTTAACCAATAATTTATTTTCTTTTTCATTTTTTTGTTAAAAAGATTTTATCATTTGAAAACTTATCGACTAAAAATCTATTTTTTATTATAAAATAACCATTATAATATAAATTTTATTAAAAATTAATCAAAAAAGATCCTAAACAGGTTCTAAGACACGTAATCCTTGTTCATTTAATTTTGTTATTTTTTTATTAACCATTTTCATTAAATCAGAATTTAATGGTATTACTTTATCTTGATAAACTATACGATTACATGTATTAATAACTTCTTCAATTGCACCTTTACAAATTAATTTTTTATTATTTAATTTATCTTCTAAAACAACTGTTAATTTACGACGATTAAAATCAAAAGGAATTTCATCGATTTTTTGATAATAATTACTTATATTTTTTAATTTGTTTTTTTCTCCAAATTCAAGTATTGAATTATCCATTGGATTTTTTATTCCTGTTTGAAAATAACTATTTAAATAAATAAACTTAATTAAGTCATTATTTGTTTTATTATCCAATGTTATATGGTTGACTACTTCAATATTATCATTAGTTAAAGTTCCTGTTTTATCAGTACATAAAATATCAATTGCACCTAAATTTTGAATAGCAGCTAGTTGTTTAACAACTACTTTTTGTTTACTCATTTTACTAGCACTTCGCGCTAGATTAGAGGTAACAATCATTGGTAGCATTTCAGGAGTCAAACCAACAGCAACCGAAATTGAAAAAATAAATGCTGCAGGTCAATTGTTTTTTAAAAGGCCATTGATAATTAACACAATGGGTACCATTACTAGCATAAAGCAAATTAACATTAAAGTAACGCGTTTAATTCCTTTGGAAAAAACTACTTAATGGACATTGTTTATTTATTGTATCAGCAATAGTAGCGAAGTAGGTGTTAGTAGCTGTTGCTATAACAATAGCAATTGCACTTCCAGAAACAACACTTGTTCCCATAAAACAAATATTTTGTAAATCAAATAAGTTTTGATATGCAGGATCGTTAATAGCGTGTTTTTCAGCAGGTAGTGATTCTCCTGTTAATGATGATTGATTAATAAATAAATCATTGCTTAATAAAATTTTTAAATCAGCAGGAATTAAATCACCGGGTAATAATTCATTAACATTTATTTCTTGTGCTTGTTTAATTATTTTAATTGAGTTTTCTTTAGTAATTTGATTAATTTTTATATTACGAATAACAGTAGCTGTATTTTTGACCAAAATTATTAAATGTTTAGTAATAAAAAAAGCTCGTATTGATTGAATGTAAATTAGGGTTCCACTTAATAAAATCATAGTTCCAACAATAATAGCGGCAACCAATGAATAAATTGAAGTATCATTTGTTGTAAAATATGAGAATAAATTATAGATAGTAATAATTGCTAAAATTATATTGAATGGTCCAAAATATGCTTTTAAAAATTCTAAAATTCAATTAAATTTTGTATTTTTTAAAGTATTAATACCATATTTTTTTCTTCTTATTTCAATTTGGTCTGTTTTAAGACGAAAATTATGTAAATCTAAATTTTTTAGTAATTGTTTTTGGTTAAATTGTGCAATTTGTTTAATATAATCACCATTTGTGTAAACTAATGGTTTTTTAAAACTAAATTGTAATTTAAAATAAATTTTGTTTAAAAAAATCTTCATAATTTCTTTACCTCCTTATTTTTCTTATTTTAAGACTTTTAAATAAGGATTTAGAAATTTATTAACACGCTAAAAAAATATTTTTTTAGTAAAAATACTAGGAGAATATTTGACTGAATCTTTATTTAAAAGTACACTTTTAAAATTACTAATTTTTAAATTAGTATTATTTTTCTTATTATAAATGGAATCGCTGTCAGTCATGATATCACTCTCCTTTATCCTTTGACATTTTAACATGTTTCTCTTTAAAAAGATAACTTTTTTTAATTTATATAATTTTAAGAAAAAGATGATTACTATAAAATATTCAAATTTATTTTATGTTATTATTAATTAATGTTACTTGTTACTTTAATAATTAAAATAATAGGAGGTAAACATGAATACATTTGTAATAGTTGGTATTATTATAATAGCTATTGCTATTATTAGTTTTATGTTATTATTTAAAATTATAAAATGACTTCCTATTTGTATTATTGTTGGTGGTATCATTTTGGCTGCATTATTTTTTGGTTTTGGTATATGACCATTAGATAATATTCATTTTACTAATTTTTATTAATATTAATAAAAATTAAAATAATAAATAATAATTAGTTTAAATCTTAACTATTGACTATAATATATTTTTGAATAAGAGGTAAAAAATGGAACGAATTAAGCAAGCACAATTTTTAACTAGTGCTATTAAAGAAGAACAATGGCCGCAGGATGAAATTCCTGAATTTTGTTTTGTTGGTCGTAGTAATGTTGGTAAATCAACATTTTTAAATACAATTTGTAATAATGGTAAGTTAGCTAGAGTTTCACAAACACCTGGTAAAACACAAATGCTAAATTTTTTTACAATTAATAATAATATTTGTCGCTTTGTTGATGTTCCTGGCTATGGTTTTGCTAAAGTATCAAATGAAAAAAAAATCCAATTTGCGACAATGATGGATGAATATTTTCAGTCACGAAAAAATTTAAAAGCAGTTTTTTTATTATTAGATTTAAGACATGCACCCAGTAAAGATGATATTGATATGTTGGAATATTTACAACATTATCATTTAAAAATTCATTTAATTGCTACTAAAGTTGATAAAGTGAAAAATAGTCAATTAGTAAAAAATAAAAAATTAATATTATCAACTTTAAAACTTAGCACTAATACTCCTATTATTTTATTTTCTAGTATTAGTAAACAAGGAATTGATTTAGTAATTAGTAAATTAGCAGATGATGTTAATACTGATGAAGTTGAAGTAGAAACTTAATAGTATAATATTTGTTGCTATAAAAAAAGATAAAAGTTGTTTAATATGTATATTTTTATTAAAAATATCAATATTCAGTATAGAATAGAATATAATAATAATTAAACTTAATATAAGTTTTTAACTCATTATTTTGATAAAAATAAATGAGTTTTTATTTGAAAGGAAGATTAAAAGAAATGTCTATAAAAAATGAAATTTTACAAAATCTTGAAGCAAAATCAGAAGAAAATGTAGAACAAAAACCTACAAAATGAAAAGAATTTAAAACAGAACATCCAAAAGCAGCAAAAATATTAAAAGTGGGTGCTATTGGTACTGGTGTTAGTCTTGCAGCTGGTGCTGTACTTACTCCTATTGGAGCGGGTGTTTCTGCTGTGGCTGGTGCTCTAAGTTTTAAATTGGCTGTAGCAGGAATGTCAACAACTGCAGCAGCGACTTTCGGAGCAGTTACTGGAGCAAGAACAGGAGCAACTTTAGGTATAGGATTAGGTGTTTTGGAAGGTAAAGAAGCAGCAAAAAAATTTGATGAAAAACAAAGAAGACAAAGACAAATTGAAGTTGACAATGATAAGTTTGCAGATAAAAAAACCGCTATAAATAATATAGATTCACAAATTGAAGTAAAAATAGAATCAAAGAAAATGGCCAGTTTATAATTAATTTTTAGATTTAAGGTAGTCTATGTTATAATATAAATATATTACTTTTTAAGGTAATAAATCCCCAATCATGTTATTGGGGATTTAGTGTTTTTAATATTTTTTAACATTAAAATGTGTATAATTTATTTTTGTATATATTGTGTTTTAAAAAATAATAAAAAAGATTAAAATATTAAAATTTGAGGAGATGAAGTTAATATGAATAATACAAGTGATATAAATGATAATTTTGTTATTAGTAGAGCAGTACTGTCAGATGTTTCATGTACCTCTTGTGCTAGTGTCATCGAAAGACATTTTACTAAAGAAGATGGTATTACTGTTAGTATCAATTTTGCTACTAAAAAAGCACAATTTAGTTATGATCCTAAGTTTTGAAATGAAAAAAAAATTAAAAAAGCAATGCATCATTTAGGATATGAAATTTGTAAGTTTGAAACTGAGATTAAAGATATAAAAACGAGTCACCAAGTTGATATGAAAGATATTACAGATGATCATAGTAGTCATAGTCATAGTAGTGAACAACATCAATCTCATATGTCAGAACAACATCATAATCATCAACATAATGTTAAATTACGTGATTTAATTGAACTTATTATTGGTTGAATATTGTTACTACCATTATTATTAATTATGATACCTAATACTTCATTTTTTGATAGTTTACGTAATCCTTATGTTCAACTTGCACTAGCAATTCCAATTCAATTTTATTTTGGTCATAAATTTTATATTGGTATTTATCGAGAATTAATTAAACAAAAATGACCTGGTATGCATACTTTAGTAGCACTAGGAACAACAACGGCATTTATTTTTTCTATTTATTTAATGATAATTAATAAAACCGAACACTTATATTTTGAAGTTAGTGCTTCAATTATTATGATTGTTTTACTTGGTGATTTAATTAGTGCTGTTGCACAGAAAAGGGCTACTAGTGGCTTAGAAAGTTTAATGTCATTAAAGCCAAAATCAATCTTAAAATATGATTATAATACCAAAACAGAAACTTTTATTAATATTGAAGATGTACAATTAAATGATATTTTAATTATTCGAAAAGGTGAAAATATTCCTACTGATGGTCAATTAATTAGTGAAGAAGCATTTATTAATGAATCAATGTTAACTGGTGAATCGCAAGTTATTACGAAACAAGTTAACCAAAATTTAATTGGTGGAACTAATAATGTTGGTGATAGTTTTAGGATGAAAGCAACTAAAATTGGTAAAGACACAGTATTAGCAAGTATTATTAAGGCAGTTGAAGATGCACAATCTCAGAAACCAAAATTACAAAAATTGGCTGATAAAATTTCTGGGTGATTTACACCAACTGTTATTTTAATTGCCATTTTAGTTTTTCTTATTCGTTATTTTGCAGTAGGTAATGGTGTGCAAGAATCATTAGAAATTGCAATTGCAACTTTAATAATTGCTTGTCCTTGTGCATTAGGAATTGCAACACCATTAGCAGTTGCTGTTGGAATTAATAAAGCAGCAAAAATAGGAATCATTTATAATAAGGCTAGTGCTTTTGAAAAAATTACTAAGATTGATACCATTTGTTTTGATAAAACAGGAACATTAACTACTGGTAATTTGGTTATTACTAAAATTTATGGTCAAGAAAAACATGTTAATAAGGCAATTGCTATGGAAAAGCATTCAACACATCCTTTGGCTTTAGTTTTTTCTTTATATTCTAATACTAATAATGTTGGACAATCATTGACAATTACCGAGGTTAAAGAACAAATTGGTTTTGGTATTAAAGCAAAATATCAAACTGAAGAATTACAAATTTCATCACTTGAAAATTTACAAAAAGCAAAAATGCCATTTAGTCCATTTCTAAAAACATTTGACTTTGAAACAGTTACTCCTAGACAGAAAGTATTGGCATTGGCAATTAATAAAGTTGTTACTAATATTTTTATTTTAGAAGATGAATTACACACAAATGCATTATTAACAATTGAAAAAGTTAAAAAACAGGGAATTGAGGTTATTTTAATTAGTGGTGATAATGAATCACAAACATTTGCTATTGCTAATCGTGTTGGGATAGAAACATACTTTGCTAATGTTACACCACAAGGTAAATCACAAATTGTTGCTGATTTACAAGCAAAAGGTAAAAAAGTAGCGTTTGTTGGTGATGGTATTAATGATGTTATTGCCTTAGAACAATCTGATTTAGCGATTGCAATGGGCTCTGGTAGTGATATTGCTAAAAAAATTGGTGATATTACTATTCTTGATAATGATATTAGTATTGTTTATAAGGCTATTGTTTTAACTAAAAAAACTAAAAATAATATTTGAATGAATTTTATTTGAGCATTTAGTTATAATATTATCATTATTCCATTAGCTGCTGCCGGATTTATTATTCCACCGTTGGCTGCAATTGCAATGGCTCTTTCTGATATAACTGTTGTTGGAAATTCATTAATTTTTAAATGAAGAAAATATAAATATTAGATAATATAGCTAACTAAAGTAATATTTACTCATAAATAATGTAAAATAATAATATGTAATTTAAACAGTTTTTGAATTTAAAAGTACAATTCAGCAATAATTAAAATAGATTAGGAAGATTAAATTATGCCAAAACCATACAGTGAAGACTTACGAAGAAAAGTAATAGAAGCTTATGAAAGTAAAAATATGAAAATTAAAGAAATTTGTAAAGTGTTCAATATCACTAGAAAGACTTTATTTTTATGAAGAAAAAGAAAAAAAGAAACTGGGCATATAAAACCAATTTTGAATTATCAAAAAGGACATAGCCACAAAATAAAGGATTTAGATGAATTAAAAAATTATTTAGCAGAAAATAAAGATGTTACAGTTCAAAAAGTAATTGATAAATTTGGAAATATGACTAAAGAAACAGTTTATAACTATTTTAAAAAACTAAATTATACATATAAAAAAAACTTTTCTATATGAACAAAGAGATAAAAATAAACAAGAAGATTTTTTAAAAGAAATAGCTAAAATAATGAATGAAGATTTAGTATATATTGATGAATCTGGAATTGATGATAATGAATTTTATAAATATGGTTGATCTGAAAAAGGTAAAAGATTATTTGATAATAAACCCGCATATAAAATAAAGAGAATGAGTATAATTGGTTCACTAAATAAAGGTAAATTAAAAGCCTTATGAGCATTTGAAGGACATTGCAATAGTAAAATTTTTGAATCATATGTTAAAAATAAACTAATTCCAGTATTAAAGCGTGGACAAATTATAGTTTTAGATAATGCAACGTTTCATAAATCTAAATTAACACAACAATTAATTGAAAATGCTGGATGCAAACTATTATTTCTTCCGCCATATTCTCCTAATTTAAATCCAATTGAACATTTTTGATTTGCTATAAAACATAATATAAGAAAAATATTACCAAATTATTGACCAAATATTAAAAAAGCGATTGATTTTGTTTTTCAAGATATGAGTAAACATTACTTTAGTTAGCTATATATAAATTAATAATAAATAAAAAAGTACTTTAATTTTTTAAAAGGGGGAATTTAAATGGCTAGACAAAATGAAGAAAAAAAAGCAGAGCTTGATCAAAAGATATCTATTTTACAGGAAATGATATGTATTATAGAAGAAAAAAATAATCTTGAACCAAAGCCTGATGAAAAGTTGATTAGAATTAATCAACTGATAATTGATGATTATAAGAACAAACTTTCTCTATTAGTAAAAGAAAGAGAAAATAATGATTGAGAAACAATTAATTTAGAAGATATTGATAAACCATCAACAAGTCAAAATAAATGAAGTTTATCAAAATTATAAAAAAAGTTACCAATTAAGGTAACTTTTTTTATAATTTTAAAAATTAAAACTTACCTTTCTCTATAACCCTACTAGGTAAGTATTTTGATTATACTTTATCATTGTTGATTTGTATAGCAATTTTAGTGTTTTTTTAAAATTTCAATATTTTTTTATATTTAAAAGAGTCAGATTTAAAATCTGACTCTTTTAAGCAATTATCTGTCTATCTATTTGTTTTTAGGATTTTCTTCAGCATTAGCTCATAATGCTGCTGCTTTTCCAAAAGCCTCAGTGTGTTTTAATTCTGAGTGTTCTGCTTTAACTTTTGGCAATGTAGTTTTCATAAAAATATTAAAAACAGTAGGTTTTTTTGCTGCCATATTTTCCTTCTCCTTTCACTTTTCTTATATTATTATAATATATTTTAATTATTAGTGTTTTAATAAACTATAAGAGTATATTTTTAAAAATATTAAGTTTTTATTTTTTAAAAACATAATTATTAATAATGTATCCAACTCCATGTTCATCATTATTTGGAGCAATAGTTTTACCATATGGTTTTAAAGCAATATTAGCATTTTGCATTACTATTGGATGACCAGATACTTCAAACATTGGTAAATCATTAAATCCATCACCAATCGTTAATGCATCTTTAGTGTCAATATTTAAATGATTACATAATCATTGTAGTGCCGAACCTTTATTAATGTTTTTATTACCAATTGAAAAAACATTTGTATGATATTGAACAATTATTAAATCTGGAAAGTTAGTTTCAAAACTATTAATGAATTTTGTAATTTCATTAGCCTTTCAATATTTTTCTAAAATAACCATTACTTTTGAGATTGGCATTTTAATATCAGTACTATTAGTTAACTTAATAATTTTAATTTGCAGATTTTCAACTCATGTACTTCAACTATTAGCCGCATGGTTAACATACAAAGTATCAATACTATTAAAATGTAAAATCATTTGTTTATTATATTTGGTTAATCATTCATAAAGTTTAATTGTTGTTTCTGAATTTAATTGTTGTAAATAAATTCATTTTTGTTTAGTATATGATCAAATTTCAGCACCATCATTACCAATAATATAACCATCATATTGTTCAGCATTAATCATTTTACCAACACGAATAGCATTTTCACCATATCTACCTGTATTAATTACAACTTTAATATTATTTTTTTGAGCTTTTAAACAAGCATTAAGATTAATTTCACTTAAGGCACTGCCACTATCAAATAAAGTACCATCTACATCAGTAAAAATTATTTTTACCATCAATCATTTCCTGCTTTCTTTTTTCTATTATTTTATTAATATTATAAAGATAAAATAATAAAATACTATATATTTCCATAGAATAAAATTTCTTAAATTAAAATAAAATATTATATTTTAAACATAATATTTTATTTTAATTTTTTATTATATAAAAATGTTAAAAAAGAAAAAACCTTTAATGAAAAACATAAAGGTTAACAAAATAATGTATGGTGCGGAACAAGGGACTTGAACCCTCATGCCTTTCGGCGCCAGAGCCTAAATCTGGTGCGTCTGCCAGTTTCGCCAATTCCGCATTTTTGGTGTCCCGTATAGGCTTCGAACCTACAACCCTCAGATTAAGAGTCTGATGCTCTGCCAATTGAGCTAACGAGACATCTAGGGGAATAAAAAACAAGTAATTATAATACTTGCAGTCTAAATATTAATTAATGGTGACTCGTACGGGGATCGAACCCGTAATGTAGGAATGAAAATCCTATGTGTTTACCAATTCACCAACGAGCCGTAGAAAACAAGAGTTTAGAATAATGGCGCCCAGTATAGGATTTGAACCTATGACACTTCGATTAACAGTCGAATGCTCTGCCGCTGAGCTAACCGGGCATTTACTAAACCTTAATTATTATATTGAAGAAAAGTATAATTTGCAATAACTAATAAAGTTTTTTTTATTTTTTTCTTGATTACGGCAATGTATAGCTAACTAAAGTAATGTTTACTCATATCTTGAAAAACAAAATCAATCGCTTTTTTAATATTTGGTCAATAATTTGGTAATATTTTTCTTATATTATGTTTTATAGCAAATCAAAAATGTTCAATTGGATTTAAATTAGGAGAATATGGCGGAAGAAATAATAGTTTGCATCCAGCATTTTCAATTAATTGTTGTGTTAATTTAGATTTATGAAACGTTGCATTATCTAAAACTATAATTTGTCCACGCTTTAATACTGGAATTAGTTTATTTTTAACATATGATTCAAAAATTTTACTATTGCAATGTCCTTCAAATGCTCATAAGGCTTTTAATTTACCTTTATTTAGTGAACCAATTATACTCATTCTCTTTATTTTATATGCGGGTTTATTATCAAATAATCTTTTACCTTTTTCAGATCAACCATATTTATAAAATTCATTATCATCAATTCCAGATTCATCAATATATACTAAATCTTCATTCATTATTTTAGCTATTTCTTTTAAAAAATCTTCTTGTTTATTTTTATCTCTTTGTTCATATAGAAAAGTTTTTTTTATATGTATAATTTAGTTTTTTAAAATAGTTATAAACTGTTTCTTTAGTTATATTTCCAAATTTATCAATTACTTTTTGAACTGTAACATCTTTATTTTCTGCTAAATAATTTTTTAATTCATCTAAATCCTTTATTTTGTGGCTATGTCCTTTTTGATAATTCAAAATTGGTTTTATATGCCCAGTTTCTTTTTTTCTTTTTCTTCATAAGACTTACTGCATAACGTTTTTAAGTTTTAATGATAAATTATAAAATCCTGCAATTAAATTAAATCTTAAAAATATTCGTTTTCTACCTTTTCTAAATTTATAACCAATAATTTTAAAACATTTTAAAAATGCAAAAACATGTTCAATTTTTCTGCGAGTTTTATTAATAATCTTATTAAAAATTTTAATTTTACTTGTTTTAGGATTATTTTTACTAGTTTTAATGGGTAAAAATGTATTACTATGAATTTTTTGTAAACCTTGATAACCTTTATCTGCAAGAATTACAGTTTCTGACAAAAATTCTAACTTTGAATTTTTAAAAGTTTTAAAATCATGATTTTTACCAGTATCAGGAAAAATATTTAAAATTTCATTAGTATGTGCATTAATTATGGTTTGAAACTTAACAGTATGCATTCATTTTTTGCCAGAAAATCAATCTTTTTGATTATATTTTGGTCGTTCTGTTTCTACTTCTGTTACATCAATTATCAAAATTTTATTTTTGAATTCTTCTTTTTAAAAAAATATTTTTATTTGTTAAATTATTAAACTTATTATTATTTATTAAAATGTCTTCAATTGAACGAATATTTCGTAAAGCAGTAGTATCAACCATATCATACTCAGCACCAATACTATGATATGTACGATTTTCATATAAATATCTTAAAGTCATTACTAGTCTATCTTCTATTGACATTTTATATGGCCTTCCACCAGTGGTATTTTTTAGATTTTGATGATCTAATAAAATATTTAAAATTTCATTAAAAACTAGTTTATTAATACCAACTATTTTACGAAAATATTGATCCGGTTTATCTTTTAATTCAAAATATGTCATAAAATTTATCCTTAACTATTCAAATTTTATTTTAATAATAACAAAATAATGAAAAGTTAACTAGTTATGCAGTAAGTCTATAAAAATAAAGTCTTTCTAGTGATATTGAACACTTTACAAATTTCTTTAATTTTCATATTTTTACTTTCATAAGCTTCTATTACTTTTCTTCGTAAGTCTTCACTGTATGGTTTTGGCATAATTTAATCTTCCTAATCTATTTTAATTATTGCTGAATTGTACTTTTAAATTCAAAAACTGTTTAAATTACATATTATTATTTTACATTATTTATGAGTAAATATTACTTTAGTTAGCTATATATTGCTAAATAAACTTTTAAATTTCTAAAATTTCCTGTTACTACTGGACCATCATCAACTCTAGCATGGAACTGAGTACTAACATTTATATTCAATATTTGAACTAGAGAATCAAATTGTTTTTGTTTACTTTCTGAATTTATTACTAATTTAAAATCAGCAACAGTGGATGGGTTACACTTTATTGGACACTAATTACGTAGACAAGTGAACAAATTAATTAAAAGAAAGGAACTATAATTATGGCCAATATTAACTCATATACCGATGAATTTAAAAAACAAATAGTAGCTTTATATCAAAGTGGTAAGTCAGTGTCTTGTCTTGCTAAAGAATATAATGTTACAAGAGCAGCTACTTATAATTGAATTAAGCAATTTACTAATTCAGGCAGTTTTAAAACCAAAGATAATCGTTCTGTTGAAGAAAATGAATTAATTAAATTAAAAAAAGAATTAAAACAATTACGAATGGAAAATGATATTTTAAAGCAAGCAGCACTAATAATAGGCAGAAAATAGAAATTATTACAAACAATAAGTTTAAATATAAAATTCGCACAATGTGTCATTTTTTAAAAATTTCTAAATCAACATATTATTTTAATTTAAAGAAAAAAGAAAATAAAATTAAAAATAATATGTATGATGAAGCTGTTATTAGTGCTTTTAAAGAAAATAAATGTGTTTATGGAACAAGAAGATTAAAAGTCATACTAAAAAACCAAAAAATTTATTTATCAAGACGAAAAATTAAAGAAATTATGAATAAGCATAATTTAATATCAAAATATACTAAATTATCATTCAAAAATCATAATAACAAAGTCAACGATAGTCAAATAACCAATCTAATTAATAGAGACTTTAATAATAGAATTAAAAATGAAGTTATTGTTAGTGATTTAACTTATGTTCAAGTTAATGGCAAATGAAACTATATTTGCCTATTAATAGATCTATTTAACCGCGAAATTATTGGACATAGTGTAGGTACTAAAAAAGATGCATCATTGGTATATCAAGCATTTATGCAATCAAATCGCTGTTTAAAAGATATTCAAATATTTCATACTGACCGAGGTAACGAATTTAATAACAAAATCATTGATAAACTTTTACTAGCATTCAACATAACTCACTCTTTAAGAACCTGTTTAGAATCTTTTTAATAAAACTGAAATAAAGGAAAGAACAACCATTTGTAAACTAGTATTTAGTTTTCTTTCACAATTTTTTCATAATCTTCTGTATTTTTCTAATCAAGCAAAGCTTCGTTCTACAATTCATCTTTTTGGTAATACTACAAAAGTATGTAGTTCATTGCGTTTTATAATTTCAACATTTGCATTTATGATTGTTTTGATTTCAGAAGCAAATTTTTCACCAGTATAACCAGCATCTACTATTATTTTTTGAACTGCAGAAAGATTTTCTTTTTCATTTTCAATCATTATTATAGCGCTATTACGATCTGTTTTTTCTGCTGTGGTTATGTAAATTGCATGTGGTAAACCTTGAGAATCAACAATAATATGACGCTTTATTCTTGAAATCTTTTTACCAGCATCATAACCTTTATTTTCAGTAGTATCTGTATTTTTAACACTTTGCGAATCAATTATACAAAAACTAGTTTGTTCTTTGCGATTATTGTTGATACGAACTTTTTTAACCAATTTTTTTTAAAATTAATTGCCATACACTAGCTTCTTTACCGTTATTTTTACTTCAAATTTGAAAATAATAATATACAGTTTGTCATTTTGGAAAATTTTTTGGTAGCATTCTTCATTGACAACCACTTTTTAATACATATAAAATTGCACAAAATACTTCATATAAATCTAAACTTCTTGGTTTTGTTTTCTTTTTGCTATTTTCTAAAATTGATTTTATGTTCTCAAATTGTTCTTTGGTGACATGACTTGGATAATTTTTATGCATAATATATACCTCTGATTTTAAAATATATAATCATTTTACATTATTTTCGAAAAGATTCTAAACAGGTTCTAAGCAAAAAAGGCTGTCCTTATGATAATGCTGTTGCTGAAGCAACTTTCAAAACTTTTAAAACCGAATTTATTAATGATAAAAATTTTACATCATTAATCCAATTAAAATTAGAATTATTTGATTATATCAACTGATACAACAACATAAGAATCCACAGCACTTTAAACTACCTAACTCCCACTAAATACCAAGCACAAATGTCTACCAAAAAATAGTCCTAAAAAGGGTTGCTATTCCAAAATCTCTAATTAGAGATTTTTTAAATTAAATATTTGGTAGTATAAAATAACTTTACTTTTGGGAAATTATTTTGGAAAGTTAAAGTGTTAAATAAATACAGATTTCAAATAATCTTTAAAAAATTTAGTTCCAAATTTTTATTTGCGAACTTTTTTAAAATATTTTGTATAATCAATTTATAAAAATTTAATATAAGTTTTTAACTCATTGCTTTTTAATAAGAAAGCAACTGAGTTTTTATTTTGAAAGAAGTTGAAATTATGGCAATTGAAAATCAAGAAATTATTTTTAATGATTATATTAATAATTTTATTAATATAAATGAATTAAAGAAAAAAAATTGAAGAATTAAAAATGATAAAAAATAAATTTAAAAAACAAAATGAAATAAAAGAAAACGTTTCTAAAATTTTATTTGGTTTAGAAGATGAAAATTTTGAAGTAAAAGAAAATCTTAGATTACTTGATGTTATATATACTAAAATAGAAAACATATATAAAAATCCTATTGAGAAAATTGAACGCAAAAATAAAAAATTAATTTTTAACAACAGGTATATAAAATTTAGATATGTAGAAAAGATAAATGAAGAAATATCAAAAAATAATCAATATATTACATTTTTAAATTCAAAAAAAATTAGTAAATGAAAAAATAATTTACTTATAATTTTTACATTGAGTTTTTATAATAAAAATAAAAATTTAATAAAAAAAATTGAAAAATACAAGCATAAAAAAATAGAATTTGAAAATATTTTATTAAATTTAAAAAATAAAAAAAATAATAATCAAAATGTTATTAAAAATAATGTAAAAACATTAAAAATTCAAAAACAAGAATTTGATTTAGTAACAAAATCGTTAAATAGTTGTGTATTTTATTTTACCGAAATTCAAAAAAATCAAATACAAAATGTTTCAAATCCAATAGATATGATTAAAAATATAAATTCATTTCAAGAACAAATTTCAGCAAGTGAATATAAAATACCAAAAATGGTAAAATAATAAGTCTATTACAATTGCAATCTTTTTGTATATTTAAAATCAATTTTAAGCAACCAAATTTGCTTATATACAAACGTTTTAAAAATTTATATGGTTTAGTATTCAAAAAATCAAATACCTCATAGAATAGATTTTTAATTTTAATTAGAAATTATTGATATCTATATCTTCAAGGATGATTTTTATTTGGTATATAAACTTTTTTGGTTTTTATCAAATTGTCTTTAATAATTGGTTTTAATGCTATTTCTTTTAGTTGATATATTTGATGATTGTAACTAAGATATAACTCATTAATAAACGATTTAAGTACAATTACATCAGTTCTAGGTTGTATGTATTGAATTTTGTTATTTTTATAAGGAAAATATTTTTTACCATAATATGTTATAGTTGAACCGCTATCCGTTTTTCTTTTAGAAAATCTTGAAAGATAAATATTTATTTCTTCTGATGTAGGAGCTTTAATCATAGCAGATTTATTATTATCAATAGGAAAGGCAAATTGATTATTAAAAATACTTATATAGCTAACTAAAGTAATGTTTACTCATATCTTGAAAAACAAAATCAATCGCTTTTTTAATATTTGGTCAATAATTTGGTAATATTTTTCTTATATTATGTTTTATAGCAAATCAAAAATGTTCAATTGGATTTAAATTAGGAGAATATGGCGGAAGAAATAATAGTTTGCATCCAGCATTTTCAATTAATTGTTGTGTTAATTTAGATTTATGAAACGTTGCATTATCTAAAACTATAATTTGTCCACGCTTTAATACTGGAATTAGTTTATTTTTAACATATGATTCAAAAATTTTACTATTGCAATGTTCTTCAAATGCTCATAAGGCTTTTAATTTACCTTTATTTAGTGAACCAATTATACTCATTCTCTTTATTTTATATGCGGGTTTATTATCAAATAATCTTTTACCTTTTTCAGATCAACCATATTTATAAAATTCATTATCATCAATTCCAGATTCATCAATATATACTAAATCTTCATTCATTATTTTAGCTATTTCTTTTAAAAAATCTTCTTGTTTATTTTTATCTCTTTGTTCATATAGAAAAGTTTTTTTTATATGTATAATTTAGTTTTTTAAAATAGTTATAAACTGTTTCTTTAGTCATATTTCCAAATTTATCAATTACTTTTTGAACTGTAACATCTTTATTTTCTGCTAAATAATTTTTTAATTCATCTAAATCCTTTATTTTGTGGCTATGTCCTTTTTGATAATTCAAAATTGGTTTTATATGCCCAGTTTCTTTTTTTCTTTTTCTTCATAAAAATAAAGTCTTTCTAGTGATATTGAACACTTTACAAATTTCTTTAATTTTCATATTTTTACTTTCATAAGCTTCTATTACTTTTCTTCGTAAGTCTTCACTGTATGGTTTTGGCATAATTTAATCTTCCTAATCTATTTTAATTATTGCTGAATTGTACTTTTAAATTCAAAAACTGTTTAAATTACATATTATTATTTTACATTATTTATGAGTAAATATTACTTTAGTTAGCTATATATGCTTTATTAATCATTTTTTTAAATTAAATATAATAATAACTTAAGTATTATTTGTCATAATGAATACTATTAATGGTAAAAATAATTAGAAAGAAGTAAACATAGAAATCATGTAGAATTACATTATCAATATAAAGGGGTTTTAATTTATGAAGTTATTATTAGCAACATTAAGTTTTTTAACATTTGGAACAACTGTAGGAACTTTTGGAAATGTATTAAGTACGAATCTAAGCAAAATAAATAATAGTATTAAAGAAACTTATACTATAATTCCTAATTCATTTAGTTTGAAAAGTGAATTAAGAAAAGAAAAAATGAATACTGATAATATTGATGTTGATATGTTAGATGGAATGACAAAGGCTATTATTCGTTATATGCCAGATACAACAGATTTACCTTTTTTAGTTAAAGAGGTTAATTTGCTTTGACTAAGTAATGATATTAGTCAAATAATAACTAAAAAAGCATTGCCTTATAGTAAAAGTTTTGAAAAAAACGGAATAGTTGATAAAGATTTAATTTTAGAAGCAATTAATATTATGAATGGTACTAAGTTTTCTAATAATGATTTAGATGTACTAATTAATCAAGATAATAAAAATATTTCTTTAATATCAAAAAGTAATAGTCACTTTCAAGGGAAAATAGATATTTTAAATAAGCCAGTAGAATTTTCGGATATTTTTTATGAACAAAATCTTGGAAAAATTTATTTTAATACTGATATGTATGAAAAAAGCACATTCTTACATCCAACAAGTCAATTTGGGAGATTTGCAACAGTTATGGAATATTTAGGAAATCGTAATAAATTAATAAAATTTTATGAAAATGAGATTACATCTGCTTTAACTAGTTCAGCATTAAAAATATATGAGTTAAGTTTTCCCAATTTTAATAATGAAGGAAAGATTGAATTTAGTTTTGCAATTGAAAATATTATGAATTATTCATCATTTAAAGCAAACTTTTTACCATTACCAACAGAAAATAATCGAGTTTTTATTAACTACCAAGGTAAACAACCAAAAAATGATGAAGAAATTGATATTAAGTTAGAAGGATTATATACAGAAAATAATAAAAATAAATTATTTTATGATGTTGTAGTAAAAACACTTGGTAAAAAATTTGCTGATAAGTATAAAGATATTTTATATAATGAATTTCTTATTGAGGGTTTTAATAAAAAATTAAAAACTGCAAAAATAACTCCTAAACCAGGATCAAAAATATTTGCTTTTTCAACAAAAGTATCAGAAAGTTATACAGAAATCCCTTATTATAAGTTAAATATTTCATGATAACATAATTAAATTAATATAAATCCCTAATTATTTAAATATAGATTCAGGAGATAAAGTTATGAGAAAAATAATTAGATTTTTTTTAAATTATATTTTGGTTAGTGCAACAACAATAAATGTTATTGCTTGTAGGTGGGGTTGTACTAATAATGATTATGATTTTGCTGATGAAAATGAGCAAGATATTTCTGGTAATTATATTGTTCCTGATATCAATAAGAGAATTAATAAAGTAGTAAGTGATCGCATAAATTTTTTTGAAGGCGAAGATGTGGCTAGTTTAAAACAATGATATTTAAAAAATTCGCAAAATTGATTTAATAAAACTAGTAAAAAATTAAACTTTGTTACTAATTTAGAAGAAAAAATTCAATATCAGGCAAAAAAAGAGTCGATTAATGAATTTAACTTGTTAGCAAATAATAAGAGTAATTTTACAGACTTTTCTGATTTACAAAATCAAATTAATACTACTAATCTTGGCAAAACTTATACAAATGTTAATTGGGATACATTAATTAATTCATCTACAATAAATGCTACTGAAAAAGCAGAGATAAAAGATAAATTAGTTCGATTTTATAATATATTTGCACAAATTTATGGCAAAAAAAATGTTCTTAAACTTTTATATCGAGTAGCTAAAATTAATAAAAATGGTTTATTTGGCTTTGTTAAATCTGGTTATGTTTATGATTCACAATTTCAAAATTATTCATTAGTTCAAGTTATGGCAATAAATCCAAATTCTCTTAGTAAAAGAACTCAATATTGGCAATATGTTAGTGGTTATAAAGCTTCAAAAAGTATTATTAGAACAATTGTTCATGAATATGGTCATGCTTTAGGTTCTTTTATTCGTTTAAATTTTCAAGGAAAACAAAGAATAAATTCATTTGCAGATAATGATCCTAAAAAATGATGAAATAATTATTTTAATTCATCTTATTTATTAAAAGATAATCTAGAAAAAAGAGAAATAACTGATGAAACTAATTATATGATTTCATCATTAGCAAATGGTACAAAAATTAACGATCCAATTTATCAAAAACTTTTAGCATATGGTATTGTGAGAAGTGAATATGGCCGAGAATCACATTTTGATTTATTTGCCGAAGCCTTTGATCAGTGAATAGATACTGAAGAAAGTCAACGTAATATTGCATGAGAAAAATTAGATAATTTTTTTAGAATTGATTTGCCTAAAACATTATAAAAAAAATATGAATTGGAAATTTGAGTTTAGTTAAATACAAGAAAAATAAAATTATGTTATTAAAACCATAAGAACTTATAGGAAATAAGGCGGTAATGTTTAGTAATCTGTGTAACTTACAAAAATAACTATGTTTAATTAATTCTAGTAAATATAATTAAATGACTAGAAAGAGTGAGTTACAGATGGCTAAAAAACAAAGTATTAATAATAATGATCCAATATCAAAAGCAGTAGATTTATTACTAGAAAATACTGAAGATTTAACAACAGTATTTAAAGAAGGAGGATTATATAAAGAATTAACAAAAAGATTAGTAGAAAAGATGTTAAATTCTGAAATGCAAAATTATTTAGGGTATGAAAAAAATCAACATAGTAATAGTGAAAATGCTCGTAATGGTATAAGTTCAAAAAAATTAATAACTCAACAAGGTAAAATTGAAATTAATGTACCAAGAGATCGTAATAGTGATTTTACTCCTGTAATAGTTGCAAAAAGACAGAGAAGATTTGATGGCTTTGATCAACAAGTTCTTTCACTATATGCCAAAGGAATGACTTTATCAGATATTAGAATGCAGTTGCAAGTAATATCAGGGTCACTAGTAGCACCCATCATATTTGTAAAATCATAAGGAATATTATCAATTAAATAATCATTTTCTACTTCTGCTTGATTGAGTTTAGTTTGTTTCTGTGGAAACTTCGTTTGTGGTTTGTTGTTGTCCATTGTTCTCTCCTATTAATTGGTTATTTTCGGGATTAAATAATTTTAATTTAACAGTTAAATTATTAATTTCTTGTTCATCATTAATATTAAATGTTTTACTATTTAATAAATCTTTATCTACACTTACTAATATTTGAATAAATTTAAGATTATCGATATTAAATTGTCATAATTTTTGTTCAATATAATTAATAGTTGAAATATTTACTGCTGTACTTTCGGGAACTGATTGTTGTGCAGATTTCTTTTGACTTGGTATATGAATACCACAACGTTTAAATATTTCATTAACATTTCAATCATATATAGCTAACTAAAGTAATATTTACTCATAAATAATGTAAAATAATAATATGTAATTTAAACAGTTTTTGAATTTAAAAGTACAATTCAGCAATAATTAAAATAGATTAGGAAGATTAAATTATGCCAAAACCATACAGTGAAGACTTACGAAGAAAAGTAATAGAAGCTTATGAAAGTAAAAATATGAAAATTAAAGAAATTTGTAAAGTGTTCAATATCACTAGAAAGACTTTATTTTTATGAAGAAAAAGAAAAAAAGAAACTGGGCATATAAAACCAATTTTGAATTATCAAAAAGGACATAGCCACAAAATAAAGGATTTAGATGAATTAAAAAATTATTTAGCAGAAAATAAAGATGTTACAGTTCAAAAAGTAATTGATAAATTTGGAAATATAACTAAAGAAACAGTTTATAACTTGGAATGGCAACACTTTTTAGGACTATTTTTTGGTAGACATTTGTTTTTGATAATTAACTGGAGTTAAGTAGTTTAAAGTGCTGTGGATTCTTATGTTGTTGTATCAATTGATGTAATCAAATAATTCTAATTTTAATTGGATTAATGATCTAAAATTTTTATCATTAATAAATTCAGTTTTGAAAGTTTTAAAAGTTGCTTCAGCAACAGCATTGTCATAAGGACAACCTTTTTTGCTTAAAGAGCGAGTAATATTGAATGCTAGTAAAAGTTTATCAATAATTTTATTATTAAATTCATTACCACAATCACTATGAAATATTTGAATATCTTTTAAACAGCGATTTGATTGCATAAATGCTTGATGTACTAATAAGGCATCTTTTCTAGTACCTACACTATGTCCAATAATTTCGCGGTTAAATAGGTCAATTAATAAGCAAATATATAGCTAACTAAAGTAATGTTTACTCATATCTTGAAAAACAAAATCAATCGCTTTTTTAATATTTGGTCAATAATTTGGTAATATTTTTCTTATATTATGTTTTATAGCAAATCAAAAATGTTCAATTGGATTTAAATTAGGAGAATATGGCGGAAGAAATAATAGTTTGCATCCAGCATTTTCAATTAATTGTTGTGTTAATTTAGATTTATGAAACGTTGCATTATCTAAAACTATAATTTGTCCACGCTTTAATACTGGAATTAGTTTATTTTTAACATATGATTCAAAAATTTTACTATTGCAATGTCCTTCAAATGCTCATAAGGCTTTTAATTTACCTTTATTTAGTGAACCAATTATACTCATTCTCTTTATTTTATATGCGGGTTTATTATCAAATAATCTTTTACCTTTTTCAGATCAACCATATTTATAAAATTCATTATCATCAATTCCAGATTCATCAATATATACTAAATCTTCATTCATTATTTTAGCTATTTCTTTTAAAAAATCTTCTTGTTTATTTTTATCTCTTTGTTCATATAGAAAAGTTTTTTTTATATGTATAATTTAGTTTTTTAAAATAGTTATAAACTGTTTCTTTAGTCATATTTCCAAATTTATCAATTACTTTTTGAACTGTAACATCTTTATTATCTGCTAAATAATTTTTTAATTCATCTAAATCCTTTATTTTGTGGCTATGTCCTTTTTGATAATTCAAAATTGGTTTTATATGCCCAGTTTCTTTTTTTCTTTTTCTTCATAAAAATAAAGTCTTTCTAGTGATATTGAACACTTTACAAATTTCTTTAATTTTCATATTTTTACTTTCATAAGCTTCTATTACTTTTCTTCGTAAGTCTTCACTGTATGGTTTTGGCATAATTTAATCTTCCTAATCTATTTTAATTATTGCTGAATTGTACTTTTAAATTCAAAAACTGTTTAAATTACATATTATTATTTTACATTATTTATGAGTAAATATTACTTTAGTTAGCTATAAGAACCTGTTTAGAATCTTTTTAATAAAACTGAAATAAAGGAAAGAACAACCATTTGTAAACTAGTATTTAGTTTTCTTTCACAATTTTTTCATAATCTTCTGTATTTTTCTAATCAAGCAAAGCTTCGTTCTACAATTCATCTTTTTGGTAATACTACAAAAGTATGTAGTTCATTGCGTTTTATAATTTCAACATTTGCATTTATGATTGTTTTGATTTCAGAAGCAAATTTTTCACCAGTATAACCAGCATCTACTATTATTTTTTGAACTGCAGAAAGATTTTCTTTTTCATTTTCAATCATTATTATAGCGCTATTACGATCTGTTTTTTCTGCTGTGGTTATGTAAATTGCATGTCGTAAACCTTGAGAATCAACAATAATATGACGCTTTATTCCTGAAATCTTTTTACCAGCATCATAACCTTTATTTTCAGTAGTATCTGTATTTTTAACACTTTGCGAATCAATTATACAAAAACTAGTTTGTTCTTTGCGATTATTGTTGATACGAACTTTTTTAACCAATTTTTTTTAAAATTAATTGCCATACACTAGCTTCTTTACCGTTATTTTTACTTCAAATTTGAAAATAATAATATACAGTTTGTCATTTTGGAAAATTTTTTGGTAGCATTCTTCATTGACAACCACTTTTTAATACATATAAAATTGCACAAAATACTTCATATAAATCTAAACTTCTTGGTTTTGTTTTCTTTTTGCTATTTTCTAAAATTGATTTTATGTTCTCAAATTGTTCTTTGGTGACATGACTTGGATAATTTTTATGCATAATATATACCTCTGATTTTAAAATATATAATCATTTTACATTATTTTCGAAAAGATTCTAAACAGGTTCTAAATTAAATATTGAAGAACTTGATAAAATTTTTAAAAAGGAAGTTGTAAATTTATTCGATGAATATGAAAATAAAATTTATGATTTTAAAAATAATAAATCTAAAAAGAATGAATTGAAAATTAAGGGAATTAAATTAAAAATTCAAAATATTTTTGATTTGTCAAAAATTATTTTTGAAATGTTTCAAAAACCAGTTACTTCTTCATTGCCTTTAACGAAAATTGTAAATCAAATTTTTGATGAAAATGATTCAATGCAATATTTAAGCGAGATTGAAAAAAATATTGATAGTAATATTGAAATGATTAAAAAGTTAAAGCAAAAATTGCAAGAAGTTTTAAATGATAATGATGTTTCAAAAAATGAAACGTTAATGCAAGTAGAAAGTTTTAATAACTCTCATAAAATAGAAACAAAGAAAACAAATGTTAAAAAAAGAAAAAATAAGAAAAAAGACAACAAAAAAAATGAACATTTAAAATTTATTAATACTAATGAAACAGAAAATTCAGAATCATCTACAATAAATAGTTCAACGCCTTTACTTGAAAAAGATATTACTAAAATTGATGTTATTTTAGAAGAAAATGACATTAAAGAACAAAGTATAAAACAAGAAAATGATGCAAAAGAAGAAAAAACAGAAATTTTAAGTCAAGATCAAATTTTACAAGCAAAAATTAATGAATTAGAAGCACAATTAAAGCAAACACAAGAAGAATTGGATAAAACAAAAGTTAAATCTGCAGAAGAAACAGCAATATTAGAACAACAATTAATAGCAGAAAAGCAAAAAGTACAACTATTAATTGATGAAACTAAATTTTTAGTTTCTAAAGTTGTTACCTTAGAAAGAGAGAAAACAAAGTTAGAAAAAATTAAGCAACAAAATAGTGTAAAAATAAATCAAATAAGTAATAATTTAGAAAAAGTACAAAAAAAGTGAGAAATATTCGTGATCAAAAAAATAAAAGTATTGAAAGATTAATAAAAAAAGAGTTCGCGTTAGTTTTAGAAAAAGAAAGATTAGAAAGTAGAAATTATAAAAATAACCAAGATTTAGAAAAATTAAATCAAGAATTATCAAAAACACAACAAACATTAATAACAGTAGAAGATAAAAATCAAAAATTAGTTACGGAAGTTAATCAATTAAAGGTAGAAAAAATAAAACTAGAAACTATTCAACAAGAAAATGGCATGCAAATAAAAGAGAAAGAAAAAAATATTTCTTTACTAGAAGGTAAATTAACAAAGATTGGTAATCAAACAACTGAAGAAGTTCAAAAACTACTTAAAGAAAAAAAACAATTAGTTTTAGAAAAAGAAAAGTTAGAAACTTTAAATAAAAAAGGTAGTCAGAAGTTGACAACTTTAAATAAAAAAATACAAATGTTATCACAGTACAATCAAAATTTAGTGGCATTTACTGATAGTTATGATATAAAATCTTGTATTCATATTAACCCAATTATTGAAAAAAAATAGTATCAAAAACATTAGTAGTTAGTGAAATGATGGAAGTAGTTGCACCACTATCGGTTTTAGTACCTACAGGTCAACAATTTTCAGTCTCAACTGAAAATTGAGAAGACGTTCATATTGCTGATGAATTAACACCAGGATTTTGTTTACAACCAAAATTATTTACAATGTAATTAGTATTATTATTTCGTATAAATAAGAATCATTAAAATTATGTTATAGTTTATATAGAGATGACCATATAGTGAACAATGACGTACTAAAAACAATTTTATTCAAGAAAGAAATAACTATCAAAGATAGAATATTATTTAAAACAATTTTTGAGGTTTTAAGTACTCTTTTTACTAATGAAGATGGTGTATCAATATTAAAAAGTGGTTATAAAATAAATGATTATCAACAAGTTTGATTTTTAACGATTACTCCAAATAGCGAAAAAGAAGAAGTAATTAAAACAGGATATGCAAATTTTTTGTCAGAAGATTGAAATGTTATTTATCAATTTAATAGTACTAGTACAAGTGAAAAAAGAAAAAAATTGGGTGAAAAATATATTAAAGATAAAGTAGAATTTGTTACTTTTGTAAAAATAAAAGAAAAATCAAAAGGCATTGGTTATCATTTTATAGGTATATTTGTTTTTGATGATTATCGTAGCAAAGATTATAAAACAATGGTTTTTAAAAAAATTAAAGATAGTTATAAATAAAAAGAGTTAATAAATATTTATTAACTCTTTTTATTTATAAAGATATATGTTTAGTTTGATTTTCACTTTCTTCTTCAAAAATAGTAATATTATTAAAATTAATTTCTTGTATCTTTTTTTTCAATGGTTTTGAAATAATTTTTCTATTTGAAAAAACTGTTGATGTATTTTTAGTTGGTTGTTGAACAACTATTGTTTTAGTAGTAGATGTAGTAGTTTGATAATTAGTAGTGGGGTAGTACATATAGTTTAAATCCATAGGTTGTAAATATTAATATTCATTATCAAAATTATTATTAAAGAATTTAATACAGCAGTTTCATAACATTTTCTTTTTTCCTTTTCTTTTTGAATATTTGAATACTATCTAAAATTAAATAATTGCATTATTTAATTTTAATAGTTTATAATTATAATAATAGCAAAGTTTATTTAAAGGTGAATATAATGTTACGTAGTAGTAATATTTTAAAAATTAATAGTATTAATAATTTTGAACAATTATTTATTTTTTTTGGTTTACCAGTTCTTTTTTTACTTTTAATTATGAAATTAACTTTTTTAATTACTATTAATTTTCATAAAAATAGTATTAATAATAAAAAAATATTTAATAAAACAAAAATCATTATTCTTCAATTTAGTTTATGATTTTTAGCACAATTTTGTTTATTTTTATTACCAGTTCAAGAAATGGTAATTAATATTAATTTTTTAGATTTAGAAAGTTTACCAATGCTATCATTGATTTCGATTTTACATTTATTTATTTGTTTTAGTTTTTTAAGTCGTAATAATAATCAGATTATGAAAGTGATGCGTTTTACTATTTTGTCAATTATTATAATTGTTATTATTTTACAATTTAATTTTACTATGATTAAAATATCATTACCATCAATAAATAACTTTGTTTCAATACTAATTTTAGTGTTCTTTTACTATTGATTAGGTTTTTTTTCATGAAAAATGTTTAGTGATAATTTATTTACAATTTTTAATTTAATGAAAAAAACTTGAGTGACATTATTTAGTAATTCTTCATTACCTAATATTATTAATAAACAATTTCCAGTAAAAGCATATACTAAAACTAAAATTATAATTTTAACATGGCAATTTAAAAAACAAATGTTTACTAATTTTGATCACCAAGTTTCTATTACTGATAATAATAAAAAACTTTTAATTGCTATTTTTAAGAAGAATTTAACTTATTTTTTAAGTGCCCAATTAACACTACTTATTACTAAAACTATTCAAGATTTAAAAACTTTAATTAATGGTTGAAAAATGGCTTTAATTCAATAACTTTTTTTTGTTTTAAAATTTAAAAGAAAGGAAGAACGAATATGAAAAAACAATCATTTTTGCTTTTTAAAAATGCGTTTAAACAAGCATTTCGTAATAAAATTCAATTAGTTGGTTTAATTGTTTTAGTATTATTATCATCAACTATTTTTTCATTAATGCAAACAAGTTTAGCAAGAATTTCTGATGAATATTCAACATTAGTTGCAAAATCTAATTTACATGATTTTGTTATTGATTTATCTAATACTACTCCAAAAACTGTTTCTAATAAAATCTCAACATCAACAACTGCTGTTGATGAAAAGAATGATTTTGATATTAACAATATTGCAAATGATGCTGGTAATGAATTTATATGAGATCGTGTTGAAGGCAGAACTATGCAATTAGATAATAATAGTAATCCTAGAATTTTAAAAATATTAACTTATAATCAAGATGCTCGTATTGATAAATTAATCATTAGTGATGGTTATCAAATAGGAGATAGTAATAATCCAGATAAAACTCCAAGTTGAAAACAGGTAGTTATTAATAAAGAATTTGCCCAAAAAAATAATTTGCATATTAATGATACAATTCGTGTGCAATCAGATCAATTAGGAAGTAGTTTAAAAGTTTCAGGATATGATTTAAATGCTGCTGCTTATAGTAGTTATAATTGATTAAAAATTGTTGGATATGGTGTATCTGCTGATTTCACAACCCCAATTATTGATCAAACTACACCAATTCCAAATAAAACTCGTGAAGGTTTATTATACGTTGATCCAATGCAATTTGGTTTAAGTAAAAGGTTAGAACATAATAATTATATTTGATCATATGATAAAGCTAATGAAAAAATCACAATTTCTTCTGATAATGATCGCGAAATTTATTTTGTTGGAAAATCAACAATAAGTAAAATTAATGATATTAAATTAATTTCACAAAGTTTAAGAAATAAATATATTAATACTATTGATTCTTATGCTGCTTTAGTATATAAGTTAGGAAATAATAAGTATACGTTTAATAATCGTACTGCTACTTTGAATGCAACTATTATTGGATTTAAAGGTTTATTAATTGGTTTATTATTAATTGTTTTAATTATTACAGGAATTACAGTAATATTAATTACTTATAAAAATATTGATAATTCACGAACACAAATTGGAATTTTAAAATTATTAGGTTATAGTAATATTAAAATTTTAATTACATCTTTAGCTTATCCAATGGTAGCAGCACTTATTGGTACTATTTTAGTGTTTTTACCAGCAAGTGGTTTACAAGTAATTATAGTTCAAACATTTGCCAACTATTTTAATCTAGATTTTGGTCGTTTTATTTTTGATGGTTTAGGATTTATATATTGTTTAATTTTAATATTTGGTTTTTTATCAATTATTGCATGAGTTATTAGCGCTTTAACAGTTATTAAAAAACCAATAGATTTAATTAAAAACGAATCAGCTACTGTTAATTCTCGCTTTAGTCGAATTATTAAAACAAAAAGTATTAATCGTGGATTTTTAACAAGATTCCGTTTATCACTATTTACATCATCAATTGGAAAAATGGCAGCAGCAGCATTAACTATGTTTTTAGGAACAACTTTAATGACAACATCTATTATTGGTCCAAAAATTATGGCTGATAATAAATTACTTTCTTTTACTGGTATGAATTATCACTCCTTAGTTGAATATGACATTCCGACTTATAATTCTCCGTATAGTTTTTATAAAACTTATAATCCAAATAATAAAGATGATTGAACTTATACTTCTACTGTTGATAGTACTACTGGTGATATATATTGACATCCACCACGTTTTGATAATTCTGGGCCATTAAATGATACTTTTGTTAAAGAATTATTAGAAAATAATATTAATGCTGAAGCATATGCTCCAATGTCAGATGAATCTAACCCCGGTGGTGCTATTAGCGATTTAGGATATACTGGTTTAACGTATTTAAATGGTAAAATGCTTACTAAAAACTTTTTAAATGGATTAGATTCTAGTGATATTAAAAATGCTTCTGTGATTGTTGGAATTATGGTACAAATGGCTTGACCAAATGCATTACCAATGTATGACACAGTTTTAAAAAATACTAATATTAACAGTTTTTATAGTGAGAATACTTATAATATTATTAGAAAATTTTATCAAAACTATCGAACAACAGTGGCAATGAATATTAGTGGTACGATTTCGAAGACTGGTAAGATTAGTACTAATCCTAATGATTTAGATATTGCAAAATTCAAAGATTGAGCAAATAGTAATATTCCTGCTTACAAAAATGCCTCAAGTAAGGGTCCTACTTTTATTAATGATATTGATAATTTAAGTTTTGATACTAGCGATAAATTATATCCGTGACATTTAACTAATGAAACACAATTATTGAATAATAATGCATCTGAAATTAGTGACAAAGAGCGTGATAGTTGAATTAATAAAGTTGGAATTTGATTTGGTGCTTTATTTTATAATAGAATGGGACAAACCGTAGTACAAGGTGCTTATACTAAAAGTCCATATTTCATTCGTCAAAATATTGCTAAAGCTTATAGTGATCCCAATGCTCCTTTTAATGTTGCTTTTAATGTTGTGCCTTTTGATAAAGAAACTGATGAATTAGGAACTTACTTTATTGGTACTCCTGAAAAATTATTTAAACAAAATAAGTATTTATTGAAAGTTTTTGGTTTACAAAATCAACAACAGTTAGGCAAACCTTCAATGATGCAATTATATGATGCTGGTGGTTCTTCATTAAATCCACTTTTAGAACAAGAAAATAGTGATGATAGTATTAGTCTTGTTATTAATCAAACGATTTCTAAACAATTAAATTTAAAAATAAATGATAAATTTAAAATGAGTAGTAATGGTAATACTATGAAATTTAAAGATAATAATAAATTGAAACCTTTTGATTTGGATAAAATTAATATTGATAACATTGTTGGTGATAGTAAAAATGTTAATAATGTAACATTATTAAAACAACAAACTGGTTATACACAAGTTGATGAGTTAAAGGATAGGGCTTATGATAATATGAGTATTAATGCTACAAATATGTTAAAAGAAGTTGCTGCTGGTAAGGTTGTTAATTCTTATAATGATAAGATAAGTTCTAAAACACCAACGTATAAAGTAGTTGGTATATATAATGGTTATGGTCAACCTAATGCTTATATTAGTAAAACTAATGCTGATAAAGTTTTATCATTTAATAAAACAAAAAAATTTTTATTTTTATTATTTAAAAAAGAATGAGAAGACAAAAAAATAACTTGTGATGTTGATTTTGGTAAATTAAAATCATTTAATGAATATCAAGATTTTCTTAATCAATTAAATGAACCCGTTATTTTTAAACTTAATCAAGTATTTGAAAATGAAAATCCAATCTTTAATTTTAAATTTTCAAATTCGCAATCATTACCAGATATAACTAATTCATTTTCAACTTCACAAATGTATGGAGATTACAGTGCTTTTGGTTTAAATGGTGGTACTGATGGTTCTGGTACTTATCAAGGTTATGGTGCAGGTAGTGCTGTTAATATTACGCCACAAGATATCCATCATCAGTTATTAAATCAAATTACTGCTTTAGTTGATACAGTATTGGTTGCATTTATTATCTTTTCATTAATCATTTCGTTCTTTATTATTTTATTAACAAGTAATTTAGTAATTTATGAAAATCGTAAAACAATAGCAACAATGAAAACACTTGGTTATAGTGATGCAAAAATAACTAATATTGTTATTGGTATGTATTTACCAGTGATTGCTGTTATGTTTGTTATTGGTTTTCCCGTAGGATGAATAATTGTTAAGTTTATTCTTAACTATTTAGCTGCTAATACAACATGGGTTTTACCGTTATTCTTTGTTTGATGATTACCACTTGTGGTTGGTTTAATTGTCTTTGGTATTTATGCAACAACCTTTATTATTGATTGATATGCCATGAAGAAGATTAATCCAATTAAAACTTTAAATGAAATTGATTAAGAGCAGAAGGGAATAAAAACATGAAAAATGATAAAAAAAACACTAAAAATTCAAGTCAACAAGTAACTAAAAATAAGTTAGAATCTAGTTTTACAAAGAAGTCAGTATCTAAAAATGAAGGTGCAATACCACCAGTAACCCATAAATCTCATGATAAACCAGAATCAAAGGAAGAAATAGAAGCTAATAAAGCCAAATTGCAAGCTTTTAAAGATAATCAAAAAGCAATTAAAAAATTAACAAAAACTCATTCAAAAGAAATTTTAGCAGGTAAAATTATATCAATGACTAATAATACTCCTGATACTCAAACTAATGTTATTGAATTATTTGATGTTAAAAAATCTTACTTAACTGGAGACTTAGAATATGAAGTATTAAAAGGAGTTAATTTAAAAATTAAATTAGGTGATTTTGTTGTTATCTTAGGACCATCGGGAAGTGGTAAGACAACATTATTAAATATTATTTCGGGATTGGATAAACCTAATACTGGTGATGTTTTTGTGGCGGGATACAATTTATCTTTATTAAAAGATAGTCATTTAACTAAATTTAGACGAGATAATGTTGGTTTTATTTTTCAACAATACAATTTATTAACTAACTTAACTGCTCGTGAAAATGCTGAAGTTGGTGAAAATCTTGCTAAAAATAAAAATATGAGTATTGATGATATTTTTCAAGTTATTGAAATGGATGAACATATGAATAAATTTCCAAGTCAATTATCAGGTGGACAACAACAAAGAGTATCGATTGGTAGAGCACTAGCAAAAAATCCGACAATTTTATTTTGTGATGAGCCAACAGGAGCACTTGATGAGGAAATGGGGCGTAAGGTATTAGAGATTTTATTGGATGTTAATCGAGAATATAAAACATCAATTATTATGGTTACTCATAATCCTAACTTCCAATATGTTGCAAATACTGTTATTAACGTTAAAAATGGTAAAATTATTAGTGTAAAGAATAATGAAAAACCAATGAAACCAAATGAAATAAATTGATCATAAGAAAAGGGTATAGATGGGGGTTGATTTAATAAATATAAGAAAAATGCATGAAAATATGCATTTTTCTTATATTTATATAGAGTAAATACTTGTATAAAGAAAAAAATATAAGTTTAATTCCTACTAATAGAAAATACTATATTTTATTTAGTTTAATTATTTTTTAGAAAGAAAAAGGTGCAAGGTAATGAGTATTGGTTTAATTACATTTATTATATGAATATGTTTAGTAATTTGAATAGTATTTTTAATTTGAGGTATAAGTTTATGTAATAGTAATAATGCATTAGGCATCATATTATTATTTTTAACATTAAATTTAATTGGTTTAATAATAGGAATTTCTTTATTATATAATAAAAATAAACAAAATGTAGATAACAAAAAAAATATTAATAGTAATATTGAGGCTTTTATGTAATCTGTGTAACTTTGTAAAACAAAGATACACAGATTACTAAACATTACCGAATTTAACATCTTTTCTACTAATCTTTTTGTTAATTCTTTATATAATCCTCCTTCTTTAAATACTGTTGTTAAATCTTCAGTATTTTCTAGTAATAAATCTACTGCTTTTGATATTGGATCATTATTATTAATACTTTGTTTTTTAGCCATCTGTAACTCACTCTTTCTAGTCATTTAATTATATTTACTAGAATTAATTAAACATAGTTATTTTTGTAAGTTACACAGATTACTAAACATTACCGTAATAAAAATAGAAGAATTAAGTTAAACATTCCTTTTTAGAAATTTTAATATTAAATTAAAAAATCATACCTTAATTTAATACAATTAAAAATAAAATAATAATAAGTATTATGATATTAAAGTATGACTTAAAAATATTTAAATGAAACTTGCAAAAAAGTAACTATTTTAACACTGATTGATAAATTATTCAGATATTTTTGTTGAAGATAAATCATAAAATTTACCTTTAATAATATATACTATTGTTTCACAAATGTTAACTAAGTGATCACCTAGTCTTTCAATATATTTCAACTGTTGCATTGTTGATGTATATTGAGAGAGTTGATCATTATTTTTGTTTACTTTTAACATATTGACAATGTTTTTCATTGATTCACGAAAACGATTATCAATATCAATATCATATTCTGCTGCTTGATAAGCTTTATTAATATCATTTTCATTTATAGATTCACCAATTAAATCCATCATTTTAAATACTTTTTTCATTAATCCTGATAATTGAGATGTTAATTTAATTTCTGGTTTATATTTGACATTAAATTTGGATAAATTTTTAGCATAATTTGAAATACGTTCTAAATCACGAATAATATTCATATAGCCAATAATAGTACGTAAGTCAGTAGCAAAAGGATTTTGTTGAGCAATACTTCAAATTGCAGTAATTGTTAAACTTTCAGCGGCTGTTCTAATTTCTTTATCAGTTTCAACAATTCTTTTTGACATGTCAAAATCTTGTGTTTCCATTGCTATTAAAGCGTCTTTATGTTCTTTTTTTACTTCTTTTAATAAAGTTAATAAGTTTTGTTTTAAATTTATGATATCTAAATCAAATCTACGGTTAATTATTTTCATTTTTTCCTCCTTTCTCTATAATTAATTATATATATTTTTAACCAAATCTGCCGGTAATATAATCTTCTGTTCTTTTATCTTTTGGTCGTGAAAATATTTTTTTAGTATTATTATATTCAATGACTTCTCCATTTAAGAAAAAGGCAGTTTTATCAGAAATTCGTGCTGCTTGTTGCATTGAATGTGTAACAACAATAATTGTAAAGTCTGATTTTAAATCATTCATTAAGTCTTCAATTTTAGATGCGGCAATTGGATCTAGAGCTGAAGTTGGTTCATCCATTAATAGTACTTCTGGTTTTAGGGCAATAGCACGAGCAATACATAAACGTTGTTGTTGGCCACCTGATAATGATAATGCTGAATCGAATAAGTGTTGAGCAACTTCATCTCATAAAGCCGCTTTTTTTAAAGCATCTTCGACAATTTGATTTAGAATCTTTTTATTTTTAATGCCTTGATTTTTTGGGCCATATGCCACATTATCATAAATTGACATTGGAAAGGGATTAGGTTTTTGAAATACCATTCCAACTTTAGTTCGTAATGAAATAATATTTTTTTTATTTTCATAAATATCTTCATTATTAAATAATATTTGTCCATTAATTTTAACACCATCAATTAAATCATTCATTCTATTTAAAGTTCGTAGTAATGTTGATTTGCCACAACCACTTGGTCCAATAAAAGCGGTTACTTGATTACGACTTATTTCTAAATTTATATTAAATAAAACCTGTTTTTTGCCATGATTATAGAAGAAATTTAAATTTTTAATAGTAAAAACATAATTACTTTTTGGAATATTTTCTATATTTGATAAATTATTTGATTTGTTATTTGGTTTTTTCTTAAATTTATCTTTCACTTTTAAAAAGTAAGGTTTAATTACATTTACTTTTCTTTTTTTATTGCTATTCGCTGATTCTTTCTTGCTTTCATTTTTTCTTTTAATAATTCAATTGAGCATTTTGTTTTTACCCCGATTCCTGTTGTTAAACTTTTTTCAAAATGTTTTGCTATAAAGTTTAAAATAAATATTAGTATAACTGTTATTAGTGCTGTTTGGTACATCATTCCTAATTTATTAGGGTCATTTGATTCTTTATTAACTAATAAAATATGGGTTGTTAAAGTTTGTCCTGAACTTAAGAAACCTTTATTGGGAAAAGCAACAGTGCTTCCTAATGTTAGATAAACTGGTGCTGATTCACCAATAATTCTACCCATTGATAAAATCATACTAGTAATAATGCCACCAATGGCAGCTGGAATAACTACTTTTCTTATTGTTTCAAATTTACTAGCACCTAGTGCTAATGATGCTTCGCGATATTCAATAGGTACTGATTTTAATGTATCTTCTACTGCTCTAATAATAAGTGGTAAAATAACAATTGTTAATGTTAAACTAGCAGCAATTGCTGAGAAACTTATTTGTAAGAAAGTAATAAAAAAAGTAAATCCAAACATACCAAAGATAATTGATGGCGTAGAAGCTAAGGTATTTAGCACAAAACGTAATATTGAAGCAAATCAACCATTTTTGGCATATTCGTGAAGATAAATTGCACCAATAATACCTAATGGCATAGCAATAGTAATTGTTGTTAATACCAATAAACATGTCATTGTGATAATTGATAAGTAACCTTCATCACCAGTTGTTCAAATTAAAGCTGCAAAATTAAAATTGAAAATGCTACTACCAGCATTACCACTAATGTTGAAGATACCATTAATAATAATATCACCAATAATTCAAATAATTAATCCCATAGTAATAAAACAAGCTAGCCCCATAAAGAATAATCGAAAATAGTCTTTAAAATGTTTTCAGCCTTGATTTTTAATAGTTTTTTCACTAATAGTTAACATTAGTTGATTATAAGATAGATTTATTTTTTTTAAATTATAATTTCGTGGTTTTTTATGACCTTTTGCTTTTTTATCACTACGTTTATAAATTATTAAAACAATAAAGTTAATTATTGAAACTATAATAAATAAAAATAAACCAATTCCATATAATGCTGATATTTGTTGAGAACTAACTGCTTCTCCAATTTCTAGTCCAATTACTCCCGCTAAAGTAGAAATTGAACTAAATAAAAATGCAAGTGGACCATGTGCAAAATTTGGGGTTAGAGTACTATTACCAGCAATCATAACAACGGCCATTGTTTCGCCGATGACTCTTCCAAATCCAAAAATTATTGCACCAATGATTTTGGTTTTTGCCGCTTTAAAAATGACTTTAAAACTAGTGTCAGTCCTGCTAATACCTAGTGCTAATGATGCATATAGATAAGATTTTGGTACTCGAGTAATAGCATTAACAGATAATGAAATAATTGTTGGTAATGCCATCATTGATAAAATAAAACTTGCTGTCATCATATTTTCTTTGGTTGGTGCTCCCATTTTTACAAAAATAGGACCAATGGTCATTAAACCAAAAGCACCAAAAACAACTGAAGGAATACCAGATAATAATTCTACTAAAGTTAATGTTGTTTTTTTTAATTTTGGTGGTAAAAATTCACATATAAATAATGATGTTAGTAAGCTTAAAGGAATAGCAAGTATCATTGAAAATAGTGCAACTCAAAAAGTGGCAACGATAAATGCAATAATACCAAAACTATTAGCACTAGGTAATCATTTACTATTTCCTAACATTTTAAATCAATTTAGAAAACTCATATTACTAAATGTTTGACCGATAATAAAACCGATTAATAATGAAGCGGCAATTAGTGCTAATGAAGATATAGACAATACACAAATTTTAGCAATCAGATCATAAGTATGTTTTTTTTGTTCACTAATAAAAACATTTTTTGGATCATGATTTTTATTAAAATGATTAAAAGTTATTTTATGTCAAAACTTTTTAAAAGATTTGGATTTCATTTATTAATACTCCTTTATGGAAAATTGTTTAATCACTGATTTAAATCATAATTTAATTTGTCAGTTAATGGTACTGCTGATTGTGCGTACTGAGCTTCTGAAAAAGCAGGAACTACGTATTCGTTATGACCTGGATAGTCAGGAATAAACAAGAATTTTAGAAATTTAACTAAAGTATTAATTTGTTTAAAATTTTTATTTATTAAACCTGTAAATGGTCGTGACAACTGATAAGTACCATTTTTAATGGTATCTAAACTTGGAGTAATTTTTTTTCAATTAGCAATATGAATATTAGTGAATTGTTTATTCGAATCTAATTGTTTTTTATCTGAATATGAACTATAGCCAACAACACCACTAGACATATTAAACATTTGTGTACTTGAATTAACAGTTATTGCTTGTGGATAATATGCTTTTGAATCACCCAGAACTTTTTCATTAAAAACATCTCGTGTTCCTGAACCATTTTCTCTAGTATAAGGTAAAATTTTGAGGTCACAAGTTGGTTTGATTCAACCTTGATTTCGTTCTGAAGTATTTTGTGGAAATAAATCTCTTCAGAAAATAGAAGATTTAGTTAAATACATTTTTTTTACTTTATCTTGTGTAAAATTTAGAGGTTTATTATTACCTAAGCAATCTTGTGGCAAATTATAAACTAAAATCATGCCATCTTTTGATAAAACAAAAGAAATTAAATTATTATTAGGAGTTGTATATTCTTTTGAAAGTCAGCCAATACCAAACATATTTTTATTAACGGGAATTACTGCTGCATCTGAACCTAAACTGTTATAAGTAAAGTCTGCTTCTTTATGATTATCGGGATAGTCTTCCATTAATGTATGCATTAAAGGTGCTACTGAAGTTGAACCCCCCATAATAAAATAGGGTTTATGACTAACTAAAGTTACAATAAAAATACTAATCATTGTGATTAATCAAAATAATGACAAAATTCTTTTTTTTAGCATATAAATCCACCCAACTGAGAGTTTTCTTTATCATACACGTATTATAACAATATAATTGATAAAAACTAGAAAAATTATTTCATTTTTATAAAAAATGTAGGTTCTAGACTATATTATTAATATTTTTAATTTAATATAAAAAATAAAAGAAAAGTATTTCTTTCTTTTATTAGTATTCTTTATTTATATATTTCAAAAGATAAAATAACTTTATTTTTTATTATCTAAAGCATTATTTTTCTTTAAAGTTTTTAAAGTACGAGCACTAATCATTAAAGTTTTTCCACCAATTTTTACTGGTTGTAAGTTTGGATTTCATTTTCTTCTAGAAGAGTTCATCGCATGCGAACGGTTGTTACCAGCTAGTGGACCAATACCACTTAAAGCACATTTTCTTGCCATAGTTATTTTCTCCTTATTAATGTTTTAACTAATAAATAATACCATATTTATTTATTTATTTTAAAAAAAATTAAAATTTATTTGTAAAAAATTGAATATTTACTAGGTCATTATTTTAATAAGAAAAATTTAAATTATATATTTTTTTAAAAAAATAAAAAATATGTTATAAATAAACTATATTATACAAATTTTTAAGAAATCTTGGAGGAAAAAAATGAATTGTATTATTTATGCTGTGCAAATTGATGATGAAAAAAAGATTGGTTTACATGCACGACCAATAGCCAAAATTGCAGCTGCTATTAGTAAGTATAAAAATATTGAGTTAGAAGTCATTAAATTACCTGATAATGCAGATATTACGAAGTCAGTAAAACTTACTGGTAATGAAACTAAAGTTAAAGTTAAGTCAGTTCTTAATTTTCTAGGTTTACAAGCAAAAAATTTTAGTAAAATTGCTTTTATTATTACAAAAATGGATGATAAAGAAGAAGATAAAAAACTTGAAGAAGTTAAATCAGAAATTATTTCTTTATTAAAAGAAGAAAAATTAATAAAGTAAATGGTTTTAAAAAAAGTATTCTTTTGAATACTTTTTTTAAAACCATTTATCCTTATGATATAATTATTTACGTTCTTAAAATATTAAATTATATAAATGGAGGCATTTAATGAGCGAAATTAACAAAAATAAAGAAATAATAATTTCAGAACAAGGTTTAGAAAAGTTAAAAACTGAATTATATAAACGAATTAATGTTGAACGTGAATCAATAAAAGAACGATTAAAAGCAGCTAGGACTGATGGTGATTTATCAGAAAATGCTGATTATACTAGTGCGCGTGAAGAGCAAGGCAAAAATGAAGCACGCATTCAAGAACTTGAAACGATTATTACTACTGCTGTTATTCTTGAAGAACAAAAACAACGTAAAAATAGTAATATCAAAGCAGTTCGTGTTGGTAGTTGAGTAACAATTGTAAAAATTAAAGATGGTAAAATTGTTTTTGAATCAGAAGAAAAATTTAAAATTGTTGGAAGTATTGAAAGTAATCCATTTGAAGGATTAATTTCTAATGAGTGCCCATTAGCAGTATCAATTATGAATTGTGTTGTTGGTGATATTGTTGATATTAAAGGTATTAAAGAAACATATAGGCTAAAAATTATAGAAGTAAAAAATCAATTATAAGTTTTGTTTTCTTTAGTATCTAAATTACTTTGTTGTTTGATTTTTTCAAAATTATTATCTGGGATTTTTAAGCAATCATTTAGTAATTCTTTTATGTTAGAATTTTCAATATTAAAGTTTTCACATATTTCTTTTAAAGAAAGTTTAGTTTCAAAGTATGTTTCATCATTTTTAATAGTTATACCTTCTTTAATAATTTTATTTTTTAAGTCATTAATTTCATTTATATATGATGAATTTGGTAATTTTTTTTGATTAATTTCAAATTTTGGTAAATTAAAAGTTGCTGTTATTACTCATGGGATATCTATTTTTTTAGATGCAACTGCATTATGGTAAACATTTTTTAAAAATTCTTGTAATTCTTTAGAAAAAATGGTTACTTTTGAACTATTGTAAATTGAATGTTGAACATTAATTAGATCTTTTTGATTATAATCAATCATTATTTCTAAATTTAAACGTTTACTTTTTAATTTAAAAGTATTATTTTTTAATATTGTTTTTATAATTTCATATGATTTTGGCATATAAATATCCTTTCTTTTTTTTAACTTATTAATAATTATTTAATACTAAATTAATTATATATTATGTTGGATTTTAATGTAGTAATAGGAGTTTTAAATAACATTATAAGTTTAATTTAAAAAGATATTATTATTTTAGAATAATAAGTTATTTGGTGTACGAGGAAAAGGAATAACATCTCTAATATTATTAATACCAGTAATAAACATTAAAAATCTTTCTAGACCTAAACCAAAACCAGCACTTGGTGCATATCCATATTTTCTTAAATCAAAATATCATTGTAGATCATTACCTTCAATTTTGAATTGGGTTTTATTTTTTAGTAATTGTTCATAATTATCTTCACGAACAGAACCACCAATTAATTCACCAATCCCTGGCACTAATAAATCCATAGCTGCCACTGTTTTTTGTTGTGGATGATTACTATCAATTGGATTAAGTTTCATGTAAAAAGCTTTGATGGTCTGTGGATAGTTAATAACAAAAGTTGGTTGTTTAGTTATTTCTTCACATAAATATCTTTCATGTTCTGATTGTAAATCAATTCCTCATTTAATTTCATTAAATTCAAATTTTTTTCCTTTTTTTTGTGCATTTAAAAGTAATTCAATGACTTCTGTATAAGTAATAACTTTAAAATCAGATTTAAAATCGGCAATTTTTTCTAATTTTTCAATTAGTGATTGTTCATTTTTAGTTTCTTCTTTTTGTTCTAAGAATTTTAATTCAGAATTACAATTATTTAGAACATCTCTAATAACAGTTTTTATTAGTTTTTGGGCTAGTATAATATTATCTTGTAGATTACTAAAGGTAAATTCTGGTTCTACCATTCAAAATTCTGCTGCGTGACGTGTAGTATTAGATTTTTCAGCACGAAATGTTGGTCCAAATGTGTAAACTTTTTGTAAAGATTGAGCGTAGGCTTCAGCATTTAACTGACCACTAACAGTTAATGAGGCTTTTTTCCCAAAAAAATCCTTTTCATATTTATCATTAGTTATAGTAGTAACAATAAAATTTTCACCAGCACCTTCAGCATCATTAGCTGTAATAAGAGGACTATGTAGGTAAATAAATTGATTATCATGGAAAAATTTATGAATAGATCATGATACTTGATCACGAATTCTAAATAATGACAAGAAAGTATTAGTACGAACACGTAAGTGTGCGTGTTCACGAAGAAATTCATTTGTATGTTCTTTTTTTTGGATTGGATAATCATTAGCGCATATGTTGTAGACAGTAGCAGTAATTACTTTTAGTTCAAATGGTTGTTTCGCATTTGGTGTTAAAATTAAATTACCAGTAATAGTAACAGCACTACCAGTAGTAACATTAGTTAAATTGTTAGTATTTTCTAAATTTGGATCATATACTACTTGTAAGTTATTAATTGAAGAACCATCGTTTAAATCTAAAAACCCAACTTTTTTACTATTTCGATTAGAACGAACCCAACCGTTAACAGTTACTTGTGTTGGTATTTTTTTAGTTTTATCGTTACTATTAATAAATAAATTATTAATTGTGTAAATCATTATTGTTCCTCCTATTTATTTTTATATAATAAATAAATTATATATTAACTATTATCTTAGTAGGGAATTATTTATGATTTTTTTCATTAATATTTGGGATAAATTTTATTTTTAGTTAGTATAAAATTTGAAATTGAATTTTAAGTTAATGTTATAATATTACTTATAGTAAAGGGGGTTTATTATGGGCAAATTTTTAAAGTTAATTACTAATGACTTTATGACAGGTGTTAGTGAACCATTATGTAATAATGAAGGAGTTGCAGTTTTACCTTTTGTATATAAATACAATCAATATTGATTTTTATTAATGAAAGAAAAGAATCCTTTATTTGAAAATAAAAAGATATCATTTTTTAGTACTCTAACAGGTGGTTGTAAATTAGGTAAATCATCACTAGAAACTGTTAAGAATGAAATTTTAGAAGAGACAGGAATTAATATTAGCAGTTTAAAACTTGATTGTATTTATAGACTTGGTAGTTATTATGCTAATAAAACTTCAATAAAAATATGACATTTTTATGCTGTTGATTTATCTAGTTTGAATTTAGATTTAAAGTTAAGTTATTTTGGTAAAGGTGATGGTAGTATTGGTGAAAATGGTATTAATGGTATTTTTATTAATGAGAGTGAACTAGATAAAGTTAATGATTCACTTACATTGGCAATTTATGGAAAATTACGATTGAATAATACAATAGTGAACATAAATAAATAAATTTAAAAGGAAGAAAATATGTTTAAAGATATATAGCTAACTAAAGTAATGTTTACTCATATCTTGAAAAACAAAATCAATCGCTTTTTTAATATTTGGTCAATAATTTGGTAATATTTTTCTTATATTATGTTTTATAGCAAAGCAAAAATGTTCAATTGGATTTAAATTAGGAGAATATGGCGGAAGAAATAATAGTTTGCATCCAGCATTTTCAATTAATTGTTGTGTTAATTTAGATTTATGAAACGTTGCATTATCTAAAACTATAATTTGTCCACGCTTTAATACTGGAATTAGTTTATTTTTAACATATGATTCAAAAATTTTACTATTGCAATGTCCTTCAAATGCTCATAAGGCTTTTAATTTACCTTTATTTAGTGAACCAATTATACTCATTCTCTTTATTTTATATGCGGGTTTATTATCAAATAATCTTTTACCTTTTTCAGATCAACCATATTTATAAAATTCATTATCATCAATTCCAGATTCATCAATATATACTAAATCTTCATTCATTATTTTAGCTATTTCTTTTAAAAAATCTTCTTGTTTATTTTTATCTCTTTGTTCATATAGAAAAGTTTTTTTTATATGTATAATTTAGTTTTTTAAAATAGTTATAAACTGTTTCTTTAGTCATATTTCCAAATTTATCAATTACTTTTTGAACTGTAACATCTTTATTTTCTGCTAAATAATTTTTTAATTCATCTAAATCCTTTATTTTGTGGCTATGTCCTTTTTGATAATTCAAAATTGGTTTTATATGCCCAGTTTCTTTTTTTCTTTTTCTTCATAAAAATAAAGTCTTTCTAGTGATATTGAACACTTTACAAATTTCTTTAATTTTCATATTTTTACTTTCATAAGCTTCTATTACTTTTCTTCGTAAGTCTTCACTGTATGGTTTTGGCATAATTTAATCTTCCTAATCTATTTTAATTATTGCTGAATTGTACTTTTAAATTCAAAAACTGTTTAAATTACATATTATTATTTTACATTATTTATGAGTAAACATTACTTTAGTTAGCTATATATTAATATTTTTACTTAAATTCGTATTATTAAATTTATGATAATAAATTTCAATTAAATTATTATCTTTATCAAAAATATAATTAATTGAATAATCTCTTGCATCATTAGAAAAGGGCAATTCATTAATTAGTTTATAAACTTTTTCTTTATCAACAATTAAATTAATAATCTCATTAGTTAAATCTTTATTAAAACTATTTTTAATACTAATTTTACTAATAAAATCCTTTCCTAAACTATCAGCTACACCTTTAGTAATTTTATTTTCGTGTACTGCTTTAACAATATAATATAAACCTAATGTTTCATTTAGATTATTACTGTGTTCAACTTTAGCAGCACCTGCTTGTTGTGAAATATCAATATGTTTTTCAACTCCACCAAATTGAATATATTGTCAATCAGTATTATCACCACTAAAATATGTGTGAGAATATTCACTTTTACTATATGGATTATATTTATCTTTAACTGTGGTAATTTTTTTATGAGTAATCATTTCTTGTTTAGTAGCATCAACTTCGACTTTATCTTTTGGTGGTATTACAGCATCCTTTTTATAAACTAATTCACCTTTATTATCAACAGTAAATAATGTTCGTGCTAATGTCTTACCATCACTTAATAAATAATTAGCATGACTAGTATCATAACTATAATAGTTATTATCTATTTGATTAGTAATTCAATCACTACTACTTAAATAACCATATTGATTATTAAATAATGAAGTTACAGAATCACTTATTGATAATTTATTTGTTAATAGTTTATTAACAGTAGTGTTAGCAACATCAATAGTATTAATAATACTACTACTTGTTAAAGTTAATGTTGTTAATGTACTTAATGTCATTAGTAATTGTTTCATGTTACATTCTCCTTTCGTTTTAAGTTTACTAAAAATTATTTTATAAAAAATATCTGACTAATCTATACTAAATATAACACTTTATTAATTTTATTTAAGAAGATTAATAAAATGCTTATTTTAAAAAGTAAATTTAGTATGTAAGTATTTAATTTCATTTAGAAATACTTTTAATATAAAATTTATCAACTAATGAAGGATGTCATATATCTGTACCATAACAGTCAATATGAATTATTATTCCATTAACACCCATATTATTTAAAAATTTTGTTAAATTATCTTTAAATATAGAATTTCAAAAATTTTTAAAAGTTCAATTATCACCAATTTCATGCTCCATATTACTATAATCAAATAAGTTTCCATTAGTAAAATACTTATAAATTACATCTCAATTATTTTGATTATTAATTAAATAATATAAATCTTGATAATTAATATAAATATCACCTGTATAATCAACTGAAGCAAAAGGACCAGGACTAACATGAGTTTCAAAATTACTTGTATTACTTTTTTCGTAACTATAATGATTATAATTTAACTCAATAATATTATTATTATGATCAAAAATATAACTAATGGCATAACTCGTATCATCATTTGAAAATGGCATATTTAACATAAAATTATAAACATATTTATTATTAATAATTAAATCAATAATTTTAGTAATTAATTCATTATTAATTTTTCCTTTTAAACTACTTTGTGATATAAAATATATTCCCAAATTAATAGCAACTGACTGACTAATCTTATTTTCAATTACTGCTTTAGCAATATAATATAAACCTAATGTTTCATTTAGATTATTACTGTGTTCAACTTTAGCAGCACCTGCTTGTTGTGAAATATCAATATGTTTTTCAACTCCACCAAATTGAATATATTGTCAATCAGTATTATCACCACTAAAATATGTGTGAGAATATTCACTTTTACTATATGGATTATATTTATCTTTAACTGTGGTAATTTTTTTATGAGTAATCATTTCTTGTTTAGTAGCATCAACTTCGACTTTATCTTTTGGTGGTATTACAGCATCCTTTTTATAAACTAATTCACCTTTATTATCAACAGTAAATAATGTTCGTGCTAATGTCTTACCATCACTTAATAAATAATTAGCATGACTAGTATCATAACTATAATAGTTATTATCTATTTGATTAGTAATTCAATCACTACTACTTAAATAACCATATTGATTATTAAATAATGAAGTTACAGAATCACTTATTGATAATTTATTTGTTAATAGTTTATTAACAGTAGTGTTAGCAACATCAATAGTATTAATAATACTACTACTTGTTAAAGTTAATGTTGTTAATGTACTTAATGTCATTAGTAATTGTTTCATGTTACATTCTCCTTTCGTTTTAAGTTTACTAAAAATTATTTTATAAAAAATATCTGACTAATCTATACTAAATATAACACTTTATTAATTTTATTTAAGAAGATTAATAAAATGCTTATTTTAAAAAGTAAATTTAGTATGTAAGTATTTAATTTCATTTAGAAATACTTTTAATATAAAATTTATCAACTAATGAAGGATGTCATATATCTGTACCATAACAGTCAATATGAATTATTATTCCATTAACACCCATATTATTTAAAAATTTTGTTAAATTATCTTTAAATATAGAATTTCAAAAATTTTTAAAAGTTCAATTATCACCAATTTCATGCTCCATATTACTATAATCAAATAAGTTTCCATTAGTAAAATACTTATAAATTACATCTCAATTATTTTGATTATTAATTAAATAATATAAATCTTGATAATTAATATAAATATCACCTGTATAATCAACTGAAGCAAAAGGACCAGGACTAACATGAGTTTCAAAATTACTTGTATTACTTTTTTCGTAACTATAATGATTATAATTTAACTCAATAATATTATTATTATGATCAAAAATATAACTAATGGCATAACTCGTATCATCATTTGAAAATGGCATATTTAACATAAAATTATAAACATATTTATTATTAATAATTAAATCAATAATTTTAGTAATTAATTCATTATTAATTTTTCCTTTTAAACTACTTTGTGATATAAAATATATTCCCAAATTAATAGCAACTGACTGACTAATCTTATTTTCAATTACTGCTTTAGCAATATAATATAAACCTAATGCTTCACTTAAACTATTGCTATGTTCAACTTTATCAGCACCTGCTTGTTGTGAAATATCAATATGTTTTTCAACTCCACCAAATTGAATATATTGTCAATCAGTATTATCACCACTAAAATATGTGTGAGAATATTCACTTTTACTATATGGATTATATTTATCTTTAACTGTGGTAATTTTTTTATGAGTAATCATTTCTTGTTTAGTAGCATCAACTTCGACTTTATCTTTTGGTGGTATTACAGCATCCTTTTTATAAACTAATTCACCTTTATTATCAACAGTAAATAATGTTCGTGCTAATGTCTTACCATCACTTAATAAATAATTAGCATGACTAGTATCATAACTATAATAGTTATTATCTATTTGATTAGTAATTCAATCACTACTACTTAAATAACCATATTGATTATTAAATAATGAAGTTACAGAATCACTTATTGATAATTTATTTGTTAATAGTTTATTAACAGTAGTGTTAGCAACATCAATAGTATTAATAATACTACTACTTGTTAAAGTTAATGTTGTTAATGTACTTAATGTCATTAGTAATTGTTTCATGTTACATTCTCCTTTCGTTTTAAGTTTACTAAAAATTATTTTATAAAAAATATCTGACTAATCTATACTAAATATAACACTTTATTAATTTTATTTAAGAAGATTAATAAAATGCTTATTTTAAAAAGTAAATTTAGTATGTAAGTATTTAATTTCATTTAAAAATACTTTTAATATAAAATTTATCAACTAATGAAGGATGTCATATATCTGTACCATAACAGTCAATATGAATTATTATTCCATTAACACCCATATTATTTAAAAATTTTGTTAAATTATCTTTAAATATAGAATTTCAAAAATTTTTAAAAGTTCAATTATCACCAATTTCATGCTCCATATTACTATAATCAAATAAGTTTCCATTAGTAAAATACTTATAAATTACATCTCAATTATTTTGATTATTAATTAAATAATATAAATCTTGATAATTAATATAAATATCACCTGTATAATCAACTGAAGCAAAAGGACCAGGACTAACATGAGTTTCAAAATTACTTGTATTACTTTTTTCGTAACTATAATGATTATAATTTAACTCAATAATATTATTATTATGATCAAAAATATAACTAATGGCATAACTCGTATCATCATTTGAAAATGGCATATTTAACATAAAATTATAAACATATTTATTATTAATAATTAAATCAATAATTTTAGTAATTAATTCATTATTAATTTTTCCTTTTAAACTACTTTGTGATATAAAATATATTCCCAAATTAATAGCAACTGACTGACTAATCTTATTTTCAATTACTGCTTTAGCAATATAATATAAACCTAATGCTTCACTTAAACTATTGCTATGTTCAACTTTATCAGCACCTGCTTGTTGTGAAATATCAATATGTTTATTAACACCACCAAATTGCAAATATTGTCAATCAGTATTATCACCACTAAAATCGATAGATGAATACTGACTATTACTATAAGAATTGTAATTTGCTTTAACTGTAGTTATTTTTTTATGACTAATCATTTCTTGCATCGTATTTTCAATATTTAATTTTTGATCAGCAGGAATAATAATATCAGGATTATAAATTAAAATTCCTTCATTATTTACTAAAAAAGCATCTCTTGCGTTAGCAAAAGTATAACTCTTTAAAACTGATGTGTCATAACTATAAAACTTATGATCAGTTATTGATTGATTAGTTATTATATCACTATCATTTAAATAACCATATTGATTATTAAATAATGAAGTTACAGAATCACTTATTGATGATTTATTTTCTAATAATTTATTAATGGTAGTATTAGTACCATCAATAGTATTAATAATACTACTACTTGTTAAAGTTAATGTTGTTAATGTACTTAAAATGATTAATAATTGTTTCATATTAGTTTTTCCTTTTTTAACTTACTAATTGGTAATTAAAATTAAAATTAAAATCAGGGAATGTTAAAGTAGCACGATCACTAATAGTTTTGCCAGCAAACCTTTCTGATAAATCAAGAGTATAAAGTGTATTATCTTTAGTTGGTTGTGTTTCGCTGTCAGTAAATACTAGTTTTACATTACTTAACTCTCAACCCGATTTTGTTGTTACTGCAACATCGGTTTCTAGAAAAATAGTTTTTGTTTTAGTAATTAAATCTCAAAAATTATTTGCCTTACCACCTTTAATATCTTTACTAATATCAACTGACATACCACTTGGTTTTGTGTCACCATCTAATAAATAATTCATAGTGAACTGTCCAGTAAACGCATCCTCAACTGGACCATAAGAATTGTTATTAATTGTATTTAATAAACTATTTTTATTAGTAATTCAATTATCTAATAAATTATCTTGTTCATAAAAATGTTGACCTTCTTGTAAAATATTTGCATCTTGACCATCTTTTAATCAAATACCTTTTAATGCAAAATCTTTTGGTGAAGAATAATTACCAGTAATATTATTTTTATTATGACCATGAATAATCGCCTTAATGCTATCTAAACTTTTTGTTAATTTATGATCATTAGGACTAGCAGTTATTTTTATTTCAATATTTTTACCTAATTTATTATTAAAGATATTATCACCAACTTTTAAATTTGTTGATATTATATAATCACTATCTTCAATATTAAGATCTGAATAATTTTTTTGGAAATAATTTTGACAAATTGTTTGAACACCTTTAATAATTTGATCATTAATAATTTGATCATTAATAATTTGATCATTAATAAATTTAAGATTATCTTCTGATAAACTAACATCAGCATTAATATAGTTACCATTTTTATCTTTTTGATTATCTAAAGTAATTTGAAAGTTTTTATTATCTTTATCATTATTATATTGTGCTTCAATTTCATTAGTTAATTCTTTCATACTACTTAAATCAGCAATATCATTTTTAACATTTATAGTGCAGTCATCTTTTTTTCCTGTAAAGTTTCAAGGATTATTATCTAAAGATGTAATTGAAAATTGAACAGGAACACTTTTAGTAAAGTTTTGTGATTCTGAACCATTTTGAAATTCAATTTTGTAATAGCTAGGTTTAATTTCTTTTTTGGGTACATTTAATGCTTTACTTAAAGTTGTTGCAAATTGATCTTGAATTGTTGGAATTAATCATTTATCTTTTATTGAATCAATAGTAGCATTTTCAGGATTAGTAATATTAATAATTTTATCAGGAAAGTTAACTGGTAAACTAGCAATATTAATTGCAACTTGATTTATAATAATATTAATATTAATTTCGATATTAACGTTAGTATTTTCAATGCCAAAAATTGATGCTTGATCATTAGTTGTTAAATTTAAAACATAACTTTTAGACTCATTAAAGTTCTTTGGCAAAATAAAAGAAGTATTAGTTATCGGCTTTTTATCCTTACCAACAGTAAATTTAACTGCTGGATTATAATTAGCATTTAAGAAAAAATTAATTGGTAATAAATTTGAATTATCATTATCAATATCACTTTCAATTTTAGGATCAGTTTTTTGTAAATTATTATCAATACTACTTAAAACATTTGTAAAATCAATATTACCATTATCAGCAGCATTTTCAATAACATTAAAATTAACAATATTTGTTGATTTACTAAAATAAGCAATAGTAGATTTTAAACTAATAGGTCCAGAGTTACGATGATGTTTTTGATAATAATCATCTCATAATTTATTATTAGAATTAGGATTAAATTCAGAATTATTGAAAGCAGCAGTAGTATGTAAGAGTAATATTGTAGTAACTGTTGTAGAACCAAACGCTAATAAATACAACGAAAATAATAAGATTCTTTTCTTCTTATTTTTTTTAACATTAATTATATATATTGAATTAGATCCTGTTTTTATTTTTTTATGTTTATCCTGATTAATCATATCTTTACTCGGGCTATTACTATTTATTTTATATTTCATTTTAACAATCCTTTCCTAGCATTATTTTTTAAATAATCTAAAGTGAAAAATATAGCTTAACGCTTTAACTTGCTATTTTTAACTAAAATATTAAAATAGGAAAAAATATTAAAATAGTTTAAACCTTAGTTTTAATAAAATAAAACTAAGGTTTAAAGTAAACCAATTAAATTTAGTTTTTATATTTTAATATTAATAATTTTAATAATCATATAAACTTTGCTATACACCTATTAAAATTATAAGGAAAGAAATACTCTGTCCTTAAAAATAATATTACACTTATTATAAAAAAAGACAATATTCTTTTTAAAAAAAGATTGAATATTTTTAATTAAAAAGAACACTAATAGTAAAAGAATTTTCAAAATAATTTTTCTTAATTAAGATAAAAAATTAAATTAAAAATTCAATGACTATTTAATTTAATCATTGAATTTTTAATTTATGATTAATTTTTTTTAATATTACATTCAACATGCATTGGTTGTAAATTTTCTAAACTATTATTATTTGGATCACCATCAATGTGATCAATATTTCAAGCAAATGCTGAAGTTGGTTGTTCACCTTGATAAGCACCTTTTATCATTGGCAAACAACATCACGGACAAGGAGCTTGCACATTCAATGTTCAAAATTCAGATAATCCTTTAAAATATTTCTCCATTTTTTGAATAGAATAGTTTCATATTTTTTCTTTGTCTTCTTTTTCTCACTTTTTACGACGTGCCACAATGAATTAACCCCTTTCGTATTAAAATTATACTATAAGTTACAATATTTTTTTATATTTTTTTAAACTTAATATTAGAATTTATTTTATTAACGTGCTAATAATCTATTATAAGCAGTTTGCATTTGTGGGTCAAAACTACGAGTATATAAACTGTTAAAATATCCTTCGTGATGCTTACTTGGATCTAATGGATCGGGTAATTGGCCATTTTTTGGAATATATACATGCTTTCAAATTTCTGTTGAAAAATTAGTACTAACTTCATCCATAGCTGCTTGTAAAGGTGAGGTATAACCAAATTCACTACTTAAATCAACTTGTGTTTGTTTTTGCATTATATAATTAATAAATTTAAAAGCTAAATCTTTATGAGGAGAATCTTTACTAATTACCATATCATCATTTCAAACATTAGTTCCCATATATGGTCTAACAACAAGGTACTTACAATTATAAAGATCAGGATTATCAGTAATTGCAGATAATAAATCACCGTTATACATCATTGCTACATCCCACTTATTTTCATTACTAATTTCATCAACAATATCATCATTTAATAATTTTGTATTTTTATTTTTGATAACTGGTTCTAACCAATCACTTGCATCTTTAATTTCAATTGGACTATGAGCATTAATATTATCAGAAAATTCATTTCCTACTTGATTATATTGACCTGAACCAGTATTTTCTCCTCATTTATTTTTATAGTGTAAATCAGTAAGCGCAGTCATAAATAAGTTATACATATCATCATTTAAAACGATACGTTTACCCAATTTTGCAGCATCTGTTAAAACACTTCATTGAACATTTGAACCATCATCATTAATACCAAGATCACTAAGATTATTTGCATTAGTAGTATTAATTACTAATACAACATCACCTCAAAAATAAGGAATACTATAACTATTTAAACCAAATTTATTTAAAATTTCATCACTATTTTCAACTGGATATTTATTCATTAATTCATATAAATCATGATTAATATCTTCTTTTGGATTAAAATCAATTCTACTATCATACTTAATATCACTTGCTTCATATATTGTTGCAATTGGAAAAAGTCTATCTTCACTTGCTAATTTAGCAACCATATAATCACTAGGAACCATTACATCATAACTAGTAGTATACAATTTAGCATACAATGATTCATTATCATCAAAAGTTGAATATTTTATTTTAACTTGATATTTATTTTCAAATTCTTTTAAAATATTGGGGTTCATATATTCGCCTCAATTAGCAATTGATAAATCATAAACATTAGTATAAATGTAGAAAGCACCCAAACTAATAAAACTTGATAATAAGATGATACTAATCATAATTAATTTTCACGGTCATAGTAAAAAACGATACTTCTCTCTTCTTGATTTTGAGCATTCTTCTTTTAACTCTTTCTTTTTTTTAATCTTATTCTTTATATGTTCAATTCAAATTGATTCCATCTCAAGTTTTGCTTCAAGTTTAGAAATTTGATTAATAAGTTTCGGGTGATTTTTAATATAATCTTGAATTTTAATAATATCTTGCTCAGTTACAATTTCAAAATTACCATCACTATATAATGATTTACGCTTTCTACCATTACTCTTAACCTTTTTATAGTTAAAACCATTTAATTGTAAATAATATTTAGTTAACAACTTCTCAGTTTTAATAATTTTTTTATCATGATAAATACCTTTATCAATTTTTTCATTACGTTGTTTAATTTGTTTTTTGCAAAGAACATAAGTATTTCAAGAAATAATAAGTACTGCAATTAATAAAATAATTATTGTTGAAAAAGCATTAATATAAGGCTTAATTCGTTTTAAAGAATAAATAAAAGTTGAAACGTTAGAAGTATTACCAGCAGTAAAATAAGAAATTAAAAAATCATCAAAACTCATAGCAAACGCAATAGCTGCACCGGCAATTATTGCTGGTTTAATTGTTGGTAATACAATTTTACGTAGTGTATATCAAGGGGTCGCTCCTAAATCTTGACTTGCTTCTAATTGTGACATATTTATTGATCTAATTTTTGGTAAAACAGTAATAATAACATAAGGAATATTAAAAGAAATATGAGCGAAAATTAATGTTCCAAGACCAAAACTAAAACCAAATGCCATAAATAATAACATTAAAGAAACAGCAGTAACAATATCAGCATTAACTAAAGGAATATTAGTAATCCCTAAAGTAATATTACGTGTTATTTTTTTTGTTTTACTTAAACCCAAAGCAGCAAACGTACCAATAATAACAGCAACAAAAGTAGAAATAAAAGCAACAATTAATGTTACACTAACCGATTCTCAAAGTTCACTTTGTTGAAATAAATCGTAATAAGGTTGCAATGATCAAGAATTTCAACTGCGAACCGAATCACCACCATTAAAAGAGAATATCATTAAAACTAAAATTGGAGTATAAAATAATAAAAAGATAATAGCTAAATAACTATTTTTAAAAAAAGATCTCATTAATTAATACCTCCTATTTTTTTACCAGTAGCTCAACTACCAATCGCTTTTAAAGTAAAAATAATAATTAAAACAATAATACCTAAAATAACAGAAATAGCAGCACCATAAGCAAAATTAGCACCACGATAAAAATATGACTCAATAATATTTGCAATTAAAATAGTTTTTCCTTCACCAATATATTTAACTACTACTAGTGAAGTCATAGCACTTAACATCATCAAAGTAAAACCAGAAACAATACCAGGCACTGAAAAACGAAAGGTAACTTTTCAAAATGTTTTCATCTTAGAAGCTCCTAAATCTTGACTTGCTTCTAATAAATTGCGATCTGTTTTTTCTAAAGAATTATAAATTGGTAAAATAACGAAAGGCATAAACATATAAACCATTGCTAAAATAATACCAATTGGAGTTCCTAATAAAACATTAGGACCTAAAATACTAAAAATAATTTGTAATCCAATTGTACGTAATAAAATGTTAATTCAAATTGGTAAAGTAACTAAAACTCAAATATTTTTTGAAGCAATTTTTGTGGACATAAAAGCCATAATATAAGCAATGGGATAACCAAAAATAACAGCAATTAAAGTGGCAACAAATGAATAACCAATTGAACGTAATAAAACCATAACATAACTATTTTCTTTAAAAAAATCATTAAAATTACTAAATGTAAAACGAAATATTCAAGCATTATTAGTTGCTTTAATAATTGAATATAAAATTACAATTAATAATGGCAATACAATTAAAATTACCATCACCAATAAATATGGATAAGCAAGCGTAACTCATGATTTAAAACCAAAATTTACTGATTTATCTTTAATTTTATTTTTAATAAAACTTATTTTTTGGTTTGTTTTTTTTCAACATAACAATGCTTTTTTCTTTTTTACTCGTTTCATTTTCGATTTATTTTTTGCTACCTCTTGTAAAGAAACATTATTTTTTTTAAGTTTAAACCATTTTTTAAATCTATACTTTTTTTTATTTTGATTATCAATAATTTTTTCTGGATTTGAATTATTAACTAACATATCTTGTGATTTTAAAATTTGTGTTTTAATATTACGTTTAAACAAATTTTTCATTTTACTCTTCAATTTCCTTTCACATAACATGAATATCTTCAACATTTCATTTTAAACCAACACGGTTACCTACTTCAAAATTATCAGTAGTATGAACTATCCATTTGCGTTTATTAGCAATAATTTCAATTTCTCATAATAATCCTTTAAAAGCAATAGTTTTAATAGTTCCATCAAAAAAACCACTACCTGCATTAACTAAATCAATATCTTCTGGTCGAATAACAATATCAATATTACGTTCTTGTTCACCAAAACCAGTATCAGAGCATGCAAATTTTTTACCGTCAAAACGAACACAATAATCATTAACAAATACACCATTTTCAATAACATTCGAGCTACCAACAAACTGTGATGTTCATTTATTTTCAGGCTCATTGTAAATATCTTGTGGTGTCCCAATTTGTTGAATTTGACCTTGATTTAAAACAACTACCCGATCTGACATAATAAATGCTTCTTCTTGATCATGAGTAATAAAGATAAAAGTAATATTAATTTCTTCTTGAATTTTTTTTAATTCTACTTGCATTTGTTGACGTAATTTCAAATCCAAAGCAGCAAAAGGTTCATCTAATAATAAAATTTTAGGATTAAGAACTAATGCTCTAGCTACTGCTACTCTTTGTTTTTGACCACCAGATAAATCATTAACATCTTTATCTTCCATACCATTTAATTTAACCAAATCTAAAGCTTTTTTAACTTCTTTTTTGATTTTTTCACGATCAATTTTTCTTAACTTTAAACCATAAGCAATATTATCAAAAACATTTAAATGTGGAAATAAAGCATAATTTTGAAAAATAGTATTTATTTCTCTTTTATGAATTGGAATTTTAGTTAAATCCTTGCCTTTAAACAATAATTGACCATTGTTTGGTTGTTCAAAACCAGCAATAATCCTTAATAATGTTGTTTTACCACAACCACTAGGACCAAGAATGGTAAGAAATTCACCTTCATGAATATTTAAACTAATTCCTTTTAAAACAACTTTACCATCATATTCTTTGGTAATATTACGTAATTCTAAAATATTTACACTCATAATTTCCTCCTTTAAATGGTTTAAAAAATTGGCGGATTTGAAACTCATAAAATAGTTGCAATTGAATTATTGGGATTTTCTAAATAATGTTTTTCATTACCTTTAATATAAAATGCTTCATTAGCTACTGCTTTTACTCTCGTTGCACCATAATGAACAAATACTGTTCCACTTAATACATATCCAAAGATCTGACCTTGAAATGGCGGAATTTTATTTGAATTACCAAATGGTTTTAAAGTTAAAATTACTGGTTCTAATGTTAATTTTTGAGCATTAGGAATAATTCATTTTATTTGATAATCTTCTTCGTCACTAACAGTAACATCTTGTGATTTAAAAACTATTTTTTCTTTTACTTCACCAGCAAAAAAGGTTGATAATGGACAATCAAAAATGTCTAAAATACTTTTTAGTGTTTCAATGCTGAGTGAAGAAACATCATGCTCTAACTGACTAATAAATCCCTTTGATAAATCACAACGTTTCCCTAACTCTTCCATAGTTAAATTATGTTTCAATCTTAAAGTTTTTAACTTTCTTCCAATTTTCATATTGATTATTTTCTCCTTTTGTTTATTTATACTAAACTTTAAGTTAAATAATACAAATAAAATTATATAATATTTTTTTAAAAAAACAATTATTTATTTTATTTTTAATAAATAAAATAAATATAAAATTATTAGTGTAAAAATGTGTAATAAAAAGAATAATTTTTTCATTTTTCTACTATAAAATTAAAATAAAATTTATTACTTTATTTTAAAGTAATAAATTTAAAAAATATATTTTATTTTTTAGTAAAGAAGAAATTAATGTGTTTTAATAAATTACCTTTTACATTGTTGATGTATTAGAATTGTATACACTTGTTGAAGAATATAAATTTTCTAAATTTGAATTTATAATTTTTTTTGAACCTTCAAAATCTAATTTTTGCTCTTCTTGTTTTTCATCATCTTTTTTTGCTAACATTTGAGTTATTTCAAAACCACCACCGATAGCACCACTAATGGCACTAACAGCAGCCTCCCAGCAACTAAACCAATAATAGTAGGAGTACCAAGAATAGCAACTCCTCCGGCTGCACAAGTAATAGAGACTACATTAGTAGCAACATTAGCAACATCACCGCCATCATCACCAGTAACAACATTAGCAACCGTAGAAGCAACTAAATTAACAGCCGCAACACCAATACCAACAACTTTTGCAGCACCAGTAATAACTCCAATAGTGCTACCCGCTGCAGCACCCACTGCAATAAGTTCAATGGGAGTAACATTATTTTTTTACTTTATTATTTAATTTTTCTCTTTTTTCTATAATGGACATATCTTTTAATCTTCCTTATTTGAAATTTAGAATAAAAAACCTATTTACTTTATTTTAAAGTAAATAGGTAAAAAACTTATATTAAGTTTGATGTTATTATAATATAATACATCAGTATATATTAAAATTCATATTATTTTTTTCATATACAGTATGTAAAATAACTATAATCAATTATTAAATTAAATTTTATTTTTACATTTTTGACCAGATAAAATTACTTTTAAATTTTCATAAGTAATTTCAATCATATTTTTAACAACTTCATCAGTATATGATCCAATATGTGGTGTCACAATAATACGCGGATATAATGATAATAATTTATTTGTAATATTATCGGGAGTTGGTTTTCCAGCAAAATCTTTGAAAAAAACTTTGCTTTCATTTTCTAAAACATCCAAACCAACACCTTTTAAATGACCACTTTTAACTGCATCATAAACTGCTTGTAAATCCATTAATTCACCACGAGCTACATTAATTAAAACTGATCCAGGTTTCATTTTTGCTAAAAAATTCTTGTCAACTAAATGGTAATTTTCCTCTTTAATATATGGACAATGTAATGAAACTAAATCCGATTCTTTAAGTAAAGTTTTTAAATCACAATAAGTTAGAATACTTTTTGCTTGATCACTTTCATAAATATCATATCCTAATACCTTTGCTCCCATTCCATGTCATGCCTTAGCTGCTTGATAACCAATACGGCCAGTTCCAATAATACCTATTGTTGAATTACGAATTTCTTTGGCAAACATAAAATCATCAATTTTAAAATTATGATTTTGTTGATGATTAGCACTATAAAATAAATTTCGAAGTAAGCCGTTTCCCATACTTACTGCTAATTCACTAAGAACCTGTTTAGGATCTTTTTAATAGAATTTAACTAAAACAAGAAATAATCATTTATAAATAGGTACTTAACCAATAATTTATTTTCTTTTTCATTTTTTTGTTAAAAAGATTTTATCATTTGAAAACTTATCGACTAAAAATCTATTTTTTATTATAAAATAACCATTATAATATAAATTTTATTAAAAATTAATCAAAAAAGATCCTAAACAGGTTCTAACAGCATTGGGCGAATAACCAGGTACATATGCCATTTCAAAACCTAATTCATGAGCTTTTTTTAAATCAATATGATTATAACCAACAGTTCTAGTTAATAAATATTTAACGCCATATTCTTTCATTTTTAATAAATTTTGCTCATAACAGTCACAATTAGCACGAACCATTACTGCTTCATGTCCCTTTGCCGTTTCAATATTATCCTTTGTTAAATACTCTTCAATTAACGTTAAATCATATCCATAATTTTTATTTAATGTTTCAAAAAAAAGCTTTTCTGTTTTACGAACACCATAACAAACCATTTTAATTTTTTTCGCCATATTTTTATTCCCTTTCTTTTGTTTATATTTTAACTAAATAACGGTGTTGCGCCAATCGCTGTAGTAATAATTACTCAAAATGGTAATGAAATAATTGAAAATAATGTAGCAATTAATGTTAAATTACTTGTTAACAATGGCTGTTTTTATAAGCAATTGAATAGGCAACAATAACTGATGCTGGGGGGCTGCTAACATAATTACAATAACGCCTAATCCAACACTATCTAATTTTCATGCTCCGGTTTCTTTTCCAATTGCCGCAACCGCACAAACTAATGCTAATCCAAATAATGGTGCAAAAATAATTTTCATTACCATTCCAAATCATACTTTTTTATCTTGTGCAGCATCTTTAAAATTACCTTTTGCTAAAGTAATTCCAATTGCCAACCATGCTAATGGCGTACATAATGCCTCTAAAGTTTTTGTTACTTTAAATAATGGTGGAAATGTATTGTCTAATCGTAATGGTGAAAAATATTGACCACTAGTAATATCATTTTGATCAGGAACAATAGCAATTCCAAGAATTAATTGTGTAACTCAAAAAATAAATCCAATCATAGTTGCAATTAAAATTGGATTTAAAAAAATCTGTTTTACATTCTTTATTAAATTTTCTCTTTTTATTACTTTCATTTCTGATTTAATTTGTGCATATCCATCAGTATTTAGTTTTGTATCAACAATAAAATCAGCACCAGTTTGTCCTTTTGTTACTACTGCTGCTTTAATAGGTTTGCTCATTACAATAAACCCTAATGAATATAAAAATATTCGATATGGAATATTAAAAATATTAGCCGGTAAAGTGGCAGCTCCATTATCAAATAGTGCTATTACTACAGGAATTCCAAAAAATGTTGTCGAAGCAAATACAGTACACATTGCTAATGTATCTTGAATATCCTTATCATATTTAATATAAAAATATTTAACAACTATTCCCAGTATCATATAGAATAAAAAAACCAACTAGTAAAATTGCAACTTGCGTTTTAACTTGCTCTGTTGTTGTATTTGTCATAAAACCATCAAAAGCTAAAGATGGTAAACCAACAACCATAACAATTTTAATTAAAACTGCTTCTCAGTCTTTTTTAAATGTCCCTCTCTTCGTTAAAAATCAACCTAAAAAAATTACAAATATCGTTGCTAAAATTGCACTTCAAAATCCTCAAGCTTTTAATGTATTTATAACAGTTTGACCAACATCAGCTTGTAAATAAAATTGCATATTTCTTTCTATTTCTCCCTTCTTTAATACTTTCTCCTTTCTCTAAAATCTAAGTATTTTGTAACTACTTATGTGTTATTATATAACTTTCAAATAAAAAATAAAACTAATTTACCAAATTTTCAATATTGTGTATAGAATAATAAATTTGGTAAATTAAAGTTGTAATATTTTTTTAAAGTTATAGACCCATTCTTTTCATAGTTCTAGCTGCTGATTTTTGTCTATTATCTTCTTTTAGAATAAATCCATTTGCTCTAATTTCACTAGCTTCTTTTTCTAACTCTTTTAGTTTATTTTTTCATTCTTGAAATTCTGATCATATTTCTTTTGCTTTTTCTTCGGATTCAATTTGATACTTTTCTTTTTTATTTTCAGTAAAAACATCTTTTATTTTTTTTATAGCTAACTAAAGTAATATTTACTCATAAATAATGTAAAATAATAATATGTAATTTAAACAGTTTTTGAATTTAAAAGTACAATTCAGCAATAATTAAAATAGATTAGGAAGATTAAATTATGCCAAAACCATACAGTGAAGACTTACGAAGAAAAGTAATAGAAGCTTATGAAAGTAAAAATATGAAAATTAAAGAAATTTGTAAAGTGTTCAATATCACTAGAAAGACTTTATTTTTATGAAGAAAAAGAAAAAAAGAAACTGGGCATATAAAACCAATTTTGAATTATCAAAAAGGACATAGCCACAAAATAAAGGATTTAGATGAATTAAAAAATTATTTAGCAGAAAATAAAGATGTTACAGTTCAAAAAGTAATTGATAAATTTGGAAATATGACTAAAGAAACAGTTTATAACTATTTTAAAAATCTAAATTATACATATAAAAAAAATTTTCTATATGAACAAAGAGATAAAAATAAACAAGAAGATTTTTTAAAAGAAATAGCTAAAATAATGAATGAAGATTTAGTATATATTGATGAATCTGGAATTGATGATAATGAATTTTATAAATATGGTTGATCTGAAAAAGGTAAAAGATTATTTGATAATAAACCCGCATATAAAATAAAGAGAATGAGTATAATTGGTTCACTAAATAAAGGTAAATTAAAAGCCTTATGAGCATTTGAAGGACATTGCAATAGTAAAATTTTTGAATCATATGTTAAAAATAAACTAATTCCAGTATTAAAGCGTGGACAAATTATAGTTTTAGATAATGCAACGTTTCATAAATCTAAATTAACACAACAATTAATTGAAAATGCTGGATGCAAACTATTATTTCTTCCGCCATATTCTCCTAATTTAAATCCAATTGAACATTTTTGATTTGCTATAAAACATAATATAAGAAAAATATTACCAAATTATTGACCAAATATTAAAAAAGCGATTGATTTTGTTTTTCAAGATATGAGTAAACATTACTTTAGTTAGCTATATATGTTTAGGTTCTAAATATTTTGAAAATGCAATATTTTCTTGTCATTTTTCGTTTCATTGATTGATTAATTGTTCTTAAAGACTCCTGAATTTTTTCCTTTTTTTCTCTAATTGCATTTTCTATTATTTCTTTTTTTAAAGTTTTAAAAGTTTTTGATTCATTTTTTTCCCTAGTTTGTAGCAAACAGTTTAAAATTCTTTTTTCTATTGCTTCTTTTGAATTTAAAGATATGTCTTTTAAATATTGAACTTCTTCTTCTAAATTATTTGATCTATTTTCTAGTTCTTTTATTTTTTGTTCTAATTCAAGTTGATACTTGTCTTTTACATTTAAAGACATTACTGGTCTTAATTTTTTAGCACATTCACATAAAATTTTGTAACAAATACCAGCAACAATACCAGCAATAGTAAAAGGTAATCAACCCATAATAGCACTTGACACAACAAATGTACTAATTATTGGTGTGATAATTATTTTAGCAATAGGAGATGTGACACCCCACGCAATAAAAAATATTAAACCATGAAAAATCTTTCATATAAACCTTTTAAAAATTCAATATTTATCCTGTACTTCTTCTGTAATATTATCTTGTTTTTGATTTGTAATAGTTCTTAGAACCTGTTTAGAATCTTTTCGAAAATAATGTAAAATGATTATATATTTTAAAATCAGAGGTATATATTATGCATAAAAATTATCCAAGTCATGTCACCAAAGAACAATTTGAGAACATAAAATCAATTTTAGAAAATAGCAAAAAGAAAACAAAACCAAGAAGTTTAGATTTATATGAAGTATTTTGTGCAATTTTATATGTATTAAAAAGTGGTTGTCAATGAAGAATGCTACCAAAAAATTTTCCAAAATGACAAACTGTATATTATTATTTTCAAATTTGAAGTAAAAATAACGGTAAAGAAGCTAGTGTATGGCAATTAATTTTAAAAAAAATTGGTTAAAAAAGTTCGTATCAACAATAATCGCAAAGAACAAACTAGTTTTTGTATAATTGATTCGCAAAGTGTTAAAAATACAGATACTACTGAAAATAAAGGTTATGATGCTGGTAAAAAGATTTCAGGAATAAAGCGTCATATTATTGTTGATTCTCAAGGTTTACCACATGCAATTTACATAACCACAGCAGAAAAAACAGATCGTAATAGCGCTATAATAATGATTGAAAATGAAAAAGAAAATCTTTCTGCAGTTCAAAAAATAATAGTAGATGCTGGTTATACTGGTGAAAAATTTGCTTCTGAAATCAAAACAATCATAAATGCAAATGTTGAAATTATAAAACGCAATGAACTACATACTTTTGTAGTATTACCAAAAAGATGAATTGTAGAACGAAGCTTTGCTTGATTAGAAAAATACAGAAGATTATGAAAAAATTGTGAAAGAAAACTAAATACTAGTTTACAAATGGTTGTTCTTTCCTTTATTTCAGTTTTATTAAAAAGATTCTAAACAGGTTCTTACAAATTCTAAAAATGGTGTTCTAATGATAGTTGTATGTTTAGATTCTTTTTTTATAAGCTCTTCATTATTTTTAATTTCATTTAAAAATTGCTTATAACGTAAATGTCTAATTTGTTGAACATGGAATGGCAACACTTTTTAGGACTATTTTTTGGTAGACATTTGTTTTTGATAATTAACTGGAGTTAAGTAGTTTAAAGTGCTGTGGATTCTTATGTTGTTGTATCAATTGATGTAATCAAATAATTCTAATTTTAATTGGATTAATGATCTAAAATTTTTATCATTAATAAATTCAGTTTTGAAAGTTTTAAAAGTTGCTTCAGCAACAGCATTGTCATAAGGACAACCTTTTTTGCTTAAAGAGCGAGTAATATTGAATGCTAGTAAAAGTTTATCAATAATTTTATTATTAAATTCATTACCACAATCACTATGAAATATTTGAATATCTTTTAAACAGCGATTTGATTGCATAAATGCTTGATGTACTAATAAGGCATCTTTTCTAGTACCTACACTATGTCCAATAATTTCGCGGTTAAATAGGTCAATTAATAAGCAAATATAGTTTCATTTACCATTAACTTGAACATAAGTTAAATCACTGACAATAACTTCATTTTTAAGCCTATTATTAAAGTTTTTATTCACAAGATTAGTGATTTTTTCATCATTTACTTTGTTATTATGATTTTTGAATGATAATTTAGTGTATTTTGATATTAAATTATGCTTATTCATAATTTCTTTAATTTTTCGTCTTGATAAATAAATTTCTTGGTTTTCTAATATTACTTTTAATCTTCTTGTTCCATAAACACATTTATTTTCTTTAAAAGCACTAATAATAGCTTCATCATAAATATTATTTTGAATTTTATTTTCTTTTTTCTTTAAATTAAAATAATATGTTGATTTAGAAATTTTTAAAAAATGACACATTGTGCGAATTTTATATTTAAACTTATTGTTTGTAATAATTTCTATTTTCTGCCTATTATTAGTGCTGCTTGCTTTAAAATATCATTTTCCATTCGTAATTGTTTTAATTCTTTTCTTAATTTAATTAATTCATTTTCTTCAACAGAACGATTATCTTTAGCTTTAAAACTACCTGAATTAGTAAATTGCTTAATTCAATTATAAGTAGCTGCTCTTGTAACATTATATTCTTTAGCAAGGTAAGATACTGATTTGCCGCTTTGATATAAAGCTACTATTTGTTTTTTAAATTCATCGGTATATGAATTAATATTGGCCATAATTATAGTTCCTTTCTTTCAACTAATTTGTTCACTTGTCTACGTAATTAGTGTCCAATAAAGTGTAACCCATCCAATTTTGATGACACCTAATAAAATTTTTAGTAAATCATGTTAAATCTGCTACATTTCTTAATTCTTCTTCAATAATAGTTTTTGTTTGTAAACTCATTTTGATTCCCCCTTTTATTAAATAAAAACCTATTATTTTAAAAATAAAAAACAATAGGTTTATTTAGTTTACACTTATTTTTGCTAAAGTTTTAAAATTATGCAATAAACTTTTTAATATTTTACAAATATAGAAAAAAAGATTTCAATTGAAATCTTTTTTCCATATAATATTTTTTACAAGTTTGGTAAATTTAATTTAGATTTAACTGTTGATGATTGAGTTTGTAAATCAATTGCGTTGATATCATTTTTTTCGATGTCATCAAAATCACTATCACATTCTAAATTACTTTCTAATTCATTAATTTTATATTTTAATCTTTCTGCCAAATTCATATTGGAACTTTCAATATCATTTATTTTAAATCGTTTTCCATCAAATAATAATTCATATACTATTGTTTCTTCGGATTTATCATTTGTATTTAATAAACCAGAATAATTAGATTCCTCTTTATTTAGATTTTTCAAAGTAATACTTAATTTATACATACCAAATGATAAACATAGTTCATCAATGGATAAAGAAATATTTTGAGTTCAAATTATTTTCTTAGAATCTTTATTAATACAATTCAATACTACTGATTGTAAACATTCTTTTTCTAATCCTAATAATTGCTTTGAAATAGTTATTTCTGTTGTTAATTCTTTACGAAATACTTGTGTTGCTGTTACTCAAAGTATTTTTAACGCAGCTGCTTTTTTATTAGGTGGTGTTTTTAACTTTAATCTATCTAAATGACTAATCTTTGTTTGACTTTTTTCTTTTTTCATAAATTTTCTCCATTCAAATTAATAATCTTATTTAATTTTATTATATGACCAAGTTCTCCATTAATAATTAATATTTTAACTATTAATAAATTCATTATTTAAATAACATAGTTATTCGAAAATTATTATTTTTATTTATTTTATTGTTTTATTTAACATATCTTTTTATCTTCCTTTTCTCTAAGAACCTGTTTAGGATCTTTTTTGATTAATTTTTAATAAAATTTATATTATAATGGTTATTTTATAATAAAAAATAGATTTTTAGTCGATAAGTTTTCAAATGATAAAATCTTTTTAACAAAAAAATGAAAAAGAAAATAAATTATTGGTTAAGTACCTATTTATAAATGATTATTTCTTGTTTTAGTTAAATTCTATTAAAAAGATCCTAAACAGGTTCTAAAACTTTAATTTAATAAAAATTATAATTTATTTTTTTAGTCTATCAATAAATATGCTTGTTACTAATTTTATTAACACTATAAAATGTAAGTAAATATTATCATCTTAATAAAAACACTTTCATTTTATTTAAAAAGCCAATATTAATAGAATAATATATTAATATTATTCATTTTTCCAGTCCAATTAATTACACGACACTATCTTAATTTTTAATTTGATATAATTATAAAAAGAGTAAGTATATTAAAAATAGATTGGGGTATTTTTATGATAGAGGAAATAAATTCTAGTTCAATGAAAGAACCAAAAATTTATCGTATTGGTCTATATAGCAAATTAACAATTCTTATTAATGGGCTTCTAATTACTACAAGTTTAATGATAGGTTGGGGTTTATGAGCAACTATTGATCGAGATGCAGTTGATAACTATATTAAATGATTCAATAATCCACAACAGCCTAATTCTAATTTACAAATCAGTTTCAATATAATAAGTATTATTGTTTTTATAGTCTCTGGTTTATCTTTAGCATTAGTAGTCGTACCTTTTATTTTTTTAAAAACTAAAAATAGTGTATCAGCACTTTTTTGTTTAATAAGTTTTATTTTTTCAGCAATATTTGTTATCTTTCTTATTGTATTTTTTATTTTTAGATTTAAAACTTTTACTTTCTTAGCTAATAAAAAAGATGGCGAAATAATAAATACAACTGGTAACTTTCTAATAGCTTTTTTACCATGAATGTTGGCTGAGCTATTTGCAATACTTTTATTAATCCACAGTCTCTGATTAATTATTAATATTACCTCTAAATATAAATCAAATACACTATTAATGCCTATTGCTAAACCAAAAGCAAAACAAGAAACAGTAATAGCAAAACAAGAAGTTGATGATACGATAACGCTTCCTAACGTCGTACCAATACCAGTACCTCAAAATAATGAAGAACAACAAATAGCAAACCAAGAAACTAACAATAGTGTTCTTAAACAAGATCTAACACAAGAAAAAATAATTACTAACCCTTCAACAGCAACTGTCCATTATACTAATCATGAACTATCACAAACACCAACGCAAGGTGCTTATCATGCTGAAACTGTTTCATCAACACCAGGTACTCTTACTAATCTTAAATCCGAATCTATTACAAATGAAGAAGAAATAAATGATAATATCGAAAATGCAACAATATATTCAGAACCAACAGTTGAAAAAACAAGTGTAGAAGATACAACAATATATTCAAAATCACCAACAACAGAAAGTAATATTAATACCGAAACTAATTACCAACCAAAAAATCAAGGTGGTTTTGATGTTAAAGACAGTAGTTATTCTGAATCTGAAACATCTAATTTTAATAAACAAGCAACAACAATAACTGTTGAAGAAACACAACCAATAATAGAGAAAACAAACACAAAAACAAAAAAAGAAACAATCGAAGTGCAAAAAGTTACTACTCACCATTGAACATTAGAACAAATTGAAGCTGTTTGAGAAAAAGCGGAAATAATTGATGGTGTTAGTGATAAATTATATCGTAAAGATTATGGTGGCGCTTGAATGTTTCGTGATTCATTTACCACTGATTATAGCGCAGCAGATAACTTAGAAACTTACTCTTGAACTATTGTTCTACATCGTCCTACTAGTCAACAAGGAACAACTGAATTATATAATCTAGATCCAATGAATATTGTTAATGCAAAAAGTAAAGGTGAAAATTACCCTTCTTGAAAAACTAAAATTTCTTCAAAAGGAAATAAAAATATTGCAAAAGAACAACATTGAAAAGCACGAACATAAATATAGTATCATTTATTTATGAATACACAAACTACTATTGAACATTTATATATAGAAATACCTAATTTTAAACATGAAGTAAATACTAACTATTCTTATTTTATAGAAAGTATTAAAAAAGAATTAACAAATATAATAAATAAATACCAATTAAACTTAAAAACAATTTATCTTGCTAATAAAAATAAGTCAGTTTTACCAATTATTTTTTTAGAACAATTATTAATACTACTTAAACCATTGACAACCACTATCAAAGAATACAACTTTGAATGTACTATTAATAATACTAACTTCACAACTCTACAATTATTGTCCAAATTTCAAATTAATCGTTTAATTTGAAAAATAATTAGTTTTCAAAATCAATTAAATAACAAATTTAATTATCAACAAAGTATAAAAATTATTAATGATGCTATTAACTTAAAAATTAATAATTTCTCAATTGATTTAAAATATAATCTTCCTCATCAAACAGTAATTGATGTTAATAATGATTTACAAATATGTATGCAATTAAAAACACCTCATATTAGCTATGATAGTTATAATCATAAACAAAATCTTACTATTAAAAGATACATTAATAATTTCTTAAAAAAGCACAAATATGATAACTATGAATACTATAGTTATAGTAAAAATACTAATAATCAATCAAAATATAGCTAACTAAAGTAATGTTTACTCATATCTTGAAAAACAAAATCAATCGCTTTTTTAATATTTGGTCAATAATTTGGTAATATTTTTCTTATATTATGTTTTATAGCAAATCAAAAATGTTCAATTGGATTTAAATTAGGAGAATATGGCGGAAGAAATAATAGTTTGCATCCAGCATTTTCAATTAATTGTTGTGTTAATTTAGATTTATGAAACGTTGCATTATCTAAAACTATAATTTGTCCACGCTTTAATACTGGAATTAGTTTATTTTTAACATATGATTCAAAAATTTTACTATTGCAATGTCCTTCAAATGCTCATAAGGCTTTTAATTTACCTTTATTTAGTGAACCAATTATACTCATTCTCTTTATTTTATATGCGGGTTTATTATCAAATAATCTTTTACCTTTTTCAGATCAACCATATTTATAAAATTCATTATCATCAATTCCAGATTCATCAATATATACTAAATCTTCATTCATTATTTTAGCTATTTCTTTTAAAAAATCTTCTTGTTTATTTTTATCTCTTTGTTCATATAGAAAAGTTTTTTTTATATGTATAATTTAGTTTTTTAAAATAGTTATAAACTGTTTCTTTAGTCATATTTCCAAATTTATCAATTACTTTTTGAACTGTAACATCTTTATTTTCTGCTAAATAATTTTTTAATTCATCTAAATCCTTTATTTTGTGGCTATGTCCTTTTTGATAATTCAAAATTGGTTTTATATGCCCAGTTTCTTTTTTTCTTTTTCTTCATAAAAATAAAGTCTTTCTAGTGATATTGAACACTTTACAAATTTCTTTAATTTTCATATTTTTACTTTCATAAGCTTCTATTACTTTTCTTCGTAAGTCTTCACTGTATGGTTTTGGCATAATTTAATCTTCCTAATCTATTTTAATTATTGCTGAATTGTACTTTTAAATTCAAAAACTGTTTAAATTACATATTATTATTTTACATTATTTATGAGTAAATATTACTTTAGTTAGCTATATATAATCCTCCTTCTTTAAATACTGTTGTTAAATCTTCAGTATTTTCTAGTAATAAATCTACTGCTTTTGATATTGGATCATTATTATTAATACTTTGTTTTTTAGCCATCTGTAACTCACTCTTTCTAGTCATTTAATTATATTTACTAGAATTAATTAAACATAGTTATTTTTGTAAGTTACACAGATTACTAAACATTACCCGCATTTACTTTGTAAGTGAATTAGGATGGTACCGCGTTAAAAAACGTTTCTATTTTGATAGGAATTTTTATTATTTTGAGGAGAAATTATTATGTCAATAAAATGAACAACAGATAAAGTTAGAACAACTTGATTAAATTTTTTTAAAAGTTATGATCATCACATTTTAGAAAGTGTGGATGGGTTACACTTTATTGGACACTAATTATAGCTAACTAAAGTAATATTTACTCATAAATAATGTAAAATAATAATATGTAATTTAAGCAGTTTTTGAATTTAAAAGTACAATTCAGCAATAATTAAAATAGATTAGGAAGATTAAATTATGCCAAAACCATACAGTGAAGACTTACGAAGAAAAGTAATAGAAGCTTATGAAAGTAAAAATATGAAAATTAAAGAAATTTGTAAAGTGTTCAATATCACTAGAAAGACTTTATTTTTATGAAGAAAAAGAAAAAAAGAAACTGGGCATATAAAACCAATTTTGAATTATCAAAAAGGACATAGCCACAAAATAAAGGATTTAGATGAATTAAAAAAATTATTTAGCAGAAAATAAAGATGTTACAGTTCAAAAAGTAATTGATAAATTTGGAAATATGACTAAAGAAACAGTTTATAACTATTTTAAAAAACTAAATTATACATATAAAAAAAACTTTTCTATATGAACAAAGAGATAAAAATAAACAAGAAGATTTTTTAAAAGAAATAGCTAAAATAATGAATGAAGATTTAGTATATATTGATGAATCTGGAATTGATGATAATGAATTTTATAAATATGGTTGATCTGAAAAAGGTAAAAGATTATTTGATAATAAACCCGCATATAAAATAAAGAGAATGAGTATAATTGGTTCACTAAATAAAGGTAAATTAAAAGCCTTATGAGCATTTGAAGGACATTGCAATAGTAAAATTTTTGAATCATATGTTAAAAATAAACTAATTCCAGTATTAAAGCGTGGACAAATTATAGTTTTAGATAATGCAACGTTTCATAAATCTAAATTAACACAACAATTAATTGAAAATGCTGGATGCAAACTATTATTTCTTCCGCCATATTCTCCTAATTTAAATCCAATTGAACATTTTTGATTTGCTATAAAACATAATATAAGAACCTGTTTAGAATCTTTTCGAAAATAATGTAAAATGATTATATATTTTAAAATCAGAGGTATATATTATGCATAAAAATTATCCAAGTCATGTCACCAAAGAACAATTTGAGAACATAAAATCAATTTTAGAAAATAGCAAAAAGAAAACAAAACCAAGAAGTTTAGATTTATATGAAGTATTTTGTGCAATTTTATATGTATTAAAAAGTGGTTGTCAATGAAGAATGCTACCAAAAAATTTTCCAAAATGACAAACTGTATATTATTATTTTCAAATTTGAAGTAAAAATAACGGTAAAGAAGCTAGTGTATGGCAATTAATTTTAAAAAAAATTGGTTAAAAAAGTTCGTATCAACAATAATCGCAAAGAACAAACTAGTTTTTGTATAATTGATTCGCAAAGTGTTAAAAATACAGATACTACTGAAAATAAAGGTTATGATGCTGGTAAAAAGATTTCAGGAATAAAGCGTCATATTATTGTTGATTCTCAAGGTTTACCACATGCAATTTACATAACCACAGCAGAAAAAACAGATCGTAATAGCGCTATAATAATGATTGAAAATGAAAAAGAAAATCTTTCTGCAGTTCAAAAAATAATAGTAGATGCTGGTTATACTGGTGAAAAATTTGCTTCTGAAATCAAAACAATCATAAATGCAAATGTTGAAATTATAAAACGCAATGAACTACATACTTTTGTAGTATTACCAAAAAGATGAATTGTAGAACGAAGCTTTGCTTGATTAGAAAAATACAGAAGATTATGAAAAAATTGTGAAAGAAAACTAAATACTAGTTTACAAATGGTTGTTCTTTCCTTTATTTCAGTTTTATTAAAAAGATTCTAAACAGGTTCTTAGGCATACTATTGCTAATTCTTTTACCACAAATAGTATAATTAATTTATTATGTTTATTTTAGGAAGAGAAAAGAAAGGTTTTAGGGGAATTTTTCCAAAAATAGGAAATTTGAAAGCAAATCGTAAATTTAAAGATGTAAAAGTTTTAAAACAAATTGAAGAATTAGAAATATTTGTTAAAGTTTCAAAATTAGTTTTTAAAACTTTTGCTTTTATATTTTTACCAATATTTTTAATTTTAGTTATTATACTTGCTGTTGTTTTTGCTGTATGACATTGATTTAATCCTACAAATGGCCATTTATTGCACATAAGTAATTTTTTAAATTATCATAATTTAAATATTAATAATGATTTACAAAGTAAAAATTTAGTTGGAGGATTTGTTGAGTCAGTTTTAGAAGCTGTTTGTGCAGTTTTGTATGTTATATTTATTACTCCTATTTTGTGGGTATTAAGTTCTTTTCAAGTGATTATTGTTTATATGGCAAGTGGCGGACTTTTAACTGAATTTTTATTTGGTAATAATTCAACATTTTTAAATGTTCCAAAACCATTTGTAATTGTTAGTGGTATTGCTATTGGATTAATGACATTATTTTTTACTTTAAAAATGTTTGAAATAATGAATGCTAAGCATAATGTTAAAGCAATAAAATTAAAAAGCGGAGTAACTAACATTTTATTTGCTCTGATTGGAGTTGTATTTATTCCAATAATGTTTATTATTTTAAATACTTTAATTATTGGTATAACAAAAATTATTGCTGAAAGTGGTAATTTGTCTACAACTGATTTAGGACTTACTGTTTTTAATTCTTCATTTACCGATAAAATACAAGATTTTAAGGAAGTACCAAAATGAATAGGATTTGAAGATAGTGCAAATTTTAGTTATTTAATTTGTATTATTGCTGAATTGTTTGTTTGCTATTCAATGTTTTTAATTGGTATTATGTTGATATGAAATGCTTTTGAACTTTTAATTTTATTTTGTATATCACCTTTACCAATAGCATGATGTATTGAAGATGAAGGGAAAAGATTTCGTGCTTGAAAAGAAGTAACAATTGCAAGATTCATCAATATTGCCATTATTTTTTTAACATATACAATTTTTATTGCGAGTTTAGGTGTGTTTGCTAAAATTTCAAATAATATGCCTACAACTGCTTCAAGACCAGTATTTATTTTGCTTGGTTTATTTGCGGGCGTTACAGCAGTTATTAAAGCGCCAAGCATGTTGGCTGGAGTTTTAGGTAATCATAATATGGCATTAAGTGAAGGATTAAGTACTATTATTGGTATGAAAGCGGTTACTGGTGGAATTAAAACTGTCGGTGGTACTTTATTATTGGGAAGTAAAAAAAAAGAATAGTTATGTCAAGAAGCCTTGGCGAAAAAGCAAATATAGTAAATACTGCTGGTGGAATTGTTGGTGCTTCAAGAATTGTAAAACATGGTTATTCAGCAATTAAAAATCATGATGAAAAATTAAAGTCAACTGTTCTTGCAACTGGGGCTTTAGTTGGAGCTTTTACTGGAACAATTACCGGCGGTACATCTTTAGCATTAAAATTTCATAATCATATTGAAAAAAATAGAAATGTGAAATTTGATAATGAAAAACTACAAAGACAAGAAAATATTAAAGATAGTTTAATTGATAATATTCAAAAATCAGCAAACAAACTAAAAAATATAAATGATAATGAAGATAATAATAAAAAATCAAAAGTAAAAGATAAAATTGGAAAATAAACATAAAAATGTCTAATAACTAAGGTTTGATTAATGGTTTAGTATTCAAAATCAAAACATCGCTAAAAACAGTCTTTATGGCTTTAATTTAAGTATATAAGAAAGGAGACATGAAAATGGATAACGAAAATAAAAAAATTATCACCAAATCTGTAAATACAGTACGAAATGAGTTTTATTCAGCTATGGGTGGTATTGGATATGTAGAAATTTTACTTTTTTGTATTTTTGTAATTATTGCTATGACATTTTCGATATTAGTGAAAAATTTATTTATATTTTTACCAGTTGATTTTTTGTTATTTATTTCTTTTGCAATTTTGATTGCACCAGCACCAAATACAAAAGGTAAGGTTTATAATTATTTGCAAAAAATATTTAAATATATTTTTCAAAAACAAAAATTTAAAAAAGTAAATGAAAATAATAAAAATTTTTGTCCTTTAACTGTTGATAAAAATGGAAAAATTATTATTTTTAACAGCAAGCAAAATTTTAATAAACACATTGTTATTTATGAAATTATAGGTTTTGATTTTTCATTAATGACAAGTGAGGAATTTAATGATTGTGTTGATAATTTTTCACAATTTTTAAAAAATATTAATTTTGATGTTAAATTAATTAAAATTGAAAAATCTTTTAATTTAGAAAATCAAATTAAATATTTAAAAGAACTATCAAAATATTGAGAAAAACAATATTTAAAAAAATTAATTAATGAGCAAACTTATGTGAAAATATTTGAACAATTAACTGAACAAGTTAATATTGATATTTCAATAGAAAAAGAAAATGAATTTAAAAGAATGTGTTTCTATTTAGTAGTTAGTGGTGATAATATCAAAGAAATAGAAAAAATTGTAGGATTAAATCAACAATATTTAAAAACTGCTAATTTATCTTTTGAAAAAATAACTAATAATGTTGAAATTAATGAAATATTTAAACAACTTTATTTACCTTATAGCCATAAACAAAACATTTTTAATATTATTGAAAACAGTAAAATAGAATTTCATAAAAATTATTATAAAATAAATGATACTTTTTTTAGTATTAGTAATGTTTTAACATATCCCTATTTTGTTAATAATGGTTGATTAGGAAATCTTAGAACCTGTTTAGAATCTTTTTTGATTAATTTTTAATAAAATTTATATTATAATGGTTATTTTATAATAAAAAATAGATTTTTAGTCGATAAGTTTTCAAATGATAAAATCTTTTTAATAAAATTGAAATAAAGGAAAGAACAACCATTTGTAAACTAGTATTTAGTTTTCTTTCACAATTTTTTCATAATCTTCTGTATTTTTCTAATCAAGCAAAGCTTCGTTCTACAATTCATCTTTTTGGTAATACTACAAAAGTATGTAGTTCATTGCGTTTTATAATTTCAACATTTGCATTTATGATTGTTTTGATTTCAGAAGCAAATTTTTCACCAGTATAACCAGCATCTACTATTATTTTTTGAACTGCAGAAAGATTTTCTTTTTCATTTTCAATCATTATTATAGCACTATTACGATCTGTTTTTTCTGCTGTGGTTATGTAAATTGCATGTGGTAAACCTTGAGAATCAACAACAATATGACGCTTTATTCCTGAAATCTTTTTACCAGCATCATAACCTTTATTTTCAGTAGTATCTGTATTTTTAACACTTTGCGAATCAATTATACAAAAACTAGTTTGTTCTTTGCGATTATTGTTGATACGAACTTTTTTAACCAATTTTTTTTAAAATTAATTGCCATACACTAGCTTCTTTACCGTTATTTTTACTTCAAATTTGAAAATAATAATATACAGTTTGTCATTTTGGAAAATTTTTTGGTAGCATTCTTCATTGACAACCACTTTTTAATACATATAAAATTGCACAAAATACTTCATATAAATCTAAACTTCTTGGTTTTGTTTTCTTTTTGCTATTTTCTAAAATTGATTTTATGTTCTCAAATTGTTCTTTGGTGACATGACTTGGATAATTTTTATGCATAATATATACCTCTGATTTTAAAATATATAATCATTTTACATTATTTTCGAAAAGATTCTAAACAGGTTCTTAGTAAATTAGAGCAAACGAATTTAATATTTAATGTAATTGATTTAGATAAAAATCAAGCAATAAAAATGTTAGATAACGGTTATATAAAAATACAAATGAACTCTTTTAATGCTAAAAAAATAAGTGAAGATGTAGATTATGAAAATTATGCAGAAAGTTTTAAAGAATTAATTTATAGAATAAAAAATGAGAATGAAGTTATTAAATTTACTCAATTAAGTTTTATTACGTATTCTTCAAGCTTAGATGAATTAAAAAATATTAACAATAAATTATTCACTGTTATTAATCAAAACAATATGATTTTAGATAAATTAAGTTATAAACAACAAGATAGTTTATTAAATTTATGAATTAATTATAATGATAAAAATAAAATTAATTATAATGAAATGTCAACAAATTCGATTGCAAGCTGTTTTCCATTTTTAAATAACAATTTACTTGATAATAATGGTTTTTATTTAGGACAAACGGCTATTGGCGTTCCTTGTTTTTTAGATATCAAAATAAGAGATAAGAAAAAAAGAAATAATAATAATGTTTTTGTAGTTGGAAAATCTGGTACTGGTAAAAGTTTTAATATTAAAAAACAACTTAATTGATTGTATTTGAACAAAACAAAAATATATATTATTGATCCTGAACGCGAATTTCTTGGTTTTTCAATTTTTTATAATGCTAAAATTATTGATTGTGGGAATGCTAAAACTGGTTTAATCAATCCATTACAAGTTTTTCATTTCTTTGATGAAGATGAAACACCACAACAAGAAAATGAATTAAAAGGTCATATTCGTAGTTTAGAAGAATGATTTAAATTAATTTTTAGTAACTTAAATACGAATGATGTTTTAATTGCTATGTTAGAACCTGTTTAGGATCTTTTTTGATTAATTTTTAATAAAATTTATATTATAATGGTTATTTTATAATAAAAAATAGATTTTTAGTCGATAAGTTTTCAAATGATAAAATCTTTTTAACAAAAAAATGAAAAAGAAAATAAATTATTGGTTAAGTACCTATTTATAAATGATTATTTCTTGTTTTAGTTAAATTCTATTAAAAAGATCCTAAACAGGTTCTTAGAAGAAATGTTATTTTTAACTTATAAAAATCATAAAATTACAACTTTAACTAAATTAAAAAATATTAAAAATAATCAATGACCCACTTTACAAAATTTATATGAAAATGCTTTAAATAAATTTAAAGATAGCAAATATGAAAATGACCAACAATTACTTAGCTATTTAAAACAACTTTCAAATGAAGGTGCTTATGGTGAATTATGAAATGGTTATACAACACTAGATGTTAAGGATGATAAATTTATTATTTTTGATATTTATAATTTAAGAAAAAATCGTCAAATTATTAATTCTCAACAATACTTAATGTTGCAATTTTTAGAAAATGAAGTTATTAAAAATAAAAATAAAAATGCAAAATTACCAATTGAACGACAAGAATGGATTTGTATTGCTGTTGATGAAGCACACTTATTAATTAATAAACAAAATTTAATTGCTTTACAGTTTTTATATGAAATGGTAAAAAGAATTCGTAAATATAACGGCATTATGTATGTAATTACTCAAAATATAAATGATTTTGTAGGAAGTGATGAAATTAAAAGAGAAGCAGAAGCAATATTAAACAATTGTGATTATCAATTCGTTCATCATTTAGCAGATAAAGATTTACAAGATTATAATAGTATTGTACAAGGAGGATTAAATAATGATGAATTAAATGCAATTAGAAAAGCAGATCAAGGTGAATGTTTATTAACAATTGGTTCAAATAAAAGAACATTTTTAAGTATTGAAGCAACAGAAGAAGAAAAAAATGCTTGAGAAAATAAGGAGTGATAGTTAATGACAAAAGAAGAAGCAGACCAAATAGCTGAATTGTTTAAATGTCATGAATGTGCACCAACTTTTAGAATTTCTGATGATTTAGAAAAAATGAATTTCAGACCATGTGAAAAACATCAAGGTATTGCAAATCTAAATTATTTTAAAAAAATGAATATACATTAAGGAGAAAATATTATGAACGCAATTTGTAAAAGATGTAAAAAACAAGATTTAGCAAAATATATGACTGGTTTTAAAAATTTTTATTTTTGTGATAAATGTGAAAACAAAGGTATTGCAGAAGAAATGTTAAAAGATTTTGAGAAACAAACGAAAGGTAAAATGAGTGAAAAAGAAAGAGCATATAACTTAAAAAGTTTTGAAAAAATGTTGGAAAAGCAAAACGAAAGAATGTTCAATTTTATTGAAAGTGAAGATGAGGAAATATTATAAATTATGAAAATTAAAAATATAAAAATTAATAAAAAACTATTAATTTGTATAATTTTAACCTTGTTTATATCAATAATTTTTTGATATATAGCAAGTGTATTAAATATTTTTATTTTTTTACAAAAATTAAACTTTACTTTTTTCGAACCATTCAATTATTTTTTTGCTCCTTTTTCTTTAATTTTAGCGTTAATTTGTTGTGTAAGCATATCATTTTTTCTTTGATGAAAATGTTTTTATAAAAATAATTTTAGCAATGATTTACAAGAAAATAAGTTTTTAAGTAAAAAAGAATTTACTAAAAACTTTGCAGAATGTTGCTTATATCATAAAACTGATAAATATGGTTTTGTTACAAAATTATCAATTATTCATAAATTACCAGTTGTTAATACTATAAATAAAACACATGCACTTGTGATTGGTGCTACTGGCAGTGGAAAAACTCAAAATATTATTATTCCTACCATTATTTTAAATGCTTATTCTATATATAGCTAACTAAAGTAATGTTTACTCATATCTTGAAAAACAAAATCAATCGCTTTTTTAATATTTGGTCAATAATTTGGTAATATTTTTCTTATATTATGTTTTATAGCAAATCAAAAATATTCAATTGGATTTAAATTAGGAGAATATGGCGGAAGAAATAATAGTTTGCATCCAGCATTTTCAATTAATTGTTGTGTTAATTTAGATTTATGAAACGTTGCATTATCTAAAACTATAATTTGTCCACGCTTTAATACTGGAATTAGTTTATTTTTAACATATGATTCAAAAATTTTACTATTGCAATGTCCTTCAAATGCTCATAAGGCTTTTAATTTACCTTTATTTAGTGAACCAATTATACTCATTCTCTTTATTTTATATGCGGGTTTATTATCAAATAATCTTTTACCTTTTTCAGATCAACCATATTTATAAAATTCATTATCATCAATTCCAGATTCATCAATATATACTAAATCTTCATTCATTATTTTAGCTATTTCTTTTAAAAAATCTTCTTGTTTATTTTTATCTCTTTGTTCATATAGAAAAGTTTTTTTTATATGTATAATTTAGTTTTTTAAAATAGTTATAAACTGTTTCTTTAGTCATATTTCCAAATTTATCAATTACTTTTTGAACTGTAACATCTTTATTTTCTGCTAAATAATTTTTTAATTCATCTAAATCCTTTATTTTGTGGCTATGTCCTTTTTGATAATTCAAAATTGGTTTTATATGCCCAGTTTCTTTTTTTCTTTTTCTTCATAAAAATAAAGTCTTTCTAGTGATATTGAACACTTTACAAATTTCTTTAATTTTCATATTTTTACTTTCATAAGCTTCTATTACTTTTCTTCGTAAGTCTTCACTGTATGGTTTTGGCATAATTTAATCTTCCTAATCTATTTTAATTATTGCTGAATTGTACTTTTAAATTCAAAAACTGTTTAAATTACATATTATTATTTTACATTATTTATGAGTAAATATTACTTTAGTTAGCTATACGTAGACAAGTGAACAAATTAGTTGAAAGAAAGGAACTATAATTATGGCCAATATTAATTCATATACCGATGAATTTAAAAAACAAATAGTAGCTTTATATCAAAGCGGCAAATCAGTATCTTACCTTGCTAAAGAATATAATGTTACAAGAGCAGCTACTTATAATTGAATTAAGCAATTTACTAATTCAGGTAGTTTTAAAGCTAAAGATAATCGTTCTGTTGAAGAAAATGAATTAATTAAATTAAGAAAAGAATTAAAACAATTAAGAATGGAAAATGATATTTTAAAGCAAGCAGCACTAATAATAGGCAGAAAATAGAAATTATTACAAACAATAAGTTTAAATATAAAATTCGCACAATGTGTCATTTTTTAAAAATTTCTAAATCAACATATTATTTTAATTTAAAGAAAAAAGAAAATAAAATTCAAAATAATATTTATGATGAAGCTATTATTAGTGCTTTTAAAGAAAATAAATGTGTTTATGGAACAAGAAGATTAAAAGTAATATTAGAAAACCAAGAAATTTATTTATCAAGACGAAAAATTAAAGAAATTATAGACTTACTGCATAACGTTTTTAAGTTTTAATGATAAATTATAAAATCCTGCAATTAAATTAAATCTTAAAAATATTCGTTTTCTACCTTTTCTAAATTTATAACCAATAATTTTAAAACATTTTAAAAATGCAAAAACATGTTCAATTTTTCTGCGAGTTTTATTAATAATCTTATTAAAAATTTTAATTTTACTTGTTTTAGGATTATTTTTACTAGTTTTAATGGGTAAAAATGTATTACTATGAATTTTTTGTAAACCTTGATAACCTTTATCTGCAAGAATTACAGTTTCTGACAAAAATTCTAACTTTGAATTTTTAAAAGTTTTAAAATCATGATTTTTACCAGTATCAGGAAAAATATTTAAAATTTCATTAGTATGTGCATTAATTATGGTTTGAAACTTAACAGTATGCATTCATTTTTTGCCAGAAAATCAATCTTTTTGATTATATTTTGGTCGTTCTGTTTCTACTTCTGTTACATCAATTATCAAAATTTTATTTTTGAATTCTTCTTTTTAAAAAAATATTTTTATTTGTTAAATTATTAAACTTATTATTATTTATTAAAATGTCTTCAATTGAACGAATATTTCGTAAAGCAGTAGTATCAACCATATCATACTCAGCACCAATACTATGATATGTACGATTTTCATATAAATATCTTAAAGTCATTACTAGTCTATCTTCTATTGACATTTTATATGGCCTTCCACCAGTGGTATTTTTTAGATTTTGATGATCTAATAAAATATTTAAAATTTCATTAAAAACTAGTTTATTAATACCAACTATTTTACGAAAATATTGATCCGGTTTATCTTTTAATTCAAAATATGTCATAAAATTTATCCTTAACTATTCAAATTTTATTTTAATAATAACAAAAAAATGAAAAGTTAACTAGTTATGCAGTAAGTCTTATGAATAAGCATAATTTAATATCAAAATACACTAAATTATCATTCAAAAATCATAATAACAAAGTAAATGATGAAAAAATCACTAATCTTGTGAATAGAAACTTTAATAATAGGCTTAAAAATGAAGTTATTGTCAGTGATTTAACTTATGTTCAAGTTAATGGTAAATGAAACTATATTTGCTTATTAATTGACCTATTTAACCGCGAAATTATTGGACATAGTGTAGGTACTAGAAAAGATGCCTTATTAGTACATCAAGCATTTATGCAATCAAATCGCTGTTTAAAAGATATTCAAATATTTCATAGTGATTGTGGTAATGAATTTAATAATAAAATTATTGATAAACTTTTACTAGCATTCAATATTACTCGCTCTTTAAGCAAAAAAGGTTGTCCTTATGACAATGCTGTTGCTGAAGCAACTTTTAAAACTTTCAAAACTGAATTTATTAATGATAAAAATTTTAGATCATTAATCCAATTAAAATTAGAATTATTTGATTACATCAATTGATACAACAACATAAGAATCCACAGCACTTTAAACTACTTAACTCCAGTTAATTATCAAAAACAAATGTCTACCAAAAAATAGTCCTAAAAAGTGTTGCCATTCCAGTGCATCACTTGTTCCAAATGATGATCCTTCACTATTGTGGATTAATTCTGGAGTTGCTACATTAAAACCATATTTTGATGGACGACAAACCCCAATTGCTAAAAGATTAGCAAATTCACAAAAAGCAATTAGAACTAATGATATTGAAAATATTGGTATTACAGCAAGACATCAAACTTTTTTTGAAATGTTAGGTAATTTTTCAATTGGTGATTATTTTAAAAAAGAAGCTATTATTTGAGGATGGGAATTTTTAACTAGTAAAAAATGATTAAATTTAGATGCTAATTTATTATATAGCTAACTAAAGTAATGATTACTCATATCTTGAAAAACAAAATCAATCGCTTTTTTAATATTTGGTCAATAATTTGGTAATATTTTTCTTATATTATGTTTTATAGCAAATCAAAAATGTTCAATTGGATTTAAATTAGGAGAATATGGCGGAAGAAATAATAGTTTGCATCCAGCATTTTCAATTAATTGTTGTGTTAATTTAGATTTATGAAACGTTGCATTATCTAAAACTATAATTTGTCCACGCTTTAATACTGGAATTAGTTTATTTTTAACATATGATTCAAAAATTTTACTATTGCAATGTCCTTCAAATGCTCATAAGGCTTTTAATTTACCTTTATTTAGTGAACCAATTATACTCATTCTCTTTATTTTATATGCGGGTTTATTATCAAATAATCTTTTACCTTTTTAAGATCAACCATATTTATAAATTCATTATCATCAATTCCAGATTCATCAATATATACTAAATCTTCATTCATTATTTTAGCTATTTCTTTTAAAAAATCTTCTTGTTTATTTTTATCTCTTTGTTCATATAGAAAAGTTTTTTTTATATGTATAATTTAGTTTTTTAAAATAGTTATAAACTGTTTCTTTAGTCATATTTCCAAATTTATCAATTACTTTTTGAACTGTAACATCTTTATTTTCTGCTAAATAATTTTTTAATTCATCTAAATCCTTTATTTTGTGGCTATGTCCTTTTTGATAATTCAAAATTGGTTTTATATGCCCAGTTTCTTTTTTTCTTTTTCTTCATAAAAATAAAGTCTTTCTAGTGATATTGAACACTTTACAAATTTCTTTAATTTTCATATTTTTACTTTCATAAGCTTCTATTACTTTTCTTCGTAAGTCTTCACTGTATGGTTTTGGCATAATTTAATCTTCCTAATCTATTTTAATTATTGCTGAATTGTACTTTTAAATTCAAAAACTGTTTAAATTACATATTATTATTTTACATTATTTATGAGTAAATATTACTTTAGTTAGCTATATGATTCAAAAATTTTACTATTGCAATGTCCTTCAAATGCTCATAAGGCTTTTAATTTACCTTTATTTAGTGAACCAATTATACTCATTCTCTTTATTTTATATGCGGGTTTATTATCAAATAATCTTTTACCTTTTTAAGATCAACCATATTTATAAATTCATTATCATCAATTCCAGATTCATCAATATATACTAAATCTTCATTCATTATTTTAGCTATTTCTTTTAAAAAATCTTCTTGTTTATTTTTATCTCTTTGTTCATATAGAAAAGTTTTTTTTATATGTATAATTTAGTTTTTTAAAATAGTTATAAACTGTTTCTTTAGTCATATTTCCAAATTTATCAATTACTTTTTGAACTGTAACATCTTTATTTTCTGCTAAATAATTTTTTAATTCATCTAAATCCTTTATTTTGTGGCTATGTCCTTTTTGATAATTCAAAATTGGTTTTATATGCCCAGTTTCTTTTTTTCTTTTTCTTCATAAAAATAAAGTCTTTCTAGTGATATTGAACACTTTACAAATTTCTTTAATTTTCATATTTTTACTTTCATAAGCTTCTATTACTTTTCTTCGTAAGTCTTCACTGTATGGTTTTGGCATAATTTAATCTTCCTAATCTATTTTAATTATTGCTGAATTGTACTTTTAAATTCAAAAACTGTTTAAATTACATATTATTATTTTACATTATTTATGAGTAAATATTACTTTAGTTAGCTATATGATTCAAAAATTTTACTATTGCAATGTCCTTCAAATGCTCATAAGGCTTTTAATTTACCTTTATTTAGTGAACCAATTATACTCATTCTCTTTATTTTATATGCGGGTTTATTATCAAATAATCTTTTACCTTTTTCAGATCAACCATATTTATAAAATTCATTATCATCAATTCCAGATTCATCAATATATACTAAATCTTCATTCATTATTTTAGCTATTTCTTTTAAAAAATCTTCTTGTTTATTTTTATCTCTTTGTTCATATAGAAAAGTTTTTTTTATATGTATAATTTAGTTTTTTAAAATAGTTATAAACTGTTTCTTTAGTCATATTTCCAAATTTATCAATTACTTTTTGAACTGTAACATCTTTATTTTCTGCTAAATAATTTTTTAATTCATCTAAATCCTTTATTTTGTGGCTATGTCCTTTTTGATAATTCAAAATTGGTTTTATATGCCCAGTTTCTTTTTTTCTTTTTCTTCATAAAAATAAAGTCTTTCTAGTGATATTGAACACTTTACAAATTTCTTTAATTTTCATATTTTTACTTTCATAAGCTTCTATTACTTTTCTTCGTAAGTCTTCACTGTATGGTTTTGACATAATTTAATCTTCCTAATCTATTTTAATTATTGCTGAATTGTACTTTTAAATTCAAAAACTGTTTAAATTACATATTATTATTTTACATTATTTATGAGTAAATATTACTTTAGTTAGCTATATATGAAAATCGTACATATCATAGTATTGGTGCTGAGTATGATATGGTTGATACTACTGCTTTACGAAATATTCGTTCAATTGAAGACATTTTAATAAATAATAATAAGTTTAATAATTTAACAAATAAAAATATTTTTTTAAAAAGAAGAATTCAAAAATAAAATTTTGATAATTGATGTAACAGAAGTAGAAACAGAACGACCAAAATATAATCAAAAAGATTGATTTTCTGGCAAAAAATGAATGCATACTGTTAAGTTTCAAACCATAATTAATGCACATACTAATGAAATTTTAAATATTTTTCCTGATACTGGTAAAAATCATGATTTTAAAACTTTTAAAAATTCAAAGTTAGAATTTTTGTCAGAAACTGTAATTCTTGCAGATAAAGGTTATCAAGGTTTACAAAAAATTCATAGTAATACATTTTTACCCATTAAAACTAGTAAAAATAATCCTAAAACAAGTAAAATTAAAATTTTTAATAAGATTATTAATAAAACTCGCAGAAAAATTGAACATGTTTTTGCATTTTTAAAATGTTTTAAAATTATTGGTTATAAATTTAGAAAAGGTAGAAAACGAATATTTTTAAGATTTAATTTAATTGCAGGATTTTATAATTTATCATTAAAACTTAAAAACGTTATGCAGTAAGTCTAGTTATATCATGGTGCAGATATTAGTGAAAGTGTTATTAGTCAAATTACTGATGATGTGATAGATGATGTCAAGGCGTGGCAAAATCGACCATTAGAAAGTATTTATTCTATTGTTTATTTTGATTGTATAGTAGTTAAAGTACGGCAAGATAAACGCATTATTAACAAATCAGTTTATATAGCATTAGGAGTGGATTTAGAAGGCAAAAAAGATGTTTTAGGTTTATGAATTAGTGAAAATGAAGGTTCTAAATTTTGACTAGCTAATTTTACAGAAATGAAAAATCGAGGCTTAAATGATATTTTGATTGCTTGTAGTGATAATTTAACAGGCATGTCAGAAGCAATACAAGCAGTTTATCCTAAAACTGAACATCAATTATGCATAGTTCATCAAATTAGAAATAGTTTAAAATATGTTTCATACAAACATCGAAAAACCTTAGTTGCAGATTTAAAACCAATTTATAGTGCATGTAGTGAAGAACAAGCAATGCAAGCTTTAGAATCATTTGAAAGTAAATGAAATAAACAATATCCGCAAATTACTAAATCTTGATATAAAAATTGAGATAATTTAATGGTTTTTATTAGTTATCCACCAGAAATTAAAAGAGTGATTTATACTACAAATGCTATTGAATCTGTTAATAGTCAATTACGAAAAGTTATCAGAAATAAAAAAGTTTTTCCTAATGATATGGCAGTTTTCAAAATATTTTACTTAGCAATTGAAAATATAACAAAAAAATGAACAATGCCCATTCAAAATTGAAATACAGCAATTGCTCATTTTATGATAAAATTTGAAGATAGAATTAATCTGAACTAGTAACTTTGTAAAACAAAGATACACAGATTACATAAAAGCCTCACCTTTATTTCACTTAGCACTTTGATTAATAATGCCTTGTTTATTATTTTTAAAATATTGTTTTTTTAATTTTTATGATTATCTAATTCTTTATATAAATAATTAATTAACTTATCATATTGACCATTTTCAATTAAATTTTTACAAGTATCATATTCTTGTCAATATTTACCTTTATTTCCTGCAAGTATACCAAGATATAGCTAACTAAAGTAATGTTTACTCATAAATAATGTAAAATAATAATATGTAATTTAAACAGTTTTTGAATTTAAAAGTACAATTCAGCAATAATTAAAATAGATTAGGAAGATTAAATTATGCCAAAACCATACAGTGAAGACTTACGAAGAAAAGTAATAGAAGCTTATGAAAGTAAAAATATGAAAATTAAAGAAATTTGTAAAGTGTTCAATATCACTAGAAAGACTTTATTTTTATGAAGAAAAAGAAAAAAAGAAACTGGGCATATAAAACCAATTTTGAATTATCAAAAAGGACATAGCCACAAAATAAAGGATTTAGATGAATTAAAAAATTATTTAGCAGAAAATAAAGATGTTACAGTTCAAAAAGTAATTGATAAATTTGGAAATATGACTAAAGAAACAGTTTATAACTATTTTAAAAAACTAAATTATACATATAAAAAAAACTTTTCTATATGAACAAAGAGATAAAAATAAACAAGAAGATTTTTTAAAAGAAATAGCTAAAATAATGAATGAAGATTTAGTATATATTGATGAATCTGGAATTGATGATAATGAATTTTATAAATATGGTTGATCTGAAAAAGGTAAAAGATTATTTGATAATAAACCCGCATATAAAATAAAGAGAATGAGTATAATTGGTTCACTAAATAAAGGTAAATTAAAAGCCTTATGAGCATTTGAAGGACATTGCAATAGTAAAATTTTTGAATCATATGTTAAAAATAAACTAATTCCAGTATTAAAGCGTGGACAAATTATAGTTTTAGATAATGCAACGTTTCATAAATCTAAATTAACACAACAATTAATTGAAAATGCTGGATGCAAACTATTATTTCTTCCGCCATATTCTCCTAATTTAAATCCAATTGAACATTTTTGATTTGCTATAAAACATAATATAAGAAAAATATTACCAAATTATTGACCAAATATTAAAAAAGCGATTGATTTTGTTTTTCAAGATATGAGTAAACATTACTTTAGTTAGCTATATAATGTTCTAATTAAATGAAATTTATCTAAAACAAACTGTGCATTTAAATAATCAGCAACTTCTTTAATTCATCCTGCACTGTCTCCACAAATAATGATTTTGGCTTGTTCAAAATTTTCAAAAAATCTTTTTCCTTGTTCTAAAATAAATTCAGCAGTTTTCTTAACTCCAATTGCTGTTTTATTTGATCTGATAATAACATTCACTCTTTTATTAACTAATTTGTGATTAATATTATCCGTATAAAATGCTACTAAACGCATTGAATATTTATTAATTTTTCTTTTAATTTCTCAAAACTTTCGATGACCATCATCAATGCTAATATAAATGGGTTGATTTTTTTCTAATTTAATTTTTTCTACATTTTTATTAAAAACTTTATGTTTTTCAAAAATTCTATGAATATCCATAATAGTTAAACCAGCATCTTTCAAAATATCACAAATATCTTTGTATCTTTTTCCATCAGCAAAATATTCAATAACAATTTGTTCTATGTCTTCTCCAATTTTTTTATATTTGGGTAATTCTAACTCTTCATCAACTAAACAAATACGTACTCATTTTTGTAATTCTATGTTATAATATTTATAAATACGTCGTTTATAAATTACTATGCCATATTTTGTTTTTCTTTTTCTTTCTTTATAATCAACAATTTTATATTTATTTTTATCTCTTGTTTTAAAAAATTTTCTATCTAATTTTTCTCATTTTTGTTTTATATGTGCTAATACTAATTGATTAATATTAGCACATTCTTTTTGATAAATTCATTTGTATTTTGCACTCATGTTTAATTTTCCTTTCTAAATTGGATTTGTTAATAGTTTAAGTTTAATTTTTTTTAAAAATAAGGAGAAAATATGGCTTTTATTAGTAGTTATGCACAATTAAATAAAAAATATAATCTTAATTTTAGTGATAATAATTATGGTTTTAGTTGAGATATTTTTAAAGAATTTGTTGGTGATGAATGAGCAGAATTTTTCACTACCAACTGTTTTTATCGTTTTGTACCAACTGCACGTGGAACAAGAAAAACTTGAAATTGTTTAGCATTTGATTTATTTATAGCTAACTAAAGTAATGTTTACTCATATCTTGAAAAACAAAATCAATCGCTTTTTTAATATTTGGTCAATAATTTGGTAATATTTTTCTTATATTATGTTTTATAGCAAATCAAAAATGTTCAATTGGATTTAAATTAGGAGAATATGGCGGAAGAAATAATAGTTTGCATCCAGCATTTTCAATTAATTGTTGTGTTAATTTAGATTTATGAAACGTTGCATTATCTAAAACTATAATTTGTCCACGCTTTAATACTGGAATTAGTTTATTTTTAACATATGATTCAAAAATTTTACTATTGCAATGTTCTTCAAATGCTCATAAGGCTTTTAATTTACCTTTATTTAGTGAACCAATTATACTCATTCTCTTTATTTTATATGCGGGTTTATTATCAAATAATCTTTTACCTTTTTCAGATCAACCATATTTATAAAATTCATTATCATCAATTCCAGATTCATCAATATATACTAAATCTTCATTCATTATTTTAGCTATTTCTTTTAAAAAATCTTCTTGTTTATTTTTATCTCTTTGTTCATATAGAAAAGTTTTTTTTATATGTATAATTTAGTTTTTTAAAATAGTTATAAACTGTTTCTTTAGTCATATTTCCAAATTTATCAATTACTTTTTGAACTGTAACATCTTTATTTTCTGCTAAATAATTTTTTAATTCATCTAAATCCTTTATTTTGTGGCTATGTCCTTTTTGATAATTCAAAATTGGTTTTATATGCCCAGTTTCTTTTTTTCTTTTTCTTCATAAAAATAAAGTCTTTCTAGTGATATTGAACACTTTACAAATTTCTTTAATTTTCATATTTTTACTTTCATAAGCTTCTATTACTTTTCTTCGTAAGTCTTCACTGTATGGTTTTGGCATAATTTAATCTTCCTAATCTATTTTAATTATTGCTGAATTGTACTTTTAAATTCAAAAACTGTTTAAATTACATATTATTATTTTACATTATTTATGAGTAAATATTACTTTAGTTAGCTATATATGTTGTAATTTTAGTGATAGTAGTGTTCAAGAAGTAAGACGTTATGAAAATACTCATAGTGAAACTACAATTGGTGCATTAATGAATGTTTGTCAAGTTTTATTAGATAAATATGATATTAATTTACTACCTAATAACCCACATGGTATTAAGTGAAAAATAACTAAGGATGGTGGATGTATTATTTTTCCTAATAATCAACAAATTGATTTTATTGGTTATGCTAATAGTAATAAAATTTTTGGAAAAGAAGCAGGTGGTTCAAGTTTTTTAGGTTCAAGAACAGATGAAATTATTATGGCAGAAGAAAAAGAAACTTTAACAGAAAAACAATTAACATATCGATATGAACGATTACAGAACTCTATGTTTAGAAGTAATCGTATTAAAGTATCAAAAGAACCTATTAAAGAATGAAGTTGAACGTTTATTGATAAAAATATATATAGTACTAATTTTGGAAAAAAAATTACTCGCTATTTTTATAAAAGTTTCTTTATTACTTTTACATGTAATCCTTATGATAAATATCATCCATTTTATTTAAAGTACTGTACACCATTTTTACCATTAAATGATAAAATAATGAAAAATCTTAAAAAAGTTGGCAAAATTTATTATGAAAATCAAGATATAGCTAACTAAAGTAATATTTACTCATAAATAATGTAAAATAATAATATGTAATTTAAACAGTTTTTGAATTTAAAAGTACAATTCAGCAATAATTAAAATAGATTAGGAAGATTAAATTATGCAAAAACCATACAGTGAAGACTTACGAAGAAAAGTAATAGAAGCTTATGAAAGTAAAAATATGAAAATTAAAGAAATTTGTAAAGTGTTCAATATCACTAGAAAGACTTTATTTTTATGAAGAAAAAGAAAAAAAGAAACTGGGCATATAAAACCAATTTTGAATTATCAAAAAGGACATAGCCACAAAATAAAGGATTTAGATGAATTAAAAAATTATTTAGCAGAAAATAAAGATGTTACAGTTCAAAAAGTAATAGATAAATTTGGAAATATGACTAAAGAAACAGTTTATAACTATTTTAAAAAACTAAATTATACATATAAAAAAAACTTTTCTATATGAACAAAGAGATAAAAATAAACAAGAAGATTTTTTAAAAGAAATAGCTAAAATAATGAATGAAGATTTAGTATATATTGATGAATCTGGAATTGATGATAATGAATTTTATAAATATGGTTGATCTGAAAAAGGTAAAAGATTATTTGATAATAAACCCGCATATAAAATAAAGAGAATGAGTATAATTGGTTCACTAAATAAAGGTAAATTAAAAGCCTTATGAGCATTTGAAGGACATTGCAATAGTAAAATTTTTGAATCATATGTTAAAAATAAACTAATTCCAGTATTAAAGCGTGGACAAATTATAGTTTTAGATAATGCAACGTTTCATAAATCTAAATTAACACAACAATTAATTGAAAATGCTGGATGCAAACTATTATTTCTTCCGCCATATTCTCCTAATTTAAATCCAATTGAACATTTTTGATTTGCTATAAAACATAATATAAGAAAAATATTACCAAATTATTGACCAAATATTAAAAAAGCTATTGATTTTGTTTTTCAAGATATGAGTAAACATTACTTTAGTTAGCTATATGTTTAGTGGTTTAGGATTATTTATTTTAAGATTTACTATTCAACCATTTTGAAATAAATTACCAGATATTCAAAAAAGAACATTATTAGAAATGAAAAAAAGTAATCCTGATGAATTTAATACTGTTTTTTATGGTTTTGAATTTTTAGATAGTGATGTAACAATTTTTCCCTTTCAAAAAACTGTAAAATATTGACAGAAATATGATTTAAAACAATTTTATAATCAAGAAAAAGATATGTATAAATTTGATTTTTATAGTGTTGGTATTGATTGAGCTACGGGACCAAAAGACCATACTGTATTTATGGTAGTTGGTTTTAAAGAGTATAATAATACTGGTTATTATAATGCTTATATTATTTGTGAATTAGTAGTTACTCCAAATGACTTTATAAATGAAAATGAAAAAATTAATGCTTACGTTAATGAAATTTTAGGATTAATGGACAATTTTGAGAATTTTGAACAAGCAATTTATTTTTATGATGATAAAGCAAGAACTGCTATTGATTGATTAAATCAAAAATTAATAGATGAGCATAATACTATTCTAATAACACAAACTGATATTAAACATGCTTCTAATTTAAATCAAGAAGCAGAATTAACTAATAGAGTAGTTTGAATGAGAAATATTATGAGTTATGGAAACTTTTATGCAAATAAAGATGATTTACCAAAAACTACTCAATGTTTAGAAGAATTACGTTATGATGAAACAAAAACTAACATTCCAGACAAGAATATGTATCAAGACCCATATGATGCTTTGTTTTATGCACTATATCCATACAAAAATGTAATTAGGGGTAAAAATAATGCTACTGTGAAAAAAAGTATCTTCACATTTGGTATATATAGCTAACTAAAGTAATATTTACTCATAAATAATGTAAAATAATAATATGTAATTTAAACAGTTTTTGAATTTAAAAGTACAATTCAGCAATAATTAAAATAGATTAGGAAGATTAAATTATGCCAAAACCATACAGTGAAGACTTACGAAGAAAAGTAATAGAAGCTTATGAAAGTAAAAATATGAAAATTAAAGAAATTTGTAAAGTGTTCAATATCACTAGAAAGACTTTATTTTTATGAAGAAAAAGAAAAAAAGAAACTGGGCATATAAAACCAATTTTGAATTATCAAAAAGGACATAGCCACAAAATAAAGGATTTAGATGAATTAAAAAATTATTTAGCAGAAAATAAAGATGTTACAGTTCAAAAAGTAATTGATAAATTTGGAAATATGACTAAAGAAACAGTTTATAACTATTTTAAAAAACTAAATTATACATATAAAAAAAACTTTTCTATATGAACAAAGAGATAAAAATAAACAAGAAGATTTTTTAAAAGAAATAGCTAAAATAATGAATGAAGATTTAGTATATATTGATGAATCTGGAATTGATGATAATGAATTTTATAAATATGGTTGATCTGAAAAAGGTAAAAGATTATTTGATAATAAACCCGCATATAAAATAAAGAGAATGAGTATAATTGGTTCACTAAATAAAGGTAAATTAAAAGCCTTATGAGCATTTGAAGGACATTGCAATAGTAAAATTTTTGAATCATATGTTAAAAATAAACTAATTCCAGTATTAAAGCGTGGACAAATTATAGTTTTAGATAATGCAACGTTTCATAAATCTAAATTAACACAACAATTAATTGAAAATGCTGGATGCAAACTATTATTTCTTCCGCCATATTCTCCTAATTTAAATCCAATTGAACATTTTTGATTTGCTATAAAACATAATATAAGAAAAATATTACCAAATTATTGACCAAATATTAAAAAAGCGATTGATTTTGTTTTTCAAGATATGAGTAAACATTACTTTAGTTAGCTATAATAAATCAGTTTTATTAACCAATCCTGTATAAACAACTTTACTATAATTTAAAACAGTAACTTCATCAGCTAAATTTTGTAATTCAGATAAAATATGTGATGAAATAAAAACAGTTTTACCTTGCTCACGAAGTTTTCTTAAATCATTAAACAATTCTGTTCTTGCTGTTGGATCAAGATTAGCGGCTGGTTCATCTAAAATTAAGACATCTGGATTATTTAATAGTGATTGTGTTAATAACACCTTTTTCTTCATACCCGAAGAATAAGCATTAGGGTTACGTTTTTTAAACTTTCATAAATCTAATTCCTTTAAAATCATTTCTGTCTTTTCCTTAGCAACTTTATATTTCAAACCACTAATTTGCCCCATTGAAATTAAATAATCATAAGTAGTAATTCGTTTAGGAAATATTGCAGCTTCTGGAATATAACCAACTTGTTTTTTTGCTTCAACTGTTCATGAACGCTTACCATGAATAATTAAATCACCGTGTGTTTCAACCATAGCGCTAATTAAACATTTAATAGTAGTGGTTTTGCCTGATCCATTTGGACCAATAAAACCATGAATAGTACCTTTTTTAACTTTAATAATAGCATTATCAACAGCTTTAAATTTTTTAAACTGTTTAGTAAAATCACGAATTAAAATTGCATATTGAGCATCTTCAGGATTAACTATTACATTACGGTTATAATGATTACGTCAGTTTTTAAAATATGATTTAATAAAATTTAGAAATTTATGTTTTTCTTTTGATTTAGCATTAACATCATCTTCAACTAAAGAACTATTAATAATTGGTTTTAATATTTCTTGTTTTTTCATACTCATTTTCCTAACTACTTAAATATAATAATTACTATATGATTAATATACTTAATACTGATATATTATACATTAATTTATAATTCAAAAATAAAAAAATAAACAAAACTGTTTATTTCATAATTTCACATATAATGGTGGGACTAAATGGACTTGAACCATCGACCTCACGCTTATCAAGCGTGCGCTCTAACCAGCTGAGCTATAGTCCCAAAAAGAGCAACAGAGATATTATATATTTGTTCAAGCACGATTGCAATATATAATAACAATATTTTTGTAGATTAGACACACTTTTTGGACTAATAAAAGTTTTTATAACTTTATATTATTAGTTGAGGTGTAGTTTAAAATGAAATATTTAATTAATAGTGCTGATTTTACTAAATTTGATTATAAATTTAACAAATTTGTAGAAAAGTATAAAAATGATAAAAATATTAATAAAGTTAATATTTATTATCGTAAATTTAGAAAATTTTGTTTTATTTTTAAAAATAAAAATACTTGTAAAGAAATAATTTCTCAATTACATATGCCAAAGCAAACCTTTTATTATTGAGCTAAACGTTTTTATGATGTTTTTTACAGAAATAAACCTTTTGAAGAATTATTATTTAAGTCAACAAAACCTAAAAATATTAAATATTTCTATAAGTTGGAATTATCAGAAAAATTTATAAATTATTTTGTTCAGTATAAAGAAGAGTTTGGTATAGGTGCTTTTCAATTTTGTTATTTAATAAGGCATATTGATGATATTAGGTTTAATTTTTTGCCAAAACCCTCGGTTAAAACTATATATCGTTGATTAAAACGTTTTGGTTTTTGTTCACAAAAAGTTATTAAGAAAAAACATTTGAGATATGAAGTAAAAGAAACTGGATTATTACAAACTGATATTAAAGTAGTATCAGATTATATAACAGGAAGTAAAAGATGATATATTATTGATTTTATTGATGAAAAAACTCGAATTACTTATTGTTATCCATCTGAACAAGCACAAACCAGAGATATTGTAAATGCTACTAAAAATGCTTTAAATTTCTATGAAAAATTAGGAATTAAAATTAAAAGAATTAGAACTGATAATGGTAGTCAATATACTAATACATCTTGTGGAAAACCACAAAGGAATCGTTGATTTACAAATTTTTGTAATAAAAAAGGTATAGTTCATGAAACTACACCGTTTAGATCACCACAGAGTAATGGTAAGATTGAAAGATTTCACAGAAATTGAAGTAATTTATTTGAAATAAAACCATTGGATGGGTTACACTTTATTGGACACTAATTACGTAGACAAGTGAACAAATTAGTTGAAAGAAAGGAACTATAATTATGGCCAATATTAATTCATATACCGATGAATTTAAAAAACAAATAGTAGCTTTATATCAAAGCGGCAAATCAGTATCTTACCTTGCTAAAGAATATAATGTTACAAGAGCAGCTACTTATAATTGAATTAAGCAATTTACTAATTCAGGTAGTTTTAAAGCTAAAGATAATCGTTCTGTTGAAGAAAATGAATTAATTAAATTAAGAAAAGAATTAAAACAATTAAGAATGGAAAATGATATTTTAAAGCAAGCAGCACTAATAATAGGCAGAAAATAGAAATTATTACAAACAATAAGTTTAAATATAAAATTCGCACAATGTGTCATTTTTTAAAAATTTCTAAATCAACATATTATTTTAATTTAAAGAAAAAAGAAAATAAAATTCAAAATAATATTTATGATGAAGCTATTATTAGTGCTTTTAAAGAAAATAAATGTGTTTATGGAACAAGAAGATTAAAAGTAATATTAGAAAACCAAGAAATTTATTTATCAAGACGAAAAATTAAAGAAATTATGAATAAGCATAATTTAATATCAAAATACACTAAATTATCATTCAAAAATCATAATAACAAAGTAAATGATGAAAAAATCACTAATCTTGTGAATAGAAACTTTAATAATAGGCTTAAAAATGAAGTTATTGTCAGTGATTTAACTTATGTTCAAGTTAATGGTAAATGAAACTATATTTGCTTATTAATTGACCTATTTAACCGCGAAATTATTGGACATAGTGTAGGTACTAGAAAAGATGCCTTATTAGTACATCAAGCATTTATGCAATCAAATCGCTGTTTAAAAGATATTCAAATATTTCATAGTGATTGTGGTAATGAATTTAATAATAAAATTATTGATAAACTTTTACTAGCATTCAATATTACTCGCTCTTTAAGCAAAAAAGGTTGTCCTTATGACAATGCTGTTGCTGAAGCAACTTTTAAAACTTTCAAAACTGAATTTATTAATGATAAAAATTTTAGATCATTAATCCAATTAAAATTAGAATTATTTGATTACATCAATTGATACAACAACATAAGAATCCACAGCACTTTAAACTACTTAACTCCAGTTAATTATCAAAAACAAATGTCTACCAAAAAATAGTCCTAAAAAGTGTTGCCATTCCAATTTTATTTAATTTTTATTTAATATTCTTATAATAAAAATTTATATTTTTAAAAGTAAAAAAATTTTTGTATAATTTATTCATACAAGGTTTTTTATTAAGAGGGGATTGAGAATGACAAAGATTAAAATACATATCTTAAAAATTGAAAAATGAAATCAAAATTTAGGAAAAGAAGCAACACTAAATGATGATGATATAAAAGATATAAATGAGAATGAGAATATAGAGAAAATTAATGATGATATTATTGCAAAATCACCTACGTTTTCATAATCATATTTTTATTGTATATTTATTAAAAAATTTTAATAAAAAATACTAAATATGAATTAAGTAAAATGATATAATTTATATATAATTTACTTATTAAATTATATAAGTTTGAGAGGTAAAAAAATGAATGGCAATAAAAATGAAATGAAAATAAAACTCAAAGAAATTTATTTATTAAAATATAAAACAAATCAAAGTGATGACATAAAATATAAAGCATTTGAAACATTAGAATTAGCAAGACTATTTCATCTAAGTTTTAAAGAAATAGTAACAAAATTTGGATACCCTAATCGCGAAATTATTCACTATGAAATTATTGTAATACCATTTAATTTAGATGCAAGTAGAATATTGAATCAAATTAATAAATCAAAATAATATTAAGAAAATATTTGAATATTTTCTTAATATTATTCATTTATATAATTAATTAAAACTTTGCTTATACAATCAATAATTGTAAAAACAATATAAATTTGTTATCATTTTTACATAAAATAATATAGTTTTTAACTTATTATTTTTATTATCTAAAAATGTTTTTTTTATATTTAAAGAGGTATCAAAATGAAAAAAGTTAAAATATTACAGTTAACAACTATAATATTATTTGCAATCACGGTTTTAATTATAATTACTGGTCTATACTTAATTTGATTTAGTAACTTTTATTTTAAATTCGATAATAATGAACAATGCCATTCAAATTTTAAAGATGGATATACAATATTAAAACATTTTGGTTTAAGTTATACTATTAGCACTTCAGCAAGTTCTTTCTGTAATTTAAGTCATTTTCCTGATAATTACTATCCTTGAATTCAATTACAAATTGGATTTATCTTTTGTATAATTATCGTTCCAATCTTATTATATACAGTATTTCTATTCGTAGTAATTATTTTTGTTTTTAAAATAAGAGAAAAAAATAATAATTTTTGAGATGCAATCGAAAATTGTGAAATAATTAATAATTACTATGTTCATTAATTTTTATTAATATACTTTATCTTACTAATATTTTAAAAATGAAACTTAATTTTGCTAATTTTTGTTTTAACTAAATATTTTCTAAACATTATAATATTTTTATTATAATGTTTTTTATTTTTTTAATAATTTTATTTTATTCTTTTAAAAAATAACTTCCCTTGATAATTTTGATTAGTTTTATCATTATAATTTTTGCTTCCAATATATAAATTATTATCTACAGGTAATAAGCTCACTACAACACCATAATCTTTATTTCAATCAAATACTTCAGTAAAAGTAATACCACCATCAGATGACTTATATAATCCACCTTTAAAAAATTTATTATCAATAACTGAACTCTACTTCCAACATATAAATCATTATTAACAACAGCTAAACTTCAAATCTCACCATAATTTTTATTATTTTTTCAACCAATAGTTTCTGTTATTTTTTCTCCTTTAAGAGAAAGTTTAAATAGTCTACTTTCATATAGTTGATTTCTACTTCCAATATATAAATTATTACCAAAAACTATTAAACTCCAAACTTCACCATTATTTTGATTTCATTTTTTTAACAATTCTAATATTCCATTAGGTTTAAATATTAATAAATTTCCAGTATATGTACCAGTTTTAGTACCAATATACAAATCATTATCAATAACCGCTAAACTTCTAACTTCACCATATGTTTCAATTCAATCCTTAATTTCTGATACTTTTCTATTAGATTCAATCATAAATAACTTACCATAACAATCAGAAGTTCTTGTTCCAACATATACATTATTGCCCATAGCTACTAAATTATAAACTTCTCCTGTTATTTCTGATATTTGTGTCAAAATATTTTGTTCAGGAGAATATCTAAAAAGTCCATTAGCAAAAGTTGCTACATAAACAGTTCCATCATTAGTAACAACTAAACTAGAAATATAACCATTAATACCAGTAATTGGTGTTATTATTTTATTTTTTGTATTACTTGCATTATCTTTAATTTTATATACACCATTACTAGTTCCGACATATAAATCATTATTTATATTTAATAAAGTTGATATTGCACCATAAGATTCAGGTCAATTAAAAATATTTAATTTTTCTTGATATACTCCCTCATTTTGAACTAATATTTCAGAAATTGCTATAATACCCCCAATTAATCCACCAGCCAAAACTGTCCCACCAACCATTCCTACAATAACTTTTCTTTTTCTTCTAATTTCTTTTGGCATAAATTAAAATCTCTCCTTAATTTTATTAAATTTTTGTAAATTAATTTTACATTATTCTTAAAACAAATTATTGATATGCTTATTTTAAACATATAGCTAACTAAAGTAATGTTTACTCATATCTTGAAAAACAAAATCAATCGCTTTTTTAATATTTGGTCAATAATTTGGTAATATTTTTCTTATATTATGTTTTATAGCAAATCAAAAATGTTCAATTGGATTTAAATTAGGAGAATATGGCGGAAGAAATAATAGTTTGCATCCAGCATTTTCAATTAATTGTTGTGTTAATTTAGATTTATGAAACGTTGCATTATCTAAAACTATAATTTGTCCACGCTTTAATACTGGAATTAGTTTATTTTTAAGAACCTGTTTAGAATCTTTTTAATAGAATTTAACTAAAACAAGAAATAATCATTTATAAATAGGTACTTAACCAATAATTTATTTTCTTTTTCATTTTTTTGTTAAAAAGATTTTATCATTTGAAAACTTATCGACTAAAAATCTATTTTTTATTATAAAATAACCATTATAATATAAATTTTATTAAAAATTAATCAAAAAAGATCCTAAACAGGTTCTAACATATGATTCAAAAATTTTACTATTGCAATGTCCTTCAAATGCTCATAAGGCTTTTAATTTACCTTTATTTAGTGAACCAATTATACTCATTCTCTTTATTTTATATGCGGGTTTATTATCAAATAATCTTTTACCTTTTTCAGATCAACCATATTTATAAAATTCATTATCATCAATTCCAGATTCATCAATATATACTAAATCTTCATTCATTATTTTAGCTATTTCTTTTAAAAAATCTTCTTGTTTATTTTTATCTCTTTGTTCATATAGAAAAGTTTTTTTTATATGTATAATTTAGTTTTTTAAAATAGTTATAAACTGTTTCTTTAGTCATATTTCCAAATTTATCAATTACTTTTTGAACTGTAACATCTTTATTTTCTGCTAAATAATTTTTTAATTCATCTAAATCCTTTATTTTGTGGCTATGTCCTTTTTGATAATTCAAAATTGGTTTTATATGCCCAGTTTCTTTTTTTCTTTTTCTTCATAAAAATAAAGTCTTTCTAGTGATATTGAACACTTTACAAATTTCTTTAATTTTCATATTTTTACTTTCATAAGCTTCTATTACTTTTCTTCGTAAGTCTTCACTGTATGGTTTTGGCATAATTTAATCTTCCTAATCTATTTTAATTATTGCTGAATTGTACTTTTAAATTCAAAAACTGTTTAAATTACATATTATTATTTTACATTATTTATGAGTAAATATTACTTTAGTTAGCTATAAGTAAGCGATTTTAAAAAATATTTTTTTGGGGGAGGGAATAAATTTTGGAAGTACAAAAAATTCAATTTAAAAAATTACGACCGCATAATTTTTTGGGAGGGCAATATTTTGTTTTATTATTTTTTTGAATAATATTTATTACATTACTAATTACTGCATTAGTCTTATTTTTAAATGAAAGAACAAGAATTGATAAAGAAAATAATGTTAAAGAACTACTAGAACAAATTGCTAACGCAAAACAAGAAAGTGACAAAACTCCTTTCTATAAAAAATTAATGGCTATTTATTATCCATTAATTGATTTTTCATTAATGTCATTTATTTTTACTCAACATGATGATGCACCAATAAGTGACTGAGGAAGTGCATGAACACAACGCTTAAATAGCATTAATACTGCTTATTCATATATCTTTATTACAATTTTAATCGCTTTAATTGCTTTACTTTTTTATATTATTATCATCATTAAACTTTATCGTCGTCGAGCATTTCAAAGAAAATATGGTTTAACAACTCAATTTGCAAATGATTATCCAATTTATGATATTAAAATGTATCTAGGTTTTACAGTTAATTTAGCTATTGTTTTTAGTTTTTTCAATTTTCTAACAACTATCACTGTATTAATTTATGGTATTATCTTGGTATTAACTTCTTATTTCTTTTGATATATTTTAAAAATTAAAACAGAAATATTAATTATGCATAAATGATGAAAAACACCAAACTTTGCTTTATTTTTATCTGTTATTTTATTCCAAAATGGTTATACTTTATTAAAATCAATATTTGCTCAAAAGTTTAATGTTAACTTAGAACCTGTTTAGGATCTTTTTAATAGAATTTAACTAAAACAAGAAATAATCATTTATAAATAGGTACTTAACCAATAATTTATTTTCTTTTTCATTTTTTTGTTAAAAAGATTTTATCATTTGAAAACTTATCGACTAAAAATCTATTTTTTATTATAAAATAACCATTATAATATAAATTTTATTAAAAATTAATCAAAAAAGATCCTAAACAGGTTCTTAGACTTAATTTTATCAATTATTTTACCAATTGGAAGAATTACCATCTTTATTACATTATTAATCAAAAATATGCTTAATTCACAAGTTACAGCAGTAAAAAATGCTATTAAAACAATTGCTGCTAAAATTAGTGCTTTTCAAATTTTCTATTATACACAAAAAGAAAAATCTTTAGAAGACTACATGTTTGTTAGTCAGTTGCCAACACTTGTTCGTATACCATTACAAAATAATAGCATTAACACCAAACAAGCAGTAACGCTAATGGCAACTATTGATGAAACAATAATATTTTTTAAAAACACTTTCATAAACTAAAAGAATTAAACTATATGCTTTTTCACTTATTTAATAGAATAACTGATATTGAAGAAATTGAAGAAATCAAAAATAATATTCTTAAAATAGACTTACTGCATAACGTTTTTAAGTTTTAATGATAAATTATAAAATCCTGCAATTAAATTAAATCTTAAAAATATTCGTTTTCTACCTTTTCTAAATTTATAACCAATAATTTTAAAACATTTTAAAAATGCAAAAACATGTTCAATTTTTCTGCGAGTTTTATTAATAATCTTATTAAAAATTTTAATTTTACTTGTTTTAGGATTATTTTTACTAGTTTTAATGGGTAAAAATGTATTACTATGAATTTTTTGTAAACCTTGATAACCTTTATCTGCAAGAATTACAGTTTCTGACAAAAATTCTAACTTTGAATTTTTAAAAGTTTTAAAATCATGATTTTTACCAGTATCAGGAAAAATATTTAAAATTTCATTAGTATGTGCATTAATTATGGTTTGAAACTTAACAGTATGCATTCATTTTTTGCCAGAAAATCAATCTTTTTGATTATATTTTGGTCGTTCTGTTTCTACTTCTGTTACATCAATTATCAAAATTTTATTTTTGAATTCTTCTTTTTAAAAAAATATTTTTATTTGTTAAATTATTAAACTTATTATTATTTATTAAAATGTCTTCAATTGAACGAATATTTCGTAAAGCAGTAGTATCAACCATATCATACTCAGCACCAATACTATGATATGTACGATTTTCATATAAATATCTTAAAGTCATTACTAGTCTATCTTCTATTGACATTTTATATGGCCTTCCACCAGTGGTATTTTTTAGATTTTGATGATCTAATAAAATATTTAAAATTTCATTAAAAACTAGTTTATTAATACCAACTATTTTACGAAAATATTGATCCGGTTTATCTTTTAATTCAAAATATGTCATAAAATTTATCCTTAACTATTCAAATTTTATTTTAATAATAACAAAAAAATGAAAAGTTAACTAGTTATGCAGTAAGTCTAATAGAAAAAAATAATTAATCAAAATTTAACAAAAAAGTTTTAAAAATAGTTAATACCATAGAAAATAATAAAATTTGTTATAATTGAGTAGAGTAATTATGATATGAGGAAAGGAAGTTATATACATGTGACCATTTAAAAAAAGGGATAAAACCGGAGAAGCAAAAGATCAAAAAAAATGTGATGGTTGTGGGAAAATGAAAAGTTCATCTGAATGCACTAAAGCAGCAGATGGTAAATGTTTGTGTAAAGATTGTGCTAAATAAATATATTAAATAAGTGTGTCATTAACACACTTATTTAATATATTTAGAAAGGAAGGATATAATGAAATGATTCAATAAAAAAAACAAAAAAACTGATGATGAATCTTTAACAAAAACCGTAAAATGTTTTGATTGCGGAATGATGTTTGAACCTTTTGACATTCTTGATACAAAAGAAGGGAAATCTTTATGTAAAAAATGTTTCATTAAAGAAGAAGAAAAATAAATTAATGATGTGTTTAGCAAAACACATTTTTTATTATTTAAAATAAAATAAATAACTATTTTCACAATATTTTATTATAATTACTATGATAAATTAAATTAATTAAAAGGAGAAAAAATGAACATTTTTATAGAAATATTGGGGTATCTTGCAGCCATTTGTATTCCTTTGGCATTCTTACCACAAACTATTAAACTAATTAAAACAAGAAATACTTCAGGTCTTTCTATTTTTTCATATAGTATCTATCAACTGGGAGGTCTTACTTTTTTAATATTTGGCATACTTCGTAATGATATTCCCATGATTACTTGTCAAACTATTACTGCTATACTAAATTTCATAATAATTGGGATTATTGTTAACAATTTAATTAAACAAAAAAATAAGGAGGAAAAAAATGTCTAATATTGCAATTGATATTATTGGATATATAGGTGCCTTTTTTATTTCAGTTGCCTTTTTACCACAAACTATTAAACTAATTAAAACTAAAAACACAAAAGGTTTATCGTTAATTTCTTATAGCATATATCAAATAGGATTAACTTCATTCATAATTTATGCTAGTTTAATTAAAAACATTCCCTTACTAGCAGCAAATGCCTTTGGCACAGTTATTAATATCATATTATTAACATTAATAATTTATAATTTATATTATAATAATAAAGATAAAAAGAACAATTTAACTTCCAAAAAATAAAATTTTTATTAACATAATACTTGCACAAGAATGGAGAAAAAAATGGAACATATTAATCTATTAGGAACTTTTATTTTTATTATCATTGGTTATTTAATTGGCTCAATCTCACCTTCAATTATTATTAGTAAAATAAAATTTAAAACCGATGTTAGAGATTATTACTCTAAAAATGCTGGTGCTACTAATTCAACACGAGTTATGGGTGGTAAATGAGGAGCTATTATTTTAATTATTGATGGTTTTAAGTCCGCTATTCCTATTTTAATTGCATACGGTTTAACCTTTATCGATATTACTAATCCTAATTATGAAACAATGTTTAAACAAGCATATATTTATCCAACTGGTCTTGCTGCAATTATTGGTCACTGTTGACCAGTATTTTATGGTTTTCGTGGTGGTAAAGGAGCTGCATCTTCATTAGGAGTACTATTAATGATTAATCCTATTTATTGCGTTATCACAATTGCTAGTTGATGATTTATTTTATATTTAAGTAGAATGTCATCTTTATCTTCAATGTTAATGATGATACTTGCTTTTATCTTATCATGAATACCCAATATGCCACTGCATGCTTTTCTTTCCCAACAAGACACTCAATACTATATTGTTAATATAACTATGGCTCTAATTTGAATATTAATTATTATTCGTCATTGAGATAATTGTAAAAGAATTCTTAATCATACTGAACGTAAAGTGACTATTTTTGATAAAAAAAATAAAAAAGCAAATGAAGAAAAAAAATAAAAAATCATCTCTTTATACAAAATTAATAAAAATATTTTTTAAAAAAATGCTTGTTTTATGTTTAAAATTAATGTACTATTATAACCGTGTTGACTTAACATTGTTAATATTCTCTCCGATATTAGCTTTGCTTAAGCCGAATTATATTTAAAGGAGAGTTGTCAAATATGGAACAAATTAAACAAGATGAATTGATTAAAAAATTTCGCTTAAATGCCAAAGACACTGGTTCTTCTGCAGTTCAAATTATTAATTTAACAAAAAGAATTTTAGAATTAACAGCCCATCTACAAGTACAAAAAAAAGATATTACTGCAAAACGAAGTTTGTTAAAAATGGTAGCAAGCAGAAAACGTTTCTTAAAATACTTTAAAAAACAAGATGTTGCTACATACAATAAATTATTAACAGCACTATCACTAAAAGATAACTAATATTAAATCAGTATTTACTTATTAATACTGATTTTTTTATATACATCTAAATAGGACGGTTGTCAAATTTACGAAATAATTAATTATCATATTAGTAACTTATTTCCAATATTACCATTTCAAAATGATGATAGACAAATTAAATTCTCTTTAACCCTTATAACCTACGTATTTTAAACAAATCAAATTATTAAAGGAAAAAGACAAGAAATAATCTTGTCTTTTTTTGTAATTGTAAAATTTTAAAATTTTTAATAACCGTCTTTAACGCTATTATCAACACGTGTTAGGGAACTAAAAAAGTGAACTACAATACAGTTGTTAAAAATAGTAGCTAAAACATGTGGACTTGCATGGATAAATAAAAAGTGGAGTGATACCTAATAAAATATACTAACCATTTAATGGTAATTCTTGGGGTGGGAGCGAATTGGAAACTAGTATATATAGACCTGTTGTAGGGACCTATTGTATTAATTCTATTCTTTATTTAACCAACCTTGCCACTCCCCAGTGAGCAAGTGTTGGTTTTATTTTTTATTTTTTTTGAAAAAATTTTTGGGTGAGAAAATAAATTTCAAACTTGTAAAAAAAATTGAGCGGTGCCGGTTCAATTAAAATATTAATTTATTAAACATAAATTAAATAAATATTGAATCGAATGCCTCGATTTATTTTTAAAATTTCACAATTTATTTTTGAGCCCAGAATTGCTGGAATGAATAAAACGAATAGTAGTATTATTAATAATCTAAAAATCAAATTATATGTTCTTTATGCTAGAAGCAACAGAACATATTAAGAAAGGATTATTATGCAAATAGAATTTAAAAAAGAACAAATTGTTAAAGATAAACCACAATCTATTCTTATTGATTATATTGAATATAAATTATCGCTTCCAAAATGAATGATTAAAAATAATTCTTTTATTGTTGATAACAGTTACACATATTGAGTTTTTAATTTAGAAAATATTAAAAGAGAATTAAGTGGTAATGAATTAATAAAATTATTAGAACCATATATTAAAGACCAAAAAATAACTATTAATAAACCAACCGCTCCAAAAGAATATTATCTTAATGATATAAAACTTGAACCACTAACATTTTATGAACAGCATAATAGTTGATTTATGGGTGAAATAACAGATAACAAAACTAAAATTACTAATCCTTGTTTTAAATATAACATTACGTGAGAAGAAAACAGAAAAGGTTTTAAAATAAATAATCCATATAAACATGATGGTTTACCAATTAATTATATAGTTACTTCTTATAAGGAAATTTCAACTCATAATGAAAAAGTATTTTTGTTGAACATGTAAACAACATAAATTAGATTATTTATTCTTTAATACTAATGATATAAAAACAAGAAAATATTTTTTAAGAGATAAAAATAGTAAAGCAATTTGTTATGACTGTATTTTAAATATTAGGTTAAGTAGGAGGTATAAATATGGATAAAGAAAAACCATTTTCTTGCAAAGACCAAAAAAATATTAATGAATATAATAAAAAACTTAGTAAAGCAATAACAAAGGAACATTTAAATAATATAGAAAAATTAAGAGAAAATTTTAAAAAAGAAGTAATTACTCAATATAAGGAAAATTTAATTAATTATCTTGAAAATGAATTTATGGAATTACTTAAAGATGATATTAGTGATGTAATTAAAATTAATATTAGTAATTGAAAACTTAAATTAATAATGAAATTACAAGAAAAAATTCAAAATGGTGACTTTGAATAATGCAATATGACTTAATTATTGGTATTGATCCCGCTGGTATTGGTAATAATGGAATTGTTATATATTCAAATGAAAGTAATAATATTGTTTATAATGAAACATTCAATACATTAACTGTTTTATGAACTAAAAATATGTATAGCTAACTAAAGTAATATTTACTCATAAATAATGTAAAATAATAATATGTAATTTAAACAGTTTTTGAATTTAAAAGTACAATTCAGCAATAATTAAAATAGATTAGGAAGATTAAATTATGCCAAAACCATACAGTGAAGACTTACGAAGAAAAGTAATAGAAGCTTATGAAAGTAAAAATATGAAAATTAAAGAAATTTGTAAAGTGTTCAATATCACTAGAAAGACTTTATTTTTATGAAGAAAAAGAAAAAAAGAAACTGGGCATATAAAACCAATTTTGAATTATCAAAAAGGACATAGCCACAAAATAAAGGATTTAGATGAATTAAAAAATTATTTAGCAGATAATAAAGATGTTACAGTTCAAAAAGTAATTGATAAATTTGGAAATATGACTAAAGAAACAGTTTATAACTATTTTAAAAAACTAAATTATACATATAAAAAAAACTTTTCTATATGAACAAAGAGATAAAAATAAACAAGAAGATTTTTTAAAAGAAATAGCTAAAATAATGAATGAAGATTTAGTATATATTGATGAATCTGGAATTGATGATAATGAATTTTATAAATATGGTTGATCTGAAAAAGGTAAAAGATTATTTGATAATAAACCCGCATATAAAATAAAGAGAATGAGTATAATTGGTTCACTAAATAAAGGTAAATTAAAAGCCTTATGAGCATTTGAAGGACATTGCAATAGTAAAATTTTTGAATCATATGTTAAAAATAAACTAATTCCAGTATTAAAGCGTGGACAAATTATAGTTTTAGATAATGCAACGTTTCATAAATCTAAATTAACACAACAATTAATTGAAAATGCTGGATGCAAACTATTATTTCTTCCGCCATATTCTCCTAATTTAAATCCAATTGAACATTTTTGATTTGCTATAAAACATAATATAAGAAAAATATTACCAAATTATTGACCAAATATTAAAAAAGCGATTGATTTTGTTTTTGAAGATATGAGTAAACATTACTTTAGTTAGCTATAGAAGTTGAAGAGAAAATTTATAATGTAGAAAGTAAAGCGGGATATTCTGTTTCCTATACTCCTTTTTATATGTCACTTCAACATCGAATTAATATCCAACTATTAAAAGAAAAAGAAATAGTAAATGCTCTTAATAATGTTGATGAATTAGAAAAGTTTAAAAAATTAGAAGAAATATATAAAGAATTAGTTACTAGAAAAGAAGAAATTGAAGCACCAAATTCAAGATGAAAAAACGCTAATAAATATAAAGAACCTAATAATCCTGACTTGCAAACAAGAATTAATCAAATTTTAGAAAATGGTCCAATAAGACAACAAAATTTTATCGATGCAGCAAATCAAGAACATATTCCTAATAATAGTAATGGTTCAAATAGTTTTCTTAATGCTATATAATATGAACTTATATTAAGATCATTATTTATAGAGAACATGTAAAAGTTACCCTTTGGGGTAACTTTTACAATATTTTATTTTTTATTAAATCAATAGTATTTTCTACTTGTTTATTATTAATTTCTTTTTTGTCTTTTATCTTAATAAATCGATAAGTACTAACGATTAAAAAGCCTATATAAATTAAATAAGATATCGTTAGTACTGATATTAGTAAAATATTGTCATAATAATTTTTAGTAAAAAATGAAAATATGTTACTAAAAATTAAAGGAATTATAGCTATTCATAAAATTAAATATTTCTTTTTATTTTTACTAATTCCTAATCAGCCAATAGCTGTTATCATAACAGCTATTACAAAAGTAATACTAACTATTTTTTCAGAAATTTCATTTTTAATCATTTTTATTTTTCCTTTCTTCATCTATAATTAACATTATATCATTTAATTTAATTGACATAGTAGTAGGAGAAAAATTAATTTTTAGTTTTGTTTTAAGGAAATTGATTGATAGATAATTAATTTATATTTTATTTTTTCAAAAACAAAAAAATGATAAATGCTTTTATTGACATTTACCATCTAAAAAATAAATCTGTTATCAGTTGATAACAGATTTTAAATTAATTATTAATTTTAAGCACGTCCATATGATTCAACAACTAATGCTTCATTAATATCAGTATTTAGTTCGTCACGTAGTGGATGACGTACATATGTACCAATAAATGTTTTTTTATTGAATTCAATAAATGGTAATGTTGAAGCGTTAGCGCTTAATGCTTCAATAATTTTTGCATTTTTTTGTGCTTTTTCAGTAATAGTAATTTTATCTCCTATTTTAACACGATATGAAGGAATATTAACTTTTTTACCATTAACTAAAACATGACCATGATTTACTAATTGACGAGCACCTTTTCTTGTTAAAGATAAACCTAAACGAAAAACAATATTATCTAATCTTGATTCTAAGAATACCAACAAGTTAGTACCAGTAACACCATGAGTTTTTTTTGATTCATCAAATAAATTTTTCATTTGACGAGCATTTAAACCATAAGTGAAACGAATTTTTTGTTTTTCTTGTAATTGTAATCCAAAGTTAGAAAGTTTAATTCTTTTTTGACCGTGTTGTCCAGGAGCGAATGTTCGCTTTTTTCCTTTTGCAAATTCTTTACCAGATTCAAGAATTGAGAAGTTTAATCTTCTTGATTTTCTAAAAACTGGACCAGTATATCTTGACATAATAAAAACCTCCTTGGAATGTATACAAACACAAAGAGACTTTAATAAGTTCTCATTAAGATAGTTTACAATTCGCCAGAACAGCACTGGTTACTATTAAGATTAATAGAAAATTCTACTAATAAAAAGAATAATCTTTGAGGGTAAACTATTTGCAACTTAATAATACTTATTTGCTGCTTTCGTGAATGCTTGTTAATTATAGGATAAGTAATGTTATTTGTCAAATATTATTTTTTCATTTTTTGTAGATTAGACACACTTTTTGGACTAATAAAAGTTTTTATAACTTTATATTATTAGTTGAGGTGTAGTTTAAAATGAAATATTTAATTAATAGTGCTGATTTTACTAAATTTGATTATAAATTTAACAAATTTGTAGAAAAGTATAAAAATGATAAAAATATTAATAAAGTTAATATTTATTATCGTAAATTTAGAAAATTTTGTTTTATTTTTAAAAATAAAAATACTTGTAAAGAAATAATTTCTCAATTACATATGCCAAAGCAAACCTTTTATTATTGAGCTAAACGTTTTTATGATGTTTTTTACAGAAATAAACCTTTTGAAGAATTATTATTTAAGTCAACAAAACCTAAAAATATTAAATATTTCTATAAGTTGGAATTATCAGAAAAATTTATAAATTATTTTGTTCAGTATAAAGAAGAGTTTGGTATAGGTGCTTTTCAATTTTGTTATTTAATAAGGCATATTGATGATATTAGGTTTAATTTTTTGCCAAAACCCTCGGTTAAAACTATATATCGTTGATTAAAACGTTTTGGTTTTTGTTCACAAAAAGTTATTAAGAAAAAACATTTGAGATATGAAGTAAAAGAAACTGGATTATTACAAACTGATATTAAAGTAGTATCAGATTATATAACAGGAAGTAAAAGATGATATATTATTGATTTTATTGATGAAAAAACTCGAATTACTTATTGTTATCCATCTGAACAAGCACAAACCAGAGATATTGTAAATGCTACTAAAAATGCTTTAAATTTCTATGAAAAATTAGGAATTAAAATTAAAAGAATTAGAACTGATAATGGTAGTCAATATACTAATATAGCTAACTAAAGTAATGTTTACTCATATCTTCAAAAACAAAATCAATCGCTTTTTTAATATTTGGTCAATAATTTGGTAATATTTTTCTTATATTATGTTTTATAGCAAATCAAAAATGTTCAATTGGATTTAAATTAGGAGAATATGGCGGAAGAAATAATAGTTTGCATCCAGCATTTTCAATTAATTGTTGTGTTAATTTAGATTTATGAAACGTTGCATTATCTAAAACTATAATTTGTCCACGCTTTAATACTGGAATTAGTTTATTTTTAACATATGATTCAAAAATTTTACTATTGCAATGTCCTTCAAATGCTCATAAGGCTTTTAATTTACCTTTATTTAGTGAACCAATTATACTCATTCTCTTTATTTTATATGCGGGTTTATTATCAAATAATCTTTTACCTTTTTCAGATCAACCATATTTATAAAATTCATTATCATCAATTCCAGATTCATCAATATATACTAAATCTTCATTCATTATTTTAGCTATTTCTTTTAAAAAATCTTCTTGTTTATTTTTATCTCTTTGTTCATATAGAAAAGTTTTTTTTATATGTATAATTTAGTTTTTTAAAATAGTTATAAACTGTTTCTTTAGTCATATTTCCAAATTTATCAATTACTTTTTGAACTGTAACATCTTTATTTTCTGCTAAATAATTTTTTAATTCATCTAAATCCTTTATTTTGTGGCTATGTCCTTTTTGATAATTCAAAATTGGTTTTATATGCCCAGTTTCTTTTTTTCTTTTTCTTCATAAAAATAAAGTCTTTCTAGTGATATTGAACACTTTACAAATTTCTTTAATTTTCATATTTTTACTTTCATAAGCTTCTATTACTTTTCTTCGTAAGTCTTCACTGTATGGTTTTGGCATAATTTAATCTTCCTAATCTATTTTAATTATTGCTGAATTGTACTTTTAAATTCAAAAACTGTTTAAATTACATATTATTATTTTACATTATTTATGAGTAAATATTAATTTAGTTAGCTATACATCTTGTGGAAAACCACAAAGGAATCGTTGATTTACAAATTTTTGTAATAAAAAAGGTATAGTTCATGAAACTACACCGTTTAGATCACCACAGAGTAATGGTAAGATTGAAAGATTTCACAGAAATTGAAGTAATTTATTTGAAATAAAACCATATTTAAATAGTGATTTTAGTTTATTTCAAAAATTAGTGAATTCTTTTCAAGAATATTATAACAATTCTAAACCACATAAATCATTAGGATTAATGACTCCTATGGATTATTTTGATAAACTTTTATTAGATAAAAAATAGTCCAAAATGTCTGTACTACCTTAGAACCTGTTTAGAATCTTTTTAATAAAACTGAAATAAAGGAAAGAACAACCATTTGTAAACTAGTATTTAGTTTTCTTTCACAATTTTTTCATAATCTTCTGTATTTTTCTAATCAAGCAAAGCTTCGTTCTACAATTCATCTTTTTGGTAATACTACAAAAGTATGTAGTTCATTCCGTTTTATAATTTCAACATTTGCATTTATGATTGTTTTGATTTCAGAAGCAAATTTTTCACCAGTATAACCAGCATCTACTATTATTTTTTGAACTGCAGAAAGATTTTCTTTTTCATTTTCAATCATTATTATAGCGCTATTACGATCTGTTTTTTCTGCTGTGGTTATGTAAATTGCATGTGGTAAACCTTGAGAATCAACAATAATATGACGCTTTATTCCTGAAATCTTTTTACCAGCATCATAACCTTTATTTTCAGTAGTATCTGTATTTTTAACACTTTGCGAATCAATTATACAAAAACTAGTTTGTTCTTTGCGATTATTGTTGATACGAACTTTTTTAACCAATTTTTTTTAAAATTAATTGCCATACACTAGCTTCTTTACCGTTATTTTTACTTCAAATTTGAAAATAATAATATACAGTTTGTCATTTTGGAAAATTTTTTGGTAGCATTCTTCATTGACAACCACTTTTTAATACATATAAAATTGCACAAAATACTTCATATAAATCTAAACTTCTTGGTTTTGTTTTCTTTTTGCTATTTTCTAAAATTGATTTTATGTTCTCAAATTGTTCTTTGGTGACATGACTTGGATAATTTTTATGCATAATATATACCTCTGATTTTAAAATATATAATCATTTTACATTATTTTCGAAAAGATTCTAAACAGGTTCTTACATATTTTTTCATTTTTACAATTAAATATCATTAAATTTTAGTTATTATTTTTTTTAAAAAATAATTTAAATTTATATAATAAAATTTAGTATTTAACTTAAAAAGTTAGTTATTGAATTTTGGCATTTTTTTGATATCAGTTATTCCTGAATTCCAGAAAAAATCAATAGAATATATTGATTTTTTCTACATCTCAATCCAAAATATCTTGATTAAATTTTTTTGCATCATAGAACATAAAATTCATATCTTTTACATTAGAAGTATCTCAATCTGAAAGATCTTGATTAAATTTTTCGCCAGCGGACGGTTGTCAAATTTACGAAATAATTAATTATCATATTAGTAACTTATTTCCAAAAATGAATTATTTGAAAAATAATGAAAAATTAGACAAAATTACTCTCTTTAACCCTTAAATTTAAATTTATTATATTCGACGTATTTAAAAAAATATACATTTAAAAAAAATAAAAATTATTCTCAAAGTTATTAAGGAAAAAGGCAAGAAATAATCTTGTCTTTTTTTTGTAATTGTAAAATTTTAAAATTTTTAATAACTTTCTTTAATACTATTATCAACACGTGGATGGGTTACACTTTATTGGACACTAATTACGTAGACAAGTGAACAAATTAGTTGAAAGAAAGGAACTATAATTATGGCCAATATTAATTCATATACCGATGAATTTAAAAAACAAATAGTAGCTTTATATCAAAGCGGCAAATCAGTATCTTACCTTGCTAAAGAATATAATGTTACAAGAGCAGCTACTTATAATTGAATTAAGCAATTTACTAATTCAGGTAGTTTTAAAGCTAAAGATAATCGTTCTGTTGAAGAAAATGAATTAATTAAATTAAGAAAAGAATTAAAACAATTACGAATGGAAAATGATATTTTAAAGCAAGCAGCACTAATAATAGGCAGAAAATAGAAATTATTACAAACAATAAGTTTAAATATAAAATTCGCACAATGTGTCATTTTTTAAAAATTTCTAAATCAACATATTATTTTAATTTAAAGAAAAAAGAAAATAAAATTCAAAATAATATTTATGATGAAGCTATTATTAGTGCTTTTAAAGAAAATAAATGTGTTTATGGAACAAGAAGATTAAAAGTAATATTAGAAAACCAAGAAATTTATTTATCAAGACGAAAAATTAAAGAAATTATGAATAAGCATAATTTAATATCAAAATACACTAAATTATCATTCAAAAATCATAATAACAAAGTAAATGATGAAAAAATCACTAATCTTGTGAATAGAAACTTTAATAATAGGCTTAAAAATGAAGTTATTGTCAGTGATTTAACTTATGTTCAAGTTAATGGTAAATGAAACTATATTTGCTTATTAATTGACCTATTTAACCGCGAAATTATTGGACATAGTGTGTAGGTACTAGAAAAGATGCCTTATTAGTACATCAAGCATTTATGCAATCAAATCGCTGTTTAAAAGATATTCAAATATTTCATAGTGATTGTGGTAATGAATTTAATAATAAAATTATTGATAAACTTTTACTAGCATTCAATATTACTCGCTCTTTAAGCAAAAAAGGTTGTCCTTATGACAATGCTGTTGCTGAAGCAACTTTTAAAACTTTCAAAACTGAATTTATTAATGATAAAAATTTTAGATCATTAATCCAATTAAAATTAGAATTATTTGATTACATCAATTGATACAACAACATAAGAATCCACAGCACTTTAAACTACTTAACTCCAGTTAATTATCAAAAACAAATGTCTACCAAAAAATAGTCCTAAAAAGTGTTGCCATTCCACGTGTTAAGGAATTAAAAAAGTGAACCATAACACAGTTGTTCAAAATAGTGGCTAGCATGTGGACTTGCATGAATAAATAATAAGTGGAGTGATACCTAATAAAATATACTAACCATTTAATGGTAATTCTTGGGGTGGGAGCGAATTGTAAACTAGTATATATAGACCTGTTGTAGGGACCTATTATAGCTAACTAAAGTAATATTTACTCATAAATAATGTAAAATAATAATATGTAATTTAAACAGTTTTTGAATTTAAAAGTACAATTCAGCAATAATTAAAATAGATTAGGAAGATTAAATTATGCCAAAACCATACAGTGAAGACTTACGAAGAAAAGTAATAGAAGCTTATGAAAGTAAAAATATGAAAATTAAAGAATGGAATGGCAACACTTTTTAGGACTATTTTTTGGTAGACATTTGTTTTTGATAATTAACTGGAGTTAAGTAGTTTAAAGTGCTGTGGATTCTTATGTTGTTGTATCAATTGATGTAATCAAATAATTCTAATTTTAATTGGATTAATGATCTAAAATTTTTATCATTAATAAATTCAGTTTTGAAAGTTTTAAAAGTTGCTTCAGCAACAGCATTGTCATAAGGACAACCTTTTTTGCTTAAAGAGCGAGTAATATTGAATGCTAGTAAAAGTTTATCAATAATTTTATTATTAAATTCATTACCACAATCACTATGAAATATTTGAATATCTTTTAAACAGCGATTTGATTGCATAAATGCTTGATGTACTAATAAGGCATCTTTTCTAGTACCTACACACTATGTCCAATAATTTCGCGGTTAAATAGGTCAATTAATAAGCAAATATAAGACTTACTGCATAACGTTTTTAAGTTTTAATGATAAATTATAAAATCCTGCAATTAAATTAAATCTTAAAAATATTCGTTTTCTACCTTTTCTAAATTTATAACCAATAATTTTAAAACATTTTAAAAATGCAAAAACATGTTCAATTTTTCTGCGAGTTTTATTAATAATCTTATTAAAAATTTTAATTTTACTTGTTTTAGGATTATTTTTACTAGTTTTAATGGGTAAAAATGTATTACTATGAATTTTTTGTAAACCTTGATAACCTTTATCTGCAAGAATTACAGTTTCTGACAAAAATTCTAACTTTGAATTTTTAAAAGTTTTAAAATCATGATTTTTACCAGTATCAGGAAAAATATTTAAAATTTCATTAGTATGTGCATTAATTATGGTTTGAAACTTAACAGTATGCATTCATTTTTTGCCAGAAAATCAATCTTTTTGATTATATTTTGGTCGTTCTGTTTCTACTTCTGTTACATCAATTATCAAAATTTTGTTTTTGAATTCTTCTTTTTAAAAAAATATTTTTATTTGTTAAATTATTAAACTTATTATTATTTATTAAAATGTCTTCAATTGAACGAATATTTCGTAAAGCAGTAGTATCAACCATATCATACTCAGCACCAATACTATGATATGTACGATTTTCATATAAATATCTTAAAGTCATTACTAGTCTATCTTCTATTGACATTTTATATGGCCTTCCACCAGTGGTATTTTTTAGATTTTGATGATCTAATAAAATATTTAAAATTTCATTAAAAACTAGTTTATTAATACCAACTATTTTACGAAAATATTGATCCGGTTTATCTTTTAATTCAAAATATGTCATAAAATTTATCCTTAACTATTCAAATTTTATTTTAATAATAACAAAAAAATGAAAAGTTAACTAGTTATGCAGTAAGTCTTTAATATTAAATTTATAAGATAAAATAAATCTATCCTATAAATTTAAAAACCTTTCTATATTTCTATACTTAATAAATTTCACAACATAAATATTAAAAAAATCTAAAAATATTAATAAAGGTAATTAAAATGAACAAAGAATATAATAAAAACCTACTAAATGGAAAAATATTAATCACAAGTAAAAACTTAAGAAATTCAGAAAAGTTTTTTTAAAGTTATTAGATAATGAGCAATTATTTTTAATTTATAACATAATTATTAATGAAGAAATTAAAATAAATAATTATAAAAATAAACTTGAAATTAATTCTGAATTTGTAAAAATAAAATTAAATCAATTAATTAATTTAACTAACCCAGTAAAAATTACATGAAGAAATCATGAATTTCCAGATTTAGAAGTTACTTACAATAATAAAACAACATATATTGAACATACTAGTGTATATTGTGACGAAAAAGACAAGAAAAAGCGTTCAAGACATGCGGAATTTTTATTAAATGATAATTCTAATAAATCTAATGGCACACTACAAAAAGTAAATGATACAACATATTTAAAAAATTTGGAAAATGCAATTTTAGAAAAAAAAAGAAAAATTTATCCTTCATAAATTTAAAGAAAAAAATTATTTTATTAATTTATGTTAATTATCTTATTCAACATTTATTATTGGATGGAATGAAAACATATGATATAACATACAAAAAATGAAAGGAAATTACAACTCATTCATTAGATAAATTAATTAATAAAGAAAAATTATATAATTATTTTGATGAAATTATTATATGTGGTGACTTAATAATGAATTCAACAAAAAGATGAATAATAAACAAAACTTAATAATAATTTAAATATCACTAGATTAATTTAAATTATTATTTTTCTTATTTAAAAAATATTAATGTTCATATGTTTCTTTTTTAACTACCACTTTTTCTTTACTTCTTACAAAAAATCATTGATAAAAACCAAAGCATGAATTACCAAGAGCAACAATTCACATTAATAAAAGATTTACATCCAAACGATTATGAGCAGCTCCCGAATACATAGCTATTTGAAAAATATTAACAATTATTCAAAAAATTCATTGTTCACGAAAACGTAATAACATTAGTATTTGCGCAACAATACTTAAAGAATTAGTTAATGAATCTAGAATATGTGGTAAAACTTGTTGAAAAGTATTACCATCAAAATCATATTTCCCTAAAATTACACGTGAAAATTCAGGAATTTCAAAATAAAAAAATACTGATAAAACAATTGCAAAGTAAATAGTAACAATACTTGTTTTTAAATTTAAACGTTTAGAAATTATTTCTTGTTGTGAATCTAAATGAAATTTCCATAAACTATAGCCAATAAATTGAAAAGGCAAAAAGAAAAATAAATTCAACTGCATATCACCAACATAATCTCAAACTAAAGCAATACAACCATAAATACTAACAGCAAAAAAACCTCAAAAAAAATTAGAAATTTTACCAAACGAAATTAAAATTATACAAATAACATTAGTAAAAGCAGCAATACCATTTAAGAATAATAATACTTGCTGTCAAGGATGATAAGCTTGACGATTTACAATAGTTCAGACCGAAGGATATAAATTAGGATTAATAAAATGATTCAAATCAAAAAATGTATTTCATAACATAAAAATTCCTAAACAAATAATAGCTACTTTAGCAGAAAATGGAATTTTATTAAGATCTTTGGGTATTGATAATAAAAATTCTTTTATATTTTTCTTTCTTTTTATAAATCTAAATTTTATAGCTAACTAAAGTAATGTTTACTCATATCTTGAAAAACAAAATCAATCGCTTTTTTAATATTTGGTCAATAATTTGGTAATATTTTTCTTATATTATGTTTTATAGCAAATCAAAAATGTTCAATTGGATTTAAATTAGGAGAATATGGCGGAAGAAATAATAGTTTGCATCCAGCATTTTCAATTAATTGTTGTGTTAATTTAGATTTATGAAACGTTGCATTATCTAAAACTATAATTTGTCCACGCTTTAATACTGGAATTAGTTTATTTTTAACATATGATTCAAAAATTTTACTATTGCAATGTCCTTCAAATGCTCATAAGGCTTTTAATTTACCTTTATTTAGTGAACCAATTATACTCATTCTCTTTATTTTATATGCGGGTTTATTATCAAATAATCTTTTACCTTTTTCAGATCAACCATATTTATAAAATTCATTATCATCAATTCCAGATTCATCAATATATACTAAATCTTCATTCATTATTTTAGCTATTTCTTTTAAAAAATCTTCTTGTTTATTTTTATCTCTTTGTTCATATAGAAAAGTTTTTTTTATATGTATAATTTAGTTTTTTAAAATAGTTATAAACTGTTTCTTTAGTCATATTTCCAAATTTATCAATTACTTTTTGAACTGTAACATCTTTATTTTCTGCTAAATAATTTTTTAATTCATCTAAATCCTTTATTTTGTGGCTATGTCCTTTTTGATAATTCAAAATTGGTTTTATATGCCCAGTTTCTTTTTTTCTTTTTCTTCATAAAAATAAAGTCTTTCTAGTGATATTGAACACTTTACAAATTTCTTTAATTTTCATATTTTTACTTTCATAAGCTTCTATTACTTTTCTTCGTAAGTCTTCACTGTATGGTTTTGGCATAATTTAATCTTCCTAATCTATTTTAATTATTGCTGAATTGTACTTTTAAATTCAAAAACTGTTTAAATTACATATTATTATTTTACATTATTTATGAGTAAATATTACTTTAGTTAGCTATATATAGGTTATTCTTCTATTTTTTTTGTAATATTTGATAGTTTTATTTCATTAATTTCTTCGGTCGTTACTTTCATATTATTTTCACTTGTTTTATTTCTTGGTGGTAATTGTGGAGGAACATTATTACCAACTGAACTCAATGAAGTTGTTTCATCTTTTACATTTTCATAAATAAATTTTTCAAAAATAGCTTTTTCTTTTATTTCTTCATAAATATGATCATCTTGATTAAAATATAAAGGATTATCAATTGAACTATTTTGATAATTTAATAACGTTTTAATAGTCTTAAATAAAAAAATATTATCTTCTTTTAGTTTTTTCATCTCTTCTTCTATATGAAGAATTTCTTTTCTTAATTTTTGTAATTCTTTATTTTTCTTTTTAAAGTACTTTTTAAGATACTTATTATAAAATTTTCTTATAAACTTTAATATTTTCTTTCTCCTTCTTATAAAAAAATAAAAAAAATTTAAAACAATCATGCTTTTTTTATTTTTTTATTATTTCTTAATTTCTTTTTTAATTCCAAAATGATTTTATTAGTTCTGGTGTTATTACTATTTTTATATATTTACTTAAACTTATTTTTTAAAATTCTTTCAAAAAATAAAAATTTCTTATAATAAAGGTATGTCAAAATTTTTAATGTCCGTATTTATTTAGTTATTTAAAATTTAATTATTATAAAAGTTTAATTATAACTAAAAATAAAAAAATCATTACTTCTACCATCCTCTAAAATCACACCAGAAACTATAATAATTGTATATTAAATACAATAAAAATAAAACGATAAATATGAATTTATTTGCTAAAATATAATAGAATTTTTTTAAAATTTTTAAACAGAGTTATTAAAATAAAATCTATTATTAAAAAGGGATTTTTATATTATCCATGTGGTTCAAATGTCGGATGAGGTACATTTTCTACTTTAGAATTAATAATATTTTTATTTCAAGGAATTATTTTATAAAATACATAAGCACAAATAAAATCAGCTGATTTACTTAAACACGAAATCATAATTACCATTTTAATACTTAAGTCAGTTCACTGCAATAAAGCAAAAGTAATAAAAATATCAATAAATCAAATTAAAAATAGATCAGCAATACTAATAATTAAAGTATAGCCGCCAGCATAAAGAAAACTAAATAATGGTTGCATCATATTAATGAAAAAATAAGTTACTGCTGAAAAAGCCATATATCAAACTGCAAGTTTCATAGCATTATTAGATAAATTTGGAAATAATACTTTTGGAACTCAAAAAGCACTACCCAAAATAATTAAAGCAATAACAGTTGAAATAGCAAAACTCAATTTTAATATCTTCTTAGCATTTTCTTTAGCCAGTACTAGTTCTCCTGAACCTAACTTGCTACCAACAGCATATCCAACTAAAGCATTATATCCCCTAAAAGTAGAATAAAAAATAGCAACAACACTACCAACAATTTGCACAGCGGCAACAACTTCAGTATCACCAAAATGAGAATATAAAGCTGTTAACATTACTACTGAAACACCAAATAATACTTGACTAGCAAATAAAGGAATAAAAGTAATAATATATTTTTTATGTAAATCTTTTGTAAATTTAAAAATATTTCAATTAGGAGCATAAATTGGTTTTTTATAAATTAAATAACCTAACAATATAAAACATTCTACTGCTCTTGAAATAATTAAACTTATTGCTAATCCTTCAATGCCTAATTGTGGTCCCCCACTATATGGTAATGATAAAATACAAACTAAAAATGTATTTAAGAGTAATGAACAAATAGAAGTTATCAATGGTGTTTTAACATTGCCACATGTATTCATAGTAATTGACATAATAAAAGCAAAACCTAACAATGGGTAATTTCAAGCAATTAATTTACTATATTCTTCAGCAATACCAATAGCATTTTGATGAGAATTATCTTCAGCACCAAGAATTACTCCCATAATTTGTTTACTAAATAATTCTAATATTACAACAAAAAATATTGAAAAAATTAAAGTATAAAATAATTTTATATTAGTAGTTTCTTGAATTTTCTTCTTATCTTTAATACCTAAATATTGAGCAGTAAAAATATTACCGGTAGCAACAATAGCAAAAAAGATATATCAAACCATATCATAAATATTACTTGACGATGCAACTCCGGCAATAGCATCATCATTTCCAAATTGACTAACGACAAAATTATTCATTAAGTTTATTAATGTTTCAATTAAAGATTGTGCACAAATTGGAATCATAAATAATAATGCCATTTTATAAAAGTTTAAATTATCTTTGTTTAACATTTTCATATCATCTCACCCAATTTAAAATTTAATATAATAAAAAAATATATTAATGTTATTATTTAATATTTTGTTATATTTTTAACGAATAATTGCTTGAAATTTTTTCTTTAATATTTCTTGAATATTACTTATTTGTCCACTTACTTTTGTTTCATCTAATTGTTCTTCTTGACTATTAAATTTCAAATTAAAAGTTAATGAGTGTTGATGTTGTGATTTTAATTTTTCATCATTATAAAAATCTACCAAAGATATTTGTTCTAAAAAATCAATATTTGCAAACATTATAGCATTTTTTACATCAGAAAATTGAATATCGCTATTAACAATAATTGATATATCACGACTTAAAGCATTAAATTTTGATCAAAGCTTAAATTTAGAAACTACTTTTTGTTGTTCTTCTATGATTTTAACTAACTTACTACAATTAATTTCTGCTAAGAATATTTTTTCAACATTCATTATTTTTTGAGTTTGTGGATGCAGTGCGCCAATAGTAGCAATATGTTCTTGCTCATAAAAAATATCTGCGCTTAAATACGGATGCATTAAAGAATTATTATTATTTTTATAAACAATAGAGTTAAATAAATTTGGCATAACTTTTGCTAAAAAACCATCTAAAAAACCTTTAATAAAATAATACGTACTATTAGTAATTTTATTAGCATTAATTTTTGGTCAAAAATTATCCATAATCATAAAAGCTAAATGATGATTATCATCAGTTTCATCACCTGTATAAATAGTTTCATCAGTAAAAATTTTTAATTGTGTTTCTTTACGTGCATAATTATATTGACAAATTCTTAATAAACTATCTGTCAAACTAAAACGCATAACTTCTCTTGTTAATATCAATGGTGCTTCTAATTTTACAGGTATTTTATATTTAAAAAAATTAAAATCATTTAATCTCTGCATACTTGTTAAACTATATGTTTTTACTTGATTAAAACCATAACTTGTTAAATGTTGTCTTCATTTCATCATTAAATTTTCCAATGCTGTTGGTGACTTAAATGATACATTAAATTGTGGTTTAATAACTGATAATTTATCATATCCAAATACTCTGGCAACTTCTTCACTAAAATCATTAGCGTTATTTAAATCACTACGATGATTAGGGACTGTTACTTTTAAAATTTCTTGATTTTTTGCATCAATTTCAATTTGACAACCAATAATAGTCAAATAATTAATTATTTCATTAACCTCAAATTTTGTACCTAAAATTTTATTAATAAAATTAAAATTAAAGTTAATTACTTTTGTTTTAACTTGATAAGGAACATCATTACTAAAACCGGTAATTTCATATTTAACTTGCAATTGTCCTAAAATAAACAAATAACGTTGTAAAGCAATTAAATAATAATCAGGAACAACTGGTCTTGTTAAACGTTCTAATAATGTATTAATAAGAGCACCATGTCGTTTTGCTTGTTTACTCATTAAGGTAACATCAGGATTAATTGAAAATATAAAAACTTCTTTGGAACTTGGTTTAACTTCATATTCAATATTATGACTAACTCCTAAAACACTAAAAGCCAAATATTTATCGTGTAATAAAATATCGCCCTCTTTAATTTGCAAATTACCTTCTGGGTATGATTTAGGTGAAATATTTAAAGATGGTTTTTTTAAAACATCAGCACTAAAAGTAATTAAGGGTTGACCCAATTCTAACATTACTAAATGAATAATATCTTCTGATAAAGTTTTGGGTACAATATTTGCAAGTTGTAGTGTTCTTCTAATTCAAATTGGTGTTATTACAGATTTATCATCAAATTCAATCTTTAACGTTGCTAAAGCTTGAATTTTACCATTAAGAACACTAACTTGACTTTTATTATCAAATTTTCCTATACTACTAACTTCCATGTTTTTTAAAGGAATTTTAAAATAACCGCTTAATTCTCTAGCAATACTATAAATCCCCAAACAATCACTACGATTTACTGTTAAATCAATAAAAAAAATTGTATCATCTAAATTTAAATATTGTAACGGATTAATATTACCAATCATTGCATCATCTGGTAAATGAATAATACCACTTAATTCTTCTTTATTCTGAACAATACCGCTTAATCCTAATTCTGTTAATGAACAAAGCATTCCTGAAGAAACAACATCTTGAATTGTTCTTTCAACAATAGTAAGACCATTACCTAAAACACTTCCTATCCTTGCTACAACAACTTTAATACCAATAACTACATTTGGTGCACCACAAACTATAGTTAACATTTCAGTACCTACTGTTACTTCACAAATATTTAATTTATTCGATTTAGGATGTTTAGTAATTTTAGTAATTTGACCAACAACTAAGTTTGTATTACTAAACATTAAATTTTTTACTTGATCAACCTCAAAACCTAAACTATTTAAAGCATCAACGATTTCATAATCTTTAATGCTATTAATATTCAATCACTGCGAAATGATTTTACGTGAAACTATCATTTTATTTTATACTCCTTTTAATTTTTAAAATTGTTTTAAGAATCGAAAATCATTATTATAAAATAATCTGATATCGTCAATGCCATATTTAATCATAGTAATTCTTTCAATGCCTACACCAAAGGCAAAACCTGCTGTTGTTTCATCTAAACCAGCAGCAATAAAAACATTTGGGTGAATCATACCAGCACCTAAAACTTCAATTCAACCAGTATACTTACATAATGAACAACCTTCTGTATTACATTTTGGGCAACTTACATCTACTTCAACTGAAGGCTCCGTAAATGGGAAATAACTAGGACGTAATCTTGTTTTAGTTTCCATACCAAAAAATTGCTGACAAAAATAATTTAATGTTCATTTTAAATTTGCAAAAGTAATATTAGAACCAACTAAAAACCCATCAACTTGCATAAATTGATGAGAATGAGTAACATCATCATCATCTTTTCGATAAACATTTCCTAAACTAATAATAGCCGTGGTTTCTTTTGAATTTTTATCTTGCTCGCTAAGAATGCGTGCAGTCATATTTGTAGCGTGTGTTCTTAATAATCAACGATTAAGTTTGTCATTATTATTTTCAAGATAAAAAGTATCTTGCATATCTCTTGCTGGATGATCAAATGGTAAATTTAAGCGATTAAAATTATATTCTTCATTTTCTACTTCATTACCACTAATGATTTGATAACCCAAATTTTTAAAAATTTCAGATATTTCGGTAACAGTTTTTAATAGAGGATTGATGTGACCAATATTAAAATCAATAGCCGGTAGTGTTAAATCAATTTCTGAAGATTTAAGATGCTCATTAATGTTATCTTTCTCAATTTCATTAAATTTTTTTATTATATATTCATTAATTTCTTTTTTTAATTTATTAGCTGCTTGACCAATTTCAATTCTAAAATTATGAGGAAACTTTTCTAAAGATTTTAATATATTATTAATATCCGAATTTTTACCTAAATATTGTGATTTTAAAACTTGCAATTTATGTAAATCAGCAACTTCATCAATATTATTAAATGCTTGCTGTCTAATAATTTCTAATCTTTTTTTTAAATCGTTAACCGCTAACATTCTATTCCTCCATTAATTTGTTAATATGTATAATTAAATTTTTATAATTCAAAATAAGTATAATTTATTTTAATATATTACTAGTAAATAAGCAATACGTTACTATTGCTATACTTGTTGCTAAATTTAATGATTCAACATTAAAAGAAGTTGGAATAAAAATATTACTATTAATTTTATCTTTATACTTTTTATTAATGCCTTGTCCTTCATTGCCAAATAAAAAAGCATTCTTTTGCTTAAAGGTAATTTCAGATAAATTAGTACTATTATCTTCATGTAGAAATGTACCATAAATCATATAATTTGCATTTTTTACTTTTAATAAAAATTGATCAAAATTTTCATAATACACATTAGTATAAAAAATAGCTCCTTGACTTGCACTAATTACTTTGTGATTATATAAATCAACGCTTTCATTCGATAAATATACTTCAGAGATATTAAAAGCAGTAACACTGCGTAAAATATTTCCTAAATTACCTGGATCTTGAATTGTATCAATTAGAATAATATGAGAAGAATAAAAATAATTTAAAGGTTTAACAATATTACAAACGCCAATTATTGGTTGTGGTGTTTTTTGTTGTGAAATTTTTTTAATAATCATACTATTTACAACAATAACTTCAATATTATTACAATCTTTTAATAAATTTGCATATTTGTCTAAATACTTCTCATCAACATATATTGTAAGTAATCTTTTTTTTAATAATGCAATACTAATTAAATGTTCTCCTTCAATTAAAAACTTTTTTTTAACATTGCGATGTTTTCTTTCATGTAATAAAACTAATTCTTGAATTATTGGATTTTTAAGTGAGGTTATTTGTTTCATCCATAACTCCTTGTTTTAATATTTTTTGACAATCTTGAATATCTGGACAATATTGAGCAACAAAATTTCAAAATGTTTTTTTATGATGAGCATGAATTATATGCGTTAACTCATGAATTATAACATAATCAATTACAGCATAATCAAAATGAATTAATTTATAATTAAGTGTAATGATTTTAGTATTTGGTTGACAAACACCTCATTTATTTAACATCGAACGAATTTTTAGTACTGAAAACTCAATATTCATAATTTCTGATCAATATTGTAAACGACTCATAAAAATATTTTTTGACTCTTCTTTTAAAAATTTTTGAATTTTAATTAATATTTGCTTATCATCTTGAATATTTGTGCATACTACCAAATTATTAAATTCAAAATAAATAATGGTTTTTTTTGAATGATACTTAGTAATTAATTTATATTTTTTACTTAAAAAATAAAGATAACTGTCATTATTATTAATAACAATATTGGGTTTTAATATAGTTTTCTTTTTTAAAATTTTAGGTAAACTTTTTAAAATGAAATCTTCAATTAATTTTTCTTGCATAAAAAATGGAGCACTAATAATAATTTGATCGTTGCGCACTTTTAAATACATATGTTTTTGTTGTTTATATGTAATAATGTACTCTCATTTTGTATTATTATAATTGAAAATTTTAACATTAGTCATTTTAATCTCCTAAATAAAACGATCACTTATTTCCATTAATAATTTTGTGATTGTCGTAAATGATTTATTTCATTTTTATAAATATAACAAGAAATAATGTCTTCACTATTAAAGTTACATTTTTTACCAATTGTAAAATAAATATTTAATAATTCAAAAAAATCATTACTTGATTTTGATTTAAAAAAAGTTGTAACAAAAGCAAATAAATCAATGAATGCAAGATTAAGATCTTGATAATTTGTTTTTTCTGAAAAACTAAAATTTTGAAAATCAATATTAAGGCTATTACCGATACTAAGAATAAAATGAAGACTATCAATATATTCTTCAAGCATTACTGATTTTTCACTACTTGGTTTTGAACTTCAATATTTAAAACATCTTTGTTCATTTGCAAATTCACCTAATTCAACTAAAAGTGCTAAAAATCTAGAATTTAATGTTTTAATATCGCTAACACCGCGATTAATAATTATTTTTTTATCTAACTCATTTTGAAGTTGGATAATTGTTGAAAATTGTTTTGAATTTAACATAATTAACTCACTTTCTTTTTTTAATTATTAATTAAGATTTCATTATTTTTTTATCTTTTAAATTTAATTTTTTATAAAATTTTGTAATTAATGATTTTTTATCTTTGTAAATAGGATTAATTTTTGTTCCTTTTTCTAAATAAAAAGGAGATAAAGTTTTTATAATAAAAATATATGTTAAAACTAGTAATGAAATACCAACAACAGACATAAATGTAAAACGTAAAATTGGTAACCACACTGAAGTGTCTAATACTTTTTTACCAAAAATTGCTGTATAACCAGCATTTCCAATAAATAAGTAATTAGTACCAAAAGAAGTATTAAAAATAAAAACACCACCACCAAATAAAGTTAAATATAATATACTTTTTTTGATATATATTTTGTCATATTCAATATGACCATATAAATATAAAAGTAAATAAGAAAAAAGAATAATAATATGAATAAAATAATAATTTCAATAAAGAAAATGCTGTGGACCAAAAACTCATTTTGTTTTATCTGGTAATAAAAATGCCAAAATAACAGGACCAATTAAAGGAAAAGTAATATTAAATAAACTTTTATTAGGAATAATTAATAATATACCATTAGTAATATTTAATACCGAACATAATTGAAAAGGAAAATAATCATACCATTGATAATTATCACCATTCAATCCATGAACAATATAAAAACTAATATATAAAAGTATTTGAAAAATACCTAAACTACATTTAAAACTATAGCACTTACTTAAATTAGCATAAAACCTTTTAAAAATAAATAAACTAATTATCAAGAATAATGATATAGATAAGCCAATTCAATAATACATACCAAATAAAGGATTAATAACTGCTTGTGGATTACCATCAAAAAATCCAAGAAAAACAAATTGCATAATGGCCCCCTCTTTTTTAAATTTCTTTCTTATTTTTATACTAAGAAGCGAATTTATTTTTTAATTTTACCATTAAATATATTATAAAACAAAGTTTGTGATAAAAAAATATTCTTTGAAATTTATATTAAATACATTTCCAAAACTTATCATAATTTTATATAAATTAAAAACACTTGAAATAAATTAAATTTATTATAAGTGTTTTTAATTTATATAAAATTTGCAATTAATTATTTTGCTAAAGCAGATTTTGATGCCAAAACTAATTTCTCAAATTCTTCTGGTTGATTAATTGATAACTCAGACAATATTTTACGATTAAGATTAATATTAGCTTTATTTAAGCCATCAATAAAACGTGAATATGATAAATCATAATTACGAACAGCTGCATTAATTCTTTGAATTCATAACTTGCGAAACTCACGTTTACAATTTTTACGATCACGATAAGCATATGCTAATGAGTTCATTACTTGTTCATTTGCTGTACGATATAAACTATGTTTTGCTCCATAATATCCTTTTGCTGCTTTTAGTATTTTTTTACGACGATGATTAGTTGTATAACCACCTTTAACTCTAGCCATTTATTTTGTCACCTTCCTAAATTAAATCTTTTAAACGCTTATAGTCAGAAGCAGATACTTCACTTCACCCACGTAATTGACGTTTTTGTTTTGTTGTTTTATTTTGAGCTAAGTGAGAAACAAAAGCACCACTACGCATTCATTTACCACTTCCTGTTACTTTAATTCTTTTTTTTAAAGTTTTTTTTGTTTTCATTTTTGGCATATTTTACCTCCTATTGTTAATTTTCTTGATTTTTCTTTTTTGGAAAAAGATAAATAGTTTGTATATTTTTTTCTTTTTTATCAAAGTTTCTATCATAAATACAAATATCTTCTAATTCTTTATAAAATTTTGTAATTACTTCAAATCCTGCTTCAGGATTATGTAATTCACGACCACGATATTTTAATGTAACTTTTACTTTGTTACCATTACTTAGAAATTTACGAGCCTTATTTGCCTTTGTTTTAATATCATTGTTATCAATAACAACACTTAGTCGAATTTCTTTTTCTTCAACAATCGTTAATTTTTGTGCTTTTTTAACTTCTTTTTCCTTTTTTTTTTGTTCAAAACGATATGTATCAAATTTTAACATTTTACAAACAGGTGGTTTAGCATTTGGTGATATACATAATAGGTCATATCCTAAATCTTCTGCTTTTTTTAAAGCATCATTTTTTTTTATTAAACCATAATTAGTACCATCATTACCAATTAATAAAAATTCATAAAAGGGAATATTACTATTTCATAAATTATCATTATTTTTAAAAGCCATACATACCTCCTTTAATTTGCATAAATAAAAGTGTGCTAAAACGCACACTCACCACTACAAAACTTTATTTTAAAAATAAAAATTTAAAGCATTGAACCTATAACAACTTAGTTATCAGGTGAGCGTAAAAACTACTTTCTTTATGTCAAGTATTATTATATTAGATTTTTAATAAATTACAAGATTTTTTTAATATGTTAGTACATAAAATTAAATAAAAATAAAAAAACTTACTATATAATTAGCAAGCAAGTCTTTTATTTTTATTAATTTTAATACTAATTACTTATATAGCTAACTAAAGTAATGTTTACTCATATCTTCAAAAACAAAATCAATCGCTTTTTTAATATTTGGTCAATAATTTGGTAATATTTTTCTTATATTATGTTTTATAGCAAATCAAAAATGTTCAATTGGATTTAAATTAGGAGAATATGGCGGAAGAAATAATAGTTTGCATCCAGCATTTTCAATTAATTGTTGTGTTAATTTAGATTTATGAAACGTTGCATTATCTAAAACTATAATTTGTCCACGCTTTAATACTGGAATTAGTTTATTTTTAACATATGATTCAAAAATTTTACTATTGCAATGTCCTTCAAATGCTCATAAGGCTTTTAATTTACCTTTATTTAGTGAACCAATTATACTCATTCTCTTTATTTTATATGCGGGTTTATTATCAAATAATCTTTTACCTTTTTCAGATCAACCATATTTATAAAATTCATTATCATCAATTCCAGATTCATCAATATATACTAAATCTTCATTCATTATTTTAGCTATTTCTTTTAAAAAATCTTCTTGTTTATTTTTATCTCTTTGTTCATATAGAAAAGTTTTTTTTATATGTATAATTTAGTTTTTTAAAATAGTTATAAACTGTTTCTTTAGTCATATTTCCAAATTTATCAATTACTTTTTGAACTGTAACATCTTTATTTTCTGCTAAATAATTTTTTAATTCATCTAAATCCTTTATTTTGTGGCTATGTCCTTTTTGATAATTCAAAATTGGTTTTATATGCCCAGTTTCTTTTTTTCTTTTTCTTCATAAAAATAAAGTCTTTCTAGTGATATTGAACACTTTACAAATTTCTTTAATTTTCATATTTTTACTTTCATAAGCTTCTATTACTTTTCTTCGTAAGTCTTCACTGTATGGTTTTGGCATAATTTAATCTTCCTAATCTATTTTAATTATTGCTGAATTGTACTTTTAAATTCAAAAACTGTTTAAATTACATATTATTATTTTACATTATTTATGAGTAAATATTACTTTAGTTAGCTATATATGAAATGGTGCAGGGTATGATTATAATGAATTTTCTGGTGTAAATTATGAAAATAAAACTAAATCATTATTTAATAATAAAAATGATATGGAAACAACAGAAACTAAAATAAGTCATTATTCATATTATTTTTATAGATTTTTTGATATGTTATTAATTTATGAAAAATTATGAAATGGTATTGGTGATAGACCTTATAGTTTTAAATTTTTACCTATTGCTATGACTGACCAATTATTAAAACAAGAAATGATTAGTCAAAGATTAGCAGATAGAACAATATCATATACACAAGCTATTGCTGAATTAGATGAAGTAACAAAACAACAAGCAAAAAAACATTATAAAGAAATAATGGAAGAAGATAAAGAAGAAATAAAATTATTAGGAGAAAATGAAAATGATACATCAACAAATTCAATTAATGAAACATCTACATCTTCAATTAAAAAGACAACAATTGCTAATTAAAAGATGTAGTTATTGAAAAATATTTCCATTTGTTATTAATAATGGTGCTATACCTTTAACTGAAACTGGTTATAAACCTATTAATAGTAAAATAAGTGATTTTGGTCAATATGAATTAATATTAACTGGTAATACTCCAGTTGTATGTATTTGAAAAAATAGTACAAAAATATATCAAAAAAATAAAGGTAAAATTGACCCTATAACTCATAAACCTAGTGAACAAGATGAATTTTATACAAAACAATATAAAATTGGTGATTATTGAAATGCTTATTTAATTGATGATACAAGTGGTGTTGATTTTAGTAATTTACCTAATAATCAAATATTTAAAACAGTACAAACTAAAAGACAATATACTTTAGTAATGTTTGAAGAACATATTACAATTGATGATTATTTACAATTTTTTTGTGTATTTAATGATGAAAATGAAAATATTGGTGGTAATTCTTCAAAAAATCAAGATAGACAATTATTATATATTTCAAATGTAACAAATTATTATAGTCCTTATAATGGTGCATTTAGTATGCAAGTTTTAACTTTTAGTAGTTTAAATGATAGAGTAATTAGTAGTGGTCAAAATACACTTGATTTTGTACAATATGCAAGCCCGGGTAGTGGTTATGCTTTTCCTACTATTCAACAAGGAAAAGTAACTTTAAATCGTACTTTAATGAAAGATATTGGTGTACGTTATAGTCATAGACAAAGTTATGGATTAGAATTATTATCAAGTTGTTATTATTATGGAAGACCAATAATTCAAGGACAAGAACCAATTCAACAAAATAATGAAGAAATATTTGAAAGTAAAGTATTTGCTTCAAGAAGATTATTTATTGCTGGTAATAATGACCATTCTACAACAGATATTAAAAATAATGGTGGTTTACTTTCTGGAATAAATGATAAAATAACTACAAGTAGTCATCCAGAAACTACATTTTATAATATTATGGACGCAAAACCAACTGGATTTACTAATTTTAAAGATTTTAAAGAATGATTAAAAACTTCATTAAATTTTCAAGAAAATTTATTTGTAACAAAAGATTTTAAAGGTATGTTAGCATTTGATAAAGATAAAGCAATTAAAAGTAATGGTACAGCAATAGGAGAAGCTAAATTTTTTTGAGATAGTGAATGAAATATAAATAATTTAACAGGTAATTATAATGTTGATATGAGTAGTAATTTTAAATATAAAGACCCAGATACTCATTTAATTATAGGAAGTCCAACTGTAGATTATAGTAAAATATCACAAAAATATATGTCTGCTATATTAAATTTTAATAGTGTAGTATTTAGTCCTTTAATTCAAATGCCTTATGATAGTCAACAATGATTACCTTTTGCTTTAAGTGATATTCCTTTAATTGGTAAATTATTAAATGCTTTAACATTAGGTATATGAAGTAGTTGAGTTATTACTCAAAATGTTCAACAATATAAAAAAATGTTATATTTTAATGGTTTTATGAGTGCATTTTTTACAAGTAATTTAGAAAGTATTATTGGTAATGGTGGTTTAATTCCATTAAATGCATTTACAAATGATAATGATTTTACTATTGGTAAATTATTAGGTGCAAATGTTTCAACAACTGCTATGACAATGAAATTAAGTGATAGAGTAAGTGTTTATCCATGAAATCCAGAAAATGGAGAAAAATTAACTATAAAAGAACAAATAAGTACAGTTGATTTATCACAAAAGAAAAATAATAAAGTTTATATTTTAGCAGAAGATACTGAATTTTTAGATATTGCAAGTCCTTTTACAAATGAAGATACTGAAACTCAATGAAATCCTACAAGTAATGGTGTTATTGATGGTTCAAATTATGCTTATATTATTGATACAATTGTAACTCAATCATTACATCAAGGTGAAGAAAGACATACATTTTATAGTGATAATCCTTTTACTTATCAAGGTGATTATAATGAAATATCAGTTGCTCAGTTTAGATATAATAATATGGGTGCATTAACTGGAAATGCTTTTAATTGAACTACTTTGTATAAATTAAATCATGATGAATATAGTGAAACTGAAGAAACAACATTTAGTTATCCAGCAAAAATATTACCACCAAGTCCTCAAAATATAGCAAAATCAATAATTATTATTCCAGATTTAAAAATAGAAATGACAGCAAACGATGTATCATTAATTGATACAAGTTCGGAATCATACAAACCTAATTTTAATGTTTGACTTACTAATAATTCAAATAAATTAGGTAATTATGAAGTTGATTTAAAATTATTATTAGACCCAACTTTATTAATTAATACTTTTAATGATTTAAAAAGATATTATAAATCAATAACTATTTATTACGATTATGTTATTGAAACAAAGGAAGAAATAAAAAATTCTCATGATAATAAATTAGTAGTATATTCTACAAACGAAACTTTTAGACCGGCAAAAAGTGAAAACATAAGTAAAACTATTGATTTAAAAGATTTAATATTAAGTAATAATAATCCAACAATTAATGAATATAAACAAGAATTTTTACATCCAAATGATAATAATGATGAAAATGGATTAGCATATATTTATAATTATAGTAATAATAATTTAATGCCATATAATTTAACTGGTTATGAATTTAATCTATCAGTACATTTTGGAAGTTTAGGAAGAACAGTAAATAAAAATTATGAAACAAATTCATATATTGCGATGAGTATTGTTGATAATAAACATCTAAAATGAAATTTTTATTTACAAGCAAATTTAGGTAAAATTGAATGTATAAATGATTGAAAAAACAATTTAATATATACACATGGAAAAAGATATATCAGTAATATTAAAACTAATATTTATAAAATAATTTTAAATTCAAGATAAAAATAATTTTATATGTTAAAATAATTATGTTTATGATAAATATTTTTATGGAGTACTATTATATGAAAAATATTTTAAAAAAAATAAAATTTAAAGAAAAAAAAACATGATTAATAGTTATTAGTTTTATTTATTTAATTATATCAATTTATTATTTAGGAACATTAATCTATTGAGATAAATTTTATGATAATGTAAGTATTATTACTGATGATATGACTAAATATTTTAGTAGTGGAAGAATGTTTTTAATTAAAATGTTATCTTTATGATTTGTGGTTTCTATTGGTTTTTTTATAGGTTGAGTAATTTTAAAAGTTACAAAAAATAAAATAAAACCTAAACAAAATAATATTTCCCCACAATCTTAAATATTTCATGTTATAATATATTGAACTTACTTTTGTAAGTATATGAAATAAAAAAGTTCTCAATTTTACATTGTTGTTAGGTTGGCACCTAATTAAAAAGTTACCAATTAAGGTAACTTTTTTTATACTTTTATTAAATTAGATTTCTTTGAATTTATTAATAATTCATTATTAAAGTTATCATTAATTTCATTAACATCTATATTTATTGGATTTGTTTTCCTTATATATAATTCTTTTATTGTTTGAACATTTTTATTAATTTTATTTTTGATTTTATTAAGAAAATTATTTTTTTTGTTAATAATTTTATTTTTATCAATTTTTCCAAAAGTAAATATTTTGAATATTGAATAAATAATTTTTTTAAATTTACTAACTTTTATTTCTTTTTCAATTTTTTTATCTAATGTTTTAAGTTTTTCTTTAATAACTTCAAGTTTTTCTTTAATAACTTCTGAAGTAAATTGGTTTTTATTAGTAATTATTTTATCTAATTCTTCTTTGATTTTTTCTTCTGCGATTAAAAATTCTATAATCATTTTTTCTCCTTTCAAAATAAAAACTTATATTAAGTTTATATTATTTTTATATCATAAATATTTACTAAATATGTATAATTTAATTATTATCTCATTCAACATTTTTATAATCATTTAATAATTCAATTATTTCATTTATAAAATTATCACTATATGAACTTGATAATGCTATATTTTCATAAATTAAATCATTTTCAAAATCTAATTTAATATTTTTATCTTTATCAATTTTTCATTTAATTAAAAATTCACGTTTAGTCATTATTTACTCCTTATTTTTAATTTCTTTTACTTTATTTTTAAATTGTTTTTTATGAAAATAACACATATTAAAAAATTGAATTATACTATCTTCTATATTTACAGTTTTTAAAGTAACTAATACTTTACTATTACAATCTTTAACAATACATTTTAATAATACTTTTTCTTCTTTTTGTTTTTGCATTAATCAAATACTCCATTCTTTATTAATTGTAAAATTACATTTGTTTGTTCTATTGAACCATTTATATAATTTTCATTATAAAGTTTAGTTATTAATCTTTTATTATCCATTTCAATACATAAATTTAAATAATCAATTAATTTTTGTTTATATTGTTTTATAGCAAATTCTTTTCTTTCTTGATTTATTTTATTAACTATTTTTCAATGATTTTCACAATAAACTCTATTATTATTAAAATCTTTATGTGGTTGAATTTTACTATAATTTTCACATCTTATATTATTTTCATAATAATCACATTGTCATCCAGTTACTATAAACATTATTTATTCTCCTTTTATTAAATCTATTAAATATGCAATAAATACAGTAATTCCAAATAAAACTAATACTCCAATTATTACGGTTACTAAACTAAGTATTCATATTTCTACTGGTGTCATTAATTATTCTCCTTATTTAAATAATATCAACCAATTAATAAACTATCTGCTTCATCATGATTATTAATAATAGGTTCTCAATTATAATTATTTTTTAAATAATTTGCTAATTTAAAAGATAATTCTTTTTTAAGATAAATTATTCATTTTTTATATATTTTTTTATTAATATTTATATTTTTAATATTATTTTCTTTAATAAAATTATTCATAATTTCATGTGTTAATATTTCTATTATTTCTTTATAATTTTTTTCATAATATGATCATCATTCTGTATTACTTATTAACATATCTTTTGTTAATAATTTATTAAATTGTCCAGCAATAAAACCACGTAAATGTTCTTGTGTTTCATAACCAATACCATTTTTACTATGAAAAGTACCACGTTCAATAATTAAATCAAATTTTTCTAATCATGGATAAGTATTATCTAGTTTTGTATCAATATTAGGTATAATAATACTTCTAATTTTTCATTTTAATTCTAATGCAGTTTTAATATCATACTTTTTAAAATTATAACTTTTAATTAATATTGGTTTTCATATATCATTTGTATGTTGAGTATTTGTTTCTATTGGCTTTCATAAATATTTACAATTTATGGAATGGCAACACTTTTTAGGACTATTTTTTGGTAGACATTTGTTTTTGATAATTAACTGGAGTTAAGTAGTTTAAAGTGCTGTGGATTCTTATGTTGTTGTATCAATTGATGTAATCAAATAATTCTAATTTTAATTGGATTAATGATCTAAAATTTTTATCATTAATAAATTCAGTTTTGAAAGTTTTAAAAGTTGCTTCAGCAACAGCATTGTCATAAGGACAACCTTTTTTGCTTAAAGAGCGAGTAATATTGAATGCTAGTAAAAGTTTATCAATAATTTTATTATTAAATTCATTACCACAATCACTATGAAATATTTGAATATCTTTTAAACAGCGATTTGATTGCATAAATGCTTGATGTACTAATAAGGTATCTTTTCTAGTACTTAGAACCTGTTTAGGATCTTTTTAATAGAATTTAACTAAAACAAGAAATAATCATTTATAAATAGGTACTTAACCAATAATTTATTTTCTTTTTCATTTTTTTGTTAAAAAGATTTTATCATTTGAAAACTTATCGACTAAAAATCTATTTTTTATTATAAAATAACCATTATAATATAAATTTTATTAAAAATTAATCAAAAAAGATCCTAAACAGGTTCTTACACTATGTCCAATAATTTCGCGGTTAAATAGGTCAATTAATAAGCAAATATAGTTTCATTTACCATTAACTTGAACATAAGTTAAATCACTGACAATAACTTCATTTTTAAGCCTATTATTAAAGTTTCTATTCACAAGATTAGTGATTTTTTCATCATTTACTTTGTTATTATGATTTTTGAATGATAATTTAGTGTATTTTGATATTAAATTATGCTTATTCATAATTTCTTTAATTTTTCGTCTTGATAAATAAATTTCTTGGTTTTCTAATATTACTTTTAATCTTCTTGTTCCATAAACACATTTATTTTCTTTAAAAGCACTAATAATAGCTTCATCATAAATATTATTTTGAATTTTATTTTCTTTTTTCTTTAAATTAAAATAATATGTTGATTTAGAAATTTTTAAAAAATGACACATTGTGCGAATTTTATATTTAAACTTATTGTTTGTAATAATTTCTATTTTCTGCCTATTATTAGTGCTGCTTGCTTTAAAATATCATTTTCCATTCTTAATTGTTTTAATTCTTTTCTTAATTTAATTAATTCATTTTCTTCAACAGAACGATTATCTTTAGCTTTAAAACTACCTGAATTAGTAAATTGCTTAATTCAATTATAAGTAGCTGCTCTTGTAACATTATATTCTTTAGCAAGGTAAGATACTGATTTGCCGCTTTGATATAAAGCTACTATTTGTTTTTTAAATTCATCGGTATATGAATTAATATTGGCCATAATTATAGTTCCTTTCTTTCAACTAATTTGTTCACTTGTCTACGTAATTAGTGTCCAATAAAGTGTAACCCATCCAAAAATGTTCAATTGGATTTAAATTAGGAGAATATGGCGGAAGAAATAATAGTTTGCATCCAGCATTTTCAATTAATTGTTGTGTTAATTTAGATTTATGAAACGTTGCATTATCTAAAACTATAATTTGTCCACGCTTTAATACTGGAATTAGTTTATTTTTAACATATGATTCAAAAATTTTACTATTGCAATGTCCTTCAAATGCTCATAAGGCTTTTAATTTACCTTTATTTAGTGAACCAATTATACTCATTCTCTTTATTTTATATGCGGGTTTATTATCAAATAATCTTTTACCTTTTTCAGATCAACCATATTTATAAATTCATTATCATCAATTCCAGATTCATCAATATATACTAAATCTTCATTCATTATTTTAGCTATTTCTTTTAAAAAATCTTCTTGTTTATTTTTATCTCTTTGTTCATATAGAAAAGTTTTTTTTATATGTATAATTTAGTTTTTTAAAATAGTTATAAACTGTTTCTTTAGTCATATTTCCAAATTTATCAATTACTTTTTGAACTGTAACATCTTTATTTTCTGCTAAATAATTTTTTAATTCATCTAAATCCTTTATTTTGTGGCTATGTCCTTTTTGATAATTCAAAATTGGTTTTATATGCCCAGTTTCTTTTTTTCTTTTTCTTCATAAAAATAAAGTCTTTCTAGTGATATTGAACACTTTACAAATTTCTTTAATTTTCATATTTTTACTTTCATAAGCTTCTATTACTTTTCTTCGTAAGTCTTCACTGTATGGTTTTGGCATAATTTAATCTTCCTAATCTATTTTAATTATTGCTGAATTGTACTTTTAAATTCAAAAACTGTTTAAATTACATATTATTATTTTACATTATTTATGAGTAAATATTACTTTAGTTAGCTATAATAGGTCCCTACAACAGGTCTATATATACTAGTTTCCAATTCGCTCCCACCCCAAGAATTACCATTAAATGGTTAGTATATTTTATTAGGTATCACTCCACTTATTATTTATTCATGCAAGTCCACATGCTAGCCACTATTTTGAACAACTGTGTTATGGTTCACTTTTTTAATTCCTTAACACGTGTTGATAATAGTATTAAAGAAAGTTATTAAAAATTTTAAAATTTTACAATTACAAAAAAAAGACAAGATTATTTCTTGCCTTTTTCCTTAATAACTTTGAGAATAATTTTTATTTTTTTTAAATGTATATTTTTTTAAATACGTCGAATATAATAAATTTAAATTTAAGGGTTAAAGAGAGTAATTTTGTCTAATTTTTCATTATTTTTCAAATAATTCATTTTTGGAAATAAGTTACTAATATGATAATTAATTATTTCGTAAATTTGACAACCGTCCTAATACATTTTTACCCATTAAAACTAGTAAAAATAATCCTAAAACAAGTAAAATTAAAATTTTTAATAAGATTATTAATAAAACTCGCAGAAAAATTGAACATGTTTTTGCATTTTTAAAATGTTTTAAAATTATTGGTTATAAATTTAGAAAAGGTAGAAAACGAATATTTTTAAGATTTAATTTAATTGCAGGATTTTATAATTTATCATTAAAACTTAAAAACGTTATGCAGTAAGTCTATTATAATTAATTATATGATTAACATTGGCATCGTTTTCAACTAAAAATTTAACTATATTTAAATATCCTTTTTTGGCGGCTTTTGTTAATGGAGTATTACCACTAGTATTTTTATCTGGATAAGAAGTCACTTTACCGGTAAGTTTTTTACAAATGGAATATTTAAAGTTTCTATAATTGACATTGGCGCCATTTTTTACTAATTTCATAGTTTTTTTAAATTACCTTCTTCAATAGCAATCATGAATTTTAAACTCAAGTAAAAATGAAATAAATTCACCTAACTCTAGTAATCAACCAACAACAAATATCAAAAAACAAAGTTTGCTAATGATCTAATTAAAAGTCTAAAATACTTTTATTATTTCTTAGTTTTAATATTTCTAACTTCTTTTAATTGTTTTTTTAACATTTTCAATTGTAATTGTAAATCTTCATATGATGGTAAATCATCACTTTTAATTTCTTCTTTTTTGTTTTTACTATAATCATTAGTTTTTTTTGATAATTGTGGAGGATTAACTCATAAATTTTTTAAGCCATATCAAAAAATAGTAAGTAAACTTAAACCAATACCTGCTCAAGGAATTGTTCATAAATCTTTAAAAGGAATAGTTTGAAAATTTCTAATATTAAAGTAATTAAAAAGTACTAATACAAAAAGTATCAATACTAAGGTTATTAATAACATGTGTATAGCAAAAACTGATCTTGAAAAAGGTTTTTTAATAAAAATTAATGGTATTAAATAAGTTAAATTAAAAATCAATAATGTTCCAAAAGTATATAAAGAAACTATACTATCACTAGTCATTAATTGTTTATAAAAACTACTAGTAATTGGTTCTTTATTAACGATTAAAGTAATAATAATAGCAATATTGTTTTTTAATGGAACACCCCAATTAAATAATGGAAAAATTGATAAACTAATTGTTACTGTTAAAACACTAATAATAACTAATGTTTTACTTAAAATTAAATTATTTTTTTTCATGTTATCCATCTCTCATTATCAGTTTATTTTTTCCCTTTAATAATATTTTATCATTATTAAAGCAAAAAATAACTATCAAAATTAAGATTAAGATTTATTTTTAGTTTTAGCTAAATTTAATGCAATTTTTCGCGCAGCAAATGGATCACGAGGATCATAATGTCAATAATTAGTAAAATATTTTTCAAAATTATTAGGTAATGTTGAAGAAGCAATATTAATAGCATGAAAGCGATTAGCTTTTGCTTTTAGTTGTAACATTAAATTAATATTATTTTTAGTAATATTAGCAGATAAAAAATCAGAAACTACCAATAAGTCTGCATTATGATATGTCTTAGATTGCATAATTGTTAAAGCATGACTAATAGCTGGATTAATATTAGTATGTCCTTTAAAACTATGACCTAAAAAATGAATTAGATTAGGAATTGATGAAACTAAATTAGATAAGTCATAAGTTTCAAATTTACCAGAAAAATTAATCATATAGCACGGTCTTTTTTCTTGTAAAGCAATTTTACTAATAGCCAGCGCAATTGATTTTGCAATAATTTCCGGACTATGACTCATTGATTTAGATGTATCAATGCATAAGATAAAAGGGCCTTCACTTTCGGGAATTGGTACTTCTACAACTTCTTCAACAAGATGTTCAGTGGCAACTAAATCCATTGATTCAAACTCTGTAATTGCTAACTTTTCTTCAACAAATTTTTTATAAAAAATAGCATTTAACTCTGGAATAGCAAGATTAACTAATTCTAATGGTAATAAATGTTCTAAATCTTTACCCTCGGTAATTCCTACTATTTCTTCAGGCCATTTTCCTAATGGCTTTAATTCATATTCAATTTGTACTTTTTGATGAACCTGCTTTTCTGTTAAACCTGAAATTCCTTTTCAACGACCAAGTAGTCTAGCAATTTCAATAATAGCTGGATTCTTATTTAAAATTTCACCATATTGTATAATAGTATTTAAATTAATTTTTTTAAAATCATTTAAATCTCCTTCTCAAAATCGTCCAAAAAAATTTCAAGCAAAACCAACAATATGCCTTACTTCATTAATAATTTTAATATTATTACTTCACATTGTTAAATACTTTTGACGCATTTGCATAGTTTCAAATAACTTATAATTTACAATTCTTTGAACAATTAAACTTTCTCAATGTCTTGTAAAATTATCAAAAGTTAATTTACTATTAAGTTTACGATCCTTAAATTTTTCTTGAAAATAATGAAAATAATTAATCATTAGTGAATCAAGAGCTTTTGCCCTAGTGTAAATTTCTTGTCAATTATTTTTTAATCTATCAATACCATTAATCATAACTCAGAAATATAATCGTAATTCTCTTTTAATGATGGGACTAATAACAATATTTTTACTTTTTTCTAAAACTTCATTTAAATAAAAATGACTAATTTGTTGATCAAATTCCGGAGTTAATCAAGCAAAATTTTTTTTAAATCAAGCAAAACTACTTAAATTTGTTTCTGATAAAGACATTTTTTTTAATTTAGTTTCTAAAATTTGTGAAACATGGGATTCAATTAATTGTTCCATACTAATCACCTATTTTAATTAACATCAGAATTATTATTAGTGTCATTAACATTTGGGATAGTTATTGGTGAATCTTCAGTTAGTGATTCTGATGAAAGAGTCTTTTTGGTTTCTGCTTCAGGTATTTGTGAAATTTTATCAAAAAATGCCATTTCTAATAGTGATTTAAATTGTTCATCAAAAAATATAGAATTGGTTTTACTTAAACGATGATATTCTTGTTCAAAATGTACTTTTAATTCATTAATTTGTTGCTTTAAATCTTTAATTTGACTATTAATATTTCCAAATTGTGATTTACTATCAGTATTAGTTAATTCAACTTGAATTATAGAATTATTTGTAATATTTATTAATTCACTAGAATTTTTTAATTGTAGTTCAAACTTCTGATTACCTTCCATTTTACTTAAACTTTTACCATAAAATAATTGAATATTATGACTTTTTTTATTACGTCGTAATAATAACTGAAAATCCTTTCTACTAATAAAACAAATTGGAAATTCATCACTATGTCATAATAAACGATAATATATACCTTTAATTTCTTCAGAAAATGGATTGGAGTAAATAGATGGTTGATTTTGACTATCTTTAATGTTTTCGGCATTATTACTTAATGTTTCCAACTCACTTTCCAGTTCAATCTGATTTTGCTTCAATGTGTAAGTTAAATCTTCACAATATGCTTCATTGAAAAGTTTTGTATATTCTTTTTCTTGATCTTCATTATCTCAAATACAGTAAGGAATAATCAATAAATCAGGCTTATCAGTAGTTGTTCTGCCATTATAATAAGCTGAAGCTTTTATTAATTTAGCAATTTTTTTTCATCTTCGATCAGAAATGTAAGCTTTACCATTAGTTGCTTCTGTTAAAATTTTACGAAAACGAGAAATAAAATTTAATGTTTCTTTGCTTAAAGTAACAGTAGTTTCCAATTCTTTTAATCACTTTTCATATTCAGATGTTTTAATTTGTAATTCAAGCGGAACTTTTACTTCTAAACTAGTAATACTTTCTAGCATATCATTAAAATTTTCTTCATTAGTTAAACCATAAACTATCATTCTAATAATAAAACGATCAAATAAAGCTTCTAAACCTTTACCACTTTCTGGTAATTCATTGGAAGCTGAAATTAATAGTTTTAATGGTACTTTGATATCAACACCACCATTACGAAAGATTTTTTCATTAATAATAGTTAGTAAAGTATTTTGAATTGAAGGGCCTGCTTTTCAAATTTCATCCAAAAAAGCAATATCAACAGCAGGTAAATATTGATCAATAATTCTTACATAGTTACCTTTTAATAAATCTTTGATTGAGATTGGTCCAAAAATTTCTTCTGGAGTAGAAAAACGATTCATTAAATATTCAAAATTTCGCCCATCATGAAGCGCATATTTAATTCGTCGTGAAATTAATGATTTAGCAATTCCTGGTAATCCTAATAAAAATATTGATTCTCCTGATAATAACGCCAAAATAGCAAGTTTAAAAACAGTTTCTTTTTCATAAACATCAGTGCTAATTACTTTAATTAATTGTTCAATTCGCTTAGAAAGTAAACTATCTGTATTCATTATATTCTCCTTTACTTATTATTTATTCGACACTTAATTCTCTTCTTACATCATCACTTTTAACAATTAATAAACAAGCAGCAATTAATCATAAAACAGTTATTAGTAAAACAATAATCATAAATATTGGAACTTCTGCAGAAACAGTTTCATTTACTAATCCATTAACCACTAACAAAATTGTACAAAATACTTCTAAAACTATAAAATAAGCAATTGCTAAAATAATATAAACAATTGATCATCCAAACATAGCACTAGCAGTGCGACCAATCGCTACTGGTAAATAAAATATAAAATTAAATCCCAGAGTTATAATTAAAAATATATAAATTATATAAGTTGGGTTCATGTTACTACCTTTATTACTCAAAATTTGATTAACCAAATTGTTAGCTAAAAAATAAGAAAAAATTAAATGAAAACATGAAACCGTAAGTAACAAAATACGAGCAATATTTTCCATTTTTGAACTTCAATACATTCTTTTAAATTTAATACTATCACTTAATAACGGATTATAAGTAGTAAAACGTTGTTCTTCAATATCTTTAAATGATGGATTATCATTATTTGATTTGATAATACTATTATCAACATTTGACAATGGAGTATTTTTTAAGTCATCTTTTTTTTCTTCCATATATCTAACACCCCTTATTTTTTATTTATATTATAACTTATTTTAGGTATTAAAACTTAATAATAGTATCTGATATAAATCAAAATTATAAGCGTTTAACTTTACAAAATTATTAAATAAACATATTATCAAATTTAAATTTATTTTTTTAAGATATAATATGACAAAATTAAAAAACAAAAAAATAATTATTTAACTTTGACCATCCAAAATTAAATAATTATTAAAAATATTTTTTAAATAAATAAGAAATTATAAATCAATATATAAAATAAAATATTTTGTTGATTCACTAAAAATAATACTTAATATATTTTAAAAACAAAATACCTAATGAACATAATAACTGTTAATTATTTCACATTTTTGGATTGCATCTCAAAAATTATTATTTTTTATTTTTACTTTTAAACCAATAATTAAAAAAGTTAATGCAATAGTAAAAAATCCAAAAATTGGAGTTAAAATTATACAAAAAATAACTCCAATTTGTAACTGAACTCAATCATAATAACCATCATAATTATGAATTACTGATGAACATATATTTTCTGCAGAATGATTTAAAATATAATTTACACTCATATAATTTAATAAACTAAATCCATTTGTTATTTCTAGTGTTATTTCTATAATAAGTCTTTTTTCTTTATATAATTTAAGATTTTCAAAAAAACTTTTATCAAAATTTGAAAAACCAATTAACATTAAACCAATTACCATAATTAAAATAGTTAAAATAAATAAAAATAAGGTTGCTAATTTTATTTTTTTATATTTTTGCAATATCATTTATAATTTTCCTTTCAAAATAAAAACCCATTTGCTTTTATCTCAACAAACAATGGGTTAAAAACTACTATATTATTTATATTTTTTATACATAAGAATAATAACAAATTTATATTAATTTTACAATTAATAACCTATATAATTAAAACTATTTTATATAAGTAGTATATAAATATTAAATTATAGTTATCAAAATTTAACCCATTTTCATAAAATCAACACTTATTTTTAAGTATTTAAATTCACTTTACTTTAAAAGTAAAATTAAAACTATGAGGTTTGGGAACATAGCCACTGCTTGTCAAATCTTTTCCAATATGAAATCTAATTTTTTTAATATCATCAGTCTTAATAATATCAGTTGCCTTTAATGATAAATTATTACCATCAATATCTAAAAAAGTAAAAGCAGTTAACTCATCAATTTGTACATTTAAAGCTTTAACAAAATATCCTTTAAAAGTAGCAAGTGATTTAATAACAAGATTTCAATTAATATTTGGATCAACCGTCGAATCAGGATAATCTAATAAGAAAAAAGTAGAATTATTTTTTGCAAATTGATATATTTCTTGTCAATATTTATTTTCTAAAAAAGTTTCTAGATCACCAATATTAACATAATCATTAACATTAATATTTTCAATACTATTATTTATTGAATTTGAAAAACCAAAATAATAACTCAATTCCTTATATTTAAAATGATTACCACTATTATCACTAGTCAATAATACATGTGGAGGACTATATTTTATTAATGATTCATCACTATCTACTGCTTCTTGTACCATACTAAAAGGAACAAAATCAATAGGCTTAACTTTAAAATAATCAATAACCTCTTCAATACTTGTTGGTTTTAACTCAATGAAATCATAAACAACATTTGGATTAGAAACATATGTTATATAAAAAGGCTTTAATGGAAAATTTGAAGAATATGAATAAAGGTTAACATATTCTTTGGAACTACTCACAGCATTACCAACATAATTTAATTCGGGATTATAAACTAATTCGAAATATGGTTTAATAGTAGCTACATCATTAAAGTCAATATTTGGTAAAGGAATTGTTGATATTATTGGATAAAGATGAGTAGTACTAGCAAATTCTTCTTCATAATCATTAATAAATTTATTAATTTCATCTTCGATTGTTTTATAAATAACAGTATTATCAATTTTATCCGCATAATAAAAATTAGTTGATAAATAACCATGTGTTCATTGTTCTTGCAAATAATCACTACCATTTGGAAATTTTCCTGAAATATGTTTACTAAATTTTCCTTCAAATTGATTAAACATCATAAATTTTTCATAAAATTTAGCAGTATTTTTAATTAATGCAATTACTGGTATTTTAAATTCAATAAATGAAGATTGTAACTTTAATTTTAAATCAAATTTAGTAACACCATCAGTTTGAATTAAACTCTTATCTAATTCATCATTACTATTAGGTTTATAAAAAGTGAAATCATAATTAGTAATATTAGTTGGAAAAAAACTATCTCATCAAGATTCTTTTATTAATAAATCAAAAACTTGTTTTTTTGATTCTTCTTCAAAAAATGACAAACGTAAATTTTTATTACTACTATCAATTGGAACATCATTCATATCAACAATAATTGATTCTTCTGAAATATTTTGTTTAAAATCACCAATATTAAAAGCACTCTGCATAGCAAGAGCAATAAAAAAAGTACTAATTGCTAAACCAATTATCATAATTAAAGAAATAATTATTGTCAGAAAACTTTTTTTTACTTTTACTGGTTCTACTTTACCAGTAACATATTTAGTAATATTATTTAGTTTTCTTCAATCATCATTATCTTTCTTTTTAGCCATATATTATTCACCTAAATTTCCATTATCTAAAACTTAATTCATACATTTTAATAATACTTTTAATTAAATATTTTTTATTTTCAATAGTATTTAATCATCAATGCAAAATAGCAATTCATCATAATAAGAGTGCTATAACCGCGAAAATCAATACTGTTATTCGATAAGGACTGTCACTATAAGAAAACATAAAAAAACTAATACCAATAATTATTAAGTTAACAATAGAACCAAATATTAAAAAAAATAAACAACTTAAACCAATACCTCTAATAGTTTTAGATAAAAAAACGGGTAAAATCATAATTAAAATTATAAAAGCAAATAAAACAGTAACTAACATTGCTACTACTTTTAATATTGCACTTTGAAAAACTGGTGCTGATGGTATATCAGGAAGATTAGCAACCAATTGACCAAAACCAATGCCATTAAAAAAAATCAAACCAATTCAAAAAATTTGAATAGTTAAAATAAATATTCGCGAAAAACCATCACCAAGACTAGTAAAATAAACTCTTGTTAAATTTAAATCTAATAATGAAGGTAAAGGAGTTTCCTTTAATTTCTTTACCTCTTTTTGACCAATAAGATTACTTGTAGTTAAAAATTGTTTATCTAATGATTTATCCATATCTTTCACCCATCCTATAAAATAATTATAATGCATTTTATTTAAAAACTATATAGTTAACTTATATCCGAATTTTAAATCTATAAAATAATCAAATTATTATTTTAAAATAAATACAAACATAATTAATAATATCTATTTTTAACTACAAATAATATGAAAAATAAACAATAATTTTCAATAATTATTGTTTATTTTAATAATATAGTATTGTTTAAATATTTTTTTGATTATATGGAGTATCCAGAAATACTTACACTTGCTAAGTGTGACTGAGAATATGATAAATCTATTGAGTTTATTTGTTTTCACTTATCAACTTGATTATTTAGACTTTCTATATTTTCATCACATACAGATTGTAATTCAATATTATCCATAATTAATATTTCTTCTTCATTATTTATATTTATTAATTCTTGTGATTTATTTGCATTATTTCTTTCTAAGTTATTATTTGATTTAAAATTAGTTCTAATTAAAACCTATTAAGCCTCCAACTAAACAAAGAGGTAAAATAGGTAAAATTCAAAAAGACATTGAAACTAATTTATTGTTTTCAACTTGCTCTGACTCTAATTTAAATGTTGCCAATTGTTCTTGATTAAATCATGAAATTTGTTCTAATGATAATGATTGAATTTCTGATTTTGATAATAATTGCATTGGTTTTGAATTAAATTTTTCAACTTGTTTTACTGTTGTTGAAGCAACTGTTGTGCTATTAAAATATTTATTTATTTTTCCCTCAAAAATTTTTCGTTGTTCTGCTGTCAAAAAATGAATTTGCTCTTCTGTACAAGATTGGATTTGTTCAACTGTAAATTTTTCTATTTGTTCTGGTTTAAATTTTGGTATTTGTTTGTTTGTGAACGATTGAATTTGTTTTGGACTAAATGCTTTAATTTGTTTTGGACTAAATGCTTTAATTTGTCATTTTGTAAACACTGGAATTTGTTTGGCTGTAAATGCTTGAATTTGTTTTTTATTAAACACTTTAATATGTTTTTGCGTAAATAATTGTATTTGTTCTGCCGTTAGTAACTGCAGTTGTTCTTTAGAACTCATTTCAATATTATATAAAAAATTTAATGATAATATAGCTAACTAAAGTAATATTTACTCATAAATAATATAAAATAATAATATGTAATTTAAACAGTTTTTGAATTTAAAAGTACAATTCAGCAATAATTAAAATAGATTAGGAAGATTAAATTATGCCAAAACCATACAGTGAAGACTTACGAAGAAAAGTAATAGAAGCTTATGAAAGTAAAAATATGAAAATTAAAGAAATTTGTAAAGTGTTCAATATCACTAGAAAGACTTTATTTTTATGAAGAAAAAGAAAAAAAGAAACTGGGCATATAAAACCAATTTTGAATTATCAAAAAGGACATAGCCACAAAATAAAGGATTTAGATGAATTAAAAAATTATTTAGCAGAAAATAAAGATGTTACAGTTCAAAAAGTAATTGATAAATTTGGAAATATAACTAAAGAAACAGTTTATAACTATTTTAAAAAACTAAATTATACATATAAAAAAAACTTTTCTATATGAACAAAGAGATAAAAATAAACAAGAAGATTTTTTAAAAGAAATAGCTAAAATAATGAATGAAGATTTAGTATATATTGATGAATCTGGAATTGATGATAATGAATTTTATAAATATGGTTGATCTGAAAAAGGTAAAAGATTATTTGATAATAAACCCGCATATAAAATAAAGAGAATGAGTATAATTGGTTCACTAAATAAAGGTAAATTAAAAGCCTTATGAGCATTTGAAGGACATTGCAATAGTAAAATTTTTGAATCATATGTTAAAAATAAACTAATTCCAGTATTAAAGCGTGGACAAATTATAGTTTTAGATAATGCAACGTTTCATAAATCTAAATTAACACAACAATTAATTGAAAATGCTGGATGCAAACTATTATTTCTTCCGCCATATTCTCCTAATTTAAATCCAATTGAACATTTTTGATTTGCTATAAAACATAATATAAGAAAAATATTACCAAATTATTGACCAAATATTAAAAAAGCGATTGATTTTGTTTTTCAAGATATGAATAAACATTACTTTAGTTAGCTATATATTTTTTAAAATTGGTTCATTGATACCATTTTCTAATGTTAATGCATTATTCACTGGTATCAATGTCTCAACATTATTGCTACTTATAATACTTGAAGATGAGTTATTAAAGTTTAATAAATTGTTTAGCATATTTTTGCTCCTTTTTAAAAAAAACTATTATAAAGTAATAGTTAAATTTAAATAAAATTATATTGATTATTTAAATTATACGTGTATTTTAATATTTTTAATTTACTTAATCAATCAAAAACTTTCTTCCATAATGAATAAAATAATTATTAATTACAACAATAAAAAAGAGTAAGACCTTTTACTTACTCTCTAAATTAATACTGCTTATGTTTTATTTTCTAAATGGCGGTCTTGACGGGGATCGAACCCGCGATCTCCTCCGTGACAGGGAGGCGTATTAACCACTTTACCACAAGACCGTGGTTGCGGAGACTGGATTTGAACCAATGATCTTCGGATTATGAGCCCGACGGGATACCACTTCCCCACTCCGCGATGTATAAAATTTAATAATAATGGAGGAGGCTGAGGGATTCGAACCCTCGAGCACTTGCGCACTGACAGTTTTCAAGACTGTTCCCTTCAACCGGACTTGGGTAAGCCTCCGAGTATTTAAGTATGGTGGACCCTATCGGATTCGAACCAATGCTCGCCCGGTTATGAGCCGGGAGCTTTAACCAACTAAGCTAAGGGTCCTAGACTATGGTAGCGGGGATGGGACTCAAACCCATGGCCTCTCGGGTATGAACCGAACGCTCTAATCAACTGAGCTACCTCGCCAGTTTTAGTTTAAATGTTTAAACCGATATATAAATGGTGGACCCTATCGGGATCGAACCGACCACCTCCTGCGTGCAAGGCAGGCGCTCTACCAAATGAGCTAAGGGCCCTTGTTTTTAATAATGGTCGGGAAGACAGGATTCGAACCTGCGACCTCTCGGTCCCAAACCGAGCGCTCTACCAAGCTGAGCCACATCCCGATGGTGCGCCTGGCAGGACTTGAACCCACAACCTTTTGATCCGTAGTCAAACGATCTATCCAATTGATCTACAGGCGCATTTAATTACTAAAATTTATAGTAACTCATTAAATCATTAAACCTAATCAATTATAACTTATTAAAAGTAATATTTACAAGTATATTTGCAAATATTATTAATATTTTGGAGGAGCCGATCGGATTCGAACCGACGATCAAAGTTTTGCAGACTTATGCCTTAAACCACTTGGCCACGGCTCCAAATATAATTAAAAAAATTTAAAGACTTTTCAATATTACCAAGACTAGTTACTATTTGCAACTTGTTTTACAATATTATTCATAAAATATTTAAATATTTTTTTATTATTTATTTCACTAATTAAAATTTTATAAAGTTATTTATAATTAATTATTAAATTAAATAATAAAAAAAGCACAATTGTGCATTTAATTTATGGTGGAGATGGCGGGGATCGAACCCGCGTCCAAAAGTTAACTGACTAACTGTATCTACAGTTTAGTATAATTTAGAAAAATCACTATTTAATAACAAATTATACGAAATTATGAATAGCTAGTTAATGGAAATTCGAAAAAATTTATTAACATCATTTTTTCTAGTTTATCCTTATGATACGTTACTAATATTGATAAACTTGCTATTAGCAACGGTAGTATTTACTTCTTAAGTAATTAAACAGGTAAAACTGCTTGATTTCCTAAACCAAATCCAAAGTTGTTTAACTTTGTTGTGAATCAGTTAGGTACTACGGTTTTAGTTTGTTTTCCGGTTATGAAACCTCGTAGTATTATGGTCTACCAAACCACTGCCACAATTAGTTGTTCACTCCTGTCGAAACCAGAACATCCCCGCTAATATTATACATTACTTTCTAATATAAAGCAATTTTTGGTTTTCTTAAAAATTACTAATAATTCTTTCAAATTTTCATCATAAATTATAAAATCTAAAAATTAAAATTTGGCAATTTATCAATGCTATTACTAATTCGAGAATTAATAGCAAAATTATCATGAATTATTACTTTTGAAACATTTCATTGTGATAAATTTTGATCAAACGTTATTGCACCAGCAAACAAACCATACATATCTGTCACTTTATTTACATTTCAACTTGAAATATTTTGATCAAAAGCATGTGCATTAAAAAACATACCTCTCATAATTTTTAATTTTTCTACTCTTCAAACTGAAATATTCTGATTAAATGAAGTTGCATATGCAAACATATCACTCATATCTGTAACATTTGAAACATCTCAACCCGAAATATCTTGATTAAATGATGAAGCACTTTGAAACATCTGTTTTGTACTTGTTATTTCTGATGGTAACTGATCTGGTACTTTTTGAATTGTTTTTGGCATTTTAACAGCTTGAATTTCTCCAATTTTATTTTCATAAAATCCAATTTGAACAATTTCAGTAGTTTTTATATCTGATAAATCTATTTTACTAGTTGTTTGCTCTTTTCCATTACTATCAACGTAAATTGTATCTTGTTGTTGTATTATTGTATATTTATAACGATTTGATTGTCTATTTGAATTTGGTGGTTTAGGTAATAAAATTTTTGGATTAGATTGTGATTTTATTTTTTTTCTTTTTCATTTTCTTCCTCGTTTTTTGCTTCTATATCAGAAGTATACAAAATACCAGCAGTGGCTCCACCAACTAAAGTAGTACCACCAACAATGGCAGTAATAATTTTCTTTTTTTACTTTTTTCAGACATAAAAAACCTCTCTTAAATTCTTAATTTTTTTATAATGGCATGACCATATTTTATATAATTTTATGTAATAAAGTATTTAATATGCTTAAATTTTATTTCAATAGTGATTTGTTAAAACATTTTGAAAATATTAAAAAAAATAAAAATCCCACTTCATAATTACATTTTATTTATGGTCTAAAAAATAATCATGAAATAGGTTATTTTATTATTTATTATATTAAATTCAATATTAAATCATATATAAATAATTTTCTATAAAACTAAGAAATATTTTTATATATAGCTAACTAAAGTAATATTTACTCATAAATAATGTAAAATAATAATATGTAATTTAAACAGTTTTTGAATTTAAAAGTACAATTCAGCAATAATTAAAATAGATTAGGAAGTGGATGGGTTACACTTTATTGGACACTAATTACGTAGACAAGTGAACAAATTAGTTGAAAGAAAGGAACTATAATTATGGCCAATATTAATTCATATACCGATGAATTTAAAAAACAAATAGTAGCTTTATATCAAAGCGGCAAATCAGTATCTTACCTTGCTAAAGAATATAATGTTACAAGAGCAGCTACTTATAATTGAATTAAGCAATTTACTAATTCAGGTAGTTTTAAAGCTAAAGATAATCGTTCTGTTGAAGAAAATGAATTAATTAAATTAAGAAAAGAATTAAAACAATTACGAATGGAAAATGATATTTTAAAGCAAGCAGCACTAATAATAGGCAGAAAATAGAAATTATTACAAACAATAAGTTTAAATATAAAATTCGCACAATGTGTCATTTTTTAAAAATTTCTAAATCAACATATTATTTTAATTTAAAGAAAAAAGAAAATAAAATTCAAAATAATATTTATGATGAAGCTATTATTAGTGCTTTTAAAGAAAATAAATGTGTTTATGGAACAAGAAGATTAAAAGTAATATTAGAAAACCAAGAAATTTATTTATCAAGACGAAAAATTAAAGAAATTATGAATAAGCATAATTTAATATCAAAATACACTAAATTATCATTCAAAAATCATAATAACAAAGTAAATGATGAAAAAATCACTAATCTTGTGAATAGAAACTTTAATAATAGGCTTAAAAATGAAGTTATTGTCAGTGATTTAACTTATGTTCAAGTTAATGGTAAATGAAACTATATTTGCTTATTAATTGACCTATTTAACCGCGAAATTATTGGACATAGTGTAGGTACTAGAAAAGATGCCTTATTAGTACATCAAGCATTTATGCAATCAAATCGCTGTTTAAAAGATATTCAAATATTTCATAGTGATTGTGGTAATGAATTTAATAATAAAATTATTGATAAACTTTTACTAGCATTCAATATTACTCGCTCTTTAAGCAAAAAAGGTTGTCCTTATGACAATGCTGTTGCTGAAGCAACTTTTAAAACTTTCAAAACTGAATTTATTAATGATAAAAATTTTAGATCATTAATCCAATTAAAATTAGAATTATTTGATTACATCAATTGATACAACAACATAAGAATCCACAGCACTTTAAACTACTTAACTCCAGTTAATTATCAAAAACAAATGTCTACCAAAAAATAGTCCTAAAAAGTGTTGCCATTCCAAAATAGCAAAAAGAAAACAAAACCAAGAAGTTTAGATTTATATGAAGTATTTTGTGCAATTTTATATGTATTAAAAAGTGGTTGTCAATGAAGAATGCTACCAAAAAATTTTCCAAAATGACAAACTGTATATTATTATTTTCAAATTTGAAGTAAAAATAACGGTAAAGAAGCTAGTGTATGGCAATTAATTTTAAAAAAAATTGGTTAAAAAAGTTCGTATCAACAATAATCGCAAAGAACAAACTAGTTTTTGTATAATTGATTCGCAAAGTGTTAAAAATACAGATACTACTGAAAATAAAGGTTATGATGCTGGTAAAAAGATTTCAGGAATAAAGCGTCATATTATTGTTGATTCTCAAGGTTTACCACATGCAATTTACATAACCACAGCAGAAAAAACAGATCGTAATAGCGCTATAATAATGATTGAAAATGAAAAAGAAAATCTTTCTGCAGTTCAAAAAATAATAGTAGATGCTGGTTATACTGGTGAAAAATTTGCTTCTGAAATCAAAACAATCATAAATGCAAATGTTGAAATTATAAAACGCAATGAACTACATACTTTTGTAGTATTACCAAAAAGATGAATTGTAGAACGAAGCTTTGCTTGATTAGAAAAATACAGAAGATTATGAAAAAATTGTGAAAGAAAACTAAATACTAGTTTACAAATGGTTGTTCTTTCCTTTATTTCAGTTTTATTAAAAAGATTCTAAACAGGTTCTAACATTAACTCCAATTCCGTTGGTGTAAGCTTATAAACTTTATCTTCTTGTGTCCTAAAAATATTACCTTGTGAATCAACACCCAAATCATAAATATTTTCATCTGCTAATTTTTGAGGAACAAAATTAATAATATTATATTGTAAAGTTACTTCACCTACATAGTTATTCTTACCAATAATCGTAACAGAACTTACACTATATTTTTTAATATCAAAATTTTCAATAGTTAGTAATGCAGCTTTTTTATTTACTTCTTTAATTCCTATTAATAAACTCATTTTAGATGGCATTAGATCTTTTCCACTATTAACTTTTCCCAAATTATATTCAGTAATGATATCAGCTAAGTCAATTGCACTATATTGTTTTTCTAAAATTGTTTTATTTTTAATATTATTATTTTCAAATTTAGTTTTTTGTGAAGTTGTTTTTAAAACATCCTCAGTTAAATTTCCTATGGTTGTTGATAATGTTAAAGCACCTACTGCTGCTAATAATGTTTTCATATTAAAAACCTCCTTTTTATTTTTATAATTAATTTATAGAAACATTAAATTAATTATAAAAATAAAAAATAATTATAAATTAATATTTTAAAACTTTAAAAATAAACTACAAGTATTTTAATAATTAACACTTTAAATATAATATCTAAAAATAAACTTATTTTGTCATTAAAACATTATGCTTTTCTGTCACTCAATAATTTGAAGAAAATAACATAATAAATATTAAACTAATAACAGTTAATAACGCAATACTATTACCAATATAAAACATTATTTCGTTATTTAAAGTAATTAAATTATAATTAATAAAACTATCGAGTAAATCAACACTACAAGTTAAAATAGCTATACATGATGCATAAATTCCTGTGATAGGCATTAATTGTCGATAATTTCAATCTAAAACCAAACTATATACAACAAAACTACAAATACCAAAAGCAATATTGGATAAAATTTGTGAAATCAAAACTGCGTAAATATTATTAGTTACTAAACTAATCATAATACTTACTATATAAATCCCAAAACCAAAATATAAAGCAATATTAGCACTGAAAAAATAATATAATCATCATCCCAATAAAAAAACACCAATTACTTGTGGCAAAGTAGTAAATAAAGTTTTATAAACATGCCATCTTTGATCAATATTACTTATTCTATAATTAAAAAATTGAGAATTCATTAAATAATAAATTAAATAAATAGTTAATCCAAACATAATTAAAATTATTATTTTTCATTGAGAAAAAGTTTTAATTTTTTTTAAAACTATTTCATCGTGCATACCCATATTTTTTGGATCTTCTCGTAAAAGAAAAGACATGAAAAAAGTTAAAATGAAAAAACACAAAGCAGCAATAATAAAATAACTGATTTTTGAAATTGTAATAGTTGAAATATTAAACGTAAGCATATTAATTGGTATAATAATTAAACTTGCCAATAATCCTGGAACAATAAGTATAGTAAAAGTTAAAAAAGCATGTGATTTTACAAAATATTGTTCATTGAACATTAATTCATGAACTCCTAATGATGCAGTACTCATTCCTAACGCAATATTTAACAAAATCAAAGATCATAAATTTGGTACAATTAAAACTAAACAGCAAGTAACCAAAAGTCAACTATGCATTCATCAAATATACAACTTTCTTTTTTTAAATTTTGCAGTAAAAAAAGTAGCTGGTATAGGAAAAATAATTACAGTAAGCGAAATAATTACTGTAATACTAATTGATTCAGTTACTAAATTAGTTAATGATAAAACTAAAAAATTATTAATAACTTTTAAACTATTAATACCAAGATAAAGAAAAAAATAATAACTAATAAATAATCATTGTCACTTATTTATCTTTTGCTTAAAAAGAAAAAATAAATAAAAACTTGTAAATAAACAAAAGATTATTAAGAAAGGTAATCATATTATCATAGTTTTTTCCTTTCTTAATTAAATTATTATTTTTTGATTTGTCTTACTGCATCACGATTTTTAATGGTCTCTCTTTTATCATAATTTTTTTTACCACGAGCCAATGCTATTTCTAACTTTGCTCTACTTTTACTATTTAAATATATCATTGTTGGAACAACAGTTAAGTTTTTTTGCTTTTGTTCTTGTTGAATTTTTTTAATTTCACGAGCATTTAAAAGTAATTTTCTTTTTCTTAATGGATCAAGTATATAACTAGTAGTAAATTTATAAGTATTAATGTTCATATTAATAATATAAGCTTCATTATTACTAAAAGTTACATAACTATCCTGTAAAGATACATTACCTAAACGAATTGATTTAATTTCAGAACCAGTCAAAACAATTCCCACTTCTAATTTTTCTAATAATTCATAATTAAAGTACGCTTTTTTATTTTTTGCAATTATTTTCATTGTTTCCACCATTATTTTCATAAACTTTATAATTAGATTATATAATAATAATTTCATAAATACTGAAATACTTACTTAAATTTGTTTTTTATTAAGAACATGCTATAATCTAATGAAGGTTAGATTAATCAATAGTTTTTCTAGCAATGATTAATGTAAAATTAAACATAAAATTAATATTTGTTGTATAGCGACCCAAGAAATAGATTTTATATTTGTTTTACGGGTTTTTGTTAATTTTATATATTAATAAATAACTGAAAGGAGTCTAAGGACATGGCAGGAGAGTTAAATACTAAAGCAACAGCAGTAAAAAATAGTCAATTTTATCAAGGCGATTTGGGTTTTGATAAAAATAATAATGATAAAGTAATTATTTATAAGATTTTAACTGGTAAAAAACTTGAGGTTTGTAAAATTATTATTGATGAACAAAATCATATTTTAAAAATTTCTACTAAAACGGAAATTATTAATGAAGATGAATTTGAAATTTACACATTTGCTTTAGAAGCAGATACTGCTGATTTTATCTTAAAACTTATTGCTAAAAATCAAATTAATGCTGAAATTAATTATGCATTTATAAATAATATTGAAGATTCTTATAATATATCTGAATCAGACTCATTAGAAGAAAAAAAGAGAAAAATTAGGAAACTCTTTTAACTATTTATAGCTAACTAAAGTAATGTTTACTCATATCTTGAAAAACAAAATCAATCGCTTTTTTAATATTTGGTCAATAATTTGGTAATATTTTTCTTATATTATGTTTTATAGCAAATCAAAAATGTTCAATTGGATTTAAATTAGGAGAATATGGCGGAAGAAATAATAGTTTGCATCCAGCATTTTCAATTAATTGTTGTGTTAATTTAGATTTATGAAACGTTGCATTATCTAAAACTATAATTTGTCCACGCTTTAATACTGGAATTAGTTTATTTTTAACATATGATTCAAAAATTTTACTATTGCAATGTCCTTCAAATGCTCATAAGGCTTTTAATTTACCTTTATTTAGTGAACCAATTATACTCATTCTCTTTATTTTATATGCGGGTTTATTATCAAATAATCTTTTACCTTTTTCAGATCAACCATATTTATAAAATTCATTATCATCAATTCCAGATTCATCAATATATACTAAATCTTCATTCATTATTTTAGCTATTTCTTTTAAAAAATCTTCTTGTTTATTTTTATCTCTTTGTTCATATAGAAAAGTTTTTTTTATATGTATAATTTAGTTTTTTAAAATAGTTATAAACTGTTTCTTTAGTCATATTTCCAAATTTATCAATTACTTTTTGAACTGTAACATCTTTATTTTCTGCTAAATAATTTTTTAATTCATCTAAATCCTTTATTTTGTGGCTATGTCCTTTTTGATAATTCAAAATTGGTTTTATATGCCCAGTTTCTTTTTTTCTTTTTCTTGATAAAAATAAAGTCTTTCTAGTGATATTGAACACTTTACAAATTTCTTTAATTTTCATATTTTTACTTTCATAAGCTTCTATTACTTTTCTTCGTAAGTCTTCACTGTATGGTTTTGGCATAATTTAATCTTCCTAATCTATTTTAATTATTGCTGAATTGTACTTTTAAATTCAAAAACTGTTTAAATTACATATTATTATTTTACATTATTTATGAGTAAATATTACTTTAGTTAGCTATATAAATTTCTTCTCAATTATAAACTGAACCATAACACAAAGCTTTAATTTTAAAATCATTGTTATTATTGATAATTTCTAAAATAGTTTGGGCAATAGAAATCCCTGAGGCAACTATATCATCAATAATAATAATGTTTTTTTTATTAAAAAAATTAATATATTTAGGTAATAAATGAATCTTATTAGTAATTTCCATTTGTCTTTCGCTAACTTTTAATTTATTTTCTCAAAATTTACGATAGTTATCAACTTGGAAAATATTATTAATAAATAATATTTTATAATTTAATTTTTTTTTAATAATTTTAACTAATTCAATTATTACTAATTCTAAACTACTAACTGAAGTAGGTTTTTTTGGCATCATAATAAAATAATCTAAATTTTCAAACAAATTAAATTTTTGACCAACTTCAAATAAATTAGTTGCTAATCTTATTACAATATCTTGTTCAATATTTACTTGCTTAATTAAGTTATAATCTTCATTAACTCACAATAAATCCGGATATTGTTTTAAGCCTGGCGATTTAAAATAATTATAATAATAGCATTCAATGTTAAGATTGCTTTGTTGAATTAATCTTTTTTGCCCTTGTATTTTCATTTTTTTACTCCATTTTTCTTTTCACTTTTATTTTTTTTAACTTTACCATTTAGTTTTATCTTTTTTCTATATTTAAAATTATTTGCTTTATACATTTTTGATGATTGATTATTATTATTTTTATCACGGTTTTTATTTTGCTGACCATTTTCTTCTAAAATAAAATCAATAGTTCTAGCAACTTTATTTGCACTTTTTACAAGAACACTGATCTTTTGACCAAGAGCATACTGTTTTCGTTTTCTTTCACCAAACAAAATCATTGCTTTTTCATTAAAAATATAATAATCATCAGTCATGTCTGCAATTCTAATTAAACCCTCAATTGTATTATCTAACTCAACAAATAATCCAAAACCAGTTACACTAGAAATTATACCTTCAAATTTATGACCAATAAATTGCATCATGTATTCTGCTTTTTTCATTTGATCTACAGCTCGTTCACACTCTAATGCTTTTAATTCCATATTACTAGATTGCTCAGCAGCTCAATTACTAAAACTTTGATATTTCTCAATTATTTTAGCATTTATTTCTCTTTTAACTATATATTGACGCAATAAACGATGAACTATTAAATCGGGATAACGTCTAATTGGCGAAGTAAAATGTGTATAATAATCACTAGCAAGTCCAAAATGGCCAATACATTTATTAGTATACTGTGCTTTTTCCATACTTCTTAATAATAAAGTTGATAAAACTTGAAATGTTGGTAATTGTTTTAAAGAATTTAATAATAATTGTAAATCTTTTGAACTAATATTTGTGATTTTTGGATTTAATTTAATACCCATTAATTTCAGAATTGTAACCATTTGATGCATTTTTTTAGAACGAGGATGTTCATGAACACGATAAATAAAAGGTAATTTCATATCAAATACAGTTTTAGCAACTACTTCATTAGCTCTAATCATAAAACTTTCAATTAATTTTTCAGCGATATCACGAGTTCTTAAAATAATATCAGTTACTTCTCCATTATCGTTAATAATTGTTTTTGCTTCATTAATTTCAAAATCAATTACTCCAGCATCTTGTTTAAACTTTCATAAAATTTGGTGCAATTCTTTTGCTTTTAGTAACATTTCTCAAATTTGTGGATGTGTTTTAATAAAATTTGGATTTTTACCATTATATCCATCATTTACTTCGTCATAATTCATTCTTCTTGCTGATTTCATAAATGCCTGATAAATTTTATATTTTACTGTTAAACCATTCTTATCAATTTCCATATCACAAACCATACATAAACGTTCTACTTGTTCATTTAAAGAACAAATACCATTTGATAACTGCGTTGGTAACATAGGAATAACACGATCTGCTAAGTAAACAGATGTACCACGAGTAAATGCTTCTTCATCTAAAGGACTATTTTCTGTTACATAATGACTAACATCAGCAATAGCTACAATTAAACGATAATTACCATTAACTAGTTTAGTAACACAAATAGCATCATCAAAATCTTTAGCATCTTTACCATCAATTGTAACTAATAACTCTTTAGTCAAATCAATACGACCAATTTTATCTGATTCTAAAACTGTTAATGGCACCTTATCTGTTGCTGCTAATGTTTCAACATCAAATTGTGCTTTAATACCAATTTCATAAATAACAACTAAAATATCAACACCAGGATCGTTAATATTACCCAAGATTTTAGTAATAGTAACATTAAAAATATTTTGTTCAAAATTTTTAATTTTTGCAACAACAATATTATTTTCTAACGCTTTATCGGGGTTTAAAATATTAACTTCATACTGTTGTAACTTTGCATTTTGAATTAATAATGTTTTTACTTTCGTATCTGCATTAACAATAACAGTACCAACAAGAAGATTAGTATCACGTTTAATAATTTTTAATACTACAGCCTCATCATTCTGATTATTAATTTTTACTAACTTACATAATACTTCATCATTATTTAACGCATTATTTATGTTTTTTATATTAACGTAATATTCTTCTTCACTATTTAATAATTTAACAAATCCAAATCCTTTTTTAGTAATTTGAATTTTGCCAATAAATAAATTATTATTTTTTAGCATATAAAATTGTTGTTCTTTATTTTCCAAAATAATTTCACTATTTTTCAATTCTTCTAAATCAGCAATAAGTTCTTGCTGTTGATGATGATTAGTAATATTAAGTTTCACTGTTAAATCAACCGTTGATAAAGGTGTAATACTATTTTGTAACTCATTAATAATCTCTTGCTTCATTTCAATCAATCCCAACTTTATCCTAATTATATAATTAATTATAATCTATCTTTTAAAATTTATAAAAAGGCACATTTTAGTGTGCCTTTTTATAAAATAATTATCATTAATTTATAACTCCAATAGTATTAATAAGAATTCTTACTATTATTGCCATAGTAAATAACGATATACCTAATACTAAAGTGGCAATAGAAAATAACTTACTTCAACCACGTTCTTTAGTACTGGCAAATAATTCTTGATTACCCCCACTTAAAGCACCAAGTCCATTATGATTTTTTTTACCTTGTAATAAACCTAAAATTACTAATAATATAGCGATAATTAAGGCAATAATTTCAAAAGCAAAAATAATGTTTTGACTCATTTTGTCACTTCCACTTCTTTATAATATTATTAATTTTACACTTAATTTTACTAAAAATAAAAAAATTTCATAATTATAGTTAACTAAATTAATGTTTACTCATATCTTGAAAAACAAAATCAATCGCTTTTTTAATATTTGGTCAATAATTTGGTAATATTTTTCTTATATTATGTTTTATAGCAAATCAAAAATGTTCAATTGGATTTAAATTAGGAGAATATGGCGGAAGAAATAATAGTTTGCATCCAGCATTTTCAATTAATTGTTGTGTTAATTTAGATTTATGAAACGTTGCATTATCTAAAACTATAATTTGTCCACGCTTTAATACTGGAATTAGTTTATTTTTAACATATGATTCAAAAATTTTACTATTGCAATGTCCTTCAAATGCTCATAAGGCTTTTAATTTACCTTTATTTAGTGAACCAATTATACTCATTCTCTTTATTTTATAGTTAACTAAATTAATGTTTACTCATATCTTGAAAAACAAAATCAATCGCTTTTTTAATATTTGGTCAATAATTTGGTAATATTTTTCTTATATTATGTTTTATAGCAAATCAAAAATGTTCAATTGGATTTAAATTAGGAGAATATGGCGGAAGAAATAATAGTTTGCATCCAGCATTTTCAATTAATTGTTGTGTTAATTTAGATTTATGAAACGTTGCATTATCTAAAACTATAATTTGTCCACGCTTTAATACTGGAATTAGTTTATTTTTAACATATAGCTAACTAAAGTAATGTTTACTCATATCTTGAAAAACAAAATCAATCGCTTTTTTAATATTTGGTCAATAATTTGGTAATATTTTTCTTATATTATGTTTTATAGCAAATCAAAAATGTTCAATTGGATTTAAATTAGGAGAATATGGCGGAAGAAATAATAGTTTGCATCCAGCATTTTCAATTAATTGTTGTGTTAATTTAGATTTATGAAACGTTGCATTATCTAAAACTATAATTTGTCCACGCTTTAATACTGGAATTAGTTTATTTTTAACATATGATTCAAAAATTTTACTATTGCAATGTCCTTCAAATGCTCATAAGGCTTTTAATTTACCTTTATTTAGTGAACCAATTATACTCATTCTCTTTATTTTATATGCGGGTTTATTATCAAATAATCTTTTACCTTTTTCAGATCAACCATATTTATAAATTCATTATCATCAATTCCAGATTCATCAATATATACTAAATCTTCATTCATTATTTTAGCTATTTCTTTTAAAAAATCTTCTTGTTTATTTTTATCTCTTTGTTCATATAGAAAAGTTTTTTTTATATGTATAATTTAGTTTTTTAAAATAGTTATAAACTGTTTCTTTAGTCATATTTCCAAATTTATCAATTACTTTTTGAACTGTAACATCTTTATTTTCTGCTAAATAATTTTTTAATTCATCTAAATCCTTTATTTTGTGGCTATGTCCTTTTTGATAATTCAAAATTGGTTTTATATGCCCAGTTTCTTTTTTTCTTTTTCTTCATAAAAATAAAGTCTTTCTAGTGATATTGAACACTTTACAAATTTCTTTAATTTTCATATTTTTACTTTCATAAGCTTCTATTACTTTTCTTCGTAAGTCTTCACTGTATGGTTTTGACATAATTTAATCTTCCTAATCTATTTTAATTATTGCTGAATTGTACTTTTAAATTCAAAAACTGTTTAAATTACATATTATTATTTTACATTATTTATGAGTAAATATTACTTTAGTTAGCTATATGATTCAAAAATTTTACTATTGCAATGTCCTTCAAATGCTCATAAGGCTTTTAATTTACCTTTATTTAGTGAACCAATTATACTCATTCTCTTTATTTTATATGCGGGTTTATTATCAAATAATCTTTTACCTTTTTCAGATCAACCATATTTATAAAATTCATTATCATCAATTCCAGATTCATCAATATATACTAAATCTTCATTCATTATTTTAGCTATTTCTTTTAAAAAATCTTCTTGTTTATTTTTATCTCTTTGTTCATATAGAAAAGTTTTTTTTATATGTATAATTTAGTTTTTTAAAATAGTTATAAACTGTTTCTTTAGTCATATTTCCAAATTTATCAATTACTTTTTGAACTGTAACATCTTTATTTTCTGCTAAATAATTTTTTAATTCATCTAAATCCTTTATTTTGTGGCTATGTCCTTTTTGATAATTCAAAATTGGTTTTATATGCCCAGTTTCTTTTTTTCTTTTTCTTCATAAAAATAAAGTCTTTCTAGTGATATTGAACACTTTACAAATTTCTTTAATTTTCATATTTTTACTTTCATAAGCTTCTATTACTTTTCTTCGTAAGTCTTCACTGTATGGTTTTGGCATAATTTAATCTTCCTAATCTATTTTAATTATTGCTGAATTGTACTTTTAAATTCAAAAACTGTTTAAATTACATATTATTATTTTACATTATTTATGAGTAAATATTACTTTAGTTAGCTATATATGCGGGTTTATTATCAAATAATCTTTTACCTTTTTCAGATCAACCATATTTATAAAATTCATTATCATCAATTCCAGATTCATCAATATATACTAAATCTTCATTCATTATTTTAGCTATTTCTTTTAAAAAATCTTCTTGTTTATTTTTATCTCTTTGTTCATATAGAAAAGTTTTTTTTATATGTATAATTTAGTTTTTTAAAATAGTTATAAACTGTTTCTTTAGTCATATTTCCAAATTTATCAATTACTTTTTGAACTGTAACATCTTTATTTTCTGCTAAATAATTTTTTAATTCATCTAAATCCTTTATTTTGTGGCTATGTCCTTTTTGATAATTCAAAATTGGTTTTATATGCCCAGTTTCTTTTTTTCTTTTTCTTCATAAAAATAAAGTCTTTCTAGTGATATTGAACACTTTACAAATTTCTTTAATTTTCATATTTTTACTTTCATAAGCTTCTATTACTTTTCTTCGTAAGTCTTCACTGTATGGTTTTGGCATAATTTAATCTTCCTAATCTATTTTAATTATTGCTGAATTGTACTTTTAAATTCAAAAACTGTTTAAATTACATATTATTATTTTACATTATTTATGAGTAAACATTACTTTAGTTAGCTATATTATTATGACTTATTCCAAAATTAAAATTTTAATTATGAAATAAGCCTAATATATTATGTTTTATAATTCTTTTATAGGAAAAATTTATTAACTTTATTCTGGTTCAATTTCTAAGTAATTTCCAACAGCATTTGTTACAATCTTTCATCCATGTTGATTTGTCATCATATAAAAAATGTTTATTTCTGAAAAATTATTATACATAACTTTAACTAAAGTTTTTAAATTACTATCACTTAAACTATTTGCTAAGGTTCCTATAAATTGCGGAAATTTAGTAATTTCACTTAAAATTTTTTTTCAAAAAGTTGATAGTCATCTTTATTATCTTGATAAATTTCTGCTAATCTTATTCACATATCATTACTAATACCTAATTTAATTTTGCTTGATTCTGTATATTGTGGAGTTTTATTGTCTAAAGGTACGTAATATTTTTCTATTTTATTATATTGATTATGGGAATTGATATCAGCATTTTGAGCATGGGATCAATTATACGCTAAATATGCCATTCCACCAACTATAATTACTCCACCCACAACTCATCCAATAGGTCCTCCTTCAATCATAACAGATGCACCACCTTCAACAACCTCTTCGCCAATAGCAATCGCTCCTTATTCACCAACTTCTAATAAAGACACTGCTTCTTCTGTTTCAACTACTGTTGTAGCTTGTGGAGAACTTATTCATTTAACAACTTTATATGCAGGTGGAATACTCATAGTTGTGGTAGTGGCTAGACCTTTTAATAAATATTGATTTTTATTAGGTGTTATAAAAACGATTCCGTATTTATGCAATTCAACAATTTTTTCAAATTGTGCTCAACTAGCATCAGTAAAATGTTGTCCATAAATTTCTGTTAGTTTTTTTCTTGCATTATTTTTACTTTCTGTAGATGTGGTGTGATAAATATCTAATAATTTTTGATCAATAATTTGTGTTTTTAAAATATCACACTTTGGTTTCTGATTTGTTCTAGAGTCTGTAGTTTGATTACTGTGTTGATTTCTATTTCTAGAACTAGTTCCAATGTTAAAAGATTGTTCAGATGTTGATGGCAAAACAGCGCTTCTACCTGCTGAAGGTGAAGGGGTTGTTGTTGTAGTGGTGTGCGAATTACTTGGTCTATAATTTGATATATCTTCAAGGGTAGTAAAAGTAACACTAAAATCACAATCATAAATAATATTCAAATTTTGTGTAAATATTATACTGTTTGGACGAAACATATGTGATAATGGAATTATTAATGTAGTTGAAGTTAAAAATGGAGAGAAGTCTATACCAGCCGCAAAATCGAAATGAAAAACTAAATCAGGATTTAATTCTCATAATCTCTCCATAATAGTACTCGGATCATTACGTCTAATTTGTCCTAAATTAGTATTTCTAAGTAAAGTTGATAATCTTACGCTTTGTTCATTAATAGTAAAAGTTACATTTAAATCACTATCAAAAACAATATGAGGATTATTCTGTTGAAAATCATAAACATTTTCTGATAAAATTTGAAAATTATTTATGCCTATAGGATGTCTATTTGTAAAACTAGGATAACGTAAATGCAAATCGGGATTTAAAAAATTTAGTCTCTCTATTATTGTTAATGGTGCATTATCTAACAATTCTCCTAACTCAGTTCTAATAAGAATACTTGATAATGTTAATCTTTGAGGTGTAAAGTTAATAGTAAAATTTAAATTTTTTGGAATATTTCTTGCGGGATTTTGATCGTAAATGTTAATACCAGCATGCACTGTTGCATTAATATTTGTAATGTTTTCAAATTCAATATTTTCTAAAAAATCTTCTCTAGATAAAATTGGATGATTAATTTCTCTTAATCTTTGAATAATATGTTGTTTATCATTCGCTTCAATTTGACCAATATTAATTGTTGTCATTGTTTTTTGTAAACTTGGTGGAGTTTGCCTTTTAACTCTTTTTTTGTAGAATTTACTCTTTCATCTTTTTCTTCTAATTCATTTTCTGTTTCAGTTTCTATTTTAGTTAAAGTACCACTTTCGGCAGGAATACCACTAGTTAATGCAGTTGATGCAATGATTGTTTTAATAATTTTCTTTTTCATAATATAACCCTCTCTTTAAATCTTTAAATTTTTCATAATGTAATCATTTTATATGATTTATGAAATAAAACAGATTTGATATAAAAGTATCGGGGTTTTAGAAATTTAAAATATATTCTTTGATAATTAGAAAAAACACAACATATTGATTTATATCATTAATATTTTCATCAACATTTCAATATTGATTTGAGTTTTTAAGTAGTCATTCATTTATTTGGATTTTTTTATTTTTATTACTTAATGAGTTTTATTTTTTAACTTTTTTAATAAATTTTTCTTGATTTTTAAAAAGTAATATGCTGATAGTTTTGGTTTAATATATTTTGTTAGATATTTAATTAAATTTTTTTCCATCATTAATAATTTTTAATTTTGAAAAAATATTTAATTTATTAATAAAATCCTTTCATATCAAAATTAGTGTTAATTATATAACACAATTATTTTTAGAATACATTCAGTTTTTTTAAAATTAATGTTCTGGTAAAAAATCTAAGAACCTGTTTAGAATCTTTTCGAAAATAATGTAAAATGATTATATATTTTAAAATCAGAGGTATATATTATGCATAAAAATTATCCAAGTCATGTCACCAAAGAACAATTTGAGAACATAAAATCAATTTTAGAAAATAGCAAAAAGAAAACAAAACCAAGAAGTTTAGATTTATATGAAGTATTTTGTGCAATTTTATATGTATTAAAAAGTGGTTGTCAATGAAGAATGCTACCAAAAAATTTTCCAAAATGACAAACTGTATATTATTATTTTCAAATTTGAAGTAAAAATAACGGTAAAGAAGCTAGTGTATGGCAATTAATTTTAAAAAAAATTGGTTAAAAAAGTTCGTATCAACAATAATCGCAAAGAACAAACTAGTTTTTGTATAATTGATTCGCAAAGTGTTAAAAATACAGATACTACTGAAAATAAAGGTTATGATGCTGGTAAAAAGATTTCAGGAATAAAGCGTCATATTATTGTTGATTCTCAAGGTTTACCACATGCAATTTACATAACCACAGCAGAAAAAACAGATCGTAATAGCGCTATAATAATGATTGAAAATGAAAAAGAAAATCTTTCTGCAGTTCAAAAAATAATAGTAGATGCTGGTTATACTGGTGAAAAATTTGCTTCTGAAATCAAAACAATCATAAATGCAAATGTTGAAATTATAAAACGCAATGAACTACATACTTTTGTAGTATTACCAAAAAGATGAATTGTAGAACGAAGCTTTGCTTGATTAGAAAAATACAGAAGATTATGAAAAAATTGTGAAAGAAAACTAAATACTAGTTTACAAATGGTTGTTCTTTCCTTTATTTCAGTTTTATTAAAAAGATTCTAAACAGGTTCTTACAAATTCTAAAAATGGTGTTCTAATGATAGTTGTATGTTTAGATTCTTTTTTTATAAGCTCTTCATTATTTTTAATTTCATTTAAAAATTGCTTATAACGTAAATGTCTAATTTGTTGAACATGGAATGGCAACACTTTTTAGGACTATTTTTTGGTAGACATTTGTTTTTGATAATTAACTGGAGTTAAGTAGTTTAAAGTGCTGTGGATTCTTATGTTGTTGTATCAATTGATGTAATCAAATAATTCTAATTTTAATTGGATTAATGATCTAAAATTTTTATCATTAATAAATTCAGTTTTGAAAGTTTTAAAAGTTGCTTCAGCAACAGCATTGTCATAAGGACAACCTTTTTTGCTTAAAGAGCGAGTAATATTGAATGCTAGTAAAAGTTTATCAATAATTTTATTATTAAATTCATTACCACAATCACTATGAAATATTTGAATATCTTTTAAACAGCGATTTGATTGCATAAATGCTTGATGTACTAATAAGGCATCTTTTCTAGTACCTACACTATGTCCAATAATTTCGCGGTTAAATAGGTCAATTAATAAGCAAATATAGTTTCATTTACCATTAACTTGAACATAAGTTAAATCACTGACAATAACTTCATTTTTAAGCCTATTATTAAAGTTTTTATTCACAAGATTAGTGATTTTTTCATCATTTACTTTGTTATTATGATTTTTGAATGATAATTTAGTGTATTTTGATATTAAATTATGCTTATTCATAATTTCTTTAATTTTTCGTCTTGATAAATAAATTTCTTGGTTTTCTAATATTACTTTTAATCTTCTTGTTCCATAAACACATTTATTTTCTTTAAAAGCACTAATAATAGCTTCATCATAAATATTATTTTGAATTTTATTTTCTTTTTTCTTTAAATTAAAATAATATGTTGATTTAGAAATTTTTAAAAAATGACACATTGTGCGAATTTTATATTTAAACTTATTGTTTGTAATAATTTCTATTTTCTGCCTATTATTAGTGCTGCTTGCTTTAAAATATCATTTTCCATTCGTAATTGTTTTAATTCTTTTCTTAATTTAATTAATTCATTTTCTTCAACAGAACGATTATCTTTAGCTTTAAAACTACCTGAATTAGTAAATTGCTTAATTCAATTATAAGTAGCTGCTCTTGTAACATTATATTCTTTAGCAAGGTAAGATACTGATTTGCCGCTTTGATATAAAGCTACTATTTGTTTTTTAAATTCATCGGTATATGAATTAATATTGGCCATAATTATAGTTCCTTTCTTTCAACTAATTTGTTCACTTGTCTACGTAATTAGTGTCCAATAAAGTGTAACCCATCCAATTTTGATGACACCTAATAAAATTTTTAGTAAATCATGTTAAATCTGCTACATTTCTTAATTCTTCTTCAATAATAGTTTTTGTTTGTAAACTCATTTTGATTCCCCCTTTTATTAAATAAAAACCTATTATTTTAAAAATAAAAAACAATAGGTTTATTTAGTTTACACTTATTTTTGCTAAAGTTTTAAAATTATGCAATAAACTTTTTAATATTTTACAAATATAGAAAAAAAGATTTCAATTGAAATCTTTTTTCCATATAATATTTTTTACAAGTTTGGTAAATTTAATTTAGATTTAACTGTTGATGATTGAGTTTGTAAATCAATTGCGTTGATATCATTTTTTTCGATGTCATCAAAATCACTATCACATTCTAAATTACTTTCTAATTCATTAATTTTATATTTTAATCTTTCTGCCAAATTCATATTGGAACTTTCAATATCATTTATTTTAAATCGTTTTCCATCAAATAATAATTCATATACTATTGTTTCTTCGGATTTATCATTTGTATTTAATAAACCAGAATAATTAGATTCCTCTTTATTTAGATTTTTCAAAGTAATACTTAATTTATACATACCAAATGATAAACATAGTTCATCAATGGATAAAGAAATATTTTGAGTTCAAATTATTTTCTTAGAATCTTTATTAATACAATTCAATACTACTGATTGTAAACATTCTTTTTCTAATCCTAATAATTGCTTTGAAATAGTTATTTCTGTTGTTAATTCTTTACGAAATACTTGTGTTGCTGTTACTCAAAGTATTTTTAACGCAGCTGCTTTTTTATTAGGTGGTGTTTTTAACTTTAATCTATCTAAATGACTAATCTTTGTTTGACTTTTTTCTTTTTTCATAAATTTTCTCCATTCAAATTAATAATCTTATTTAATTTTATTATATGACCAAGTTCTCCATTAATAATTAATATTTTAACTATTAATAAATTCATTATTTAAATAACATAGTTATTCGAAAATTATTATTTTTATTTATTTTATTGTTTTATTTAACATATCTTTTTATCTTCCTTTTCTCTAAGAACCTGTTTAGGATCTTTTTTGATTAATTTTTAATAAAATTTATATTATAATGGTTATTTTATAATAAAAAATAGATTTTTAGTCGATAAGTTTTCAAATGATAAAATCTTTTTAACAAAAAAATGAAAAAGAAAATAAATTATTGGTTAAGTACCTATTTATAAATGATTATTTCTTGTTTTAGTTAAATTCTATTAAAAAGATCCTAAACAGGTTCTAAGAAACAAGAATCAATCATTCCAAAAACAACATATTAACTATTTTATATATCTTTCAACGATGAAAGTCCATTTTTAAGTAAAAAATATATGTTATAATTTAATAAATAAGTAAAAAATATTATAGTTAGGGTGAGAAAATTGAAAAAAAAAATTGGTATTGTTGCTGATTCCTCTTCAGGATTTTCAATTAAAGATTTAAAAGAAATGAATATTGGATTTTGTCCATTATTAATCACTTTTAGTGATGATACAACTATTACTGATGACCCTAACATTCTAAAGGATAAAGAATTCTATAATAGAATAGTTCATGAAAAACAATCTGCCAAAACTTCGCAAACACCACTTGGTCAAATGAGTATAATTTGAGAAGATGCTTTAACTAAATTTGAAAAGATTATTTTTATTCCTTTATCAAAGGGGTTATCGGGTCAATATAATACTGCTACTATGTTATCAAAAGAATCTAATTTTAAAGATAAGGTTTTTGTTTTTGATAGTAATGGTGTTTCAGTTATTAACTGACTATTAGTTAAAAAAGCATATCAAATGTCACTTAACGAAAAAAATAATGTTAATGATATTATAGAAGCACTAAAATTAATAAGAGATAACTATATAGCATTTATTTTACCTTATGATTTAAATTATTTAGTTCGTGGTGGTAGAATTTCAAAATCAGCAGCAGCCTTAGCTACTATGTTAAAAATAACTCCAATTTTATCTTTTGACGGAACCATTGATAAATTTGATAAAACAAGAACATGAGATAAAGCTATTAAAAATACTCTTAAAGAAATTAATAAAAATAAAAAAATAGAAAGTATTACTCTTTTTTACATTATTCATGCTTTTGCTGAGGCAAAAGAAATAGAAAAAGTTACAAAATTTGTTAAAGATTATGGCATTAAAAACGTCAAAACTATTAATTTAGCAAATGTAATTTGTGCTCATACAGGAATTGGAACCTTCAGTTTTGTTGCTTTTAATTTAGATAAAGATAAATTACCAAAATTATAATAATAAAAAATTCACTTTTATGAAAAACATTTAAAAGTGATTTTTAATAATGGCAGGGGTGGCAGGACTCGAACCCACAACACTCGGATCTGAAGGCCGATGTTCTACCATTGAACTACACCCCTAAAATATTTAATTTAAATAGTACATGTTCAATTTTACGCGAAAGAAGTTTTAAGTTCAATTAAAATTTCATTTTTTTTATTTTTAATTCACATTTATCACAAATTCCATGAATTTCTAACTTATAATGTGAAAAATAAAAATTATTTTTAGTTGCTAATTTTTCAAGTTTTTCTTCTTGTAATGGTGAAATTTGTTGTTTATCTTCGAAAGAGGCATGAATAATTTTATTACAAAAATTACAAATAATATGAACGGTATTTTCTGATAGTTCATAAATTATTTGTTTTCCTTCAAAAACATTAGCATGAATAATATGTTCTGTCATTAATAAATCAATAGTATTATAAATACTCATAATATTAATATTATCATTACCTTCTTTTGTTAAAAAACTAATAATATCATTAATACTAACATGTTGCTTAAGCGTTAATACTTTAATAACTGCTTTACGAACATCAGTTAAACGATAGTCTTTATCTTTCAACTTTTGGATAATATTTTCAAAATTTTTATTCATACTAATCTCCTGATAAAATATAATATTACTTTTTTTTATTTTCTGCTGATTCTAATCTCTCAATTTCATTTATTAAATCTTGAACCGTTTTTGTTTGTAAATCCAGTAATTTATTATCATCAATTTTTACATGATGCTCTTTTTCTAATTTAAGAACAATCATTACTAATCCAAGAGAGTCAATTTTTACATCTTTAAATTTAGTTTTCGGTGTAATTTTTTCTTTAATCTCTGGATAATCCTCTTTAACAATTTTATGAATTTCACTTAAAATATTCATAAATTCACTCCTAATTTAAATCATTTTTATTAATAGTTATACTTAGTATAACATAGAGCATTAAATTTTATTTGTTATTTTAAAATATCATTCTAAATAATCTAGTTTTAAATTAGTATTATATTCAACTCATACAGCATTATTTAAAATATTAAAATGAAAAATAAAATTATTAATTTTTCATTGTGGAAATGTTTTAATAATTAACTTTAAAAATATGTATTGAAATAAATCTTGATTAAATTGTATTTTATATATAATCTGTGACTGATTTGCTAAGATAGTACTATTTTTATCTAAAATAATTGTAATACTTTCATTTAATTTTTTAATATCAATAGCTTCTACAACTATCTCTGGATTTAAATTTTCTTTTTTATCATCTACGGTCTCTAATTCTACATCATATTCTTTTACCATTTCATTTAAATTTTTATTAGTTGAAAAATTTTTGATAATAAAAAATAACATAATACTTAATGTAATAGTGATAGTAATAATTAAAATGCTAATTTGTAACTTACGTATAAACATTTTATACCTTTATTTGACTATGAATTAAATACTTATAATCAATAAAACTAAAGTTATCACTACTATAAAATTTTAATATTTCATTGTAAGTTAAACTAAAATTAGTAGTTGCCACTCAATTTTCACTATTATTTCTTATTAATTTTTTAATAAAAATAGAATGATATGGACCACCAATAATTGGTTCACTACTTTCTTCAATAAATTTTAAATTAATATCATATTTAAAAAAGGTTTGAAAATTAAATGGAATATTTATATTAAAGTGAAAATCTTCAAATCTTGGTAAATCAAATTGATTTTTTCCTATTTCATCATTCAATACTATTTTATTTACAATGCTATTATAAATAGTGCTATAAAATTCTAAATAATATTCATCAATATTTTTTTATTACGTAATAAAAAAGCTGGTATTTTATTATTTTGATAAAATTTTGATAGATTTTCATTAATATTTAATGATGTATTTTGTTGTAAATCAAAATTATTATTAAATATTAATATTTTACGTAATATTGTTTCTTTATCATTATATTACTCTTTTACTTTTGGAAAATGTGATACTAGATAACGTTTTATTTTTATTGGCACTATATTTGCAGTATTAATATTATTACCAGAAAACTTAAAAACCTCATCTAATCTTGATTTTCCACCAACTATCATGTTCTTCATAATCGTTTTAGAAAAAATATGATAAAATCCTTTATCAGAGAAATTTGTCGTTAAAATAATGGGATTTTTAATTTAGAAATTAAAAATTGTTGTAATAAACATTTTTGGTTTAATTTGTAATTTATACTGTGGATTATTATTAAAATAAAAACTAAGTGATCCATAATTATATTTGTTATTAATATGACGAATTTCCTTTAAATTACTAGGTTTTTTACAATTAAAACTATAATTTAAAATATTTACATTATCTTTTTTAATTGCTATTGCTGGTAAAATTATCTTATAAGTTTTCATAACCATATGCAAAAAAGAAATATCAGCATATGGACCAAGTTTATTATTTTCAAGTAATTCTAAATATGAAGAAGTAAGAAATACTCACTTAATTGATTTAGATATCACAAGTTGTCCACTTGCTTGCTTAATATTACTATAATTCAAATCATATTGAAACGTTACATCGTCAAGTAATCCTTCACTTGGTTCTTTGTTAATATCAAAATCATAACTATATGCTTCTAGAATTTGAAGTTCAATATAATAATAACTGCTTTTTTGCAAAGTTTGGATCGGAAAGCCAACCACTGTAAATCTTGGAATTAAAAATAATTCTTTTTCATAAATGGGGCTGTTTTTTACATCACTCGTTAAATTCATCTTTTGTTCTAAAAAACTACGCGAATTCAATAAATCAATGCTATTAATATTCATTTTATATCCTTAAATTAAATATAAGTATAAAAAACGCTTAATAGCCGTTTTTTCTAATTTTTCATATTCTTTGATATGATAATATTTTTTTCATCAATTTTTATTTGATTTAACTAAGAACGTTCTAATAATATAACTATATTCATTTTTTGGTAATAATGCTAAAACTGTATCAACAATTTGCACATGTTTTTCATAATTTTTTAAATCCTTATTTATCACTATCTTATTAGCATAGTGAACACTATCCTCTTTCAAAACATAATTTTCTTTAAAATTATTATTTGCTAATGTTAATTTTGCTTGTTCATATTTAACAAAAATAGCAGCAATTAGTTGCTTATCAGCACTTATTTGTTCTTTCATTATTATCACCTCAATAATAATTTAAAAACAAATAATTATCTTTCCTCTATTTTATTTCTATTTAACTTACTAATTTTAATATGATCTTGCAAAATAAGTTCAGACACTATTAGGAGTTTGACACTTAAAACAATTACTTGGTTTTTTATATGGTTCTAAAGGAATACAACGTGATGTTGTACCAGTTAAACTTTTAATTTCTTCTTCACACTTTATTTGATCACAAAAAGGTACAATAAAGAAACCTTTATGAATTTTAACTAATTTATGATATTCATTAAAATCTGTTAATTCTTTTAAACTTGTATTTAATTTTTTTTGTGAACTATTAAATAAATCTTTATTTAATTTATTTAATTGATTAATAATAGTTGTTACTAATAATTTTTCATTATTAATTTCAACATCAATAGTATATAAATTATGACGTAAAATTAATTTAATTACTTGGTTTTCAATTTCTTGCTCACCAATTGCAATAGTAATTGGAATACCTTTAATTTGACTTTCACTTTTCTTATAAGAAAAACTTTTATTATCTTCATTTATTAATACTCGGAAATGAGAACTTAAAATTTTAAATATTCTTTCAACAGTTATTTTAAATTTATCACTTTTAGGTGATAAATTTAAAAGCATAATCTGATGCGGTGCAATTGTAGATGGCAATACTAAACCTAGATCATCGCTATGTGCCATAATTAAAGCACCAATTAATCTTGTCGATACACCTCATGATGTTTGATATCCTAATTCTTGTTTATTGTCTTTATTGCTAAATTTAATATTAAATACCTTTGTGAACTCTTGGCCAAAATAATGACTAGTACCGGCTTGTAATGCTTGTCCATCTTGCATCATAGTTTCAATTGTATATGTCATTTTTGCCCCAGCAAAACGTTCGTGAATTGTTTTTGCGCCAACAATAACTTTAATTGCTAATTGTTGTTCAACAAAATCAGCATACAACTTAATCATTTTTAATGTAAAGTTTTTTGCTTCTTCATCGTTATTATGCATTGTATGTCCTTCTTGTCATAAAAATTCACTAGTTCTTAAAAATGGTTTTGTATTTTTTTCTCATCTAACAACATTACATCATTGATTATATAATAATGGTAATTGTTTATATGAACTAATTATTTTTGAAAAATGACGACAAAATAAAACTTCTGAAGTAGGACGAATAATTAGTTCCTCTGATAATTGATTATTTCCAACTTTAGTTACAGTTGCACATTCTGGTGCAAAACCCTCAATATGATCTTTTTCAACTTGAAATGCTTTTTGACTAATTAAAAGTGGTAACATTACATTTTCAATATTTAAAATTTTAAATTTTTGATTTAATAAATGTTGAATATTTTCTCAAATTGCATATCCGCGAGGACGAAAAATAATGGTACCGGCTGCCGAACCATTTTCTGCACCATAATCACAAAGTTCTGCTTGCTTAATAACATCAGTATATCATTTGGCAAAATCAATCTCTCTTGCTGTAATATTTTTATTCTTTGCATTATTCATAATGATCTATTCACCTTTCGTTGATTGACTTTTATGTCATTTCCAATAATTTGGATAATTTAAAGCATCTAGCACTTTATTTGCTTGTTCTGATTCTAATACTTTTCCTAGTAAATAGTCAACCTTTAATCCTTTTAAAACAATAATTTCAGGAACATTAATAATACCACGAGCTAAAATATTTTTAATACCTAAAATTCTTAAATAATGCAAACAAATAATAACATCAATATATTTACTAAAACTAAAAGTAACTTGTTCTAATAAATTAGAAGTTAAAACTACATAATCAGGCTTAAAATGATTAATTAATTTAAAATTATCAATATGACGTAAATCATGAGTAAAAGAAATTTTTATTTTATTACTACGAATAGTTTTAATAATTGAATCATACTTATTCCAACTATTAATTTCACCAATATCTTGAAAATCAAAAATTAAATCACAATTTTCAAAAAGATTTTTTCTCTTATTAACAAGAGCAATCAACTTTGTTAAAATAGTTTTATCTTGTAACTCAATTAAACTAACAGGAAGAATAAGGTTTTTTTCTTGTTTTAATTTCGCAAATTTTTCAAATGTTTGAATAAATAAAGGTTCATTTACTTTTCATAACAATCCTGAATCTTGAATATTACGCATCAAAACAATAAACGAAACATAATAAGAGTTTTTAACAAAATTTCATCAAGCATAGTAACAATTTGGCTCATTTGAATTATCACTTTTATATACTGGTCTAATACTAACACTTAATAATTTTTCCATTTGCTCTGATTGTAGAAGTGAATAATGATTATAATCAGGATAATTTAAAATATCATTTGTCTTCAATTTAATTTCAATTAAGTCTCTACTTTGTACTACTTCTAATTGATTCTTATCAATAATTTTATTATATAATATATAGACATTTGAAGCATCAGTTTTTACTGAAGCATAAACACATAATATTTGACTTTGAATCTGCAAATAACTACTTTTTTCTACTAAATTACGTTTAATATAACTATTTATTTTTTTTTGGAATCGATATAAATTTATTTTCTTATTTCTAGAATAAATTAAAAACTGACCATCATAATATTTACAAATAATAGTATTATCTAATCCTAAAGTTATTTTACTATAATATGAAATTAATAATTCCATTCGTTCAATATTATTAACAGTTAAAATATTTTCTAATGCTAAATAATTTTTTATTTTTATTAAAATCATATATTCAAATTGACTATTTATTTTTTTATTATATTTTTTTTGACTAAAATTATCTAAAATAGTTTGTACAAAAACTGACTTTACCACTGTTAACTCATTTTGTTGTAAAATAATTGCTTGTGAAATAGCAAAACGATTATAACGAATATTACTTTGCATTTGACCATACAAAACTTTATTATTATCAAAATAATCAATTGATAAATCATAAACAATAACTTTACTTCCTAATTGAAAGGAAACCGAAAAATGACACGGCTCAAATGGAACTTTATTCACTAATAAATCTTGAATAAAAATTTCAATTTTTACTTTAGTTTTACGATTCATCATTGATTTAAATACAAACAATGAAATTCGTTTTTTACGATTTAAAACTTCTAAGCGTTCAGAAAAAGTAATAATTTCATTTTTTAAATCAATTTTCAATGGAACTAAACTTAACAAATCACCATGGATAACATTATAATATTGATTATTACGATGATTTAAACGTATAAATAAAATAATTATTATTGTCATAAAAGGAATTAAAGCAATAATTACAATTGCAGATCAACGCATAATTTTACCTCCATTTAATCAGAGCCTAAAGTAATATTACCATTATTTCCTTGGAAAAGTTTTAACTTTAGTCTTTGATTATCAATATATAATTTAGCTAAACGAAACATTTTGCGATCTTTAACCAAAATTCAATCAATAGCTTCAACAGGAATTGTTTCATATATTTGAACACGATTAGTATCAACATTTAAACCTCAATCTTTAATAGTGCTTTGAAATAGTTTATGAATATCAACAGAAATAATACCTATTTTATTAACATCAACATTTTGCTCTGCACATCACTTTCAAAAAAAATGACGTGTTGAATTACCTAACTCTAATTCTAAATAAGTAGCATGTTCTAAATAAGTTCAAACAATATATTCTTGCTTTGGCAATAATTTAATTTGTGAAGAAGGTTTAATTCCTTGTTCTAATATTAATGTAATGTTACTAACATCAGTATAAAAAAATAAGTTAAAAATATTTTTATTTTCTAAATGTTTAATAATTTGAATAGTTGATCTTCTTCTAAAATTTAAAAAAATATTATTGCGTTTTTTATTATTCGTTAAAGTAGAAGATTTATTAAATTTTTTTTGTTTTTTAAACCTATTAAAAAAGGGAGTTTTTTTTTCATTATCTTCTGATAATTTAGAAATATCCAAATTAGGTTGATTTTCATCACTAAAATATTCTTTAATTTTTTTAATTCGTCGACTTCAACCCATAAATTATGACCACCTTATTATTAATATTTACCTAATTATACTAAATTTTTTTAAAATAATGGTGCTAAAATTCTAAGCAATAATAAAAATACACCACGATAGGCAAAACTACGATGTAGTAGTGGATTACTAATAATTAAACTAGAATGAATAAAATCTTTTTCAAATGAAGCAGATAAATCACTATTTGTTTTACTATCATAAACAATTACTAAAGTTTGATGATCTGAATAAAGACTACGATAATCAAGATTAGTTGAACCAATAATAGTAATATCATCATCAAAAATACCAGACTTAGAATGGTTAAAAACATTATTATATTCATAAATTTTAACATCTGACTCAATCAATGAATCATAATAAGTTCTTGACATATCTAATGATAAAAATTTATCAGTAATTCCGGGTAATGATAATCTAACATCAACACCAGAATAAGCACTATTACGCAATGCAGTAATTAAATCGTTAGTTGGAATTAAATAAGGAGTACTAATTCAAACTCGCTTTTTAGCATTACTAATAAATTTAATAAATAAATCTTTTTGAATTGTTTCTTTAGTAATCGGTCCATCATCAATTACTTGGACAATAATATTATTTTTAATTTTTATTTCAGATTTTTCAGCACTAATATCAAGAATATTACCAGTAATAAAATGCCAATCTTGTCTAAATATTAAATCAATTGATTTAACAGCTTCCCCAACAATTCTAATTTGGGTATCTCTTCAGAAGCCATACTTTGCAGAAAGATAAATATAGTTATCTGCTAAGTTAACTCCGCCAGCATAGCCAATATTCCCATCAATAATGATATCTTTACGATGATTACGAAAATTATAATTTCCTGTCATAAATGGTAATCTAACTGGTGAAAATTTATGAATAATAATTCCCATTTTTTTCATTTTTCATATTTTATATTTAGATAAACTAAAATATGAACCAACAGCATCATAAATCATATAAACTTTAACTCCTGCTTCAATCCTTGCTTTTAAAACATTAATAATTACTTCTAATAGTTCCCCTTCACCAAGAATAAAATAATTAATAAAAATATAACTTTTTGCTTGTTTTAAATCTTCAATTAATTTAACAAATTTATTAGGACCATTATTTAAAATTTGAACATCAGTATTATTATAAAATGGTCGATGAGAAATTCTTGTTGTATAGTTAAATAAAGATAAAGTATCCTCACTCAAAGTTATTTTTTTTGATTCTAAAATTGAATTAGCAAAAGTTCAATCTTCTTGGGTATAAAAATAACTATTTGTTTTTAAATAAGCTTTTTGCTTTCGTCCATAACGATAAGGACGACCAAAAGTTCAATATAAAAAAATACCGATGATTGGCAAACATAAGGTAACCATAATTCATGATAGTTTTGCATCTTGCATACGATTGGTAATAAAAATAATAATACCAGTTAAAATAGTTAAAGTAATAATTATCATCAAAATAATTCATGAATATTTAATATAATTAAATATAACGAAAACTATTGTTGCAATCAAAGCAATATATAAGATTAATGATAAAAGTAAGTTTATTCGTTTACGCATGATTTCTCCTTAATATAAAGAGTTCTTTATTAAATTATATCTAATTATTAATAAATTTATTATTTAAAAGTAAAAAAAGCAATTAATGCTTTTTAAATAATGGCGGAATGGGAGAGATTCGAACTCTCGCGACAGTTTCCCGTCCTAACTGATTAGCAATCAGTCCTCTTCAGCCTCTTGAGTACCACTCCAAAGTTATAATAATTATTTTTTTTACAATTATTATTATAACTTTAATTTTAAAATTTACTATGTATTTTTTAATTTTTTTTAAAAATCCTATATTCCAAAATAAAATTTCACTATTTTTTAAATTAAATAAATAATATATTACTAAATTTGTTACAAATTTATTTATTACTTGAAACTACTATTCAATAATCTAATTAATTTATACAACACAAACATTGCATTGATAATTTTCACTATCCTCTAAAACCTCTTGACGAATACGAACATAATAAATTGATGAACAACCTTTTTTAAAGGCTCTAATATAAGCTTTATTTAAATCACGAGTTGTCGCTTTATCAGTAATAAATAAAGTTAAAGAAATTGCTTGATCAACGTGTTGTTGTGCTGCTGCTACAATATCAATAATTGGATTAGGGCCTAATTCATATCCACCTGCAGTGTAATATGCTAAATTATTATCATCAATCTTATAAGCAGGAACATAAACACGACCTAATTTCCCTTCTTTTCGTACCTCAACAGGAGCAACTACCGGTTGTAGACTTGGTGTACATGATGATAAATAACTAATTGAACCAGTGGGTGCTACTGCCATTAAATGTGAATTAGCCAATCCCGTTTCTTTAATTTTTATTACTAATTCTTTTCATTGCTTCTGAGTTGGAATCATAATGTTATATTTTGCAAATAATTCTTGTATTTTTTTTGTTTCAGGAGTTCATTTATCTGACTGACATTTTATATATTTATCAAAATATGAACCATCAGCAAATTTTGAATTTTTAAATCCACTAAAACTTCCAAATTTTAATGCTAATTTATTTGAAGCACTAAAAGCATGATAAGCCATAACATAAAAGAAAATATTAGTAAAATCAATTGCTTCTTTTGAATCATAAAAAATATGATTTGTTGCTAAAAATCCATGTAAATTCATAGCACCTAAACCCAAAGCATGATTTTTTTTATTTCCATATGCAACTGATGGAGCACTAGAAAAATCACTACTTCTTGATACGTGGTCTAATGAATGAATTGCTTGAAAAATAACCTCACCAAATTCACTTCCACTTTCCATTACTTTTGCAATATTAATACTTCCTAAATTACAACTAATATCTTCACCAATTTCTTTAAAACTTAAATCACTATTAAATTCACTAGCTGTACTTACTTGAATAATTTCACTGCACAAATTACTCATAACAATTCTACCAGGATGAGCATTATTTTTATTTACTGTATCATCAAATAATAAATAAGGATATCCACTTTCAAAATGTAATTCAGCAATCATTTGAAATAATTTGCGAGCACTAATAAAATTTTTACTAATATCAGGGTTTTTTAACATATTATAATACTCTTTAGTAATAGAAATATCTGTCATTGCTTTACCATAAACTTTTGCAATATCATAAGGACTAAAAAGTGCCATCTGTTCATTATTTTTTGCTAATTCAAAAGTAATATCAGGAATAACTACTCCTAAAGACATTGATTTAATACGAATTTTTTCATCTGCATTTTCACGCTTTGAATCTAAAAATAACATAATATCTGGATGATGAACATTTAAATAAACTGCCCCAGCACCTTGTCTTTGACCTAGTTGATTAGCATATGAAAATGAATCTTCAAGAATTTTCATAACCGGGATAACCCCTGTTGCTTGATTTTTAATATTTTTAATTGGCGCTCCAAATTCTCTTAAATTTGTTAAACACAAAGCAACTCCACCACCACGTTTTGATAACTGTAATGAAGTAGTAATAGCGCGAGCAATTGATTCCATGTTATCTTCAATTCGTAAAAGATAACATGAAGTGTATTCACCTCTTTGTTTTTTCCCTGCATTTAAAAATGTTGGAGTAGCTGGTTGAAATCTACCAGACATAATTTGTCTTAAAATTTTACTAGCATGTTCAATATTACCATCAGCAAAAAATAAACTATTCATAACAACTCTATCTTCATAATTTTCTAAATATTGTTTACCATTAAAACTTTTTAAAGCATAAGAATTATAAAATTTTAAAATACCCATAAAACTTGTAAACTGATAATTAAAACTGTATGCTTCATTTGTTAATCGTTCAATTTCCGTAATTGAATATTTATTAATTATTGTTTCATCATAATATTGATTTTTTACTAAATATTCTATTCTTTCTTTAACGGTTTTAAAAAGCAATAAATTTGGTTTAATATGATTTTTCATATAAGATTGTGCTGCTTGCAAATCAAATTGTGCATTATTAGTAGTTTTTGCTCTAGCATTTAAAGTAACATATTCATCACTTTCTAAAGTTCCAGATAAAGTATTTATTTCATTAGTATTTTTTTTATCTTTATCTCAAAAATCTACTAATATATTTTTTATTGTTGATACATCATTATGAGTTCCTAATAATTCAAATTGAAATAATAGTGGGACATTTAATTTTTTTGAAAGAATTGGCCCAGCAATTGCAAAAGTATCACCAAAATTAGTATTCCCCGACGCAATAACACCACGACAAAAATTACGATTTTGCTTATTATTTAAAAATTTAATTACCTGTTTAGGAACCGCCCCTTCTTTAATATCACCACCCCCACTATATGTTGGTGTTATTAACACATAATCTTTATCAACTAAAATTTCCTCTTGTAAATCGTGAGGAATTCTTGAATTTAAAACCTCTAATTTTTGAATAAAACGATGAGTATTATTTGACAAAGAAGAAAAATAAACAACATGAATTTTTCCTTCTGGCTTTAATATTTTTTGGTTTGAAACTTTTACAACATCATTATGCATTTTTTTCTCCTTTAAAATTAAAATTCTCAATCTTCATCTTGCGTTTCTACAGTAATGCCCATTACATAAGATGAACCATTACCTGAAAAGAAATCGTGATTTTCATCAGCTCGAGCTGATAATTGATTAAAAATTTCCGGTTTAATTCTTGTTTGTTCTTCACTAAAAGGTGAATCATATCCTAAATTTTGTAAAAACTTACCAGCATTATATAAACTAAACTTAATAGCGTCTTCAGCTAAATTAAATTCTTGATATAATTCTGTCAAATATTGCTTTTCTAAATCAATTAATTTAAACAATAAATCAAATACAAATTTTTTCATTTCTTCTTGTTTTTCTTTTGGTAACTTTTCAACTTTTCTTTGATATTTATAGCCACTATAATAATTATGAATAACTTTATCACGTAAAATTAATCTAATAATATCTGAAGTATTAGGTAATTTACTACGAGCAGATAAATAAAATGGTAAATAAAAACCACCATATAATAAAAAACCTGGCATTAAAGCGGCAGCTACTTTGGATTTTAAAGGATCATCACTTGTATAATAAGGAATTAGTGCACGTGCTCTGGCTTGTAAACTTTCATTATTAATTACTCACTCATGAGCAGATTCAATCTGCTCACTAGAACATAAAGTTGAAAAAATTGTTCCGTATGATCGAGCATGAACTGCTACCATAAAAGCAAAATTTGTATAAATAACTTGTTCATGATCAGTTAAAGAATTAGGTATTTGTGCAATATCACCAACCGTTGCCTGAATTGTATCTAATAAAGTTAAACCTGTAAATGTTCTTATTATTAACTCTTGTCATTTTGGATTTAATGTTTTTCAAGAAGTCAAGTCATTAGAAACAGGAATTTTTTCTGGTAACCAAAAATTTTGAGTAATACGATTTCAAACCTCTAAATCTTTTTCATCATTGATTACATTTCAATTTACAGATCGCATTTTTCCATTAAAATTTTTCATAATATACTCTAATGGTGACTGTGATTGTTGAAAATATTTATTATCTTTTGCCATTTATTATTACCCCTCTACTTAATTACACAACTAAAAACATCCCCTATATTATATAAAGGATGTTGTCATTATTAAAAATTACTTTATTAAAATTACAAATATTAAAAAATAAAAGTAATTATTAAAAATAATCATTAATTCACACCCAGGAATATAATATCACTTAAAAAATTAGACCGGTCTACTGGCTTAGCTTCATTTTACTTGTTACCCTTCTCAAAGTTTTATCTTCAATGGTTTTGTAACGTTCATCAACATCACAGTTGCTGGGGCAGCAAAGAATTCTCATCTTTTTCCCGAACATCTAAAGTTCCTTGTTATTTAGTTGTATAAATATTCTACTACAAGAAAAACAATTTTGGTAATTTATAAATACATTACTATGTATTTTTTTAACCTCAACTATTTTAAAATTATTCTTAATTTTTTTATTATGAAAATTTTCATTTTAATATACAAAAATAATTTAATATATTTTACTATTGTTTTTTAAAGTAAAAAAAACATTAATCTTTATACTTTATTTGTTAATAACTTTTTTTCAACTTTTTGTAATTGTTTAATAAAATCATTAATAGTACCGTTATTTTTAACAATAAAATCAATATCTTTATTTAAAATTAAATATTTTTTTTGTTGATTTAATAGTGAAATAACTTGTAAATCATTAACGTTATCACGTTCTTTTATTCGTTGGATTTTTTTATCTTCTTCAGCCTCAATTAAAAGAATTTTATCAACTAATAAATTTAAATTTGCATTAAATAATACTGCACAATCAATAACAATTAATTCTTGGTGTATTTTATTACGAATAATATCTTCTTCAACAATTTTTATCATTTTTGGTCAAATAATATTTTCTAATTTACGTAAAATATGAGGGTGTTGAAACGCTTCATACCGTAATTTTATTTTATTAATTGTTTTATCACTATTAATAAAAGTATCACCGAATTCATTAATTAATGCTTTTTTTGTTTCTTTTAGTGTATAAATATGTTTAACAACTTTATCAACAAAAATAACATACGCACCTTTATTTTGAAAAAAATTTGTAGCGGTTGTCTTACCTACTCCCGCTTCACCAATAATACCAATAATCATGAGTTCACCCTTACTTATATTCAATTTGATAACTTGCAAGAATACCAATCATTGCTGCATTATCAGTACAGTATTCTAATTTTGGAACAATTATTTTTAAATTTGGATATTTAATTTTTAAATCTAATACTGCTAATCTTAATTGCTGATTAGCACTAACTCCTCCTGCTAAAACTAAAGTTTTTGGATTATGTTTTTTTAATGTTAATTCAATTTTATTAATTAACACTTGAATAACTGTTGTTTGAAAAGAAGCTGCAAAATTATTAAATTGTAACTTACCTTTTTCTTTATTTATCAAATTAGCACATGCTGATTTTAAACCACTAAAACTAAAATCTAAACTATTATCATTTTTAGGTAATGGTAATTTATAAGTTGGCTTTCCCAATTTAGCACTTCGTTCAATTTCAGGACCACCCGGATATTTTAAACCTAACATTCTTGCTGCTTTATCATAACATTCACCAACAGCATCATCTAATGTTTGACCAAGTATAGTAAAATTTAAATGTTCATTTGCCAACATCAACTGTGTATGACCACCACTAACTAATAAACCAAGTACTGGAAATTCTCATTCATTATTAATTAAAGAAGCATACAAATGTCCATACAAATGATTACATGGAAGCAATGGCTTTTCTAAATAAGCAGCAATAGTTTCTGCTATAATTTTACCTACGTGTAAACAACTAGCAAGACCAGGAGTATTAGTATAAGCAACAAAATCAATATCCATAATTGAAATGTTAGATTTTTCAATTGCTGTTTGTAAGACAGTAGCAATATTTTCACTATGAGCTCGTGCTGCTAATTCTGGAACAACACCACCATATTGTTGATGAAGCTTAATTTGTGAAGCAATAATATTACTTAAAACATTTTTATCTTTAATAACAGCAACACTAGTTTCATCACAACTAGTTTCTATTGCTAAGATTATCATCAATATCCTCTTCTTTATAATAAGCAACTGCTGATTCTAAAGCTAAAATCATCATTTTTTTAAAACTAGTTTCGCGTAATGTTGCTGAAATTGATTCACCGGTAATAAAAGAATCAGAAATTGTTAATAAACAAGCAGCATTTTTTTCTAAATGTTTTGCATTAGCAAATAAAGCAAAAGATTCCATTTCTACTGCTAAGCATTTGCTAATTAAAGGATTAGTTTTATAATCATTATCATTAATACGATAAAATACATCACTTGAATGAATTAAACCTGATCTTAAATTTATTTTTTCACTTACTATATACGAAGAATTTTCATTTTTTTGCTGATCAAATTCATTATCAATTTTTTGTGCCACTTTATTAATAATTTTGCTAATATTACCAACAAATTCAATTTGATTTTCATCAATATTAGCAGCATATTTAGCGAAAGTAGATTCACTATATACTTTAGTAGTATTAATAATATCATAAACTTTAACATCTTTTTGATATGAACCAGCACTACCAACACGAATAATACAGTCAACATCATAAAATTTAAATAACTCATATGAATATATACCAATTGAAGGCATACCCATACCACTAGCAGCAATAGTAATATTATATCCTTTATATTTTCCAGTAAACATTAGCATATTACGAACATTATTTACTTGTTTTCAATCTTGTAAAAAATTAGAAGCAATGAATTGAGCACGTAATGGATCGCCTGGCATAATTACTACTTTTGCAATTTGATCACGAGCAGCTTTAATATGAGCTGTTGGAATTTTTTCTTTATTTTCCATATATTCTCCTTTTTTTAAATAATAATAGTTATTATAATATATTGTTAATTTAGTAACAACATTAATATTTTTAATGACTGGTTTTTTATTTTAAAAATTAAATTTAATTTTATAACTTTTCATACTAATTAAAGAAAATAAAAAATAATCTAAAAAAGTTTAATCAACACCTTTTTAGTTTTTTTAGTATAATTTACTAAAACTAAATAATGTTTAGTTTATAAAAAAACTCATTACTTTATTTTAAAGTAAATGAGTTTTTATTTTAAAAAGGTGGGAAACATAAATGTTTAAAAATTTAACTAAAGGAAATAAAAAAGAAATAGAAGAATGCCAAAGAAAAATGAAAAATTCTTCTGAAAATCAAAAATATTTACAACAAAAAATATATTTGGAATGAGAAAAATTAAATAAAATAAATTGAATAATAGAAGCAGAACGAGTAGTTGAAACAAATAATACTATAAAAACATTAGAACAAAAATTAAGAAAAGAAGAAAAAAATGAATAAATAATTATAAACAAATAGAAGTAATAAAAAATAGACCATATTGTCAAGAAGAAAGAAAACAACGAGAAGCATTAAAAAGTCAAGAATTTGAAAAATTAAAACATGTACGTATGAATGAACCATCTATTTATCATGATGGAACTTTTGGTATAGTGGAATGGCAACACTTTTTAGGACTATTTTTTGGTAGACATTTGTTTTTGATAATTAACTGGAGTTAAGTAGTTTAAAGTGCTGTGGATTCTTATGTTGTTGTATCAATTGATGTAATCAAATAATTCTAATTTTAATTGGATTAATGATCTAAAATTTTTATCATTAATAAATTCAGTTTTGAAAGTTTTAAAAGTTGCTTCAGCAACAGCATTGTCATAAGGACAACCTTTTTTGCTTAAAGAGCGAGTAATATTGAATGCTAGTAAAAGTTTATCAATAATTTTATTATTAAATTCATTACCACAATCACTATGAAATATTTGAATATCTTTTAAACAGCGATTTGATTGCATAAATGCTTGATGTACTAATAAGGCATCTTTTCTAGTGAGGCTTTTATGTAATCTGTGTATCTTTGTTTTACAAAGTTACTAGTTCAGATTAATTCTATCTTCAAATTTTATCATAAAATGAGCAATTGCTGTATTTCAATTTTGAATGGGCATTGTTCATTTTTTTGTTATATTTTCAATTGCTAAGTAAAATATTTTGAAAACTGCCATATCATTAGGAAAAACTTTTTTATTTCTGATAACTTTTCGTAATTGACTATTAACAGATTCAATAGCATTTGTAGTATAAATCACTCTTTTAATTTCTGGTGGATAACTAATAAAAACCATTAAATTATCTCAATTTTTATATCAAGATTTAGTAATTTGCGGATATTGTTTATTTCATTTACTTTCAAATGATTCTAAAGCTTGCATTGCTTGTTCTTCACTACATGCACTATAAATTGGTTTTAAATCTGCAACTAAGGTTTTTCGATGTTTGTATGAAACATATTTTAAACTATTTCTAATTTGATGAACTATGCATAATTGATGTTCAGTTTTAGGATAAACTGCTTGTATTGCTTCTGACATGCCTGTTAAATTATCACTACAAGCAATCAAAATATCATTTAAGCCTCGATTTTTCATTTCTGTAAAATTAGCTAGTCAAAATTTAGAACCTTCATTTTCACTAATTCATAAACCTAAAACATCTTTTTTGCCTTCTAAATCCACTCCTAATGCTATATAAACTGATTTGTTAATAATGCGTTTATCTTGCCGTACTTTAACTACTATACAATCAAAATAAACAATAGAATAAATACTTTCTAATGGTCGATTTTGCCACGCCTTGACATCATCTATCACATCATCAGTAATTTGACTAATAACACTTTCACTAATATCTGCACCATGATATATAGCTAACTAAAGTAATGTTTACTCATATCTTGAAAAACAAAATCAATAGCTTTTTTAATATTTGGTCAATAATTTGGTAATATTTTTCTTATATTATGTTTTATAGCAAATCAAAAATGTTCAATTGGATTTAAATTAGGAGAATATGGCGGAAGAAATAATAGTTTGCATCCAGCATTTTCAATTAATTGTTGTGTTAATTTAGATTTATGAAACGTTGCATTATCTAAAACTATAATTTGTCCACGCTTTAATACTGGAATTAGTTTATTTTTAACATATGATTCAAAAATTTTACTATTGCAATGTCCTTCAAATGCTCATAAGGCTTTTAATTTACCTTTATTTAGTGAACCAATTATACTCATTCTCTTTATTTTATATGCGGGTTTATTATCAAATAATCTTTTACCTTTTTCAGATCAACCATATTTATAAAATTCATTATCATCAATTCCAGATTCATCAATATATACTAAATCTTCATTCATTATTTTAGCTATTTCTTTTAAAAAATCTTCTTGTTTATTTTTATCTCTTTGTTCATATAGAAAAGTTTTTTTTATATGTATAATTTAGTTTTTTAAAATAGTTATAAACTGTTTCTTTAGTCATATTTCCAAATTTATCTATTACTTTTTGAACTGTAACATCTTTATTTTCTGCTAAATAATTTTTTAATTCATCTAAATCCTTTATTTTGTGGCTATGTCCTTTTTGATAATTCAAAATTGGTTTTATATGCCCAGTTTCTTTTTTTCTTTTTCTTCATAAAAATAAAGTCTTTCTAGTGATATTGAACACTTTACAAATTTCTTTAATTTTCATATTTTTACTTTCATAAGCTTCTATTACTTTTCTTCGTAAGTCTTCACTGTATGGTTTTTGCATAATTTAATCTTCCTAATCTATTTTAATTATTGCTGAATTGTACTTTTAAATTCAAAAACTGTTTAAATTACATATTATTATTTTACATTATTTATGAGTAAATATTACTTTAGTTAGCTATATTTAGCAACTCTACCACAAAAACTATTAGGTAATATTTTAAGTGATTTACTATTATCTTCATTAACTATAATCATAATAAATACTTTACCCATTAAACTATTTTGTAAACCAAATTTATAAAATTTTTCTAATCATTTATCTTTTAAATTCATTTCATTTAAATAATCTAAGAACCTGTTTAGAATCTTTTCGAAAATAATGTAAAATGATTATATATTTTAAAATCAGAGGTATATATTATGCATAAAAATTATCCAAGTCATGTCACCAAAGAACAATTTGAGAACATAAAATCAATTTTAGAAAATAGCAAAAAGAAAACAAAACCAAGAAGTTTAGATTTATATGAAGTATTTTGTGCAATTTTATATGTATTAAAAAGTGGTTGTCAATGAAGAATGCTACCAAAAAATTTTCCAAAATGACAAACTGTATATTATTATTTTCAAATTTGAAGTAAAAATAACGGTAAAGAAGCTAGTGTATGGCAATTAATTTTAAAAAAAATTGGTTAAAAAAGTTCGTATCAACAATAATCGCAAAGAACAAACTAGTTTTTGTATAATTGATTCGCAAAGTGTTAAAAATACAGATACTACTGAAAATAAAGGTTATGATGCTGGTAAAAAGATTTCAGGAATAAAGCGTCATATTGTTGTTGATTCTCAAGGTTTACCACATGCAATTTACATAACCACAGCAGAAAAAACAGATCGTAATAGTGCTATAATAATGATTGAAAATGAAAAAGAAAATCTTTCTGCAGTTCAAAAAATAATAGTAGATGCTGGTTATACTGGTGAAAAATTTGCTTCTGAAATCAAAACAATCATAAATGCAAATGTTGAAATTATAAAACGCAATGAACTACATACTTTTGTAGTATTACCAAAAAGATGAATTGTAGAACGAAGCTTTGCTTGATTAGAAAAATACAGAAGATTATGAAAAAATTGTGAAAGAAAACTAAATACTAGTTTACAAATGGTTGTTCTTTCCTTTATTTCAGTTTTATTAAAAAGATTCTAAACAGGTTCTAATATTTCTTTTTTACTTGAATTAAATAAAAATCCTTTACCTAATCATAATTTAGTTGATTTTTGAGCAATAATCATAGGTATATCAATATATCAATTACTTTTATCACAACTTAAATATTCCATTGTATTTATCATAATTCATCACCATTAAATTTATTTTTATTAATTAATAATTTATTATTAATACCATTAATTAATCATTTCATTTCATGCATTAAAGCATACATATCACTATCTCAAGTATCATCATGTAAATCTAACATTTTAGGAGTATTATTATTAGTATCTATTTTTACTTTAGATAATCATTGCATTAAACTATATTGTCTTTTAGTTTCTGGACATCTTTCTCAATTAAAACTAATAATATTTTTAAGCATACAAATTGTTGTAAAATCAATTCTATCATTTAAATATAAAGTTGATTTATCTACTGCTATAAATTTTAATCATGTTATATTACGTTTTTTAACTCAACTTTTTAAAACATCAATAAATACTAATCCACCATTACCATAATCAACATAACAAATAAAACCAAATAACATTGCTATATAACGTTTACTTTCATTTAAATAATAATTAATAATATCATTTGCTAATGTATCAGTATCTTTATATTGCATTGTTACATTACTATGATAAAATTCACTTTCTTTATGTGCTCTTCTACTATATTCATTTTCACCAATAAATCATAATGAAGCAGCAGTTGGATGACCACTACTACTTGTTGCCATACCAATATCTAATCCACCAGTTAATCTTTGTACTTGAAAATCTAATTTAGTACCAACTTTATCAAGATATCTTGCAAATATAGCACCAGTTAGAACACTTGGTACACCATAATATCAACTTTGTGCTTTAATAGGGTCTAATATTTTTAATTCTTCTAAATCATTAATCATATCTAATGTCAAATTATGAGAATTTACTTTTCAATTTGAATAATGAAATAATTTAAAAATATTATTATCAAATATTGATTTAATTTGTTCATTATTAGTTTTCATAATTTCTAAATTAAAAGGTACTATTTTATTCATATATTCAATAAAATATTGATAAATATTATCTGGATTACAACTTTTAATTTTTATTCTTTTTTTAGCATTTCCTAATGCAAATGTTATTGCTTGAAATTCTTGTTGACTAAATTCATTTGCTTCTTCACATCATTCAATTGCTAAATCAAATCCTTTTATTTCACTACGAGAAAGCCCTTTTAAAGGTATTCTATCATTTGAATTACTATATACACCCATAACTCTAATAAATGATTTTGAACCTTTAAAACGAAAGTCTGCTTGTTTATTAGGATATTTTAAAGTAAAATCTTTATAATCATTTAATCCAATTGTTATTAAAGCATTATAAATTTCTTTAACTAAATCATTAATATCTTTATTTAATTTTCTAAAACAATATATAGCAATTAATTTATTAACTTTAATTGAAATTGCAATTAATATTGCTAATTCTTCTGCAATACTATATGTTTTACTTGAATAACGACTTCCACTTAAATTATATTCACTATGAGTAAAATCACTTTTATTTAATAATCAATAACTAATTTCATGTAAATAAGTAAATTCTTTATTCATAATATTATTCCTGTAATTCTTCTAATTTTAAAAGTTGTCCATATCTTACAGGGTCACTAACAATAGCAATTGTATCATTTTGCATTTGTAAAGAAATTATTATTCTATCATTATGGATGGGTTACACTTTATTGGCCATAATTATAGTTCCTTTCTTTCAACTAATTTGTTCACTTGTCTACGTAATTAGTGTCCAATAAAGTGTAACCCATCCAGATTTTTCTTTTTGATTTCAAGTAAATTCATAATTTTTAACCTTACCATTTTCTTTTTTCTTTAGGTTGAATAATATTAGGACTATTAATGTCTATTTCTCATAATGATTCACTACTACCACCAGTAGCACTAATTTTATTATTTTCATCAATTTTAATATTTTCACCAGCAATTAATTTATCTTGTTTTTTATCTAATAAATTATCAACATATACTTTATTTGTAGCATCAGTTAAAAATGTAGGTGTTCCAACATCAATTATTCTTTTATCATTAGCACTAATACCTTTATCATCTTTTGGTTTAATAAAATTAGGAATATCTTTATCAACTTCTCATAATAAATTATCAATATTTGTTTTAATATCAGTTGTATCAATATTAACTATTGGTCTTAATAAATTTTGTGGATGACTGATAGTAATTTTAGTTCTAGAATCTAATGATTTTATATTATTATAAGGTATATATGCAGTTAATGGACTATCTTCACCACAATTTGAAATAAATTTATTAAATCAATTATTTTTTTGTGGTTCTATATCTTTTAAATTAAAACCTTTAATATTTGGATATTCTTTAATTTTTCTTAAACAATTAAATACTTCTGGTGGTATAAAATAAGGGTCATCTGGATTAGTTTCACTATAAGTTAATCCACCTTGACTAATTAAACCTTGACCACGTAAATAATCTACATCTTTAGTTAATAAAAATCTAACATAATGAGTAGTTGCTGTTTGAATATTATCAGTAAAATCAGTTGGTGTTATTTCTGGTCATTTTTTTGAAATAGTAAAACCACTTAAGTAATCAATATTACTACTTGCTACAGATATTGCAAATCAAATTTCATTATCTGGAGTAGTTACTTTATCAAATAATAATTCATTAAAATATTTAGAATTTTTAAATTCTTCAACTGTTATAAACATTAATGGTTCTTTAATTGCCATAATAATTTACTCCTTAATGTAAAATAAAGGGTATTTAAACCCTTTAAATTCCAACTTTAGTTGCTTTTTTCTTATCTTTTTCTGATAATTCTTTTTTAGAAGCTCTTTGACTAATAATAGTATTTTTAAATACTTCATCTTTTTCATTATCATTATTAAAACTATCAAGTAATTTAGCAACTGATGTAGTTTCTAATTGTAATTGAGAATTTATTTGTTTAATATTTTCAATAATAAATTGAATTTCTTTATCTCTTTTTAATTCTTTTGATATTTTATTTTGTTTTGATTTTTTAATAATTTTTGATAAAAATAATAAAACAATAGTAACTATAATTCCACTAGCTAATGCTCCACTTAATACTGCTGTTATTAATTCTTTTGATAAATTCATTTTTTATTCCTCCAATTGTATTTTATTTGAATGCTGTTTACATAAATGACATTCTTTTTTATGTTTTCTAATATGTTTAGTTAGCTATATTTTCTTATATTTTTAAGCATTGTATATTTTCACTCCTTTGTTATTTTATAATTCATTACATAATTTTATAAAAATTAATCAAATCATTTAAATAGTTTTCAAGTTAAATAATAAATGCCACAACTAATAAGATTTAAAGCAATAAATATACCTACTAAAATACCAACAACAGCACCAACACCAATACTTGAAACTAATCCTTCACCAATAAGACTAGCTAAAAAGTAAGTTAAAATAATTAATGGCGCAACAATTAATAAACTAGTAAATAAACTAACAATTGCTTGTCCAGTACGACTTTTAATAATAACTGACATTAGCAAAGCAATACTAGTAATAGTAATAGAAAAAAGTATTTAAAAAAATAACAATTAATAATTGTCAATTAAAAATGGAACTAATCATTCCAGATAAAGGAACAACATAACCAATAATAATAACACCAATAAAAATAATAATATCAGAAATTAAAACTAAAGCTAAATTAAATATTGATGTTATAATAATAAACTTGGTTTTGCTAATTCTTGTTAAACCAATGCGTCGATAAACTACGCTTTGTTTTAAATCTAGTAAAATAGCTAAAAAAGTTTGAATTGAAAAGGAAGCAGTTTGTGTCAATCAAATAATCATCAAAATAAATCGTCCAATATTTTTACCAGCAGGTGATGATAATATTTGATTATTTCCACCAATTGATGCACCAATAAAAATCAATGGTGAAACGAAAACTGAAAAAATAATAATTGAACGATTACGTTTTAAATAACTTCAAAATAAATTAAGAAGAGATCAATCATTATTTTTGTTTTTTAAGGTGTTTTTTTCAAGACTTAGCTCATTTTTCATTATTTTCCCCTCCTAATCTTTTTAATAACGCTTCACTATCATACATACCTATTTTATATTCTTTAAATTTAGTTTTAACATATTCTTCAATACTTCCATATTCTTTAACAACAGTTTTAACATCATTTATACTAATAATTGAACCTTCAAACATGAAAATAATTTGTTGACAAAAACGTTCAATTTCTTGCATATTATGTGAAACAATCAATACTGAAAGATTAGGTTTAATAAAAACTTCTTTTTCTAGTAATTCATAAATTCGCTCACGTACCTCTAAATCTAATCCCGTAGCTAATTCATCTAAAATTAATAAATCTGGTTCAACAATTAATGCTAATAAAATATTTATTTTTTGTTGTTGACCGCCCGATAAAGTAATAATGGGTTTATTAATAAATGCTTCAGCGTCCAAATAGTACAATAACTTTTGAATGTCTTCAACAGACTTATTTAAACGATAAGCTCTCATATAATATTGGGCCATATCTCAACCAGTTAGACCACGAGGAAATTTAGTTTCTTGTAATTGCATGCCTATTTTTAAATCAGGTTTAATATTAATAGTACCTGTTGTTGGTTTACGAAGTTGGGAAATCATTTCACATAATGTTGTTTTTCCAGTACCATTGGTGCCAACAATACCAATTTTGGCACCAATAGCAATATTCAGACTAACATTTTTAATGACTTCATTACTATCATAGTTTTTACTGACATTAATGATTTCAACATTATTTTTTTTATCTTTAATCATAATTACTTCCTTCCTATAATTTTATAATTTTATCATAATTATTACATAAATATTACTTGTTTTTTAAGTTATAAAAATTAAAATATTATATAATATAGCTAACTAAAGTAATATTTACTCATAAATAATGTAAAATAATAATATGTAATTTAAACAGTTTTTGAATTTAAAAGTACAATTCAGCAATAATTAAAATAGATTAGGAAGATTAAATTATGCCAAAACTATACAGTGAAGACTTACGAAGAAAAGTAATAGAAGCTTATGAAAGTAAAAATATGAAAATTAAAGAAATTTGTAAAGTGTTCAATATCACTAGAAAGACTTTATTTTATGAAAAAAAAGAAAAAAAGAAACTGGGCATATAAAACCAATTTTGAATTATCAAAAAGGACATAGCCACAAAATAAAGGATTTAGATGAATTAAAAAATTATTTAGCAGAAAATAAAGATGTTACAGTTCAAAAAGTAATTGATAAATTTGGAAATATGACTAAAGAAACAGTTTATAACTATTTTAAAAAACTAAATTATACATATAAAAAAAACTTTTCTATATGAACAAAGAGATAAAAATAAACAAGAAGATTTTTTAAAAGAAATAGCTAAAATAATGAATGAAGATTTAGTATATATTGATGAATCTGGAATTGATGATAATGAATTTTATAAATATGGTTGATCTGAAAAAGGTAAAAGATTATTTGATAATAAACCCGCATATAAAATAAAGAGAATGAGTATAATTGGTTCACTAAATAAAGGTAAATTAAAAGCCTTATGAGCATTTGAAGGACATTGCAATAGTAAAATTTTTGAATCATATGTTAAAAATAAACTAATTCCAGTATTAAAGCGTGGACAAATTATAGTTTTAGATAATGCAACGTTTCATAAATCTAAATTAACACAACAATTAATTGAAAATGCTGGATGCAAACTATTATTTCTTCCGCCATATTCTCCTAATTTAAATCCAATTGAACATTTTTGATTTGCTATAAAACATAATATAAGAAAAATATTACCAAATTATTGACCAAATATTAAAAAAGCGATTGATTTTGTTTTTCAAGATATGAGTAAATATTACTTTAGTTAGCTATATATTGTAAACTTTATTAGGTTTTTACTCATTATTTTCATAAAAAGTAAATGAGTTTTTATTTTTAAAAGGAGAAAATTATGAAAAAAAATGCACAAAAAAAAGAAATAAAAAAATTAAAAAAAGAGAAAAGACAATTAGAAAAAAAGTTTGAATCCATTTAAGAACCTGTTTAGGATCTTTTTAATAGAATTTAACTAAAACAAGAAATAATCATTTATAAATAGGTACTTAACCAATAATTTATTTTCTTTTTCATTTTTTTGTTAAAAAAATTTTATCATTTGAAAACTTATCGACTAAAAATCTATTTTTTATTATAAAATAACCATTATAATATAAATTTTATTAAAAATTAATCAAAAAAGATCCTAAACAGGTTCTAACAAAAATTTTAGTCTTAATAATAAAGAAAAGGTATTAAAAGAAATTGCTTTAATCAATGAAAAAATTGTTAACTTAAAACAAAAATTATTAGTAGATTATGAAGAACATTTAGATGAAATTGAAAATGGAAATCTAGAATTTAATTTTAACCTCCAACAGTTAAATAATGAAGATGGATGGGTTACACTTTATTGGACACTAATTACGTAGACAAGTGAACAAATTAGTTGAAAGAAAGGAACTATAATTATGGCCAATATTAATTCATATACCGATGAATTTAAAAAACAAATAGTAGCTTTATATCAAAGCGGCAAATCAGTATCTTACCTTGCTAAAGAATATAATGTTACAAGAGCAGCTACTTATAATTGAATTAAGCAATTTACTAATTCAGGTAGTTTTAAAGCTAAAGATAATCGTTCTGTTGAAGAAAATGAATTAATTAAATTAAGAAAAGAATTAAAACAATTACGAATGGAAAATGATATTTTAAAGCAAGCAGCACTAATAATAGGCAGAAAATAGAAATTATTACAAACAATAAGTTTAAATATAAAATTCGCACAATGTGTCATTTTTTAAAAATTTCTAAATCAACATATTATTTTAATTTAAAGAAAAAAGAAAATAAAATTCAAAATAATATTTATGATGAAGCTATTATTAGTGCTTTTAAAGAAAATAAATGTGTTTATGGAACAAGAAGATTAAAAGTAATATTAGAAAACCAAGAAATTTATTTATCAAGACGAAAAATTAAAGAAATTATGAATAAGCATAATTTAATATCAAAATACACTAAATTATCATTCAAAAATCATAATAACAAAGTAAATGATGAAAAAATCACTAATCTTGTGAATAGAAACTTTAATAATAGGCTTAAAAATGAAGTTATTGTCAGTGATTTAACTTATGTTCAAGTTAATGGTAAATGAAACTATATTTGCTTATTAATTGACCTATTTAACCGCGAAATTATTGGACATAGTGTAGGTACTAGAAAAGATGCCTTATTAGTACATCAAGCATTTATGCAATCAAATCGCTGTTTAAAAGATATTCAAATATTTCATAGTGATTGTGGTAATGAATTTAATAATAAAATTATTGATAAACTTTTACTAGCATTCAATATTACTCGCTCTTTAAGCAAAAAAGGTTGTCCTTATGACAATGCTGTTGCTGAAGCAACTTTTAAAACTTTCAAAACTGAATTTATTAATGATAAAAATTTTAGATCATTAATCCAATTAAAATTAGAATTATTTGATTACATCAATTGATACAACAACATAAGAATCCACAGCACTTTAAACTACTTAACTCCAGTTAATTATCAAAAACAAATGTCTACCAAAAAATAGTCCTAAAAAGTGTTGCCATTCCAAGATCAATATTTAAAAGATAGTACTTTTCTAATAACTAATGATGATATAAATAGTATAAATTCAGAAGAATTAATTAATATGCAATATGGTAAAAAATGTTGTCCACCATGCACAATTTTTTAATTTTAAATATTTTTATATAAAAATATAAAAAATATTAATAACAACACTTTTACTATTTATAATTTAATTTTTCAATTATAAAATTAAAATAATATATAATATAAAAACAAACTTGATCAAAGTTTTAACCCATTACTTTATTTTAAAAGTAAAGGGTTTTTTATTTTTTAAAAGAGGAGACATTAAAAATGGATATTAATGACTTAGAAAGAGAAGTTAACTTTATAGCAGATAATTATCATATTATTAATCTTTATTTACATTTTCCGATTGAAACTTATAGTAAAGATTACAATGATATTTTTGACTTTTGAGAAAATAATAAAAAAAATACTCAAAATCATTATCAATTTTTAAATAAAAAAATAAAAACTTTAGAATCCTTAAAAAAATTAGAAAATAATTTTATAAATTCAATAAATAACCTATCAAAAAAATTAAATAATAAAAAAATAAATAAAAAAATAAATAAAATAATGAAAGTACTTACTATTGGATTATTTAATTGAAATAAAAAAATAGAAATAAAAGTAACTATTTTAACAAAAATTAAAGAAATTAAACAACAAAATTTAGTAAAAATAAATGAACTAATATTACGAATTAACAAAAAAAATATAATTAAAAGTGTAAATTCGGAAATTAATTTTTCTGTAACAAATAAAAGCAAATCAAATTTATCACAAATATAAAAAAATTTTATATAAAAAAAGTAAATACTTGTTTTTAGTATTTACTTTTTTAAAGTTATAGTTATTAATAATTTAATTAGATTTTAACCTTCATCAATAATACTTGAAGTTGGTTTAATATTATTAATAGGTGAGTGAATTTTTGCTTTATGTTTATTAAAAATAAAATCATATACTTCAGAATAAAATTCAACTGAAACAATATTTAATTTTTTCTTTACTTCTTCTGGAATATCTTCTAAGTCTTTTATATTAGCTTTTGGAATTAAAATTGTTTTTAGTCCACTACGATGGGCAGAAATTGATTTTTCTTTTAATCCACCAATTGGTAATACATGACCACGAAGTGTAATTTCACCTGTCATACCAATATCTTTTGATACAGGTCTACTTGTCAGAGCAGAAATAATTGCAGTTGTTAAAGTAATACCAGCACTTGGACCATCCTTTGGCACTGCTCCTTCAGGAACATGGATATGAATATCATGTTCTGCAAAGAAAGTATCAGGAATATTGAAAGTAATAGCATTTGCTTTAATATAATCTAAAGCAATAGTAGCAGATTCTTTCATAACTTCACCTAATTTACCAGTTAATACTAAATTACCTTTTCCTTTAAAGTAGTTTACTTCAATTGGTAAGATATCACCACCATATTGAGTATAAGCAAGACCAGTTACCACTCCAATTTGTGATTCATTTTCTTTTTTAGTATAATCGAAAATTTGTTTTCCTAAATAATCTTTAACATTGTCAGTAACAATTTCTTCAGTACTAATTTTTTTATTCAAAAGTTTAACAATAAATTTACGAGCAATTTTATTTAATAATCTTTCTAATTGTCGAACACCTGATTCTCTTGTATAATATTTAATTATTTCTTCAATTGAATTTGGTTTAAATTTTAACATTTTATTATTTAAACCAGTAATTTCAATAACACGAGGAATTAAATATTTTTTTGCAATTTCAAGTTTTTCTAATTCTGTATATGAAGAAAGTTCAATAATTTCCATTCGATCTTTTAATGGTTCAGGGATACCTTCCATATAATTAGCTGTTGCTAGAAACATAACTTGTGATAAATCATAATTTTCTTCAATATAATGATCTGAAAAATTAGCATTTTGTTCAGGATCTAATACTTCTAACATAGCACTAGCTGGATCACCACGATAATCAGATGACATTTTATCAATTTCATCTAATAAAAATAATGGATTAATAACTTTAGCACGTTTCATACCTTGGATAATTCTTCCTGGCATCGCACCAATATAAGTTTTACGATGACCACGAATTTCAGATTCATCTTTAACTCCACCAAGTGAAACTTTAACGAAAGTACGCCCCATCGCTTCAGCAATTGATTTAGCTAAAGAAGTCTTACCAACACCAGGAGGACCAACTAAACAAATAATTTGTCCTGGCATTGCCTTAGCCATTTTTTTAACAGCAAGATATTCAATAATTCTTTCTTTAACTTTTTCTAAACCATAGTGATATTTATCAAGAATTTTTTTTGCATTAATTAAATCAAATTTTTCTTCACTTTTTTGAAATCAAGGTAAAGTCATCATTCAATCAATGTATGTACGAATTATATTTGATTCACTTGAAGCTTGTGGCATATCTTCATAACGACTAATTTCTTCTTTAACACGAGTTTTGATTGCTTCAGGAAACTCTTCTGTTTCTAAACGTTCTAAATAACGTTTCATTTCATTAGACTTACCATCAATTTCGCCTAATTCTTCTTTAATAGCACGCAATCTTTCTCGTAAATAATATTCACGTTGTTGTTCATCAATACGATCTTTAATTTTAGCTGTTAAATCCTTTTCAATGGCACCAACTTGTTTTTGACCACCAACATCTTTCAATAATAAATCTAAACGTTTATTAATATCAATTTCTTGTAAAATTTCTTGTCGTTTATTGATAGTTAAAAATGGTAAAAATTGAGCCATTTTATCAATAATTTCACTAGCTTTCATTCCATCGGTGATTTGACTAATTACACCTTGTGGAATTGAACCATGAACATCTAAAATCTGTTGTAAATTATTTACAATTCTTTGGATCAACTCTTCTTCTAATGATTTTGAAACATTAGGATTAACTAAAGTTTCAGCATCTCCTGTATAAAATTTATCATCATAAAACTTAGAAACTTTAACTCTTTGTTGTCCGTAAAAAGATACGGTAAGTGTACCATCATTATGACTTTTTTGAATTTGCACTTTACACAAAGTACCATGATTGTAGACTTCACTTAATTGAGGATTATCTACTTTTGGATCCTTTTGCGAAACTAAAATAATTTCTGAATTAAACTTAGCTACCGATTCATTAATTGCCGCTACTGATTTATGTCTGCCAACTTCTAGTTCTATTTCAACTGTTGGGAAAACAAAACTTCCTCTTGTTACTAGTACTGGAATATTAGTAATATTTTTTATCTTCATTGTCTCACCTCAAATAATGTATTAACTGGATTATAATATAAAACATTAGCACTTGCAATACTTAATTGCTAAAATATCTAATTTTTGATTTATACTATACTATTGCAGCAGCACTTATTAATTCATATTTAATTTATACTAGTAGTATTTTATTACATTTATTTTTTTTTGATAATTTTTACTTTTTGAAAAGAAAAAAATAAACGATAAAATAACCTAATTATTAAATTGGTAATTAGGTTATATAATAATTATCAAATTAAATTAATTAAGCACTTGTTGTTTGCTTTTGGTTTTTACCGTTACTTTCTCATAATAAATCAAAGGCTTTATTACGTTTTAGGGTAGTAGTCACTAAACTTAAATCTTTAATATTTGCTTTAACTTCTTCAATGCTTATTTTAAATTGGTCGGCAAATGTTGTTAATTGTTTTTGAACTTCTTCTTCGGTAATTTCTATTTTTTCTTGTTTAATAATTTCTTCAATAACTAAAAAATTCTGAAGTTGCATAATTGCATCCTTTTTTATTTCATTAATAATTTCTTCATGAGATAAACCGGTTGCTGCCATATAGTTTTCAATTGTAAAGTTTTGATTAGCTAATTGTTTTTTAAATTCATTTTCTAAACGTTCAGTTTCATTTTTAACAGCAAAATTTGGAATTATTATTTTTGAATCTTTAACAATTTTAGCAATAAGTTCTTCCATAAATTGTTCCTTAATTGTCATTGTTTTTTGTACTTCAATTTGTTTTTTAATATTTTCTAATAATTGTTCAGTAGTAGTAACATCTGGAATGTTAACATCTTTTACTAACTCTTCTAAATCTTCATTAATAACTTTTGTTTTTATTTCGTTTAATTCAATTTCAAATTGTACTAATTGACCTTTTAAATTTGGAACATGATAATCTTCTGGGAAAGTTACTTCAATAGTTTTTTTAGATTTAGATTCCATACCTATCATTCCTTCTTCAAAACCAGGAATAAATTTACCAGAACCAATTTCTAATTCCATGTTTTTAGTTTCACCGCCAGGGAATTTTTTACCTTCTAAAAAACCAGTAAAATTAAAAGCTGCAGTATCACCTTTTTCTAATTTTCCTTTTTCTTTTGGATTAAAAATAGCAAAACGATCTTGTAATAGTTTAATTTGAGTATCAATTTCTTCTTGATTAACAGTTGCTACAGGTTTTACTATATCAATACCACGATATTTACCAATAGTAATTTCTGCTGGTAAATCAAATACAAACATTATTTCACACTCTTTAATAGTAGATTTTTCCACATTAACTTCGGGTTGATTAGTAGGCATTAAGTTAGGTTTTTGTTTTAAGGCAAAATCATAAGCAATAGTAATAACTGCTTTAGTTGCTGTTTGTAAAGTTTGTTCTTCAGTTACATGTTTTTTAGCCATTTTAGTAGGAACTTTTCCTTTACGAAATCCAGGAATTTCTACTTGTGCAATCAATTTATTTTCAGCTTTTGCCAATTGATCTTTTCAAGTTTTAGCATCAATGGTAACATGTCATTTTCCAAGACCATTTTTTTCATCTTTTATAATATTTAATGTCATTTTTCAAATCTCTCCTTATGTAATTTGTTGTTGAATCATAATACTTAAGTATTTTTTTATTAAAGTAGTAGTAGTTTTAAATTTTTTAGCACTTTCTACCAATTTTACACTAATAAATTGGAAACTACAAGCACGAATATACAAAGCAGCTGCTAATGCTGCTGCTTGATTTTTATTAGGTAATGTTGGAAACAAATTCTCAAAATAACTATCCAATAAAAACAAGCAAATACCATAAATACCTGGATTATCAATATGAACTTCATCTTCAAATATTTTTGTAATCTTTAAATAAACGAGTGATTCTTGTCATTGTGTTATTTTTTTTGGATTAATTTTAAATGTATCATAACCTTTTATTACTTCTATTTCTTCATCAATACCTTGATTATTTAATATAAATAATAGTTGTGTTTTATTTATATTATTTATATTTTTATTTGTAAGATAAATCTTAATTGTTGGCAAAATTAACCTAGCATTATGACTTTGTAAATAATAAAATGCCACCGGATGAAGATCTTCATCAAATGGATTCATTAATACATGACTTATTCTCTCTAAATTTCACTCATGACTTTCATTTTTACTATTTAATCTAATATGAGTAGTAATATTATGATGTAACTCTTGTAATGTAATTTCATGATGAATAGGAATATAAGGCATCTCTAATTCATGTTTGACCAACTTCATTGCTTGATTTCATTTATTTTCACTAATGAGGTGGTTAATTTTACCAATAATGTCTTGATAATAATTGTCATGATTTATCATTATTTAGTTAAACCTTCTTAGTATTTTAAAATTTAATGGCGCCCACGAGAAGATTCGAACTTCTGACCCCCGCCTTAGAAGGGCGGTGCTCTATCCACTGAGCTACGTGGGCATAACATTTACCATAAGTAATCTTAACTTGTTTGATTAAAAAATGCAATTATTAATTGGCTACTTTTCTGTAGATTAGACACACTTTTTGGACTAATAAAAGTTTTTATAACTTTATATTATTAGTTGAGGTGTAGTTTAAAATGAAATATTTAATTAATAGTGCTGATTTTACTAAATTTGATTATAAATTTAACAAGTTTGTAGAAAAGTATAAAAATGATAAAAATATTAACAAAGTTAATATTTATTATCGTAAATTTAGAAAATTTTGTTTTATTTTTAAAAATAAAAATACTTGTAAAGAAATAATTTCTCAATTACATATGCCAAAGCAAACCTTTTATTATTGAGCTAAACGTTTTTATGATATTTTCTACAGAAATAAACCTTTTGAAGAATTATTATTTAAATCAACAAAACCTAAAAATATTAAATATTTCTATAATTTGGAATTATCAGAAAAATTTATAAATTATTTTGTTCAATATAAAGAAGAGTTTGGTATAGGTGCTTTTCAATTTTGTTATTTAATAAGACATATTGATGATATGAGGTTTAATTTTTTGCCAAAACCATCGGTTAAAACTATATAGCTAACTAAAGTAATATTTACTCATAAATAATGTAAAATAATAATATGTAATTTAAACAGTTTTTGAATTTAAAAGTACAATTCAGCAATAATTAAAATAGATTAGGAAGATTAAATTATGCCAAAACCATACAGTGAAGACTTACGAAGAAAAGTAATAGAAGCTTATGAAAGTAAAAATATGAAAATTAAAGAAATTTGTAAAGTGTTCAATATCACTAGAAAGACTTTATTTTTATGAAAAAAAAGAAAAAAAGAAACTGGGCATATAAAACCAATTTTGAATTATCAAAAAGAACATAGCCACAAAATAAAGGATTTAGATGAATTAAAAAATTATTTAGCAGAAAATAAAGATGTTACAGTTCAAAAAGTAATTGATAAATTTGGAAATATGACTAAAGAAACAGTTTATAACTATTTTAAAAAACTAAATTATACATATAAAAAAAACTTTTCTATATGAACAAAGAGATAAAAATAAACAAGAAGATTTTTTAAAAGAAATAGCTAAAATAATGAATGAAGATTTAGTATATATTGATGAATCTGGAATTGATGATAATGAATTTTATAAATATGGTTGATCTGAAAAAGGTAAAAGATTATTTGATAATAAACCCGCATATAAAATAAAGAGAATGAGTATAATTGGTTCACTAAATAAAGGTAAATTAAAAGCCTTATGAGCATTTGAAGGACATTGCAATAGTAAAATTTTTGAATCATATGTTAAAAATAAACTAATTCCAGTATTAAAGCGTGGACAAATTATAGTTTTAGATAATGCAACGTTTCATAAATCTAAATTAACACAACAATTAATTGAAAATGCTGGATGCAAACTATTATTTCTTCCGCCATATTCTCCTAATTTAAATCCAATTGAACATTTTTGATTTGCTATAAAACATAATATAAGAAAAATATTACCAAATTATTGACCAAATATTAAAAAAGCGATTGATTTTGTTTTTCAAGATATGAGTAAACATTATTTTAGTTAGCTATATATAAATTACAAGAAAAATTTGAAAAGTTAGAAAAACAAGCATTTGAAAAAATTAATAAATTAAAAGAAAAAGTAACAGATTTATTTACTAGTGCAGAAAAAAGAGCAATTAAACATGCACAATTAATTCCATTAAATTCACCAGTATTTATGGGTTGTAAAATTCAACCTTTATCATTAGATAAATGTGCAATTACTATTTATCATCGTAATCCTAAGTATAAACCAATTACAGTTGTTGATAGTATTCTTAAAGCAGAAACTTTTGTTACTCAAATACATCCATTCCATTGATATCGTTGATATAGTGGTTGATACATTGGTTATGGAGTTAATCAAAATAAATGATTAAAAGCAATAGCATTTGCACCACCAGTTGTTCAACAAGTAATTAGAGATAGTTTTAAAGTATATAGAGAAATATTTAGAATAGTAAGGACTTATCATAAAGTAGTTAATGTTATTAATAATCCTATTGAAAATATTAATAAATCATTTAAAAACGTTGGTTTAAAATTTTCAGTAAATACTTTATTTGGTACAGGATTATTACATCATTTAGAAAAATTTGCATATAGTCAAGTTGTAAAAAAAGGTAAGAAAAAATTACAAAAAGAAATTATCCATATATCACATAGAAAAACTAAAACAAAAACTAAGCATTATAAAAAAGCATTTTTTAAGGAATGATAAATTATGATTAATAAACTTTGAACTGATGTCAGTCTTGAAAATTATAATAACTGATATCCATTAACTGGAAAAATTACAGAAACTCCACAACAATATATAAATACATGACCTAATATTAATAGACTTACTGCATAACTAGTTAACTTTTCATTTTTTTGTTATTATTAAAATAAAATTTGAATAGTTAAGGATAAATTTTATGACATATTTTGAATTAAAAGATAAACCGGATCAATATTTTCGTAAAATAGTTGGTATTAATAAACTAGTTTTTAATGAAATTTTAAATATTTTATTAGATCATCAAAATCTAAAAAATACCACTGGTGGAAGGCCATATAAAATGTCAATAGAAGATAGACTAGTAATGACTTTAAGATATTTATATGAAAATCGTACATATCATAGTATTGGTGCTGAGTATGATATGGTTGATACTACTGCTTTACGAAATATTCGTTCAATTGAAGACATTTTAATAAATAATAATAAGTTTAATAATTTAACAAATAAAAATATTTTTTTAAAAAGAAGAATTCAAAAATAAAATTTTGATAATTGATGTAACAGAAGTAGAAACAGAACGACCAAAATATAATCAAAAAGATTGATTTTCTGGCAAAAAATGAATGCATACTGTTAAGTTTCAAACCATAATTAATGCACATACTAATGAAATTTTAAATATTTTTCCTGATACTGGTAAAAATCATGATTTTAAAACTTTTAAAAATTCAAAGTTAGAATTTTTGTCAGAAACTGTAATTCTTGCAGATAAAGGTTATCAAGGTTTACAAAAAATTCATAGTAATACATTTTTACCCATTAAAACTAGTAAAAATAATCCTAAAACAAGTAAAATTAAAATTTTTAATAAGATTATTAATAAAACTCGCAGAAAAATTGAACATGTTTTTGCATTTTTAAAATGTTTTAAAATTATTGGTTATAAATTTAGAAAAGGTAGAAAACGAATATTTTTAAGATTTAATTTAATTGCAGGATTTTATAATTTATCATTAAAACTTAAAAACGTTATGCAGTAAGTCTAATGATTGATTTATAACTTTTGCTATTCGCGCTCAAAATGATATTAATGCTTATCTTGATTTTATTTTATCTAAATTTCCTTTCGATAGTTTTAAAGATGAGTTAATTAAAGAAACATTAAGAGATATGGTTTATGTAATGGTTGAACATTGAGTATTTAATCGTACACCAATTGAATTTAATGTTGATGCTACTATTCAATTTAATAATGGTAGTCAATTTAGTGCAAATAGTACTCCTACGATTAATGTTTGAGATTTAGCACCTAGTAGAATGAAAATATGAGCAAGATTAACAGAATTAAAACAAATATTTTCAAGTTATAATGATGATGAAATAGATGTTGAAAAAATTGACTTAAAAGCATTTTATACTAGAAATCAAGTTGATGAATTAATAAAACAACAAAAAGAATTTACATTATTAAAACAAATTAAATTATATGATGATTTAGTTGATGATAATGAAAATGAAATATATAGAGGTCCTGTTAGTAAATTTGTTAATAAAGGTTATGTTGCAACAGATTATGATAAAGAAACTGAAACAATGATTTTAGATTGACCTGATGAAATTGGTACATTACCACCAGAAGCATTACAAAATAATCCACAAATTGGTGATTATACGCATGCTGCAACTTGTGACTTTTCTGCTAAACAACAAAAACGAATTACTACTAATGAAAATGAAATTACCAAATTAAATAGTGAATTAATTAAAGCAAACGAAAATATTAATGATGTTAAAAATAATTGATTTAATATTGAAACTAGTCCTTTATGAAAAAAAGTTGAAAATAATAATATAGAAACATTTAAATGATATTTTATTAAAATCAGTTATCAATATTCAACAGAAAATAACTTTATGAAATTTTATAAAGTAATTAAAATTTATTTAAATAATGTTTTTAATAAATTTGAATTGTTAAATGTTGATTCCATGACTTATAAAGAACAAATACAAAATAAAAATATTTTAAATATTGGAACTATTTACTATAACAATAGAAATAAAAAATTTAGTGGTGGCAGTAATTCTTATCCTGAACGTGGAAAAATTAATTTAATTGGTGATATAGAAGAAATATATCAATATCAAGGAATAGATACACCAACTGAATTTATAGAAGAAGAACGTACTGAACGTGATTATTACACAAAACTAGAAACTAATAATTTATTAGATAAAAAACAAGATAAATTAACTGTTGGTTCAAATATTAATATTGATGAAACTAATACCATTAGTGCAAATTTAACTAATTATTATAATAAATCAGAAATTGATAAAAAATTAGAAGATACAAAATCACAATTTCCTATTGCATTTCAATTATAGCTAACTAAAGTAATATTTACTCATAAATAATGTAAAATAATAATATAGCTAACTAAAGTAATATTTACTCATAAATAATGTAAAATAATAATATGTAATTTAAACAGTTTTTGAATTTAAAAGTACAATTCAGCAATAATTAAAATAGATTAGGAAGATTAAATTATGCCAAAACCATACAGTGAAGACTTACGAAGAAAAGTAATAGAAGCTTATGAAAGTAAAAATATGAAAATTAAAGAAATTTGTAAAGTGTTCAATATCACTAGAAAGACTTTATTTTTATGAAGAAAAAGAAAAAAAGAAACTGGGCATATAAAACCAATTTTAAATTATCAAAAAGGACATAGCCACAAAATAAAGGATTTAGATGAATTAAAAAATTATTTAGCAGAAAATAAAGATGTTACAGTTCAAAAAGTAATTGATAAATTTGGAAATATGACTAAAGAAACAGTTTATAACTATTTTAAAAAACTAAATTATACATATAAAAAAAACTTTTCTATATGAACAAAGAGATAAAAATAAACAAGAAGATTTTTTAAAAGAAATAGCTAAAATAATGAATGAAGATTTAGTATATATTGATGAATCTGGAATTGATGATAATGAATTTTATAAATATGGTTGATCTGAAAAAGGTAAAAGATTATTTGATAATAAACCCGCATATAAAATAAAGAGAATGAGTATAATTGGTTCACTAAATAAAGGTAAATTAAAAGCCTTATGAGCATTTGAAGGACATTGCAATAGTAAAATTTTTGAATCATATGTTAAAAATAAACTAATTCCAGTATTAAAGCGTGGACAAATTATAGTTTTAGATAATGCAACGTTTCATAAATCTAAATTAACACAACAATTAATTGAAAATGCTGGATGCAAACTATTATTTCTTCCGCCATATTCTCCTAATTTAAATCCAATTGAACATTTTTGATTTGCTATAAAACATAATATAAGAAAAATATTACCAAATTATTGACCAAATATTAAAAAAGCGATTGATTTTGTTTTTCAAGATATGAGTAAACATTACTTTAGTTAGCTATACATATAGCTAACTAAAGTAATGTTTACTCATAAATAATGTAAAATAATAATATGTAATTTAAACAGTTTTTGAATTTAAAAGTACAATTCAGCAATAATTAAAATAGATTAGGAAGATTAAATTATGTCAAAACCATACAGTGAAGACTTACGAAGAAAAGTAATAGAAGCTTATGAAAGTAAAAATATGAAAATTAAAGAAATTTGTAAAGTGTTCAATATCACTAGAAAGACTTTATTTTTATGAAGAAAAAGAAAAAAAGAAACTGGGCATATAAAACCAATTTTGAATTATCAAAAAGGACATAGCCACAAAATAAAGGATTTAGATGAATTAAAAAATTATTTAGCAGAAAATAAAGATGTTACAGTTCAAAAAGTAATTGATAAATTTGGAAATATGACTAAAGAAACAGTTTATAACTATTTTAAAAAACTAAATTATACATATAAAAAAAACTTTTCTATATGAACAAAGAGATAAAAATAAACAAGAAGATTTTTTAAAAGAAATAGCTAAAATAATGAATGAAGATTTAGTATATATTGGATGGGTTACACTTTATTGGACACTAATTACGTAGACAAGTGAACAAATTAGTTGAAAGAAAGGAACTATAATTATGGCCAATATTAATTCATATACCGATGAATTTAAAAAACAAATAGTAGCTTTATATCAAAGCGGCAAATCAGTATCTTACCTTGCTAAAGAATATAATGTTACAAGAGCAGCTACTTATAATTGAATTAAGCAATTTACTAATTCAGGTAGTTTTAAAGCTAAAGATAATCGTTCTGTTGAAGAAAATGAATTAATTAAATTAAGAAAAGAATTAAAACAATTACGAATGGAAAATGATATTTTAAAGCAAGCAGCACTAATAATAGGCAGAAAATAGAAATTATTACAAACAATAAGTTTAAATATAAAATTCGCACAATGTGTCATTTTTTAAAAATTTCTAAATCAACATATTATTTTAATTTAAAGAAAAAAGAAAATAAAATTCAAAATAATATTTATGATGAAGCTATTATTAGTGCTTTTAAAGAAAATAAATGTGTTTATGGAACAAGAAGATTAAAAGTAATATTAGAAAACCAAGAAATTTATTTATCAAGACGAAAAATTAAAGAAATTATGAATAAGCATAATTTAATATCAAAATACACTAAATTATCATTCAAAAATCATAATAACAAAGTAAATGATGAAAAAATCACTAATCTTGTGAATAGAAACTTTAATAATAGGCTTAAAAATGAAGTTATTGTCAGTGATTTAACTTATGTTCAAGTTAATAGTAAATGAAACTATATTTGCTTATTAATTGACCTATTTAACCGCGAAATTATTGGACATAGTGTAGGTACTAGAAAAGATGCCTTATTAGTACATCAAGCATTTATGCAATCAAATCGCTGTTTAAAAGATATTCAAATATTTCATAGTGATTGTGGTAATGAATTTAATAATAAAATTATTGATAAACTTTTACTAGCATTCAATATTACTCGCTCTTTAAGCAAAAAAGGTTGTCCTTATGACAATGCTGTTGCTGAAGCAACTTTTAAAACTTTCAAAACTGAATTTATTAATGATAAAAATTTTAGATCATTAATCCAATTAAAATTAGAATTATTTGATTACATCAATTGATACAACAACATAAGAATCCACAGCACTTTAAACTACTTAACTCCAGTTAATTATCAAAAACAAATGTCTACCAAAAAATAGTCCTAAAAAGTGTTGCCATTCCACAAAATGAAAAAGTAAAATTTTTAACCAATAAAAATAAAAGTACTCATGCTTCAATTTTAAATTATTTTGGTTTTAATGATTTTAATCATGAAACTTATTTTACTGATTTTGTAGCAGAAAATAATGCTAATTTATATAATGCTCCATTGGAAATAAATAATGAAACTATTAAACAATATTTAATTCAACAAGAATTTTATAGAAAAAATTGAAATTCTATTTTTAAATTAAGTAAATTAGGAATTAGTGGTTATTTAATTTATATTGCTAATGATGACTTATATTTTCAAGTAGTAGATATACAACAAAGAGTTTATGATATTATTGATAAATTAATTCAATGTACTATTTTTTATGATAGTTATGAACAAAATGCACAAATGGTAAGATTATTTGAAATTTATACATTAAATAATGAACAAGTAACTATTAATCGTGCAATTTATAGTATTAGTGATAATAAAAAACAATTTCCATTAGATTTTAAATCATACATTAATAATCCTAATTTAGCACAAGAACAAACATTAAATATTAACTATATACCAATAGCAATTATGCGAAATAAAGCAAATGAGTTAGCAGATTGTGATAAAGTAATGGATAAAATTAAAGCATTAGATGTCATCTTTGAACAAATTGTTTTAGATACTATTTTAAACTCACCTAAATTTATTTTTAGTCAAACTTATGGTAATGTTCAATCAACATTAGAAGAAGCAGTAAGAACCTGTTTAGGATCTTTTTTGATTAATTTTTAATAAAATTTATATTATAATGGTTATTTTATAATAAAAAATAGATTTTTAGTCGATAAGTTTTCAAATGATAAAATCTTTTTAACAAAAAAATGAAAAAGAAAATAAATTATTGGTTAAGTACCTATTTATAAATGATTATTTCTTGTTTTAGTTAAATTCTATTAAAAAGATCCTAAACAGGTTCTAAGAAAAATATTACCAAATTATTGACCAAATATTAAAAAAGCGATTGATTTTGTTTTTGAAGATATGAGTAAACATTACTTTAGTTAGCTATACGAGGTTTCAATCACTTCAGGAATGAAAATTAACAAAATTACTAACTTAGAAGAAGAACTAAAACTAGTTTTAGCAAATAATAATATTAGAATCGAAGCACCAATAGCTGGTAAATCAATGATTGGAATTGAAGTTAGTAATAAAAATATTGTTCCAATTAATATGCAAGAACAATTTGAAAATATAAGCGAAAAATATAAAAATAAAAAAATATTAATTAGTATTGGTTAGAAATACTACTGGTGATTACATATTTCATTCATTAAAAGAAATGCCCCACTTATTAATTGCTGGTAGTACTGGTTCAGGAAAATCCGTTTTTATTAATGATTTACTAATTTCTTTGCTCTTACAATACAAACCTCATGAAATAAAACTAATATTAATCGATCCTAAATGAGTAGAATTAGCAATTTATAATGATATCCCACATTTAATTATTCCAGTAATTAATGAAGCAAACAAAACACCAGCAGCATTACAAGTAGTAATTTTAGAAATGATGCGTCGATACCAACTATTTGCAAAAAATGGAAATCGTGATATTGAAAGTTATAATAAAAAAATAAGTCAAGAAATTGATAAATTACCTTATTATATTATTGTTATTGATGAATTAACAGATTTAATGGTACAAGCAAGCAAATTGAAGAAGGAATCATGCGAATTACACAAATGGGGGTCGAGCGGCAGGAATCCATTTAGTAATAGCAACACAAAGACCATCAGTAGATGTAATTACTGGCGTAATTAAAAATAATATTCCAGCAAGAATTGCTTTTAAAGTTGCATCTTGAATTGATTCAAAAACAATCCTTGATACTGCTGGAGCAGAAAAATTATTAGGTAAAGGCGATATGTTATTTTTAGCTCCAGGACAAAATAATATCAATCGCTTACAAGCACCATGAATTAGTGATGAAGATGTTTCGGAATTAATAAAGTTTATTAAAGAACAATCTTCGGTTAAATATGATAATAATTTTATTGAAAAAATAAAAGAAATTAAAGATTCAAAAAAATAAAATAAGTTTTCTGTTAATTAACAGAAAACTTATTTTCATATTCCAAATTTAAAATTATTATTTTATTATTGAGGTAATTTTATATCTTCATAAATGGGAAATTTATTTAAAAGTATATCAACTTTTTTTCTTAATTCATGTAAACCATCATCATTAATACCCTTAGGTAATTTTCAAGCACTAATAATAATCTTTCCTAATTCAATAAACTGCTCTTCTTTAAAACCTCTCGTTGTCATTGCTGGACTACCAAAACGAACACCACTAGTAATAACAGCTGGTAAAGGATCAAAGGGAACACCATTCTTATTAGCAACAATATTAATCTTTTCTAAAATATCAACAGCTTCTTTACCATTTAAACCGTTAATATTAGTAACATTAACAGTTAATAAATGATTATCAGTTCCACCCGCCACTACATGAAATTTTGCATCAAGAAAAGTTTTTGCTAATGCTTGCGCATTTTTAATTACTTGCATTTGATAAGTTTTAAATTCTGGTGTTAATGCTTCATAAAAAGCTTGTGCTTTTGCTGCAATAATATGTTCCAATGGTCCACCTTGATTACCAGGAAATACCGCACTATCAATTTTCTTTTTTAATTCTTCAGTGCAAAGAATAGCACCACCACGTGGTCCTCTCAATGTTTTATGAGTTGTTGTTGTTGTAATATCAGCATAACAAATAGGATTTTGATGTAATCCAGCAGAAATTAATCCAGCAATATGCGCCATATCAACCATTAAATATGCTCCAACAGTATCGGCAATTTTACGAAACTTTGATCAATCAATAAGTCTTGAATAAGCACTAGCTCCTGCTACAATAATTTTTGGTTTACATTCTTTAGCAATTTTTAAAATTTCATCATAATCTAAATATTCATCCTTTTTACTTACACCATAATTAACACCGTGATAAATTTTACCAGAAAAATTAATTTTATAACCATGAGTTAAATGACCACCGGCATCAAGTTCCATACCAAGAATAGTATCACCTGGACGTAATATAGCAGCATATGCTTCAGCATTAGCTTGACTACCAGAATGAGGTTGTACATTAGCATGAAAATTACCTTTTTTACATTGACCTGGTTTATGATTACAATTAAATAATTGTTTAAAACGCTCTATTGCCAAATTTTCAATTTTATCAACATTTTCGCAACCATTATAATATCTTCTGCCCGGATAACCTTCTGCATACTTATTAGTTAATATTGTTCCAGCAAGTGTAAGTACAGCTGGTGATACATAGTTTTCTGAAGCTATTAATTCAATATGATTTTGTTGACGTTGTCATTCATCTTTCACAATTTTTTTTAATTCTGGATCAAGACCTTTATTAAAAGATTTATCCATTTTTAAACATCCTCTCTTTAATAATTTAATAGTAAAATTATTTTAGTTTTGCAACTCTTAATTGATGTCTTTTTTCATCACTTGTTTTAGTATTTAAAAATAATTTCACAAGTTCTACTGCTTTATAATCAGAAATAATTCTAGCACCTAGTGCTAAAACATTAGCGTCATTATGAAGCCTTGCCAATCTTACTGTTTCTTCTTCATAGCAAAGAGCACAACGAACACCATTAATACGATTGGTAGCAATGCTAATACCAATACCAGTACCACAAATTACAATACCAAAATCTGCTTTTTTACTAACAATAGCATTTGCAACATTAAAACCAAAATTAGGATAATCAACAGGTTCACTGCTATTTGTTCCTAAATCTAAAATTTGATAGCCTTCTGTATGTAAAAATTTAATAATTGGTTGTTTAAATTCATAAGCGGTATGATCATTACCAATAGCAATTACTAAACCATTAGTTTTCAACTTTATCACTTCCTTAGTTTAAATATTAGTTTTATTATACCTATTAATTTTAAAATTAATATATTTTCTTTTTAAAATAATTTTTATTACAAAAAAGAAAAATATTTTTTTCTTATAATAATCAATTTTAATCATTATTGCTATTAATAAATATGTTAAAATACTGCTAAAAGAAAGGTGAGATTCTTATTATGAAAATTAAAAAAATGATCGGAAATAAGTATGCATTAATTATTGAAAAAGATGAAATGATTATTAAAACTTTAGAGCAATTTGCTATTAAAGAAAACATAGGAATGGCACAATTCCAAATGATTGGTGCTATTACTAATGTCACTTTAGGCTACATTCCTAAAAAAAGTACTGATTATGTAAAAAAAATTTTCTTGAACAATATGAATTGTTATCAACAATTGGAACAATCATTTGAGATGAAAAAGATAGAAATAAACCAATTATTCATTGTCATACTACTTTTGGTGATGATAATTTTAATGTAATTGGTGGTCATATGTTAGAGGCGAAAGTTGCTATTAAGGCCGAAGTAATAATTGATATTTTAAGTAATGAAAAAATATCACAAGTTATTGATAATAAAAGTAATTTTCATATTTGAAATTTATCTTAATTTAAGATTTTCCTAATGAACCAAATTCTATTAATAATTCTTTAGCTTTAAGTTTAATTGCTTCCATTCCTAGCTTAAAAATTTTTCTAGGATCAAACCCTTTATCTTCATTAAGTTTTCCTTCCGTAACATATTTTTCAATAGCTGCGGCGAATACTTCTTGTAATTCAGTATTAACATTAATTTTACTAATTCCTAAATTAATAGCTTTTTTAACCTGATCTTTTGGAATTCCAGAACCACCATGTAATACCATTGGCTTATTTGAAGCTACTGATAAATTTTTTAACACATCAAAATTTAAACCATCTCAATTTTTAGGATACTTTCCATGAATATTATTTATTCCGGCTGCTAAAAAGTCAATTCCTAAAGCTGCTAATGATTTACAATCTTCCTCACTAGCAATCTCACCACTACCAATAACTCCATCTTCTTCACCACCAATAGTACCTGCTTCTGCTTCAACAGATGCATTTTTTTTCTTAGCATAAGTAACTACTTCTTTGGTACCTTTTATATTTTCATTAAAATCTAAATGAGAACCATCAAACATAACTGAACTAAAACCAGCATCTAATGCTTTCTTACAAGAATCTACTGATTGACCATGATCTAAATGTAATGCCACTGGAATAGTAATATTTAAATCATTCAATAACGCTAAAGTCATACTAACAACTGTGTTAAATCCACCCATGTATTTAATAGCACCTTCTGAAACACCTAAAATAACAGATGATTTAGTTTCTTGTGCAACTTCAAGAATAGATCTTGTTCATTCTAAATTATTAATATTAAAGTGAGCAACGGCATATTTACCTGCTTTTGCTTTATCAATCATATTTTTTGCACTAACAAATTTATTCATTTCTTTTCCTTCTTTCTTAAAATATTATAACCTTATATTATATATTTTCATAAAAAATCTAGTTGCATATATATTTTGAGAATATACAATTCATAAAAATTATAACAATTTTAAAATTAAATTTTCTTACTTTATCATTATTTTTTAATAATACTTTTAATTAATCCTAAAAATAAAGGATTTGGTTTATTAATTCTTGATGTGAACTCAGGATGAAACTGACTTGCAATAAAGAATGGATGTACTTCTTTTGGCAACTCAATCACTTCTACCAAATCTTCTTTATTATATATACCACTAAAAATTAATCCATTTTTTGCAAGTAATGTTTTATAACTATTATTAAATTCATAACGATGACGATGACGTTCAATAATAATAGTTTGTTTATAAAGAGATTTTGCTAATGAATCATTAATTAAAGTGGTTGGATAATTACCCAATCTTAAAGTTCCCCCAATTTGATCATTTTTATTTTTACCACGTAATAAATCAAAAATAGGGTTTTTAGTTTTTTCATTAAATTCAGTAGAATTAGCATCTTGTAAATTACATACATTACGAGCATATTCAATACAAGCTAACTGCATACCTAAACATAATCCCAAGAAAGGAATTTTATTAACTCGAGTATAATTAATTACATTGATTTTGCCTTCAACACCACGATTACCAAAGCCACCAGGAACAATTATTGCTTGGAAAGGAGAAAGCATAGAATTAATGTTTTTACTATTTAAACTTTCGGTGTTAATAATTTTATAATTAACTTTAGTATTAAGACTATAACCTGCAATTTTCAATGATTCAATTACTGATAAGTAAGCATCACTTAAATTCGAATACTTTGCCACAATACCAACAGTAACTTCTTGATTAATATTATCTAACTTTTTAACAATTGCATGTCATTCTGACATATCTGGTTTAGTTTTATTTAATTTTAATAATTCTGAAACTACTTCATCAATTTTTTGTTGTTCTAAAGATAATGGCACTTTATAAATATTATCACAATCAGGAATTGCTAAAACATGACTGCGTTTAATATTACAAAATAAAGATAATTTATCAAAAATATGATCAGGTGGCATAGTTTCACTACGACAAACCAAAATATCAGGTTGAATACCTAATGATAATATTTCTTTTACTGAATGTTGACTGGGTTTCGTTTTAAATTCACCAACCGAATGTAAATAAGGAATTAATGTAGTATGAATAACAATAACATTTTCATGACCTTTTTCGTTTTTAACTTGTCTAATGGCTTCAATAAAAGCTAATGATTCAATATCACCAACTGTTCCACCAATTTCGGTAATAATAACATCAGCCTTACTATTAATTGCGGAATTAAAAATATGTTTTTTAATTTCATCAGTAACATGAGGTACAACTTGTACAGTTTTCCCTTCATAAAAACCATCACGTTCCTTTTTTAAAACAGTTTGGTATACTTTTCCGGCAGTAATATTGGAGTCTCTAGTCAGATTTTCATCAATAAAACGTTCATAATGACCTAAATCTAAATCAGTTTCAGCACCATCACTAGTTACATATACTTCACCATGTTGATAAGGACTCATAGTACCTGGGTCAATATTAATATAAGGGTCAAATTTTTGCATAAAAATCTTAATATTTTTTTGCTTTAATATACGGCCAAGCGATGCTGCTGTAATTCCTTTACCTAAAGATGATACAACACCACCAGTAATAAATATATACTTTGAATTCATTAGTTTTCTCCTAAATATTAATTAATAATATCATTATTATTCATCATCATAACTATCTTCTAATGGTTTAATACTAATGGTATCTAAATCATCATCTTCATCTTCTACGTCTTCACGTAAATCTATAGTTTCATCATTATCTGTAACTGTTTCAGTACTATCAATTTCTTCTTTTATATTACTTGGAATTTCTACTCTTGTCATATGTTCTTTAATTTCCTCTAATGAAACTTCATTACGTGGATATCAAAGTTTATCATTTTTTAAGAAAAAATTGGTATTTAAAATAATTCCAGTATAAAGTTCACCAGCAATTTTTTCTTCATCTTCTTTAGAAATATTACATTGTTTTTTAACATGTGTTCAAATTTCATTAAAACTGCTTTTTTTCTTTTTGCATAAAAAACTATATGCTACTTCTACTAATGTTTGTTTGTTTTGCATTTCTTAATCACCTTCTAAATTGTATATTATAAATAATAAAAAATATATTTTTTACATCTTTTTAGGCGCATCCACACCAATTAAATTTAAAGCATTGGCCATTATTTGTTTTATTGCTAAAACTAATGTTAATCGTTGAATTGTTAATTGTTGATCTTCACTAATAACTTTATGTTTATTATAATAAGAATGAAATAACTTAGCTAATTTCTGAATATAATTTGTAAGTAAATGCGGTTGATGCTGTTTTTCAATTTTTTGCAAAATAATTATATATTCATCTAATGTAATCAATAATTCTTTTTCCTTTTGTTCTGTTAATAAATTAATACTATTTGCAATTTCAAATTTTGGATAATTCTCTATAATTTGATTTATACGTGCATGAACATATTGAGCATAATAAACAGGATTTTCGTTAGATTGTTGTTTAGCAAGTGCTAAATCAATATCAAGATGTGATTCAACTGATCTTGATACTAAAAAATAACGTAAAGCATCCTTTCCAATTAAATCTATCATATGTCTTAAAGTTATTGATGTTCCTGCTCTTTTTGACATTTTTTGTTCTTTGCCATTATCAATAACCTTTACCATTTGCATACATAAAATATCAAGTTTAGTGGCATCATTATTAAGCATATATAATCCTGCTTTAATTCGTGGAATATAGCCATAATGATCTGCTCCTCAAATATTAATTAACATATCACTACGTTGAAATTTAATATGATGATAAGCTAAGTCAGGAAGCATATATGTATAAGTTTTGTCTTTCTTAACAATTACACGATCTTTATCATCTTCAAATAAAGTAGTTTTTAAAAAAATAGCACCCTCAAGTTGATAAGTATTGCCTTGCATTTCAAATTGTTTGATTAAATTAGAAATAATATTTTCTTTATATAAAAATGATTCAGAAAATCAAATATTAATTTTAACTTTAAATTTTTTTAAATCTTTTTTAATTTCTGAAAGCATATAATTAATACCAAATTCTTTAAAAATTAAAGAAGAGGTTTCATCAAAAGGTTTATTTGAAAATTTATTACCATTTAATTTCAAAAATGATTGTGCAGCAGTTAAAATTTCAGAACCACGATAACTTTCTTTTGGTAATTCAACAGCATTGCCACAAAGATTTTGATAATTTATGAAAATTGAATTGGCCAAAACATTAATTTGATTACCAGCATCATTAATATAGTATTCTCTAACTATATTATATCCTCTATGTTCTAATATATTAGCTAAACTATCACCAATAGCCGCATTTCTTGCATGTCCTAAATGTAAAAGTCCGGTTGGATTAGCACTAATAAATTCAATATTATAAGTAATATTTTTTTTATTAGATTGACCATATAATGATTTCTCATTAATAATTTTCATTAATAACAAACTAAATACTTCAACATTAATATTAATATTAATAAAACCAGGAGTAATATAATCAATTTTTTTAATTAATGGGTGTTTCTGATCAATATTTTTAACTATAATTTCAGCAATGTCTAATGGTTTTTGTTTATATTTTTTTGCTAATATCATTGCTATTGATGTAGAATAATCACCTAAGTCATTATTTTTATTAATTTCAATAACAACCTGATTCAATTCTATTTCATAATTTGCAAATGCTACTGCATCAAGAATAATAGTAGTGAGTTCATTAATAACATAACTGTCCACAGTTCAGACCCCTTTCAATATCTAAAATATTATACTCATAAATTTAATTTATATCATATAAAAAAATAAAAATAAATACTTTTTTATAAAAGTTGCTCAATTGTATCATTAACATACTGTATAAATCCAATTCTGATTAAAAATTCCAAAATAGCAACATCATTGTAATTTAAATCAATTAATTCTTGATAGTTACCAAAAATTTGATTATCAAGTACATTTCTTAATTTATCATTAATTTTTTTTGGATCATCTTCGATCTTAATTCCTGAAACTTTAACTAATTCTAAATCAATTTTTTTTTGCATTTTAACTTTAGTATTATCATCTTTATATAATTCTATTAATTTTAAATATAATTCTTGTAATAAACTTAAAGCCTTGACAAAATTACTTAGTAATTCTTGTTCATTAATTATATACGAACTTAAATTATGAAAATAATTATGATTTATCTCAGCTTCATACCTTGCTGCTTGACCACCAGGATTAATTTGTTCAAAATAACGCAAACATTCTCTTAAGTTTAATAATATTTTACTCATTTCCTCACTTTCAACTCTTGTAGTACTAATTAATTTAATCAATCGTATTAAATTATGAAAATTAAATTTTTTCTTACTAGCTGAAGGTTCAACTTGAATATATTTTCTTAAACAATGCTTTAGTTTTAATTCTAACGATTGATATACTGAAAAAAGAGTAATATGAAAATTATCATATCCAATCCCTTTTTTAATATTTAAAATAGCGTTAACTGCATACATATTAGCACGATCATTATCATTACCCAAAACATTAGTTAAATGCAAAGTTCTTGGAAACTTATTAATCATTGTAAATAATGTTTCTTTAAATTTAATTTTTAACGTATTATCTTTAAATTTAATTTGATTTATTTTAACTGATTTTAAATCATTATATTCATTACCTATTATAAGGTAGGCAAAAATAGAAAAATAAACAATTACTTTTTCTTTAAAATTTATTCAAGTAAAATTTAAAGTTTTAATAGCATTTTCAATTTTTTCTTTATTAATTAATACGCCCAATATCACTATTACTTCTTGCGTTGCTAAGTGATACTCATGTGAATTTAAGTAAAAATCTCCTGGCGTTAAATCTAAAATATTTGGATACTCAAAAACTTTATTAATTGATTTTAAAATTTTCATAATTACCTCATTTTATAACACTTTTAAATTTCTATTTCTTTTTTAAAAAATAAATTGTATTTGGTGCTTTAATTGGATCTTGCAAAATTTGTGAGATTTTTTCTAAAGTAATATACTCTTCGTTTTTTGTTTTAATAATAATTGGATCTTTTTTAAAATAATAAAGTACATTTTTTAAATCTTGTTTAACCCCAATAACATTAGTGTTATTTTGACTTGTTAATAACAACAATTCATTTTCTCAGTTAAAACAAAATAAAATTACTTTTGATATTTTTACTAACTCATTATCTTTTTCAAAATTAATAATATCTTGCATTAACTTAATTAAAGTAGCATCTGTTCAATTTAAATATGTTTGTATTTCAACACTTTTTCCCTCAAAAATAGCAATAAAATCATGAATATTGACTTTAAATGAATAAGTTTTATCAAAATATAATTCAGTTATTCTTGAAAATAATTTTTGTAAATTAAGATCAAAAAGGATTCCACTTTTATGATAATAAACTTGAGAATACATATGGAACCTTGTGATTAAATAATTTTCAATAGCAGAAATTGCCTTGTATGAAAAAACTAAACCCTCTTTAATATCAATTATCATATTCGTAATAATTCAATCAATATCAATACTTCCATAACCAACTCCTGTAAAATATCCATCACGCATTAAATAATCAATACGATCACAATCTAATTGCGATGATACCAATTGAATTTGATATTTAGGATAATTTTTATAATCCTTCTTAAGGATACCAATAATAGCATTAATATTAATATTAAATTGTTTTAAAATCATGTTAATTTCAGTACTATTATCATTAATAATAGCACAAGTATAATCTTCATGAGTAAAATTTTCTTTTTTATTAACATTAAGGTTTATGATTTTTTCAAAAGTGTGTGAAAAAGGACCGTGTCCTAAATCATGTAATAAACCAGCAATTTTAATGTTTGTTTTTTCCTCTTTAGTTAGTAAAGAAGAACCTTCAACTTCACTAAGAACACGATTTAATATATGATAAACACCGATACTATGAACATATCTAGTATGAGTTGAATTAGGAAAAGCAATTTGCACACCACCAAGTTGATTAATTCATCTTAATCTTTGAAATTCTTTACAAGATATTAACGCCTGAATAACGGGTTCGTTGATATTAATATTTTTGTGTATAGCGTCACGAATAAAAGTTACTTTATAATTATTGCTTGACATAAATTTTAACCTCTCATTAATATCTTATAAATTTTAGGTATTATTAATTTTTTACTTTAATAGTAACATAATATAAAATTTTTCTTCTATTTTAATAATTATTTTGAGTAAAAAGAACAATTTTATAATTTTTATTTATAACAAAAGTAAATATTATATTTTCTATATAAGTAATAATAATTATTTTTCTTTAATATTTAAAATTTAATTTCACATTATTAATAATGGTATCATAACCTAATAGTTTAATGGTGCTAACTAAATCAGGTCCATGCATTTGTCCTGTCGTAATAATTCTAATTGGCATAAATAATAATTTACCGTTAACATTAATTTCTTTTTTAACTTCATTAATAATGTTTTTAATATTATCACTAGTTCAATTTTTACAATCAATAATCTTTTTAACAAATGCTGTACAAACTAAGTTACATTCATTATCATTCAAAAAAGTCTTTGCTTCTATATCTACCTTAAAATTATTTTTAAAAAATAAACTTACCAATTCATTAATTTGACTACCATATTCTAACTGTGATTGATAAATTAATAATACTTCTTTTCATCATTCAATAGTTTTGCTATTTCAATTATATTTTTCTTTAATAAAAGGTGTTACTAAAGCTAAGTATTGTTCAACATTTAATCTTTTAATATAATAATTATTCATTCACACTAATTTTTCTGGATCAAACATACTTGGTGCTTTACTTAAATATTTTGGGGTAAATAATTTAATTAATTGTTCTTTAGTATAAATTTCTTTTTCTTCATGCGAACTTCATCCTAATAAAGCAATAAAATTAAAAATTGCTTCTGGTAAATATCCTTCTTTACGATATTGATAAATAAATTGGATAATGCTACCATCACGTTTTGATAATTTTTTACGTTTATTATTAACAATTAATGTTAAGTGGGCAAAAATTGGCATTTTCCAATTAAAATATTCATAAATAACTAATTGTTTTGGTGTATTTGACAAATGTTCTTCACCACGAAAAACATGACTTATTTCCATTAAATGATCATCAATAACAACAGCGAAATTATAAGTGGCCACTCCATTTGATTTAATAATAATGTAATCTCCTAAATCTACTGAATTAAATTCAACATTACCACGAACTAAATCTTTAATTTTATAACTTTTATTAGTGGGAATTTTAACTCTAATAGCATATGAAATTTTATTTTGTAAATTTTCTTCAATTACAGACTGCTCTAATTTTGAACATGTTCCATCATACTGGAAAGCTAAAATATTTTTATCTGCTTGTTTCTTACGCATTTCTTCTAGATATTGAGGTGTACAAAAACAATAATATGCTTTTTTTTCTTTTATTAGTATTAATGCATGTTGAATATATATATTTAAACGTTTAGTTTGTTTATAAGGACCATATTTACCTGGTAAATCAATAGTTTCATCAGGAATTATTCCCATTCAACGTAAATTATCTAATTGTGAACTAATTCCATCTTCAATATTGCGTTCTAAATCAGTATCTTCAATTCTAACTATAAAATCTCCTTTGTTATTTTTTGCAAATAAATAATTAAATAATGCTGTTCTAGCACCACCAATATGTAAATACCCAGTAGGACTAGGTGCATATCGTACACGAATTTTCATATTTTCACCATCTTTATTAAATTTAAGATTTTTTAATCTTACTAACTTTTTTTCTACTTTATTAGTCTTTTTTTTAGAATTTAATTTTTTTTATTATTTTTAGAGGATTTCATTATTTTTTTACGATTAGTTTTAGATTGTAATTTTTCATTTACTTCTTCATCAAGAAAAATTGTAATAGTCTGTGTATCATTTGGATCAAATTCATTAGAACTTGGTAATGGTTGTTTTAATTCTGGTTCAAAATCAATTGCTTGTTCAATACGTTGACGATAAAAGTGATATGTTTGAACATTAATTAAATTTAATTTAAGTAATAAAATAACTGCTGCAACAAGTAATGCAAAATAAAAACCAAAAATTGATCAAACAATTGTTGAAGAAACTCAATTTCGATAATAAAAACTTGGTGTTTCAATTGTTCCACCCCTATTAGGTATTATTTGTGCACTATCATTACTTCATTCACAATAAAGCAATTGACCAGAAAAACTTATTAAAAATCCAACAACAAAAATTATAAAGTTTACAACTAAAAATACAAATTTAAAACGAGGAGATTTTTCAAGAAAAACTCTTGCCGTAAAAATACAACTTATCAACCCAAAACTACTTACAATCAAACCTATTATTGGTAAATAATAAACTGCAGTATAACTTGAAGGATTAAAACTTGGTGAAGGTTCTGCAATTTCAAAACCATAATAATATAAATCTTTTAAAACTGTATTTTTTGACAAAGCAATTAAAAAAAATAATTCATAAATAATAAATGTGCTTAATAATAAATAAAAACTAATAAACCACCAATTACGAATTCTCATAAATCTGCCCCCCTTATTTAATATTCAAAGTTTTTTTACTAAATCCCTTTTCTTGTTTTTTAATTTTTTTTAATTCTTGTTTTCTAATTCGTCTTTGTTTTTTTTCCATACTTCTAGTAGTATAAATTTCATAATCTGAGTTCATAAATGTAAACTTTCTACGCATAATTCAAAAAAATAGTTGTGTAATCAAAATTAAAAAAAGACTAAAAATAATAAATATTCTTGCAATAATTGGATTAATTCAATGATAATTTTCATTATATAATATTCCAGATTGTGAAATATAAGTTAATTGTACTTCTGAACTTAACATTACACCAAGAATTAATAATCAAAAAGCAGTATAAAACATTCTACTGCTATACTTTGAAGAGACAATACTTACTCTAGGAGCAAATATTAATAAAATCATACTTACAGTAATTGCAATTAAGCAAACAATTGGTGCATAAAATAAATTCAAAATAGGATAATTAAAATCAGTAAGTTTTACATTATATAATTTATATTTTGATACATTAATAGCAGCAAATAATGAAAAAATAAAAACTGATAAAAAAAGAACTATTGATATTGTCAAATAAACAAAATATGCATTTTTAGTCTTTTGTTCATATGGAATAAAACATGTTTCTTTGTTTTTAATATTATCTAAATCTTTAATTTTCATTATTTTCACCTACTTTATTTTTCATTAGGCAATTCTTCAACTACTAAAATTAGAATAATCGCTGCTATTACTTCACATATTCATACAATTAATGATATTAATGAAAAAAATAATAATACTGGTATTGATCAAAAAACTAGACTACCGCTTAATATTAATGTTGATAATATTAATGTTGAAATAGCGGTAATTCTAAATGAAGATTTCTTTTTAAGTTTCTTTGCTGGTATCATAAAACAAATAATACTGACTAAAATTGCAATTCCAACATATGATAATGATAAAGCTAATTGTAGTTTACTAAATTCAAACCCCATTTTTTGCCCAACAAATGCATTAACTATTAATAGTATTAAAAAAGCAATACTACCAATAATTTGCACAATTGGTGATCAAAAAAGTAAAGCTCTTGAAACTTTTATTTTATTAAGAACATCAAACTTTTTAGTTTTTTTATTTGGAACATAATTGTTTTCTTGAATGTCAGAATCAGGATTTTGTAAATTACTTTTTAACATAATAATTTTTTCCTTTCTTGCTAGTATATTTTCAAATTAATTATAACAAAACTATAACCTTTTTATAATTAATATTATCTTAAAACTAAACATTAAAAAGGAAATGACAAATATCACCATCTTCAACTATATAATTTTTACCTTCAACTCTCATTTTTCCCTTTTCCTGAACATTTTTTTCACTACCCAATAATTCTATATCTTGATAATTATAAACTTTAAGTCTAATAAAACCTTTCATGAAATCTGTATGAATGATACCAGCACACTCTGGTGCTTTCATTCCTTTAATAAAAGTTCAAGCATGAACTTCTTTGGGTCCAACAGTAAAATAAGTACCTAAATTTAATAGTTTATAAGTTGCTAATACAATTTGATCAATTCCTGATTCAAAAATATTTAACTCTTTAAACATTTCTTTTTTTTCTTCTGCTTCTAATTCAGAAAGTTCACATTCTGTCTTAGCACAAACAACAATTACAGTAATATTTTTTTTGTTCATATATTGTTGTAATTGTTCAACATATTTATTGGTTTTAGTTATTAAATCTTTTTCATTAATATTAGCAATAACAATTATTGGTTTAGCAGTTAAAAAATTATAAGGTTTAATCATTAGTAATTCTTCTGAACTTAACTTTTGATTGCGAATAGCAATACCATTGTTTAATTCATTATTAATTTTTTCTAATAAAGCTACCTCAGCAATACCTTGTTTATCTCTAGTTATTTGCGATTTTTTACGAACTTTTTCTTTTCGTTTACTTATTACTTCTTGATCAGCTAACATTAATTCCAATTCAATAATTTCAAAATCATTAATTGGATCAATTTTATTTTCAACATGAGTAACATTAATATCATCAAAACAACGAATAACTTCGCATATTGCATCAACCGTTCTAATATTGGCAAGAAATTGATTACCTAATCCTTCACCTTTACTAGCACCTTTGACAAGTCCGGCAATATCATGTAATTCTAAAATTGTTGGTACAACTTTTTGTGGATTAAAAATTTTTATTAAATTTAAAATTCTTGAATCATTGACTGGAACGCTACCAATATTTGGTTTTATAGTAGCGAAAGGATAATTTTCAATTAATACTTGTGAATTGGTAATGGCTTTAAATAATGTTGATTTACCTACATTAGGTAAACCAACGATACCGGCAGTTAACATATAATATACACCTGTTTCTTTTACTTATATGATTACATCGTATCATATAAATTATAAAGAAAAATATAAAATTCATTATCATCAATTCCAGATTCATCAATATATACTAAATCTTCATTCATTATTTTAGCTATTTCTTTTAAAAAATCTTCTTGTTTATTTTTATCTCTTTGTTCATATAGAAAATTTTTTTTATATGTATAATTTAGTTTTTTAAAATAGTTATAAACTGTTTCTTTAGTCATATTTCCAAATTTATCAATTACTTTTTGAACTGTAACATCTTTATTTTCTGCTAAATAATTTTTTAATTCATCTAAATCCTTTATTTTGTGGCTATGTCCTTTTTGATAATTCAAAATTGGTTTTATATGCCCAGTTTCTTTTTTTCTTTTTCTTCATAAAAATAAAGTCTTTCTAGTGATATTGAACACTTTACAAATTTCTTTAATTTTCATATTTTTACTTTCATAAGCTTCTATTACTTTTCTTCGTAAGTCTTCACTGTATGGTTTTGGCATAATTTAATCTTCCTAATCTATTTTAATTATTGCTGAATTGTACTTTTAAATTCAAAAACTGTTTAAATTACATATTATTATTTTACATTATTTATGAGTAAATATTACTTTAGTTAGCTATATATAATCATTTTACATTATTTTCGAAAAGATTCTAAACAGGTTCTTAGAAAAAGTAAGATTAAATGATTTACAATTATTAATTGTAATATCTCTTATTTTATAGTCTCATGTTTTTTTTTGAATTTAAATATTTAATAATAACAGTAAAATTATCTCTATTTTTTTGTAAAACCTTAAAATAGACTAATTCATTTTCTTTAATACCATCAATATTAACCAAACTATTAACTGCAATAATATCATTAACTTCTCATTTACCTAATTTTACTTTTGCTCTTTCTTCTGAAATTTTAAATGCATCAGATAATTCTTTTTGAAAACCTTCTGATAGTTTCTGATTTATTTTTAATATATTATTAGCTTTCATAAGTTTTAACTTTGCTATATTATGACTATCATTATCTTTAAGAATATTAGTTTGTAATATTTGTTCTTCTAATAAAAAGTGTTCTTCTAAACTAAATTTAGGTAAAATTTCTTGTTTTTCACTAGGAAAATAAACATTTACTAATTCATTAATTAATGTAGTAAAATCATACGATTTTCAAAATTTAACCCTTAAATCTTTTAATTCTTGTTTATATATTTTAAATTCTGGAATGGCAACACTTTTTAGGACTATTTTTTGGTAGACATTTGTTTTTGATAATTAACTGGAGTTAAGTAGTTTAAAGTGCTGTGGATTCTTATGTTGTTGTATCAATTGATGTAATCAAATAATTCTAATTTTAATTGGATTAATGATCTAAAATTTTTATCATTAATAAATTCAGTTTTGAAAGTTTTAAAAGTTGCTTCAGCAACAGCATTGTCATAAGGACAACCTTTTTTGCTTAAAGAGCGAGTAATATTGAATGCTAGTAAAAGTTTATCAATAATTTTATTATTAAATTCATTACCACAATCACTATGAAATATTTGAATATCTTTTAAACAGCGATTTGATTGCATAAATGCTTGATGTACTAATAAGGCATCTTTTCTAGTACCTACACTATGTCCAATAATTTCGCGGTTAAATAGGTCAATTAATAAGCAAATATAGTTTCATTTACCATTAACTTGAACATAAGTTAAATCACTGACAATAACTTCATTTTTAAGCCTATTATTAAAGTTTCTATTCACAAAATTAGTGATTTTTTCATCATTTACTTTGTTATTATGATTTTTGAATGATAATTTAGTGTATTTTGATATTAAATTATGCTTATTCATAATTTCTTTAATTTTTCGTCTTGATAAATAAATTTCTTGGTTTTCTAATATTACTTTTAATCTTCTTGTTCCATAAACACATTTATTTTCTTTAAAAGCACTAATAATAGCTTCATCATAAATATTATTTTGAATTTTATTTTCTTTTTTCTTTAAATTAAAATAATATGTTGATTTAGAAATTTTTAAAAAATGACACATTGTGCGAATTTTATATTTAAACTTATTGTTTGTAATAATTTCTATTTTCTGCCTATTATTAGTGCTGCTTGCTTTAAAATATCATTTTCCATTCGTAATTGTTTTAATTCTTTTCTTAATTTAATTAATTCATTTTCTTCAACAGAACGATTATCTTTAGCTTTAAAACTACCTGAATTAGTAAATTGCTTAATTCAATTATAAGTAGCTGCTCTTGTAACATTATATTCTTTAGCAAGGTAAGATACTGATTTGCCGCTTTGATATAAAGCTACTATTTGTTTTTTAAATTCATCGGTATATGAATTAATATTGGCCATAATTATAGTTCCTTTCTTTCAACTAATTTGTTCACTTGTCTACGTAATTAGTGTCCAATAAAGTGTAACCCATCCAAAGAATTAACAAAAAGATTAGTAGAAAAGATGTTAAATTCTGAAATGCAAAATTATTTAGGGTATGAAAAAAATCAACATAGTAATAGTGAAAATGCTCGTAATGGTATAAGTTCAAAAAAATTAATAACTCAACAAGGTAAAATTGAAATTAATGTACCAAGAGATCGTAATAGTGATTTTACTCCTGTAATAGTTGCAAAAAGACAGAGAAGATTTGATGAGGCTTTTATGTAATCTGTGTATCTTTGTTTTACAAAGTTACTAGTTCAGATTAATTCTATCTTCAAATTTTATCATAAAATGAGCAATTGCTGTATTTCAATTTTGAATGGGCATTGTTCATTTTTTTGTTATATTTTCAATTGCTAAGTAAAATATTTTGAAAACTGCCATATCATTAGGAAAAACTTTTGAGGCTTTTATGTAATCTGTGTATCTTTGTTTTACAAAGTTACTAGTTCAGATTAATTCTATCTTCAAATTTTATCATAAAATGAGCAATTGTTGTATTTCAATTTTGAATGGGCATTGTTCATTTTTTTGTTATATTTTCAATTGCTAAGTAAAATATTTTGAAAACTGCCATATCATTAGGAAAAACTTTTTTATTTCTGATAACTTTTCGTAATTGACTATTAACAGATTCAATAGCATTTGTAGTATAAATCACTCTTTTAATTTCTGGTGGATAACTAATAAAAACCATTAAATTATCTCAATTTTTATATCAAGATTTAGTAATTTGCGGATATTGTTTATTTCATTTACTTTCAAATGATTCTAAAGCTTGCATTGCTTGTTCTTCACTACATGCACTATAAATTGGTTTTAAATCTGCAACTAAGGTTTTTCGATGTTTGTATGAAACATATTTTAAACTATTTCTAATTTGATGAACTATGCATAATTGATGTTCAGTTTTAGGATAAACTGCTTGTATTGCTTCTGACATGCCTGTTAAATTATCACTACAAGCAATCAAAATATCATTTAAGCCTCGATTTTTCATTTCTGTAAAATTAGCTAGTCAAAATTTAGAACCTTCATTTTCACTAATTCATAAACCTAAAACATCTTTTTTGCCTTCTAAATCCACTCCTAATGCTATATAAACTGATTTGTTAATAATGCGTTTATCTTGCCGTACTTTAACTACTATACAATCAAAATAAACAATAGAATAAATACTTTCTAATGGTCGATTTTGCCACGCCTTGACATCATCTATCACATCATCAGTAATTTGACTAATAACACTTTCACTAATATCTGCACCATGATATAACTCTTGCAACTGCATTCTAATATCTGATAAAGTCATTCCTTTGGCATATAGTGAAAGAACTTGTTGATCAAAGCCATCAAATCTTCTCTGTCTTTTTGCAACTATTACAGGAGTAAAATCACTATTACGATCTCTTGGTACATTAATTTCAATTTTACCTTGTTGAGTTATTAATTTTTTTGAACTTATACCATTACGAGCATTTTCACTATTACTATGTTGATTTTTTTCATACCCTAAATAATTTTGCATTTCAGAATTTAACATCTTTTCTACTAATCTTTTTGTTAATTCTTTATATAATCCTCCTTCTTTAAATACTGTTGTTAAATCTTCAGTATTTTCTAGTAATAAATCTACTGCTTTTGATATTGGATCATTATTATTAATACTTTGTTTTTTAGCCATCTGTAACTCACTCTTTCTAGTCATTTAATTATATTTACTAGAATTAATTAAACATAGTTATTTTTGTAAGTTACACAGATTACTAAACATTACCTCTAAAAAACTATAATTTGTCCACGCTTTAATACTGGAATTAGTTTATTTTTAACATATGATTCAAAAATTTTACTATTGCAATGTCCTTCAAATGCTCATAAGGCTTTTAATTTACCTTTATTTAGTGAACCAATTATACTCATTCTCTTTATTTTATATGCGGGTTTATTATCAAATAATCTTTTACCTTTTTCAGATCAACCATATTTATAAAATTCATTATCATCAATTCCAGATTCATCAATATATACTAAATCTTCATTCATTATTTTAGCAATTTCTTTTAAAAAATCTTCTTGTTTATTTTTATCTCTTTGTTCATATAGAAAAGTTTTTTTTATATGTATAATTTAGTTTTTTAAAATAGTTATAAACTGTTTCTTTAGTTATATTTCCAAATTTATCAATTACTTTTTGAACTGTAAGAACCTGTTTAGAATCTTTTCGAAAATAATGTAAAATGATTATATATTTTAAAATCAGAGGTATATATTATGCATAAAAATTATCCAAGTCATGTCACCAAAGAACAATTTGAGAACATAAAATCAATTTTAGAAAATAGCAAAAAGAAAACAAAACCAAGAAGTTTAGATTTATATGAAGTATTTTGTGCAATTTTATATGTATTAAAAAGTGGTTGTCAATGAAGAATGCTACCAAAAAATTTTCCAAAATGACAAACTGTATATTATTATTTTCAAATTTGAAGTAAAAATAACGGTAAAGAAGCTAGTGTATGGCAATTAATTTTAAAAAAAATTGGTTAAAAAAGTTCGTATCAACAATAATCGCAAAGAACAAACTAGTTTTTGTATAATTGATTCGCAAAGTGTTAAAAATACAGATACTACTGAAAATAAAGGTTATGATGCTGGTAAAAAGATTTCAGGAATAAAGCGTCATATTATTGTTGATTCTCAAGGTTTACCACATGCAATTTACATAACCACAGCAGAAAAAACAGATCGTAATAGCGCTATAATAATGATTGAAAATGAAAAAGAAAATCTTTCTGCAGTTCAAAAAATAATAGTAGATGCTGGTTATACTGGTGAAAAATTTGCTTCTGAAATCAAAACAATCATAAATGCAAATGTTGAAATTATAAAACGCAATGAACTACATACTTTTGTAGTATTACCAAAAAGATGAATTGTAGAACGAAGCTTTGCTTGATTAGAAAAATACAGAAGATTATGAAAAAATTGTGAAAGAAAACTAAATACTAGTTTACAAATGGTTGTTCTTTCCTTTATTTCAGTTTTATTAAAAAGATTCTAAACAGGTTCTAACATCTTTATTTTCTGCTAAATAATTTTTTAATTCATCTAAATCCTTTATTTTGTGGCTATGTCCTTTTTGATAATTCAAAATTGGTTTTATAGCTAACTAAAGTAATGTTTACTCATATCTTGAAAAACAAAATCAATCGCTTTTTTAATATTTGGTCAATAATTTGGTAATATTTTTCTTATATTATGTTTTATAGCAAATCAAAAATGTTCAATTGGATTTAAATTAGGAGAATATGGCGGAAGAAATAATAGTTTGCATCCAGCATTTTCAATTAATTGTTGTGTTAATTTAGATTTATGAAACGTTGCATTATCTAAAACTATAATTTGTCCACGCTTTAATACTGGAATTAGTTTATTTTTAACATATGATTCAAAAATTTTACTATTGCAATGTCCTTCAAATGCTCATAAGGCTTTTAATTTACCTTTATTTAGTGAACCAATTATACTCATTCTCTTTATTTTATATGCGGGTTTATTATCAAATAATCTTTTACCTTTTTCAGATCAACCATATTTATAAAATTCATTATCATCAATTCCAGATTCATCAATATATACTAAATCTTCATTCATTATTTTAGCTATTTCTTTTAAAAAATCTTCTTGTTTATTTTTATCTCTTTGTTCATATAGAAAAGTTTTTTTTATATGTATAATTTAGTTTTTTAAAATAGTTATAAACTGTTTCTTTAGTCATATTTCCAAATTTATCAATTACTTTTTGAACTGTAACATCTTTATTTTCTGCTAAATAATTTTTTAATTCATCTAAATCCTTTATTTTGTGGCTATGTCCTTTTTGATAATTCAAAATTGGTTTTATATGCCCAGTTTCTTTTTTTCTTTTTCTTCATAAAAATAAAGTCTTTCTAGTGATATTGAACACTTTACAAATTTCTTTAATTTTCATATTTTTACTTTCATAAGCTTCTATTACTTTTCTTCGTAAGTCTTCACTGTATGGTTTTGGCATAATTTAATCTTCCTAATCTATTTTAATTATTGCTGAATTGTACTTTTAAATTCAAAAACTGTTTAAATTACATATTATTATTTTACATTATTTATGAGTAAATATTACTTTAGTTAGCTATATATGCCCAGTTTCTTTTTTTCTTTTTCTTCATAAAAATAAAGTCTTTCTAGTGATATTGAACACTTTACAAATTTCTTTAATTTTCATATTTTTACTTTCATAAGCTTCTATTACTTTTCTTCGTAAGTCTTCACTGTATGGTTTTGGCATAATTTAATCTTCCTAATCTATTTTAATTATTGCTGAATTGTACTTTTAAATTCAAAAACTGTTTAAATTACATATTATTATTTTACATTATTTATGAGTAAATATTACTTTAGTTAGCTATATAAGAAAAATATTACCAAATTATTGACCAAATATTAAAAAAGCGATTGATTTTGTTTTTCAAGATATGAGTAAACATTACTTTAGTTAGATATATATAGAAAAGACCCAACAACTACTATTGAATCTATTCAAAAGGCTATGTTTAGTATTTACGATACATATATTAAAGAAGTTAAGTATCCTAATAATTATGATTATCAAAAAGAACAAACAATAGTATTAGCAATTAAGAATGGTAGTACTATTACTCCACCAACTACTGATGCTCCTAAGGACTTAGTTACTCATATTTACAATATTAGTAATGCTTTTCGTCAATGAAAAGAACAAAGTTTTGAAGAATTAATGACAGGTAAAAAAGTTGGACTAGATAACCTTGATCCCAAAAGATCAAATGGTGTTGGTAGCAATAATGTTGATTATTCAGTAAATTTTATGATTATGGGTTTAAATACATCTCTTTCTCAATCACAATATGATGCTCTTAATACTAAGACATCACAAGTTAAAGCAATGCGTTATTTAAATATTTTTTATCAATTAAAATATATTTGAGATGGAATATCGACTGAACAAAGTTCAATCTTTGCTAATCCAGGGGAGTATTCTATGACAGCAGATCCTTATTTAGTTAGTTTTAATAAAGTTAACACAAATTATCAAGTTGATACCAATAAAGCAACTAATAGTAAAATTCTTAATTTTCCAGTTTTATTGACTGTCTATGTTTTGCTTGGTATTGGTTTATTTTGTTCTTCATGATTAGTATTTAATCGTAGAGATTTTACTTAGTAGTTTAGTATCTTTTATAAAAATCAACATCTTTGATGTTGATTTTTATATATTAAATTTCAAACCTCATTATTTAAATGATGTAAAATTATTATTATAATATAGAGCAAATTAATGATAAGGGTGAAATTATGAAAATTAGTGGATTTAAAATTAATAATAGAGCAAATCCACATAAAATTAGTAATTTTTTTGCTACTAAAAAATGGTATTTATTAGCATTAATGATTATTATTCCGGCAGTATTGCAACAAATATTATCAGCATCAATGAATTTACTAGATAATATTATGGTTGGAGAATTAAAGGATAGTTTTATTAGTGATTTAAAGCCAATGAATAATCATATTAGGGATATTTTTACTTCATTAGGACTTTGAGATAATTGAAGTTGATGAAAAGATAATGGTTTAGAACATTTTTATCATTTGCAATATTCAGCAGGACAAATTGCTGTTTCGGGAGTTACTGCTTCTAATCAAATTTTTGTTATTATTTATGCCGTTATGGGAGGTTTTATCAACGGTGTTAGTATTTTTGGTGCTCAATTTTATGGAGCTGGAAGATATGGTTCTTTAAGACAAACAGTAAGAATGAGAATTATTTTTGGATTTTTAATTGGAGTAATAGTTATTATTTTATCTTATACAGTAGGTGAATATTTAATTTCTTATACTACTAGTCCTAGTAGTGCATTGGATAAATTTAATCAATTATGTGCTGCTAAAGGATTAACTCTTAATGATATTAATGAGTTAAAGGACATTTTAAATTATAATCATCCTTTTAGTGAAAATTCACTTATTGATTTTATGAATGTTCATAATATTGATAAAAATGATCCCCAATTTGTACAAATTATTTTACGTTATTATGAATTTCATTCAGCATCTTTAGCAACAGCACAAGGTATTGATTATAATCAATGAATTGTTTTTTCTTATCCATTGTTAGGAATAAACTTTGCTTTTGTTTCAGTATTTCGCGAAACAAAACGTGGTTATATTCCATTAATATTAACTTTTGTTTCAGTATTTATTAACTTTTTATTAAATTTATTATTAATTAATGGTATTGGTGCAGTTACAGGAATTGGAGCACGAGGTTCAGCGGTTGCTACTTTAACAGCGAGAATTGCTCAGTTGGCATTAATTAGTGGTTTTATTATATGAAAGAAATATGAATTTCAACCAAAAGTTTTGAAAATGTTTAAGATTAGGGGTGATTTATTTAAAAAAATTATAATTAAAACATGGCCATTAATGTTAAATGATTTATTATTTGCAGTTGCTACGACAATGATTATTAGATTAATTTCGCAATGAAGCTTTGAAGCATTAAGTGGTTCGTCAATTGCTTCCACGATTAATACCATGTTCTATACTTTATATATTGGATTTGGTATTGCTTCTTCGGTGTTAATTGCCAATCGTTTAGGTGCCGATGATTTGATTGGTGCTAAATATAATGCTAAACATTTAATTAGGTTAGGCTTTTTTGTATCATTATTTTTTGCTGGCTTATTAGTTTTATCTTCATTTTTTTTACCACAATTATTATTTAATGCAACAACAGAAGCCTTACGAATTTCTAGTTGAATGATGCGTGTTGATGCTATAGTTTTTAGTGCTTATACTATTTTGTATACTTGTATTTATGCATTTCGTGCTGGTGGCTTAGCAATTACTGTTTTACTTGTTGATAGTTGTTTTACTTGGTGTTTTTCAATATTAATTTTATTTATTGAGGTACATTATAGTCCTTTAGATATTGTTTATATTTATGCTATTATGCGTTCTTGTGATGTTCTTAAGATGATTATTGCTTTATTTATTTATCATCGTGGTAAATGAGTAAGAAATTTAGCAAGTAGTATGAATAAAGTATATCCAGAATCTCCACCAGTAATTGATATACCAAAAGCAAAAGATAAAGTTGATATTGCTAATTTCTAAAGATTGAAAATTTCTTTAATATATAATTTAAATAAACGCCTTTTATGGCATTTATTTAAATATGTTTAATTTTTAAAATTTTACTATTCTTGAATTACTTGGCTTTATTTTTTGTTGGAATATCATTTTCATATTTACGTAGTGTTTGTTCTCAAGGGATGTCCTTTTCTTTTTGTTTATTAATGGGGTTAGATGTTTGTAGTTTTGGTTGCATTTTTAGAGGTACTGAAATATCTGAATTTAAAAAATCTGTTGATGTGGATTTTGAATTAAAACCTTCATCACTACTGTTAGAACCTGTTTAGAATCTTTTTAATAAAACTGAAATAAAGGAAAGAACAACCATTTGTAAACTAGTATTTAGTTTTCTTTCACAATTTTTTCATAATCTTCTGTATTTTTCTAATCAAGCAAAGCTTCGTTCTACAATTCATCTTTTTGGTAATACTACAAAAGTATGTAGTTCATTCCGTTTTATAATTTCAACATTTGCATTTATGATTGTTTTGATTTCAGAAGCAAATTTTTCACCAGTATAACCAGCATCTACTATTATTTTTTGAACTGCAGAAAGATTTTCTTTTTCATTTTCAATCATTATTATAGCGCTATTACGATCTGTTTTTTCTGCTGTGGTTATGTAAATTGCATGTGGTAAACCTTGAGAATCAACAATAATATGACGCTTTAATACTGAAATCTTTTTACCAGCATCATAACCTTTATTTTCAGTAGTATCTGTATTTTTAACACTTTGCGAATCAATTATACAAAAACTAGTTTGTTCTTTGCGATTATTGTTGATACGAACTTTTTTAACCAATTTTTTTTAAAATTAATTGCCATACACTAGCTTCTTTACCGTTATTTTTACTTCAAATTTGAAAATAATAATATACAGTTTGTCATTTTGGAAAATTTTTTGGTAGCATTCTTCATTGACAACCACTTTTTAATACATATAAAATTGCACAAAATACTTCATATAAATCTAAACTTCTTGGTTTTGTTTTCTTTTTGCTATTTTCTAAAATTGATTTTATGTTCTCAAATTGTTCTTTGGTGACATGACTTGGATAATTTTTATGCATAATATATACCTCTGATTTTAAAATATATAATCATTTTACATTATTTTCGAAAAGATTCTAAACAGGTTCTTAGATAATAATTGATTTTCCAAATCACAAATTTTTTCACTAAGTTGAAATATTTCTGATTCAAATTGTTCAACCATTAGTTCATTGACTTCGACAATTTTTTTTTCTTGCTGTTCTTTTTGATTTAATAAATCAATTAATAAATTATTGTTATTATTTAACAAATTATTTTTATCTTCTAATAATTTGTTTTCATGTTCAGTTATTTGATTAATATTAGTTATTAAATTTGCATATTCTGTTTGTTTTTCAATATAATTTGAATTTAAAATATTAATTTTTTGTTGATTATTTAATTTTGTTTTTTTAAATAATTCACAATTTATTTCTTCTGTTTCAATTAAATTATTAATACTTTTATTTTTATTTATTTTTCCAAATGAAAAAAGATTAATAAAAAAATTTTTAATTTTGTTAATTTTTTGTTCCTTTAATTTATAGATTTGAATATTAAATTGAAATACTTTATCTTCTATTTCTTTATTTTGTTTAATTCAAAATTAGACTTACTGCATAACGTTTTTAAGTTTTAATGATAAATTATAAAATCCTGCAATTAAATTAAATCTTAAAAATATTCGTTTTCTACCTTTTCTAAATTTATAACCAATAATTTTAAAACATTTTAAAAATGCAAAAACATGTTCAATTTTTCTGCGAGTTTTATTAATAATCTTATTAAAAATTTTAATTTTACTTGTTTTAGGATTATTTTTACTAGTTTTAATGGGTAAAAATGTATTACTATGAATTTTTTGGAATGGCAACACTTTTTAGGACTATTTTTTGGTAGACATTTGTTTTTGATAATTAACTGGAGTTAAGTAGTTTAAAGTGCTGTGGATTCTTATGTTGTTGTATCAATTGATGTAATCAAATAATTCTAATTTTAATTGGATTAATGATCTAAAATTTTTATCATTAATAAATTCAGTTTTGAAAGTTTTAAAAGTTGCTTCAGCAACAGCATTGTCATAAGGACAACCTTTTTTGCTTAAAGAGCGAGTAATATTGAATGCTAGTAAAAGTTTATCAATAATTTTATTATTAAATTCATTACCACAATCACTATGAAATATTTGAATATCTTTTAAACAGCGATTTGATTGCATAAATGCTTGATGTACTAATAAGGCATCTTTTCTAGTACCTACACTATGTCCAATAATTTCGCGGTTAAATAGGTCAATTAATAAGCAAATATAGTTTCATTTACCATTAACTTGAACATAAGTTAAATCACTGACAATAACTTCATTTTTAAGCCTATTATTAAAGTTTCTATTCACAAGATTAGTGATTTTTTCATCATTTACTTTGTTATTATGATTTTTGAATGATAATTTAGTGTATTTTGATATTAAATTATGCTTATTCATAATTTCTTTAATTTTTCGTCTTGATAAATAAATTTCTTGGTTTTCTAATATTACTTTTAATCTTCTTGTTCCATAAACACATTTATTTTCTTTAAAAGCACTAATAATAGCTTCATCATAAATATTATTTTGAATTTTATTTTCTTTTTTCTTTAAATTAAAATAATATGTTGATTTAGAAATTTTTAAAAAATGACACATTGTGCGAATTTTATATTTAAACTTATTGTTTGTAATAATTTCTATTTTCTGCCTATTATTAGTGCTGCTTGCTTTAAAATATCATTTTCCATTCGTAATTGTTTTAATTCTTTTCTTAATTTAATTAATTCATTTTCTTCAACAGAACGATTATCTTTAGCTTTAAAACTACCTGAATTAGTAAATTGCTTAATTCAATTATAAGTAGCTGCTCTTGTAACATTATATTCTTTAGCAAGGTAAGATACTGATTTGCCGCTTTGATATAAAGCTACTATTTGTTTTTTAAATTCATCGGTATATGAATTAATATTGGCCATAATTATAGTTCCTTTCTTTCAACTAATTTGTTCACTTGTCTACGTAATTAGTGTCCAATAAAGTGTAACCCATCCATTCCGCCATATTCTCCTAATTTAAATCCAATTGAACATTTTTGATTTGCTATAAAACATAATATAAGAACCTGTTTAGAATCTTTTCGAAAATAATGTAAAATGATTATATATTTTAAAATCAGAGGTATATATTATGCATAAAAATTATCCAAGTCATGTCACCAAAGAACAATTTGAGAACATAAAATCAATTTTAGAAAATAGCAAAAAGAAAACAAAACCAAGAAGTTTAGATTTATATGAAGTATTTTGTGCAATTTTATATGTATTAAAAAGTGGTTGTCAATGAAGAATGCTACCAAAAAATTTTCCAAAATGACAAACTGTATATTATTATTTTCAAATTTGAAGTAAAAATAACGGTAAAGAAGCTAGTGTATGGCAATTAATTTTAAAAAAAATTGGTTAAAAAAGTTCGTATCAACAATAATCGCAAAGAACAAACTAGTTTTTGTATAATTGATTCGCAAAGTGTTAAAAATACAGATACTACTGAAAATAAAGGTTATGATGCTGGTAAAAAGATTTCAGGAATAAAGCGTCATATTATTGTTGATTCTCAAGGTTTACCACATGCAATTTACATAACCACAGCAGAAAAAACAGATCGTAATAGCGCTATAATAATGATTGAAAATGAAAAAGAAAATCTTTCTGCAGTTCAAAAAATAATAGTAGATGCTGGTTATACTGGTGAAAAATTTGCTTCTGAAATCAAAACAATCATAAATGCAAATGTTGAAATTATAAAACGCAATGAACTACATACTTTTGTAGTATTACCAAAAAGATGAATTGTAGAACGAAGCTTTGCTTGATTAGAAAAATACAGAAGATTATGAAAAAATTGTGAAAGAAAACTAAATACTAGTTTACAAATGGTTGTTCTTTCCTTTATTTCAATTTTATTAAAAAGATTCTAAACAGGTTCTAAGAAAAATATTACCAAATTATTGACCAAATATTAAAAAAGCGATTGATTTTGTTTTTCAAGATATGAGTAAACATTACTTTAGTTAGCTATATACTAAATCTTCATTCATTATTTTAGCTATTTCTTTTAAAAAATCTTCTTGTTTATTTTTATCTCTTTGTTCATATAGAAAAGTTTTTTTTATATGTATAATTTAGTTTTTTAAAATAGTTATAAACTGTTTCTTTAGTCATATTTCCAAATTTATCAATTACTTTTTGAACTGTAACATCTTTATTTTCTGCTAAATAATTTTTTAATTCGAGGCTTTTATGTAATCTGTGTATCTTTGTTTTACAAAGTTACTAGTTCAGATTAATTCTATCTTCAAATTTTATCATAAAATGAGCAATTGCTGTATTTCAATTTTGAATGGGCATTGTTCATTTTTTTGTTATATTTTCAATTGCTAAGTAAAATATTTTGAAAACTGCCATATCATTAGGAAAAACTTTTTTATTTCTGATAACTTTTCGTAATTGACTATTAACAGATTCAATAGCATTTGTAGTATAAATCACTCTTTTAATTTCTGGTGGATAACTAATAAAAACCATTAAATTATCTCAATTTTTATATCAAGATTTAGTAATTTGCGGATATTGTTTATTTCATTTACTTTCAAATGATTCTAAAGCTTGCATTGCTTGTTCTTCACTACATGCACTATAAATTGGTTTTAAATCTGCAACTAAGGTTTTTCGATGTTTGTATGAAACATATTTTAAACTATTTCTAATTTGATGAACTATGCATAATTGATGTTCAGTTTTAGGATAAACTGCTTGTATTGCTTCTGACATGCCTGTTAAATTATCACTACAAGCAATCAAAATATCATTTAAGCCTCGATTTTTCATTTCTGTAAAATTAGCTAGTCAAAATTTAGAACCTTCATTTTCACTAATTCATAAACCTAAAACATCTTTTTTGCCTTCTAAATCCACTCCTAATGCTATATAAACTGATTTGTTAATAATGCGTTTATCTTGCCGTACTTTAACTACTATACAATCAAAATAAACAATAGAATAAATACTTTCTAATGGTCGATTTTGCCACGCCTTGACATCATCTATCACATCATCAGTAATTTGACTAATAACACTTTCACTAATATCTGCACCATGATATAACTCTTGCAACTGCATTCTAATATCTGATAAAGTCATTCCTTTGGCATATAGTGAAAGAACTTGTTGATCAAAGCCATCAAATCTTCTCTGTCTTTTTGCAACTATTACAGGAGTAAAATCACTATTACGATCTCTTGGTACATTAATTTCAATTTTACCTTGTTGAGTTATTAATTTTTTTGAACTTATACCATTACGAGCATTTTCACTATTACTATGTTGATTTTTTTCATACCCTAAATAATTTTGCATTTCAGAATTTAACATCTTTTCTACTAATCTTTTTGTTAATTCTTTATATAATCCTCCTTCTTTAAATACTGTTGTTAAATCTTCAGTATTTTCTAGTAATAAATCTACTGCTTTTGATATTGGATCATTATTATTAATACTTTGTTTTTTAGCCATCTGTAACTCACTCTTTCTAGTCATTTAATTATATTTACTAGAATTAATTAAACATAGTTATTTTTGTAAGTTACACAGATTACTAAACATTACCTGAAAATTTGTGTAGTTCGTGCAAACACAACAATAGGAATAATTACTAATGCAGCGATAATAAAATATCAATTAATAGGTGTTTTTTGGTTTATTTCTGTAAAAGTACTTAAATCTAATGATTTTAAATCACTAAGGTATGCATTTTCATTTTCATATATTTTAAATTTTTGTTCAAATTGATTATTTTCATCTAAATTTGATAATTCCAAAATCACTCTACCGTTTTTCAAACGAATAGTTTTCTGTCATTTTAAATCATTAGAAATATCAATAACATTTTCATGAATCATTATACCAGAATATACTACACCAGGTTCAAATCTCGTACGATATTTTCAACGTCCATTAATATCCAATCTTTTTTGTGTTATTCCACCATAACGACTATTAGTATCATTTATTCAATCTTCTTCATCGCTTGTTGAAACTTGATCTTGACTTTCTGTTCTTGTGTAATTAATATTGTCTTTATTTCTAACTACTAAATTTTCTTGATGATATCCATTAACATGTTCTTGACTTGTTGAAGGTTGATCTTGACTTTTGATTGCATTGTAATTATTGTTATTTTTATTTAATAAAGGTGTTTGTTCTGAATTCTTTTTTGTTTTCATTTTTCCCTCTTTTAATTATAAAAGTCCTGCTTTACTTTTAATAAGTAAAATAGGACTACTTAAACATACATTTCAATTGAATGATATTTCTTTTAATACTTATAAATAAAAATTTTAATTAATAAACTAGATTGTTACTAAATTATTTTTATTTTTTTACAATAAAAGAGTGTAAATAAAAATTAGAAATTTTTAAAAATTTTAATAGTAACTAATAGTAACTATGATATATAATTTTTATGATTTAACTTTACCATATTTAATTAAAAAAAATAGAAAAATAATAATATCAGCATAGTTATTAAAATGGTTCAATATATATTTTATTAAAGAAGATTTTGTTGTGAATTTGAACAACTGTTTAAAAAGGGATTATTTAATTCTTCATCATTTGCTAATTGTTTATCAAATTTTTTTTCATCAGTTACTTTTTGATCTTGTAATAATGGCATAGTTTCCCTTGAAATTAATGGTGAATTTGGTGTTTCATTATTTTTTATGTCTAATAACAAATTTTTAATTTCAATATTTTTAGCATTTATTATTTCTTTTATTTCTTTATTTTTATTAATACATCCAAAACTAAAAACTTTAATAACAAAATTTAAAATTGGATTTATCTTTTTTTTCTCTAACTTGACAATATCACTTTTTAATTTTGTTATTTTTTCTTGTTTTAATGATAATTTATCTTCTAAATGTCTTTCTTCTTGTTTTATTTTGTATTCTTCTTGAGTTATGAATATAATAAATGAAGTTCCTAGACATGAGTTTATTTCATTTATTTTTTCTAATATTTGTTTTTGTTTATTAGGTGTATGACTATCAAATTCCGCTTTTGATAAGCAAATTTGTTTTATATCACGTGCAAATAAGATTCTAGAATAAATATGAGCCTCTATATAATTTCCTTCACTTTTACCATAATTACGATGAGGAACAATTTTTTTTCCATTAGTTTTATTAATTAAACTTTCTAAACAATTATATCCAAATAAATCATTTTGACAATATCTTATCAATCTTGGGAAGTGCAAAAAAGTAGATATTTTATCTTTTAATTTCCCACCACTGAACGTAGGTGGTGAATACGTATCATAAGGACTATATGTACAATTATGTTTTACATAATCTTTTAGTATAATAAAAGATTTTCCATACATAGGAGCTCCACCCATAGGATTTTCCAAAAAATCTAATGCCGCATAGCAAGGTCTACTTGTTCACTGAAAATTAGCACTTTTTTTGTTTGATCGCCAGTAGGGGTTGAAAAACGTCCTATAATTTGTTAGTAAAATAATAAATTATGTAAGGTAGTACAGACATTTTGGACTATTTTTTATCTAATAAAAGTTTATCAAAATAATCCATAGGAGTCATTAATCCTAATGATTTATGTGGTTTAGAATTGTTATAATATTCTTGAAAAGAATTCACTAATTTTTGAAATAAACTAAAATCACTATTTAAATATGGTTTTATTTCAAATAAATTACTTCAATTTCTGTGAAATCTTTCAATCTTACCATTACTCTGTGGTGATCTAAACGGTGTAGTTTCATGAACTATACCTTTTTTATTACAAAAATTTGTAAATCAACGATTCCTTTGTGGTTTTCCACAAGATGTATTAGTATATTGACTACCATTATCAGTTCTAATTCTTTTAATTTTAATTCCTAATTTTTCATAGAAATTTAAAGCATTTTTAGTAGCATTTACAATATCTCTGGTTTGTGCTTGTTCAGATGGATAACAATAAGTAATTCGAGTTTTTTCATCAATAAAATCAATAATATATCATCTTTTACTTCCTGTTATATAATCTGATACTACTTTAATATCAGTTTGTAATAATCCAGTTTCTTTTACTTCATATCTCAAATGTTTTTTCTTAATAACTTTTTGTGAACAAAAACCAAAACGTTTTAATCAACGATATATAGTTTTAACCGAGGGTTTTGGCAAAAAATTAAACCTAATATCATCAATATGCCTTATTAAATAACAAAATTGAAAAGCACCTATACCAAACTCTTCTTTATACTGAACAAAATAATTTATAAATTTTTCTGATAATTCCAACTTATAGAAATATTTAATATTTTTAGGTTTTGTTGACTTAAATAATAATTCTTCAAAAGGTTTATTTCTGTAAAAAACATCATAAAAACGTTTAGCTCAATAATAAAAGGTTTGCTTTGGCATATGTAATTGAGAAATTATTTCTTTACAAGTATTTTTATTTTTAAAAATAAAACAAAATTTTCTAAATTTACGATAATAAATATTAACTTTATTAATATTTTTATCATTTTTATACTTTTCTACAAATTTGTTAAATTTATAATCAAATTTAGTAAAATCAGCACTATTAATTAAATATTTCATTTTAAACTACACCTCAACTAATAATATAAAGTTATAAAAACTTTTATTAGTCCAAAAAGTGTGTCTAATCTACATAAAATAATAAATTATATATTGCAAAAGTTTAAAAATATGTTATTATTAACAAAATATTTTTTAATATATAGCTAACTAAAGTAATATTTACTCATAAATAATGTAAAATAATAATATGTAATTTAAGCAGTTTTTGAATTTAAAAGTACAATTCAGCAATAATTAAAATAGATTAGGAAGATTAAATTATGCCAAAACCATACAGTGAAGACTTACGAAGAAAAGTAATAGAAGCTTATGAAAGTAAAAATATGAAAATTAAAGAAATTTGTAAAGTGTTCAATATCACTAGAAAGACTTTATTTTTATGAAGAAAAAGAAAAAAAGAAACTGGGCATATAAAACCAATTTTGAATTATCAAAAAGGACATAGCCACAAAATAAAGGATTTAGATGAATTAAAAAATTATTTAGCAGAAAATAAAGATGTTACAGTTCAAAAAGTAATTGATAAATTTGGAAATATGACTAAAAAAACAGTTTATAACTATTTTAAAAAACTAAATTATATAGCTAACTAAAGTAATGTTTACTCATATCTTGAAAAACAAAATCAATCGCTTTTTTAATATTTGGTCAATAATTTGGTAATATTTTTCTTATATTATGTTTTATAGCAAATCAAAAATGTTCAATTGGATTTAAATTAGGAGAATATGGCGGAAGAAATAATAGTTTGCATCCAGCATTTTCAATTAATTGTTGTGTTAATTTAGATTTATGAAACGTTGCATTATCTAAAACTATAATTTGTCCACGCTTTAATACTGGAATTAGTTTATTTTTAACATATGATTCAAAAATTTTACTATTGCAATGTCCTTCAAATGCTCATAAGGCTTTTAATTTACCTTTATTTAGTGAACCAATTATACTCATTCTCTTTATTTTATATGCGGGTTTATTATCAAATAATCTTTTACCTTTTTCAGATCAACCATATTTATAAAATTCATTATCATCAATTCCAGATTCATCAATATATACTAAATCTTCATTCATTATTTTAGCTATTTCTTTTAAAAAATCTTCTTGTTTATTTTTATCTCTTTGTTCATATAGAAAAGTTTTTTTTATATGTATAATTTAGTTTTTTAAAATAGTTATAAACTGTTTCTTTAGTCATATTTCCAAATTTATCAATTACTTTTTGAACTGTAACATCTTTATTTTCTGCTAAATAATTTTTTAATTCATCTAAATCCTTTATTTTGTGGCTATGTCCTTTTTGATAATTCAAAATTGGTTTTATATGCCCAGTTTCTTTTTTTCTTTTTCTTCATAAAAATAAAGTCTTTCTAGTGATATTGAACACTTTACAAATTTCTTTAATTTTCATATTTTTACTTTCATAAGCTTCTATTACTTTTCTTCGTAAGTCTTCACTGTATGGTTTTGGCATAATTTAATCTTCCTAATCTATTTTAATTATTGCTGAATTGTACTTTTAAATTCAAAAACTGCTTAAATTACATATTATTATTTTACATTATTTATGAGTAAATATTACTTTAGTTAGCTATAGGTGATAATATGCCAAAACAAAGAAAAGAATTAGGAAATTATAAAGAAAAAATACAAGAATATTTAAGAGAAAATAAAGATAATTTAAAAAAATGTACTAAACAAGAATTAAATTATATTTTAAATGTGGATAATAAATATATATTTGATTGCCGAAGAAGGTCGACAAAATGACAAAATGATTTTATTAAAGAATATGATAAAGCGTGTCTTAAAATAGGAATTGCACGATTAAAAAATGTAACTAAAGTTGCACAATATGAATGATTATATTTAAGAACAAATCATAGAGATATGTTTGATGATTTAATAGATAATCAAGATATAGAAACAAATAATAGTAATATAATTATTAATATTTGTGAACCTAGAAAAATAGAAAATGATGATTAGAAACCTATGATAAATATAGGTTTTTTTCTTTATTTTAAAGGGAAAAAATGATATAATTTAATAAAGTGAATATGTTAAATTAACATATATAAAAGTGACCTATTAACCAAGTGAATTATTAAAATTTAATAACAAGGGAGATTAAAAGTATGAGTGATTTTACTTTTGATGAAAAAGAGAATTATAGTTTAGATGATGTTAAAAATTTACTAAAACAACATAGAAATGTAGTATATGCTGAAAGTAAAAAAGATATTGAACCTAAATTAACTAAATTAACTGAATATGAAACAAAAATAAAAGAATATGAAAATAAAATTAATAGTTTTGAAGAGCAACAATTATTTTCAAATATTAAAGATACTAAAAAAGTAAATTTAATTAAAAATTTAATGAGTACTGATAATTATAAATCTTTATCTAAACAAGAAGCATTTAATAAAATAAATGAAGATTATAAAGATTTTTTAATTGATAAAACAGAAACTATTAAACAAGAAAATAAACAACAAGATAATTCAATGAATCCTACTGATTTAATTTTAAAATTACATAATAATTCATTAGAACCTGTTTAGGATCTTTTTTGATTAATTTTTAATAAAATTTATATTATAATGGTTATTTTATAATAAAAAATAGATTTTTAGTCGATAAGTTTTCAAATGATAAAATCTTTTTAACAAAAAAATGAAAAAGAAAATAAATTATTGGTTAAGTACCTATTTATAAATGATTATTTCTTGTTTTAGTTAAATTCTATTAAAAAGATCCTAAACAGGTTCTTAGTGAAAATAATTGAAATATAACAATATCAAATCATGATGAAGCAGATAGTTTATTAATTGGTTGATATTATTTAAATAAGGAAGTAAAATAATGCAAAAACAAAAAGAAGAAAAAGTATTACTTAAATGTATTGTTAAAGATTGTAATAGTAAAGTATTAGTTACTTTAAAAATTGGAAATATTGAAGATAGTGTAGTTCAATTTTTTAATATGTGTTATTTTCATAAAAAACAATTTAAAAATAAAGTAAAAGAAATAAAAAATGAATATAAGAATAAGGAGTAAAAATGTTAATTAAAATAAAACGATTAAGAAAAAGTCGTTATAGTGGTAAATGTAATCCAAATTCTAGAAATGGTGGTTGTAAACAAGAATGTAATCAAGAAGTAAGAAGTAAAATAAAAAATTCAAAAGAATATGAATAAGGAGTAAATAATGGAAAATAAAGATAAAAATGTTAAAATATCATATTTGTTGCAATAAGTTTATAAAGTAATAAAATGTGGGTAGATTTTAGATTGATAAAAAAAACACTAAAAAAGTTTTTTAACTTATTTATTTTAGTTTTAAAATAAATAAGTTTTTATCTTAAAACAAAAGAGGTATTATAAAAATGAATGATATTATTAAAATTGCTAATGAAATAGCAAATAGTACTAATAATGCAACAAATTTTACTAATATACAAAATGCTACAACTTGAAAAAGTCCTACACAAGAACAAGAAGATAAAATTAATGAAATTCATCAACAATTTTTACAAGCACAAGAATGAGGGAATAAATTAAATCAAGAAGTAGAAACAAATAAACATAAACATAGAAATAGAGCAAAAAGAGGAATTCCTACTGAAAATATTATTAATTATCAAATGTTTGTATTTGATTCTAGTAGATTACTTTTTGCTTTTTCAAAAGATTTATGAAACAGAATAAGTAAAATTTATTATGAAAATGAAGATAGTAGAGCTACATTTGTTCAAAAAGTAAATACAATGATTTATGAAAGAGAAGTATGACAAGACCCAAGAGCAAATAATAATGATTCACATCGAGTACTTTTTGAAGTTATATGAAATAAATTTGATGAATTAAATTCACAAATAACTTCTTCATCAAAACCTTATTTTAGAGTTACTACAAGTCATACAAAAAATTATTATAGATTTACAGAAATGGATACTCCAGGCGAAAGAGAAGAAGGTTTTTTTAAAGGTGGCATTGGTGCAGATATATGTAATGGTGTTAAAACTATTGTTAGTGTTGATTCAAAATTGAGAACAAAAATTCAAGGTTCAACTATTGAAGTTCTAGAGAATGGAGAACCAGTTACTGGAATAAAAAAAGGAGAAGGAAAAATAATAGCAACACTTGCTAATGAAGTTAAAGAAGTTTGAGATAATTATGATGGTAATAAACAAGGTTTCTTGAATAAATTTTGTTAAGTTATTAAATCAAAAAAATGTTTTTATTATAAATAATAAAACAAGTTTATAATTAAAATTTAAAAGTATAAACAAAAAAAGTTACCTTATTGGTAACTTTTTAATTAGGTGCTAACCTAACAATTACATAAATTTGAGAACTTTTTTTATTTCATATACTTACTTATGTAAGAACCTGTTTAGAATCTTTTTAATAAAACTGAAATAAAGGAAAGAACAACCATTTGTAAACTAGTATTTAGTTTTCTTTCACAATTTTTTCATAATCTTCTGTATTTTTCTAATCAAGCAAAGCTTCGTTCTACAATTCATCTTTTTGGTAATACTACAAAAGTATGTAGTTCATTGCGTTTTATAATTTCAACATTTGCATTTATGATTGTTTTGATTTCAGAAGCAAATTTTTCACCAGTATAACCAGCATCTACTATTATTTTTTGAACTGCAGAAAGATTTTCTTTTTCATTTTCAATCATTATTATAGCGCTATTACGATCTGTTTTTTCTGCTGTGGTTATGTAAATTGCATGTGGTAAACCTTGAGAATCAACAATAATATGACGCTTTATTCCTGAAATCTTTTTACCAGCATCATAACCTTTATTTTCAGTAGTATCTGTATTTTTAACACTTTGCGAATCAATTATACAAAAACTAGTTTGTTCTTTGCGATTATTGTTGATACGAACTTTTTTAACCAATTTTTTTTAAAATTAATTGCCATACACTAGCTTCTTTACCGTTATTTTTACTTCAAATTTGAAAATAATAATATACAGTTTGTCATTTTGGAAAATTTTTTGGTAGCATTCTTCATTGACAACCACTTTTTAATACATATAAAATTGCACAAAATACTTCATATAAATCTAAACTTCTTGGTTTTGTTTTCTTTTTGCTATTTTCTAAAATTGATTTTATGTTCTCAAATTGTTCTTTGGTGACATGACTTGGATAATTTTTATGCATAATATATACCTCTGATTTTAAAATATATAATCATTTTACATTATTTTCGAAAAGATTCTAAACAGGTTCTAAGTAATATAATTATACATTATTTAAGATTGTGGGGAAATGTTATTTTCAAATAGTGAATGCTGCAATTAAAAGAGCAACAGTTATCATTAAAACTACTATAGATATTATAGTAATAGAAATTAGAAAAAATTTATTATTATAAACTTTATCAGTAAATTTTTCTTTTTCAATTTCATGAGTTATAACATTTTTTTGTATCCATAATTTACTCCTTAATGATTTATATTATTAAATTTAACTTACTAATATAATACCATATTTATCTTGCATTTAGTACTATTTTATATATATTTGATTTAAGACTATTAATGTATAATTGAGCATATGCTTTATTATCTTCTCCAATTTTTTCTCTAATATATCACATATCTTCAATTTTTCCTAAGGTTGCTTGTAAATAAAAATTTCATTTAAATTCTTTATTATCAACTATGCAAAAACCTAATAATTTATTATTTTCATATTTTATATTTCAACCACCAACATTACCGTTATCAGTTATAGTAAACTTATAACCATTTAAAATATAATGGATGGGTTACACTTTATTGGACACTAATTACGTAGACAAGTGAACAAATTAGTTGAAAGAAAGGAACTATAATTATGGCCAATATTAATTCATATACCGATGAATTTAAAAAACAAATAGTAGCTTTATATCAAAGCGGCAAATCAGTATCTTACCTTGCTAAAGAATATAATGTTACAAGAGCAGCTACTTATAATTGAATTAAGCAATTTACTAATTCAGGTAGTTTTAAAGCTAAAGATAATCGTTCTGTTGAAGAAAATGAATTAATTAAATTAAGAAAAGAATTAAAACAATTACGAATGGAAAATGATATTTTAAAGCAAGCAGCACTAATAATAGGCAGAAAATAGAAATTATTACAAACAATAAGTTTAAATATAAAATTCGCACAATGTGTCATTTTTTAAAAATTTCTAAATCAACATATTATTTTAATTTAAAGAAAAAAGAAAATAAAATTCAAAATAATATTTATGATGAAGCTATTATTAGTGCTTTTAAAGAAAATAAATGTGTTTATGGAACAAGAAGATTAAAAGTAATATTAGAAAACCAAGAAATTTATTTATCAAGACGAAAAATTAAAGAAATTATGAATAAGCATAATTTAATATCAAAATACACTAAATTATCATTCAAAAATCATAATAACAAAGTAAATGATGAAAAAATCACTAATCTTGTGAATAGAAACTTTAATAATAGGCTTAAAAATGAAGTTATTGTCAGTGATTTAACTTATGTTCAAGTTAATAGTAAATGAAACTATATTTGCTTATTAATTGACCTATTTAACCGCGAAATTATTGGACATAGTGTAGGTACTAGAAAAGATGCCTTATTAGTACATCAAGCATTTATGCAATCAAATCGCTGTTTAAAAGATATTCAAATATTTCATAGTGATTGTGGTAATGAATTTAATAATAAAATTATTGATAAACTTTTACTAGCATTCAATATTACTCGCTCTTTAAGCAAAAAAGGTTGTCCTTATGACAATGCTGTTGCTGAAGCAACTTTTAAAACTTTCAAAACTGAATTTATTAATGATAAAAATTTTAGATCATTAATCCAATTAAAATTAGAATTATTTGATTACATCAATTGATACAACAACATAAGAATCCACAGCACTTTAAACTACTTAACTCCAGTTAATTATCAAAAACAAATGTCTACCAAAAAATAGTCCTAAAAAGTGTTGCCATTCCAATAATCGTTATCTGTATAACCATAAGCAGATGATATACCACTTTCGCTTTCTAAATGCACTAGTTGTTTTCCTTGTGTATTTGGACTTCAACCAGCAATAAATAAACCATTTGTTGGTGGATATTCTTGAAAAATTAAATCTTTTAATAAAATTTCTTTAAAACCATCATATTTTTTTGGATTAGTGAAATCTTCTGTTGTAGAAAAATCAGTATATCAATTTCCGCCTATACCTGTAATAGAATTATTATGTATTTCTTTTTTGGTTTCGATATCATAATCATAATATATAGTTATACTTTTATAATAGCGTTGTAAGTCATTAAAAGTATTAATTAATAATGTTGGGTCTAATAATGATTTTAAGTTAACTTCATAATTTGCTAATTTGTTAGGATTATTTTTTAATCACTCATGAGTATTATTAATTGTTTTAGAGCCATTATCAATTGTTAAATTAATATCATTTGCTGTCATTTCTAATTTTAAATCTGGAATAATAATTATTGATTTTGCTATATTTTGTGGACTTGGTGGTAATAATTTTTGCTGGATATGAAAATGTAGTTTCTTCAGTTTCACTATATTCATCATGATTTAATTTATATAAAGTTGTTCAATCAAACATATTAGTAGATAATGAACCAATATTATTATATCTAACTTGTGCAACTGATATTTCATTATAATCACCTTGATAAGTAAATGGATTATCACTATAAAATGTATGTCTTTCTTCACCTTGATGTAAACTTTGTGTAACAATTGTATCAATAATATAAGCATAATTTGAACCATCAATAACTCCAGTACTTGTAGGATTTCATTGACAATCTTTATCTTTATTTGTAAATGGTGAAGCAATATCTAAAAATTCAGTATCTTCTGCTAAAATATAAACTTTGGATGGGTTACACTTTATTATTTTTCTTTTGTGATAAATCAACTGTACTTATTTGTTCTTTTACACTTAATTTCTTACCAGTAGTAGGGTCTCATGGATAAACACTAACTCTATCACTTAATTTCATAGTCATAGCAGTTGTTGAAACATTTGCACCTAATAATTTACCAATAGTAAAATCATTATCATGGAATGGCAATACTTTTTAGGACTATTTTTTGGTAGACATTTGTTTTTGATAATTAACTGGAGTTAAGTAGTTTAAAGTGCTGTGGATTCTTATGTTGTTGTATCAATTGATGTAATCAAATAATTCTAATTTTAATTGGATTAATGATCTAAAATTTTTATCATTAATAAATTCAGTTTTGAAAGTTTTAAAAGTTGCTTCAGCAACAGCATTGTCATAAGGACAACCTTTTTTGCTTAAAGAGCGAGTAATATTGAATGCTAGTAAAAGTTTATCAATAATTTTATTATTAAATTCATTACCACAATCACTATGAAATATTTGAATATCTTTTAAACAGCGATTTGATTGCATAAATGCTTGATGTACTAATAAGGCATCTTTTCTAGTACCTACACTATGTCCAATAATTTCGCGGTTAAATAGGTCAATTAATAAGCAAATATAGTTTCATTTACCATTAACTTGAACATAAGTTAAATCACTGACAATAACTTCATTTTTAAGCCTATTATTAAAGTTTCTATTCACAAGATTAGTGATTTTTTCATCATTTACTTTGTTATTATGATTTTTGAATGATAATTTAGTGTATTTTGATATTAAATTATGCTTATTCATAATTTCTTTAATTTTTCGTCTTGATAAATAAATTTCTTGGTTTTCTAATATTACTTTTAATCTTCTTGTTCCATAAACATATTTATTTTCTTTAAAAGCACTAATAATAGCTTCATCATAAATATTATTTTGAATTTTATTTTCTTTTTTCTTTAAATTAAAATAATATGTTGATTTAGAAATTTTTAAAAAATGACACATTGTGCGAATTTTATATTTAAACTTATTGTTTGTAATAATTTCTATTTTCTGCCTATTATTAGTGCTGCTTGCTTTAAAATATCATTTTCCATTCTTAATTGTTTTAATTCTTTTCTTAATTTAATTAATTCATTTTCTTCAACAGAACGATTATCTTTAGCTTTAAAACTACCTGAATTAGTAAATTGCTTAATTCAATTATAAGTAGCTGCTCTTGTAACATTATATTCTTTAGCAAGGTAAGATACTGATTTGCCGCTTTGATATAAAGCTACTATTTGTTTTTTAAATTCATCGGTATATGAATTAATATTGGCCATAATTATAGTTCCTTTCTTTCAACTAATTTGTTCACTTGTCTACGTAATTAGTGTCCAATAAAGTGTAACCCATCCAATCTTTGTAAATGCATTTAAAGGAATTAAACCACCATTACCAATAATACTTTCTAAATTACTTGTAAAAAATGCACTCATAAAACCATTAAAATATAACATTTTTTTATATTGTTGAGCATTTTGAGTAATAACTCAACTACTTCAAATACCTAATGTTAAAGCATTTAATAATTTACCAATTAAAGGAATATCACTTAAAGCAAATGGTAATCATTGATTTGAATCATAAGGCATTTGTATTAAAGGACTAAATACTACACTATTAAAATTTAATATTGCTGACATATATTTTTGTGTTATTTTACTATAATCAACAGTTGGACTTCCTATAATTAAATGAGTATCTGGGTCTTTATATTTAAAATTACTACTCATATCTACATTATAATTACCTGTTAAATTATTTATATTTCATTCACTATCTCAAAAGAATTTTGCTTCTCCAATTGCTGTACCATTACTTTTAGTTGCTTTATCTTTATCAAATGCTAACATACCTTTAAAATCTTTTGTTACAAATAAATTATCTTGAAAATTTAATGAAGTTTTTAATCATTCTGTAAAATTTTTAAAATTAGTAAATCCAGTTGGTTTTGCATCCATTATATTATAAAATGTTGTTTCTGGATGACTACTTGTTGTTATTTTATCATTTATACCAGCAAGTAAACCACCATTATTTTTAATATCTGTTGTAGAATTGTCATTATTACCAGCAATAAATAATCTTCTTGAAGCAAATACTTTACTTTCAAATATTTCTTCATTATTTTGTTGAATAGGTTCTTGACCTTGAATTATTGGTCTTCCATAATAATAACAACTTGATAATAATTCTAATCCATAACTTTGTCTATGACTATATCTTACTCCTATATCTTTCATTAAAGTACGATTTAATGTTACTTTTCCTTGTTGAATAGTAGGAAAAGCATAACCACTACCCGGGCTTGCATATTGTACAAAATCAAGTGTATTTTGACCACTTGCAACTACTCTATCATTTAAACTACTAAAAGTTAATACTTGCATACTAAATGCACCATTATAAGGACTATAATAATTTGTTGTTACATTTGAAATATATAATAATTGTCTATCTTGATTTTTAGCACTATTACCACCAATATTTTCATTTTCATCATTAAATACAACAAAAAATTGTAAATAATCATCAATTGTAATATGTTCTTCAAACATAACTAAAGTATATTGTCTTTTAGTTTGTACTGTTTTAAAAATTTGATTATTTGGTAAATTACTAAAATCAACACCACTTGTATCATCAATTAAATAAGCATTTCAATAATCACCAATTTTATATTGTTTAGTATAAAATTCATCTTGACCAGTAGTTTTATGAGTATTTGGGTCAATTTTACCTTTATTTTTTTGATATATTTTTGTACTATTTTTTCAAATACATACAACTGGAGTATTACCAGTTAATATTAATTCATATTGTCCAAAATCACTTATTTTACTATTAATTGGTTTATAACCAGTTTCAGTTAAAGGTATAGCACCATTATTTATAATAAATGGAAATATTTTTCAATAACTACATCTTTTAATTAGTAATTGTTGTCTTTTTAATTGAAGATGTAGATGTTTCATTAATTGAATTTGTTGATGTATCATTTTCATTTTCTCCTAATAATTTTATTGTTTGTTTATCTTCATCAATTATTTCTTTATAATGTTTTTTTGCTTGTTGTTTTGTTACTTCATCTAATTCACTAATTGCATTTTTATATGAAATTGTTTTATCTGCTAATCTTTGACTAATCATTTCTTGTTTTAATAATTGGTCAGTCATAGCAATAGGTAAAAATTTAAAACTATAAGGTCTATCACCTTTACCATTTCATAAATTTTCATGAATTAATAACATATCAAAAAATCTATAAAAATAATATGAATAATGACTTATTTTAGTTTCTGTTGTTTCCATATCATTTTTATTATTAAATAATGATTTAGTTTTATTTTCATAATTTACACCAGAAAATTCATGATAATCATAACCAGCACCATTTCATATATCTTTACCTAAATCATCTTTATCTAAAATATAATTACTAGCTTTAAAATCACCTTGTATAACTTCCATACCACCAGCACCAGATTTATTATATCCAGCAGTACCAACATTAACTACAATATTTTTTTTAGGATTATCAATTATTTTTCCATGTTCAATCATATTTTTAACAGTTTCATTATCAAATGCACCAAATAAAGTTGTAACATTTAATTCTCTATCAACATTTCTTTGAGTATAAGATTTATGATAATATTCAATTAAATTTCATACTGGATAAGTATCTGGATATGCATTTAAAGTTGTTGAATTACCATAAAAATTAACCATTGGTAAATTTGTTATTTCTAATATTGGTAAATAATTTCAAGGATTTTTAATTTCATAACTATATTTTGGTATTAAATTAGGTTTTAATTTTGTATGTGCTGTTCCTAAAATAATTTCTTTTTCATTTTTATTATCATTTTTATAAGTTTCAAATCTTATTTTTCCATTTTCAGCAATTACTCAAGTTAAAGTTGCACTATCTGCTTGTTCATTTATAAAAAAGAATTCTGCTGCTTGTTCTTCTTCATTATATTTAGCAACTCTTCCAGCAAAACTATTAGGTAATACTTTTAAACTTGTACTATTATCTTTATAAATAATAGGCATTATATATACTTTTCCAAGTAAACTTTCTTGAATTCCAAATTTATATAATTTTTCAAATCATTTATCACTAATAATTTTATTAGTAAAATATTTTAAAATAGTTTCTTTTTCACTATCAAATAATAAACCTTTACCTAATCATAATTTAGTTGATTTTTGAGCAATTCTCATAGGAATATCACTATATCATTCTCTTTTATTACAAGAAAGATATTCTAATGGATTATTCATTTTTATCACTCCTAAAATTTATTTTTATTAATTAATAATTCATTATCAATATTATTAATTAATCATTTCATTTTATGCATTGAAGCATACATTCTTGCGTCTCAACAATTATCATATAAATCAAGCATTTGTGGTTCATTATTTGAATTTTCTAATTTAGATTTTGATAATCATTGCATTTTTGATAATTCTTCATGTGTATTAGGACATTTTTTTCAATTAATACTTAATATACCTTTAATCATACAAATAGTATCTCAATCAATTCTATCTCTTAAATACATTGTAGTTTTATCTACTGGAGTAAAATTTAATCAATTTATTTTTCTTTTTTCTACTTCTTTTTTTAAAATATCAATAACTGCTAATCCACAACTACCATAATCAACATAACAAGTAAAACCAAATTTCATTGCTTGAAATTTAATACTTTCATCTAAATAATAATCAATAATATTATTTGCTAATTCATAAGTATCTTTAAATTTCATTATTGCATTACTATGATAAAATTCACTTTCTTGATGTATTCTTCTAGTTTTTTCATTTTCACCAATAAAACATAAAACAGCAACAGTAGGATGTGCTTGTGAACTTGTAGCAAAACCTAAATCTAAACCACCAACTATTTCATTAACATTAAAATCTAATTCAGTTTTAAGTTTATCTAAATATCTAGCAAATATAGAACCAGTTAAAACACTTGGTACACCATAATATCAACTTTGTGCTTTAATAGGGTCAAGTATTTTTAATTCTTCTAAATCATTAATTTTATCTTGTTTTAAATTATGTTGATTTAATTTTCAATTTGAATAATGAAATAATTTAAAAATATTATTATCAAATACTGATTTAATTTGTTCATTATTTTCTTTCATTAAATCTAAATTAAAAGGTACAATTTTATTCATATATTCAATAAAATATTGATAAATATTATCTGGATTACAACTTCTAATTTTAATAGTTTTTTTTAGCATTACCTAATGCAAATGTTATTGCTTGAAATTCTTGTTGACTAAATTCATTTGCTTCTTCACATCATTCAATTGCTAAATCAAATCCTTTTATTTCACTACGAGAAAGTCCTTTAAGTGGCATTCTATCATTTGAATTACTATATACACCCATAATTCTAATAAATGATTTACTACTCTTAAAACGAAAATCTGCTTGTTTATTTGGATATTTTAAAGTAAAATCTTTATAATCAAAACCAATATTAATTAATGCTTCATCAATTTCTTTTGTTAATTCATTAATATCTTTATTTAATTTTCTAAAGCAATATATAGCAATAGATTTATTAACTTTAATTGAAATTGCTATTAATATTGCTAATTCTTCTGCAATACTATATGTTTTACTTGAATATCTACTTCCACTTAAATTATATTCACTATGAGTAAAATCACTTTTATTTAATAATCAATAACTAATTTCATGCAAATAAGTAAATTCTTTATTCATAATATTATTCCTGTAATTCTTCTAATTTTAAAAGTTGACCATATCTTGTAGGGTCACTAACAACAGCAATGGTATCATTTTGCATTTGTAAAGAAATTATTATTCTCTCATTAACTTTATCTCAATATAATGTTTGAACATCAGTATTCAACTCACCGTATAAAAATTCTTTAGACATAAAAGCAAATTTCTTATTACTTGATTGACTTTCAAAATTATAATAAATTTTATATTTAGTATTTGATTTAAAATTATATTTAATATGATTTATATTAACTTTTGTTCCTACTTCTTTTCATTGTGGAATATTTGGAATTGGTTGTGGTTGTTTTTTAAATATTTCATTAATAGCACCAGCAATAGTTTTATTAGTAGTTTCTAAAGTAGGGATTTCAGTACCAATAGTATTGATAGCAAAAGCATATTTATAGCTAACTAAAGTAATGTTTACTCATATCTTGAAAAACAAAATCAATCGCTTTTTTAATATTTGGTCAATAATTTGGTAATATTTTTCTTATATTATGTTTTATAGCAAATCAAAAATGTTCAATTGGATTTAAATTAGGAGAATATGGCGGAAGAAATAATAGTTTGCATCCAGCATTTTCAATTAATTGTTGTGTTAATTTAGATTTATGAAACGTTGCATTATCTAAAACTATAATTTGTCCACGCTTTAATACTGGAATTAGTTTATTTTTAACATATGATTCAAAAATTTTACTATTGCAATGTCCTTCAAATGCTCATAAGGCTTTTAATTTACCTTTATTTAGTGAACCAATTATACTCATTCTCTTTATTTTATATGCGGGTTTATTATCAAATAATCTTTTACCTTTTTCAGATCAACCATATTTATAAAATTCATTATCATCAATTCCAGATTCATCAATATATACTAAATCTTCATTCATTATTTTAGCTATTTCTTTTAAAAAATCTTCTTGTTTATTTTTATCTTCGTAAGTCTTCACTGTATGGTTTTGGCATAATTTAATCTTCCTAATCTATTTTAATTATTGCTGAATTGTACTTTTAAATTCAAAAACTGTTTAAATTACATATTATTATTTTACATTATTTATGAGTAAATATTACTTTAGTTAGCTATAAATTGGTCTTTATCCATTTTATTGTCTAATTTTTTATCTACTTCTTCTTTTTTATAATAATCAGTTAAATCAGTAGAACCACCAGTAGCACTAATTTTATTATTTTCATCAATCTTAATATTTTCACCAGCAATTAATTTATCTTGTTTTTTATCAACATATTCTTTATTAGTTGCATCACTTAAAAATGTAGGTGTACCAACATCAATAATTCTTTTACCATTAACATCAATTCCTTTATCATCTTTTGGTTTAATAAAATTAGGATTTTCCTTATTCACTTCTCATAATGAATGACTATCACTTGATTTAATACCAGTAGTATCAATTCATACTTCAGTTCCAATTAAATTTTTAGGATGTTTAAGATATATTTTTACTCTTGTATCATTTGTTTTAAAATTTATTAATTCTAAATATCTTGTAAAAGGACTATCTTCACCACAATTACTATAAAAATTACTAAAAAAATCATTTCTTTTAGGTAAAACATCTAAATTAAAACCAGTAATATTTGGATATTCTTTAATTTTTCTTAAACAATTAAATACTTCTGGAACAATAAAATAAGGGTCAGTAGGATTAGTTTCACTATAAGTCATACCACCTTGACTAATACTTGATTGACCACGAATATAATTACTATCTTTTGTTAATAAAAATCTAACATAATGTGCAGTTGCAGTTTGTATTTCATCAGTAAATTCTGTTAATGTAGTTTCTGGTCATTTTTTTGAAATAGAATGTCCACTTAAATAATCAATATTATTACTTGCAACTGAAATAGCAAATCAAATTTCATTATCTGGTGTTGTAGTATCATCAAATTCTAATTTATTAAAACCTTTTCAATAGACTTACTGCATAACTAGTTAACTTTTCATTTTTTTGTTATTATTAAAATAAAATTTGAATAGTTAAGGATAAATTTTATGACATATTTTGAATTAAAAGATAAACCGGATCAATATTTTCGTAAAATAGTTGGTATTAATAAACTAGTTTTTAATGAAATTTTAAATATTTTATTAGATCATCAAAATCTAAAAAATACCACTGGTGGAAGGCCATATAAAATGTCAATAGAAGATAGACTAGTAATGACTTTAAGATATTTATATGAAAATCGTACATATAGCTAACTAAAGTAATATTTACTCATAAATAATGTAAAATAATAATATGTAATTTAAACAGTTTTTGAATTTAAAAGTACAATTCAGCAATAATTAAAATAGATTAGGAAGATTAAATTATGCCAAAACCATACAGTGAAGACTTACGAAGAAAAGTAATAGAAGCTTATGAAAGTAAAAATATGAAAATTAAAGAAATTTGTAAAGTGTTCAATATCACTAGAAAGACTTTATTTTTATGAAGAAAAAGAAAAAAAGAAACTGGGCATATAAAACCAATTTTGAATTATCAAAAAGGACATAGCCACAAAATAAAGGATTTAGATGAATTAAAAAATTATTTAGCAGAAAATAAAGATGTTACAGTTCAAAAAGTAATTGATAAATTTGGAAATATGACTAAAGAAACAGTTTATAACTATTTTAAAAAACTAAATTATACATATAAAAAAAACTTTTCTATATGAACAAAGAGATAAAAATAAACAAGAAGATTTTTTAAAAGAAATAGCTAAAATAATGAATGAAGATTTAGTATATATTGATGAATCTGGAATTGATGATAATGAATTTTATAAATATGGTTGATCTGAAAAAGGTAAAAGATTATTTGATAATAAACCCGCATATAAAATAAAGAGAATGAGTATAATTGGTTCACTAAATAAAGGTAAATTAAAAGCCTTATGAGCATTTAAAGGACATTGCAATAGTAAAATTTTTGAATCATATGTTAAAAATAAACTAATTCCAGTATTAAAGCGTGGACAAATTATAGTTTTAGATAATGCAACGTTTCATAAATCTAAATTAACACAACAATTAATTGAAAATGCTGGATGCAAACTATTATTTCTTCCGCCATATTCTCCTAATTTAAATCCAATTGAACATTTTTGATTTGCTATAAAACATAATATAAGAAAAATATTACCAAATTATTGACCAAATATTAAAAAAGCGATTGATTTTGTTTTTCAAGATATGAGTAAACATTACTTTAGTTAGCTATATCATAGTATTGGTGCTGAGTATGATATGGTTGATACTACTGCTTTACGAAATATTCGTTCAATTGAAGACATTTTAATAAATAATAATAAGTTTAATAATTTAACAAATAAAAATATTTTTTTAAAAAGAAGAATTCAAAAATAAAATTTTGATAATTGATGTAACAGAAGTAGAAACAGAACGACCAAAATATAATCAAAAAGATTGATTTTCTGGCAAAAAATGAATGCATACTGTTAAGTTTCAAACCATAATTAATGCACATACTAATGAAATTTTAAATATTTTTCCTGATACTGGTAAAAATCATGATTTTAAAACTTTTAAAAATTCAAAGTTAGAATTTTTGTCAGAAACTGTAATTCTTGCAGATAAAGGTTATCAAGGTTTACAAAAAATTCATAGTAATACATTTTTACCCATTAAAACTAGTAAAAATAATCCTAAAACAAGTAAAATTAAAATTTTTAATAAGATTATTAATAAAACTCGCAGAAAAATTGAACATGTTTTTGCATTTTTAAAATGTTTTAAAATTATTGGTTATAAATTTAGAAAAGGTAGAAAACGAATATTTTTAAGATTTAATTTAATTGCAGGATTTTATAATTTATCATTAAAACTTAAAAACGTTATGCAGTAAGTCTAATTTTTAAATTCTTCAATTGTAATAAACATTAATGGGTCTTTAATAGCCATAATAATTTACTCCTTAATGTAAAATAAAGGGTATTTAAACCCTTTAAATTTCAACTTTAGTTGCTTTTTTCTTATCTTTTTCTGATAATTCTTTACGTTTTGCTCTTTTACTAATAATAGTATTTTTAAATACTTCATCTTTTTCATTATCATTATTAAAACTATCAAGTAATTTTGCAACTGATGTAGTTTCTAATTGTAATTGTGAATTTATTTGTTTAATATTTTCAATAATAAATTGAATTTCTTTATCTCTTTTTAATTCTTTTGAAATTTTATTTTGTTTTGATTTTTTAATAAATTTAGATAAGAAAAGTAAAACAATAGTAACTATAATTCCAGTAGTTATTGCTCCACTTAATACTGCTGTTATTAATTCTTTTGATAAATTCATGTTTATTCCACCTTTTCTATTTTTTTTATTTTTCTTATTTCTTTTTCTATTTTTGGTAAATATCAAATAATAATTAATATTATTATTGGTATTATTTTAATTATTAAATTTAATATAAATTTAATTCTTGGGGGTGCTTTATTTGGTATATGATGTAATCCAAATCCACCAATACTAGGTATAATCGTTAATCAAATAGCATTACCTCAATTATATTTTCAATCTACATTTTCCATACCTAATTTAGTAAATTCTAAATATTTAGGTAATATTATTGTTTGTGGTAATGTACTTCATAAAGTAATAATTAAAGATATTAATATAAATGATAATAAATTAATTGAATCTAATTGTTTTTTTCTTAATTTTTGAATATCATTTAATAAACTAAAATCATATATTTTTCTATCTTTAATATAATCTCTTCTACCACGAGTAAAAGGAATTAAATAACTAGTTTTTCACTCTGGTTTTTGAATTTCCATTCAATCACCTACTTTCATGTTTTATAAAAATTAGAATTTCTTTTAATTTTTATATATTTTCTTGTATGTAAAGAATTTTTTAATAATTGTTTTCTTTCATATCTTCATTGATTACTTCCTATTTCATTTTTAGATAAAGTTTTATATTCTTTTAATTTAAAAAAACCTTTTTCTAATCTATTAATAAAATGCATAGTTTTTTGTACATTAATATTATTTGGATAAATTACACTTGTATCTTTTGAACCATAATATTTACCTTTTTTTGCTAATTCACTTTTAACATATTTTCTTAATTGACTTGGTAATCATTTTCTATTTCAAAATTTTCAAAATATAGTTCCAGCATCAGAACCATTTTTACCTTTTGCTTGTGTCATTAATATTCATATTTCTTGTGGAAATGTTGGATAAGTATATGGACCATATCATATTTGTCTTTTATCATTATCACTTTGAAATAATGTTGTTAATGTTCCAATTTTTAAATTTTTATTATCAACAATAAATCTTCCTTTTTTAAATCATGAACTTGATAATACTTCTCATGCATTATTTGGTATTTCTTCTTCATTTTCTTTAAATAAATTATCAAATTTATTTACATAATTTTTAACTGTTCTAATTTCTGTTGGCATAATAGATTTTTTAAAACTATTTATTGGATTTTTAAATTTATTAATTTCATTTTGTAATATATAGCTAACTAAAGTAATCTTTACTCATATCTTCAAAAACAAAATCAATCGCTTTTTTAATATTTGGTCAATAATTTGGTAATATTTTTCTTATATTATGTTTTATAGCAAATCAAAAATGTTCAATTGGATTTAAATTAGGAGAATATGGCGGAAGAAATAATAGTTTGCATCCAGCATTTTCAATTAATTGTTGTGTTAATTTAGATTTATGAAACGTTGCATTATCTAAAACTATAATTTGTCCACGCTTTAATACTGGAATTAGTTTATTTTTAACATATGATTCAAAAATTTTACTATTGCAATGTCCTTCAAATGCTCATAAGGCTTTTAATTTACCTTTATTTAGTGAACCAATTATACTCATTCTCTTTATTTTATATGCGGGTTTATTATCAAATAATCTTTTACCTTTTTCAGATCAACCATATTTATAAAATTCATTATCATCAATTCCAGATTCATCAATATATACTAAATCTTCATTCATTATTTTAGCTATTTCTTTTAAAAAATCTTCTTGTTTATTTTTATCTCTTTGTTCATATAGAAAAGTTTTTTTTATATGTATAATTTAGTTTTTTAAAATAGTTATAAACTGTTTCTTTAGTCATATTTCCAAATTTATCAATTACTTTTTGAACTGTAACATCTTTATTTTCTGCTAAATAATTTTTTAATTCATCTAAATCCTTTATTTTGTGGCTATGTCCTTTTTGATAATTCAAAATTGGTTTTATATGCCCAGTTTCTTTTTTTCTTTTTCTTCATAAAAATAAAGTCTTTCTAGTGATATTGAACACTTTACAAATTTCTTTAATTTTCATATTTTTACTTTCATAAGCTTCTATTACTTTTCTTCGTAAGTCTTCACTGTATGGTTTTGGCATAATTTAATCTTCCTAATCTATTTTAATTATTGCTGAATTGTACTTTTAAATTCAAAAACTGTTTAAATTACATATTATTATTTTACATTATTTATGAGTAAATATTACTTTAGTTAGCTATAGATAATTCACTTGGTTTTAATATACTTGTTAATTTTTTAAGTATATTTGGATTAAAAACACTATATGGTTGATGTATTTCTTTTTCATTAATATTTTCACTATCAAATACTGCTTTTAATGATTGATTTTTATAATAAGTTTTTAAAGCATTTATTAATGCTAATTTAATATCATTACTTGCTAATGCATAATATATTCATTCAATAATTAAAGGTAACATTATAAACTCATGTGATTATAATCTCAATTTAATGAAGCATTATCATGATTTAATGGTACTTCGCTCATATTATCACTACCATATTGACTAATTGTTTCACTATTAATAGTAAATCTATTATCATTAATTAATCTTGCAGTTTCATTTGTAAATGAAGTTTCTTCCATTTCTTGATTATGATGTGTAGTTTCTAATGGTAGTAAATTATGAATTATTTCACTTGCACCAGCAATTATGGTAGGTACTGCATAAGCATTATTAAAATCATTATTAATACCCATAGCAACACCACTTGATATTAAACATCCACCAGTTGCCATATTACAAATCTTTCTTATTGTTTCAAATCTATTAGGTATTAACTCAGTTAAACCACTAATAAGATTTGAAATACCATAAGCATTTAAACTAATATATAGCTAACTAAAGTAATATTTACTCATAAATAATGTAAAATAATAATATGTAATTTAAACAGTTTTTGAATTTAAAAGTACAATTCAGCAATAATTAAAATAGATTAGGAAGATTAAATTATGCCAAAACCATACAGTGAAGACTTACGAAGAAAAGTAATAAAAGCTTATGAAAGTAAAAATATGAAAATTAAAGAAATTTGTAAAGTGTTCAATATCACTAGAAAGACTTTATTTTTATGAAGAAAAAGAAAAAAAGAAACTGGGCATATAAAACCAATTTTGAATTATCAAAAAGGACATAGCCACAAAATAAAGGATTTAGATGAATTAAAAAATTATTTAGCAGAAAATAAAGATGTTACAGTTCAAAAAGTAATTGATAAATTTGGAAATATGACTAAAGAAACAGTTTATAACTATTTTAAAAAACTAAATTATACATATAAAAAAAACTTTTCTATATGAACAAAGAGATAAAAATAAACAAGAAGATTTTTTAAAAGAAATAGCTAAAATAATGAATGAAGATTTAGTATATATTGATGAATCTGGAATTGATGATAATGAATTTTATAAATATGGTTGATCTGAAAAAGGTAAAAGATTATTTGATAATAAACCCGCATATAAAATAAAGAGAATGAGTATAATTGGTTCACTAAATAAAGGTAAATTAAAAGCCTTATGAGCATTTGAAGGACATTGCAATAGTAAAATTTTTGAATCATATGTTAAAAATAAACTAATTCCAGTATTAAAGCGTGGACAAATTATAGTTTTAGATAATGCAACGTTTCATAAATCTAAATTAACACAACAATTAATTGAAAATGCTGGATGCAAACTATTATTTCTTCCGCCATATTCTCCTAATTTAAATCCAATTGAACATTTTTGATTTGCTATAAAACATAATATAAGAAAAATATTACCAAATTATTGACCAAATATTAAAAAAGCGATTGATTTTGTTTTTCAAGATATGAGTAAACATTACTTTAGTTAGCTATACATATAAAAAAAAACTTTTCTATATGAACAAAGAGATAAAAATAAACAAGAAGATTTTTTAAAAGAAATAGCTAAAATAATGAATGAAGATTTAGTATATATTGATGAATCTGGAATTGATGATAATGAATTTTATAAATATGGTTGATCTGAAAAAGGTAAAAGATTATTTGATAATAAACCCGCATATAAAATAAAGAGAATGAGTATAATTGGTTCACTAAATAAAGGTAAATTAAAAGCCTTATGAGCATTTGAAGGACATTGCAATAGTAAAATTTTTGAATCATATGTTAAAAATAAACTAATTCCAGTATTAAAGCGTGGACAAATTATAGTTTTTAGAGGTAATGTTTAGTAATCTGTGTAACTTACAAAAATAACTATGTTTAATTAATTCTAGTAAATATAATTAAATGACTAGAAAGAGTGAGTTACAGATGGCTAAAAACAAAGTATTAATAATAATGATCCAATATCAAAAGCAGTAGATTTATTACTAGAAAATACTGAAGATTTAACAACAGTATTTAAAGAAGGAGGATTATATAAAGAATTAACAAAAAGATTAGTAGAAAAGATGTTAAATTCTGAAATGCAAAATTATTTAGGGTATGAAAAAAATCAACATAGTAATAGTGAAAATGCTCGTAATGGTATAAGTTCAAAAAAATTAATAACTCAACAAGGTAAAATTGAAATTAATGTACCAAGAGATCGTAATAGTGATTTTACTCCTGTAATAGTTGCAAAAAGACAGAGAAGATTTGATGGCTTTGATCAACAAGTTCTTTCACTATATGCCAAAGGAATGACTTTATCAGATATTAGAATGCAGTTGCAAGAGTTATATCATGGTGCAGATATTAGTGAAAGTGTTATTAGTCAAATTACTGATGATGTGATAGATGATGTCAAGGCGTGGCAAAATCGACCATTAGAAAGTATTTATTCTATTGTTTATTTTGATTGTATAGTAGTTAAAGTACGGCAAGATAAACGCATTATTAACAAATCAGTTTATATAGCATTAGGAGTGGATTTAGAAGGCAAAAAAGATGTTTTAGGTTTATGAATTAGTGAAAATGAAGGTTCTAAATTTTGACTAGCTAATTTTACAGAAATGAAAAATCGAGGCTTAAATGATATTTTGATTGCTTGTAGTGATAATTTAACAGGCATGTCAGAAGCAATACAAGCAGTTTATCCTAAAACTGAACATCAATTATGCATAGTTCATCAAATTAGAAATAGTTTAAAATATGTTTCATACAAACATCGAAAAACCTTAGTTGCAGATTTAAAACCAATTTATAGTGCATGTAGTGAAGAACAAGCAATGCAAGCTTTAGAATCATTTGAAAGTAAATGAAATAAACAATATCCGCAAATTACTAAATCTTGATATAAAAATTGAGATAATTTAATGGTTTTTATTAGTTATCCACCAGAAATTAAAAGAGTGATTTATACTACAAATGCTATTGAATCTGTTAATAGTCAATTACGAAAAGTTATCAGAAATAAAAAAGTTTTTCCTAATGATATGGCAGTTTTCAAAATATTTTACTTAGCAATTGAAAATATAACAAAAAAATGAACAATGCCCATTCAAAATTGAAATACAGCAATTGCTCATTTTATGATAAAATTTGAAGATAGAATTAATCTGAACTAGTAACTTTGTAAAACAAAGATACACAGATTACATAAAAGCCTCATCAAATCTTCTCTGTCTTTTTGCAACTATTACAGGAGTAAAATCACTATTACGATCTCTTGGTACATTAATTTCAATTTTACCTTGTTGAGTTATTAATTTTTTTGAACTTATACCATTACGAGCATTTTCACTATTACTATGTTGATTTTTTTCATACCCTAAATAATTTTGCATTTCAGAATTTAACATCTTTTCTACTAATCTTTTTGTTAATTCTTTATATAATCCTCCTTCTTTAAATACTGTTGTTAAATCTTCAGTATTTTCTAGTAATAAATCTACTGCTTTTGATATTGGATCATTATTATTAATACTTTGTTTTTTAGCCATCTGTAACTCACTCTTTCTAGTCATTTAATTATATTTACTAGAATTAATTAAACATAGTTATTTTTGTAAGTTACACAGATTACTAAACATTACCTTCAGAAAACTCTAAACGATGGTGCACATTCATCACATTTAAACAATTCTGCTATTTGGTCTGCTTCTTCTTTTGTCATAAACACTCACTCCTTTTTTGGTATGTGCCTTTATTTGGCTCATATTTGCTGTTTTTAGTGATGTTTTAATTTTAATTACTATCAATATTGTCTAAAAGCATTTGTGTTTGTTTATCGTTTAAAGAATTGATTTTATTAGTATTCTCTTTGCTATAATTATCAGTATGTGTTTTTAATTTTTTAATTAGACTTACTGCATAACGTTTTTAAGTTTTAATGATAAATTATAAAATCCTGCAATTAAATTAAATCTTAAAAATATTCGTTTTCTACCTTTTCTAAATTTATAACCAATAATTTTAAAACATTTTAAAAATGCAAAAACATGTTCAATTTTTCTGCGAGTTTTATTAATAATCTTATTAAAAATTTTAATTTTACTTGTTTTAGGATTATTTTTACTAGTTTTAATGGGTAAAAATGTATTACTATGAATTTTTTGTAAACCTTGATAACCTTTATCTGCAAGAATTACAGTTTCTGACAAAAATTCTAACTTTGAATTTTTAAAAGTTTTAAAATCATGATTTTTACCAGTATCAGGAAAAATATTTAAAATTTCATTAGTATGTGCATTAATTATGGTTTGAAACTTAACAGTATGCATTCATTTTTTGCCAGAAAATCAATCTTTTTGATTATATTTTGGTCGTTCTGTTTCTACTTCTGTTACATCAATTATCAAAATTTTATTTTTGAATTCTTCTTTTTAAAAAAATATTTTTATTTGTTAAATTATTAAACTTATTATTATTTATTAAAATGTCTTCAATTGAACGAATATTTCGTAAAGCAGTAGTATCAACCATATCATACTCAGCACCAATACTATGATATGTACGATTTTCATATAAATATCTTAAAGTCATTACTAGTCTATCTTCTATTGACATTTTATATGGCCTTCCACCAGTGGTATTTTTTAGATTTTGATGATCTAATAAAATATTTAAAATTTCATTAAAAACTAGTTTATTAATACCAACTATTTTACGAAAATATTGATCCGGTTTATCTTTTAATTCAAAATATGTCATAAAATTTATCCTTAACTATTCAAATTTTATTTTAATAATAACAAAAAAATGAAAAGTTAACTAGTTATGCAGTAAGTCTATTCAAGTAAATTCATAATTTTGAACTTTATTCCCTTTTTTATTTTTTTTATAAATAACATTAATATTTGTTATTTCATTTATTGCTTTTTCAATCGTATATTTTTCAAATAGTTTTCTATGAAATTTGCCATTATAGACATAATCATCAATAGACAAATTAAATAATTCTTTTAATTCTTTGGTTGTTATATATCTTTGATTGATTTTTTTATTTTCATCAGTTCAAGAACAAAACATTTTATATAAAGTTAAACTTGGATGGGTTACACTTTATTGTTTAATTGATTTGATTTAAAACCATGATTTACAACATTACTAATAAATACTGGTTTTAAATTACTTGCACTTGTACCTACTAATACACTAAGAGTTATTGTAGTTAGTAATTTTTTCATATTATTTGTTCTCCTTTTGTTGTAATGATGATTCTGTTTTAGAAGAAATATTAATATTTTTTGATTCAGAAATTTCATTTTTAATATTTTGTTTTTTTACCATTGCAGTTTTTTTATTATTAATTTTTATTATCATTTTATTGGTTTGTAATATTTTTTCTTTAAATAATTCTATTATAGAATTATTATATTTTATTTTGTTTTCAATTTTTCTATTTCAATCATAAAACCCAAAACTTATTATTTTAAAAAAAATATTTTTAAATTTTCCATTTTTTTGTTTTTTTAAATCTAATATATCCTGATTACATTTTTCTATAACTTCATTAAATTCTTTTATATTTTTTTTAAGTTTATTTTCTTTTTTAGTCATTGTTTTATTTACTCCTTATTTTTTGTCTACATTCAAATTTTTAGTACTTAATGAAAGTTTTTTATTATCATTATCAATGCTAATAATTTCAACTTTGATGACTTCACCAATTGAAAAATAATCTTCTACATTATTTACAAAACTGTTACTTATATTAGAAATATGTATTAGTCCTGTGTAATTATTTGGACATTTACAAAAAACACCAAAACCTACAATATTATTAATTGTTACTTCAATAATATCTCCAATTTTAAACATTTCCATTATTCTTCCTCCCTATTACTTGAAATTTCAATTCTTGTCAGTTGTTCTTTAATTTCTTCTAATGAAACTTCACTACGTTTATATCAAAATTTATCATTTTTCAAGAAAAAATTAGCATTTAAAATAATTCCAGTATAAAGTTCACCAGCAAATTTTTCTTCATTTTCTTTAGAAATATTACATTGTTTCTTAACATGTGTTCATATTTCATTAAAACTACTTTTCTCTTTTTTGCATAAAAAACTATATGCTATTTCTACTAATGTTTGTTCACTTTGCATTACTATCACCTTCTTTTTTTTTTAATAAAAAATAATAAATATTTATATGTTAATTATACCATTTTTCTATATTTAATATATAAAAAAACCTATATATTAACTGTTTTTTGACTATTATTTTTAATTGACATTTCATGATTTATTATACTTTTTTTCTATCATTTCTAAATGCTTATCACACATTTTAAAATCACCAGTGGAATGGTTCTTTAACATCTTTAATTTTCAAAGTTTTAGAACACTCTTTACAACGTAATAATCACGCTATATCTTTACCATCTACTTTTTGCACAAAAACCACCACCTAAATTGATATGCCTTTATTTGAATCATATTTGCTGTTTTTAGCGAGATTTGAGTTTATGAATATCCAAACATATCATAAACTCTTTACAACGCTTTATATTTGTTTAAACACGATATTATTATACATTGTTACATATTGTTTACAAATTTGATTTTTCTTTAAAAGTTTTTAAAATAAAATCTTTTTCAATTTTTAAAATTTCTTCTAGTAAAAAAGTTTTATTAAATTTCTCACCTAAATTTTTAATATAAAATTGTCATTTTTCATTATTAATTTTTATTCAAATGGTTTCACTTATAAATTTTTCTAGTTCTCACACTTGAAATACCAACATCGAAGTTTTAGAAATAAAATATGAATTACATTTATCATTTATAGCTAACTAAAGTAATGTTTACTCATATCTTGAAAAACAAAATCAATAGCTTTTTTAATATTTGGTCAATAATTTGGTAATATTTTTCTTATATTATGTTTTATAGCAAATCAAAAATGTTCAATTGGATTTAAATTAGGAGAATATGGCGGAAGAAATAATAGTTTGCATCCAGCATTTTCAATTAATTGTTGTGTTAATTTAGATTTATGAAACGTTGCATTATCTAAAACTATAATTTGTCCACGCTTTAATACTGGAATTAGTTTATTTTTAACATATGATTCAAAAATTTTACTATTGCAATGTCCTTCAAATGCTCATAAGGCTTTTAATTTACCTTTATTTAGTGAACCAATTATACTCATTCTCTTTATTTTATATGCGGGTTTATTATCAAATAATCTTTTACCTTTTTCAGATCAACCATATTTATAAAATTCATTATCATCAATTCCAGATTACATAAAAGCCTCGTACATTCATATTACTATTTTTTAAAAAATATTTCAACTAAAATACTTAATTTTAAAAATTACTAAAATAAATTTAATATTTATACACAATAAAAATACTTAACTTATTAAGTATAGCTAACTAAAGTAATGTTTACTCATATCTTGAAAAACAAAATCAATAGCTTTTTTAATATTTGGTCAATAATTTGGTAATATTTTTCTTATATTATGTTTTATAGCAAATCAAAAATGTTCAATTGGATTTAAATTAGGAGAATATGGCGGAAGAAATAATAGTTTGCATCCAGCATTTTCAATTAATTGTTGTGTTAATTTAGATTTATGAAACGTTGCATTATCTAAAACTATAATTTGTCCACGCTTTAATACTGGAATTAGTTTATTTTTAACATATGATTCAAAAATTTTACTATTGCAATGTCCTTCAAATGCTCATAAGGCTTTTAATTTACCTTTATTTAGTGAACCAATTATACTCATTCTCTTTATTTTATATGCGGGTTTATTATCAAATAATCTTTTACCTTTTTCAGATCAACCATATTTATAAAATTCATTATCATCAATTCCAGATTCATCAATATATATAGCTAACTAAAGTAATATTTACTCATAAATAATGTAAAATAATAATATGTAATTTAAACAGTTTTTGAATTTAAAAGTACAATTCAGCAATAATTAAAATAGATTAGGAAGATTAAATTATGCCAAAACCATACAGTGAAGACTTACGAAGAAAAGTAATAGAAGCTTATGAAAGTAAAAATATGAAAATTAAAGAAATTTGTAAAGTGTTCAATATCACTAGAAAGACTTTATTTTTATGAAGAAAAAGAAAAAAAGAAACTGGGCATATAAAACCAATTTTGAATTATCAAAAAGGACATAGCCACAAAATAAAGGATTTAGATGAATTAAAAAATTATTTAGCAGAAAATAAAGATGTTAGAACCTGTTTAGGATCTTTTTTGATTAATTTTTAATAAAATTTATATTATAATGGTTATTTTATAATAAAAAATAGATTTTTAGTCGATAAGTTTTCAAATGATAAAATCTTTTTAACAAAAAAATGAAAAAGAAAATAAATTATTGGTTAAGTACCTATTTATAAATGATTATTTCTTGTTTTAGTTAAATTCTATTAAAAAGATCCTAAACAGGTTCTTACAGTTCAAAAAGTAATTGATAAATTTGGAAATATGACTAAAGAAACAGTTTATAACTATTTTAAAAAACTAAATTATACATATAAAAAAAACTTTTCTATATGAACAAAGAGATAAAAATAAACAAGAAGATTTTTTAAAAGAAATAGCTAAAATAATGAATGAAGATTTAGTATATATTGATGAATCTGGAATTGATGATAATGAATTTTATAAATATGGTTGATCTGAAAAAGGTAAAAGATTATTTGATAATAAACCCGCATATAAAATAAAGAGAATGAGTATAATTGGTTCACTAAATAAAGGTAAATTAAAAGCCTTATGAGCATTTGAAGGACATTGCAATAGTAAAATTTTTGAATCATATGTTAAAAATAAACTAATTCCAGTATTAAAGCGTGGACAAATTATAGTTTTAGATAATGCAACGTTTCATAAATCTAAATTAACACAACAATTAATTGAAAATGCTGGATGCAAACTATTATTTCTTCCGCCATATTCTCCTAATTTAAATCCAATTGAACATTTTTGATTTGCTATAAAACATAATATAAGAAAAATATTACCAAATTATTGACCAAATATTAAAAAAGCTATTGATTTTGTTTTTCAAGATATGAGTAAACATTACTTTAGTTAGCTATACTAAATCTTCATTCATTATTTTAGCTATTTCTTTTAAAAAATCTTCTTGTTTATTTTTATCTCTTTGTTCATATAGAAAAGTTTTTTTTATATGTATAATTTAGTTTTTTAAAATAGTTATAAACTGTTTCTTTAGTCATATTTCCAAATTTATCAATTACTTTTTGAACTGTAACATCTTTATTTTCTGCTAAATAATTTTTTTAATTCATCTAAATCCTTTATTTTGTGGCTATGTCCTTTTTGATAATTCAAAATTGGTTTTATATGCCCAGTTTCTTTTTTTCTTTTTCTTCATAAAAATAAAGTCTTTCTAGTGATATTGAACACTTTACAAATTTCTTTAATTTTCATATTTTTACTTTCATAAGCTTCTATTACTTTTCTTCGTAAGTCTTCACTGTATGGTTTTGGCATAATTTAATCTTCCTAATCTATTTTAATTATTGCTGAATTGTACTTTTAAATTCAAAAACTGTTTAAATTACATATTATTATTTTACATTATTTATGAGTAAATATTACTTTAGTTAGCTATATATGTAAAGTACTTATTTTTTATTAAAATATTTTTAATTAGAAATTTTTATATAAAATTATGTTTCTAAATTTATCTTATTACATTTAAAAATAACCATTTTAATATAAATTGAAATATTATATGTTCTATTACCAAGCATTTCTTTTAAAACATGTCAAATATTAGTTTCTGTAAAACAACCAATATTTCACTTTGCACCTTGATTTTCAATACCTTCTTTATTATTTTTATCTCTTTGTTCATATAGAAAAGTTTTTTTTATATGTATAATTTAGTTTTTTAAAATAGTTATAAACTGTTTCTTTAGTCATATTTCCAAATTTATCAATTACTTTTTGAACTGTAACATCTTTATTTTCTGCTAAATAATTTTTTAATTCATCTAAATCCTTTATTTTGTGGCTATGTCCTTTTTGATAATTCAAAATTGGTTTTATATGCCCAGTTTCTTTTTTTCTTTTTCTTCATAAAAATAAAGTCTTTCTAGTGATATTGAACACTTTACAAATTTCTTTAATTTTCATATTTTTACTTTCATAAGCTTCTATTACTTTTCTTCGTAAGTCTTCACTGTATGGTTTTGGCATAATTTAATCTTCCTAATCTATTTTAATTATTGCTGAATTGTACTTTTAAATTCAAAAACTGTTTAAATTACATATTATTATTTTACATTATTTATGAGTAAATATTACTTTAGTTAGCTATATATGTAAAGTACTTATTTTTTATTAAAATATTTTTAATTAGAAATTTTTATATAAAATTATGTTTCTAAATTTATCTTATTACATTTAAAAATAACCATTTTAATATAAATTGAAATATTATATGTTCTATTACCAAGCATTTCTTTTAAAACATGTCAAATATTAGTTTCTGTAAAACAACCAATATTTCACTTTGCACCTTGATTTTCAATACCTTCTTTATTATTTTTATCTCTTTGTTCATATAGAAAAGTTTTTTTTATATGTATAATTTAGTTTTTTAAAATAGTTATAAACTGTTTCTTTAGTCATATTTCCAAATTTATCAATTACTTTTTGAACTGTAACATCTTTATTTTCTGCTAAATAATTTTTTAATTCATCTAAATCCTTTATTTTGTGGCTATGTCCTTTTTGATAATTCAAAATTGGTTTTATATGCCCAGTTTCTTTTTTTCTTTTTCTTCATAAAAATAAAGTCTTTCTAGTGATATTGAACACTTTACAAATTTCTTTAATTTTCATATTTTTACTTTCATAAGCTTCTATTACTTTTCTTCGTAAGTCTTCACTGTAGGTTTTGGCATAATTTAATCTTCCTAATCTATTTTAATTATTGCTGAATTGTACTTTTAAATTCAAAAACTGTTTAAAGGACGGTTGTCAAAGTTACGAAATAATTAATTATTATATTAGTAACTTATTTCCAAAAATGAATTATTTGAAAAATAATGAAAATTAGACAAAATTACTCTCTTTAACCCTTAAATTTAAATTTATATTCGACGTATTTAAAAAAATATACATTTAAAAAAAATAAAAATTATTCTCAAAGTTATTAAGGAAAAAGGCAAGAAATAATCTTGTCTTTTTTTTGTAATTGTAAAATTTTAAAATTTTTAATAACTTTCTTTAATACTATTATCAACACGTGTTAAGGAATTAAAAAAGTGAACCATAACACAGTTGTTCAAAATAGTGGCTAGCATGTGGACTTGCATGGATAAATAATAAGTGGAGTGATACCTAATAAAATATACTAACCATTTAATGGTAATTCTTGGGGTGGGAGCGAATTGGAAACTAGTATATATAGACCTGTTGTAGGGACCTATTATATTAATTCTATTCTTTATTTAACCAACCTTGCCACTCTCCAGTGAGCAAGTGTTGGTTTTATTTTTTATTTTTTTTAAAAAAATTTTTGAGCCCAGAATTGATGGAATGAATAAAACTAATAATAGTAGTATTAATAATCTAAAAAACAAAATATATGTTCTTTATGCTAGAAGCAACAGAACATATTAGGAAAGGATTATTATGGCAATAGAAATTCTTGATTATGAAGCACTAAGAAAGATTGATAAAAAAATTAAAAAAAGAAGAAAAAGATGTGTTGAATGTAATGAATTATATGAAGATGACAAAATCCAAATGCTTTATCGCTTTAAAACAGAATTAGAAGCAGAACAACATGATATTAGAAAATTTGAAGATGATTATGATATTGATGAACATTTGGATTATACAAAACCATTTGGATATGTTTGTGATTGATGTAGAAGTGATTAATTATGCAAATAGAATTTAAAAAAGAACAAATTGTAAAAGATAAACCACAATCTATTCTTATTGATTATGTTGAATATAAATTATCGCTTCCAAAATGAATGATTAAAAATAATTCTTTTATTGTTGATAACAGTTATACATATTGAGTTTTTAATTTAGAAAATATTAAAAGAGAATTAAGTGGTAATGAATTAATAAAATTATTAGAACCATATATTTCTGAACAAAAAATAACTGTTAATAAACCAACTGCTCCAAAAGAATACTATCTTAATGATATAAAACTTGAACCACTAACATTTTATGAACAGCATAATAGTTGATTTATGGGTGAAATAACTGATAACAAAACAAACATTACTAATCCTTGTTTTAAATATAACATTACGTGAGAAGAAAACAGAAAAGGCTTTAAAATAAATAATCCATGTATATCTAACTAAAGTAATGTTTACTCATATCTTGAAAAACAAAATCAATCGCTTTTTTAATATTTGGTGAGGCTTTTATGTAATCTGTGTAACTTACAAAAATAACTATGTTTAATTAATTCTAGTAAATATAATTAAATGACTAGAAAGAGTGAGTTACAGATGGCTAAAAAACAAAGTATTAATAATAATGATCCAATATCAAAAGCAGTAGATTTATTACTAGAAAATACTGAAGATTTAACAACAGTATTTAAAGAAGGAGGATTATATAAAGAATTAACAAAAAGATTAGTAGAAAAGATGTTAAATTCTGAAATGCAAAATTATTTAGGGTATGAAAAAAATCAACATAGTAATAGTGAAAATGCTCGTAATGGTATAAGTTCAAAAAAATTAATAACTCAACAAGGTAAAATTGAAATTAATGTACCAAGAGATCGTAATAGTGATTTTACTCCTGTAATAGTTGCAAAAAGACAGAGAAGATTTGATGGCTTTGATCAACAAGTTCTTTCACTATATGCCAAAGGAATGACTTTATCAGATATTAGAATGCAGTTGCAAGAGTTATATCATGGTGCAGATATTAGTGAAAGTGTTATTAGTCAAATTACTGATGATGTGATAGATGATGTCAAGGCGTGGCAAAATCGACCATTAGAAAGTATTTATTCTATTGTTTATTTTGATTGTATAGTAGTTAAAGTACGGCAAGATAAACGCATTATTAACAAATCAGTTTATATAGCATTAGGAGTGGATTTAGAAGGCAAAAAAGATGTTTTAGGTTTATGAATTAGTGAAAATGAAGGTTCTAAATTTTGACTAGCTAATTTTACAGAAATGAAAAATCGAGGCTTAAATGATATTTTGATTGCTTGTAGTGATAATTTAACAGGCATGTCAGAAGCAATACAAGCAGTTTATCCTAAAACTGAACATCAATTATGCATAGTTCATCAAATTAGAAATAGTTTAAAATATGTTTCATACAAACATCGAAAAACCTTAGTTGCAGATTTAAAACCAATTTATAGTGCATGTAGTGAAGAACAAGCAATGCAAGCTTTAGAATCATTTGAAAGTAAATGAAATAAACAATATCCGCAAATTACTAAATCTTGATATAAAAATTGAGATAATTTAATGGTTTTTATTAGTTATCCACCAGAAATTAAAAGAGTGATTTATACTACAAATGCTATTGAATCTGTTAATAGTCAATTACGAAAAGTTATCAGAAATAAAAAAGTTTTTCCTAATGATATGGCAGTTTTCAAAATATTTTACTTAGCAATTGAAAATATAACAAAAAAATGAACAATGCCCATTCAAAATTGAAATACAGCAATTGCTCATTTTATGATAAAATTTGAAGATAGAATTAATCTGAACTAGTAACTTTGTAAAACAAAGATACACAGATTACATAAAAGCCTCATTAATTGTTGTGTTAATTTAGATTTATGAAACGTTGCATTATCTAAAACTATAATTTGTCCACGCTTTAATACTGGAATTAGTTTATTTTTAACATATGATTCAAAAATTTTACTATTGCAATGTCCTTCAAATGCTCATAAGGCTTTTAATTTACCTTTATTTAGTGAACCAATTATACTCATTCTCTTTATTTTATATGCGGGTTTATTATCAAATAATCTTTTACCTTTTTCAGATCAACCATATTTATAAAATTCATTATCATCAATTCCAGATTCATCAATATATACTAAATCTTCATTCATTATTTTAGCTATTTCTTTTAAAAAATCTTCTTGTTTATTTTTATCTCTTTGTTCATATAGAAAAGTTTTTTTTATATAGCTAACTAAAGTAATGTTTACTCATATCTTGAAAAACAAAATCAATCGCTTTTTTAATATTTGGTCAATAATTTGGTAATATTTTTCTTATATTATGTTTTATAGCAAATCAAAAATGTTCAATTGGATTTAAATTAGGAGAATATGGCGGAAGAAATAATAGTTTGCATCCAGCATTTTCAATTAATTGTTGTGTTAATTTAGATTTATGAAACGTTGCATTATCTAAAACTATAATTTGTCCACGCTTTAATACTGGAATTAGTTTATTTTTAACATATGATTCAAAAATTTTACTATTGCAATGTCCTTCAAATGCTCATAAGGCTTTTAATTTACCTTTATTTAGTGAACCAATTATACTCATTCTCTTTATTTTATATGCGGGTTTATTATCAAATAATCTTTTACCTTTTTCAGATCAACCATATTTATAAAATTCATTATCATCAATTCCAGATTCATCAATATATACTAAATCTTCATTCATTATTTTAGCTATTTCTTTTAAAAAATCTTCTTGTTTATTTTTATCTCTTTGTTCATATAGAAAAGTTTTTTTTATATGTATAATTTAGTTTTTTAAAATAGTTATAAACTGTTTCTTTAGTCATATTTCCAAATTTATCAATTACTTTTTGAACTGTAACATCTTTATTTTCTGCTAAATAATTTTTTAATTCATCTAAATCCTTTATTTTGTGGCTATGTCCTTTTTGATAATTCAAAATTGGTTTTATATGCCCAGTTTCTTTTTTTCTTTTTCTTCATAAAAATAAAGTCTTTCTAGTGATATTGAACACTTTACAAATTTCTTTAATTTTCATATTTTTACTTTCATAAGCTTCTATTACTTTTCTTCGTAAGTCTTCACTGTATGGTTTTGGCATAATTTAATCTTCCTAATCTATTTTAATTATTGCTGAATTGTACTTTTAAATTCAAAAACTGTTTAAATTACATATTATTATTTTACATTATTTATGAGTAAATATTACTTTAGTTAGCTATATGTATAATTTAGTTTTTTAAAATAGTTATAAACTGTTTCTTTAGTCATATTTCCAAATTTATCAATTACTTTTTGAACTGTAACATCTTTATTTTCTGCTAAATAATTTTTTAATTCATCTAAATCCTTTATTTTGTGGCTATGTCCTTTTTGATAATTCAAAATTGGTTTTATATGCCCAGTTTCTTTTTTTCTTTTTCTTCATAAAAATAAAGTCTTTCTAGTGATATTGAACACTTTACAAATTTCTTTAATTTTCATATTTTTACTTTCATAAGCTTCTATTACTTTTCTTCGTAAGTCTTCACTGTATGGTTTTGGCATAATTTAATCTTCCTAATCTATTTTAATTATTGCTGAATTGTACTTTTAAATTCAAAAACTGTTTAAATTACATATTATTATTTTACATTATTTATGAGTAAATATTACTTTAGTTAGCTATAATAAGAATGACTTAGCAATTAATTATATAGTTACTTCTTATAAGGAAATTTCAACTCATAATGAAAAAGTATTAGTAAGTGTAGAAAATTTTTATTTAAACCCAAAACAATTATTAACCAATCCCTTAGCAACACCTAAAATTATTGGTGCATTAATGGTATTAGTACAAGATATTATGAATTGAGATTATCAAGAAAACCATCCAAAAAATAAAACAAAAATACCAAATTATAAAGAAAATATAAAATTAACAAAACATGAACAAGATGCGTATAAGCAAACCCAATTATAAGGAATTATAAAAATGAAAAATAAAGCAAATTATGTTAGATTAACAGTAAAAATGAGTAACACTATTGAAGCAAAATATCATGAAAAAGGTAATAAAGAATTATATTATAGTGTTCGTGGTCAATGAAATGGATTAAACTATGTTACTTTAATTTTTAATAACCCAAAATTTTATAAACGATGTATTTTATTAAACAAAAACGATGAAATTATAGTAACTGGTCAAATCTTTAATACTTTAAATATTCCAAAAAATCGTGCATTTTGTTCAATTAATGTTAAATGATTTAAAAAATGAAAGGAATAAATAATGACTAGATGTGATTATGTAGATAATACAGGAAAAAGATGTAAAGTTTTAACTAATAAAAAACCAAACCCAAATAATAACATGCGTTTATATTGTTATTTTTGTCAAGATATAGTAGATGCTATTAATGAAAAAAGAAAAGAAAATTATATTAATGAATATAAAGAAAAAATAATTAATTATATTAAAAAACAACAAAAATTCTATAATGGTACAGAAATAGATTTAGTACTTGATATTTTATTACAAAAAATAATTAATGGTGAATTTAATAATGAATAAATGTAAAAAATGTAATAAAAGAATCTGATTAAGTAAAAATTGATGTATGAAATGTTTAGAAATAATAGTTAATAATTTAACTAAAAATAAGGAGAAATAGAGTGAATAAAGACCAAGAAATTATTAATGAATATAATAAAAAACGTAATAAAGAAATAACAGAAGAACATTTATATAATATAGAAAAATTAAGAGAAGAGTTTAAACAAAAAGTAATTAATAAATATAATGAAAAATTAATTATCTGATTGAATAAGCAAATTAGTATTTGTTTATGTGATTCATTAAAAGAAGCAGGTAAACTTACTGCTTATTATAAAGTAATTGAGTTTATAGAAAATGGAGAATTTAATTAATGATTATATTGCCTACTTTATTTGAAAATAAAGATGAAATTGAAATATTATCACCATTTCCAAAAGCAATTCATACAAGTAATGATATTAGAGCAATTATTTTAAGACAATACCCAAATGTTAAATCAAAACACATAATTGTTTCTGACCCAGAAAGTAATGTTGCATTAATAGTTGGTGATAATGATGTTTATCAAGGTTGAATTAAAGTAACAATTAAAAAATTAGAAATAGAAAGAGAATAACCATGATTAAACGCGAATTTTTAATTAAATGAAATGTAGATGAAAAATTATTTTTTATTGATAATGTTGAATTTTGTACAAGTGACACATGTGTAATGTTTAATTGAAATGATAATTATTTAATGATTGATTATTATTCAGAATACATGAATAAATTTATAGAACTATTAAATGATTTAAAACAAATTAAAGGAGAATAAACAAATGAAAAAGGAAAAAATTAAAATTAGAAATTATGAATTTGAATTAAATTCTTATGTAGTAGATTCTTTACTAGATGTTATAAGAGAACTAATAAAAACAAATAAAGGAGATTAAAATGCCAAACGAAAATACACAATCAAATTATACTTTAACTAAATTAATTAGAACTGGTATAAGCCCAATTTGTGCAATGATTGGTACAAGTGCTTATTATGGTCAAGTAATTGTAAATCCAGTATTAGGTTCAATTAATAGTTTATTATTTGGTAAAAAATTAGGTTTAGATATTTGAAATTTAAATCAAAGACCAAATACTAAAACTAAATTAATTAATAGTTCTAAAAAAATATTATTAGGTTTAGGAACAATTGGATTAGCAAATTATAGTAAATGAACAAAGAATAATATTACTCCAATTATTCCAACAACACCAATGCCAATAACTACTACAACTACAACTGAGGGTCTTCCATGATTACTATTAAATAAACAAGAAAATCAGTCATTAATGGATTGAGATACATATATTAGTTTAAATGCTTATGGTATAGCTAACTAAAGTAATATTTACTCATAAATAATGTAAAATAATAATATGTAATTTAAACAGTTTTTGAATTTAAAAGTACAATTCAGCAATAATTAAAATAGATTAGGAAGATTAAATTATGCCAAAACCATACAGTGAAGACTTACGAAGAAAAGTAATAGAAGCTTATGAAAGTAAAAATATGAAAATTAAAGAAATTTGTAAAGTGTTCAATATCACTAGAAAGACTTTATTTTTATGAAGAAAAAGAAAAAAAGAAACTGGGCATATAAAACCAATTTTGAATTATCAAAAAGGACATAGCCACAAAATAAAGGATTTAGATGAATTAAAAAATTATTTAGCAGAAAATAAAGATGTTACAGTTCAAAAAGTAATTGATAAATTTGGAAATATGACTAAAGAAACAGTTTATAACTATTTTAAAAAACTAAATTATACATATAAAAAAAACTTTTCTATATGAACAAAGAGATAAAAATAAACAAGAAGATTTTTTAAAAGAAATAGCTAAAATAATGAATGAAGATTTAGTATATATTGATGAATCTGGAATTGATGATAATGAATTTTATAAATATGGTTGATCTGAAAAAGGTAAAAGATTATTTGATAATAAACCCGCATATAAAATAAAGAGAATGAGTATAATTGGTTCACTAAATAAAGGTAAATTAAAAGCCTTATGAGCATTTGAAGGACATTGCAATAGTAAAATTTTTGAATCATATGTTAAAAATAAACTAATTCCAGTATTAAAGCGTGGACAAATTATAGTTTTAGATAATGCAACGTTTCATAAATCTAAATTAACACAACAATTAATTGAAAATGCTGGATGCAAACTATTATTTCTTCCGCCATATTCTCCTAATTTAAATCCAATTGAACATTTTTGATTTGCTATAAAACATAATATAAGAAAAATATTACCAAATTATTGACCAAATATTAAAAAAGCGATTGATTTTGTTTTTCAAGATATGAGTAAACATTACTTTAGTTAGCTATAAGAACCTGTTTAGAATCTTTTCGAAAATAATGTAAAATGATTATATATTTTAAAATCAGAGGTATATATTATGCATAAAAATTATCCAAGTCATGTCACCAAAGAACAATTTGAGAACATAAAATCAATTTTAGAAAATAGCAAAAAGAAAACAAAACCAAGAAGTTTAGATTTATATGAAGTATTTTGTGCAATTTTATATGTATTAAAAAGTGGTTGTCAATGAAGAATGCTACCAAAAAATTTTCCAAAATGACAAACTGTATATTATTATTTTCAAATTTGAAGTAAAAATAACGGTAAAGAAGCTAGTGTATGGCAATTAATTTTAAAAAAAATTGGTTAAAAAAGTTCGTATCAACAATAATCGCAAAGAACAAACTAGTTTTTGTATAATTGATTCGCAAAGTGTTAAAAATACAGATACTACTGAAAATAAAGGTTATGATGCTGGTAAAAAGATTTCAGGAATAAAGCGTCATATTATTGTTGATTCTCAAGGTTTACCACATGCAATTTACATAACCACAGCAGAAAAAACAGATCGTAATAGCGCTATAATAATGATTGAAAATGAAAAAGAAAATCTTTCTGCAGTTCAAAAAATAATAGTAGATGCTGGTTATACTGGTGAAAAATTTGCTTCTGAAATCAAAACAATCATAAATGCAAATGTTGAAATTATAAAACGGAATGAACTACATACTTTTGTAGTATTACCAAAAAGATGAATTGTAGAACGAAGCTTTGCTTGATTAGAAAAATACAGAAGATTATGAAAAAATTGTGAAAGAAAACTAAATACTAGTTTACAAATGGTTGTTCTTTCCTTTATTTCAGTTTTATTAAAAAGATTCTAAACAGGTTCTAAGTAGAATGTGTCATTGAAGCAGGATGTTCAATCAATGACTCAACTCCACCTAAAGAAACTGCCAAAATTATTAATTTTAAATTATTTAATAGTTTGATTCCTCCATCATATCCACATTTTAATTCGAAACTAATCATTGCTCCCGGTAATTTCATTTGTTGTTCATAAAGTACTTGTTCTGTTGCTGAATTAGTTAGTCCAGGATAAAATACTTTTTTAATCTTAGGATGTTCTTTTAATCTTGCTGCAATTATTCTTGCATTTTTGCAAGCTCTTCATAATCGTAATTCTAAAGTTGATAGTCCTCTTAAAACAAGAAAGGCATCATGAGGTGATAATACAGCTCCTGTTAAATCTTTTAATCCTTCAAAACGAATTTTATTTATTAAAGTACTTTTACCACAAACAATTCCGGCCATAACATCAGAATGACCATTAATATACTTTGTTGCTGAATGGATAACAATATCAGCACCAAAAATTAAAGGTTTAGTAATGATTGGTGTTGAAAAAGTATTATCAACAATTACTTGAATTTGTGGATTATATTGATGGACAATATCACTAATTGCTTTAATATCTAAAATTTCTAAAGTAGGATTAGCTGGTGTTTCGAAAAAAACAACTTTAGTATTTGGTTTTAATTTTTTTTAATTTCATCAAGTTTAGTAAAATCAGCAAAATCAACTTCAATTTGAAAGCGTGATATTCCTTTTTCAATAAGTGAATGAGTACCATCATAAATTGTTTTTGATGATAATAAATGGTCAGTAGCATTCAATAATGTTCAAAAAGTAGATGCAATGGCACCCATACCCGATGAGAAAGCAATTGCTTTTTCTGATCCTTCTAAATGTGCCATTCGTTTTTCTAAAACAGTTGTTGTTGGATTACCAATTCTTGTATAAACATATCCTTCTTCTTGTAAATTAAATATCCTACCACCTTGTTCGGCACTATCAAAAGCAAAAGTTGTTGATAGATAAATAGGAGGTAGAGCGGCTCCAAATTTATCATTATAATTACCACAATGAACTAATTTAGTTGCAATGTGGTAATTATTTTTATTTTTTTTAATTTTTGTCATAATTATCTCCTTATAGATATAAATTTATTTTATTTTTATGTTATTTCCATTTAATTTGTATTTTAAAACTACCTTTTATATAAAATAAAGGTAGCAAGTTTTATTAAAGTATATAAATATCTTAGAACCTGTTTAGGATCTTTTTTGATTAATTTTTAATAAAATTTATATTATAATGGTTATTTTATAATAAAAAATAGATTTTTAGTCGATAAGTTTTCAAATGATAAAATCTTTTTAACAAAAAAATGAAAAAGAAAATAAATTATTGGTTAAGTACCTATTTATAAATGATTATTTCTTGTTTTAGTTAAATTCTATTAAAAAGATCCTAAACAGGTTCTTAGAGTAATGTTAACAATCTTGTTTTAAAAAAGTAGTTATAATCTAATATTCAATTTTTATATGAAAATACTATAATATCTTTTTGTTATTTTATAGTAAATGTTTTTTTAATAAAAAAGGTTACTTTTTACTAGTAATCTTTAAATTCATATTTTAAATTCAATACTTATTATAGTTTTTATTAATTAATATAATTTTAGTTTATTATTGATATTTTATATAGATTAAGATTTATTTAGAATGTATTTTATTATTGTTTTAAGTATAAAATATTTAGAATTTTGAGAAAAGTGTGAAATTGTAGTAAGAATATTAAATTGGAAACTGTAGTAATGTATCATTAAAAATGATATTAATTTATTTTACAATATCATTATTATGTGAATAAAACTTTTTAAATTTTAAAGTACTTTTTCTAAATAAATCTTGATTTAATTTTATAGTTAAAAATTTATATATGCAATAAAAAAAAATAAAATTAGAAAAATTATTTTAAATAAGCAATTGCTTCAATTTCAATTAATGCATCTTTGGGAATTCTAGCAACTTGAACTGCTGCTCTTGCTGGAGCGTGTGCACCAAATATTTCTCCATAAACTTTATTCATTTCAACAAAGTGATTTAAGTCTTTTAAGAAAATATTAACTTTTACAATATTATTTAAAGTAATATTAGCAGCTTCACAAATTGCTTTAATATTTAATAAACTTTGCTTAGTTTGTGAAGAAATGTCAGTGCCAATAAATTCACCTGTTTTACTATTAATTGGTAATTGCCCAGAAATATATAAAAAGTCACCTGCAATTATTGCTTGGCTATATGGCCCAATGGCAGCAGGAGCATTAGGAGTATGAATAATATTTTTCATAGTTTATCACTCTTTCTAAAATTATTATGTTTTGTATCATTGAATATATTAGTAAAATGTAGCGTTATTTTTAAGTTATTTAGGTGCTATTAAATAATTAATAGTAATATAAAATTAGCATCATTAATTATTAAAACTTGAACAACTATAAATATATTTTACATGATTTTCTTTTTTTTAATTAATTATTTTTCACTTTAATAATTTTTTTCATTTTAATTTTAATTAAAATTGAAAATTAAATTTTATTTTTATTTTTTAACCTTTATAAGTGTAAAAAAAATATTATTAAATTAATTTTATCATTTTTTTAGAAAAAAAATACATTTTATGGTTCACTTTATAAAATGTTACTATATAATTTGATTACAGACCAGTAACATTTTTAAATTGGTTTGAAGATAACGTAGTTATAATAATATCTATAATAGACATTATAATTATAATTCTTAAAACATTAGGAGGAAATCTTTTATGGCAAAAAGTAATTCTAAAACAAAGACAGAAATTATTAAGATAGTGGCGCAAAAGTCTGACGTCACAATTGCCTTAGCGACTAATATTATTGATTTATTTTTTGAAGAGATAAAAGTTGAAGTTGCAAATGGTGGTAAAATTAATATACCAAAATTTGGAATATTTGAAACTATTATTCGTGAAGCAAGAACAGGTCGTAATCCCCAAACTGGTGAATCTATTGTAATTAGTGCTTCTAAAGCACCTAAATTTAAAGCTAGTTCTGAATTTAAAAAACATACTAATCAACAAACAGAAACTTTAGCTTCTTAAATTAAAAATTTTAAAAAATCAAGATAAAATGGATATATAATTTCTAATTTATATCCATTTTGTTCTATTTTTTTATATGTCAGTGCTTTTTTTTGAACTTTTAAAAATTTTAATTTTTCTCAAAAAACTAAGAAAAAGGCATTATGTTGTGAAAAATAAATAATAACAAAACTAATAGCATTAAGATAAAAAGCATTTTCTAAGTATTCAAGTTGATGTTTTTTAAAATTATTTCATGGTAATGTTAAAGACTTAGTACTTTTTGCTTCAAAACACAAATATTTACCATGATAAACTCCATGATAATCAACATTACTTTTTTCTTTAAAAATTTTATTGTTTTGATATAAAATTGGTGGATTTTGTTTAAAAATTAGTGCTTGTTTTTCATTATTTATAATTTCAATAGTATAATTAATTATAGTTTCAAGAAACATTCCACGGTTAGCATAAAACATTTTTTTAATTCCCCCTTACATATAGAATATTACTAACTTTGGAATAGTTTTCCTTTTAATTAAAGGAGGTATAAATATGAATATTTGTAAAAAGGATATTATAGATAAAGAATTTACTGTTGATTATAAAGGTTATGATTCTAAAGAAGTAGATTTATTTCTTGATTTAGTAGCTACTAATTATGAAATACTAGAAGAATTTGTAAATAAACTAAAAAAGCAAAATGCAATTTTAGAAAATAATAATTACAAGTTACTTAAAGAAATTGATATTTTAAAAACACAAATTTTAGTTTTAAAACAAGAAAAACAAAAATTAGAAGAAAAAGGTGTAGAAAATGTTGATATTATTACGAGATTAAGCAAATTAGAAAGTATTGTACATGAAGAATAAATATGTTATAATTTTTTCTAAAAGAATAAAAAATGAGCTAATCGCTGCATTAGTATGTAGAGGAAAGTCCACGCTCGCACTTTCTGTGATGAAAGTAATGTTTGTGTTAGAGAAAACAATAACTCTAAGCAGTAATTCTGACGGCTGACAAAAACCTAAGTTTTTTATTAAATAAGGTTCTAGTCTATAAAAGTGTCATAGAGACGAGTTTTAAGGAAACTTAAAAGATGGAACGAGATAAACCCCACAAGCGAGAAACCCAAATTTAGGTAGGGGCATTGGTTTATTAGAAATGAATAATAAACCGAACTATTGTTTACAATAGTAGATAAATGGTTAGCACTTGCAAGAGGCAAGAACAGAACGTGGCTTATGATTTTTTTATTCTTTTTTTGTATTGTAAATTATTTGATTGAAGGTTTAAAAATGACTGAACTTTTAGTTTTATTAGATAAATTTAATTTTAGAATTAGTTGTTGTGAAAGTATTACTGGTGGACTTTTTGCTCAAGAGATTACTAGTATTGCTGGTGCTTCTAAATATTTTAGTGGTGGTTTTATAACGTATACTAATGAATCAAAAATCAATATTGTTAAAATTAAAAAAACAACCATTGAAAAATATGGTGTAATAAGTAAACAATGTGCTATAGAAATGGCTTTAAATACACAAAAAATTTTAAAAACAAATATTGCTATTAGTTTTACTGGAAATGCAGGACCTAATGCTCTAGAAAATAAACCGGTTGGTTTAGTATATGTAGGTATTGTTATCAATGATAATGTTTGATGTGAAGTGTTAAATATTTCAGGTAATAGAAACGAAATTAGATCAACTATAGTAGCAAAAGCAGTAGTTATTTTAAAAAAAATTTTATTAAGTTTTTAAAATTTAAAAAGGAATTATCTTAGAACCTGTTTAGGATCTTTTTAATAGAATTTAACTAAAACAAGAAATAATCATTTATAAATAGGTACTTAACCAATAATTTATTTTCTTTTTCATTTTTTTGTTAAAAAAATTTTATCATTTGAAAACTTATCGACTAAAAATCTATTTTTTATTATAAAATAACCATTATAATATAAATTTTATTAAAAATTAATCAAAAAAGATCCTAAACAGGTTCTTACAGAGTTATTAATATTTTGTAGGGTGATTTTATGGAAATAAACATTAAAGAAAAAGAGCAATTATTAGAAAAGGCCATTAAGCAAATTGAAAAAGAATTTGGCAAAGGTGCTATTATGTTACTAAGTGATAGTGGTATTGGCGATATTGAAGTTATTAGTTCAGGAAGTATATTATTAGATGATATTTTAGGTGTTAAAGGTTTTCCAAAAGGTCGTATTATTGAAGTTTATGAACCAGAAATCTGCAGGTAAAACTACATTAGTATTAATGGCTTTAGCAGAAGTTCAAAAACAAAATGGTAGAATAGCATTATTTATAGATGCTGAACATGCATTAGATCGTCAATATAGTCAAAAATTAGGTGTTGATATTAGAACCTGTTTAGAATCTTTTTAATAGAATTTAACTAAAACAAGAAATAATCATTTATAAATAGGTACTTAACCAATAATTTATTTTCTTTTTCATTTTTTTGTTAAAAAGATTTTATCATTTGAAAACTTATCGACTAAAAATCTATTTTTTATTATAAAATAACCATTATAATATAAATTTTATTAAAAATTAATCAAAAAAGATTCTAAACAGGTTCTAAGGCATTACGAAAAATTAGTGGAAATATCGCAAAAACTAATTGTATTGTTTTATTTATTAATCAAATTCGAGAAAAAGTTGGTATTATATATGGTAATCCTGAAATAACACCCGGAGGAAAAGCATTACGTTTTTATAGTACAATTAGACTAGAAGTACGTAAAGGTGAACAATTAATCAAAAGTAATCAAATAATTGGTCATAAAATAAAAATAAAAGTTGTAAAAAATAAAGTAGCACCACCATTTAAAACAGCAAGTCTTGATTTTTGTTTTGAAGAAGGATTTTCAAAAATTAGTGAAATCATTACAATTGCTGTTGAGAAAGAAGTTATTAATAAATCTGGTGGCTGATACACTTATGAAGATGTAAAATTAGGACAAGGAAAAATAAAAGCAAAAGAAAGTTTAGAAGCAAATACTTTTCTTTTAGAACAAATTAAGGAACGAATCAAGTTTTAAAAATTAATATTTAAAACATGCTAAAATTAATGTAGGATTATTATCCTACTTATTTGTGTGTAGATATTAAAGAAGAAAAATATAAAATTTTAATTTTATTTAAGTTTTTGAGTATAAGGATTCTTTTTCTTGTAGGTGTTTTACAGCAAGGAGAGAAATATAAATGGAAAAAAATATGTTAGCTATATTATCAAATATAAGTAGTCAACAGTTTGGAACGTGAGTAGGTATATCAATTTTTCTAGCAATGATAGTAGGGATAATTGCTGGATTTCTAATTAGAAAAATGTATTTAAAAATTAAAGAACAACAAAGTTTTACTAATATTTTAAAGAGAGAAAAAGAATCTCAAAAATTAATTCAATCCTCAAGAGCCGATGCAAAAATTGAAATAAGTAAAATGAAAAAAGATTTGTATTTAGAGATTGAATATCGTAAAGAACAAAATTTAGAATATGAGAAACTTTTAAATAAAAGAGAACGCAAATTAAGTGAACGTGAAGAAATAATTGAAACACAAACACAAAATCTTTATCATCAACGTGAAATTGTAAAAAATATTAAATTAGAATATCATCAAAAAATTGATCAAATTATTATGGAATTAGAAAAAATTTCTGGTATGAGTCGAAATGAAGCAAAAGATGAATTGTTTAGTAAATTAAAAGAAAAATTATCATTAGAATTTAATAAAATTATTAAAAATCATGAATATAATATTAAACTTCTAACTAAAGAGTTAGCCAATAATATTGTTAGTGAAGCAATAGAACGTTATGCAAGTAATTTTATTGTTGATAAGTCAGTATCATATGTTAAGTTGCCTAATGAAGAAATGAAAGGCAGAATTATTGGTAAAGAGGGTAGAAATATTAAATCTTTTGAGTTAACAGCAGGTGTAGATATTATCATTGATGATACGCCAGAAACAATTCAAATTTCTTCATTTAATCCGATCAGAAGAGAAATTGCAACTAGAGCTTTAGAAGATTTAGTTAAAGATGGAAGAATTCATCCAATTAGAATTGAAGAAATCTTGAGATTTCATGAGCAGGAATTAAATGAAGGTTTTAAAGTTGATGGTAAAAAAATTATTGATGAGTTAAAATTAACTGGTTTTGAACCAGAGTTAGTATCTTATATTGGAAGATTAAAATATCGTACAAGTTATGGTCAAAATGTTTTATTGCATTCCTTTGAAGTTGCCAAACTTGCAGGAGCAATGGCAGCTGAATTGGGTTTAGATGTTAATATTGCAAAACGTGCTGGTTTATTACATGATATTGGTAAAGCCGCTGATTATGAATTAGAAGGTTCACATGTTTATAATGGTGTGATTTTAGCAAAAAAATATGGTGAAAGTGATATTATTATTAATGCTATTCATTCTCATCATGGTGATGTTGCAAAAGATAATGTTTATTCTTCTTTAGTTTCAGCTGCTGATACATTATCAGCAGCTAGACCTGGTTCAAGAAATAATTCATTAGAAGAATTTATAACTAGAATTAAAGAAATTGAAGATTTGTGTAAATCTGTTAAAGGCGTAGAAAAAGCATATGCTGTTCAGGCCGGAAGACAAATTAGAGTTATTGTTGATCCTAAAGTTATTAATGATTTTGATGCTCATATATTAGCAAGAAACTTAAAACAAAAATTAGAACAAATGATTACAATACCAGGCGATATTCATATTACTGTTATTCGTGAAGTAAGAGCAACAGAATTAATTAATTGTTTTTTAGAGAACCCTTAGGTTCTCTTTTAACTTTATAAAATATATAATTTGTTAATTCAAGTATTTATTTTTTATGTTTAATTTATTTTTTCATTATTATTTTAGTGTTAAAATAATATAGTCTTAAAAATAGAGGAGAATATAAATATGAGTTTTGCTGACATTATGTCAAAAAAAGTACAAAAAACATTAGAAAAAAATTTAAGTAAAAAAACTTTAACCATGGAAAATATGGAAGCAACAATTAAAGAATTCAGATTAATTTTGTTAGAGGCTGACGTTAATTTTAGGGTGGTTAAAACTTTAACTAATGAAATTATTAATAAAGCAAAAGGTGAATTTATTAAAGAAGGCTTAGATCAAAAAGAAATGTTAATTAAAATTATTCATGATGAATTAACAAAGATTATGGGTACTAAGAATGTTGAATTAGATTTATCTACTAATCCTACTGTTATTATGATAGTTGGTTTACAAGGTTCTGGTAAAACAACAACAATATCTAAACTAGCAAAGTTGTTAACAGATAAATATCAAAAAAAATGTTTATTAGTTGCAGCAGATATTTATCGTCCAGCTGCTGTTGAACAATTAAAAGTTTTAGGAAAACAATTGAATATTGAAGTTTTTTCCCAAAAAAATGAAACTCCTACTAATATTGTTAAAAATGCTCAAATATATGCTAATAAAAATAAGTTTGATGTAATATTAATTGATACAGCTGGAAGATTACACATTGATGAAAAATTAATGCAAGAACTAGCAGAAATAAGAAAAATTACTTCACCAAAAGAAGTTTTACTTGTTTGTGATGGTATGGCAGGACAAGATATAATTAATGTTGCTATTGAGTTTAATAATACTATTCCTATTACTGGAAGCATAATCACTAAATTAGATGGTACTGCTAAGGGTGGTTCAGCTCTTTCAATTTCTTATTTAACAAAGATTCCTGTTAAGTTCTTAGGAATGGGTGAAAAGGTAACTGATTTAGAGGTTTTTTATCCAGAAAGAATGGCAGAACGTATTTTAGGAATGGGTGATCTTACTACATTAATGGAGAAGGCCGAAAGTATAGTTTCAACTCGTGATGTTGAAGAAACTATGAATAGAATGATGTTAGGTCAATTTGATTTGAATGACCTTGTTAATCAAATGAAGCAAATTCAAAAAATGGGTAAATTGGGCTCACTTGTAAAAATGATTCCTGGTATGTCTGCTAAAATTAGTGATGCTAAAATTAGTGATGCTGAAACTGATTTAAAAATAGCAGAATATATTATTGCTTCAACAACTGCTCAAGAACGTGAAAAGCCACAAATTTTACGTTATCCGACTAGAAAAGCAAGAGTATTAAAAGGCTCAGGTCGTTCACAAAAAGAATTAAATAAAGTGTTAAACCAATTTGAAAAAACTAAAAAAGTTATGGATCAAATTGCTGGTCAGATTAAAAAAGGAGAAATGCCAAATATTCCAGGATTAGATAAGTTAATAAAAAGTTAGAAAAATAAAAAAAATTTGTTATTTTTTGTTAATTTGTTAAAATTTATTTAACTCAAGAAATGTATAAAACTTTGATTTCTTGAGTTTTTATAGATATTATTTTATTAAAATTTTTTTAAATTTTCTTCTTTGTTTTTAAAAATTTAATTTATTTTTTAAAGTAAAACTAGATTTTAAAAAGAAAATAGTGTTTAAATAGTGGGTTATTTTAAATTAAAAATATAACAAAAATTTATTTTTTCTTTTTCAGTTGCTTAATAATATTTAGGGAACAAGATAACTTTGAATTGTGTTTAGTAAACAAATTAAATTCAGTTAGGAGACAATGATTATGAAAGATACGTATACATCTGTTCGATTAGCTCAAAAGCCACAAAATTCTTTTGCTTGCTATCGATGTGGTAGAGTAATTTTGATAGCTGATTACTTAGAAGGAATAAATATTCAAGTTAATTGCAGTCGTTGTGGCTTTAAGAAGCGTGTTAATAGTATAAAGATAGAGAAAATAAACAGTAAACCAAATTCAGCGCTAAATTCTAATGAAATTTCAAAAGAAAAGATAAATGAAATTTTTAATTCCTAAAACTATTAAATTTGTAAAATTACAAATTTGGAGAAGTGTTGGTTTAATTGATTTATTAATTATTTTAATGGTAGTTGGATTTGCTTCAATTATTATTTTATTGTTGCAAATTGATATTATTTTTAAAATATTAGCTGTTATTTTAGTTGGTTGTGCTACTATTCCGCTTACTTTTTATTGACAGCCAAGAAAAAAAGGATGAGAAATTATTTTATTATGATTTAAATTTCATAGTAAAAATCGTTATTATAAATCTGAAAAAAATTCACAAATATTAGTACCATTTAAAAAAATTATTAGTAAGAATGTAATGCAATTAAATGTGAAAAATACAAATTATACTAGAGCTTTATTATTGGAGGGTTTTAATATTACATTATTATCTAATGAAGAAGCCTCAAATAAAATTAAAGATTTAGCTGCAGCTTTTAAAATTATTAATATTTCTATGTCTTTAATAAAGATTGATATGCCTTTAGATATAACTGCACAAACTAATTTTTATAAAGAACAACTCGAAAAAATTGATTTAGAAAATATTAGTGAAAAAGCAAAATTAGCAAGAAAATTTCAAATGATATCAGCAATTAATGCTAATAATGAAATTCAAAATCAAAATGAAATGACGCAACCATTTTTTTACTTATTTTTTTATTCATCAAATCAAGAAAAATTAAAAGAAGAAGTAAATGCTTTTAAAAATTATATCAGTCGTAGTGGTGTTAAAGCTAGTGATATTAATTGTTTTGAAATGATGGTTGTTTATAGTAAATTAATAAATTCTAATGAAAATGCTTCCTTAGAAGAAATGTTTACTACAAAAAAAGAAGAAACTGTTAAAAGTAAAGATTTAACTAATGATTTGGCGATTAAAGAATTATTAGTTCATAAGAATAATTTAGAATTTGCTAATTGTTTTCAAACTGTTTATAACATATATGATTATCCATTTGAAGTTTCAGCAGTCTGATTAGCAAATTTAGTAAATATTCCTAATACTAGTTTAATCTTTACTTTTAATAGTATCAGTGAAGAAAGTGCTAAAAAACAATTGAATAAAGCTATGCAAAATTTAGCAACTTTAAATTTTATGACAAAATCATTATCAGAACGAAGAGATTATGATTATCATTATCAATCATTAAATGAATTATTAGATCAAATTGCTGGTGGTGGTGAAAAAATATTTAATACTAATATGTATGTGTTAATTAATGGTGCTGATTGTAAGCAACTTAAACAAAATATTAGTACTGCCGAATACGAAATAAAAAACAATAATATGAAGTTTGATAAATTATATTATCGTCAATTAGAAGCTTTTTTATCAGTAATGCCAGATAGTGCTGATTGATTTAAAGAAACAGGTCACGAAATGCCATGTTTAACAATAGGCGCTAGTTTTCCTTTTTTAAATCAAGAATTAAATGATAAACAAGGACTGTTTCTTGGATTTAATGAAAGTGGTAATAAAGTATTTTTTGATCAAAGAACTAAAAGTAGTACTCGTAAAAATCATAATCAACTAATTATTGGTACTAGTGGTTCAGGAAAATCTTATACTTCTAAAAAGGAAGTAAATTATCAAATTATGCTTGGTCATAAAGTAATTGTTATTGATCCTGAACGTGAATATCGCGATTTATGTAATTATCATGATGGAAGTTGAATTGATGTTGGTGACGGTTCTTCTGGCAATATTAATCCATTTCAAATTACATTGGCACTGAGTGATGATAATACTAATGATAATAATACTCGTGATATTTTAGCACCACATATGCAATTCTTAGAACAATTTTTAAACGTTGCTACTGGTGGATTAACGAGAAATGAATCAAGTTTATTAATGATTTATGTAAATTTAATGTATGAAAAATTTGGTATTACTTCTCGAACAAAAATTCATTTATTAAAACCAAATCAATTTCCAATTTTTCAAGATTTATATGATATTATTGAATCTGATATGGTTAAAGAAGAAGAGATTAGAAGTAAAAATGAATTAAAAAATTTACTAATTATATTATCAAGATTTGCAACTGGTGGTACTGATGCTAATTTATGAAATGCTCATACTAATATTAATAGCAGTAGTTTATTACAAGTTTATGATTTATATACTTTAATGCAATCAGGGAATAAACGTTTAGTTAACGCTCAAATGTTTTTAATTTTGAAATATATTGAAAATGAAGTACGAAAGAATAAAAATGATAATGAAATTAATAATAAACAACAATGAATTTCAATTACTATTGATGAAGCCCATTTACTTATTGATAAAGAATTTCCAGCAGCATTATTATTTATGTATCAAATTGTTAAGAGAATTCGTAAGTATACAGGTATGATAAATATTATTACACAAAATATTAATGATTTTCTTGGTTCTGAAGAAATTAAAAAATATACTACTGCTATTATTAACTCAAGTCAATATTTAAAAGTATTAAACTTACAACCTCATGATTTAGCAGCATTAAATGAATTGTATTCTTCATATGATGGCATTTCTGCTAATGAAACTGATTTTATTGCTCGTGCTAAAGTCGGTGAATGTCTTTTTGCTATTTCTAGTTTATATCGTATGTGTTTAAATATTAATGTTAGTGATGCTGAAACACAAGCAATTAAAAATATAAAAAATAAAGAAATTGAAAATTAGTATATTTTTTATACATTATCGATTTCATCAATAATTATTAATTTATTTTTAAACTAAATAAAGATACTTTCATATTAATAAAACTTATAAGTTTTATTAATATGATTTTATTTAAATAATAAATTTTATAAAATAATAAAAAATAAGTTGATAAAATTGAAAATTTTTATTTACTTTATTTTAAAACCAACTATAATTAATGTGTATCAACATTATTTATAACATATGAATTTGACTGTAAGTCGTAATTTATCTCTTTAAGGAGTAAAATAGAGGGCTTATTATATTATTAGATAAATTCATGCTTTATAAACAATTTTGATTAGTAAATAATTTTATTTTTTTATTATTTAAGGAGGAAAAACTTATGATTTTTAATTATCTATCAGATGGACCTGATATAAATAAAATCATTGATGTAGCAAAACCTTATGTTTCGGCAGTTGCAGGATTGCTAATTGCTGTTTTAATTGCATTTAGTGTTTTTAAAATAATTATATTGGCAAAAGATTTAGCGGCTGCTGGTGATGATCCACAACATAGAAGTGAGATTAAAAAAGCGTTTATGTATACATTAATTGCACCAATTATTGGTATTACTGCATCAGCAATAATAATTGCTCTTGTGCAGGCCTTTGGTGGTAATCCAAATATTCTCCTACTAACTAAAGAAAGTTATATATTAACTTGATATTAAGTTATGAAGAGAAAAGAGATGAAAATATGGATTGACTAACAGATATTATACTAGGAGCTTTATTATTTATACCTTGACTTATTTTTATTCAAGGACCATTATATTTAATTGCTGTTTTATTAAGACCACATGGTATATTTGATTATTTAACAACTGATGCAATAACTAATTTAATTTTTGGAAAATTTAATGAAGATCCACTTAATAGTAAAAACTTACCAATATTTTTTTCAGTATTAGCTGTTGTTTCAATTGGTGTAATACTTATTATGTTTATTATGCAATTAATTATTATCCAATTTACTGAAACACATACAATTAGAGAAAAACTAGGTAAAGCTATAAAAAATACATTTTTAGCTTTTTTAGTAATTGTTTTCATTCCATTTTTTATGAGTGCTATAAATTATCTAATGACAGGATTATTGGCAGTTTTACAAATTACATCTTTAGGAAAAAATGCTAGTTTAGCTGATTTATTATGAGGTATTGGTGCTCCTGATTATGATAGTTCTTTGCATCCTAATGGTGTTTTTTCAATGCCTGATGTTTCGTATTTAAAACATTGAAACTTTATTCTTGAAATTATTGCGGTGTGATTTACTTTATATGTATTATTTGTTGCATCAATGACATTGGTTGAAAGAATTATTGATTTATTACTTTTATTTTCAATATCACCAATTGTTGCCGGTATAATGCCTGTTGATCAAGGAAAAAGATTGGGTGTTTGAAAAGAAATGGTAATAGGTAAGTTTATTATTGGTCCAGGAACGATGTTACCTATTTATATATTCCTTGAAATATTACCAAAAGCAATACTAGATATTACTAAAAATGCTAATTTTAGTTGACTTGAAAAACAAGTTCTATATACATTATTTTGTACAGCCGGTGCTATTAGTTGTTTAAGAACTCAAAAAATTATTAATCACTTAGTAACACAAAACTTAGGTGTACAAAGCGCTATTGATTCTAATGGAGCAGCTATTGCCGGAAATATTATGGGTAAAGCTCGTAGTTTTGCTAGCCTTGCAGCCGGTGGTGCTGGTGCATTAAAACTTGGAAAACAAATTACATTTGGTGGTGCTAAAGATGGAAGAAATCCTGATGGTAGCGAAAAGAAAGCAAATGGACTATTAAAAAATGGTATCACGGGTTATTTAAGCAAAGGTACTAAAGGAGTTGCTAAAGGAATTGGTAAATTTCAAAATTCTAATGATCATGGTACTAAATGACAAGATACAAAAAATAATTTAAAAAATCCTTTTGTTGGATTAAAAAATATGGCTAATGCTGCTTTTAAAGAACCTGTTGTAAATTTAAATAATATTAGAAAGAATGCAAGAAGAGGAGATTCTGATGAATAAAAAAGTAAAATATTAAAATCTTGGAGAAATAATCATGAAATTTAAAAAAACAAAAAATGAATTTAAAAAGAAAAAAAGTTATCGTTGAAGACGAAATGTAAGTATTGGTATTTTATTATTAATAATATCAGGTATTGCTGGTGTTATTTCCCAATATGGGTAAAATATAAATTATTATAAAATATATAAAAAATAAAGGAACATAAAAATGAAATTTATTCGTCAAAAAAAATGAGTACTACCAGCAGTAATTATAATTGTTATACCCTTTTTAGTATTAATAAATACTTTATTAGTTTATGCTTTAGTCTTTGTTCGTAACATATTTTCTCATAGTGGAGATAATCAACAACCATTTACACTTAAATTTTTAATACAGGATGTTATTAATTATTGATTATTATTTTTAATTCTATTTCTTATTGAATTTTCAGTTTTATTATCTTACTTTATGATTCACAAATATAAAATTTATCGTGAAACTCATAATAAAAGTCGCTTTTTACGTGATTCAAAAAATAAAGTGTATGGATCTGCTGCTTGATTAACACCCACTGAAATTGCTAATACCTTTCCTTTATCAAAAACTGTTGAAAATGATTACGGTATTGTTGTTCAAACAACAAAGACTAAAATTGGTGGTGTCCAATTTAATATTAAGTCTGATGCTCATAATATTGTAATTGGGGGAACAGGAAGTGGTAAAACTCAAAAATTAGTTATTCCAACTATATATTTAAATGCCCAATCAAAAATTAAACCATCAATGGTTATTACTGACCCAAAAGGAGAATTATTTCAAAATCATTCTAAAATATTAAAAGATAATGGTTACGATGTTTATGTTATTAATTTACGTGATACATCAGTATCTAATTCATGAAATCCTTTTGTTAAAGTATATGATTTTTATGTAGAATCAATGCGTTTAAAAAAAGAAAATAATCCTTTAAATGAATCAATTACTTATGAATCAATGGCATTATCATGAATTAATGATATTGTCGAAGCCTTATTTCCTGAATCAGATCCAAAACAAAAATTTTGAAATCAATCAGCGATGCAAGTTGTTAAATCAATTATGTTATTTATGCTAGAACAACTTGAAGATCAACCTGATGTTCCTTTAAAATACTTTAGTATGTCAAATGCTGCTATTGTTGCTACTAATCGTCAACGATATGTTGAAATTCTAAAAAAAATGCCAACTCATAGTTTAGCTCGTCAAATTGGTTTAGGTGCATTAGAAGGTGCTGAAGAAACTGCGGGATCAATTAGTCAAATGGTTGCTAATGGATTACGTTTATTTACTGATCCAGTGACACGAAATATTAGCTGTAGTAATGATATAAATTTAGATGAAATTGTAAAAAAACCAAGTGCTGTTTTCTTAGTTGTTCCTGATGAAAGTAATGAACGTAATGCTTTTGTATCAATGTTTATTGCACAGTTATATAAAAATACAATTCGTTATGCAAGTACTTTGCCTGATATTAAATTACCACGTCCTTTATACTTTTTATTTGATGAGTTTGGTAATATACCAACGATTGCTAGTATGGCACAAATGATTACTGTTGCACGAAGTCGTAATATTTTTTTCATGATGATTATGCAAGATTTACAACAATTAACACAAAAATATGGTAAAGAAACAGCAGAAACTATTTTTAATAACTGTATTTTGCATACTTTTTTGCAAACTATGGATTTACAAACTGCTAATAAATATTCAGATATGTTTGGTGAAAAAACAATTATTAATTATAGCCATTCTGGTAATAAAGATAAAAAAGCTGATAATATTAATTCATCATTACAAGGTAAAAAATTAATTACAGGTAGTGAGTTAATGAAATTAGATTTTGATACTGCTGTTATTTTTTTAGCAAAACATAATCCAGCAAAAACACGTTTAATTCCGTTTTATGAATGAGGAAGTAAACCGGCAGGACAAGCAACTGTTACAAATGCTTCACGTTTAATTGATTTTAATAAAGATTATTATTTAAGTTATATTGGTTTATTCTATTATATTGAGAAAAGAAAAAATCCACAAGCTGCTGCCGAAAGAGAAAAATCAGAAAAATAAAAAACAAACAATAGTTAAGAAATTGTATATAAAAGAATATTTATTTTAATATATAAATGTATATTATTGATAGATATAGAAAATAACGATATACTTATTTCATGAATAGATCAAAAATATAAGTTTTACTTTTTATAAATTATGCTAAAAAAGGTAAGTACATAATAATGTTAAATATTATAAATAAACTTATATGAAAGGATTTTAAATATGAATGTTCCCAATATTATTTCTTTAATAAGATTAATATTAGTTCCAATTATTGTTAGTTTAATGATTATCGGTCCAATAGATAATGATAATTTTTATCATCTTTGAATAACAAGTATTAATATTAATAGTTATAGTTTACCAATTAGTTGGTTAATAGCAGCAATTTTATTTATTATTGCTGCCATTAGTGATTTTATTGATGGATGATGAGCAAGAAAATTTAATCAGGTAACAACTTTTGGTAAATTTTTTGATTCAATTGCAGATAAAATTTTAACTAATGGTGTTTTAATTGTAATGGCATGTGCTACTATAATTCCGGTTTGAATGGTAGTTATTTTGGTATTACGTGATTTTATTATTGATGTAGTTCGTCAAATTTTGGCTACTAAAGGCACAGTAATGGCTGCTGATAAATATGGTAGAATAAAGGCAGCAGTACAAATGTTAGGAATTACAATTTTATTTTTTATTAATTGACGATTTTTAAATGGTAGTGTTAATGGTCATAGTAATAATGATCAATATGGTTTAATTAATCAATTAGTAATGATACCAATGTACGTTGCTACAATATTAAGTATTTTTAGCGCTTATAATTATATTAGTTCAAATAGTAAAAAAATGTTTAATATCTAAAAATAAAAGGAGTATTAATATAAATGATAAATAAAGTAATTGTTTTGAATCAGTGAGCAGTAGTTACAGGAGCGTCTAAAGGATTGGGATATTATTACTGTCAAGCATTATTAGCACAAGGTTATTATGTATTAGGGGTATCACGTGATAGTAAAAAAATATTAGAATTAGCAGATAAGTATCCACACTTACAAGTTAAAAATTATGATTTAGATTTATCTGATTTAAAAAATATTTATAAATTATTTGAGTTATCAAAAGAATTAAATGTAACAGTAGTTATTAATAATGCTGGTTATGGTGTTTGAGGAACATTTGCAGATAGCATGTTAGAACAAGAATTAAATATGATTAATTTAAATATTTCTTGTTTACATATTTTAACAAAGTTATTTGTTCAACGTTTTAGTAAAAATAATTATGGTCGTGTTATTAATATTGGAAGTATGGCAGCTTTTAGTCCGGGGCCTGTTTTTGCTAGTTATTATGCTTCTAAATCATATGTTTGAAGTTTAGGTGTTGCAGTTAATTATGAATTAAAAAGAGCAAAAAGTAAAGTAAGAGTAATTACAATTTGCCCAGGTCCATTAAAAACTGAATTTTGAAATCGTAGTAGTAATGGTAAAGGAAATAAAGAACATTATAGTTCATTATTACCAGTTTTAGATACTGAAACTTATGCTAAAAAGTCTTTACAAACAGCCTTAAAAACAAAAAGAAAAACTTTTATTATTACAGGAATTTCTAATAAAATTACAAGAACTATTATTAGAATATTACCTTTAAAAACAGTACTTAAGCTAGTATATAATTATCAAAAAAATCGATAATAATGAATTTCATTTTTTATTTTAATCGTAAAAATTATTAAAAAACATTTATTTATTATAAATGTTTTTTATTGTTTTCTTTAAAATAAAGGTTTATGATGTATCCAACTTCTTAAGATTTTAAGAAGTTATTAAAAAAGAGGTGTTATTTATGAAAAAAAAATTTATCAATGTTAACAACAATAGCATTATCAGCAGCATCAATATTTTCAACTTCTTCGATATTAAATTCATATGTAAAAAATTCCAATTTAATAAATGTTGATAATTTACATGATATAATACAACCAATTGATATTGTTGAATACCCCATTTTTGCTGATAATGGAGAAACTACAGTTAAAACTTTTGAAAAAAATCTTATGGAAAAGATTATTATTATAATGATCAAAGTAAGAATTCAGTTATTGTATCTAGTGATACAAAGTTTATTGATAATAGTATTTCACATGAAGGAAATATGAATAAAATTCAACAAACAGTTAGTTACGATTATGATTGAAATCAAAAAGCATTTATTTTTAAATTTGTTAGTGTTGAAACAGTTACAGCAAATAATGAAAAAGATACTCAGTTTGTGAGAGGTTATTTTACTACTAGTTTAAAGTTAAATTTGCATGAATTTTAATTTATAGTTTAAAATATTATTTTTTTAACTTAATTAGAGAAATTATATTATAAAAGTAGTACTTAAGTATTACTTTTATTTATTTTTTTGTTTTTTAAAATAAAATAAATAATATTTAGAATATAAAATTAATTAAAAGTATTAATAATAAATTTGTAGTGGTAATTAATCAAAATATATTATATACAGTATGAAATTCTATTGTAATTTGGTTTAAATTTGTTATTATTATATTTGTCCTAAAACTTTAGGACAAAACATCAGTTTAATTAATTTAAAATTGTAAATTTGGCTTTATGCCCTTATATGAGTAACTTTCATGTAAGGGTTTTGTATTTTAATTTATTGATATGAGTCTTTAATTTAGTTTAAAAACTCAATTTAATATCTATTCCAATTTCATAAATTAATATTCCCACTTACCCTTAAACCAAAATTTATACAGACTAATAATTAAAAACATTTTAAAATTTATATCATTATAATTTAAAAGTATTAAGTTTAAGGTCAAATTTACTCTTTTATGGTAATTAAGTTTGTTTATAGTAAAAGTATTATTAAAACTTTAGAAAATGAGGTTTATTAAATGCAGAATATTATAAATTGTGGCATTTATTTTGCCAATGTGCCATTAACAAAAACAACTAACGAAACTAGATGTGAAAATATAAATTGTAATTATCAATATTGTAATGGTTGCAAACTTGAAACAGTTATCATTTGAACACAAAGTCCTGATCAAAAATGTTTAATAATTCCTATTATTAGAAATTCAATTGAGCAACATGAGCAAAGCCTAGGCTTATTAGGTGATAACTTATCTATTATTAAATTGAAAAAATCTAATAATAATTCTATTTTAAGTTTTCGCGAGGAAGATATTAGTTATGCTGATCTTAATCGTGCAACTTGAATTAAAAACTTTAGAATTGGTGATGAATACTTAATCAATGGAGAACTTCGTGTGTTAAATGAAACTGAAATTCATGATTTATCTTTTAGAGTAAAAACATTACCAATATCAAGTCTTAATACAATTGCCAATATTGGTATTAATAAAAATTTAAATTTAAATAATAAAATTGTAAGTTATAGTGACAATACTTTGAAAGAATAATTTCTTAAAACAATTAAAAATATAAAAATTCTTAATATTAAATTTCTCTCTCTTTTAAAATTAAAAAATAATAAAGAATTGTCTAAAGTATTTTAAAATTCAAAAATTAGATAAATATTCTTTATTTTTTTATTTTTACATTATTTCATTGGTTGTTCTAATAATAATTTCATTTCAAGTAGCATCAGCAGGTAATTCAATTGCTTGTTTTATTGTTACTGCTATTCGTTCGGCAGATATGCTATAAGTTTTATAATATTCTTTAAATTCAGAACTAAATCTTTATCAGTTACTCTATTCAATAATTCAGTATTGATTGCTCCAGGTGAAATTACTGTAATTCTAATATTAGTTTTATCCTTTGCTACTTCTTCTCTTAATGATTCACTAATTGCTCTAACCGCTCATTTTGTTGCTGAGTAAACTGCTCTTCACCAGCATGAGCAAAAAATGACCAGCAATTGATGAAATATTAATGATATGACCTGAATTTTGTTGATACATTAATGGTAATGATGCACCAATACCATAAAGTGTTCCTTTAATATTGACATCAATTGTTTCATCTCAGTCTTTAATGTTTTTTTTGTTTTAAAGATGTTAGTATCATAATTCCTACATTATTAATTCAAACATCAATTTTATTAAATGTTTTAATTGCAAATTGTGCTAGTTTTTCTACCTCATGATGTTTGGTGACATCAGTTACTAAATAATTTGCTTCACCATTTTTATTTTTAATATTAGTAACTAATGCCTTAAGTTTTTCTTCTCTTCTTGCAGCTAAAATTAATTTATGATCGGCGCTTGCTAATAACTTAGTTGTTTCCATACCAATATCACTAGAAGCCCCTGTGATTACGATAACTTTTGATTTCATGTGTATTCACCTCTAAACTATTTATCAACAATGATCATTTTTTTATTTTTAATAATTAATGCAATTAAAATTGTTTTTAACAGAAATGTTTAATAAATGTATGTATAATTAATGAATATTAAATTAAAGAAAAAATAATGATTTACAAAACTAAGTAATTGTAAATTCTCTGCTTAAGAAAATAAAGAAGAAACGGGGGTAAAAAATGGTAAATTATAAAAAAATTAATTGATTTATTTTAGCAATTATTATTCTTGGGTTTTTATTTATGATAATTGGATTAAGTTTACTTACTAGCAAAGTGTTAATAGGAGGTCATACAGAATTAGTCACTAATGGTTTTGGATTAATCGCAGGAAAATATAAAGAGTATTCTCATTTAAATGGAATTTTAGATGTATTTAATAATAATTTAAATGATTGATTTAATATTTCAAATGTAAGATGTGGTGTTGTTTTTACAATATTTTTAACTCCTATATTTTTATCTATAAGTATAATTTGTTTTTTATATAATTATTATATTTTTAAATTTTCTAAAAAGTAAAATAACAATAACATTATTTTTGATAAATATTTATTAGAATTTATGTATTTTTATTTAGTTAATTAATGAATCTAATCATTATTATTAAAATCAGCAATTTTGACAGTATATTCAAAAGTTTCACTTGAAGTTACATCAACAACTTTGCCTTCAATCATTACCTTTATTGTTATTGGATAATTCATTTTGTAGTTTAAAAATTGATCACCTACTGAAATTGCTTCTATTCTGCATTTTTCTAAATGTTCTTTAAATGAATTTGTTAAATTTGGAATAGTAACATTGTTTAAATCATTAATGAATCATTCTCAGGTTTTATTAATACTGGCTTGGTTATAAGCTGCTTGAAACAAATTACGCATATAATCTAATGTTACTTGTTCAGCGATAATGTTATATTTTTTTTCTGTTGTTGTTTTTTTATCCCTTACTGCAAACATTCCACTTGGATAGTCATTATTTTTTAATAAGAATATTCTAGTGAGTGGTGATAAGTCTAAAAGTTGAGTAATATAAATAGTCATACTATTTAAGTTTTCTTTAATTTGATTAACATCATTAAAATCAAAAACAGGTACTTTATATCTTACCGTTTCATAATTATTATTAGTGTTATTTTTATTTTCATTTTTTTCTTCGTTATTGGTTATTTTTGTTTTCATTATAATTTTAATTTTTTCATTGATATTTTTATTGTTCATTAGTACTTCTCCTTTTATTTAATAATATAACCTAGGTTATTTAGTAATACTAAATTGACCTAGGTACTAAGAAAATATAAAAAATATTATATTTTATGAATTACTAAAATTATTTAATTATGCTTTTTTAACTGCTTTAACAGTAAAGTGGAATTTATTTGATGAACTAGCAGTTACTTGTGGTGCATTAGGTACGGTTGCTACAACTTTATAAATGAAATCCATTTTATAATCTAGTGCATCTCCTGAAGCTATATATGCATTTAAACATTTTTTTGTATGTTCTTCAAATTGATTTTCTAAATCGTTAATAGAAACATCTGTTTGATTAGCAATTGTTCATCCTCATTGTTGACCTTGTGCTAATATATAGCTAACTAAAGTAATATTTACTCATAAATAATGTAAAATAATAATATGTAATTTAAACAGTTTTTGAATTTAAAAGTACAATTCAGCAATAATTAAAATAGATTAGGAAGATTAAATTATGCCAAAACCATACAGTGAAGACTTACGAAGAAAAGTAATAGAAGCTTATGAAAGTAAAAATATGAAAATTAAAGAAATTTGTAAAGTGTTCAATATCACTAGAAAGACTTTATTTTTATGAAGAAAAAGAAAAAAAGAAACTGGGCATATAAAACCAATTTTGAATTATCAAAAAGGACATAGCCACAAAATAAAGGATTTAGATGAATTAAAAAATTATTTAGCAGAAAATAAAGATGTTACAGTTCAAAAAGTAATTGATAAATTTGGAAATATGACTAAAGAAACAGTTTATAACTATTTTAAAAAACTAAATTATACATATAAAAAAAACTTTTCTATATGAACAAAGAGATAAAAATAAACAAGAAGATTTTTTAAAAGAAATAGCTAAAATAATGAATGAAGATTTAGTATATATTGATGAATCTGGAATTGATGATAATGAATTTTATAAATATGGTTGATCTGAAAAAGGTAAAAGATTATTTGATAATAAACCCGCATATAAAATAAAGAGAATGAGTATAATTGGTTCACTAAATAAAGGTAAATTAAAAGCCTTATGAGCATTTGAAGGACATTGCAATAGTAAAATTTTTGAATCATATGTTAAAAATAAACTAATTCCAGTATTAAAGCGTGGACAAATTATAGTTTTAGATAATGCAACGTTTCATAAATCTAAATTAACACAACAATTAATTGAAAATGCTGGATGCAAACTATTATTTCTTCCGCCATATTCTCCTAATTTAAATCCAATTGAACATTTTTGATTTGCTATAAAACATAATATAAGAAAAATATTACCAAATTATTGACCAAATATTAAAAAAGCGATTGATTTTGTTTTTCAAGATATGAGTAAACATTACTTTAGTTAGCTATATATGCTTTTGGAGCTGTTTCTTGAAGTCTAGTAAGTAAATATTGTGGTACAATTGGTGTTATACCAGCACTTGTTACTAATACGAATGTTCCGTTTGGATATTGTTCATCTTTTAAAAACGCAACTTTTTCTGTAGCTGGTAAAGCTTCTAATATTTGATTAATATATGGGAATCATACTGTTTAAGTTAGTTTGCACACTAATAGGATCAACGTTATCTAGTACATTAATCTTATTACTATCAGTATTTCCGGTAGTAGTTGTATGTTCAATTTTTAAATCCCCTAAAATTAATGTAGTTTTTTGCATATTTTATTCTCCTTTGTTACTAAAATAAATTATTATTTTTAGTTTTAGTTAATTTTAAGATTAAGATTTACCTAATGTAATATTTTTTTATTTTTAATATCGATAATAGTAAGATATTTATAATAATGTGAAAGTGATATTAGATAAAAATATTTTTTGTAAATCTTAATTTAAGTCTATAATTGAAAAAATGAATATACAATAAAAAAAATAATGCCTGCATAAAAATATAAATTTTTCTAATATTTTATTTTTAATAATGTTTAAAACAAAACTAAGCAAAAACAATTATTTTTTAAAATATTATCAATATTATCAATAGTTAAATTTGTATATTATAATGATTTTATATATTTATGTTATAATCAAGAAAATTATTATTACTATTAAAAATAAATCAGTATTGGAATTTTTTAAATATTAATTTGTGGGTGCTTTAATGACAAGAATGGAAAAGTATAAAAGTTTACGTGAACAAATTGCTAAAGAAATTAAAGAAAATAGTAAGCTTTGAGAACAAGAACAAAAAATAGAAAATTATTATCAGCAACTAATAAAAATTGATCAATCATATTTTGAGCCAATTTTTCAAAAATTAAATTCTGATTTAAATTTAGTTAATTTTGAAAATTATTTTATTAAAAATAATGAACAACATTTAGATGATAATGATAAATTAATATTGGAAAATATGTTAGAAAATATTAATAATATTTTAAAAAAATATAGTGAAAATATTGATTTTGAAATAGTTGATGTGCCATTAATAAGTACTAACTTGGAATATCAAATGTTAATTAATAGTATGCATAATAAAATAAATGAATTTCAAAAAGACTTAGAAAGTAAAATTCATGATGTCAAAAATTTTGTTAAAAATTTAGAATTTAAATATAAAAAGTATAAAATAAATAATAGTGATCTTAATAAAGGACTAAAAGAAATTAATCAAGAACATAATAATTTTCAAGATGAATTACAAAAAATTAAAATTAAGCATAATTATAAATGAAGTTTAACAGTATTTAGTATTATCATTATTTGTTTAATTTTAATAGTCGTGTTAGTATTATCATTAATATTATTTATTAAGTAGAGAATGGAGAAAAACAATGTACCCAAAGATTAATATTGCAATAGATGGTCCAGCAGCTAGTGGTAAATCAGCGGCAGCATATTTGCTTTCTAAAAAAATTGATTATCAATTTATGGATACAGGAATTATGTATCGTAGTTTTACTAATCATTGTTTAAAAAATAAAATTGCTTTTGAAAGTGAAGATTTAATACTTGCAGCACTACAACTTTTTGATATAAGATGAGTTAATGGTCATTTTTTATTTAATGATCAACCACCAACAGAAGAAATTTATGATAAAAATGTTACTAGTAAAGTACCAATAATTGCTTCGTTATCTGAAGTTAGAAAAGTTATGGTTGCTAGAATTCAAGAAATGGTTAGAAGTCAAGGCTTTATTGTCGTTGGCAGAGATATTAGTAGTGTTGTTTTACCTGATGCTCAATTAAAGATTTTTTTAACTTCTAGTTTACACGCTCGTAGTGAAAGAAGATATAAACAGTATATTAAAGAGGGTATTAATATTACGCAAGAACAAGTATATAACGATATGGTAATTCGTGATAATGTTGATAAAACTCGTAGCACTGGGCAACTAGTAATTGTTGAAGATGCAGTTATTTTAGATAATAGTGATTATAATTTACAAACGACCGTTGATAAATTAAAAATTTTATATGATAATTACTTTAGTCATAAAAAATAATATTTTAAATATAAGGATTTGAATAAAATGAATAAGTTACCAAAAGTAGTAATTGTAGGACGCCCTAATGTTGGTAAATCTTCAATTTTTAATCGTATATTACAAAAAAAAGTAGCAATAATTGAAGATATGCCCGGAGCAACTAGAGATCGAATTTATGGCATTGGTGAATGATTAACACAAAATTTTGTGATTATTGATACGGGTGGTATTACTAAAACGATTACTAATTTTACTCAACAAATCAATCAACAAGTTAATATTGCTTTAGCTGAGGCTGATATTGTTTTATTTGTTTGTTCTTATCAAGAAGGTCTAACTCACGAAGATGAAGATATTGCCAAATTATTATACAGAACTAAGAAACCAGTTATTATTATTGCAAATAAATATGATAATGTTCAAAAAGATAATGATAAAATTTATGATTATTTAAAAGTTGGCTTTGGCGAACCAATTTTAGTATCTGCTAGTCATGGTGTTGGTTTTGGTGATTTATTAGATATGATAATTACTAAGTTACCAAAAGAGGTTCATACAGAAAAAAAAGAAAATATTAATTTAGCAATTATTGGTCGTCCCAATGTTGGTAAATCAAGTTTAGTTAATACTATTCTTCAAGAGAATAGAGTTATTGTTTCACCAATAGCAGGAACAACAACTGATGCTATTGATAGTAATTTTGTTTATAATAAAAAACAATATTGTGTTATTGATACTGCAGGAATTCGTAGAAAAGGAAAAATTACTGAAGATTTAGAAAAATATAGTTTAATTAGAACTACTAATGCCATTGAACGTAGTGATATTGTTTTGTTTTTATTAGATGGTAGTGTTGAAATTCAAGAACAAGATTTAACAATAGCAGGAATGGCAAAAAATTTAGATAAGCCAGTTATTATTATTGTTAATAAATGAGATTTAGTTAAAAAAAATGAAAAAACAATGCAAGAGTTTACTAAAAAAATAAAAGAAAAATTTAAATATCTTGAGTATTCTTTTGTTGTATATTTATCTGCTTTAGAAAATACTAGAATTCATACTTTATTTGCTACTATTAATGAAGTATTAGTTAATATGAATTTAAGAATTAAAACAAGTATTCTTAATGAAATAATTAATAAAGCTCAATTAATTAATGAGCCGCCTTACTTTAAAGGTGGTAGATTAAAGATATATTACACAACACAGGTTGAAAAAAATCCGCCTACTTTTATTTTAATGGTAAATGATCCACAACGATGTCATTTTTCTTATGAACGTTTTTTAATTAATCAAATTCGTGAACGATTTGGTTTTCAGGGTGTACCAATTAAATTAAGATTTAGAATGCGTAAGTCATTGTATAATAAACAATAAAAAAGTGTAAAATTTTGTGATTATATTTATTTTAAAGAAAATTATTGTATAATAATATTTATTAAGATAAAAAACTAATGATTAGAAAGTGTAAATGATTATGCTAAATTTTTTAACATTAGAGTCGCACAATAAAAGTTTATCAACATCGGCAATGTGAATAATGTTTATCATTGGTTTGATTTGTATTTGTATTATTTTTCTTGTGCTTTTTTTATTTAAAAGAAAATTACGTAAAGAAAGGAGCCTGATTAACGAGCAATTTTTATTTAAACCAAAAAAAGTTACATATCAAGTTTTTCATTTTTGAAATAAAGCTCTTTATATATTTTTAATGTTTTGTGCAACAGTTGGTGCCATTGTGCTATTATCAGTTTCAATAAGTTCAATGTTTTAATTTTGAAAAATTAAGAAAAAGTTTTAGGAAGGGGTTAAAATATGGGTTTAGTTTTCTGAAAAAAACATAAAGAAAAAAATCAAACAAAAAATAGTAATATTGAATTAAAAACCTCAAAAGAAAAAAGTCCTTGAAATAATGTTTTAAAATTTTTACAAGACTTAGGTAAAGCATTACAGTTTCCAATTGCAGTATTATCATTCGCTGCTATTTTAAACAGATTTGGAGCATTAGGACTTACATTTACTACTACAACTGATGCTAGTGTTATGCATGTTACTAATGAAGTGGGTTATTGAATTTCATATATTATTCAACAACCAGGAAAAATAGTATTTGATAATTTACCATTATTATTTGCTTTGGGTTTAGCATTTGGTTTAGCTAAAGATCATCGTGGTGAAGCTGCATTAGTTGGAGCAGTATTTTATTTGGCAATAGCTGCAATGACGTCAATTGAACACTCATTACCAGAAATGTTATATAAAAATGTTTTAACTTTTACATCAAGTAAAGGTGAAAAATTTTCGTCATTATTTTATGTAGAAGAATTTGGAACAGATGGTAAAACTATTATCGGTGGTATTTATGTATTAAACATTGGTGTTTTTGGTGGAATTGTAGCGGGGTGTTTATCTGCAGTTTTATATAATAAATATAAAGAAATCAAACTTCCTCAAGCGTTATCATTCTTTGGTGGTAGAAGATTTGCACCAATGGTGGCTTTAGCAATAACTATTCCCACTGCTTTGGCATTAGTTATTGTTTGACCATGAATTCAATTAGTATTAATGAAATTTGGTCAATTAGTTGCTAATCCAAATAATCCAGCAGTTGCTATTCCAGGAACAGCTGTTTATGGAATATTAAATCGTTTATTATTACCTTTTGGATTACATCAAATCTTAAATACTTTTTTTTGATTTCAATTACCAATTAATGGTCAGATAATATCTCCAATTACAGGTGCTGCATCTGGAACAACGTAATGAGTAAATGGAGACATTAATGCTTTTACTAGAGGTATTGAAGGATCTGGATTTTTTCAATCAGGTTTCTTTCATATTATGATGGGTGGTATTCCCGCTGCTGCCTTAGCTATGATTATGGCAGCTAAAAAAGAAAATAGAAAAATGGTATCAGGATTTTAGGAGGAGTTGCTTTAGTTTCTTTTATTAGTGGAATCACTGAACCCATTGAATTTTCATTTGTATTTATTACCCCATTATTATTGGTAATTCATGCCTTATTAACAGGGATATTTATTGCAATAACGACAGCATTGCATATCAATTTAGGTGGTGGTTTTTGTGCTGGAATTATTGACTATTGCAATTCTTTTGCTCAATCATGAGGATTTGCTAATCATGCTACTGGTGCTTATCATATTACTTCAAATCCGCTATGAGTATTATTATTAATTGTGGCTGCTGGTGGAGTTTATTTTATTGTATTTTATACATTAATTACTAAAATGAATATTGAAACACCAGGAAGAGAAGAAGATTTGAGGCTTTTATGTAATCTGTGTATCTTTGTTTTACAAAGTTACTAGTTCAGATTAATTCTATCTTCAAATTTTATCATAAAATGAGCAATTGCTGTATTTCAATTTTGAATGGGCATTGTTCATTTTTTTGTTATATTTTCAATTGCTAAGTAAAATATTTTGAAAACTGCCATATCATTAGGAAAAACTTTTTTATTTCTGATAACTTTTCGTAATTGACTATTAACAGATTCAATAGCATTTGTAGTATAAATCACTCTTTTAATTTCTGGTGGATAACTAATAAAAACCATTAAATTATCTCAATTTTTATATCAAGATTTAGTAATTTGCGGATATTGTTTATTTCATTTACTTTCAAATGATTCTAAAGCTTGCATTGCTTGTTCTTCACTACATGCACTATAAATTGGTTTTAAATCTGCAACTAAGGTTTTTCGATGTTTGTATGAAACATATTTTAAACTATTTCTAATTTGATGAACTATGCATAATTGATGTTCAGTTTTAGGATAAACTGCTTGTATTGCTTCTGACATGCCTGTTAAATTATCACTACAAGCAATCAAAATATCATTTAAGCCTCGATTTTTCATTTCTGTAAAATTAGCTAGTCAAAATTTAGAACCTTCATTTTCACTAATTCATAAACCTAAAACATCTTTTTTGCCTTCTAAATCCACTCCTAATGCTATATAAACTGATTTGTTAATAATGCGTTTATCTTGCCGTACTTTAACTACTATACAATCAAAATAAACAATAGAATAAATACTTTCTAATGGTCGATTTTGCCACGCCTTGACATCATCTATCACATCATCAGTAATTTGACTAATAACACTTTCACTAATATCTGCACCATGATATAACTCTTGCAACTGCATTCTAATATCTGATAAAGTCATTCCTTTGGCATATAGTGAAAGAACTTGTTGATCAAAGCCATCAAATCTTCTCTGTCTTTTTGCAACTATTACAGGAGTAAAATCACTATTACGATCTCTTGGTACATTAATTTCAATTTTACCTTGTTGAGTTATTAATTTTTTTGAACTTATACCATTACGAGCATTTTCACTATTACTATGTTGATTTTTTTCATACCCTAAATAATTTTGCATTTCAGAATTTAACATCTTTTCTACTAATCTTTTTGTTAATTCTTTATATAATCCTCCTTCTTTAAATACTGTTGTTAAATCTTCAGTATTTTCTAGTAATAAATCTACTGCTTTTGATATTGGATCATTATTATTAATACTTTGTTTTTTAGCCATCTGTAACTCACTCTTTCTAGTCATTTAATTATATTTACTAGAATTAATTAAACATAGTTATTTTTGTAAGTTACACAGATTACTAAACATTACCAGTTAACATGAATAAAAAATATTCTAAGTTATTTTCACCAATCAAAATTAAAAATTTTGTTTTTGATAATCGGTTTGTGCTTTCACCAATTACCTTAAATGTTTCTAGTTATGATGGTTTTGCTAGTAAAGAAGATATTGATTATGCTCTTAAAAGAGCTCATAGTGCATACTTAGCGATATCTAGTGCTGCTTATATTAATTTAGAGGGACAAATTTTTGAATTTGGTTTTTCTGCTGCTAATGACGAACATATTGATTCATTAAAACAAGTTGCTAATGCTATGAAATCAAAAGGTGCAAAAACTATTTTACAGTTAGCACATTCAGGTCGTTTTTCTATAATTAGTTTAAATCGTTTAGGTTATGTAGTTGGACCTTCTAAACAATCTTTTATGTATCCTTTTCCACATGAAGTTCAAGAACTGAGTATTAAGCAAATCAAAGAATTAATTAAAGATTATCAAAAAGCTACCTTAAGGGCTATTGAAGCTGGTTTTGATGGTGTCGAAATTTCTTCAGCACAAAAACTTTTAATTCAAGCTTTTTTTCAGTAATTAGTAATCAAAGAAATGACATTTATGGTAATCAAAATTTAGAAAATCGTTCACGTTTGGGATTAGAAATTTTACAAGCAGTAAGAGAAACAATTGATAAGCATGCTAGTGAAAATTTTATTTTAGGATATCGAGCTACAGCTGAAGAAACTAGAGGTCAAGAAATAGGTTATCCAATTGAAGATTTTTTACAATTCATGGATCAAGTATTAATAAACATTAAAATTAATTATTTAGCACTAGCTAGTTGGGGAAGAAATATATAGCTAACTAAAGTAATGTTTACTCATATATTGAAAAACAAAATCAATAGCTTTTTTAATATTTGGTCAATAATTTGGTAATATTTTTCTTATATAGCTAACTAAAGTAATGTTTACTCATATCTTGAAAAACAAAATCAATCGCTTTTTTAATATTTGGTCAATAATTTGGTAATATTTTTCTTATATTATGTTTTATAGCAAATCAAAAATGTTCAATTGGATTTAAATTAGGAGAATATGGCGGAAGAAATAATAGTTTGCATCCAGCATTTTCAATTAATTGTTGTGTTAATTTAGATTTATGAAACGTTGCATTATCTAAAACTATAATTTGTCCACGCTTTAATACTGGAATTAGTTTATTTTTAACATATGATTCAAAAATTTTACTATTGCAATGTCCTTCAAATGCTCATAAGGCTTTTAATTTACCTTTATTTAGTGAACCAATTATACTCATTCTCTTTATTTTATATGCGGGTTTATTATCAAATAATCTTTTACCTTTTTCAGATCAACCATATTTATAAAATTCATTATCATCAATTCCAGATTCATCAATATATACTAAATCTTCATTCATTATTTTAGCTATTTCTTTTAAAAAATCTTCTTGTTTATTTTTATCTCTTTGTTCATATAGAAAAGTTTTTTTATATGTATAATTTAGTTTTTTAAAATAGTTATAAACTGTTTCTTTAGTCATATTTCCAAATTTATCAATTACTTTTTGAACTGTAACATCTTTATTTTCTGCTAAATAATTTTTTAATTCATCTAAATCCTTTATTTTGTGGCTATGTCCTTTTTGATAATTCAAAATTGGTTTTATATGCCCAGTTTCTTTTTTTCTTTTTCTTCATAAAAATAAAGTCTTTCTAGTGATATTGAACACTTTACAAATTTCTTTAATTTTCATATTTTTACTTTCATAAGCTTCTATTACTTTTCTTCGTAAGTCTTCACTGTATGGTTTTGGCATAATTTAATCTTCCTAATCTATTTTAATTATTGCTGAATTGTACTTTTAAATTCAAAAACTGTTTAAATTACATATTATTATTTTACATTATTTATGAGTAAATATTACTTTAGTTAGCTATATATAAATATAAAGTTCAATCTCAGGGGAAATATTTTAATCAATTAGTGAATAAAGTTGTTTATCAACACATTAATCAACGTATTCCTGTTATTGTGAGTGATGGTATAAATAATCCTGATAAATGTTTAGAAGCCTTAGAATATGGGGATATGATAGGATTATCTTCTGTTTTTGTAGCCGAACCTGATTTTGTTAGAAAAATAAAAACTATGCAAATTGATAAAATTAATTTACATATTACTGAAAAAGATATTGAAAAATTAGTTATTCCTAAAGCTGCTTTTAAGGAAATGGTTAAACTTATGGATTATGGTGAAAGTTTACCTAAAGATACTAGGGATGAGTTAAGAAAGTTAGAAAATAATTATTCAACTAAAAATTAATATTTTGTTTAGAAAAAGGTAATAAAAATATGAAACAAAAATGAAAAATTAAAACTATTAATGAGTTAACTATTTTATAATATGAGGTCATTATAAATTCAGTAACGGAACTTCCTTTTAAAAATAAATATTGAGATAATAAGGAAAAGGGAATTTATGTCGATATTTTATCAGATGAACCATTATTTGCATCATCAGATAAATGTAATTTTGGTCATGGCTGACCAAGTTTTACAAGACCAATCAGTGAAATAGTTATCCTTAAAAAGGAAGATAACACTAACCTAATATTGCAGCGTACTGAAGTACGTTCTAAAAAAACTGATATTCATTTAGGGCATGTTTTTAAGGATGGTCCACAAAAAGAAGGCGGTTTACGCTATTGTATTAATTCAGCAGCTTTACGTTTTATTCCATTATCAGAAATGATTACAGAAGGATATGAAGAATATTTATCTTAGAACCTGTTTAGAATCTTTTTAATAAAACTGAAATAAAGGAAAGAACAACCATTTGTAAACTAGTATTTAGTTTTCTTTCACAATTTTTTCATAATCTTCTGTATTTTTCTAATCAAGCAAAGCTTCGTTCTACAATTCATCTTTTTGGTAATACTACAAAAGTATGTAGTTCATTGCGTTTTATAATTTCAACATTTGCATTTATGATTGTTTTGATTTCAGAAGCAAATTTTTCACCAGTATAACCAGCATCTACTATTATTTTTTGAACTGCAGAAAGATTTTCTTTTTCATTTTCAATCATTATTATAGCGCTATTACGATCTGTTTTTTCTGCTGTGGTTATGTAAATTGCATGTGGTAAACCTTGAGAATCAACAATAATATGACGCTTTATTCCTGAAATCTTTTTACCAGCATCATAACCTTTATTTTCAGTAGTATCTGTATTTTTAACACTTTGCGAATCAATTATACAAAAACTAGTTTGTTCTTTGCGATTATTGTTGATACGAACTTTTTTAACCAATTTTTTTTAAAATTAATTGCCATACACTAGCTTCTTTACCGTTATTTTTACTTCAAATTTGAAAATAATAATATACAGTTTGTCATTTTGGAAAATTTTTTGGTAGCATTCTTCATTGACAACCACTTTTTAATACATATAAAATTGCACAAAATACTTCATATAAATCTAAACTTCTTGGTTTTGTTTTCTTTTTGCTATTTTCTAAAATTGATTTTATGTTCTCAAATTGTTCTTTGGTGACATGACTTGGATAATTTTTATGCATAATATATACCTCTGATTTTAAAATATATAATCATTTTACATTATTTTCGAAAAGATTCTAAACAGGTTCTAAGACTGTAAAAAATAATATTGGTACACCATGTCAGTCACTATTATTAAACAAAATTTTATTATTTAAAGTTCCCCCACCAATAAAATCAACTATAACCTAAAATTGATTTAATAATCATAAAATTGGTTGAATAAATACAACATATAAAATTGCTGACATTGCTTCAATTACAGCTTTTACAAAATCATTTGCTGTTAAATTGGTTTGTAAAACTACATCATTTAAAATTGGATTTAAAACCCCCATATAAACATCTGGATGAAAAAAATGTCATACAGCAATAATTACAGCAAGTATAATAACTAACAAGAAAAAGATTGGTAAAAAAGATATGGCAAAAATAATTCCAATTTTTTGGATTATTTTTTGAATTATTCAAACTAATTCTTGAGAACTATTATCTTTTTTATATTTTTGAGATTTTTTACTTTTAAAATTAAAAGGTAAAGGTGATTTATTTTTTTCTTTTTGATTTTTGAAAAACATTTTATATTCCTATTGTTGTAAGAACCTGTTTAGAATCTTTTCGAAAATAATGTAAAATGATTATATATAGCTAACTAAAGTAATATTTACTCATAAATAATGTAAAATAATAATATGTAATTTAAACAGTTTTTGAATTTAAAAGTACAATTCAGCAATAATTAAAATAGATTAGGAAGATTAAATTATGCCAAAACCATACAGTGAAGACTTACGAAGAAAAGTAATAGAAGCTTATAAAAGTAAAAATATGAAAATTAAAGAAATTTGTAAAGTGTTCAATATCACTAGAAAGACTTTATTTTTATGAAGAAAAAGAAAAAAAGAAACTAGGCATATAAAACCAATTTTGAATTATCAAAAAGGACATAGCCACAAAATAAAGGATTTAGATGAATTAAAAAATTATTTAGCAGAAAATAAAGATGTTACAGTTCAAAAAGTAATTGATAAATTTGGAAATATGACTAGACTTACTGCATAACTAGTTAACTTTTCATTTTTTTGTTATTATTAAAATAAAATTTGAATAGTTAAGGATAAATTTTATGACATATTTTGAATTAAAAGATAAACCGGATCAATATTTTCGTAAAATAGTTGGTATTAATAAACTAGTTTTTAATGAAATTTTAAATATTTTATTAGATCATCAAAATCTAAAAAATACCACTGGTGGAAGGCCATATAAAATGTCAATAGAAGATAGACTAGTAATGACTTTAAGATATTTATATGAAAATCGTACATATCATAGTATTGGTGCTGAGTATGATATGGTTGATACTACTGCTTTACGAAATATTCGTTCAATTGAAGACATTTTAATAAATAATAATAAGTTTAATAATTTAACAAATAAAAATATTTTTTTAAAAAGAAGAATTCAAAAATAAAATTTTGATAATTGATGTAACAGAAGTAGAAACAGAACGACCAAAATATAATCAAAAAGATTGATTTTCTGGCAAAAAATGAATGCATACTGTTAAGTTTCAAACCATAATTAATGCACATACTAATGAAATTTTAAATATTTTTCCTGATACTGGTAAAAATCATGATTTTAAAACTTTTAAAAATTCAAAGTTAGAATTTTTGTCAGAAACTGTAATTCTTGCAGATAAAGGTTATCAAGGTTTACAAAAAATTCATAGTAATACATTTTTACCCATTAAAACTAGTAAAAATAATCCTAAAACAAGTAAAATTAAAATTTTTAATAAGATTATTAATAAAACTCGCAGAAAAATTGAACATGTTTTTGCATTTTTAAAATGTTTTAAAATTATTGGTTATAAATTTAGAAAAGCTAGAAAACGAATATTTTTAAGATTTAATTTAATTGCAGGATTTTATAATTTATCATTAAAACTTAAAAACGTTATGCAGTAAGTCTACTAAAGAAACAGTTTATAACTATTTTAAAAAACTAAATTATATAGCTAACTAAAGTAATATTTACTCATAAATAATGTAAAATAATAATATGTAATTTAAACAGTTTTTGAATTTAAAAGTACAATTCAGCAATAATTAAAATAGATTAGGAAGATTAAATTATGCCAAAACCATACAGTGAAGACTTACGAAGAAAAGTAATAGAAGCTTATGAAAGTAAAAATATGAAAATTAAAGAAATTTGTAAAGTGTTCAATATCACTAGAAAGACTTTATTTTTATGAAGAAAAAGAAAAAAAGAAACTGGGCATATAAAACCAATTTTGAATTATCAAAAAGGACATAGCCACAAAATAAAGGATTTAGATGAATTAAAAAATTATTTAGCAGAAAATAAAGATGTTACAGTTCAAAAAGTAATTGATAAATTTGGAAATATGACTAAAGAAACAGTTTATAACTATTTTAAAAAACTAAATTATACATATAAAAAAAACTTTTCTATATGAACAAAGAGATAAAAATAAACAAGAAGATTTTTTAAAAGAAATATAGCTAACTAAAGTAATATTTACTCATAAATAATGTAAAATAATAATATGTAATTTAAACAGTTTTTGAATTTAAAAGTACAATTCAGCAATAATTAAAATAGATTAGGAAGATTAAATTATGCCAAAACCATACAGTGAAGACTTACGAAGAAAAGTAATAGAAGCTTATGAAAGTAAAAATATGAAAATTAAAGAAATTTGTAAAGTGTTCAATATCACTAGAAAGACTTTATTTTTATGAAGAAAAAGAAAAAAAGAAACTGGGCATATAAAACCAATTTTGAATTATCAAAAAGGACATAGCCACAAAATAAAGGATTTAGATGAATTAAAAAATTATTTAGCAGAAAATAAAGATGTTACAGTTCAAAAAGTAATTGATAAATTTGGAAATATGACTAAAGAAACAGTTTATAACTATTTTAAAAAACTAAATTATACATATAAAAAAACTTTTCTATATGAACAAAGAGATAAAAATAAACAAGAAGATTTTTTAAAAGAAATAGCTAAAATAATGAATGAAGATTTAGTATATATTGATGAATCTGGAATTGATGATAATGAATTTTATAAATATGGTTGATCTGAAAAAGGTAAAAGATTATTTGATAATAAACCCGCATATAAAATAAAGAGAATGAGTATAATTGGTTCACTAAATAAAGGTAAATTAAAAGCCTTATGAGCATTTGAAGGACATTGCAATAGTAAAATTTTTGAATCATATGTTAAAAATAAACTAATTCCAGTATTAAAGCGTGGACAAATTATAGTTTTAGATAATGCAACGTTTCATAAATCTAAATTAACACAACAATTAATTGAAAATGCTGGATGCAAACTATTATTTCTTCCGCCATATTCTCCTAATTTAAATCCAATTGAACATTTTTGATTTGCTATAAAACATAATATAAGAAAAATATTACCAAATTATTGACCAAATATTAAAAAAGCTATTGATTTTGTTTTTCAAGATATGAGTAAACATTACTTTAGTTAGCTATATATCGTTGATTAAAACGTTTTGGTTTTTATTCACAAAAAACTATTAAGAAAAAACATTTGAGATATGAAGTAAAAGAAACTGGATTATTGCAGACTGATATTAAAGTAGTATCAGATAATATAACAGGAAGTAAAAGATGATATATTATTGATTTTATTGATGAAAAAACTCGAATTACTTATTGTTATCCATCTGAACAAGCACAAACCAGAGATATTGTAAATGCTACTAAAAATGCTTTAAATTTTTATGAAAAATTGGGAATTAAAATTAAAAGAATTAGAACTGATAATGGTAGTCAATATACTAATACATCTTGTGGAAAACCACAAAGGAATCGTTGATTTACAAATTTTTGTAATAAAAAAGGTATAGTTCATGAAACTACACCGTTTAGATCACCACAGAGTAATGGTAAGATTGAAAGATTTCACAGAAATTGAAGTAATTTATTTGAAATAAAACCATATTTAAATAATGATTTTAGTTTATTTCAAAAATTAGTGAATTCGTTTCAAGAATATTATAACAATTCTAAACCACATAAATCATTAGGATTAATGACTCCTATGGATTATTTTGATAAACTTTTATTAGATGGAAAATAGTCCAAAATGTCTGTACTACCTTACATAATTGGCTACTTTTCAATAAAAAAATAATAATATTATATTTAATATTATTTTGATATTTCATTATGTACCTTTAAGTAATATTTTTTTTAAAAAAATAAAATATTTTCATTTTTTTATATTATAATAATTTTTATAATTTAATAATTGTTCATTCCTAATATAGAAATAATTTCTATATTAGGATTTTTATTAAATTAAATATTGAAAAAGAAAAGGAAGAAAAATATTATGCATAGTGAAATAAGTACAAAAAGAAAAGTAATTGGTGGTGTCACAATAACTACAGGAACATTAACAACAACTGCAGGAATAACAACAGCTTGTGTTGCTGCAGCACCTATGACTGGTGGTGCTTCATTATTACCAGTTGCTATTGGTGCAATTGCTGTTGGTACAACTTTAATAGCTAGTGGAATGGCTACTACTACAAATTTTGGAAGAAAAGAATCAAGAATTAACAAATTTTTAAGAACAAATCCTACTATCCCCACAGTAAGAGTATCAAAAGAAAATGTTAATCCTAATGACATTAAAGAATCACAATTTAACGAATTTTTAAGATTAAGTGGTTTTGTTTCTACAAAAAGAGTATCAAAAGCAAATATTACTCCTGATTACATTAAAGTATCTAATGAACTAGCAAATTCATCTAAAGAACCAGTTATGAGAACCAGAAGTTTAACAGTAACTTCTGTCTAAAAAACAAATTACATATTCATTTAAAAAACATTAAATTATAATTCATAAAATGCATAATATAACAAAAATAATTAATTTATATTATAATTATTTTATAATTTAATAAATGTTCATACCTAATATAGAAATAATTTCTATATTAGGATTTTTATTAAATTTAAATGAAAAGGACAAAGATTAAAAGATATGCCTACAGAAAATCAAATATTATTTAGCACAACAGAACTTAAAGGGCTTACTAAAACACAAATACAATCATTTACAAACACTGTCAATAAACAAGAAATTGATAAATTTATTTTAAGTATCATTGAAGCAAATGATAATAATGGGTTACCAATTTGAAGACAATTATTGCAACTATTAAGTCCATATCAAGTTTCAACAATTAATTCCAACTTAATTCCCCGATTTATAAAAAATAATTTACTGCTTTATGCTTTTTCAAAAAAACAAATGAAAGCACTTACAAAAATACAAATACAAGCATTTACAACAGAACAAATAAAAAATTTCAGTTATAATAAGTTTTCGCTACTAGAAAAAGGAATAAGAAAAGTATCAAAAACAATTAAAAATAAATCAACAATAGAATATGATTTTTATGAATTTAAATTTCAAATTGAATCATTAACTCCAAAACAATTAGAATGATTTACTTCTAATCAAAAGGTAGCATTTACCAAAGAACAAATTCAAGTTTTTACAAAAGAACAAAAAAATCTTTTAATAAACCATCTATACAAACAAGAAATCAACAATTAAATTCAAATTTTAATGTAAATAATATAAATGCTATTTTTTTCATGATAAAAAGTAATGCCTAAATATTAGGCATTACTTTTTATTGTATAGCTAACTAAAGTAATATTTACTCATAAATAATGTAAAATAATAATATGTAATTTAAACAGTTTTTGAATTTAAAAGTACAATTCAGCAATAATTAAAATAGATTAGGAAGATTAAATTATGCCAAAACCATACAGTGAAGACTTACGAAGAAAAATAATAGAAGCTTATGAAAGTAAAAATATGAAAATTAAAGAAATTTGTAAAGTGTTCAATATCACTAGAAAGACTTTATTTTTATGAAGAAAAAGAAAAAAAGAAACTGGGCATATAAAACCAATTTTGAATTATCAAAAAGGACATAGCCACAAAATAAAGGATTTAGATGAATTAAAAAATTATTTAGCAGAAAATAAAGATGTTACAGTTCAAAAAGTAATTGATAAATTTGGAAATATGACTAAAGAAACAGTTTATAACTATTTTAAAAAACTAAATTATACATATAAAAAAAACTTTTCTATATGAACAAAGAGATAAAAATAAACAAGAAGATTTTTTAAAAAAAATAGCTAAAATAATGAATGAAGATTTAGTATATATTGATGAATCTGGAATTGATGATAATGAATTTTATAAATATGGTTGATCTGAAAAAGGTAAAAGATTATTTGATAATAAACCCGCATATAAAATAAAGAGAATGAGTATAATTGGTTCACTAAATAAAGGTAAATTAAAAGCCTTATGAGCATTTGAAGGACATTGCAATAGTAAAATTTTTGAATCATATGTTAAAAATAAACTAATTCCAGTATTAAAGCGTGGACAAATTATAGTTTTAGATAATGCAACGTTTCATAAATCTAAATTAACACAACAATTAATTGAAAATGCTGGATGCAAACTATTATTTCTTCCGCCATATTCTCCTAATTTAAATCCAATTGAACATTTTTGATTTGCTATAAAACATAATATAAGAAAAATATTACCAAATTATTGACCAAATATTAAAAAAGCTATTGATTTTGTTTTTCAAGATATGAGTAATCATTACTTTAGTTAGCTATAATTAAATTATTTTGTTTTTATTTTTTTATAACTAAAATTTCATACTTTTTTTATATAAGAATAAGAATTTTAATTAAGTTATAATTAAAATATGAAATTTGATTAAACATTAGAATAATGATTTAATATATTTTAATTAAAATATAGTTATTATTGTTAATTTTTTAGTATTAAGAGAGGGAAAAATATATGAACCAAGATTTGCAAAAACTTTTCCATGAAATGGATTTTAATGATGTTAATAATGAATTTAATCATGCCACTATTAAAAAAGTACAATATTTTCATCATAATCAACAAGTAATAATTACCATCAACTTACCTAATTTTCTAACAACTACTACTTTAAAAAGTTTTGAACAACATTTTGAAAAATTACCTGTTTCGAATATTAGTGTCGATTTTAATGTTTCTCTTACTGCTGATGAATCAACTGTATTAACATATTTTCATTATATTAAAACTCATAAATTGCAACTATTAGCTGGCATTTATTATTCTTTACCCGACTCAGCAATTAATTATAAAAATAATATTATTACCATTACTATTCATAATAGTATTGAAGAGAAATTGATAACTAATGAATTTTTACAATTTATTAATTACTTTCAACAATATGGTTTTAAAAAAATTCAATTAAAAACTAAAATAAATAAAGCAGAGCAACCATTTATTAGTTATGAAAATGAATCTAAAACAGAAATTAGCAAAATTATCAACAATTTAAAAACTAAAATTACTAAAAATAATGTAAGTAAAAATTTTAGTACCACTACTTATCGCAAAAAAACAAAAGTTAATTTAGAAATAACAGACCCAACTCATAGCATTAAAGATATCATTGGCGACGAACCCAATATTATTATTAGTGGTAAAGTTTTTAAAATTAATAAATTTTTAACCAAAACTCAAAAATGATTTTATTCATTTTGAATTACTGATTATAGTGATGCAATTACTTGCAAAGCATTTATTAATAGCGATCAACCAGATGAAAAATTTGATAATATTAAAGTTGATGATTGAATAAAAATTAATGCTAATAGTCGTTATGATAATTATAGTAAAGAACAAGTACTATGAATTGATGATTTAATTATTGATTTAAATAATAAAAATGCTAACAATAATGATGATGCTAAAACTAAAAGAATTGAATTTCATACTCATACTAAAATGAGTGCTATGGATGGTATTACTTCAGCAAGTGATTATATCAATCAAGTAGCTAAATGAGAACACCAAGCAATTGGTTTTACTGATCACTTAAATGTACAAGCATACCCAGATATTGCTAATGCTGCTAAAAAACATCCAAACTTAAAAGTAATGTATGGTGTTGAAATGGATTTAATCCCCAATAATATTAGTATTACTAAAAATAATATTAATACATCATTATTAGATTTAGAATACATTGTTCTTGACTTAGAAACAACTGGTTTATCAACCAATTACCACGAAATTATTGAATTTGGTTATACAATTGTTAAAGACAATATGATTTTAAAACAAGATACAATTTTAATTAAACCAAATAATCCCGTACCTGAACATATTACTGAACTTACTAGTATTACCAATGTTATGCTAAAAGATAAACAAACATTACAACAAATATTGCCAACAATTATTGAAATAATTGGCAATAAAACAATAGTTGCTCATAATGCTAACTTTGACTTTGGTTTTTTACAAGCAGCAATGAAACAATTGGATTTCATGCCTTTAAATAATCCTGTCATTGATACTTTGCAATTATCTAGAGCAATTCTACCACAACTAAAATATTATCGATTAGGTACTATTTGTCGTACTTATGGCATTAAATATGATGATGAAATTGCTCACCGTGCTGATTATGATGCTAATGTATTAGCACAAGTATTTTTAAAAATGTTACAACAATTAAAAACAGAATTTAATTGTATTAATTTACAAGAAATTAATAACTTAATTAATGAACAAATTAATTATAAACTTCGTGGTGAACATATTACTATTTTTGCAAAAAATCAATTAGGTTTAAAAGATTTATATCAATTAGTTTCACTATCTCATACAAAGTATTTTTATAAAACACCAAAAATCATATCAGAAGCAATTAATGAAAATAGAAAAGAATTATTAATTGGCAGTAGTTGTATAAATGGTGCTGTTTTTGAAACAGCATTAAATAAAAGTGAAGAAGAACTAATTAAAATAATGAAATGATTTGATTTTATTGAAATCCAACCACCTGCTGTTTATAAACATTTAATACAGTTGGGAAATATTACTAAAGAACAATTACATGATACTATTAAAAAAATTATTAATAATGCTCTTAAATTAAATAAATTAGTAATTGCTACTAGCGATGCCCACTATTTACATCCCCATGAAAAAATGTATCGTGATGTTATTATTAATAGCAAAGCAATTGGTGGTTTATTGCACCCATTATTTGATCGTAAAGGTAAAGTTACATCATATCCCGATCAACATTTAAGAACTACTAATCAAATGCTAACAGAATTTAGTTTTTTAGATGACCCTAATTTAATTAATGATATTGTTATTAATAATCCCTTGCAATTAGCTAAACAATTTGAAATGATTAAACCAATCAAAGATGGCTTATTTACACCAAGTATTGTTAATGTTGATACTAAATTACGTAATCTTTGTTATGAACAAGCATGAAATCGTTACGGTAATCCATTACCAACATATGTAGAAAAACGTTTAACTCGTGAATTAGATGCAATTATTACTCATGGTTTTGCTGTTGTTTATTGAATAGCACACAAATTAGTAGAAAAATCTTTACAAGATGGTTATCTTGTTGGTAGTCGTGGCTCAGTTGGTTCATCTTTAGTAGCTACTTTTGCTAACATTACTGAGGTTAACCCACTACAACCACACTATTTATGTCCACAATGTAAAACTAGTAAATTTATTAGTAATGGTTCTTATAAATGTGGTTATGATTTACCAAAAAAAATGTGTTCACAATGCAATATTGATTTAATTACTGATGGTCATGATATTCCTTTTGAAACATTCTTAGGATTTGATGGTGATAAAACACCTGATATTGATTTAAACTTTTCTGGTGAATATCAAAATAAAGCTCATGATTTTACTAAAGAAATGTTTGGTGAAGAAAATGTTTTTCGTGCTGGAACAATTTCAACAATTGCCAATAAAACAGCTTATGGTTATGTTAAAGCTTATGCAGAAAAAATTGGTCAATCAGATATGCGTGCAGCAAAACTAGAGTTACTAAGTCAAGGATGTGTTGGTATTAAAAGAACAACTGGTCAACATCCTGGTGGTATTATTGTTGTACCAAAAGAATATAATATTAACGATTTTACACCAATTAATTTTCCAGCTGATGATACTAGCTCTACATGAAAAACTACCCACTTTGATTTTAATGCCATTCATGATAATTTATTAAAATTAGATATTCTAGGTCACGTTGATCCAACAGCATTAAAAATGTTAGAAAATTTAACTGGTATTGATCCAAAAACAATTCCTAATCAAGATGAAAAAGTTTTATCATTATTTTCTAATTTAAGTGCCTTAAATATTACTAGTGATGATTTACTTGGCGAAAAAACAGGAGCAATTGGTATCCCTGAATTTGGTACTGGTTTTGTTCGTAAAATGTTAAGTGATACATTACCTACTTCATTTTCTGAATTAGTACAAATATCTGGTTTATCACATGGTACTGACGTTTGATTAAATAATGCTGATGAATTAATTTCACAACAAGGTTTAAAACTAAAAGATGTAATTGGTTGTCGTGATGATATTATGACTTATTTAGTATATCAAGGCTTACCAGCAAAAATTGCTTTTAATATTATGGAAGATGTCCGTAAAGGAAAAGGCATTAAACAAGAATATGAAAAGTTAATGCAAGAAAAGAAAGTTCCTAATTGATACATTCAATCTTGCAAAAAAATTAAATATATGTTTCCTAAAGCACACGCTACTGCTTATGTATTAATGGCATGAAGAGTAGCTTGATTTAAAGTTTATTATCCACATGAATATTATGCTACTTATTTTACAACAAGATGCGAAATTTTTGATATTAAAACTATGTTACAAGGTATTGGTGCTATTACTAATAAATTAAAAGATATTAATAACAGATTAAGAAAAAATGATGGTCAAAAAAATACAGTTACTACTAAAGAAAAAGATTTAATCCCATTATTAGAAGTAGCATTAGAAATGAATGCTAGAAATATTAAATTTAGCAATATTAGTTTAGAACATTCTGATGCTAAACTTTTTCAAGTTAAAATAATAAATGATGAAAAACAAATTTTACCACCATTTATTACTTTAGATGGATTGGGTGAAATTGTGGCTAATTCAATTGTTAAAGCAAGGAGTGAACAAGCAATTACTTCAAAAAATGATTTACAACTACGAACTAATATTACTAAAACTAATTATCAACTATTAAATGAGTTAGGAGTATTAGAACATTTAGAAGAAAATACACAATTAATGTTAGAATTATAATACAAAGAAAAAAGAAAAGATGTGGGATTATTATGTATAAATTAAGTAACAAAGCCAACTTTTATATACGTTTATCTGCATTAATAATGATAATTTTATTTTTAATTATTGATTTAATTAGTGCAATATATTATCCAATGGAAAAATTTGAACATTTAGGATATGGTGAACGAGTAAGTAAATACTATGCTTTTTTTACTACTGAGAGTAATTATATGGTTGTTATTTATTTTTGTGTTTATTTATTTGATTCTTATTTTCGTGGTACTAAACCAAGTTTTCAAACTCGATTAGCAGTAACTGTTTATATTACTATTACGATGTTAGTATTTTGAATAGGTATTGTCACTGCTGAGCAAGATCCAAAACAATATAGTGCTTATAATTGAATTGCAACATTAATTTTACACTTATTAATGCCAATAATTATGATTACTAGCTTTATTGTTACGTCAGGTCATCAATATATTAATATGAAACAACAACATAAAATATATTTATGATTAATTGTTATTTATCCAGCAATTTATTGTATTGTTATTCTAATTAGAGGTCATTTACGTTATTTAGATTTTATAAAAACTGGTCATCCACCAAGAGATACATGATATCCATATTTTTTCTTTGATTATTCAAATGGAGAATATGGATGATTAATCGCTGCTAGTGCCGTTGTTTTTGTTTTTGGTTTAGTTTTCAGTTTACAATATTTTTATATTTGAATTAATAACTTAATGTTCAAACGTTATCAAACTTCTGAACATCGTTTATATGATTTTTATCAAAAAATATTACGTCAACTTAATAAAAAAAAGAAAAGCAAAATTAAAAAGAAAAGAAAAAAGTAAAAATTTAAAACATATCTTATATTCCTTACATGATAAATATTATTGATATAATTAAATAAAAAAGAAAAGTTAGGTGATTGTAATTGAAAATTAACTTGAAAACAATGTTAAAACATGCACAAATTAACAAATACGCAATCCCAAGTTTTAACTTTGATAATTTAGAAATGTTAATTGCAATTACTAATGCAGCCGAAAAACAAAAAGCACCAATATGTTTAATGATAACACCTAACACTATTAATTGTATTGATTTAAAATATGTACTTGCTATTATTAATAATGTTATTAATCATGCAAAAGTACCAATTTTTTTACAACTAGACCACTGTCTTGATCCACACTTTATTAAAACTAAAATTACATCTGATTTTAGTTCAGTTATGTTAAATTACAGTAACTATCCAATTAAAGAAAATATTGAAAAAACCAAAGATATTGTTCATTTTGCTGCTCCTTTGGGTATTATTGTTGAATCAGAGATTTTTTACAATAATACAAAAGGAGATATTACTAATGATATTAATTTAATTGAACAAGCAATATTATTTAGAAATAAAACTAATATTAATGGTCTTGTATTTACTGCTATCAATAGTCATCATCAAGATAATAGACAAGATTTAAAAATTTCTCTAATTAAAGAAATTGCTATTAAAATGCCTGAAATTTTTTTAGTATTACATGATAATATTACTATTAATGATGAACAATTAACTCTAGCAATTAAAGCTGGTATTACTAAAGTTAATATTAGTAGTGATTTAAGAAAGATTTACGTTGAAAGTCTAAAAAAAAGTTTGCAAACTAATTCTAATTTGTCTAATCTTAATACATTAACAGAAAATGCAATGATAGATATTCAGAAATTTGTTGAAGAAAAAATAATTCTCTTAGGAGCAAATAATCGATATAAATTTTAGTTTTTATACTTATAAAGTATATTTCAAAATAAAATAAAAAGTGAAGAATATTGTTCACTTAAAATAGTAACTATTTTTTTTAAAATATAAATAATTAAGAAAATTGCTCAAAACTTTTTCATTCAAATTTATTATCCTATTTATAATAGGATTTTATTTTAAAGTAAATAATTAAAAAAATATATCTTTAATAGTAATAGCAATAAAGATAACTAAAAATAATATAGTTCCAGCAATAGTAACAATAATTTTATATTTTTCATTTAATTTTTTTCTTGTTACTGCTTCAACTGCATTTTCAACAAATTTATAACCATCCAATGGCGGAATTGGTAACATATTTAATAAAAATAAATTAGATGATAATAATGCTGCTCAACGAAAATATGTACTTGCTGCTTGTGTTGATGATAAATCAGGATTTAAAAAACTATTAGTTGATTTAACAATACCAACAGGTCCTGATAAATTTTGTCAATGAAAAGTAACTAATTGTCCCAATGCTTGTAAAAGACTGTAACTATCTTTAAAAGTATCAATGATACCATTACTAATAACTTGCCCTGCATTTAAATAATAACTACCTTGACTAACACCAATGAATAGTACCCCTTTTTGTTCTACTGGTTTAAAAGTAACAGTTTTATTTTCTTTATTATCAAAAGTAATTTCGTAATCAGCAATAACTGTACCATTAGTAGTCTTTTTATTATATTTACTTAATCATACTTGTAAATCATAATATGATTTAATTGATTGTTTAGATTCAATATCACCAGTATTATAAATACTAGTAATAGCATCAGTATCTAAAATTTTAAAAGTTGGATTATGTTCATTATATTCTTTAACTGCTTCATATAATGGTCCTGTTGTTGCATAAGTTGGTGGCAAGTTAGGATCATATTTATGTGGATAAATTCCATATCCAATCATTAATAAAATAAAAGCTAATAATAGATTCATTAGTGCACCTGCACTAATGAAAGTTGCTTTTTTACCACGTTGCAAGTTTTCCATCATTCGTTTACTATCAATTACTTCATCTTCTCGTCCTTTAGGAGCATCAGCAATTTCTGAAGCAATAGAAACATAACCACCCAATGGTAATAGTCTTAAAGTATAACGTGTTTCTTTTTTACCTCACTGCAAAAGTTTTGGTCCCATACCAATAGCAAATTCATATACATATGCTCCTGATAATTTAGCAATTACAAAATGAGCAAATTCATGCAAGGTAATTAAAAATAATATTGTAAATAAACCAATTAAAATGGCTAAAAATATATACATAACTTCATCCTTAAATTTTATATATTAAGCAATAGCTGCTAGAGTAATTAGAGAACCAAAAATAACTACTGTTGAAAATGAATCTAAACGATCTAATAATCCTCCATGTCCAGGTAGAATATTTGAAAAATCCTTAACATGATAATTACGTTTCAAATAAGAAAATAATAAATCACCCATTTGACTAACAATTGAAAGAATAAAACTAGTAGCAAGATAAGCAATATAGATTGGTACTTTACTATTAACTTCTAAAAAAGGTAATGGATTATAATTACTTGTTTCTAAAAAAACAGTTACTGTTATCATACTTAAAATAATTGCTGTTATTAAACCAGTAATAGCACCTTCTCAAGTTTTATTTGGTGATACACTTGGTGCCATTTTTGTTTTACCATAAATTATACCGCCAATAAAAGCACCAACATCATTAGACATAACAATAATGAATAAAAATAATAATGTTGGTCATCCTAGTTTTGAAAGTTTAATTTCTGATAACATTAAAAAATTAACAACCTTAACAACAAATACTAAATAAATAATTCAAGTAAAAATAAAAACAACATCACTTAATTGAAAATTTTTACTTCGTCAAGTAATTAAAAGAAAAATACAAATGAAAAATAATAAAGTTAATAAAGTCATTCAAGTTTCAAATCAATAATGATTATAAATATATGGGCCAAAAGTTTCCTTACCAAGTGGAACTCATAAAAGTATGACTCCTGTTAAAATTATAAAAATTTTAAGTACAAATGATCAATTTGATTGTTTTCTTAAATTAATAATTTCTCATAAACAACCAACTAAAATTAAAGTATTAATTATCATAAATGTATAGGCTGATCACTGTGGTTTATTACCAAAAATTGGTTCTAAATAAACTGCCCCAATAAACATTCATAATACGCCACAAGCAATTAACATAAAACTTGTAAGAATACGATTTCGATAGGTTCTAAAAAAATTACTAAGTTTTGCAAAAAAAGAAACTTTAGATTTTATATTTTCTTTATTTATTATCTTTTTTTTCACAATATTTAACCCCTAACTATTTATTGCTTTATTGCTAAATTTTCATTAAATCGGCTTTTTTATTGTTTTCTATTAATACAAGTTCTTTAATTTTACTATCAGTTAAATCTTGAATTGTAGTTTCTGCATGCTTTTCTTGATCTTCTGGTAATTTTATTTTTTTCAGATTTTGAACAGCATCACGTCGACAATTACGAATTTTAACTTTATATTCTTCAGTTTTTTTACTCAAATCTTTAACTAAAGATTTACGAACGTCTTCTGTTAATTGCGGGAAAATTAAACGTATATTCTCTGCTTCGCTTTTAATTTGTAATTTCAAATCAGCTTTTGTAACAGCTTCTGTAATGTCTTTAATTAAACTACGATCATATGGTTTAATTAATAATTGATGTGCTTCTGCTACTTTAACTTGCGCAATATTACTTAAACTATCAACACCACCATAACATTTAACATTAACTCCTTCTAAGATATTAGGATTAGCTCTTCCGGTGCGAATTTTGTTAATTTCATTTTTATAACGTAAAATTATTTCATTCATCAGATTTGTGGCTTCTAAAATAATAACTTCCATATTTGTTTTCCTCCTAGTTAATAATTTTAAGTTGTTTTTAAATCAAACTATAAAAATTATATAATAATTTTTATTAAAACCAATGGAAAACTATTTAAAAAAATAAAAAACATCATTAATTAATGATGTTTTTTTATTAATATCTTTGGATTTTATTTTCATCATTGTTTAAATCAACTAATATAAAAATACCACCAATAATACCTAATGCAGCACCAAAGATAATTCCTAATATTGCTAAAGCAATTTTTTGATCAGTAGTCGCTTCACCTTTACTTACTTTTTTGTATAAAATAAAACCGGGTATTGTTCATAATAAAGGAATTATAAATATTGATTCTAAAATAAAAACAATAAATATTAATATACTTCCTGCTTTTAACATATTTTTTCTCTTTCTTTAATTTTTATAATTAATAATATCACTTAATAAAATTGAAAGATACAATTGTGTCTTCATTTAAAGTTTAGTTTTTTAACTTATCAATGTTATAACTTTAATTTCTTCTGATTTCAAATTTCTAATTATTAATAATTTTCATTTGTATTAATAGTAACAAAAAAATATGATAATTAACAATAACTGTCATTATATTTTTTAAAATATTTAATGATTTAAACAGTTGGTGGTATACCACAATCTATTCTAGGTAAAAAATGAACACCACCAAAATATAGCTAACTAAAGTAATGTTTACTCATATCTTGAAAAACAAAATCAATCGCTTTTTTAATATTTGGTCAATAATTTGGTAATATTTTTCTTATATTATGTTTTATAGCAAATCAAAAATGTTCAATTGGATTTAAATTAGGAGAATATGGCGGAAGAAATAATAGTTTGCATCCAGCATTTTCAATTAATTGTTGTGTTAATTTAGATTTATGAAACGTTGCATTATCTAAAACTATAATTTGTCCACGCTTTAATACTGGAATTAGTTTATTTTTAACATATGATTCAAAAATTTTACTATTGCAATGTTCTTCAAATGCTCATAAGGCTTTTAATTTACCTTTATTTAGTGAACCAATTATACTCATTCTCTTTATTTTATATGCGGGTTTATTATCAAATAATCTTTTACCTTTTTCAGATCAACCATATTTATAAAATTCATTATCATCAATTCCAGATTCATCAATATATACTAAATCTTCATTCATTATTTTAGCTATTTCTTTTAAAAAATCTTCTTGTTTATTTTTATCTCTTTGTTCATATAGAAAAGTTTTTTTTATATGTATAATTTAGTTTTTTAAAATAGTTATAAACTGTTTCTTTAGTCATATTTCCAAATTTATCAATTACTTTTTGAACTGTAACATCTTTATTTTCTGCTAAATAATTTTTTAATTCATCTAAATCCTTTATTTTGTGGCTATGTCCTTTTTGATAATTCAAAATTGGTTTTATATGCCCAGTTTCTTTTTTTCTTTTTCTTCATAAGACTTACTGCATAACGTTTTTAAGTTTTAATGATAAATTATAAAATCCTGCAATTAAATTAAATCTTAAAAATATTCGTTTTCTACCTTTTCTAAATTTATAACCAATAATTTTAAAACATTTTAAAAATGCAAAAACATGTTCAATTTTTCTGCGAGTTTTATTAATAATCTTATTAAAAATTTTAATTTTACTTGTTTTAGGATTATTTTTACTAGTTTTAATGGGTAAAAATGTATTACTATGAATTTTTTGTAAACCTTGATAACCTTTATCTGCAAGAATTACAGTTTCTGACAAAAATTCTAACTTTGAATTTTTAAAAGTTTTAAAATCATGATTTTTACCAGTATCAGGAAAAATATTTAAAATTTCATTAGTATGTGCATTAATTATGGTTTGAAACTTAACAGTATGCATTCATTTTTTGCCAGAAAATCAATCTTTTTGATTATATTTTGGTCGTTCTGTTTCTACTTCTGTTACATCAATTATCAAAATTTTATTTTTGAATTCTTCTTTTTAAAAAAATATTTTTATTTGTTAAATTATTAAACTTATTATTATTTATTAAAATGTCTTCAATTGAACGAATATTTCGTAAAGCAGTAGTATCAACCATATCATACTCAGCACCAATACTATGATATGTACGATTTTCATATAAATATCTTAAAGTCATTACTAGTCTATCTTCTATTGACATTTTATATGGCCTTCCACCAGTGGTATTTTTTAGATTTTGATGATCTAATAAAATATTTAAAATTTCATTAAAAACTAGTTTATTAATACCAACTATTTTACGAAAATATTGATCCGGTTTATCTTTTAATTCAAAATATGTCATAAAATTTATCCTTAACTATTCAAATTTTATTTTAATAATAACAAAAAAATGAAAAGTTAACTAGTTATGCAGTAAGTCTATAAAAATAAAGTCTTTCTAGTGATATTGAACACTTTACAAATTTCTTTAATTTTCATATTTTTACTTTCATAAGCTTCTATTACTTTTCTTCGTAAGTCTTCACTGTATGGTTTTGGCATAATTTAATCTTCCTAATCTATTTTAATTATTGCTGAATTGTACTTTTAAATTCAAAAACTGTTTAAATTACATATTATTATTTTACATTATTTATGAGTAAATATTACTTTAGTTAGCTATATATTGCTAAATAAACTTTTAAATTTCTAAAATTTCCTGTTACTACTGGACCATCATCAACTCTAGCATGGAACTGAGTACTAACATTTATATTCAATATTTGAACTAGAGAATCAAATTGTTTTTGTTTACTTTCTGAATTTATTACTAATTTAAAATCAGCAACAGACTCACCTTGTTTAAATCCTTGCGCAGCAGTTAATTTTAAACCATTTTTATCACTAATAAGTTCAGTAATAACTATCTTTGAAATGTTTAATCCATCATTTTTAGCAGTATTGATAGTATAAGATTTTACTACACTATCATCATCTTTGCTTATAATATCAATTTGACAAGTACCAGCAAGAACTTTAAAATCAGTTCCTGTATTATTTTCTTCAGTTTTACCCGCTTCAGTACTTGTAATTTTTGCAGATAAGGTAGTAATTTTTTTAACATCATCAGATGAATATTCTTCATTTTCACTACCACTTGTAATTCCTAATTCTTTCAAAAATGCTGCAGCATCAGCATCTTTTGCTTGATTTGGATTTCTAATTTCATTTGCGTTTAATAAACTGTTCTTAAAATTAGTCATCATAATTGTTGTGTTATCAGCCTCAATTGAATACTTCTCAAGCATTTTATACTAGAAATCAAGTTGATGAATTAATTGAACAACAAAAAGAATTTACATTATCAAAACAAATTAAATTATATGATGATTTAGTTGATGATAATGAAAATGAAATATATAGAGGTCCTGTTAGTAAATTTATTAATAAAGGTTATGTTGCAACTGATTATGATAAAGAAACTGAAACAATGATTTTAGATTGACCTGATGAAATTGGTACATTACCACCCGAAGCATTACAAAATAATCCACAAATTGGTGATTATACACATGCACCAACTTGTGATTTTTCTGCTAAACAACAAAAACGAATTACTACTAATGAAAATAATATAACTAAATTGAATGATGAATTAACCAAAACTAATGAAAATATTGATGATATTAAAAATAATTGATTTAATATTGTAACTAGTCCTTTATGAAAAAAAATGTCTTCTTTTATTCCAAGTAATGAATTTGGAAAAATATATTTAGCAATATGGGGTTACATTTATCAACCACCTAGTACTCCTACTGATAATTACATATATAGTAATAAAAAAACTATATTTAATTTAGGTGGTGAAATTCAAAGAACAACACAAAAAACTATTAAGTTAGATGAGTTAATTGTAAATGATAATGTAAAAATCCAATTATTATTTACTAAGGAATCAAATGACATTACTGTTGTTTCTAATGATATTAATTATCAATCTAGTTCTATTGCATTATATCAATATATAGGAAAAGGAATACCAACTGAATTTATAGCAGAAGAAGGTACTGAACGTGATTATTATACAAAACTAGAAACTAATAATTTATTAGACTTACTGCATAACGTTTTTAAGTTTTAATGATAAATTATAAAATCCTGCAATTAAATTAAATCTTAAAAATATTCGTTTTCTACCTTTTCTAAATTTATAACCAATAATTTTAAAACATTTTAAAAATGCAAAAACATGTTCAATTTTTCTGCGAGTTTTATTAATAATCTTATTAAAAATTTTAATTTTACTTGTTTTAGGATTATTTTTACTAGTTTTAATGGGTAAAAATGTATTACTATGAATTTTTTGTAAACCTTGATAACCTTTATCTGCAAGAATTACAGTTTCTGACAAAAATTCTAACTTTGAATTTTTAAAAGTTTTAAAATCATGATTTTTACCAGTATCAGGAAAAATATTTAAAATTTCATTAGTATGTGCATTAATTATGGTTTGAAACTTAACAGTATGCATTCATTTTTTGCCAGAAAATCAATCTTTTTGATTATATTTTGGTCGTTCTGTTTCTACTTCTGTTACATCAATTATCAAAATTTTATTTTTGAATTCTTCTTTTTAAAAAAATATTTTTATTTGTTAAATTATTAAACTTATTATTATTTATTAAAATGTCTTCAATTGAACGAATATTTCGTAAAGCAGTAGTATCAACCATATCATACTCAGCACCAATACTATGATATGTACGATTTTCATATAAATATCTTAAAGTCATTACTAGTCTATCTTCTATTGACATTTTATATGGCCTTCCACCAGTGGTATTTTTTAGATTTTGATGATCTAATAAAATATTTAAAATTTCATTAAAAACTAGTTTATTAATACCAACTATTTTACGAAAATATTGATCCGGTTTATCTTTTAATTCAAAATATGTCATAAAATTTATCCTTAACTATTCAAATTTTATTTTAATAATAACAAAAAAATGAAAAGTTAACTAGTTATGCAGTAAGTCTATTATAAAAGTTATAGGTCAACATTATCAAGAATTACATGAAAAAGTCGATTTAGTAACTAATATTATTAAAAGCGAAGAATTAAAATTTTGAACAACATTAATAACAGGAAAACAATTATTATTACAAGTTATTAGTGATAATAAAAAAGTAGATGCAACTGCGGCTTTTAAATTATTTGATACCTATGGTTATCCTATTGAATTAACATTAGAGATTGCAAATGAAGAAAATGCTACTGTTGATTTAAAAGGTTTTCAAAAGTTATTGGATAACAGTAAAGATAATACAAGAAAAGTAAGAATTAATCATCAAGCATTAACAATTCAATCTTCATTACTAACTAATTTAAAAGTTCCTTCAACCTTTGTTGGTTATGATAAAGAACAAATAAATACAAATATTGTTTTTATGTTTAAATCAGAGCATGAGGTAAAATTTTTAAAAAATGAAAAAGGTTATTTAATTTTAAATGAAACGCCTTTTTATGCAGAAAAGGGGGGGCAAGCATCTGATGATGGTATTATCAAAGGAGAAAATGGAACGGCCTCTGTTATTGATGTACAACAAGGACCACAAAAACAGCATATTCATCAAGTGGAAGTAAAAGGTGAATTAACACAAACAGAAATTGTTGAAGCACAAATTAATAGTTCACATCGTTTTTATACAAGAAAAAATCATTCAGGAACTCATTTATTACATGCTGCTTTAAGAAAATTATTGGGTTTACATGTTATGCAATCTGGAAGTTTTAATAATTATCAATATTTACGATTAGATTTTAGTCATTATCAAATGTTAACTTTAGAACAAATTATAAGTATAGAACAACAAGTAAGTAAATGAATTAAAGGTAAATATCCTTGTGAAATTATTTATTGTACATATGAAGAAGCAATCAAAATTGGAGTTTTAGCTTTTTTTGGTGAAAAATATGAAGAAAAAGTTCGAGTAATTAAGTTTGGTGATTTTTCAATTGAACTTTGTGGGGGTACTCATTGTTATAATTCACAAGAAGTAGAACAATTATTAATAACTAATGTTGAATCAAAAGGATCTGGTTCTTATCGAATTCATGCTTTAATATCATTAAAAACTATTAATGAATACTTAACACAACAAATAATGATGATTAAAGAACAAAGCAATAATTTATTTATTCAATAGACTTACTGCATAACTAGTTAACTTTTCATTTTTTTGTTATTATTAAAATAAAATTTGAATAGTTAAGGATAAATTTTATGACATATTTTGAATTAAAAGATAAACCGGATCAATATTTTCGTAAAATAGTTGGTATTAATAAACTAGTTTTTAATGAAATTTTAAATATTTTATTAGATCATCAAAATCTAAAAAATACCACTGGTGGAAGGCCATATAAAATGTCAATAGAAGATAGACTAGTAATGACTTTAAGATATTTATATGAAAATCGTACATATCATAGTATTGGTGCTGAGTATGATATGGTTGATACTACTGCTTTACGAAATATTCGTTCAATTGAAGACATTTTAATAAATAATAATAAGTTTAATAATTTAACAAATAAAAATATTTTTTTAAAAAGAAGAATTCAAAAATAAAATTTTGATAATTGATGTAACAGAAGTAGAAACAGAACGACCAAAATATAATCAAAAAGATTGATTTTCTGGCAAAAAATGAATGCATACTGTTAAGTTTCAAACCATAATTAATGCACATACTAATGAAATTTTAAATATTTTTCCTGATACTGGTAAAAATCATGATTTTAAAACTTTTAAAAATTCAAAGTTAGAATTTTTGTCAGAAACTGTAATTCTTGCAGATAAAGGTTATCAAGGTTTACAAAAAATTCATAGTAATACATTTTTACCCATTAAAACTAGTAAAAATAATCCTAAAACAAGTAAAATTAAAATTTTTAATAAGATTATTAATAAAACTCGCAGAAAAATTGAACATGTTTTTGCATTTTTAAAATGTTTTAAAATTATTGGTTATAAATTTAGAAAAGCTAGAAAACGAATATTTTTAAGATTTAATTTAATTGCAGGATTTTATAATTTATCATTAAAACTTAAAAACGTTATGCAGTAAGTCTAATATCAAAAAAATAAAGATAATTGTATGCAAGAAGAAATTGAAAAAATATATGATGCTATTAATAACTTAAAAGTGGTAGCTGCTGATTGAAGAAAGGGAAAAATGTTATTACTAGAATTACATGGTTTATTTAAAAAATGACAAATTAATTTTGAAGAATTAAATCGTCAGAAGATAGTGAAAAAATATTTAACTTTAGTTCCAAAAAATGAAAATAATTATAAACTATTAATTGCAAATTTTGAAAATTTAGATATTAAAACATTAAGAGAAATAATTGAACATTATCGTAATCAATATCAAAATATTATTATTATTTTTATTAATAAAATTAATAATCAAGAATATTTAGTATTAGTTGCTTCAAGTAAAGAATTGCATAATAATAAACAATATCAAAGTAATAATATTTTACAAAAAATATTAAAAACATATAATGGTAAGGGTGGCGGTAGCCCAATCTTAGCGCAAGGGAAGATTGATAAGTTTATTACAGAAAAAGAAATTAATAAAATTATATATTAAACTTAATACTTATATGTATTAATTTATATAAATATTATGATATACAATAATATATGTTCAACATCAATAATGTTTTACAATCATATATAACATTATTATAGTAATTGCATAATCTTTTATAATTTCTTATTGATGAAATATAGGAAAATAGTAGTGATAATAATTTTGGAAAAAATATATTTTTTTAATTAATAACTTGTATTTTTTCTAAAATTTAATAAAATGAGTAAGTGTAAACTAAATATTGGTTTTTTAACTCATTATTTTAATTTAAAAAATAAATGAGTTTTTATTGTATTTAATAAATAAAAAACATAAAAAATACAATAGGTGTATTGGAAATACTCTATTGCTTAGACCAATAAAATAGATTTCAAATGTCCATCTTAAGTATAGAGGAGATAAATATTATGACATATATCAAACAATCTGATTTATCACATATTAATGGTGGTTTTTCTTCAACTTCATCAAATAATTCAAAAGATGAAGAAAAATTAAAAAAAGAGATTTGTGGTCAATTGTTTAGAAGTGAAATTTTACATCAAATTTATGAACTATGCGAATCCTCTCAACAAGAAGATTATGAATCTGCTTTAAAAATATTATCTAAAAAATGCAAGATGAGTCAAGAAAATGCAAAAGATTTATTAGAACCTGTTTAGGATCTTTTTAATAGAATTTAACTAAAACAAGAAATAATCATTTATAAATAGGTACTTAACCAATAATTTATTTTCTTTTTCATTTTTTTGTTAAAAAGATTTTATCATTTGAAAACTTATCGACTAAAAATCTATTTTTTATTATAAAATAACCATTATAATATAAATTTTATTAAAAATTAATCAAAAAAGATCCTAAACAGGTTCTTAGAAAAGATTACTAAAATATTACAATCATCAAGGTTAACAATTAATTTTGATTTTTCAAAAATATACGATATTGATAATAAATGATCAGAGGTTTTAAATTGTTTTGCTTATAAGGAAAAACCAAATGAAATTTCTAACTATAATGTAGGTCGAGCAAATGTAGAGGAAGTTGCATTTTATCTAAATCAATTATTTGATAATAGTAAATATGAAAAATTTGGACGTTTTTCAACCCCTACTGGCGATCAAACAAAAAAAAGTGCTAATTTTCAGTGAACAAGTAGACCTTGCTATGCAGCATTAGATTTTTTGGAAAATCCTATGGGTGGAGCTCCTATGTATGGAAAATCTTTTATTATACTAAAAGATTATGTAAAACATAATTGTACATATAGTCCTTATGATACGTATTCACCACCTACGTTCAGTGGTGGGAAATTAAAAGATAAAATATCTACTTTTTTTCACTTCCCAAGATTGATAAGATATTGTCAAAATGATTTATTTGGATATAATTGTTTAGAAAGTTTAATTAATAAAGCTAATGGAAAAAAAATTGTTCCTCATCGTAATTATGGTAAAAGTGAAGGAAATTATATAGAGGCTCATATTTATTCTAGAATCTTATTTGCACGTGATATAAAACAAATTTGCTTATCAAAAGCGGAATTTGATAGTCATACACCTAATAAACAAAAACAAATATTAGAAAAAATAAATGAAATAAACTCATGTCTAGGAACTTCATTTATTATATTCATAACTCAAGAAGAATACAAAATAAAACAAGAAGAAAGACATTTAGAAGATAAATTATCATTAAAACAAGAAAAAATAACAAAATTAAAAAGTGATATTGTCAAGCTAGAGAAAAAAAAGATAAATCCAATTTTAAATTTTGTTATTAAAGTTTTTAGTTTTGGATGTATTAATAAAAATAAAGAAATAAAAGAAATAATAAATGCTAAAAATATTGAAATTAAAAATTTGTTATTAGACATAAAAAATAATGAAACACCAAATTCACCATTAATTTCAAGGGAAACTATGCCATTATTACAAGATCAAAAAGTAACTGATGAAAAAAAATTTGATAAACAATTAGCAAATGATGAAGAATTAAATAATCCCTTTTTAAACAGTTGTTCAAATTCACAACAAAATCTTCTTTAATAAAATATATATTGAACCATTTTAATAACTATACTGATATTATTATTTTTCTATTTTTTTTAATTAAATATGGTAAAGTTAAATCATAAAAATTATATAGGTAATGTTTAGTAATCTGTGTAACTTACAAAAATAACTATAGCTAACTAAAGTAATGTTTACTCATATCTTGAAAAACAAAATCAATAGCTTTTTTAATATTTGGTCAATAATTTGGTAATATTTTTCTTATATTATGTTTTATAGCAAATCAAAAATGTTCAATTGGATTTAAATTAGGAGAATATGGCGGAAGAAATAATAGTTTGCATCCAGCATTTTCAATTAATTGTTGTGTTAATTTAGATTTATGAAACGTTGCATTATCTAAAACTATAATTTGTCCACGCTTTAATACTGGAATTAGTTTATTTTTAACATATGATTCAAAAATTTTACTATTGCAATGTCCTTCAAATGCTCATAAGGCTTTTAATTTACCTTTATTTAGTGAACCAATTATACTCATTCTCTTTATTTTGTGGCTATGTCCTTTTTGATAATTCAAAATTGGTTTTATATGCCCAGTTTCTTTTTTTCTTTTTCTTCATAAAAATAAAGTCTTTCTAGTGATATTGAACACTTTACAAATTTCTTTAATTTTCATATTTTTACTTTCATAAGCTTCTATTACTTTTCTTCGTAAGTCTTCACTGTATGGTTTTGGCATAATTTAATCTTCCTAATCTATTTTAATTATTGCTGAATTGTACTTTTAAATTCAAAAACTGTTTAAATTACATATTATTATTTTACATTATTTATGAGTAAATATTACTTTAGTTAGCTATATATTAGGATTGAAAGTTATTTTCTAGTTTTAGTATCTTTAAAATTTAAATTAAATTTAATAAATTTTATATTTTTTAAATAGAAATAACTAGTTAAAATAATTAAATTTTAACTAGTTAATTTTTTTTAATTTAAAGATAAAGAATAAGATAAAACTTTATAAAATTATGTAGTAGATATTAAAGCTGGTTGATGACAAATTAAACTATGAATACCACTTTTACCAAGAATAAGTTCTCGAGCATCAAATAAAACAATTTGTTTATTATTGAATACATTTGTTTTTGATAAAATATCTAGAAGTTTAGTTTCGCTTTCTTCATCATTGAAAGTAGGAATAATAACAACTTTGTTACTTATATATAAGTTAAGATAACTAGTGACAAGTTTTTGATTTGCTAGGATACGATTATGATAAATGTTAAAATCAATCATTTTAATATCATCACTATTACGAATGTCATTTTTTGGTAAAGGAATTTTTATAATTTTATATTTTTTGCCATGAGCATTTATTGATTTTGATAATACATCTCAACAATTTTTAACAGCAAGATAACGATCATCAATAGTATTTTCTGTTCAACTTAATAAAATAGTATTACTATCAACTATACACATGATATTATCTAATCTTCCTTTGGTTTCATCATATGGTAACCCATCCAAGGTATTCAAATAATATTTACAACATTTAGATAGTCTTTTAAATACATTTCTATTTGTTCTTGTGATAAATTAGGATTACGTTCTTGGCATAAAATACCTTCATAACTAGCAAAACAAGTACCTTCACCATCTAACATAATCATGCTAGATTCTAAAATGATTGGTAGAAAATAGTAATCAATTTTTTGTAGTTCAAATATTTTGTATGCTACCATATCATCATCATTTCAAGGTGAATAAATACCTGCTATTTCTCCACCTCAAGCATTAAAATTAAATTTTAAGCCTCTAATATTCTTTGTTTCTTTATTTTGAAGAAAGATTGGACCATAATCACGAATAAAGCAATCATTAGTAGACATTTCGATAATTGTAATATTTTTATTTAATAAATTTCTAGCATTATTAAATTGATTTTTACTAACAATCATATTTACATGTTCATGTTCACTAATAATATTAGCAAGTTTACTTATTTTTTCTTGTGCTGGTTTAGCGCCTAATCTTCAATTATCGGTTCTTTCTGGTCATACCATTCAACATTGTTGATGTTCTAAAAATTCAGGAATAACATAAAAATCATCACTATTTGGTGTTGAATAAATTTTTTGTGCCATTAATAGTAGCTTTCCTTTCTTACTTAGTAGCTACTGAATAATTCCCTTATTTTATTGATGATTCCTTTTTTATTATACTAATAATTTTATTTTTTTAAATAGTGTTTTATAGTAATTATTAAATAATTATTATAAAAAAATTTTAATTCTTTTTATTCATTTGAAGAATTATTATTTTTGATATTTTTTAATATTTCTTCAATGTTTTTAACTCTAGTGTTGGTATTATCATATTTAAAGCGTAATTCTGGAACTTTATATTTATTACTTGTTTTAGCAAGTGCGCTTCGACAAAAACCTTTCGCTTTTTCTAAAGCATTACTAATGGTTTTAATATCTAAATTATCTAAGTAAACTGTTCAATAAATGGTAGCATAACTGTTATCTTTTGTTATTTTTACATTAGTAATAGTGATATCTTTGAAAAGAATATTTTTTGATTCTTTTTTTAATATATTAGTAATTTCTTTTTTTAAGAAACTTTCTTGTTGTTCAAATTTAATTATAGACATCCTATTTTGTCTCCACTTCTTCTACTAAATATGATTCAATAATATCATTTTCTTTTAAGTCATTAAAATTTTTAATAGTAATGCCGCATTGAGTTTCTTTTTTAGCGATTTTTAAATCATTTTTTTCATGTTTTAAACCACTGATTTCACCGTTATAAATAACAACATCATCACGAATGATATGAACTTTGCTATTACGTTGAATGAAACCATTAATGACAACACAACCAGCAATTGTTCCTACTTTTGAAAAATGAAAAGTTTTAATAACTCGTGCTTGACCAAGAATTTTATCTTCATAAGTTGGTTCTAATAAACCTTTAGCAGCCAATTCTAATTCTTCAGTTATTTTATAAATGATATTATGTAATCTAATTTCAACACCGGCATTGTTAGCAGCTTCACGAATAACATGATTGGGGCGAACATTGAAACCATAAATAATACTTCCTGAAGTTTGAGCAAGTTTAATATCTGATTCACTAATACCACCAATAGTTGCTCTAATAAACTTAACAGTAATATCATTAACATTAATTTTATTTACTGCTTGAACGATTGCTTGCACTGAACCTTGAGTATCTGCTCGTAAAATAACATTAATTTGTTTTAATTCACCTGTAGCAACATCTTGTGTTAAATTACCTAAACTAATTTGTCGATTATTTCTAATTTTATTTGTTTCTTCTGTTTGTCGTACTAGTGCTACTTTTCTTGCTAATTTATCATCATTAAAAACAATAAAAGATTCACCAGGAGTAGGGGCTGTTTCAAATCCTAAAACTTGAACAGGCATTGAAGGTCCGGCTTTAGTAATTATTTTACCAGTATCATTAATAAGGCGTTTAATTTTTCCTTTAACACTACCCGCAACTACAATATCAGTAACTTTTAGTGTTCCACCTTGTATTAATAAAGTACAAATTGAACCAACATTTTTATCATGATGAGATTCGATAACAGTTCCATTAGCAAATCGATTTGGATTAGCATTTAGTTCTTTTAATTCAGCAATTACTAATATTGCTTCTAATAATTCATCAATTCCTTGATTTTTTAAAGCACTACCATAAACAAAAATAGTATCGTCACCTCATTCTTCACTAGTTAAATCACAATTAGCTAGTTCATTCATAATGCGATCAGTATTAACATTTGGTTTATCCATTTTATTAACAAAAACAATAATTGAAACACCAGCTATTTTTGCATGGTCAATTGCTTCACGAGTTTGTGGCATCACACCATCATCACCAGCAACTACTAGAACAACAATATCAGTAATTTTAGAACCACGTGAACGCATTTCAGTAAATGCTTTATGACCTGGGGTATCAATAAAAGTAATTAATTTATTATTAGTTTTAATTTGATAAGCACCAATATGTTGAGTAATACCACCGTGTTCTTGATTAGTAACTTTAGAATTACGGATAGTATCTAATAGTGTTGTTTTTCCATGATCAACATGGCCCATAATTGTAACAACAGGTGGTCGAGTTACTAAATTTTTTTTATCATCTTCGAGATTAATATTTTCTAATAAGTTTTCATATGTTACCACTTTAGCTTTTTCAAAATCAATATTTCATTCCAAACAAAGTTCAAGCATTAATTCTTGAGTTAATATTTGATTTTGATTAAATAGTTTGCCTTGTTTCATGAAGTATTTAATAATGTCAGTTACTGGATGATGCAATGCTTTAGCAAATTCTGAAATAGTTAATGGTTCGTTATATAAAAATACTCCTTTTTCATTAATTTGAGATGTTTTTTGTTTTAGTTGTTGATTAATATTTTGTGTTTGTTGAGATATTCGTTTTTTTGCCATTTGCATCCCGCCTTTCGCTTGGGAAAATTAATCTCAATTTTTTTTAATTTCATTAATTAATTGTTCATAAAATTCATTTGGAATTTTTGTTTTTAATGCTCGTTCTAATGCCTTATTTTTAATAAGCAAAGGTATTAATTCAAGTTTAGGTTGGATGTAGGCACCTCGACCATTTTGTTTGCCAGTTTTATCAATGAATAATTGTCCTTCTTTATTAATAACAATTCTAATTAATTCACGTTTAGGTAAAATAGTATTTGTAACTATACATTTACGCATTGGTATTTTTTTACGTTGAATTAAAGGTATTTTATTCATAATGACCTACTTTATTGTTTATTGATTTTTATTTTTTCATTGTGTTTTTTTTAATAATTCAGATATAAACTTTTCATATTCACTTTCTTTAATATTACCATTTCAAGTAAATTTAATATTATTTTCATTTGCTTGTTCTAATGAAGTAATATTAATATTTCAGTGAGTTACACCGGCAACTAATTTAGCAGCCATACCATTTTTACCAATAGCTAATGATAATTGTTCAGTAGGAACAATAATATTTGCTTGTTTTTCTTCTTCATTAATATCAATTGAAATAACTTTAGCTGGTGTTAAAGCGTTAATTATATATTCTTTTATATTAGGATTTCAGGCAATAATATCAATTTTTTCGCCACTTAATTCTTGCGTAATTAGTTTTGTTCTTTCGCCTTTTGGGCCAATACATGCACCAATACCATCAATGCTTGGATCATGACTAACAATTGCAACCTTAGCTCTAATTCCAGGAATACGAGCAATATCTTTAACTTCGATTACGCCTTGTGCGATTTCAGGAACTTCTAATTCTAGTAAACAACGTAAAAAATTAACGTGAGTTCTTGATGCTAAAATTTGACCATAGTTTTTATTTTTAATAATATCTTCAACATAAAATTTGATATAAGTATTATTAGCAATTGGTTTATTTTTTGGTAAGATCTCATTAGGGATTTGATTTTGTTTTGGTAAGAAAGCATAGGCTCTACCAATTTTAATTAACATATAAGTTTCTTCAACGCTTTCAATAGTACCAATTAATATGTGATCTTTTTTATCAATAAATTCATCATAAATTGATGTTTTTTCTGCTTCACGAATTGATTGTTTAACTACTTGAATGGCTTTAAAAATTGATAAACGAGAGAATTGATCACTAGGAATTATTTGCGTATATGTATCACCAATTGTTAAACCGGGATTCTTTGTTTTAATAGTTGAAAGTGCAATTTCTAATTCAGGATCTTCAACTTTTGGAACAACAATTAAATCCTTTAAAATTTTAATAGTACCTTTATTTTGATCAATTTCAATTCTGATATTTGTACTATCATCACGATGACTTTGATATTCATATGCTTTTTTTAGTCCTTCTTTTAAAGCTTCAATGATATCTTCTTTTGCTATTTGTTTTTCTTCAGCAATTTCATTTATGGCATTTAAAATGATTTGACTAATTTCTTTGTCCACTTTTTCTCCTCCTTGTTTTTTATAAACATTGTTGTTTATTATTTAATAGTATTTGAAATAGATTTATTTTAAAATGAAAATATACTTAAATAAAAAAATAAAATATTGGAATGGCAACACTTTTTAGGACTATTTTTTGGTAGACATTTGTTTTTGATAATTAACTGGAGTTAAGTAGTTTAAAGTGCTGTGGATTCTTATGTTGTTGTATCAATTGATGTAATCAAATAATTCTAATTTTAATTGGATTAATGATCTAAAATTTTTATCATTAATAAATTCAGTTTTGAAAGTTTTAAAAGTTGCTTCAGCAACAGCATTGTCATAAGGACAACCTTTTTTGCTTAAAGAGCGAGTAATATTGAATGCTAGTAAAAGTTTATCAATAATTTTATTATTAAATTCATTACCACAATCACTATGAAATATTTGAATATCTTTTAAACAGCGATTTGATTGCATAAATGCTTGATGTACTAATAAGGCATCTTTTCTAGTACCTACACTATGTCCAATAATTTTGCGGTTAAATAGGTCAATTAATAAGCAAATATAGTTTCATTTACCATTAACTTGAACATAAGTTAAATCACTGACAATAACTTCATTTTTAAGCCTATTATTAAAGTTTCTATTCACAAGATTAGTGATTTTTTCATCATTTACTTTGTTATTATGATTTTTGAATGATAATTTAGTGTATTTTGATATTAAATTATGCTTATTCATAATTTCTTTAATTTTTCGTCTTGATAAATAAATTTCTTGGTTTTCTAATATTACTTTTAATCTTCTTGTTCCATAAACACATTTATTTTCTTTAAAAGCACTAATAATAGCTTCATCATAAATATTATTTTGAATTTTATTTTCTTTTTTCTTTAAATTAAAATAATATGTTGATTTAGAAATTTTTAAAAAATGACACATTGTGCGAATTTTATATTTAAACTTATTGTTTGTAATAATTTCTATTTTCTGCCTATTATTAGTGCTGCTTGCTTTAAAATATCATTTTCCATTCGTAATTGTTTTAATTCTTTTCTTAATTTAATTAATTCATTTTCTTCAACAGAACGATTATCTTTAGCTTTAAAACTACCTGAATTAGTAAATTGCTTAATTCAATTATAAGTAGCTGCTCTTGTAACATTATATTCTTTAGCAAGGTAAGATACTGATTTGCCGCTTTGATATAAAGCTACTATTTGTTTTTTAAATTCATCGGTATATGAATTAATATTGGCCATAATTATAGTTCCTTTCTTTCAACTAATTTGTTCACTTGTCTACGTAATTAGTGTCCAATAAAGTGTAACCCATCCATATATTACACTAGAAATAATAAAGACAGCTGGTAGCTGTCTTGCTATAATTCTAATTCATTGTTCATTATACAATATTATTAATTTGAAAACAATAGAAATTTATTAAATGATAGAGTTTTATTATCGTAGATTATATTGTAGAAATATTTTTCATTATATTAATGATAATTTTCAAGTTTTAAATTGATTAAATATAATTATTTATATAGTAGTAATTGTTTTTGTTCTATTATCATTGAAAGATATAACATTTATTTTAAAGTTTCTATTTTTTAAAATAAATGGTGTGGATGGGTTACACTTTATTGGACACTAATTACGTAGACAAGTGAACAAATTAGTTGAAAGAAAGGAACTATAATTATGGCCAATATTAATTCATATACCGATGAATTTAAAAAACAAATAGTAACTTAAAAATAAATGAGAAAGCATTAAATTTATTTGAATTATCTGAATATATTAAAAATAAACTTGTGGATGGGTTACACTTGAAGAAAATTCAGAAAAATGTACTTCTATTTCTAAGAACCTGTTTAGGATCTTTTTAATAGAATTTAACTAAAACAAGAAATAATCATTTATAAATAGGTACTTAACCAATAATTTATTTTCTTTTTCATTTTTTTGTTAAAAAGATTTTATCATTTGAAAACTTATCGACTAAAAATCTATTTTTTATTATAAAATAACCATTATAATATAAATTTTATTAAAAATTAATCAAAAAAGATCCTAAACAGGTTCTAAAACATAATATAGCTAACTAAAGTAATATTTACTCATAAATAATGTAAAATAATAATATGTAATTTAAACAGTTTTTGAATTTAAAAGTACAATTCAGCAATAATTAAAATAGATTAGGAAGATTAAATTATGCCAAAACCATACAGTGAAGACTTACGAAGAAAAGTAATAGAAGCTTATGAAAGTAAAAATATGAAAATTAAAGAAATTTGTAAAGTGTTCAATATCACTAGAAAGACTTTATTTTTATGAAGAAAAAGAAAAAAAGAAACTGGGCATATAAAACCAATTTTGAATTATCAAAAAGGACATAGCCACAAAATAAAGGATTTAGATGAATTAAAAAATTATTTAGCAGAAAATAAAGATGTTACAGTTCAAAAAGTAATTGATAAATTTGGAAATATGACTAAAGAAACAGTTTATAACTATTTTAAAAAACTAAATTATACATATAAAAAAAACTTTTCTATATGAACAAAGAGATAAAAATAAACAAGAAGATTTTTTAAAAGAAATAGCTAAAATAATGAATGAAGATTTAGTATATATTGATGAATCTGGAATTGATGATAATGAATTTTATAAATATGGTTGATCTGAAAAAGGTAAAATATTATTTGATAATAAACCCGCATATAAAATAAAGAGAATGAGTATAATTGGTTCACTAAATAAAGGTAAATTAAAAGCCTTATGAGCATTTGAAGGACATTGCAATAGTAAAATTTTTGAATCATATGTTAAAAATAAACTAATTCCAGTATTAAAGCGTGGACAAATTATAGTTTTAGATAATGCAACGTTTCATAAATCTAAATTAACACAACAATTAATTGAAAATGCTGGATGCAAACTATTATTTCTTCCGCCATATTCTCCTAATTTAAATCCAATTGAACATTTTTGATTTGCTATAAAACATAATATAAGAAAAATATTACCAAATTATTGACCAAATATTAAAAAAGCGATTGATTTTGTTTTTGAAGATATGAGTAAACATTACTTTAGTTAGCTATATAAGAAAAATATTACCAAATTATTGACCAAATATTAAAAAAGCGATTGATTTTGTTTTTCAAGATATGAGTAAACATTACTTTAGTTAGCTATAGTTCAAATGCTAACTCAGAGTTTTATTATATAAATCAAAAAGCACAATATGATTACTTTTCAATTACTGTAAATATTGAACAAAAAACGTTAAAATTATTTTTTTGTTCAAAAACTTTATACCTACAAGGATTTACTTTTGAAACAACTTATTATTATTTTGAAGATAGCACATTAATAAATCCTAATATAGAAAATATTATTTGCCAATCTTTACCTTTTGTAGGAAGTTATGTAGCAAGTAATGGACTCCAGGCACATAATAATTATTCTTGACAAACAATACATAATGATTTTTTATTGTTAACAAATTCTAACTTAAATGAAAATGAAATTAAATGCTCATTAATAGGAGCAATTCTAGCTACATCAGAAAGTATTCGTTTCAGAAGTGTTAAATGTTTTATTCTTCAAAGTCAAAGACCTATAAATCCAATAATACAAAGTTGATTTTTTTTTCAACAAATTATAAGAAATTGAGATCGCGGAACACATAATGCTATTAATTATCTTTTAAATAATAAAGGTAACTTAAATAAATATTTTCACCAAGAATTAAGTAATAATGGATTAAGAACCTGTTTAGAATCTTTTCGAAAATAATGTAAAATGATTATATATTTTAAAATCAGAGGTATATATTATGCATAAAAATTATCCAAGTCATGTCACCAAAGAACAATTTGAGAACATAAAATCTATTTTAGAAAATAGCAAAAAGAAAACAAAACCAAGAAGTTTAGATTTATATGAAGTATTTTGTGCAATTTTATATGTATTAAAAAGTGGTTGTCAATGAAGAATGCTACCAAAAAATTTTCCAAAATGACAAACTGTATATTATTATTTTCAAATTTGAAGTAAAAATAACGGTAAAGAAGCTAGTGTATGGCAATTAATTTTAAAAAAAATTGGTTAAAAAAGTTCGTATCAACAATAATCGCAAAGAACAAACTAGTTTTTGTATAATTGATTCGCAAAGTGTTAAAAATACAGATACTACTGAAAATAAAGGTTATGATGCTGGTAAAAAGATTTCAGGAATAAAGCGTCATATTATTGTTGATTCTCAAGGTTTACCACATGCAATTTACATAACCACAGCAGAAAAAACAGATCGTAATAGCGCTATAATAATGATTGAAAATGAAAAAGAAAATCTTTCTGCAGTTCAAAAAATAATAGTAGATGCTGGTTATACTGGTGAAAAATTTGCTTCTGAAATCAAAACAATCATAAATGCAAATGTTGAAGTTATAAAACACAATGAACTACATACTTTTGTAGTATTACCAAAAAGATGAATTGTAGAACGAAGCTTTGCTTGATTAGAAAAATACAGAAGATTATGAAAAAATTGTGAAAGAAAACTAAATACTAGTTTACAAATGGTTGTTCTTTCCTTTATTTCAATTTTATTAAAAAGATTTTATCATTTGAAAACTTATCGACTAAAAATCTATTTTTTATTATAAAATAACCATTATAATATAAATTTTATTAAAAATTAATCAAAAAAGATTCTAAACAGGTTCTAATAGTCAAAGAAATATAATGAATCAAATTATTTTAAATAATAATAATCCAGAAAACATTCAAATTCATAAAGAACAATTAGACTATTAAAAACACAGTTTATAAACGAACAAAATTTAATAAATAAATTAATTTTTCTAATAATCTTCTGTCCTTGAAATTTTAATTAAAAAAATGTATTTTTATTTTCTGTTCTTAATTTTTAAATATAAAAAAACCTGAAAAATTTTCAGGTCTTTTTACATTATATTACTCAATAATCTTGGAAGTAATGTAGAGTATATATAAAAAATAATAAGAATGTTCAGTTAATGAACAATTTAATCCTAACATTTTTGAAATTATTTTCTTAAAAAAAGCAAAATAACACTTAATAATGAAAAATATTATAAAAAGAACACCAAATAAAAAAGAATGTATAATTAATAGCAGAAAATAGTTTATATTTTTCAGAAAAATTATCTAAGGGGGAAAAACAATATGAGAAATATGAAAACATTACTACGACTAATGGGTGCTGCTGCTTTAACAACAGTTGCAGCAAGTTCAGTTGTTGCATGTGGAACTCAAACAAAAGCGCCAGCATTGAATGGCAAATATGCAGCATTACTAGGATGATATAGTAATGAAAATACAAGTACAATTAATCAAGAACTAAAAAAGGACGAAAGTACTACTGGTAAAGAAAATTATTCAGTTGCTATTGTTGCTACTGATAATACAAAAATTACAACAACTAAATTTAATGAAAAATTATTAAAAGCAGGTACTGGTACTGATTCTGATAAATTTCAAGCAATAAGTGATGATGCTGCAGCCTTTTTAAAAGATTTAGGATTTACGCCTGATAGCAAGAAGTTTTATTCAGCTGATGATGTTAAAGGGATTACTGCTTTATCTGCAAAAGTTGAAAGTACTGAAGCAGGTAAAATTGAAGCAAATAGTGGAAAAACTGATTTTAATGTTGCTGCTGGTACTTGTCAAATTAATATTATGGATAAGGCAACTGGAGATGATGCCAAATCTGTAAAAAAATATACTATTAATACTCTTAAGAAAGATACATTAGGTGTTCCTGCTGAAGTGGCAGCAATTGTTATAAAGACCAATTTAGCATTGACTAAAGAAAAAAAATTTAAAAAAAATGGAGATGTTCTTACATGTTTACCTTGAGCTGATGGAAAAACTAAAGAAAAAAATCTATATGATTCTTTAGTTAAGTTAGTTGGTGGTCAAAAATTAGTTTGATCTACTACTGATGGTGGAACTGCTATAAACAAGTACCCTAATGATGTTACTACTGATGTATTTTTAAGAGTAATGTTTGGTGAAGCAAAGGAAGTAAAGGTAGTATCTTTAAAAGTTGACAAAATGCCTGCTTAAATTTTGGGAGCGTGGCGAAGATGTCGATAACTAAAAAGTTTTAAAAATAACTCCTTTCTTTTTTAAACCCTTAAATTAAAAATAAATGACAAAAGACGAGAATAAAAATCTTGTCTTTTTTTGTGTAATCGTAAAATTTTAAAATTTTTATTATTAACACCCTTTAAATATCTACTACACGCAGTGACCAAGTAGGAGAAAGTTAATAATTAATAACCCTCTTTAACGCTATTATCAACACGTGTTAGGGAACTAAAAAAGTGAACTACAACACAGTTGTTAAAAATAGTAGCCAGAGCATGTGGACTTGCATGTATAAATAAAAAGTGGAGTGATACCTAAGAACCTGTTTAGAATCTTTTTAATAAAACTGAAATAAAGGAAAGAACAACCATTTGTAAACTAGTATTTAGTTTTCTTTCACAATTTTTTCATAATCTTCTGTATTTTTCTAATCAAGCAAAGCTTCGTTCTACAATTCATCTTTTTGGTAATACTACAAAAGTATGTAGTTCATTGCGTTTTATAATTTCAACATTTGCATTTATGATTGTTTTGATTTCAGAAGCAAATTTTTCACCAGTATAACCAGCATCTACTATTATTTTTTGAACTGCAGAAAGATTTTCTTTTTCATTTTCAATCATTATTATAGCGCTATTACGATCTGTTTTTTCTGCTGTGGTTATGTAAATTGCATGTGGTAAACCTTGAGAATCAACAATAATATGACGCTTTATTCCTGAAATCTTTTTACCAGCATCATAACCTTTATTTTCAGTAGTATCTGTATTTTTAACACTTTGCGAATCAATTATACAAAAACTAGTTTGTTCTTTGCGATTATTGTTGATACGAACTTTTTTAACCAATTTTTTTTAAAATTAATTGCCATACACTAGCTTCTTTACCGTTATTTTTACTTCAAATTTGAAAATAATAATATACAGTTTGTCATTTTGGAAAATTTTTTGGTAGCATTCTTCATTGACAACCACTTTTTAATACATATAAAATTGCACAAAATACTTCATATAAATCTAAACTTCTTGGTTTTGTTTTCTTTTTGCTATTTTCTAAAATTGATTTTATGTTCTCAAATTGTTCTTTGGTGACATGACTTGGATAATTTTTATGCATAATATATACCTCTGATTTTAAAATATAGCTAACTAAAGTAATGTTTACTCATATCTTGAAAAACAAAATCAATCGCTTTTTTAATATTTGGTCAATAATTTGGTAATATTTTTCTTATATTATGTTTTATAGCAAATCAAAAATGTTCAATTGGATTTAAATTAGGAGAATATGGCGGAAGAAATAATAGTTTGCATCCAGCATTTTCAATTAATTGTTGTGTTAATTTAGATTTATGAAACGTTGCATTATCTAAAACTATAATTTGTCCACGCTTTAATACTGGAATTAGTTTATTTTTAACATATGATTCAAAAATTTTACTATTGCAATGTCCTTCAAATGCTCATAAGGCTTTTAATTTACCTTTATTTAGTAGACTTACTGCATAACTAGTTAACTTTTCATTTTTTTGTTATTATTAAAATAAAATTTGAATAGTTAAGGATAAATTTTATGACATATTTTGAATTAAAAGATAAACCGGATCAATATTTTCGTAAAATAGTTGGTATTAATAAACTAGTTTTTAATGAAATTTTAAATATTTTATTAGATCATCAAAATCTAAAAAATACCACTGGTGGAAGGCCATATAAAATGTCAATAGAAGATAGACTAGTAATGACTTTAAGATATTTATATGAAAATCGTACATATCATAGTATTGGTGCTGAGTATGATATGGTTGATACTACTGCTTTACGAAATATTCGTTCAATTGAAGACATTTTAATAAATAATAATAAGTTTAATAATTTAACAAATAAAAATATTTTTTTAAAAAGAAGAATTCAAAAATAAAATTTTGATAATTGATGTAACAGAAGTAGAAACAGAACGACCAAAATATAATCAAAAAGATTGATTTTCTGGCAAAAAATGAATGCATACTGTTAAGTTTCAAACCATAATTAATGCACATATAGCTAACTAAAGTAATATTTACTCATAAATAATGTAAAATAATAATATGTAATTTAAACAGTTTTTGAATTTAAAAGTACAATTCAGCAATAATTAAAATAGATTAGGAAGATTAAATTATGCCAAAACCATACAGTGAAGACTTACGAAGAAAAGTAATAGAAGCTTATGAAAGTAAAAATATGAAAATTAAAGAAATTTGTAAAGTGTTCAATATCACTAGAAAGACTTTATTTTTATGAAGAAAAAGAAAAAAAGAAACTGGGCATATAAAACCAATTTTGAATTATCAAAAAGGACATAGCCACAAAATAAAGGATTTAGATGAATTAAAAAATTATTTAGTAGAAAATAAAGATGTTACAGTTCAAAAAGTAATTGATAAATTTGGAAATATGACTAAAGAAACAGTTTATAACTATTTTAAAAAACTAAATTATACATATAAAAAAAACTTTTCTATATGAACAAAGAGATAAAAATAAACAAGAAGATTTTTTAAAAGAAATAGCTAAAATAATGAATGAAGATTTAGTATATATTGATGAATCTGGAATTGATGATAATGAATTTTATAAATATGGTTGATCTGAAAAAGGTAAAAGATTATTTGATAATAAACCCGCATATAAAATAAAGAGAATGAGTATAATTGGTTCACTAAATAAAGGTAAATTAAAAGCCTTATGAGCATTTGAAGGACATTGCAATAGTAAAATTTTTGAATCATATGTTAAAAATAAACTAATTCCAGTATTAAAGCGTGGACAAATTATAGTTTTAGATAATGCAACGTTTCATAAATCTAAATTAACACAACAATTAATTGAAAATGCTGGATGCAAACTATTATTTCTTCCGCCATATTCTCCTAATTTAAATCCAATTGAACATTTTTGATTTGCTATAAAACATAATATAAGAAAAATATTACCAAATTATTGACCAAATATTAAAAAAGCTATTGATTTTGTTTTTCAAGATATGAGTAAACATTACTTTAGTTAGCTATAATATAATTTTTAAATAATTTAATTAACTACTAGATGAGAATTAAAAATAAATTCTTTATCTAATTGATTTTGATATTCTGGATTTGTTATTAATCTTTGTTTTAGTTTTGGTTTATAATAAGTAAAATAAATAATAGTAGCAATTATAATAAATACTCAAAACATTAAAAACTTAATCACAATTGCAATTAATATGATTCCTTTGTTGCTTACTAAATCATGAATCATATTATAATTAAAAATAATGAATTGACTAATTAAAAATAATAAACAAATAATAAACATAATTCATTCAATAACTTTTATTTTTATTTTTTTATAATAACCCATAACACAAGTTGCTGTTATAACAAAAAGATAAACAAAGATTGTTATATTAGTTGTAAATCCCAACATTTGGTTATAATTAAAACTAATTCCAATTAAATCCGGAATTATTAGCATAATAATACAAACTATAATTGTAATTATAAAATTAATAGTATTACCATACATTGCAATATTTTCTTTATTTAATTTGGCTATTTTTTCACTAATGTATCCTTCTTTGGCTAATGGTTGTAGCATAGCTCCAGAATATAGCGCTACTTGTATTACACCATTCAATTTAATTGATAAAGTACAAATAACTAGTAAAATGATACCCGTTGTACCAGCAATGCCAGCAATAACATTATTTGGGTTATAATTATTACCACCATTTGCTCATCCGTTATTACCATTAGGTCCCTGTGAACTGATGGCACCAATAATTAAAATTGTAATCATTAAATAAAAAATAGTTGTCAAAAATAAGACAATAATTGTTCCCCTACCTAAATTTTTATTAGGATTTTTAACATTTTTTCCAATAACAGTAAAGGTCTCAAAACCAAGGAAAAAGTAGAAAAAATTACTAAAAGCATTATTAAAAATATTAATTGTAAAATGAAGATGTTTAGTACCAACAAATGCTTGTTGATAAACTATAGTGCCGTTTTTGATTACCAGAATAATGGCACAAATAATCAAAAAACAAGTTGACAATCATTTAATGATTCCTGAAATATTAACAAATCAACGAAAACCTCTTAATCCAAAATATATACAACTTGTAACCAAACAATAAACTATAATTCCTAAACTATCAATAAATAAATTAGATCATCTATCAGGTAATCAAGAAAAAAATGATAATTGGTTTAAGTTAATTCTAAACATTGAAATAATACCACCAATAACAGTAGATGGTAAAATGATATATTGCATAAAGCCGATTATTCATCCTCAAAAACGACCAAAAGTTGCTCTAACATAAATATATGCTCCAACCATTATTACCAGCATAAACTTTACTACATTTTAAAAAAGCACATGCACTAATACTAGCCATTATAGCACCTAAAATCATAATTCAGATTAGATGTAATCCAACTCCGCCATTATTTCAATAATATATTCCTATAAAAGACATAGGAAAAGCTATTGTGCAAGTATAATTAAATCCAAAGTCACACCAGTTCTCCTAAGCCTATTTTTTGCTGCTTTGTTTTTTGTTTTAAAGACTTATTTAAAACTTTTTGTGTGTTCATAGAATCCTCCTTTGAATTTATTTAATATTAACGATAATTATATAGTATATTTTATTTGAAATACAATAAAAACTATTTCTTTTTTGTAGAAAATAAATATTAGCAAATAGTTTAATAACATTGATTGATAATTAACAAAATATTTAAAATATAATTTAATCAATAAGTAAACATTGCAACTTGTTAAATGATTATGATATTATGGTTTTATGATTACTTTACCTGAACATATTAAAGGAGAAAAACATGAGTTATAATCACCAACAAATAGAAAAAAAATGACAGCAGTATTGATTAAAAAATGAAACTTTTAAAATAAACATTGATGATAATAAAAAACCAAAATCATATATTCTTGATATGTTCCCTTATCCTTCAGGATCAGGTTTACATGTTGGCCATCCTAAAGGTTATTGTGCTACTGATGTTATTTCTCGAATTAAAATAATGAATGGTTTTAATGTTTTGCATCCAATTGGTTGAGATGCTTTTGGTTTACCAGCTGAGCAATATGCCTTAAATACAGGTAATAATCCAGAGACATTTACTAAACAAAACATTAATAATTTTCGTAAACAATTACAAAGTATTGGTCTAAGTTTTGATTATAATAAAGAAGTTAATACTACAGATCCTCAATATTATAAGTGAACACAATGAATTTTCATTAAACTTTATGAACAAGGGTTAGCTGAAATTAAAGATGTTGAAGTTAGTTTTTGTGAACAGTTAGGAACTGTTTTAGCTAATGAAGAAATAATTAACATTAATGGTCATATGGTTTCTGAACGTGGTAATTTCCCAGTTATTAAAAAACCAATGCGTCAGTGGGTTTTAAAAATTACTAAGTATGCTGAAAAATTATTAAAAGGATTAGATAATTTAGACTGACCAAATAGTGTTAAGGAATTACAACGTAATTGAATTGGTAAAAGTGTTGGAACACTAGTTGATTTTATAGTTGAAAATAATAAATGTAAGGTTTCTATTTTTACTTCAAGGGTTGATACTATTTTTGGTGTTTCATTTTTAGTACTTGCTCCTGAACATCCATTAATTCATGATTTAACAACTAGTGAATATTCGCAAGCAGTTACTCAATACTGTTTAGATGCTAAAACTAAAACAGATTTAATGCGTCAAGGAGATGATACTTTAAAATCTGGTGTTTTTACTGGAAGTTATGCTATTCATCCTTTTACTAAAAGTAAATTACCAATTTGAGTTGGTGATTATGTTTTAAAACATTATGGGACGGGAGCAATTATGGGTGTTCCTGCACATGATAGTCGTGATTTTATTTTTGCTAAAAATAAAAATTTACCAATCAATTTTATTATGAAAACTAATAATAAAAATGAACCATTTTTGGGTACTAGTGAATATATTAACTCTGATTTTATTAATGGTAAGGATTTAGAAACAGCTACTAATTTAATTGTTAAAAAATTACTAACTTTAAAACAAGGAAAAGTACATACTGCATATAAGTTACGAGATTGACTTTTTTCTCGTCAACGTTATTGAGGTGAACCTTTTCCGATAATTTATTGAGAAGATGGTACAATGTCAACAGTAGATGAACAACAATTACCAGTATTATTACCAAAAATGACTAATATTAAGCCATCTAATTCGGGGAATGCACCTTTAACTAATGCACCAAATTCCTGATTACATGTAACTAGAAAAGATGGTGTAAAAGGAAAAAGAGAAATTAATACAATGCCACAATGAGCAGGTAGTTGTTGATATTATTTAGCATATATTTTAAAAAATGATGATGGTACTTATTGTGATTTTAATAGTGCTATTGCGCAAAAACGTTTTAACTATTGATTACCGGTTGATTTATATATTGGCGGTCAAGAACACGCTGTTTTACATTTATTGTATGCTCGTTTCTGACATTTAGTACTATATGATTTAAAGTTAGTTAATGTTAAAGAGCCATTTTTAAAATTGGTAAATCAAGGTATGATTCTTGGTGAAAATAATGAAAAAATGTCTAAATCACGCGGTAATGTTGTTAATCCAGATGATATTATTAATGAGTATGGTGCTGATACTTTACGAATATATGAAATGTTTATGGGACCATTAACAGCGTCTTTACCGTGATTAAATAGTGGTTTAGTTGGTTGTTATAAGTTTTTAATGCGTATTTATCGTCTTGTTAATAAAGATGAGTATAAAATAAAAATTACTACTAAGAATGATAAATCATTAGATACAATTTATCATCAAACTGTAAAAAAAGTAACTAATGATATTAACAATTTAAATTTTAATACTTCTATTGCACAACTTATGATTTTTATCAATGCTTGTTATAAAGCACCAACTATTTATCAACAATATTTAGTTAATTTTTTAAAATTATTAAATCCATTTGCTCCACATATTGCTGAAGAATTATGATTTCAATTTGGTAATAAAGAAAGTATTAATAAAAGTCAGTTCCCAAGTTATGATGAAAAATTTTTGATTACTAGTGAAGTTACTATTGCTATTCAGATTAATGGTAAAACGAAAATAACTTTAGTAGTAAAAGAAAATTTAAATAATCAAGAACTTTTAAAAGTAGTTAATAATGAAGAAAAAGTAAAATATTGATTGCAAGATAAAACAATTATTAAGACAATTTGTATACCAAATAAGATTGTTAATTTTGTTGTTAAGTAAAGGAGGAATAATGAAAGTTGCTATTATTTTTGCAGCAGGAATTGGCAGTAGATTACAACCTATCTCAAATAATGTTCATAAATCGTTAATTAAATTTAAAGGTTTAACTTTAATTGAACATATAATTAATCATTTAATTGAAATACATGATTTAAAAAAAATTATTGTCATTACTGGTCATTTAAAAGATGAATTTAATTTTCTTACTCATAAATATTCAAAATTAATCTTAATAAATAATCAACATTTCCTTGATTATAATAGTGGTTATGCTTTGACATTAGTATCATCATATTTTAATGGTCAAGATGATATTTTTATTATTTCTGGTGATATGATTAGTACAAAAAATATTTTTTTAAATAATTTTTCAACTAATATGATGGCCGCTATTAATCGTGATCATGATAATATCAAAGAAGATTGAAGTTATAAATTAAACAAGGATGGTAATATTATTGATATTATTAAAAGTAAAAAAAAGGATAGTTTCTTGGCAGGAGAATGAAGTTATATTACTAAAAAATGAGCAAAAGTTCTTGGTGAAGATTTAATAAATCCACAACAAGAACTTGTATTGCAAACAACAATGGTTGGTAAATATTTAATTAGTAATAGTATTAAACATAATTTTGAATTAAAACCTTATGTTTTATCATTTGATTGCCATTGGGATGTTGATAATATTATTGATTTAGAACGAACTAATAAATATTTTAAATAATTTAAGTAGTTAATTTTTTTCCAGAAGTTGTTGTTGAAACTACTGGAATTTCTTCACGATTACAACTATGTGCAACATTTTGGAATGGATTAGTAGTATTACCTTTTAATTTTAGTGCTTCTGCTGTTGTTTCTGCTACTGATTCATTTTCTGGATCTAGTGCATCTACTTCTTTAAAACTAACTTGTCCATTACTATTTATAGAAACATTATTGTTTTGATTAACATTATCTTTATTTTTAATAATATTAACTGACTGATTTAGTTTAGGCTTTTTAGTTCGATTATTAAATAGTGAAACTAAAAGTTTTTTTAATCATATGTATGGAAAAAAAGAAATATAAGCAACATCTTTTGCAAATTTTACAATTCAATTTCTACTACTAGCACCAGAAGAAGTATTTGCTTTTTCTTTTTTATCTTTTTCACCTTGTAATTTATCAAAAATTTCTTTATTTGGTTGTTGCTGTTGTTGTGCTGACATAATTTTTCACATCCTTTTTTATTTAAAAATAATTAGGTTCCACTTATCTAATAAAAAAGAATAAGTCGAACCTAATGGTCTTTAATAATTTAGTTTATTATGATGTTAGTATAACATATTTTCAATTTTTAAGCACAATAATTAAAAAAATAAAATCCTTACTTTTGAGTTAATAAATCATAATTTTATTTAAAAATATTTATTTTATCTTTTAATTTTTATGAAAAATTTTATACTGTATTTTGGATATTTTTAAAAATAAATATTTAAAAGAAAGGGAGAAAAAATATTATGAATGAAAAAGAAAAAGCAGCAAAATTATTACATGATGCAGAATAAGAAAGTAGAAAACTTGATTTATTACTTGCAAAAGCTAAGAAACAAGAAGAGACATTAAAAAAAATTGAAGAAGAAAAACAAATAAACAAACATAAATCAAGAAATCCGAAAATTTAAATCTCATTATTTAATTTTAGATAAAAACTCATGCAATAAAATTGTAATTTTATATAGTTTTAATATTATTGGGAGCGTGTCGAAGATGTCAATAACTAAAAAGTTTTAAAAATAGCTCCTTTCTTTTTTAAACCCTTAAATTAAAAATAAATGACAAAAGACGAGAATAAAATTCTTGTCTTTTTTTGTAATTGTAAAATTTTAAAATTTTTAATAAACCTCTTTAACGCTATTATCAACACGTGTTAGAACCTGTTTAGGATCTTTTTAATAGAATTTAACTAAAACAAGAAATAATCATTTATAAATAGGTACTTAACCAATAATTTATTTTCTTTTTCATTTTTTTGTTAAAAAGATTTTATCATTTGAAAACTTATCGACTAAAAATCTATTTTTTATTATAAAATAACCATTATAATATAAATTTTATTAAAAATTAATCAAAAAAGATCCTAAACAGGTTCTTACATCAATTATCAAAATTTTATTTTTGAATTCTTCTTTTTAAAAAAATATTTTTATTTGTTAAATTATTAAACTTATTATTATTTATTAAAATGTCTTCAATTGAACGAATATTTCGTAAAGCAGTAGTATCAACCATATCATACTCAGCACCAATACTATGATATGTACGATTTTCATATAAATATCTTAAAGTCATTACTAGTCTATCTTCTATTGACATTTTATATGGCCTTCCACCAGTGGTATTTTTTAGATTTTGATGATCTAATAAAATATTTAAAATTTCATTAAAAACTAGTTTATTAATACCAACTATTTTACGAAAATATTGATCCGGTTTATCTTTTAATTCAAAATATGTCATAAAATTTATCCTTAACTATTCAAATTTTATTTTAATAATAACAAAAAAATGAAAAGTTAACTAGTTATGCAGTAAGTCTATTGAATAGTTTTTTGATAATTATTAATTTCTTTTTCAATTTTCTCACTTTTTTCAATAAGTTTTATTTTTTCTGCTTTTAAATTTAGTAGTTGTTTTTTAATTTTTTCTATAGTTTCATAATTTATTAAATAAGTTTTGTTAGTAAATAATTGCTCTTTTTTAATTATTTTCATTTTGTCCCCCTTTTAAAATAAAAACCTATTTGTTAAAAAATAAAACAATAGGTCAAAAACTATATTTTAGTTTACAAGTATTATATCTAATATTTTTTTATAAACGAAAAATTACTTTATTTTTAATATTTATTATAATAAATTATTTTAGTAATAAAATGAAATATTAAATTTTATTAAAATCAATATTTGTGATAGTATTATTAATAATTTAATATATGTTCATTACTAATATAAGTATTTTTTATTTATATTAGTTTTTTATTAAAAATAGTTGCCGGTACTGCTACAGTAGTAACATTAGCGGCTGGTGGAATTGATGGCTTTCAATGTTCTGATTTAGGAATAGCAGCTAGTGCAGGTACATCTGGTGCTATGATGGGTGCAGTTATTAAAGCTACGATTAAACAAAATAAACAAGAGAAAGTAGAATTAGAAGATGAGAATAATGAAAAATCAAGTATTCTTCAAAGAAAATTAGAAGAATTACAATTAGAAATAGTAAGAGCAAAAATTGTTAAAAAACAATTAGAAAGAACTAAAGTTGAACTTGAATTAGTTAAAGTAAGAGAAGAATTAGCAAAACTTAATAACATAACTAGTTTAAATATTACTTCATCACCGATCCCTCAAGAATTTAATTTAGCAAAAGTAGTAAATGTAGAAACAAGTAATAATTGTTTATTATCAATTCATAAAAAAATAAGTACATATATAGCTAACTAAAGTAATATTTACTCATAAATAATGTAAAATAATAATATGTAATTTAAACAGTTTTTGAATTTAAAAGTACAATTCAGCAATAATTAAAATAGATTAGGAAGATTAAATTATGCCAAAACCATACAGTGAAGACTTACGAAGAAAAGTAATAGAAGCTTATGAAAGTAAAAATATGAAAATTAAAGAAATTTGTAAAGTGTTCAATATCACTAGAAAGACTTTATTTTTATGAAGAAAAAGAAAAAAAGAAACTGGGCATATAAAACCAATTTTGAATTATCAAAAAGGACATAGCCACAAAATAAAGGATTTAGATGAATTAAAAAATTATTTAGCAGAAAATAAAGATGTTACAGTTCAAAAAGTAATTGATAAATTTGGAAATATGACTAAAGAAACAGTTTATAACTATTTTAAAAAACTAAATTATACATATAAAAAAAACTTTTCTATATGAACAAAGAGATAAAAATAAACAAGAAGATTTTTTAAAAGAAATAGCTAAAATAATGAATGAAGATTTAGTATAGCTAACTAAAGTAATGTTTACTCATATCTTGAAAAACAAAATCAATCGCTTTTTTAATATTTGGTCAATAATTTGGTAATATTTTTCTTATATTATGTTTTATAGCAAATCAAAAATGTTCAATTGGATTTAAATTAGGAGAATATGGCGGAAGAAATAATAGTTTGCATCCAGCATTTTCAATTAATTGTTGTGTTAATTTAGATTTATGAAACGTTGCATTATCTAAAACTATAATTTGTCCACGCTTTAATACTGGAATTAGTTTATTTTTAACATATGATTCAAAAATTTTACTATTGCAATGTCCTTCAAATGCTCATAAGGCTTTTAATTTACCTTTATTTAGTGAACCAATTATACTCATTCTCTTTATTTTATATGCGGGTTTATTATCAAATAATCTTTTACCTTTTTCAGATCAACCATATTTATAAAATTCATTATCATCAATTCCAGATTCATCAATATATACTAAATCTTCATTCATTATTTTAGCTATTTCTTTTAAAAAATCTTCTTGTTTATTTTTATCTCTTTGTTCATATAGAAAAGTTTTTTTTATATGTATAATTTAGTTTTTTAAAATAGTTATAAACTGTTTCTTTAGTCATATTTCCAAATTTATCAATTACTTTTTGAACTGTAACATCTTTATTTTCTGCTAAATAATTTTTTAATTCATCTAAATCCTTTATTTTGTGGCTATGTCCTTTTTGATAATTCAAAATTGGTTTTATATGCCCAGTTTCTTTTTTTCTTTTTCTTCATAAAAATAAAGTCTTTCTAGTGATATTGAACACTTTACAAATTTCTTTAATTTTCATATTTTTACTTTCATAAGCTTCTATTACTTTTCTTCGTAAGTCTTCACTGTATGGTTTTGGCATAATTTAATCTTCCTAATCTATTTTAATTATTGCTGAATTGTACTTTTAAATTCAAAAACTGTTTAAATTACATATTATTATTTTACATTATTTATGAGTAAATATTACTTTAGTTAGCTATATATATTGATGAATCTGGAATTGATGATAATGAATTTTATAAATATGGTTGATCTGAAAAAGGTAAAAGATTATTTGATAATAAACCCGCATATAAAATAAAGAGAATGAGTATAATTGGTTCACTAAATAAAGGTAAATTAAAAGCCTTATGAGCATTTGAAGGACATTGCAATAGTAAAATTTTTGAATCATATGTTAAAAATAAACTAATTCCAGTATTAAAGCGTGGACAAATTATAGTTTTAGATAATGCAACGTTTCATAAATCTAAATTAACACAACAATTAATTGAAAATGCTGGATGCAAACTATTATTTCTTCCGCCATATTCTCCTAATTTAAATCCAATTGAACATTTTTGATTTGCTATAAAACATAATATAAGAAAAATATTACCAAATTATTGACCAAATATTAAAAAAGCGATTGATTTTGTTTTTGAAGATATGAGTAAACATTACTTTAGTTAGCTATACATTAATATTTTAAACATTTGATAAGATAGTGTAAAATAATTAGTAGTTTAGTAGTTTAGAAAAGGCTTAAAAAATGACAGTAATCAACACATCTGTGAATCAAAAAATTTTATTAACTGGTTATAAAAGATTTTGTTATTCTTTTAGCAAAATTTTATTAGTTATTCTATTATTTCCTTTTGTTTATTTTTATTCAAAAAAATATCAAAAACAATTTTTAGAATTTTGCTTTTCTTATCAAAAAGAAGGTAAATTTAAAATAAATAACGAACAAACAGTTGATATTAATAGTTTTAATTATCATCAATATGATTGTCAAATTAAAAATCTTAATAAATATGGCTATCCAATTGATTGAAAAAAAGAAAATTATCAAGAATTTACCATTAAAAATGATAATAATCAAAACATTAGTTGTCTAACTGTCATTCAAAAAAAGAAAAGTGATAAATGAGTTATTGGTTTTCATGGTTGAACAGAAAATAAATATTTAGCATTAAGATTAGTCTCATGATTTTATGAAGAAGGATACAATATTGGATGGGTTACACTTTATTGGACACTAATTACGTAGACAAGTGAACAAATTAGTTGAAAGAAAGGAACTATAATTATGGCCAATATTAATTCATATACCGATGAATTTAAAAAACAAATAGTAGCTTTATATCAAAGCGGCAAATCAGTATCTTACCTTGCTAAAGAATATAATGTTACAAGAGCAGCTACTTATAATTGAATTAAGCAATTTACTAATTCAGGTAGTTTTAAAGCTAAAGATAATCGTTCTGTTGAAGAAAATGAATTAATTAAATTAAGAAAAGAATTAAAACAATTACGAATGGAAAATGATATTTTAAAGCAAGCAGCACTAATAATAGGCAGAAAATAGAAATTATTACAAACAATAAGTTTAAATATAAAATTCGCACAATGTGTCATTTTTTAAAAATTTCTAAATCAACATATTATTTTAATTTAAAGAAAAAAGAAAATAAAATTCAAAATAATATTTATGATGAAGCTATTATTAGTGCTTTTAAAGAAAATAAATGTGTTTATGGAACAAGAAGATTAAAAGTAATATTAGAAAACCAAGAAATTTATTTATCAAGACGAAAAATTAAAGAAATTATGAATAAGCATAATTTAATATCAAAATACACTAAATTATCATTCAAAAATCATAATAACAAAGTAAATGATGAAAAAATCACTAATCTTGTGAATAAAAACTTTAATAATAGGCTTAAAAATGAAGTTATTGTCAGTGATTTAACTTATGTTCAAGTTAATGGTAAATGAAACTATATTTGCTTATTAATTGACCTATTTAACCGCGAAATTATTGGACATAGTGTAGGTACTAGAAAAGATGCCTTATTAGTACATCAAGCATTTATGCAATCAAATCGCTGTTTAAAAGATATTCAAATATTTCATAGTGATTGTGGTAATGAATTTAATAATAAAATTATTGATAAACTTTTACTAGCATTCAATATTACTCGCTCTTTAAGCAAAAAAGGTTGTCCTTATGACAATGCTGTTGCTGAAGCAACTTTTAAAACTTTCAAAACTGAATTTATTAATGATAAAAATTTTAGATCATTAATCCAATTAAAATTAGAATTATTTGATTACATCAATTGATACAACAACATAAGAATCCACAGCACTTTAAACTACTTAACTCCAGTTAATTATCAAAAACAAATGTCTACCAAAAAATAGTCCTAAAAAGTGTTGCCATTCCATATTATTTATTTAATTATAAAGTAACCAGTTTAATTAACTGGGCAATTACTGATTGTGGATTCTCTAATCTACTTGTTCAATTTCGTTACGTCATGCAATATCGCTGCTATAAAAAACCTTGATGATTAATTAGTAATGGTTTAACAAAAAGATATCAAAAATTTACAAATACAAATATTTTAGAATATGATTTATTAAAAAAAAGCAAAACAGGTTTTCAAGTTCCTACTTTATTAATTCACGGTAAAAAAGATAATTTTGTCCCATTTTTCATGGCTAATGTCATTCATAATTATCAAGTTAAACTCCATTATAAAAATTATGATTATTTATTTTTGGAAAATATTGGTCATATTGAAACCTTACCAAATGCTTATCAAACTTACATTAATAAAATAAAAAGTTTTATCAATACATACGAAATAAAAAATAGAGATAGGAAAAAGACATGAAATTAAAAAAGAAGTATTCGTTTTGAGTAATATTAATGATGGCAATTTCTGCCACAGTTGGATCATCAGTACTAATTTCATTTGGACAAGTAGCATTTCAAAGTGGATTTAATCCGATTTTAATGATATGTGCCTGAATTTTAGGCGGTATTTTAATTTTGCCAGAAATGTTATTACTAGCAGAAACTGCTATTTCTTTTCCGGGAAATGGAAGTGCTTATTATTGATTAAAAAAAGCAAATTGAATGGCTTGTTCGTTTTGATTGGGATGGATTTTAGTTTTAATGGTTAGTGCCACTGCCGTTGCTTCTGCTACTTTAGCATTAGGTAATATTATCGGTACTTTAGCTCATATTACTAACCAATGGTTGATAAAATTATTTGGAATTTTAATTTTATTTGCATTAGCTATAGTCCAAATATTTATTAAAAATAGTTCTGGAAAAACACAAATTATTTTTACAATTTTAAAAGGATTACCAATTACTTTTGTTTTATTTATTGCTATGATTTATGGCAATACAGATAGTTTTAATAGTGAAATAGTTCAAAAAGATTTATCAAAAATTTTTCTTGCAACTTATGTTTTATTACCAGCTACAACAATGACACTATTTGCCTATTCAGGAATTGAAGCAATAACTTATGTTACTGAAGAAGTAGAAAATCCAAGAAAAAATGTACTTTGAGCTTTAATTGTTGCAACAGGACTAATTATTTTTTTATATTTAATACTATTAATTGCTTTGTTAACTATTAATGAACCATTTTCATGATTAGATAAAATGATGGATTTAGTAACGTTTGATATTATGCTATTATCAATAATCCTAATATTCCTCATGTTTTAGCTTATATTTTTTCAGGACTAGCAATTTTATTATTTGTTGGTTCACTAAATGCATTTCTACTTTATCAATCACGTTTAATTTTTAAAATGAGTGAAGAAAAAGATTTGTTTAAATTTTTTCAAAAAACAACTAAAAGAACTAATATGCCATGAGCTGCTATGCTACTATTAATATTTGCTGCTTTAATTTATATTTTATGAAATCAATTGTATGAAGTAACTAATTACTTTATTATTGCTATTAGTTTTTTAAAATTAATTGTTAATTCAGTCATTATCTTTTTAAGGCGCAAACATCCAGACTACCAAAAGATTTTTAATAATTTTTGATTTTATTTTTTCATTATTATTGGTTATTTAGGAGCAATAATTGCTATTGTTGGATCATTTTTAGCAATGTATTATTATGGTACACAAAATAATAATATGTGAGCATTATGAAATTCACTAATTTTAATTGCTGTTATGTTAGCAGGATATCCTGTTTACTATATTAAAAATTATGTAGTTAAAATTGTTAACAATTTTAAAAATCAAAAAAAAGATAATCAATCATAAAAAAATCTTATACCTTATTTACTTTCTTGTGCTAATAAAAAATTTTTAATATGGGCACCATAAAGATAATTAACAATATTCTTATTTTTATTAACAACACGATGACAAGGAACAATAATTGCTAATGGATTTTTACTTAAAGCTGAACCCACTGCCCTACTTGCTTTTGGATAACCTATTTTTTGCGCTAATTCTTGATAAGTTAAAGTTGTCCCAAATTGAATAGTACAAGTTTTACTCCATACTAATTCTTGAAAAGGAGTTCCTTTTAAAGTTATTGGTAAGTTAAAATCACTTAATTTTTTATCAAAATACATTGCTAGTTGTTTTAAACAATTAACTACCACTATATTACTACTATCCTTAGCAACTTGACGAGTATTAACAAAACTAACTTTTACTACTTGTTCTGCAACTACTATGATTTCAATTAAACCTATTTTAGTAGTTAAATAACCATATTTTTTCATATTTTTTATTACCCCTTTATTTTATTTAAACTATTACTTTCTTTTACAAGTTTTTGTAATATTTTATTATCAAAATTTTGTTTTAACAAATCTGAATTTTCAATAGATCAATCTCATCATTTTATATTTTGTAATTTTTGAACTATTTTTTTAGAAAAACGATATTTTATAATTTTAGCAGGATTACCACCAACAATAGCATAAGGAGGCACATTTTTTGTAACTACACTTTTAGCTGCAATTACTGCCCCATTACCAATAGTTACCCCTCTTAAGATTGTCACATCATGACCAATTCAAACATCATTTTCTATCACTGTTGGTGATTTAATCGGAAATTTATCTAATTTATCTTTTTCTGTAACTTCTGATAAATTTAATGATTTATAAAATAATGGTAAAGGAAATGTTGAAACTGCACAATAATTATGATTGCCACCATTCATTATAAATAAAACACCTTGTGCAATTGAACAAAATTTACCAATAATTAATTCATCATCTATCATATTTGGAAAATGATAAATTATATTTTTATTTTCAAAATCAATAGCTGCTTGCTCACCATTAAAATCATGATAATAAGTATAATCACCAATAAAAATTTTAGGTTTAGTAATATAATTTTTTATTAAAAATATTGTTGGTATATGAGGATTAATTTTAGTATTTGGACTTATCAAAATACCTTTTTGTGCTTTATCGGTCAACTTATTTTACTCCTTTATTTTTCACTTTCAATACTCAAAATTAAATCACGAAGTGAAGCTGCCTTTTCAAAATTTAAATCTTTAGCTGCTTGTAACATTTCAACTCTTAAATCAGCAATTATCTTTGTTTTAGCAGCTATTTTTGTTTTACCTTTACTTGAATTTAAAATTTTTAAATCAACATCTAATTCTCTAGTACTTACGATTTCACTCAACGGTTTTTTAACAGTAACTGGTACTATATTATGTTTTTTATTATAAGCAAGTTGAATTTCTCTTCTTCTTTGCGTTTCTTCAATTGCTTGTGTCATTGCCTCTGTCTTAATATCTCCATATAGTATAACATGACCATTAACATTTCGTGCTGCGCGACCAATAGTTTGGATTAATGATTTAGTATTACGTAAAAAACCAGATTTATCAGCATCCAAAATACAGATTAATGACACTTCTGGTACGTCTAATCCTTCACGTAATAAATTAATACCAACAATAGCATCAAAAACACCTTTTCTTAAATCTAACAAAACTTTAGTACGTTCTAATGTTTTTAATTCATTATGAATATAAGCAACTTTAATTTTTTGTTCTTGTAAAAAATTTGATAATTCTTCTGCCATTCTAATTGTTAAAGTAGTAATAAATACTCTTTCATTATTTTTTGTTCGTAATTTTATTTGATTAATAATATCTTCCATTTGATTTTTAGTTGGTTTAATTTCAATTGTTGGATCTAATAAACCTGTGGGACGAATAATTTGTTGAACTGGTACATTAAAGGGCTCAACTTCATTTTTAATTAATGCTAATTCATAATCAGCAGGAGTTGCTGAAGTATAAATAACTTGCTTTAACTTATTAGAAAATTCATTAAAATTTAAAGGACGATTATCCAAAGCACTAGGTAAACGAAAGCCATATTTTACTAATGTTTCTTTTCTGCTACGATCAGTATTATACATTCCTCTAATTTGCGGTAATGTCATATGAGATTCATCAATAATTGTTAAAAAATCATCTGGAAAAAAATCAATTAAAGTATATGGTGCTGAACCCACTTCTCTATTTTCTAAATGACGAGAATAGTTTTCAATACCACTACAAATACCAAATTCTTTTAAGGATTCTAGATCATGTTCTGTTCTTTGTTCTAATCTTTGCGCTTCTACTAACATATTATTTTTTCTTAGTTGTGCTAATGTTATTTTTAACTCTTCAGTAATTTTAATAATTGCCTGATCAACACGATTTTTACTAGTAATATAATTTTGCGCAGGAAAAATTGTAATAAAGGGAAAACGCTCTAAAACATTAGCACCTAATGTATCAATACGTGCTATTTCTTCAATTTCATCACCAAATAAACTAATTCTTAAATAAAATTGATCATTTCAATATGGAGCTAACTTTATTAAATCACCTTTTGCACTAAAACTACCCGGTTCTAATGTAATATCATTACGTACATATCCATTTTTAATTAGTCTTAATAATAAATCTTTTCTATTAATTTTTTGTCCTTTTCTCAATTCAAAAAAGTTATCTTTATATGCTGTTGGTTCTTGTTCACCATAAATTGCTGCTACTGATGCCACAACAATAACATCTTTACTAATAGATAAACCATTTAAAGCACTTAATCTTAACATTTCAATTTCTTGATTTTGTTTAGAATTTTTATCAATATAAGTATCGGTTTTTGGTAAATATGCCTCAGGTTGATAAAAATCAAAATATGAGACAAAATATTCAACGCGATTTTCAGGAAAAAAAGTTTTCAATTCTCCATATAATTGCATAGCTAATGTTTTATTATGTACTAAAATTAAAGTTGGTTTTTGCACTTGCGCAATAACATTGGCCATTGTAAAAGTTTTACCCGTACCAGTGGCTCCCAATAATACTTGGTATTTAATATTATTTTTAATAGCTACTACTAATTTTCTAATTGCTTCAGGTTGATCACCTGTTGGTTTATAAGGCGCTTTTAATTTAAACATAACTTTATATTCCTTTAAAATTCTATATACAATACCATATTATTTTAAATAAAAATAATAATAAAACTTTTATATAATTAAAATTATTATAAAACAATATAAATACTATACTTATTTTTTGATTTTTATAAGTATAAAAAATTATAATAAATTTCTTAAAAAATTTAAAGTTTAGTATCAAATAAATCCAATGTTTAAAATTGAGTTATTATCTTTTATATTTTATTTTACTTAAAATATAGTAAAATTTTAGCCAGATAATTAAAATAATTTTTATATAAAGTAAAGAAACTAAATAAGAGGAGATGATTATGAAAACACTATTAACAACAGTAAGTCTTTTAACATTTGCAACAACCACAGGAAACTTAAATTCTATTTTAAGCACCCAAATTAAAACTACAAATATTTTAAATAATGAACCAATAAAATATGATGGTGAAGATAAAATTTCTATTTTCTGAAAAGAAAATTGAAAAAGTCCTGCAACATTAGTGTATATAAAAAGTAGTACTTTAAATAGTTGATTTAAACTTTTTTCTTTAAATGACCTTGAAAAATTAAGAGAAAAAATATACTATGATACTTCATCTTTTCCTTATCAAGGTAATGGATGAGAAAAGATTAGCATATATGAATTAACTGAAAAATTAATAAATAATTTTTCGTCTTTAATTAATATACATGGATATAATACGTATGGAATTATAGTAACTTATCATGAAGCACCTAAGGAATTATTTTTTCTAGCACCACAATTTTCACCAAATACTCACGATAAAAATATAATAGAAAAATATTATAAATTTTTATGACATGATACTTTAAAAATTCCAATAAGTCGATATGAATGACAAAACATTTTAAATACTAATAAAAATAAAACTGAAATTTTTAATATTATTTCTAGATTTCCCGAATGAGATGCAAGTGGTTGAAAAGGTTATATTTCAAACGAAGATTTATATACTTTATCTGAAAAAATTATTGAGAATTTTAATCAATTAAAAACTAAATTCGAAAATAGTAATACAGGATGAAAAGTAGTCACTAAGACTACTGGCTCATGAACAGAACTTGAACAAGAATAAAATATACTTACAAAAAAATAATGAAAAGAAAGAGAGAAAAAATATAATGTTTAAAAAATTTAAAGAAATTTTCAAAAAGAAAAAATGACATTGTGATTATTGTAAAGAAAATTATCCTCTACTTTGTCCAATCAAAGGATTAGAAAAAGATGGAGAAGATTTTGAAAAAAAACCAAAAGATTAATTTTATACTTTAAATAAAAATAGGCATTTGCCTATTTTTATTTTTTTCTGTTTATAAATTGATATAAATTAATAAATTCTTTACTAATTTCAATCATCATTTGTGTTGTTAACAAATGATCTTCAGAATGCATAAACAATACTGAAAAAGGTAATTGATAACCTTTACCTTCTTCAACAATGACGCTCATATGTGATTGCAAAGCTTTAGTAATATTATCATTTTCTTCATCAATCATTTTTAATGCTGTTTCAAATTGTCCTTCCTTAGCAAAAGTAATTGCTTCTATTGCTAAAGATTTTGCTTTTCCAGCAGAAGAAATTATTTCAAGTGAAATTTTTTCAAAATCAATATTATTACTTTTCTCTTTTTCTTTAATGCTCATAGTATTATTTTTTAATTTCTAATAAACTCATTGCTAATTCTAACGTTTCTTTACCTTGAACCATCGCATAAACTGCTGCTGGAATAACATTAAGAGCAGCATTTCCAATAATATTAGTAAAATCATTTTTCATATAACTTACTTGTGGTCCTAATAAAACAACATCCCATTTTTCACCTTTAGCAAAAGATGCTTTTGCTTCAGTAGCACCTAATGCTTTCACTTCATAATCTAAATTTAACTCTTTAATATACTCTTTCATATTTGCTTCTAGTCTTAAAGTGCTCATACCAGCTGAACACCTAAGTAATATCTTTATCATCTATTTTCCTCCTAATAAACAAAAATCAAATATACATAACTAAGAATATTATACATTGATATTTTTAAATTTGAATTTTAATGGTTTTAAAAAAATATAACTTTTAACTAAAGATTAAAAATATATTACTAATATAGCTAACTAAAGTAATGTTTACTCATAAATAATGTAAAATAATAATATGTAATTTAAACAGTTTTTGAATTTAAAAGTACAATTCAGCAATAATTAAAATAGATTAGGAAGATTAAATTATGTCAAAACCATACAGTGAAGACTTACGAAGAAAAGTAATAGAAGCTTATGAAAGTAAAAATATGAAAATTAAAGAAATTTGTAAAGTGTTCAATATCACTAGAAAGACTTTATTTTTATGAAGAAAAAGAAAAAAAGAAACTGGGCATATAAAACCAATTTTGAATTATCAAAAAGGACATAGCCACAAAATAAAGGATTTAGATGAATTAAAAAATTATTTAGCAGAAAATAAAGATGTTACAGTTCAAAAAGTAATTGATAAATTTGGAAATATGACTAAAGAAACAGTTTATAACTATTTTAAAAAACTAAATTATACATATAAAAAAAACTTTTCTATATGAACAAAGAGATAAAAATAAACAAGAAGATTTTTTAAAAGAAATAGCTAAAATAATGAATGAAGATTTAGTATATATTGATGAATCTGGAATTGATGATAATGAATTTTATAAATATGGTTGATCTGAAAAAGGTAAAAGATTATTTGATAATAAACCCGCATATAAAATAAAGAGAATGAGTATAATTGGTTCACTAAATAAAGGTAAATTAAAAGCCTTATGAGCATTTGAAGGACATTGCAATAGTAAAATTTTTGAATCATATGTTAAAAATAAACTAATTCCAGTATTAAAGCGTGGACAAATTATAGTTTTAGATAATGCAACGTTTCATAAATCTAAATTAACACAACAATTAATTGAAAATGCTGGATGCAAACTATTATTTCTTCCGCCATATTCTCCTAATTTAAATCCAATTGAACATTTTTGATTTGCTATAAAACATAATATAAGAAAAATATTACCAAATTATTGACCAAATATTAAAAAAGCGATTGATTTTGTTTTTGAAGATATGAGTAAATATTACTTTAGTTAGCTATATTTTCATCAATATTTATATTAGTACCAGCAATTAATTTATTTTGTTTTTTATCTAATAGACTTACTGCATAACTAGTTAACTTTTCATTTTTTTGTTATTATTAAAATAAAATTTGAATAGTTAAGGATAAATTTTATGACATATTTTGAATTAAAAGATAAACCGGATCAATATTTTCGTAAAATAGTTGGTATTAATAAACTAGTTTTTAATGAAATTTTAAATATTTTATTAGATCATCAAAATCTAAAAAATACCACTGGTGGAAGGCCATATAAAATGTCAATAGAAGATAGACTAGTAATGACTTTAAGATATTTATATGAAAATCGTACATATCATAGTATTGGTGCTGAGTATGATATGGTTGATACTACTGCTTTACGAAATATTCGTTCAATTGAAGACATTTTAATAAATAATAATAAGTTTAATAATTTAACAAATAAAAATATTTTTTTAAAAAGAAGAATTCAAAAATAAAATTTTGATAATTGATGTAACAGAAGTAGAAACAGAACGACCAAAATATAATCAAAAAGATTGATTTTCTGGCAAAAAATGAATGCATACTGTTAAGTTTCAAACCATAATTAATGCACATACTAATGAAATTTTAAATATTTTTCCTGATACTGGTAAAAATCATGATTTTAAAACTTTTAAAAATTCAAAGTTAGAATTTTTGTCAGAAACTGTAATTCTTGCAGATAAAGGTTATCAAGGTTTACAAAAAATTCATAGTAATACATTTTTACCCATTAAAACTAGTAAAAATAATCCTAAAACAAGTAAAATTAAAATTTTTAATAAGATTATTAATAAAACTCGCAGAAAAATTGAACATGTTTTTGCATTTTTAAAATGTTTTAAAATTATTGGTTATAAATTTAGAAAAGGTAGAAAACGAATATTTTTAAGATTTAATTTAATTGCAGGATTTTATAATTTATCATTAAAACTTAAAAACGTTATGCAGTAAGTCTAATAATTGAAACTAACTTAAACAAAAATGGTTCATTAATATTAAGTTTTTGTCCATATATAGCTAACTAAAGTAATATTTACTCATAAATAATGTAAAATAATAATATGTAATTTAAACAGTTTTTGAATTTAAAAGTACAATTCAGCAATAATTAAAATAGATTAGGAAGATTAAATTATGCCAAAACCATACAGTGAAGACTTACGAAGAAAAGTAATAGAAGCTTATGAAAATAAAAATATGAAAATTAAAGAAATTTGTAAAGTGTTCAATATCACTAGAAAGACTTTATTTTTATGAAAAAAAAGAAAAAAAGAAACTGGGCATATAAAACCAATTTTGAATTATCAAAAAGGACATAGCCACAAAATAAAGGATTTAGATGAATTAAAAAATTATTTAGCAGAAAATAAAGATGTTACAGTTCAAAAAGTAATTGATAAATTTGGAAATATGACTAAAGAAACAGTTTATAACTATTTTAAAAAACTAAATTATACATATAAAAAAAACTTTTCTATATGAACAAAGAGATAAAAATAAACAAGAAGATTTTTTAAAAGAAATAGCTAAAATAATGAATGAAGATTTAGTATATATTGATGAATCTGGAATTGATGATAATGAATTTTATAAATATGGTTGATCTGAAAAAGGTAAAAGATTATTTGATAATAAACCCGCATATAAAATAAAGAGAATGAGTATAATTGGTTCACTAAATAAAGGTAAATTAAAAGCCTTATGAGCATTTGAAGGACATTGCAATAGTAAAATTTTTGAATCATATGTTAAAAATAAACTAATTCCAGTATTAAAGCGTGGACAAATTATAGTTTTAGATAATGCAACGTTTCATAAATCTAAATTAACACAACAATTAATTGAAAATGCTGGATGCAAACTATTATTTCTTCCGCCATATTCTCCTAATTTAAATCCAATTGAACATTTTTGATTTGCTATAAAACATAATATAAGAAAAATATTACCAAATTATTGACCAAATATTAAAAAAGCGATTGATTTTGTTTTTGAAGATATGAGTAAACATTACTTTAGTTAGCTATATCATAGTATTGGTGCTGAGTATGATATGGTTGATACTACTGCTTTACGAAATATTCGTTCAATTGAAGACATTTTAATAAATAATAATAAGTTTAATAATTTAACAAATAAAAATATTTTTTTAAAAAGAAGAATTCAAAAATAAAATTTTGATAATTGATGTAACAGAAGTAGAAACAGAACGACCAAAATATAATCAAAAAGATTGATTTTCTGGCAAAAAATGAATGCATACTGTTAAGTTTCAAACCATAATTAATGCACATACTAATGAAATTTTAAATATTTTTCCTGATACTGGTAAAAATCATGATTTTAAAACTTTTAAAAATTCAAAGTTAGAATTTTTGTCAGAAACTGTAATTCTTGCAGATAAAGGTTATCAAGGTTTACAAAAAATTCATAGTAATACATTTTTACCCATTAAAACTAGTAAAAATAATCCTAAAACAAGTAAAATTAAAATTTTTAATAAGATTATTAATAAAACTCGCAGAAAAATTGAACATGTTTTTGCATTTTTAAAATGTTTTAAAATTATTGGTTATAAATTTAGAAAAGCTAGAAAACGAATATTTTTAAGATTTAATTTAATTGCAGGATTTTATAATTTATCATTAAAACTTAAAAACGTTATGCAGTAAGTCTATTGAATGCTAGTAAAAGTTTATCAATAATTTTATTATTAAATTCATTACCACAATCACTATGAAATATTTGAATATCTTTTAAACAGCGATTTGATTGCATAAATGCTTGATGTACTAATAAGGCATCTTTTCTAGTACTACACTATGTCCAATAATTTCGCGGTTAAATAGGTCAATTAATAAGCAAATATAGTTTCATTTACAATTAACTTGAACATAAGTTAAATCACTGACAATAACTTCATTTTTAAGCCTATTATTAAAGTTTCTATTCACAAGATTAGTGATTTTTTCATCATTTACTTTGTTATTATGATTTTTGAATGATAATTTAGTGTATTTTGATATTAAATTATGCTTATTCATAATTTCTTTAATTTTTCGTCTTGATAAATAAATTTCTTGGTTTTCTAATATTACTTTTAATCTTCTTGTTCCATAAACACATTTATTTTCTTTAAAAGCACTAATAATAGCTTCATCATAAATATTATTTTGAATTTTATTTTCTTTTTTCTTTAAATTAAAATAATATGTTGATTTAGAAATTTTTAAAAAATGACACATTGTGCGAATTTTATATTTAAACTTATTGTTTGTAATAATTTCTATTTTCTGCCTATTATTTAGTGCTGCTTGCTTTAAAATATCATTTTCCATTCGTAATTGTTTTAATTCTTTTCTTAATTTAATTAATTCATTTTCTTCAACAGAACGATTATCTTTAGCTTTAAAACTACCTGAATTAGTAAATTGCTTAATTCAATTATAAGTAGCTGCTCTTGTAACATTATATTCTTTAGCAAGGTAAGATACTGATTTGCCGCTTTGATATAAAGCTACTATTTGTTTTTTAAATTCATCGGTATATGAATTAATATTGGCCATAATTATAGTTCCTTTCTTTCAACTAATTTGTTCACTTGTCTACGTAATTAGTGTCCAATAAAGTGTAACCCATCCAAATTTAATATTTTATCTCTTCTAAATGAAGACAAAATTGATTATTTAAGTTGATAATCTTCTTTGTTAACTTATAAAAAACAATAAAAAACAATTTAAAATGCATCTTTAAGATGCATTTTATTGTTATTCTAAAAATTAAAGCTTAAAGCAATTATTTAATAATTGCTTTAATTTTAGTAGCAATAATATCAATAGCTACAGTATTATGAAAATCAAAAGGAATAATAATATCAGCATAACGTTTAGTTGGTTCAACAAAAGCATCATGCATAGGTTTAACAGTTAATGCATATTGTTGTAAAACACTGTCAAGAGTACGATTTCTAAAACTAACATCTCGTTTAATTCTTCTTAGTAGTCTAGTATCACTATCAGTATCAACAAAAATTTTGATAGTAGATAATTCACGAATAATAGGATTTTCTAAAGCAAAAATACCATCCAGAATGATAACATCACCCGGACCAATAATCTCAGTGTTTTTACTGCGACTATTGATTTTAAAATCATAAATAGGCTCTTCAATAGCATTGCCAAGTAATAATTGTTCTAAATCATGAATTAATAATTTCATATCAATAGCATTAGGGTGATCAAAATTAGTTTTTTTTCTTTCTTCAACTTTTAAATTACTAAGGTCATGATAATAATTATCCATTTGTACAAAAATGACATTTTTTTTATTACAAGCTTCAGCAATTTTTTCTGCTACTGTTGTTTTTCCTGAAGCACTGCCGCCAGCGATAGCGATTAAATTAATTTTTTTATATTTCACATTTATCTCCTAAAATTTAAGAACCTGTTTAGGATCTTTTTTGATTAATTTTTAATAAAATTTATATTATAATGGTTATTTTATAATAAAAAATAGATTTTTAGTCGATAAGTTTTCAAATGATAAAATCTTTTTAACAAAAAAATGAAAAAGAAAATAAATTATTGGTTAAGTACCTATTTATAAATGATTATTTCTTGTTTTAGTTAAATTCTATTAAAAAGATCCTAAACAGGTTCTAAGATTGAGTTATTTTATCAAAGTATGATTGTAAAATAATAGCAGCAGCCAATTGATCTTTAACTTGTTTTCTTTTATTTGAAGAAACATTAGATTTAATTAGTATTTGCTGCGAAGAATAGGTAGTTCTTCTTTCATCTTGTAAAACAATATTTAGTTTATCATTATTTTGTGTTAATTTAAATTTATCAATAAAATTTAAAACAATTTTTGCGCTGAGGCCGACTGTGCTATCCATGTTTAAAGGGTAACCAAAAACAAGAATATCAGCATCATATTCTTTAATAGCATTTTGGAGTTGGATAATAGCATTATTAAAATCATGCTCTGGGAAACGAATAGTTTTTCAAGAAAAAGCAATTTTTCCTTCACCGCGAGCAAGTCCTAATGTTTTACTACCTAAATCAATGCCTAAATATTTCATAAATTTATTATACTTAATATTTTTTTATAAAATTAATATATTAATTAAAATTAAAAAAAATATTTTTTATATTGTAAGTATAATAAAAATGTATTATGTCTATAAATTTTTATTTTTTTTATATTGTTTTTTTTCTTCTGCAATTCTTTTTCTTTCTTTTTCAGCTTCTTCAATTCTTTTTTTTAATCTTTCTTCTTCAAATTGTTTTTTATTTTCTGCATCTTGTTTTCTTAACTTTTCAATTTCCTTATCTTTATCCATAATAAAAAGATCCTCTTTTCTAATGTTAAATTTTGGATTATTTTTATCTTTTTTTTAAAAATATCCATAAATTAGTATAAATATTTTTTTAAAAAAAATATATTTTTAAGTTATATTATGAATTAAGCAAATAAAATCATTTTTTTGTTTGATAATAGAAATTGATCTGAATCATAATCAGTGCTATTTATTAACTTTGGATCTATTTTTTGTATTTGAATATATTACTTTATAAGCCTTATTTACTTCATTTATACTGTCTTGCATTTTTATTACTTCTGATTTATTAAAAATTGGAATATTACTATTATTTTCTAATTCTATTAATTTTTCTTCTAGTAAACTTATGTTTGGTTTATGAAAATATCTAATTTTTTTTATTAAAGTTTCAAAACTAAAGATTTTATAAAAATTTGAAATAGAAAGAGAAATCATTTGAGAACCTGTTGCTAAGAACCTGTTTAGAATCTTTTTAATAAAACTGAAATAAAGGAAAGAACAACCATTTGTAAACTAGTATTTAGTTTTCTTTCACAATTTTTTCATAATCTTCTGTATTTTTCTAATCAAGCAAAGCTTCGTTCTACAATTCATCTTTTTGGTAATACTACAAAAGTATGTAGTTCATTGCGTTTTATAATTTCAACATTTGCATTTATGATTGTTTTGATTTCAGAAGCAAATTTTTCACCAGTATAACCAGCATCTACTATTATTTTTTGAACTGCAGAAAGATTTTCTTTTTCATTTTCAATCATTATTATAGCGCTATTACGATCTGTTTTTTCTGCTGTGGTTATGTAAATTGCATGTGGTAAACCTTGAGAATCAACAATAATATGACGCTTTATTCCTGAAATCTTTTTACCAGCATCATAACCTTTATTTTCAGTAGTATCTGTATTTTTAACACTTTGCGAATCAATTATACAAAAACTAGTTTGTTCTTTGCGATTATTGTTGATACGAACTTTTTTAACCAATTTTTTTTAAAATTAATTGCCATACACTAGCTTCTTTACCGTTATTTTTACTTCAAATTTGAAAATAATAATATACAGTTTGTCATTTTGGAAAATTTTTTGGTAGCATTCTTCATTGACAACCACTTTTTAATACATATAAAATTGCACAAAATACTTCATATAAATCTAAACTTCTTGGTTTTGTTTTCTTTTTGCTATTTTCTAAAATTGATTTTATGTTCTCAAATTGTTCTTTGGTGACATGACTTGGATAATTTTTATGCATAATATATACCTCTGATTTTAAAATATATAATCATTTTACATTATTTTCGAAAAGATTCTAAACAGGTTCTAAGAAAAAAAATAATCATGTTTCTCATTTTTTTAATTTTAATTCAAGTAGATCATGAGATTTTGTAACTTCATATTTATTATAGCTAACTAAAGTAATATTTACTCATAAATAATGTAAAATAATAATATGTAATTTAAACAGTTTTTGAATTTAAAAGTACAATTCAGCAATAATTAAAATAGATTAGGAAGATTAAATTATGCCAAAACCATACAGTGAAGACTTACGAAGAAAAGTAATAGAAGCTTATGAAAGTAAAAATATGAAAATTAAAGAAATTTGTAAAGTGTTCAATATCACTAGAAAGACTTTATTTTTATGAAGAAAAAGAAAAAAAGAAACTGGGCATATAAAACCAATTTTGAATTATCAAAAAGGACATAGCCACAAAATAAAGGATTTAGATGAATTAAAAAATTATTTAGCAGAAAATAAAGATGTTACAGTTCAAAAAGTAATTGATAAATTTGGAAATATGACTAAAGAAACAGTTTATAACTATTTTAAAAAACTAAATTATACATATAAAAAAAACTTTTCTATATGAACAAAGAGATAAAAATAAACAAGAAGATTTTTTAAAAGAAATAGCTAAAATAATGAATGAAGATTTAGTATATATTGATGAATCTGGAATTGATGATAATGAATTTTATAAATATGGTTGATCTGAAAAAGGTAAAAGATTATTTGATAATAAACCCGCATATAAAATAAAGAGAATGAGTATAATTGGTTCACTAAATAAAGGTAAATTAAAAGCCTTATGAGCATTTGAAGGACATTGCAATAGTAAAATTTTTGAATCATATGTTAAAAATAAACTAATTCCAGTATTAAAGCGTGGACAAATTATAGTTTTAGATAATGCAACGTTTCATAAATCTAAATTAACACAACAATTAATTGAAAATGCTGGATGCAAACTATTATTTCTTCCGCCATATTCTCCTAATTTAAATCCAATTGAACATTTTTGATTTGCTATAAAACATAATATAAGAAAAATATTACCAAATTATTGACCAAATATTAAAAAAGCGATTGATTTTGTTTTTCAAGATATGAGTAAATATTACTTTAGTTAGCTATATCATAGTATTGGTGCTGAGTATGATATGGTTGATACTACTGCTTTACGAAATATTCGTTCAATTGAAGACATTTTAATAAATAATAATAAGTTTAATAATTTAACAAATAAAAATATTTTTTTAAAAAGAAGAATTCAAAAATAAAATTTTGATAATTGATGTAACAGAAGTAGAAACAGAACGACCAAAATATAATCAAAAAGATTGATTTTCTGGCAAAAAATGAATGCATACTGTTAAGTTTCAAACCATAATTAATGCACATACTAATGAAATTTTAAATATTTTTCCTGATACTGGTAAAAATCATGATTTTAAAACTTTTAAAAATTCAAAGTTAGAATTTTTGTCAGAAACTGTAATTCTTGCAGATAAAGGTTATCAAGGTTTACAAAAAATTCATAGTAATACATTTTTACCCATTAAAACTAGTAAAAATAATCCTAAAACAAGTAAAATTAAAATTTTTAATAAGATTATTAATAAAACTCGCAGAAAAATTGAACATGTTTTTGCATTTTTAAAATGTTTTAAAATTATTGGTTATAAATTTAGAAAAGGTAGAAAACGAATATTTTTAAGATTTAATTTAATTGCAGGATTTTATAATTTATCATTAAAACTTAAAAACGTTATGCAGTAAGTCTAGTGTAGGTACTAGAAAAGATGCCTTATTAGTACATCAAGCATTTATGCAATCAAATCGCTGTTTAAAAGATATTCAAATATTTCATAGTGATTATGGTAATGAATTTAATAATAAAATTATTGATAAACTTTTACTAGCATTCAATATTACTCGCTCTTTAAGCAAAAAAGGTTGTCCTTATGACAATGCTGTTGCTGAAGCAACTTTTAAAACTTTCAAAACTGAATTTATTAATGATAAAAATTTTAGATCATTAATCCAATTAAAATTAGAATTATTTGATTACATCAATTGATACAACAACATAAGAATCCACAGCACTTTAAACTACTTAACTCCAGTTAATTATCAAAAACAAATGTCTACCAAAAAATAGTCCTAAAAAGTGTTGCCATTCCAGAAATAGCTAAAATAATGAATGAAGATTTAGTATATATTGATGAATCTGGAATTGATGATAATGAATTTTATAAATATGGTTGATCTGAAAAAGGTAAAAGATTATTTGATAATAAACCCGCATATAAAATAAAGAGAATGAGTATAATTGGTTCACTAAATAAAGGTAAATTAAAAGCCTTATGAGCATTTGAAGGACATTGCAATAGTAAAATTTTTGAATCATATGTTAAAAATAAACTAATTCCAGTATTAAAGCGTGGACAAATTATAGTTTTAGAACCTGTTTAGGATCTTTTTTGATTAATTTTTAATAAAATTTATATTATAATGGTTATTTTATAATAAAAAATAGATTTTTAGTCGATAAGTTTTCAAATGATAAAATCTTTTTAACAAAAAAATGAAAAAGAAAATAAATTATTGGTTAAGTACCTATTTATAAATGATTATTTCTTGTTTTAGTTAAATTCTATTAAAAAGATCCTAAACAGGTTCTTAGATAATGCAACGTTTCATAAATCTAAATTAACACAACAATTAATTGAAAATGCTGGATGCAAACTATTATTTCTTCCGCCATATTCTCCTAATTTAAATCCAATTGAACATTTTTGATTTGCTATAAAACATAATATAAGAAAAATATTACCAAATTATTGACCAAATATTAAAAAAGCGATTGATTTTGTTTTTCAAGATATGAGTAAACATTACTTTAGTTAGCTATATATAATAAGAAGTAACTAAATTTTAAAGTTTTTAAAATAAAATACAATAAAAATTATTTTTAATTAACTTTATTTTTATTTTTTATGAATAATAATCAAATTAATAGTTTTTATTTTATAAATAAAAATAAACACTATTAAATGTTTTAATATTTTTTTAATTCTTTGATTATTTTTGATTTTAGTAAAGTTATGATAAGATATTTTTATATTTATATTAGTTTTTTGCTTTTAAAGTTTTTTTTATTAATAAAATAAATAAAAGGGTTTTGGTCTTTAAAAAAAACTGGTGTAAATAAAAACAATTATTTAGAAATTAATATCAAAATAATCAGAGATAAATTGTTTTTTAACTTTTTACTAGCAAATAATGAAATATTCATATTTAAAATAAATAAATGCAGTATTAGTTGGATTGTTAATCTTAAGGAATTAAAAAAATTAACGTATAATTAAACTATCAATAATATAATATTATTTAAGGTTTCTTAAATTATTTTTTGTTTTTAGGAGGAACTATGAAAATTGCTTTTGATGTAATGGGTTCAGACCATGGTAGTTTGCCCGCTATTGCTGCAGCGTTAGAAGTTATTAAAGAATTCAAAAACGTTGAAATTTGTTTAGTTGGTGATGAAAAACAAATTAATGGAAACTTGCAGATTTTATTAAAAAATAAGCCATTATCATCAAGAATAACAATACTAGCAACAACCCAAGTAATAACTATGAATGATGGTCCACTCGCTGGTATTAGAATGACTGATTCTTCTATGAATCAAGCCATTCAGTTAGTTAAAAATAAAAAAGCAGATGGGATTCTAACTTCGGGTTCAACTGCTGCCTATCTTGGTGCTTGTCATTTTTTATTAGGTGAAATCAAAGGCATTAAACGTCCGGCATTCATGCCAATTATGCCTACTTTAATAAAAGATCGACAAGTAGTATTATTGGATGTTGGAGCAAATATTGAAAACACTGTTGATGAATTAATTAATTTTGCATTAATGGGTCATATTTATTGTCAAACTATTCAAAATATTTCACGTCCTAAAATTGGTTTATTAAATATTGGTATTGAAGAAAGCAAAGGTCCAGAAGTAACTAAAGCAACATATGCTAAACTAAAACAATTAACACAAAAAAATGAAAAGTTAAGTTTTTTAAATTTTCACGGTAATATTGAACCACGAAATGTTTTAAGTGGTGATGTTGATATTATTATTTGTGATGGTTATTCAGGTAATATTGTTTTAAAATCAGTTGAAGGCATGGCATCATTATTATTTACATTAATTAAAAATGGTTATAAAAAAAATTTATGAACTAAATTTTTAGGTTTAATGTCAATTGGTATTTTTAAAAATATTAAAAAGACTTTTGATTATAAGAATACAGGTGGTGCTCAATTAATAGGTATTAATGGCATTGCTTTTAAAGCACATGGATCTAGTGATAAAAAATCTTATTATAGTACTTTAAAACTTTTAATTCGTGCTATTGAGCAAGATGTTACTAATAAAATTGCTAAACAAATTCAAGAATTATAATTTATAAATAAGTATTAAGGAGAAAAATATGATTAATATTGAACATATTTTAAAATCGAGTATTTTAGAAAAAATTAAATCTAATCGTAATTATCGTGAAGCGTTTACTCATCGTTCTTTTTCAAACGAACATAATTTAGATTATTCATATGAGCGATTAGAATTTTTGGGTGATTCGATTTTAGGGGAAAATATTTCAACTTACATTTGGCACTTATTTCCAAATAAAGATGAGGGACAATTAACAAGTTTACGTAGTAAAGCAGTTAGACAAGAAACATTGGCAGCAGTGGCAATTGCTCTAGGATTACAAGATTATTTATTTTTGGGAAATGGTGAAAAAAATACAGGTGGGCAACAACGCGAAAGTATTTTATCAGATGTTTTTGAATCATTTCTTGCTGCAGTATATCTTGATTTAGGAAATAGTACTGTTAAAAAAATCTTAGATTTAACTTTATTTGAATTAATTAAAACTAATCAGTTAGAAACAATTATTGATTATAAAACTAAATTACAAGAATTAGTACAGGCAGAAAAAAGAGATCCTATTAATTATAAAACTATGGAACAAATTAAAAAAGATAATATTACTTATTTTATTGTTCATGTGTATTTAGATAATAAAATACTAATGGGGAAAGGAGTAGGAACAAATAAAAAGAAAGCTGAGCAAGAAGCAGCAAAGTCAGCTTTAGCAAAACTGTCAAAATCTAATTTATTAATAAGTGATCATAAGAAGGGATAATCATGTTTAAATTATTACGTAATTATATTCGTGAACAAAAAAAACAATTTATTACAAATGTTTGGTTTAGGTTTTTTAGTAATGATTATGATTATTGCCTTTTTATCATTAAATTTTTCTAATAATTATTTATTTGAACAATATGTTAACGATATTGCTCATAATGAATTTAACCAATATACATTTTTTTCACCAATGGAATATGTTAATTTTGATGGAAAATATAATGAAAAAGATAAAGCTGGTTCTTATTTAATAAATAATATTAATTATTATCAAAAAGATAATACTATTGATAAAGAAAAGATGGTAAAAGCTACTTTTCAGTTAACAATACCAGATGCTACTAGACCTGATATATATCATTTTACTTTTTATGGAGGGGTCGCTACTAAGAGTAAAGAATATTTTGCTATTGGTGATAGTCTTTTTAATGATACTAGCCATAAATATATTGATTTTAAAATTAATATTCCTATTAATTATCCATCTTATGATACTCATAAAGCAACGATAGAACAATATGCTAATATTCTAAATCAATATCTATATGATCCATTACATCCAGAAAAAAATCCAGAAAATGCAACAAATTTTATGATTACTAGTGAAACTGCTTTACAGTTTTATAATGATAATTTTAAAGGAAAAATTGAGTATCCATATGCTAATCGAAACTATAGTGAAATAGATATTAAAAATGAAGCTAAGTTATATGAAATAATGTCAATGGGAATGTTATATAAAGATATTGAATGACAACATGCTGTTATGGTCCGTGATTTATTAATTACTAGTAAAAATTTTGCTTTTATTGAAACAGGACCCGAATATATTGTTAATAAAGTAATTATTGTCAAAGATGGTGGTCCAAGTTTAACAGAAAAACCATTACAAGATAATGAAATTTTAATTTACAAACATTTTGCTGAACTAAATAATTTACATATTGGTCAAAATTATGTAATTGCTGGACAAACGTTTATTATTCGTGGTTATGCTACAAGTTCATTAGCAGCATTTGTTGGTCGTTATTTTGGTAATTCACTTGATTTAAAAAATAATACTGTTGCTTTTACTAATGGTAATACGATGCGCAAAGTTGAATCTGATTTAAAGGCATTTAGCAGTAATATTGATGATTTTTTTTTAGGTTGGAATGGCAACACTTTTTAGGACTATTTTTTGGTAGACATTTGTTTTTGATAATTAACTGGAGTTAAGTAGTTTAAAGTGCTGTGGATTCTTATGTTGTTGTATCAATTGATGTAATCAAATAATTCTAATTTTAATTGGATTAATGATCTAAAATTTTTATCATTAATAAATTCAGTTTTGAAAGTTTTAAAAGTTGCTTCAGCAACAGCATTGTCATAAGGACAACCTTTTTTGCTTAAAGAGCGAGTAATATTGAATGCTAGTAAAAGTTTATCAATAATTTTATTATTAAATTCATTACCACAATCACTATGAAATATTTGAATATCTTTTAAACAGCGATTTGATTGCATAAATGCTTGATGTACTAATAAGGCATCTTTTCTAGTACCTACACTATGTCCAATAATTTCGCGGTTAAATAGGTCAATTAATAAGCAAATATAGTTTCATTTACCATTAACTTGAACATAAGTTAAATCACTGACAATAACTTCATTTTTAAGCCTATTATTAAAGTTTCTATTCACAAGATTAGTGATTTTTTCATCATTTACTTTGTTATTATGATTTTTGAATGATAATTTAGTGTATTTTGATATTAAATTATGCTTATTCATAATTTCTTTAATTTTTCGTCTTGATAAATAAATTTCTTGGTTTTCTAATATTACTTTTAATCTTCTTGTTCCATAAACACATTTATTTTCTTTAAAAGCACTAATAATAGGCAGAAAATAGAAATTATTACAAACAATAAGTTTAAATATAAAATTCGCACAATGTGTCATTTTTTAAAAATTTCTAAATCAACATATTATTTTAATTTAAAGAAAAAAGAAAATAAAATTCAAAATAATATTTATGATGAAGCTATTATTAGTGCTTTTAAAGAAAATAAATGTGTTTATGGAACAAGAAGATTAAAAGTAATATTAGAAAACCAAGAAATTTATTTATCAAGACGAAAAATTAAAGAAATTATGAATAAGCATAATTTAATATCAAAATACACTAAATTATCATTCAAAAATCATAATAACAAAGTAAATGATGAAAAAATCACTAATCTTGTGAATAGAAACTTTAATAATAGGCTTAAAAATGAAGTTATTGTCAGTGATTTAACTTATGTTCAAGTTAATGGTAAATGAAACTATATTTGCTTATTAATTGACCTATTTAACCGCGAAATTATTGGACATAGTGTAGGTACTAGAAAAGATGCCTTATTAGTACATCAAGCATTTATGCAATCAAATCGCTGTTTAAAAGATATTCAAATATTTCATAGTGATTGTGGTAATGAATTTAATAATAAAATTATTGATAAACTTTTACTAGCATTCAATATTACTCGCTCTTTAAGCAAAAAAGGTTGTCCTTATGACAATGCTGTTGCTGAAGCAACTTTTAAAACTTTCAAAACTGAATTTATTAATGATAAAAATTTTAGATCATTAATCCAATTAAAATTAGAATTATTTGATTACATCAATTGATACAACAACATAAGAATCCACAGCACTTTAAACTACTTAACTCCAGTTAATTATCAAAAACAAATGTCTACCAAAAAATAGTCCTAAAAAGTGTTGCCATTCCAAGATTATAAAAGAAGAGTTGATAAACAAAGACATGATTATATTTATTATTATGTTAGTAAAAAACATTGAAAAACTTTTATTAACTGTATAGAAGAATATGAAAAAGAAATATTAAATCCTAATAAAGAATCATCTAATTGTAAAGAATGTTTATCACTAAAAGATAAAAACGAAAAACAAATTGATAATAAAATAAATGAAATGTATCAAAAATATGAAGTAAATAGTCATTTTTCTCTTGATAACAAAGCATCACATTTAGAAAAAATAGCATTAAATAAATTATTAGAAACAAAAAGAAAAATAAATTCATTTTTAATTAAGGAATATTTATGTAATGTGCATAATAAATAAAAAATGTAAGATAATACAAAATCTTTGCACAAATTATTTATTTAATAAATTTCTTCAGTAATTAAGATAAATTTATCTTTCTGTAAAAATAAAAGAGTAGTTTATTTATAATAAAATATTTGATAGTGGTTTACACATTAATTAGATATTATTTTCATATTTCAAATATTATCTAATAAATATATATTTAATCCAATTAAATATACAATGAAATGTATGAAATTATTATTCATATTATTAAATATATTATCTAAAAAAAATCTGATCATGAATGTTCAAACTTATCCCTATGAATTTTTAAAGTTACTCACATTTTATCATTTTCAACTTCTTTTAAAATTTTATTTTTAAAAGTTTTAAAACAAATTATATTTTATTTATTGTCAAATTTTCCTTTTAATGAATCTCATAATTTTTTTAATAACTGTACTGAATTTTCATTGAATTGTTCTTTACCAATATTTTTCTTAAATTCGTCAGAAATATTTTTAAATATAGTATTAAATAATTTCATTTCTGACTTTAAATTTCCTTTTAATTGTGTTTCAAATTCTAACATTTCTTGACGCATATTTTTAAAACTCCAAACTGATTTATTATTAATTATAACATTAAATTAATAATTTAATGTTATAATCAAGGTGAAAACTTAAAAATAAAATGAATAGAGTACTGATAATCCTTTATTGTTAGCAGATTCATTTATTTAGATAATTTTTGTCAATAAAAAATCCCTAATTAAAGGGATTTGCCTAATGGGTTCTGCGTTTACACCGCAGTTAGATTTCAAACTGTTATCAACTTGCAATAGGTCTTACAATATAATGTTATCACTTTGTTTCAATAATTCAAGACTTTTAATCTTTTTAATAAATTCATTATTTATTAATAACGAATATGGAAAGAAAGATTGGTATGTTAGTAATTTTATATTTTCCATATTTAAAAACTTTCACAATTCATTTGTTTTTATACTATTATAATGATTATATATTCTATAAAGAGCATAACAAATAATGTCTGCACCTCTAATTTCTGGATATATTTTTGAATCTTTAATTTCAACAGAAAAGTTAATGTTATAATTATAAAAATTTAGATTTAAATGAGTTTCTAAAGAATTTTTAAATTTGGTACTAATTGTTCTATTATCCATATGAATAACTAGATTGTTATATTTTTTTTCTATAATATTGAATTTTATTAAATAATTTAATAAATATTTAACAAAAAAATTAAATGCTTCATTTTCATTTCATTTTTTCTTATTTAATTTAGTTTTGTCTATTAAAATTGAAACTGGTATAAAACTTTTTGAATTTTTATAAATATATGAAATATAGTTTACTAAGTGCTCATTTTTTAACTTAACACCTTTAATTTCTTTTAATTCACTTATATATTTATTATTAATTCTCAAGTTTTTTTCAATTTTTTGATATTTACTTCTTATATAGTTTATATTATCAATAAGATAACCACCTATTATGAAATATTGCTCATGTTGTAAATGCATTGCACTTGTTTCATCTAATATTAAATGTATAGTATTATTATTCATTTTTTACTCAATTCTAACCAATAAGTATTATTCTTGTTAAGAATATTATAAAACAAAAAATAAAAAAAGATAAGTGGAAATCTGTTATTATTTATCTTTATTATATTTAATAAAACATAGTATGATAAAATGTTACTAAACTTAATATTAGTTTTTAACTCATTATTTTAATATAAATAAATGAGTTTTTATTTTGAAAGGAAGATATTAAATGACAAATACTGAACAAGAACAATACAAAAAAGAAAGTTCAGATATTAAAAAAAGAAGAAACTTTTTTAGAAAATTTAAATTAAAAAGATGACAAAATATAAGTAATGAAAATAAAGAAATTTCAAAATTAAATTTGCTAATAAAACAAAAAAATCAATTAATTGATGTTATTATGAAAGAAATTACTATTGAAAAACAATTAGAAAATATAAATAAAGATGTTATTTTGGAAATTTATGAAAGAATGTTTGAGCAAGTAAAATCTGAAATTAACTACTTACATAATGAATTAACTGAAGTTCAAAAAGAAATTGATATAAAAGACTGAAATATAGATAATTCGTTTCAATATAAATATGTAACACGATTATAAATAACTTATTTTAGGATTATAAAATAATTAAAATATTTTTTAATTTATAACAATAAATAAAATATTTGATTTATTAGTATTTTATTTCCAAAAATTTGAAAAACTTATCAAAAAAAAATAGATTTTTCTGATAAATCAATATATAATTTATGAGATACGAAAGTAAGGAGGCAACAGACTATGGCAGTACCAGCAAGAAGAACGTCAAAAATGCGTAAAAATACACGTCGTGCCCATGATAGTTTATCTGCAACAACTACAACTAACTGTTTAAATTGTGGAGCAATTACTAAACCACATCATGCCTGTATGAAATGCAAGACATACAAAGGTGTAAGTATTACTAATCCATTACAAGCAGAAAAAACATCATCAACAGAAAAAAAATAAAATATGAATATATCTTATCTTAGATTACCTTCCTCTTATTTATTTAAAATATTATTTTAAATATTAGAGGTTTTTTACTTTACAAAATTATTTTATAATAGTTAATAATATATTAAAATATAGATTATAATTTATTAAAATAGACACTATTTATTAGGAAGTGTAGAGTATGAAAAATAAGGGCTATTATGATTTATTATTAAAGATTAGTGATGATATTAGCAATAATTTCCAAACATCACATATTAATGATGAAAAAGAATTAATTAAAGACATTGATCATTATTTAGTTAAACAACTAAATAATACTTTAATTGAAAAATTAAAAACGATTAAATCACCAGAAGCAAAAATTGATTTTTTAAATCAAATCATAAGTAATTTTACTACTAATAAATTTAGTAATAATATTTTATTACAAGTAAATGATAATATCATAGATAATCATTTAACTTCTAATATTAGATTAAGTGACAATTATTTATTTACTAATGAAAACCAACAAGCATTAATTAATCATTTAAATCAGGAAATTAGAACTTGTGATGAAGTATACTTTATTTATCCTTTTATATCAAATTCAATTATTAATAAGTTACGTTCATCATTTACTTATGCTTTAAGTCATAATATTACTATTAATTTTATTACTACTACTTTTGATGATATGGCTTTATTTGTTAATTTATATGCATTAGTTAAAATAATAAAAAAGTATCCTAATATTAAAGTTAAAGTTGAAAATAATTTAGAAAAACGTAGTGAAAGAATTCATATTAAAGCTGCCATCTTTAAACGAAATTCAGGTTTTTCTTCAGCAATAATTGGTTCATCAAATTTAACACAAAAAGGTTTAGCTAGTGGTCGTGAATGAAATATTAAAATTAATGAATTTGATAATAAGCAACTATATCAAAACATTTTAAATCAGTATTATAAATTATGAAATGATAATTTAGTTGATTTAAATGATGAACAACAACGATTACAATTACTATCACGAATTGAATATAATCGATTGCTTGTAAATAAAAAAGATGAACAATGATTAGCAACTAATTATTTTCTTTATGATTTTCAAATTGCCTTAATTAATAAATTAAAGTTAAGAAGAAAACTTAAAAAAACAAAACATTTAATTGTCATGGCAACAGGTGTTGGTAAAACAGTAGTATCTGCTTTTGACTATTTAAATCAAATCAAAGAAAATAATAATCAAAAACCTTCAATTTTATTTTTAGCACATCAAAGAGAAATTATTGAACAAGCAATTATTACTTTTCGAAAAGTAATAAATGATAAAAAATTTGCAACTATTTTAAATAGTAAACAAAATAATTTTCAAGAACAATATTTATTTGCAACAGTACAAACTGTACATAGACATCTAAATAAGTTTAAACGTCAACAATTTGATATTATTATTTTTGATGAAGCTCATCATTTGGCTGCTAAAACTTTTCAGACAATTTTTAATTATTTTCATCCTAAACAAATTATTGGTTTAACAGCAACACCAGAACGAGAAGATAATAAAAACATTATTAATTATTTTGATAATGAGTTTGCACATGAATTACGATTGTGAGATGCAATTAATGAAAAACTTTTATCACCATTTGATTATTATTGTATTGATGACATTACTGCTGATTTAACTGGTATTGATTTAAATAATGATCAACAATTATTTAAAAAATTAAATACTGAAGCAAGAAATAAGTTATTATTAGATGTAATTAATGACTATATTGGATTTTATAGTAATCGGATTTGTTTAATTTTTTGTATTAACATTACTCATGCACAAATTGTTGCTAGATTTTTGCAAAATCAGGGCTTAAAAGCAGACTTTTTAACAAGTAAAAATCAAACTAATCGTAGTAAAATAATTAATGATTTTAAAAATAGAATTATTAATTATTTATGTGTAGTAAATATTTTTAATGAAGGAATTGATATTCCTGAAATTGATACTATTATTTTATTACGACCAACTAATTCAAAAACAGTATATTTACAGCAATTAGGAAGAGGATTGAGAAAAACAGAAACTAAACATTGTTTAGAGGTTTATGATTTAATTGCTAATATTGATAAAAAATATGACATAACCATTGGTATTAAAAATCTTTCGAATTCACATATTATAAATGTTAATAAACAATTACCTAATAGTTTTAATTTACCTTATGGATGTACTATTACTTTAGAACCAAGAAGTCAAAACGTCATTTTAACTAATTTAAAGCAATGATATCAATCACGAAAAAAAATTTATTTGGTAATTCAATCATACTATCAACTTTATAATGATAATGCTATTTTTAAAATATTAATTGATTATGATTTGACAATTCAAGAATTTTATAATTTTTTAAATGATTTTTATTTACGAATAGCAAAAAAAATAAAAAATTATCAAACCCATGATAATGATACTAATCGTAATCAAAATATCTTAAAACAATTCTTATTTTTAAATGATTATCAAATAGTTAATTATTTTTATTTAAGATTAAGTCAAGAATTAGATACTGAATTAATTAATTATCATTATGACAATTTATTAATAGCATCATTATTATATGAGGTTACAAGTAATAAAGTATTTAATCGTATTTTTCCAAATTTTAATGAAATACCATGTTTAGTTACAAATTTCATTGAAAATAACAAATTGGTTGTTAATGAACTAAAAATTATTCTTAAATATAAACTAGATTATGAAACATTATTACTTAATGAACATTTTAATCAAGATTATCCTTTATTATCTTATCAATCAACATTTACTGTGCATCAGGCACTATGTACAATTAATCGTGTTAATTTTAATAAAAAACTTGGACCTTTAAAAATTATTGCCTTTCAAGCGGGTCATTTGACATTTAATGAAAATAAATCAGTAATTTTTGCAGATATTGATGGAACAAATTATGGTAAATTAACTAGTTATAATAAATTAACAAAAGAATATTACTGATCAATACCAGAAAATAAAACGATTAATTCAAAATTAGTGAAAGATTTACAAAATAATAATATTGAAAAAATATTATTATTAAATAATGATTGTAATAAAAAATTTAAAAATCTTGCTTTAAAGTTGTATGACTTTATTGGTATTGGTCAATATCAATTAACAATTAAGAGTGATTATATTACTATTAAATTTTTAGTAGAATAAATAATATTTTATTTTTTTAATTTTATAAAAAATTTTAATGATTTTAATTTTAAAAAAATAATGTTTTTTTATGATAATTAGGTTGACAATAATTATGGCATGTTGTACTATTGTTATTGTCCCAAAAATAAATGGGTTACAAACTAGAAAAAACGATCTTTGAAAACTAAATAAAACAAGAATTAATCCGTCAATTTTTTATTAAAAATTAAATAAGTGAGACATCATCTTTTAACAAAAACAATTTTATTGAGAGTTTGATCCTGGCTCAGGATTAACGCTGGCGGCATGCCTAATACATGCAAGTCGAACGAAAGTAGCAATACTTTAGTGGCGAACGGGTGAGTAACACGTATCTAACCTACCATTTAGTGGGGAATAACTGTTGGAAACGACAGCTAATACCGCATATGTTATTTATTTGCAATGATAAATAATGAAAGGAGCATTTGCTTCGCTAATTGATGGGGATGCGGCGCATTAACTAGTTGGTAAGGTAATGGCTTACCAAGGTAACGATGCGTAGCCGATCTGAGAGGATGAACGGCCACATTGGGACTGAGACACGGCCCAAACTTCTACGGAAGGCAGCAGTAGGGAATTTTTCACAATGGGCGAAAGCCTGATGGAGCAATGCCGCGTGACTGATGAAGGTCTTCGGATTGTAAAAGTCTGTTGTAAGGGAAGAAGTGCTAGAATAGGAAATGATTTTAGTATCGACCATACCTTACCAGAAAGCCACGGCTAACTATGTGCCAGCAGCCGCGGTAATACATAGGTGGCAAGCGTTATCCGGATTTATTGGGCGTAAAGCGTGCGTAGACGGTTTTGCAAGTCTGAGGTTAAATTTAGGAGCTCAACCCCTAACCGCCTTGGAAACTACATTACTAGAGTATAGGAGAGGTTAGTGGAATTTCATGTGTAGCGGTGGAATGCGTAGATATATGAAGGAACACCAGTGGCGAAGGCGGCTAACTGGCCTATTACTGACGTTGTGGCACGAAAGCGTGGGGAGCAAATAGGATTAGATACCCTAGTAGTCCACGCCGTAAACGATGAGTACTAAGTGTTGCCATGAGGCAGTGCTGTAGCTAACGCATTAAGTACTCCGCCTGAGTAGTATGCTCGCAAGAGTGAAACTCAAAGGAATTGACGGGGACCCGCACAAGCGGTGGAGCATGTGGTTTAATTCGAAGCAACGCGAAGAACCTTACCAGGTCTTGACATACCTTGCGAAGCTATAGAGATATAGTAGAGGTTAACAAGGATACAGGTGGTGCATGGTTGTCGTCAGTTCGTGTCGTGAGATGTTTGGTTAAGTTCAGCAACGAACGCAACCCTTGTCCTTAGTTGCCAGCATTAAGTTGGGGACTCTAAGGAGACTGCTAGTGTAAGCTAGAGGAAGGTGGGGACGACGTCAAATCATCATGCCCCTTATGACCTGGGCTACACACGTGCTACAATGGCTGATACAAAGAGTCGCTAAACCGCGAGGTCAAGCAAATCTCAAAAAGTCAGTCTCAGTCCGGATTGAAGTCTGCAACTCGACTTCATGAAGTCGGAATCGCTAGTAATCGCGAATCAGCAATGTCGCGGTGAATACGTTCTCGGGTCTTGTACACACCGCCCGTCAAACCACGAAAGTTGGCAATGCCAGAAGTTGGTGTCCTAACCGTAAGGAGGGAGCTGCCAAAGGCAGGGTTGATGATTGGGGTTAAGTCGTAACAAGGTATCCCTACCGGAAGGTGGGGATGGATCACCTCCTTTCTATGGAGTTTAGTTTCTAATAAGAAACCAAGACAACAAGAAAAATTAGATGGATGATTTATTGGATTACTTCTTTTGTTCTGTTTAGTTTTCAGGGATTGTTTTCTCTGAGCAATTGTTCTTTAAAAACTGGATAATAGACATCTTTTAAAAAAAATAAGATAATTTTTATCTTGCAATAGGATATTCTAAAAATAAATTATTAAGAGCGTATGGTGGATGCCTTGGAATTGGAAGACGATGAAGGACGCGATTACCTGCGATAAGCTTCGGGGAGCTGGAAATAAGCTTTGATCCGGAGATGTCCGAATGGGGAAACCCACTATCTTTAATCAGATAGTACTGTACAATGAATTCATAGTTGTGCAGAGTGATACCTAGAGAATTGAAACATCTTAGTACCTAGAGGAAAAGAAAGCGAATGCGATTCCCTTAGTAGCGGCGAGCGAAAAGGGAGCAGCCTAAACCAGTCGTCAGACTGGGGTTATAGGACTGTCTATTAGGTTCGACCTATGAAGAGTTACAAAATTTATATATAGCAGAAGTTGTTGGGAAGCAACGCCATAGATGGTGAAAGCCCAGTATGCGAAATGTATAAATCTCTTGACAGTATCCTGAGTACGGCGAGGCACGTGGAACCTTGTCGGAATTTGCGCAGACCACTGCGTAAGGCTAAATACTAACCAATTACCGATAGTGAACCAGTACCGTGAGGGAAAGGTGAAAAGTACCCCGAGAGGGGAGTGAAATAGTTTCTGAAACCATATGCTTACAACAAGTCGGAGCCCGTTAATGGGTGACGGCGTGCCTTTTGTAGAATGAGCCGGCGAGTTACGATTACATGCAAGGTTAAGTTGAAAAGACGGAGCCGAAGTGAAAGCGAGCCTGAATAGGGCTTTTAGTATGTGGTCGTAGACCCGAAACCAGGTGATCTAGCCATGAGCAGGTTGAAGTTAATGTAACAGTTAATGGAGGACCGAACCAACGTTCGTTGAAAAGACCGTGGATGACTTGTGGCTAGCGGTGAAATTCCAATCGAACCTGGAGATAGCTGGTTCTCCCCGATATAGTTTTAGGACTAGCGTCAGAATTAGTGCAATGGAGGTAAAGCTCTGAATGTATGATGGCCCCACCTCGGGGTACTGAATGCAATTAAACTGCGAATGCCATTGTTACATATCTGGCAGTCAGTCTATGGGTGATAAGGTCCATGGACGTGAGGGAAACAGCCCAGATCATCAGCTAAGGTCCCCAAATCAATGCTAAGTGGAAAACGATGTGGAATTGTTCAGACAGCTAGGAGGTTGGCTTAGAAGCAGCCATCCTTTAAAGAGTGCGTAACAGCTCACTAGTCGAATGATTCTGCGCGGAAAATTTACCGGGGCTAAGCATTGTACCGAAGCTATGGGTCTATATATATGTAAACATATATTGTGGGCGGTAGGGGAGCGTTCTAATCTGCGACGAAGTTAGACCGGAAGGACTAGTGGAGCGTTTAGAAGTGAGAATGCCGGCGTGAGTAACGATTGAAGGTGAGAATCCTTCATGCCGATTGACCAAGGTTTCCTGGGCTAGGTTCGTCCACCCAGGGTTAGTCAGGACCTAAGGCGAGGCCGAAAGGCGTAGTCGATGGATAACAGGTTGATATTCCTGTACCACCATGGTGACTGATGGAATGACGGAGAAGGCTAAAATGTCCCAGTGGTTGGTAGTGCTGGGCTAAGTACAAAGAGGGTTGTGTAGGCAAATCCGCACAGCGTTAACCTTGAAGTACGATGGGGAGTGAACGGTTTGCTTAGTAACGAAGCATTTGATGCCATACTTCCAAGAAAAGTTTCTAAAGACATCACCATGGTGCCTGTACCGAGAACGGACACACGTGGTCAAGGAGAATATCCTAAGGCAAGCGAGATAACTATAGCTAAGGAACTCTGCAAAATAACCCCGTAAGTTAGCGAGAAGGAGAACTCATAGCAATATGAGTCGCAGTGAAGAGGTCCGGGCGACTGTTTAGCAAAAACACAGCTCTCTGCTAAGTCGTAAGACGATGTATAGGGGGTGACGCCTGCCCAGTGCTGGAAGGTTAAAGAGATTTGTTAGCGTAAAGCGAAGCTTTGAACTGAAGCCCCAGTGAACGGCGGCCGTAACTATAACGGTCCTAAGGTAGCGAAATTCCTTGTCAGGTAAGTTCTGACCCGCACGAAAGGCGTAACGATCCGGACGCTGTCTCGGCTATAGACTCGGTGAAATCTTAGTACCTGTGAAGATGCAGGTTACCCGCGATTAGACGGAAAGACCCCGTGGAGCTTTACTACAACTTGATATTGAATTTTGGTGTAGTTTGTACAGCATAGGTGGGAGACGTTGATATGCAGACGCTAGTAGGCATGAAGTCACCATTGGGATACCACCCTTGCTATATTGAAATTCTAACTTGAGACCATAATCTGGTCTAAGGACAGTGTCTGGTGGGTAGTTTGACTGGGGCGGTCGCCTCCTAAAAAGTAACGGAGGCGCCCAAAGGTACCCTCAATATGAATGGAAATCATATGTAGAGCGCAAAGGTAAAAGGGTGCTTGACTGCGAGACATACAAGTCGAGCAGGAACGAAAGTTGGGCTTAGTGATCCGGCGGTGCTGTGTGGAAAGGCCGTCGCTCAACGGATAAAAGTTACCCCGGGGATAACAGGCTAATCTCTCCCAATAGTTCATATAGACGGGGAGGTTTGGCACCTCGATGTCGGCTCATCGCATCCTGGAGGTGTAGTCGCTTCCAAGGGTTGGGCTGTTCGCCCATTAAAGCGGTACGCGAGCTGGGTTCAGAACGTCGTGAGACAGTTTGGTCCCTATCTGTCGTGGGCGCAAGAAATTTGAGGAAAGCTGTTCCTAGTACGAGAGGACCGGAATGGACCTACCTCTGGTGCACCAGTTGTCACGCCAGTGGCACAGCTGGGTAGCTATGTAGGGCATGAATAAGCGCTGAAAGCATCTAAGCGCGAAGTCAGTTCCAAGATGAGATTTCTCATTCGAAAGAAGTAAGATCCCTTGAATACTACAAGGTTGATAGGTCAGGTGTGTAAGCATAGTGATATGTTCAGCTTACTGATACTAATAGATCGAGGATTTATTAAAGAATATATTCTCTATTGCAAATCAAAAGTAATCAAATTTAAAGATGTCTGTTTCTAGTTTTTAGGGAGCAATTGCTAAACTATTTGGTGTCCATGGCGGAGTGGTCACACCTGTTCACATCTCGAACACAGCAGTTAAGCACTCCAGCGGCGAAAATACCAGCAATGGGAAAATAGCACGATGCCAAATTTTTTTGTTTGTGTTAGTATTTAATTTAAATTTTAAATTTTTTTTATGTTAAGATTGAGAGTATTAAAATGTAAAAAAGATTTTAAGAAAAAAAGAGAAAAAATGGATAAGGTTGAAAAGAAATTAGATAAAAAATTATATATTGGAGCTAAAATTGGATTCATAACAAATATTATAAATATTATTTGAAGTGTAATTATTACAATTATTTTAGCAACAGCAAGTAGTGTCATTTTAAAAGTTTTACAAAATATGATCACACTTCATTAACATCAGGAGTTAGTACAATATTTATTGTTGGATTGATTTTTGGACTTTTAATTGCTATTGGATTTTCAATTGCAATAATTATTATGTGCAATAATGTTTTAAAAGGAAATGCTAATAGTGGTTTAGCTGTTGGAATTGTAACTTTGGTTTTAGCAGGTTTTTCTTTAATAGCTATGTTTTCATCAAATTTTAATTTTATTAGTGGTATTAATATTATTTTTTAGGACTTAATATTGCTTCAGGTGTATTATTAATTATTGGTAAATATCTTCCAGTTACTAATAAACCAGAAGAAGTAGTTTCTATGGTAAATGAATAATTAAAAATATTTAATAAATTGTATAAATAAGGCTTTTAATTTTTAAAGCCTTATTTTATTTTTTTATAATTTAAAACCATAAGGATAAGTAATGATTGGAAAATTTGGTTTATCATCATCATGCTTTTTTTTATATTGTATGTTATTAATTCATAAATAAAGGTATTGTAAACCAATACTAATAATTAACAGAAAAATAATAGCAGTAACTAATACTCCTACACCATATTTTTGGTAGTTGAAAAAAAAGTAAGGATAACAAGTATTAATATTTTCTCCTTGTTTAACACGTAGTACACCACGAACCATTACCATTACTACATAAAAACAAGGAGAAAATAAAATAAATCACATATAAAGTTTATGATGATTTTTTAGTGAATAAAAATCACGTCCACATGATAAAGCAAAATTTAAAATCATAACAATTGGCATAATTAGATTTAGAATTATTGTTTTAAATCATAAATAAATATCAGTTCCATATTTACTTCTTTCTTGGCTATTACTAATGATACCTATTCAAAATACTAACATTGTAATTGTAATATAAATAGTAATGCTTAATAAAATATAAAAACTTGGTTTTGAATTTTCTTTAAATTTACTTTCAAATAAAAAAGCAAATAAATAAATGAGTACTAAATAATTAGTTTGAGTTGTAAAATAAAAATAATAAATTGCCAATCTTTCAGTTGGTTTATCAACATTAGGAACAATGAAAGCATTGGGATAATTAATAGTAATTATTAAATCAAAAATTAAGAATAAAGAAATAATAAGTAGACCAAATAAACGTCAAATAAATTTAATAAGATTTCTTTTTTTTAATTGGTATTCACTACTATTTTTTCAATTCATATTTTTTCTCCTATTTATATTAGAATTAAATTTAATTTTTTATTATGATTGAATATGCTACTTATTTAGTATATCAAGTTTTTCCTTATCACTATTAATATTTACTAACTGATTATTTAAAACACTTAATAAGTTAAAAAAAATTAACTTATTAATTATTTAATCTTGATTTTTTGGTAATAAAGTTTATTATTAATGTTAAGGATATAATTTTTATCCTTATAATTTTAATGAATATATAAGTAATTATATAAGTATTAAAATTATATATGTTGATTTAACAAAAAGTTTAATAATTGATTATATATCCTTAGTTTTATTTTATTAAAACTAAGATTTTAAGTATTTAATTAAATATGCTTAATTTAATATTATAATTATAAACACAAATAATAGGTAAAAAAAGGAGTAATCATAATGACAAATTTCTTATCTTTTAGTTTTTTTAAAACTAAAAGTTTTAAAACAATAAGTTTGGCTTTGGCATTATCTCTTACTAGTAGTTTAATGATAGTTACTAATCATCAATCTAATATTAGTACTGTTAATGACAGTAACAAACTTTCTGGGTTTCATATTACTGTTAAGGAAAATAATAAAAATTTAATTAGTGAAGCCAATACTTGAAATTCAATTAATAATAAGTATGAAGATTTTATTAGATTGCATAAAGAAGTAATAACAGAACAATTTAATGATTGATCAGACCTTATTAATAAGGTTAATAATAATTCAAATGATGATATTAGTAAAGAAGTTAATAAGAAATTTAAGGAACAAATCGAAAACAAAGCTAATAATATCTTACCAGATAATGCTATTAAATATTTTACTGATAAAGTTATTGGTCGTAGTGTTGCTAAACAAAGTTTTAATGATATTGCTAGTTTTGGTTATGTTTATGTTGGTTACAATGATAATAGTTTACCAGCACAGATTAACAATGGTATTTTTGCAACGGTAAATCCTAGGGCAGATTTTAATAATTATTTTAGTATTCCTTATATGATTAAACCAAGCGATGATTTTTTAAATAGTCATAAAATCGTTCAAGATCGGTTAGCAATTTTACCACTTAATAATGGTAATCCCAATGATACTAATCAACCAATGTTAGCTATTTTAGCAAAAAATAAAAATGATAAGAATGAACAATTATTAATAAATGATAAAAATGATGAAGTTTTTGATAATGGTTCAATTAGTTATGCAATATTAAATCATAAACCAGACGATCATTTAAAATCAACTAGTTTTAATGTTAGTGTTAAAGATAGTGGCTATAGTAAAACTATTAAGTTAACAAATAATAGTTCAAATATTCAATTTAGTACTATTAGTGATGAAAAAGTTAAAGAAAATCCTGTAATTACACCTCAATATTTAGTTGAAAATAATTCACAAGATAATAAAAATACATTAATAGTTATGAATAAAGCTATTGAGAAAGCTAAAGTAAATATTAGTGATTCACAACAACATTGACTAAAATGAAAAGTTGATTCACAAACTTTACAAAAAGCAAAAAATGATTCAGGAACACCTATTAAAGATGGTGATAATTTAACTCTTAATCAAGGAAGTAATTTTCAAGTTTATTGTATAGGTTTAGATACATCTGACTTACAACGTCAAGCTGCTTCTGAACAATATATTACTGTTTATAGAAGCAATACAAAAATACCTAATTTTCCAAATTGTACTGATTTTTTTGAAAAAACTAATAATTTATTAGCAGGTTTTCAGCAATATTTAATTAGTGCTACTAATAATAGTATTAAAATTGAAGATTTAAAAAATAATGCTGCTGGTGAGTTTTTATCATGATTTATTCAATATCAAGGTGATATTACTAAACAAAATTATGTTAATTATTTACAAAGTAATAATTCAGATCGTCCCTGAGATGTTAATATACCATTAACAACTAAAATGTTAGTTAATAATTGAAATATTATTATCATTTGTGGCTTCATTATTAGTTTTTTAACTATAATTCCAATAGTTGTTGTTATTATTCGTAAAAAGAAATATTTAAAATAAAGTTTATTATTTTTAAGTAGTACTTGTTAAAATACAATATATTATATAAAAATATAAAATGATAAGTGTAAAAAATGTTATTACTTGTTTTTTCTTTTTAGTGAGTTACAATAAAAATGGCAGTTATAAATGTTTAGAAAATATTTAGGTAATGCCGGTTTTAATTTTATACTTGACTTTAAGTCCTTGTATGCTATATATGCTATACAAGGAGTTTTTATATAATTTTAAAATAAAATATATTAAGAAAAAGGAGGAAAAAAATAACAAAATAATATTTAAAAAAATAATATAATTTCAAATTTTACTTTTCACAAATATATATTCCTCCCTACAATTATTTTTCAATATTTTTTAAATAATAAATAATAGTAATAAAGTGTACTAGTTTATAAACTAGTACACTTTATTTATAAATTATTTTACATTAAAAATTTGTATCTCTTAAAGCTGCTATTGGTTTATTATTTTTCTTATAAAGAATATTATTATAAAGAGTAAAAAGTAACATCAAAATTATGTATAAGATTAAAATTGCAAAGATATAAATAAAGAAAGTAGTTAAACTTTTATGAAAATCTAAAAATGGATATGGAAATGAATAATCAATTTCTGTCGTTCCTTTTCTTAAAAAACCAACAAAATTTCCTTTAGCAAGTGCATAACCTAAATATGCAAACATGTAAATAGAAATAATTGGTATTCAAAGATATGTTTGTTTTCCGAGTTTTCAGTAGTATTTATCAGCAGAAAACATAAAATATAAAATCACTATCACTGGTACTATTAAATGTAATAAAAATGTATTTATAAAATTTAATATGCTAATACTATTACTACTATCTAAATTATTTATCATTGGTTTAAATAATACAGCAAAAAATACGATAAGAGTTACGGTAATATAAACAGTAATTGCTAATAAAAATCGCCCAAAAACAAATTGTGCGCGATTGTCATGAAAACGATTTGTTAATACAAAACAAAAGAAAAGAAAAACTAAAAAATTTGATTGAATAGTAAAGGTAGAAATCATTGTTCAAATACCAACTCATGGGCCATCTGGAGTTCATAAATTATGAGGATTAGGTGTTCCAACTGTTATTGGTTTATACTCAATTAAAACTATTGCAAATTGCATTATTAGACCTATAACAGCAATAATTAGTCCAGATCAAAGTAAAAAATCAGAAAATTTACTTTTAAATCCTATATTTTTTCTTATTCCCATATGGATCAACTCACAATTCTATATTTTTTCTATTTTAATTACATTATACATGATATTATAATAAGTATGTAAGATATTAGAAAATTATTAATAGCAACTAAATGAAATAATAAGGTGATGTTATGTATCAATTATATTTAGATACAACAAATAACAAATTAACAGTGGTGATTTTGCAAGGTAATAAAATTTTAGCAAGTTCATCATTTATTGCTTGACAAAAACAAACAGAATTGGCAATTCCAACTATTACTAATTTACTTGTAAAATGTAAAATAAAATTAAAAGATATTTCAAAAGTAGTTATTGCAAATGGTCCTGGCAGTTATACTGGAATTAGAGTAGCAATTACTTTTGTCAAAACACTTAAAGTTTTGAATAGTTTTTTAACGGTTTTTACTATTAATAGTTTATTATTACAGGCAGGATTAATAAAATCAATAAGTGTTTTGTCAGCATACAATAATAAAAGTTATTTGGCAGTATGTAATAATGGAAAAATAATTATTCAGCCGCAATTAGTAGATGAAAATGCTAAAATTGGTATTATTAGTGATTTACTAGATTATAAAATAATTGAAAATTTAGAAAAGTGTAATATTGTGGAAAATTTTCAAAAGTTGTCACCATATTTTATCGAAGTAAAAAACATGGAAGATTTGCAACCATATTATATTAATGATCCATTTTCATCACATAATTAAAAAATAATAATATTTAAATATTTTACATTAGTTTAAAAAGGAGTTTTTACATGCTTATCAATGATAATTTTTGATCTAGAGTATCAAAGGAAGAAAATAATTTCACAAAAAAAGAAAAAGTTCTTATTAACTATATTAATAAGAATAGTCAAAAAATGGATCAAGTTACTATTAGTTCTTTGGCTAAAGAAAATACTGTTGGTTATAGTGTTGTTTATAATTTAATTAAGAAGTTGGGATTTAAAGGTTATCGTGAATTTATCATTAGTTTAGCTGCGCAAGAAACTACTTTCAAAGCTTTAAATCGTGAGTTTTTTGGTGATCGTAGTGTTTTAAAAGAACATTATAAAAAACTGATGGATTTAAATGATTCAACGATTAATTATGAGGAATTACAAAGATTTATTAATTGAATAGATGATAATCGTAAAGCTTGTATTTATTTAGCAGGCATTGGTCATTCTGGTTTAGGTGCGGAGGATTTATCAAATAAATTATATCGGTTTGGTTTACGATCAATCTGTTTAAATAAAGATGATGATAGTATTTTAATGCATGCTTCTTTAATTATTCCAGAAGATGTAATAATTCTTTTTTCATTATCAGGTAAAACCGCTACTATTGTTGAAGCAGCTAAACTTGCTAAAAAGAATAATGCTAAAATTGCAGTTGTTACATCACAAGATAAAACTGAATTAGTGACTTATGCTGATTGAACATTTAATATTGTTTCTTCAGGACTTTATGAAGCACAAGAAATATTTATTTCTCCATTATTTGCTATTACTTATTTTAATGATTTAGTAACAACATATTTATTAAAATCAAAGCATAAAGATTGATATTTAGAAAATAGAATTAAAACTAATAAAGTAATTAAAAAATTTAATTAATTTTTTAAATAAAAAAACTGTTTTTTTAAAATAATAATTTAATATTATGTCATGAATATTTATTAAGTAAGGAGATGAAGTATGTTGTCTAAACAAGATGATATTTTGACAGTAGAACACGTTTTTCTTGAATCTGATTGTAAAACACAAGCAGAAGCTTTTCAAGAAATAGCAACTTCTGCTAAAAAATTAGGTTTTTTGAAAAAAAATATTAGTGAAAAATTACTAGTTAATAGTTTTCTACAAAGAGAAGGAGAAGGAACTACTGGTTTTGGTGATGGTGTTGCTGTGCCGCATGCTCGTAATGAAGATATTGTTAAATCAGGAATTTTTATTATGCGTTTTAAACAACCAATTCCTTGGAAAGCACTAGATGAACAACCCGTTAAAGCAATAATTGCTTTAATTGTGCCACTAAAAAGTGCTGGTAATGAACACTTGGAAATTTTATCAAAAGTGGCACAAAGATTAACAAAACCGGAATTTCAATCAATATTATTTAATTCAAAAGATAAAAAAGTAATTATTCAATCACTAAATATTAATAATAAACCTAATGTTGAAACTAGTAGTAAAACTATTAGTGAAGATATGAAAGGTTCTTCAAAAAAAACTAAAAATATTATAGCAATTACTGCTTGTCCAGTTGGAGTAGCACATACTTATATTGCACAAGATAAATTAGAAATTGCTGCAAAAAATTTAGGCTATAATATTAAAGTTGAAACTCATGGTAGTATTGGTATTAAAGGTGCTTTTACAGCAACTGATATTGCCAATGCTGATTTAGTTATTATTGCAGTATCGGGCCGGTGTTGCAGATTTAAAATTAGAACGTTTTAATAATAAACCATTATATAAAGTAGAAATTAGCAAAGTTATTAAAAATCCTGAAAGTATTGTTAATGATACTTTTGCTAACGCAAAACCTTATGAAATAAACAAGTCAGAATCGGGACAAAAAGGGGAAAAAGAAAATAAATCAAATGATTTATTTACTACTGATAAACAAGGAATTATGAAACATATTATGGCTGGTGTTGGCTATATGGTTCCATTTGTTGTTTTTGGTGGAATTATGTTAGCATTATCAATTGGTATTGCTAAAGCAGTTTATGGTGCTGACTTTGATATTTCCAAGTTACCACATAATCATTTTCTTTATTTTATGAATCAAGCCGGAAGTATTGCTTTTACATTAATGATTCCAATTTTAGCTGGTTTTATCGCTAATTCAATTGCAGGACGTGCTGCCCCGCCTTGGTTCCGGCAATGGTAAGTGCATATGTTGCTAATACAGCAGGATTAGTTTATCCAATTGCTGGTTTAGAGCCAAAGGTTTCTGCTGGATTTTTAGGAGCATTATTAATTGGTCCAAGTGTTGGATATTTAGTAAGATGAATTATTACTTGAAAAGTACCAAAGACTATTGCTCCAATTATGCCAATTTTCTTTATTCCTATTGTAGTAACATTTTTAATTAGTTTCACTTTTATTTATGCAATTGGAGCTCCAATTGGTTGAATAATGGAACAATTTCAAAATGGGTTAACCCACATGCCACGTGAAGCAATGGCAGCAATTGGAATGTTGCTAGGAGCCATGATTGGATTTGATATGGGTGGTCCAATTAACAAAGTTGCTTTTTTAGCAGCTTCACGATAACTGCTGATCCTAGTTCACAATTATTTATGGGAGCAGTAGGTGCAGCTATTCCTGTTGCACCACTTGGAATGGGTTTAACAACTTTGATTTTTCGTAAATTCTTTAATGAAAGTGAACGTACATTAGGTTTAACAGCAATGTTAATGGGGTGTATTGGTATTTCTGAAGGTGCGATTCCTTTTACAGTAAGAGATCCAAAACGTGCTATTATTAGTAATATTATTGGTAGCGCTGTTGCTGGTAGTATTGCTGGTGCTTTCTTATTAACTGATGCTGCAGGTCATGGTGATCCTATTGTTGCTATCTTAGAACCTGTTTAGGATCTTTTTAATAGAATTTAACTAAAACAAGAAATAATCATTTATAAATAGGTACTTAACCAATAATTTATTTTCTTTTTCATTTTTTTGTTAAAAAGATTTTATCATTTGAAAACTTATCGATTAAAAATCTATTTTTTATTATAAAATAACCATTATAATATAAATTTTATTAAAAATTAATCAAAAAAGATCCTAAACAGGTTCTTAGGTGCAGTTAGTTCAGTTAATTATGTGCTTTGGGTAAGTATTCTTTTATTCTTTTTAGCCATTATTGTTGGAAGTATTGTTACTTGTTTAGTATATGGTGGATTATTAATTATTCAATCACGTAATATTAAGGTTTTTAAATTAATGAATGAAAGAATCATGAAAATATTTAATAGTAAAAAATCTAAATCTAAAAATAGTAAAAATAAAGTTTAATTGAACAAATAATCAAAGTTTAGGAGAGTGAATATGAATAATAGCACATCACAAATAATTTTTTTAAAACCTGCTTTTATTCGCAAATTATGAGGTAGTCAAAAATTAGCACACAAATTTAATTTTGATTTACCTAAAAATACACCAATTGGTGAAGCATGATTAGTTAGTGCTCATCCCAATGGAATGAGTTATGTTTTAAATGGCGAGTATAAAGGATTAAGTTTAGCAGAATTGTTTAAACAGCAACCCAGTTTATTTGCTAATCTTGATAGTTCAGGTAATGTGATTAATAAAGAATATCCGTTATTAACAAAAATTTTAAACGCAAATGATAGTTTAAGCGTTCAAATTCACCCTGATGATAAATTCGCAGAAAAAAATCATCAATGTTTAGGAAAAACTGAATGTTGGTATATATTAGAATGTTTACCCAAAGGTAAAGTTATTTTGGGTCATAATGCTAAAACCAAAGATCAGTTTAATCAATGATTGGTAAAAGAACAATGACATAAACTATTAAAATATATTCCAATTAAAAAAGATCAATTTATTTATGTTCCTTCTCTAAAAATTCATGGCTTATTGGCACATACTATGGTTTTTGAACTACAACAATCATCAGATATTACATATCGTTTATATGATTATGGTCGTAAAGATGAACTTGGTAATTTACGAAATTTGCATTTGAAAGAAGCATCAACTATTGTTTTAGCTCCTGATTTAAATAGTAGTGAAGCTAATGGTCATGATAATTATTTAGTTGATAATAAGTTTTTTAAGTTAATTAAATTAATTAATGAGGGAATTAAGCATTATAGTTACCCTAATACTAGATGATTGCAAATCTCAGTATTGGATGGTAATGGTATAATTGATGATACTAGTATTAAAAAAGGTGACTCATTTATTTTACCAAATGGTTATACTGATTTTTGTTTAAGTGGAAACATGTTATTGATGGTTGCATATTGCTAATAAATAATTATTATAGTTTTTTTAATGCTTGTTCCAAATCATTTCACAAATCTTCAACATATTCAATACCAATTGAAAGACGAACAAGACCTTCTGAAATATTTGCATCTGCTAATTCTTGTGCATTATATAGCTAACTAAAGTAATGTTTACTCATATCTTGAAAAACAAAATCAATCGCTTTTTTAATATTTGGTCAATAATTTGGTAATATTTTTCTTATATTATGTTTTATAGCAAATCAAAAATGTTCAATTGGATTTAAATTAGGAGAATATGGCGGAAGAAATAATAGTTTGCATCCAGCATTTTCAATTAATTGTTGTGTTAATTTAGATTTATGAAACGTTGCATTATCTAAAACTATAATTTGTCCACGCTTTAATACTGGAATTAGTTTATTTTTAACATATGATTCAAAAATTTTACTATTGCAATGTCCTTCAAATGCTCATAAGGCTTTTAATTTACCTTTATTTAGTGAACCAATTATACTCATTCTCTTTATTTTATATGCGGGTTTATTATCAAATAATCTTTTACCTTTTTCAGATCAACCATATTTATAAAATTCATTATCATCAATTCCAGATTCATCAATATATACTAAATCTTCATTCATTATTTTAGCTATTTCTTTTAAAAAATCTTCTTGTTTATTTTTATCTCTTTGTTCATATAGAAAAGTTTTTTTTATATGTATAATTTAGTTTTTTAAAATAGTTATAAACTGTTTCTTTAGTCATATTTCCAAATTTATCAATTACTTTTTGAACTGTAACATCTTTATTTTCTGCTAAATAATTTTTTAATTCATCTAAATCCTTTATTTTGTGGCTATGTCCTTTTTGATAATTCAAAATTGGTTTTATATGCCCAGTTTCTTTTTTTCTTTTTTTTCATAAAAATAAAGTCTTTCTAGTGATATTGAACACTTTACAAATTTCTTTAATTTTCATATTTTTATTTTCATAAGCTTCTATTACTTTTCTTCGTAAGTCTTCACTGTATGGTTTTGGCATAATTTAATCTTCCTAATCTATTTTAATTATTGCTGAATTGTACTTTTAAATTCAAAAACTGTTTAAATTACATATTATTATTATTTTACATTATTTATGAGTAAATATTACTTTAGTTAGCTATACCATAAGCATTTAAACTAATATATGTATCTCAATCCATTAATGACTGATTTTCTTGTTTATTTAATAGTAATCATGGAAGACCCTCAGTTGTAGTTGTAGTAGTTATTGGCATTGGTGTTGTTGGAATAATTGGAGTAATATTATTCTTTGTTCATTTACTATAATTTGCTAATCCAATTGTTCCTAAACCTAATAATATTTTTTTAGAACTATTAATTAATTTAGTTTTAGTATTTGGTCTTTGATTTAAATTTCAAATATCTAAACCTAATTTTTTACCAAATAATAAACTATTAATTGAACCTAATACTGGATTTACAATTACTTGACCATAATAAGCACTTGTACCAATCATTGCACAAATTGGGCTTATACCAGTTCTAATTAATTTAGTTAAAGTATAATTTGATTGTGTATTTTCGTTTGGCATTTTAATCTCCTTTATTTGTTTTTATTAGTTCTCTTATAACATCTAGTAAAGAATCTACTACATAAGAATTTAATTCAAATTCATAATTTCTAATTTTAATTTTTTCCTTTTTCATTTGTTTATTCTCCTTTAATTTGTTTTAAATCATTTAATAGTTCTATAAATTTATTCATGTATTCTGAATAATAATCAATCATTAAATAATTATCATTTCAATTAAACATTACACATGTGTCACTTGTACAAAATTCAACATTATCAATAAAAAATAATTTTTCATCTACATTTCATTTAATTAAAAATTCGCGTTTAGTCATGGTTATTCTCTTTCTATTTCTAATTTTTTAATTGTTACTTTAATTCAACCTTGATAAACATCATTATCACCAACTATTAATGCAACATTACTTTCTGGGTCAGAAACAATTATGTGTTTTGATTTAACATTTGGGTATTGTCTTAAAATAATTGCTCTAATATCATTACTTGTATGAATTGCTTTTGGAAATGGTGATAATATTTCAATTTCATCTTTATTTTCAAATAAAGTAGGCAATATAATCATTAATTAAATTCTCCATTTTCTATAAACTCAATTACTTTATAATAAGCAGTAAGTTTACCTGCTTCTTTTAATGAATCACATAAACAAATACTAATTTGCTTATTCAATCAGATAATTAATTTTTCATTATATTTATTAATTACTTTTTGTTTAAACTCTTCTCTTAATTTTTCTATATTATATAAATGTTCTTCTGTTATTTCTTTATTACGTTTTTTATTATATTCATTAATAATTTCTTGGTCTTTATTCACTCTATTTCTCCTTATTTTTAGTTAAATTATTAACTATTATTTCTAAACATTTCATACATCAATTTTTACTTAATCAGATTCTTTTATTACATTTTTTACATTTATTCATTATTAAATTCACCATTAATTATTTTTTGTAATAAAATATCAAGTACTAAATCTATTTCTGTACCATTATAGAATTTTTGTTGTTTTTTAATATAATTAATTATTTTTTCTTTATATTCATTAATATAATTTTCTTTTCTTTTTTCATTAATAGCATCTACTATATCTTGACAAAAATAACAATATAAACGCATGTTATTATTTGGGTTTGGTTTTTTATTAGTTAAAACTTTACATCTTTTTCCTGTATTATCTACATAATCACATCTAGTCATTATTTATTCCTTTCATTTTTTAAATCATTTAACATTAATTGAACAAAATGCACGATTTTTTGGAATATTTAAAGTATTAAAGATTTGACCAGTTACTATAATTTTATCGTTTTTGTTTAATAAAATACATCGTTTATAAAATTTTGGGTTATTAAAAATTAAAGTAACATAGTTTAATCCATTTCATTGACCACGAACACTATAATATAATTCTTTATTACCTTTTTCATGATATTTTGCTTCAATAGTGTTACTCATTTTTACTCTTAATCTAACATAATTTGCTTTATTTTTCATTTTTATAATTCCTTATAATTGGGTTTGCTTATACGCATCTTGTTCATGTTTTGTTAATTTTATATTTCCTTTATAATTTGGTATTTTTGTTTTATTTTTTGGATGGTTTTCTTGATAATCTCAATTCATAATATCTTGTACTAATACCATTAATGCACCAATAATTTTAGGTGTTGCTAAGGGATTGGTTAATAATTGTTTTGGGTTTAAATAAAAATTTTCTACACTTACTAATACTTTTTCATTATGAGTTGAAATTTCCTTATAAGAACCTGTTTAGAATCTTTTCGAAAATAATGTAAAATGATTATATATTTTAAAATCAGAGGTATATATAGCTAACTAAAGTAATATTTACTCATAAATAATGTAAAATAATAATATGTAATTTAAACAGTTTTTGAATTTAAAAGTACAATTCAGCAATAATTAAAATAGATTAGGAAGATTAAATTATGCCAAAACCATACAGTGAAGACTTACGAAGAAAAGTAATAGAAGCTTATGAAAGTAAAAATATGAAAATTAAAGAAATTTGTAAAGTGTTCAATATCACTAGAAAGACTTTATTTTTATGAAGAAAAAGAAAAAAAGAAACTGGGCATATAAAACCAATTTTGAATTATCAAAAAGGACATAGCCACAAAATAAAGGATTTAGATGAATTAAAAAATTATTTAGCAGAAAATAAAGATGTTACAGTTCAAAAAGTAATTGATAAATTTGGAAATATGACTAAAGAAACAGTTTATAACTATTTTAAAAAACTAAATTATACATATAAAAAAACTTTTCTATATGAACAAAGAGATAAAAATAAACAAGAAGATTTTTTAAAAGAAATAGCTAAAATAATGAATGAAGATTTAGTATATATTGATGAATCTGGAATTGATGATAATGAATTTTATAAATATGGTTGATCTGAAAAAGGTAAAAGATTATTTGATAATAAACCCGCATATAAAATAAAGAGAATGAGTATAATTGGTTCACTAAATAAAGGTAAATTAAAAGCCTTATGAGCATTTGAAGGACATTGCAATAGTAAAATTTTTGAATCATATGTTAAAAATAAACTAATTCCAGTATTAAAGCGTGGACAAATTATAGTTTTAGATAATGCAACGTTTCATAAATCTAAATTAACACAACAATTAATTGAAAATGCTGGATGCAAACTATTATTTCTTCCGCCATATTCTCCTAATTTAAATCCAATTGAACATTTTTGATTTGCTATAAAACATAATATAAGAAAAATATTACCAAATTATTGACCAAATATTAAAAAAGCTATTGATTTTGTTTTTCAAGATATGAGTAAACATTACTTTAGTTAGCTATATTATGCATAAAAATTATCCAAGTCATGTCACCAAAGAACAATTTGAGAACATAAAATCAATTTTAGAAAATAGCAAAAAGAAAACAAAACCAAGAAGTTTAGATTTATATGAAGTATTTTGTGCAATTTTATATGTATTAAAAAGTGGTTGTCAATGAAGAATGCTACCAAAAAATTTTCCAAAATGACAAACTGTATATTATTATTTTCAAATTTGAAGTAAAAATAACGGTAAAGAAGCTAGTGTATGGCAATTAATTTTAAAAAAAATTGGTTAAAAAAGTTCGTATCAACAATAATCGCAAAGAACAAACTAGTTTTTGTATAATTGATTCGCAAAGTGTTAAAAATACAGATACTACTGAAAATAAAGGTTATGATGCTGGTAAAAAGATTTCAGGAATAAAGCGTCATATTATTGTTGATTCTCAAGGTTTACCACATGCAATTTACATAACCACAGCAGAAAAAACAGATCGTAATAGCGCTATAATAATGATTGAAAATGAAAAAGAAAATCTTTCTGCAGTTCAAAAAATAATAGTAGATGCTGGTTATACTGGTGAAAAATTTGCTTCTGAAATCAAAACAATCATAAATGCAAATGTTGAAATTATAAAACGCAATGAACTACATACTTTTGTAGTATTACCAAAAAGATGAATTGTAGAACGAAGCTTTGCTTGATTAGAAAAATACAGAAGATTATGAAAAAATTGTGAAAGAAAACTAAATACTAGTTTACAAATGGTTGTTCTTTCCTTTATTTCAGTTTTATTAAAAAGATTCTAAACAGGTTCTAAGAAGTAACTATATAATTAATTGCTAAGTCATTCTTATTACATGGATTATTTATTTTAAAGCCTTTTCTGTTTTCTTCTCACGTAATGTTATATTTAAAACAAGGATTATTAATGTTTGTTTTGTTATCAGTTATTTCACCCATAAATCAACTATTATGCTGTTCATAAAATGTTAGTGGTTCAAGTTTTATATCATTAAGATAGTATTCTTTTGGAGCAGTTGGTTTATTAACAGTTATTTTTTGTTCAGAAATATATGGTTCTAATAATTTTATTAATTCATTACCACTTAATTCTCTTTTAATATTTTCTAAATTAAAAACTCAATATGTATAACTGTTATCAACAATAAAAGAATTATTTTTAATCATTCATTTTGGAAGCGATAATTTATATTCAACATAATCAATAAGAATAGATTGTGGTTTATCTTTTACAATTTGTTCTTTTTTAAATTCTATTTGCATAATTAATCACTTCTACATCAATCACAAACATATCCAAATGGTTTTGTATAATCCAAATGTTCATCAATATCATAATCATCTTCAAATTTTCTAATATCATGTTGTTCTGCTTCTAATTCTGTTTTAAAGCGATAAAGCATTTGGATTTTGTCATCTTCATATAATTCATTACATTCAACACATCTTTTTCTTCTTTTTTTAATTTTTTTATCAATCTTTCTTAGTGCTTCATAATCAAGAATTTCTATTGCCATAATAATCCTTTCCTAATATGTTCTGTTGCTTCTAGCATAAAGAACATATATTTTGTTTTTTAGATTATTAATACTACTATTATTAGTTTTATTCATTCCATCAATTCTGGGCTCAAAAATTTTTTCAAAAAAAATAAAAAATAAAACCAACACTTGCTCACTGGAGAGTGGCAAGGTTGGTTAAATAAAGAATAGAATTAATATAATAGGTCCCTACAACAGGTCTATATATACTAGTTTCCAATTCGCTCCCACCCCAAGAATTACCATTAATGGTTAGTATATTTTATTAGGTATCACTCCACTTATTATTTATCCATGCAAGTCCACATGCTAGCCACTATTTTGAACAACTGTGTTATGGTTCACTTTTTTAATTCCTTAACACGTGTTGATAATAGTATTAAAGAAAGTTATTAAAAATTTTAAAATTTTACAATTACAAAAAAAAGACAAGATTATTTCTTGCCTTTTTCCTTAATAACTTTGAGAATAATTTTTATTTTTTTTAAATGTATATTTTTTTAAATACGTCGAATATAAATTTAAATTTAAGGGTTAAAGAGAGTAATTTTGTCTAATTTTTCATTATTTTTCAAATAATTCATTTTTGGAAATAAGTTACTAATATGATAATTAATTATTTCGTAAATTTGACAACCGTCCCAAATTGAAATGTATCAAATGTTATGAAATACGAATGTTTTTCTTTTGAATCAGGAATTGATAACTCAAAAAAATTACCAAAGTTTAAAAAAATTTTTAATAATTTAAATTAATTTAAGATTTTTATAGTTTTTTATCCTAAATCTTCGTCTTTTGTTAGAATTTCGCGGTTAGGATTTTGTTCAGCTATTAATTGTTTGTAAATTGTATCACGATATTTTACACAACCATCAATAACATTATCTAAAGGATTTTGAGCAACACGTACTTCAAAGATATCTCCCTCATATTTTTGACGAATTGGTTTTGTACCTTTATCAGTTTTAACTTCAATATAATATTCTTTTGCTAATTCTTCTTGAATAAATTTATCAACTTTTTTAATATAAGCTCCACCACCACAAATTGTGATTCCCTTACCTTTTTTCTTTAAATCACTAATACTTCCAGCAGCTTTGTCACCAGAAGTTCTTAGTACTCTACGAATGGCTGGAATAATATGTTCTTTGAATTGAACTTGCATAACATTTTCACGAATTTCTTCTGGTGTAATTTCAATAGTTTTAGAAATTGACATTGTTTCTCCTGGCTGAGAATTTAATCTAGGTAATGAAAAACCCGAAATTATGTATGGTTTTTCATCTTGATATTTCATAAGTGAGCCAATATTTTTAATAACATCTTCAGCTTCTTTTATTCCAACTTTTAAGGCATGTTTTTTTATAGTATATTCTTGAACTTTTTGTATTAAATAGTCACCAGCACAATGTGTTGTATATGAATACAATATTGAATTATTACTAATAATAGCAACATCAGTACTGCCACCACCAATATCAATGCACATAATTGCACTTCCAAAAATATCTTGCCCTGAACCTAAGGCTGCCATTTTTACTTCTTCTTGTACAAATCCACGGAGCGCTCCTAAACGATATACAATATTTTCTAAAGCTTCTTTTTGTACTGAATTAATTTCACTTGGTGTTGCCATCAACACAATCAAGTTACGATTTTTATCTAATTTTTCATCTTTTTTTATAGAGTTGTTTTTACTTTGTTTTAAATCTTTAATTTCAAGTCTAAAATCTTGAAAAATTTTAGTAAGAATACGTTGTAAAGCATCTGGATCAGCAATATTACCATCACGAACTGGACGTTTAATAATAACGTTTTCATTTGTTTTGTCAGTTAAAGCCTTAGCCTCTTCGCCGTAAAGAATTCTATTTTTTTCATAGTCTTCAGCTAAATAGGTTGGAGCATCATATCTAAGACCTATATTAATATGTCTAGCTTTAAAGTTTTCTGTTCCAATATCTAAAGCTAATCATTGATAATCAGTTATTGATTTAAGTTTGTTATTTTTCTGATTTAAATTTTCTTTTCTTGTTTTAAACATTTCTCTAATTTTCCCTTTCTTTAAATACTTAAATTTTATCTAAATTAATTTTACATGATTTTATAAATAAGTTATTTATATTAATTTATAAGAAAATATGAGATTAATGTTGATAATTTTTATTTATTATATTTTTGTTTAAAAAACAGCAAAAACTTTGAAGTATGCAATATATCTAATTTTATAAATATTAAATTTAATTGAATAAATAGTTAAAAATATATTTTAATTATCTGAAAAAATCTCTGGTTTTTATTAAAAAAAGGAGATAAAATAATCATTGGAAAGGAAGGTAAAATTGAAAATAACTAATGATTTATTAAACAACTCACATATTATTTTTGAATCTAATATTAAAAATCAAATAGAAGCACTAACTAAAATTACTGATTTGGCATTTTCATTAGGTTATATTACTAATCGTGATGAATTACTAAAAGCATTTCTTGCTCGTGAGCAAGAATCATCAACAGGTTTTGAAGGTGGAATTGCAATTCCACACGCTAGAATTAAATCAATTAAAAAACCTGCAATTCTAATATTATGTAATAATAATGGTATTGACTGAAAAGCAATAGATGGACAATTAACAACTTTTATTATTGCTTTAATAATTCCTGAAACACAAGCAGAAAATTTACATTTAGATATTTTAAGTACACTTGCAATTAAACTTGTAAATGAAGATTTTCGTAAAAAATTAAAAAATGCAAAAAATTCACAAGAAATAATATCGCTTATTAATGATGAAACAGTTAAAAATAGTACTAAAAAAGAAATAAAAACAATGAAAAATAAGGAAACAAAAAAAATTGTTGGAGTTTCTTCTTGTACAACTGGAGTAGTTCATACTTACATGTGTAAAGAATTATTAGAAACCGCAGGAAAAGAACTAGGCTATCAAGTACATATTGAATGTCAAGGTCAAAAAGGACCAGAATATGTACTAACAGAACAAGAAATTAAAGAAGCGGATGTCGTTATTTTAGCAACAGATGTTGCAATTGACTTAGAACGTTTTATTGGTAAAAAACATATACTTGTGGTACAAAACCAGTAGTTAAAGATGCTAAACAAACTATTAAAGAAAGTTTAACAAAAGCAAAAATATACGGTGAAACCAATGGAAATAGTGGTGATTTCATTTTAAATGCTTCGAAAGGTAAACCAGCAATTTTAAAACATTTATTAAGTGGAGTATCATATATAGCTAACTAAAGTAATATTTACTCATAAATAATGTAAAATAATAATATGTAATTTAAACAGTTTTTGAATTTAAAAGTACAATTCAGCAATAATTAAAATAGATTAGGAAGATTAAATTATGCCAAAACCATACAGTGAAGACTTACGAAGAAAAGTAATAGAAGCTTATGAAAGTAAAAATATGAAAATTAAAGAAATTTGTAAAGTGTTCAATATCACTAGAAAGACTTTATTTTTATGAAGAAAAAGAAAAAAAGAAACTGGGCATATAAAACCAATTTTGAATTATCAAAAAGGACATAGCCACAAAATAAAGGATTTAGATGAATTAAAAAATTATTTAGCAGAAAATAAAGATGTTACAGTTCAAAAAGTAATTGATAAATTTGGAAATATGACTAAAGAAACAGTTTATAACTATTTTAAAAAACTAAATTATACATATAAAAAAAACTTTTCTATATGAACAAAGAGATAAAAATAAACAAGAAGATTTTTTAAAAGAAATAGCTAAAATAATGAATGAAGATTTAGTATATATTGATGAATCTGGAATTGATGATAATGAATTTTATAAATATGGTTGATCTGAAAAAGGTAAAAGATTATTTGATAATAAACCCGCATATAAAATAAAGAGAATGAGTATAATTGGTTCACTAAATAAAGGTAAATTAAAAGCCTTATGAGCATTTGAAGGACATTGCAATAGTAAAATTTTTGAATCATATGTTAAAAATAAACTAATTCCAGTATTAAAGCGTGGACAAATTATAGTTTTAGATAATGCAACGTTTCATAAATCTAAATTAACACAACAATTAATTGAAAATGCTGGATGCAAACTATTATTTCTTCCGCCATATTCTCCTAATTTAAATCCAATTGAACATTTTTGATTTGCTATAAAACATAATATAAGAAAAATATTACCAAATTATTGACCAAATATTAAAAAAGCGATTGATTTTGTTTTTCAAGATATGAGTAAACATTACTTTAGTTAGCTATAAAATAAAGAGAATGAGTATAATTGGTTCACTAAATAAAGGTAAATTAAAAGCCTTATGAGCATTTGAAGGACATTGCAATAGTAAAATTTTTGAATCATATGTTAAAAATAAACTAATTCCAGTATTAAAGCGTGGACAAATTATAGTTTTAGATAATGCAACGTTTCATAAATCTAAATTAACACAACAATTAATTGAAAATGCTGGATGCAAACTATTATTTCTTCCGCCATATTCTCCTAATTTAAATCCAATTGAACATTTTTGATTTGCTATAAAACATAATATAAGAAAAATATTACCAAATTATTGACCAAATATTAAAAAAGCGATTGATTTTGTTTTTGAAGATATGAGTAAACATTACTTTAGTTAGCTATATATACTGTTTTTATATAGTAAATGAGCGTGGCTTTGAAAGAAATGATTGTTCAAACTCTGTTTTAAGAATTGAGCTACTAATTCCACTATCCAAAGAATTTGTACCCTCACAATAGTTATTGAATGTTCCATAGTTATTTCTTGGTTTAGTAGTAGATCCAAAATTACTATCTACTTTCTGCTCTTCAACAGCATCAAAAAATTCTTCATCACTTTCAAAATATAGTTCTGATTTTTCAAAATTTCATTCTTCTTCATTACATAATTGTCCAATAACACTAGAAAATTCTTCAATACTTTCTAATTCACTAAAAACATCTACCAAACAAGAATCATTAATAGAGGATTGACATGATGTTACTGATTGTTCAATATTACCATTATTTTGTTGATAACCAGTTCATCTTTTAATAGTATCTAAAACAGTACTCAGTTTTGGAAGAAATGGTATTCTTTCTTTATTAACCATACAATTAAGTAAAGATGAAACTAGAGAAAGAGTTATACCACCAATAACTTTTGGAGCATCTGTTGACAGTTTTTTTCAAGTAAATTCTTGATTAGATATATAATTCTCAGTACCTCATGTTATAGCCATTGATATTGGTGTTATAAAAAATAATGGTAAAATATTTTTATAAAAAAAATTACTATTTTCATCACTATTTTGTTCACTATTAAGAAGTTGATTTTCTATATCATTAATATTGTTATTAAATAAACTTTTAACTTTTTCTCAACCTAATTTTATTACTTTTTCTATCCTAGAAATGATTGCACCATGAAAAGTCATATTTAACACATAACTAGTAAATTCAATAGTTGTCTGTCCAAGAATTTCCATTGAAATTCAACTATCTAAAATATTATTAGAAGCTCTATCCAAAATTACACCAGAATAACTTAAAAATAATAAGAAAGGAATAACTTTTATTATTTCTTTTCCTACATTAATATAATTTTCTTTTCTTTTTTCATTTATGTATAACTCAATTTTCAATATTTTCGATTGAATCAAAAATAAAAGGCTCAATAGCTGTATCACAACCAATAAGTATACCACTAAATATCAAACTATCCTTAATAGTTTGTCAATTTCATGGTGTTTTAGCAACAGTAGTACTAATTATCATTTGAGCAGTGATATTACCAGAAAGAGCAACAATAAAAGTAATATTTTTACCTAAAAGTTTAGTTATTTTTGATAAATATTTGTTTTCTTTAATAGCAGTTTCTTCAAAAATAGATATTGTACTACTATTAGATATGCTAGAAAAATCACCACTTGAACCCAATAAACTTATTGCACTATCATCAGACATTCTACGAATATTAGGATTTTGATTACCTGTAAATAAAGGAGACATTTTAAACACTTCTTTCATATATAATAATATTTTTTTAAGTTGCTACTTTTTTAAAATAAAAAGTAGCTTACAGTAATATAATTATTACGTGAAACTACTTCTTTTAGTCGCATATATTATTTAACCTAAAAAGGTATGAAAAAATAATAGCATGTGTTTTATAACTTGTCTATATTTTTTTAATTTTTTTAATACAAAATTACTTATAAAAGTAATTTTTATTATTAATTTTTATCTTTTCAAAAAGGAACTAAAATTTTATCAATTAACTATTAGTAGTAAAAATAAAAGTTAAACCTTCATATTTATTACCAAAAGCAATATCCTTTGAATTTTTACCCTCTAATCGAATTTTTATATAATCATAATATTTATCACCAAATTTTTTATTACCAGTAATAGCAATAACATTATTATATCCACCAGCATTTAACAAATATGGTTTAAAATTATCAAAAGTTAATCAAGTAACGGGTTTTTTTGGAATAAAATTTAACAATGGAACTAAAATATTACCAAGTAAAGGGTTTTTTACTTCTTCAGAAGGAATTCACTCTTGAAATGATTTTCAAAAATTTTTAGCTGCATCTGAATTATTTCTTAAATATTGTTCTTTTTGATTTTTTTCTTCTCTTTTAAAAGTAGCACCAACAGTAACTAAATCATTATAAAATCCACCACTATCCTTTTTATTAATTGATAAATATTGTGTTCCATTAACTAATGGTTCTAATTTTTCATTTATATAATCTTGTAATGGACTAAAATTAGCAGCAAAACTACAATCTTTTACTGCAGAATTATTATAAACAGTTAAATGAATTTTAATGTTAGTACTATTAATTTTTTTTATTTCATCTTGACCATTAGTAATTTCATAAGTAATATTACTAAAATCTTCTGGAGCAGTATTAAACAAGTTCCAAATATTGTCTTCAATTAATTTTTTAAAATCAGAAACATGAGTTTTATTTTCGGGTTTTAAAAAATTAGTAAAATTGGGATAAGTATTATTAGCAATTAAATTTGCAGCATCTTCTAATAATTGCTGATAATCAACTGATGAATTGTGAAAAACATCACATGCACTAATATTAATACTAGTAATACTAGTAAATGCAAAAACACTTATAATTTTTAATATTTTTTTCATAATAAACTTCCTTAGATAATCACTACTTTTTTAGTATTATCTTCAAATTTTTCTTTTTTGTATTAATAATTCTATTTTTAATTTGTGAAATTTCAGCGCGATCTGTTATTTCATAAAATAAATGATAATAAATATATTTCAACTCACTAACTTTAATATTTTGTTTTTCAACAAATATTAGAAATTGATAAATTTCATGTAAAAGTTCAAATATTTTATTTTTTTCTTCATTAGTTAATACTTTTTGTTTTAATTCATTTCGAATAATTATTGGTACTTCTTTAACAAATAGAAAATCACTAATGATATTTTTATAATTTCAATTATAAAATATTTTAAAATCATCAACTTTGGTTTTAACATCTTTAATATTTTTTAAAATAGTTTTAACATCGTTTTTAACTAAACTTTGAATAAAGACTGCTAATATTAATGCTAAAGAACTAGCGGGAATAAAGTACTTTAAAACTTGATCAATGTTAATAGCACCCTTAGTAAAATTCAAAATTGAATTTTTTACAATTAAATATAAAACTTCAAAACCTAAAATAATAAATAATGATCGTTTTTCTATATCTTTTCATCAAGGATTACCAAGAATCTGATTTTTTTCTTCTAATATTTTTTCTAAAATAATATAAATAATAAAATAACAAAATCAATAAGTTAAAACAAATAATGTAGTAAAAACATTAGTAAAACAAAAAATATAAGTAATGTTTCTAGCAACATTTAATACTAATAAAGCTTTAAAAATAAAGAAATTATTTTCAAAATTTGAAATTACCTTATATTTATTTTCAATATATTTTTTCATTCAACATCTGATTTGAATAAATATTAAAGTATTACTTGCAATACAACTACTAAAAATAGCAATATATAAATAAGTTTTTAAAGTAATAATAGTTTCATCAGTAATACTAGCATTATTAAAAAAATCAAATGTTAAAATTTTATTAAAAATACTACTTTTAACTTCTCATAAAATTGCACAAATAATCAAACAAATTGTTAACAATATTCATAAGATCGTCTGCATCAAATATTTATTGTTAAATCATTTTCAACTTGATTTTAATAATTGATAGTTATTCATAATTTTATCTACCTTATTTTTAAATTATTGTAAAGTAATTTATATAAATTATTATTATAATAATTGTAAGCTATTAACTCACATTTGTGCTTGCGTTAAATTTAAAATATCTTTACTAATCATTGCTAATAATTTATTAATAAACTTTTCAAGATTAGTAGTAGTGGGTAAAACCACCAATTTTCCTTTTCCATCATTATAAGGATTTTTTCCTAATTCATATTTTCAACTTAATGTTAATTGTTCATTTTCTATGTGAATAACTGGTAAATCCTTATTTCCTAAACTATAAGCAAATTCATTAAGTAAATTCATTACTTTTGATTCTAAAATTAATCTTAATTTAATTTGATTATCACATTTTACTTCAAATAAATCTTCAAATAAATGTGATTCTAATTGAACTTTCTTTTTACTACGAAATTTTTTTGAAAATATATTACGTGGTGTTAATGTCATTGTAAAATTATTATTCCTAATAATAGTTGTATAATAAACAAAACGTGTATAATAACAAGTAATTTTTTCTGTTTCAATAACTTGAGCAGCACTATTATATCCAGAACTTGTTTCATACATAACTTTTTGGTTAATGATACTTCCATAGTTAAAATTTTGACCATTAATACTTCCTATCATTACTTGTTCGCAATAATTATAATAATTAGGTTGTTCATCTAAAGGTAAATTACCTTGTGGTTCAATTGTTCAATAATCACTAATAGTTGTTAAATTCATTTGTGAATTATTATCTTTAATAACTCATTGATAATAGTTAATAATTGGTAATTCTTCTATTAATTTTTCATGAATTTTAGTTTTTAATACAAAACTCTGTACTAATAAAAAACATCCAACAATGAATCCAATAATACTAATAATGGTAAATGGTTTTTTAATAAATGATGATTTGTTAATACCAATACTAGCACCAATAGCAACTAGAGCAATAATGATAGTAATAATTCATAAACTAATTCATAAACGATTATTTATTAATTTAATTCATCAATGATTACTACTATTATTATAGTCAGTATGAATATTATTAACAATCTCATTTACAACCTTTGGCGATAAATTATGTTTCATAATTATTCCATTCTTTTTTAATTCTTAATATAGTTTATAACTAATTTTGTTTTATAAAAAATAGAAAAAGACTAACTATAGATGTAATAATCTATTTAGAAGTCTAAAAACCTACTATTATAAAACTAATTACATTATAACATATATATTATTAGTTTTTTTCTAAAAAATCATTAATTTCAGTAATATTAACAGGTGCATTTTGTGGAGGTTTACCTGCATTACCACCATGCATATATTTTGCAGGAACTGCTACCATAAAAACTTTAGGATCGATTCGAACTATTTTTGTTTTAAAAAAATTATATTCTAATAATGACATTGTTGTCATCATCATTTTATATTCATTACCTGAATACAAACCTTTCACATTTCAAACATTACCACCACGTAAATAATTATTTCGATAAATATCATTACGGATTTGCTCTAATTCATTAGAAATAATAAAGACACTCATCAACATATATTTTGGATAAACTCTATTCATAACAAAAGCTGCTACATAAATATAAACAAGCGTTGACATAAAATAAGGCCTAACTAAAAAATTATCAACAAGACTAGTTTTCTGTAAAAAGGTTCCATCAAGAATTAAAACAATAACAACAATAATAATATTAGTATTTCTAATAATAGTAGCAATTGAATATTTACGTTTCATAGAAATATAAGTACTAATAAAATCCATACCACCACTAGATCCACCAGTTTTAAATAAAATACCAATACCAGCACCATAAATTAATCCACCTAAAGCAGCAAAAATAAAAGTACGTGGTAAAACTAAGTGCCAATAATCTGTAGTACCTTTTAATGGCTCATTACCTAAAACTTGAAAATTTTTAAGAGCATCAATTGCTGTTAACAAAAAGTTAATTCCATTTTGAAACAACAAATAAATAATAGTATAAAGAGTAAAACGAAATCCAACCTTGAATAATCCTCAAATAATGATAGGACAATTAATAAGAAAATATACTGGATAAAATCAAAATGCTTGGGTTGTTTCTTGTTCAGTAATACTGCCATTATAAGATAAGGCAATAAATTTAGCTATTAATTGTGCAAAAGCTGATAAACCATTAGTATATAAACCAGCACGATTAATAAAATAAAAAAAGGAAACAGTTGTTAAAAAAGCACCAATAAAAATTAATAATAAATTTTTGGAAGTTATTTTTCAATTAAAATTTTTTCATGAAGAATGGATCTCTTGCTTAACACCAATATTTTTAAAAGTAAAGGCATCAACAATTAACGGTGGCTCTTTATCTTTACTTTTTGCTTCTGAATTATTGGACATATTAAACTCCTTTTTAACTATTAAATTGAAGTATTGTTGGAACATAATTACTATCATCATAAGGCGAAGGTAAAGACATGTCAATTAATGAATCTTGAAAACTAATCACAAAATTAACTTTAAGTTCTAATTTATTAGGACCAGAACTTGTAACTTTTTGACCATCAATTCCTTTGATATTAATATTAACAGAATTAACATGAGGATTATTATTTAATGCTAAACTTATTCCTTCTTGAACTAAAGTTTTAGTTTTTTGAGAAAAATCAGCGTATGTTTTATCAATATCAGGTTTAGTTTTTTCATCAACACTAATTGGTACTATTTGTCCTGATAATTTAGTAACATCACTAACACAACTATAAACTATGTAATCGCTTTGTGTATAAGAACATTTTATATTAAAAGTTTTTTTTATGTATTGTTCAACTTTAAAACTTTTATCATTATTTACTACTCCAACTTGATAAGTAATATTAATACTAATTCTACCAGTTGAAGCATCAACATCTCAAGTTCTTGCTTTTGTTGATTCATCTATTTTACCATTATCAATCGTAAAATAATAACATTTAGTACCCACTTTTAATTGACTATCAAATCAAGTTGGTTCTTTAATATTTGCTTTATCTAAAATTAATTTAGCAAGTGATTGTGCAAGACTGTTTTCTAATGCTTCATTTTTAATAACTTGTTCTTTTTCAGGTCTTTGACCATCAATAGGAACATCCACTGGTTTTTTAATACCAACTTTTGATAAAGTTGATTCTCAACCATTATAATTACCATTACCATTAGTAATTGCTTTTAAAATACTATCTTGTTGTTGATCAGAACAAGCTAAAACTGGCGTTACTATTCCACTACCAAAAGCAATAGTACCCATTAATGTTAAAATTTTTTTCATAATTATAATCATTCCTTAATTTATAAAATATCATATATAAATTGTAACTTATTTTTATTATTTTGCTATACACTATCTTCAAAATCTTTATAATTAATATTAGTTTATATTAAAGGAATTGATAATATGTTTAAAATTTTATATACACTAGTTACTATTTCACTAGTCACTTTTACTAATTTAAGCCAAGTGAAAATAAATAATTATCACCATAAAGAAATAAAATCAGAAAATACTATCCTAAATGAACAAAGTTTAACCTTAGCTTTTGAAAGTGGAAATTTTTATAATTGAAATGAAAATGATTCAACTAATTCTATTGCTGGTATTTTTACAAATTCACAAGCACAATCTTATTTATTAAATAAGGATGGCACATATAGCTAACTAAAGTAATGTTTACTCATAAATAATGTAAAATAATAATATGTAATTTAAACAGTTTTTGAATTTAAAAGTACAATTCAGCAATAATTAAAATAGATTAGGAAGATTAAATTATGCCAAAACCATACAGTGAAGACTTACGAAGAAAAGTAATAGAAGCTTATGAAAGTAAAAATATGAAAATTAAAGAAATTTGTAAAGTGTTCAATATCACTAGAAAGACTTTATTTTTATGAAGAAAAAGAAAAAAAGAAACTGGGCATATAAAACCAATTTTGAATTATCAAAAAGGACATAGCCACAAAATAAAGGATTTAGATGAATTAAAAAATTATTTAGCAGAAAATAAAGATGTTACAGTTCAAAAAGTAATTGATAAATTTGGAAATATGACTAAAGAAACAGTTTATAACTATTTTAAAAAACTAAATTATACATATAAAAAAAACTTTTCTATATGAACAAAGAGATAAAAATAAACAAGAAGATTTTTTAAAAGAAATAGCTAAAATAATGAATGAAGATTTAGTATATATTGATGAATCTGGAATTGATGATAATGAATTTTATAAATATGGTTGATCTGAAAAAGGTAAAAGATTATTTGATAATAAACCCGCATATAAAATAAAGAGAATGAGTATAATTGGTTCACTAAATAAAGGTAAATTAAAAGCCTTATGAGCATTTGAAGGACATTGCAATAGTAAAATTTTTGAATCATATGTTAAAAATAAACTAATTCCAGTATTAAAGCGTGGACAAATTATAGTTTTAGATAATGCAACGTTTCATAAATCTAAATTAACACAACAATTAATTGAAAATGCTGGATGCAAACTATTATTTCTTCCGCCATATTCTCCTAATTTAAATCCAATTGAACATTTTTGATTTGCTATAAAACATAATATAAGAAAAATATTACCAAATTATTGACCAAATATTAAAAAAGCGATTGATTTTGTTTTTCAAGATATGAGTAAACATTACTTTAGTTAGCTATATAATAATTTAGACTTACAAATTTTAATTTTATTAGATTTGATGATAACTTAGGAATTGCTACTTTAAATAATTTTCATAAAAGTGATGATAGTAATTTTATTAATAATTCATTTTTAATGACTAAAAATGGTATTAGTGATGATGCTACTGCCATTGAAACTCCAAATCATACTTTTACTAACTTTGGTAATAATATCGTTAGTACCGATATTGGTGCTGACTTAATTAATACAGACGAAAAAGTAACTAACTTAGTTACTTCCTATCATTATGGAAAAGGTAAAACTAGTTTTACTACTATAAATGCTACTTTTGGCGTTTTTGTTGGTGGTGATCAAAATTCTTATATTCTAAAAGTTGATGGTAATATCAAACCAATTAATATTAATGTTCCTAATCCAATACTATTAAATTCTTTTGTTGCCATTAATGATAATGGTGGCATTATTCGTGATGTTAATAGTCAATTATTTTATTTAACAATAGATGATAATGGTAATGCTACAACAAAACCATTAATTATTAATAAGGAACCACTGTTTAGTACTACTACTGTTTTTTTTAGCAAGACTGGTAATAATCAAGGAATTTTAAACGTAAATCTCAAAAATAACTCCAAATTTTTTGGACAACCTTATCATTTAAGCATTACTGATAGTAATGATATTAAACTTACAAAAATTAATGAACATTATATGAATAATTTCATTTTACTTCATGATGGTTTAGGTGTTTTTATTGATGAACAAGAAATTGGCTATTTTGTAAATGAATTAGGTACTTTTACTAAAATTGGTTATTGTGCCAATTTCCAAAGAATAAATGATAATCTTGGTTTTATTAATAATAATACAAGTAAATTATTACTAAGTGATAGTAAAAATAACAATTGAAGTCGAATTAATACTATTAAATTTACTAAAACTAAAGATGAACAATTGACTAATTTTATTAATTCATATATTGATAAAGATAAACTCACTGCAGTTAATTGTACTAATAATTGAATTAGTAATAATAGTTTAATTTTAAATGTAACTAATGATGAACTAAAAGATATTACTATTAATGATAATCAACCATTATTACCAAATATTAATAATAGTATTACGACTATTATTAATAGTAATTCTGAAATTAATATTAACTTTAAAGATGAAATAATAACTTACCATGTATTAATATATAATCAAAATATTTTGCCAACACTAGATAATAGTACTAATACTAATATTAAATATGTTGGAATAGTAAATAATAATTTATATGATATTAATAGCACTAATACTAATGACGGTTTTACAATTAATTTTAACTATGACAATATTATCCAATTTGTAAATATTATTACTATTGATAGTACTACTATGAATAAAATGAATTTATGAACATTAAAACCAAAAACTACTTTTAAATTAAATGCCAAAAGCAATAATAATGTATATTTACTACAAACTGTTAATTGAAATAATATTAGCGACTGACAATATTTTACTATTTATCATGGTAATAATTTACCTATTATTGAATTTTGAACTACTGATACTGGTATAAAATTATGAAATGCTGCTTTAAAACTTAATTATACTTCTAAGGAACTAGAAAATATGAATGCAACAGAAATTAATAATCTAAGAAATTTATCAGTTAATTGAACAATTAATGAAGCGCGTGGTAATACTTTAGGTTATATTATTTCTGGTTTTCTTAGTATTGGTTTCATTTTAACTATTATTGCTATTATTTATGATTGATACTTAAAACAACAATTTAAAAAAAAGGAATCTAACACAAAGACAAATGTGAATTAATACAAAATAACTGCTCTTTTATTTTTTTGGAATTAGGTTTATCATTTTCTAAACTATTTACTGCTTCAACATTAACTGATAAACTTAGTTCATTAGATTTCCGTCTTTCACTTTGTTCTTCTCTTATTTTTCTAACTCAAGGATTAAATGAATTAGCAAAACCTAAAAAATCAGTTTGTTTTACAAAACAATTATTTGGAACATAATATCCTTTTGTTTTTATATAAAACAAAAAAGGTTCTAGAAATTTTTCTCATAAAAAAATTCCATCATTAAAAGGTTCATAAACAGCAAAATAAGAAATAGTCTGTTTATCTACTTTTATTCCATTGGGAAATGTAAAATCAGTTAATAATTGTTGATTAGGTAAAAAAATGTATAAAAATTTTCATTAAAACCTTTAGAATAAGGATTAACAAGTTCAAAGGTATGATGAATTGGACATAATTCATCCTTTAATCCTCTTTCATATCCTAAATTTTTATTTAATTTATCAAGAAATTCTTTAGTTTTATCCAATACATTTCCTCCACCTTCTTCATCTTGTTCAAAATCTTTGCCTTTTGCGCGACTATTAGGTTTTTTAAAAATTTTTTTAAAATATCTTTCTTTATAACCAACTGATCAACTATCTAGTTTAAATGCTGCAAATGAATTTGTAGGTATTCGTGGTTGATGATTTTTTATTGCATCATCTATTTCTCAATAAACTGCAAAAAGATCATAATCAGGAATTATTGGTTTTTTTTTCTTTAAAAATTTCTTGACAAAAAATAGAAATTGGAAAATAAATTAAATTATTTTTTTCAATTTCTATTATTTCTTTTAAATCTCTATTATTTAAATTTTTAATATTATTTTCTTCATCAAGCGCAAAAATATAATAAACATTATATGTATTATTATTTTTTTCTTTTTCTAAATAAAGTACTATCTCGTTTTTTTTATTTTTTGGTTGACAACATTTAACAAAAATTTTATCCAAAAAAAAATTCAGTATCAATAATTCCAAATTTTTCCATGTTAACTAATAAAAAGAAAAAATGTTCATTAGTAATTTTTAAAATAGTTTGGATGGGTTACACTTTATTGGACACTAATTACGTAGACAAGTGAACAAATTAGTTGAAAGAAAGGAACTATAATTATGGCCAATATTAATTCATATACCGATGAATTTAAAAAACAAATAGTAGCTTTATATCAAAGCGGCAAATCAGTATCTTACCTTGCTAAAGAATATAATGTTACAAGAGCAGCTACTTATAATTGAATTAAGCAATTTACTAATTCAGGTAGTTTTAAAGCTAAAGATAATCGTTCTGTTGAAGAAAATGAATTAATTAAATTAAGAAAAGAATTAAAACAATTACGAATGGAAAATGATATTTTAAAGCAAGCAGCACTAATAATAGGCAGAAAATAGAAATTATTACAAACAATAAGTTTAAATATAAAATTCGCACAATGTGTCATTTTTTAAAAATTTCTAAATCAACATATTATTTTAATTTAAAGAAAAAAGAAAATAAAATTCAAAATAATATTTATGATGAAGCTATTATTAGTGCTTTTAAAGAAAATAAATGTGTTTATGGAACAAGAAGATTAAAAGTAATATTAGAAAACCAAGAAATTTATTTATCAAGACGAAAAATTAAAGAAATTATGAATAAGCATAATTTAATATCAAAATACACTAAATTATCATTCAAAAATCATAATAACAAAGTAAATGATGAAAAAATCACTAATCTTGTGAATAGAAACTTTAATAATAGGCTTAAAAATGAAGTTATTGTCAGTGATTTAACTTATGTTCAAGTTAATGGTAAATGAAACTATATTTGCTTATTAATTGACCTATTTAACCGCGAAATTATTGGACATAGTGTAGGTACTAGAAAAGATGCCTTATTAGTACATCAAGCATTTATGCAATCAAATCGCTGTTTAAAAGATATTCAAATATTTCATAGTGATTGTGGTAATGAATTTAATAATAAAATTATTGATAAACTTTTACTAGCATTCAATATTACTCGCTCTTTAAGCAAAAAAGGTTGTCCTTATGACAATGCTGTTGCTGAAGCAACTTTTAAAACTTTCAAAACTGAATTTATTAATGATAAAAATTTTAGATCATTAATCCAATTAAAATTAGAATTATTTGATTACATCAATTGATACAACAACATAAGAATCCACAGCACTTTAAACTACTTAACTCCAGTTAATTATCAAAAACAAATGTCTACCAAAAAATAGTCCTAAAAAGTGTTGCCATTCCAAGTTTCATTATTTTTTAATTTTAAAGAAACAGGATTTATTTTATTATCTTTATTATTTTTATTTAATTTTATTGAAAATTTCTTAGAACCTGTTTAGGATCTTTTTTGATTAATTTTTAATAAAATTTATATTATAATGGTTATTTTATAATAAAAAATAGATTTTTAGTCGATAAGTTTTCAAATGATAAAATCTTTTTAACAAAAAAATGAAAAAGAAAATAAATTATTGGTTAAGTACCTATTTATAAATGATTATTTCTTGTTTTAGTTAAATTCTATTAAAAAGATCCTAAACAGGTTCTTACAAAGAAGATTTATTTTTTCAGTTTGTGTTTCATTATCTTTTAATCCTATCTTACTTAAAAATGTTAACTCATCTAAAGAAATTATAAAGCCAGATTGTATACCTCAATCAGAACTTTTATTTTGGAATGGCAACACTTTTTAGGACTATTTTTTGGTAGACATTTGTTTTTGATAATTAACTGGAGTTAAGTAGTTTAAAGTGCTGTGGATTCTTATGTTGTTGTATCAATTGATGTAATCAAATAATTCTAATTTTAATTGGATTAATGATCTAAAATTTTTATCATTAATAAATTCAGTTTTGAAAGTTTTAAAAGTTGCTTCAGCAACAGCATTGTCATAAGGACAACCTTTTTTGCTTAAAGAGCGAGTAATATTGAATGCTAGTAAAAGTTTATCAATAATTTTATTATTAAATTCATTACCACAATCACTATGAAATATTTGAATATCTTTTAAACAGCGATTTGATTGCATAAATGCTTGATGTACTAATAAGGCATCTTTTCTAGTACCTACACTATGTCCAATAATTTCGCGGTTAAATAGGTCAATTAATAAGCAAATATAGTTTCATTTACCATTAACTTGAACATAAGTTAAATCACTGACAATAACTTCATTTTTAAGCCTATTATTAAAGTTTCTATTCACAAGATTAGTGATTTTTTCATCATTTACTTTGTTATTATGATTTTTGAATGATAATTTAGTGTATTTTGATATTAAATTATGCTTATTCATAATTTCTTTAATTTTTCGTCTTGATAAATAAATTTCTTGGTTTTCTAATATTACTTTTAATCTTCTTGTTCCATAAACACATTTATTTTCTTTAAAAGCACTAATAATAGCTTCATCATAAATATTATTTTGAATTTTATTTTCTTTTTTCTTTAAATTAAAATAATATGTTGATTTAGAAATTTTTAAAAAATGACACATTGTGCGAATTTTATATTTAAACTTATTGTTTGTAATAATTTCTATTTTCTGCCTATTATTAGTGCTGCTTGCTTTAAAATATCATTTTCCATTCGTAATTGTTTTAATTCTTTTCTTAATTTAATTAATTCATTTTCTTCAACAGAACGATTATCTTTAGCTTTAAAACTACCTGAATTAGTAAATTGCTTAATTCAATTATAAGTAGCTGCTCTTGTAACATTATATTCTTTAGCAAGGTAAGATACTGATTTGCCGCTTTGATATAAAGCTACTATTTGTTTTTTAAATTCATCGGTATATGAATTAATATTGGCCATAATTATAGTTCCTTTCTTTCAACTAATTTGTTCACTTGTCTACGTAATTAGTGTCCAATAAAGTGTAACCCATCCAGATAATGAATTTTATAAATATGGTTGATCTGAAAAAGGTAAAAGATTATTTGATAATAAACCCGCATATAAAATAAAGAGAATGAGTATAATTGGTTCACTAAATAAAGGTAAATTAAAAGCCTTATGAGCATTTGAAGGACATTGCAATAGTAAAATTTTTGAATCATATGTTAAAAATAAACTAATTCCAGTATTAAAGCGTGGACAAATTATAGTTTTAGATAATGCAACGTTTCATAAATCTAAATTAACACAACAATTAATTGAAAATGCTGGATGCAAACTATTATTTCTTCCGCCATATTCTCCTAATTTAAATCCAATTGAACATTTTTGATTTGCTATAAAACATAATATAAGAAAAATATTACCAAATTATTGACCAAATATTAAAAAAGCGATTGATTTTGTTTTTGAAGATATGAGTAAACATTACTTTAGTTAGCTATACTATACAATCAAAATAAACAATAGAATAAATACTTTCTAATGGTCGATTTTGCCACGCCTTGACATCATCTATCACATCATCAGTAATTTGACTAATAACACTTTCACTAATATCTGCACCATGATATAACTCTTGCAACTGCATTCTAATATCTGATAAAGTCATTCCTTTGGCATATAGTGAAAGAACTTGTTGATCAAAGCCATCAAATCTTCTCTGTCTTTTTGCAACTATTACAGGAGTAAAATCACTATTACGATCTCTTGGTACATTAATTTCAATTTTACCTTGTTGAGTTATTAATTTTTTTGAACTTATACCATTAGGAGCATTTTCACTATTACTATGTTGATTTTTTTCATACCCTAAATAATTTTGCATTTCAGAATTTAACATCTTTTCTACTAATCTTTTTGTTAATTCTTTATATAATCCTCCTTCTTTAAATACTGTTGTTAAATCTTCAGTATTTTCTAGTAATAAATCTACTGCTTTTGATATTGGATCATTATTATTAATACTTTGTTTTTTAGCCATCTGTAACTCACTCTTTCTAGTCATTTAATTATATTTACTAGAATTAATTAAACATAGTTATTTTTGTAAGTTACACAGATTACTAAACATTACCTTAAAATGGTTACTTTAAAATGTAACAAGATAAATTCAGAAATATAATCTAATGCATATAATAATTGCTTATTATTTCGCAATTTTGAATAGCATCTCAAAAATTATTATTTTTTATTTTTATTTTCAAACCAAGAATTAAAAAAGTTAATGACATAGTTATAGATGTTAAAATTGGAACTAAAATTACACAAAAAATAACACCAATTTGCAATTTTATCAAATCATAATAATTTTCATAACTATTACAAAGTGAACATAAATAATTTGAGGAATGATTAATAATATAACTTAATCCATAATAATTTAATATTTTAAATCCATTACCATATTTTCATTTTCCATTAAAATAATCATGAAAATCACTAAAACCTATTAAGATTAACCCAATAATCATAATTAAAATAGTTAAAATAAATATTGATACAGTTATTAACTGCAATTTTTTAGTTTTCATCTTAAAAAATCTCCTTTTATGTGCATTATTTTAGTATATAGTAAAATTTAATATAAGTACTTTAGTTGCAATTAATTTTAGTAAGTAGTACTATTAATTTACAATTACATAACAAAAGTCTTAATTTATTCTCGTTTAAATGATAATAAAGACATTATTGAATAATTTATTCCGTATTTTTGTTAACCGTCCAAAAAGATTGTAACTTAAAAGTTACAATCTTTTTAAAAATCAATTTAAAACAACTTATATTGAAATAAAATTAAATTTTTGACTACTATTAATAATAGCGTCTCGTTCAGCATTTTCATTTATTTCTTGAATATTAAAAAAACTATCATAACTAATACTATGTTTTAATATTAAAGTTCAGTATTACCAAAAATATTATATGTTCTAGTAAATCCAATAACAACTACTTCTTATAATGAATCAACTTCATTTTACGTTATTTTTTTATATAAACCATTCTTTCATTTTTTAATAATATAGCTAACTAAAGTAATATTTACTCATATCTTGAAAAACAAAATCAATCGCTTTTTTAATATTTGGTCAATAATTTGGTAATATTTTTCTTATATTATGTTTTATAGCAAATCAAAAATGTTCAATTGGATTTAAATTAGGAGAATATGGCGGAAGAAATAATAGTTTGCATCCAGCATTTTCAATTAATTGTTGTGTTAATTTAGATTTATGAAACGTTGCATTATCTAAAACTATAATTTGTCCACGCTTTAATACTGGAATTAGTTTATTTTTAACATATGATTCAAAAATTTTACTATTGCAATGTCCTTCAAATGCTCATAAGGCTTTTAATTTACCTTTATTTAGTGAACCAATTATACTCATTCTCTTTATTTTATATGCGGGTTTATTATCAAATAATCTTTTACCTTTTTCAGATCAACCATATTTATAAAATTCATTATCATCAATTCCAGATTCATCAATATATACTAAATCTTCATTCATTATTTTAGCTATTTCTTTTAAAAAATCTTCTTGTTTATTTTTATCTCTTTGTTCATATAGAAAAGTTTTTTTTATATGTATAATTTAGTTTTTTAAAATAGTTATAAACTGTTTCTTTAGTCATATTTCCAAATTTATCAATTACTTTTTGAACTGTAACATCTTTATTTTCTGCTAAATAATTTTTTAATTCATCTAAATCCTTTATTTTGTGGCTATGTCCTTTTTGATAATTCAAAATTGGTTTTATATGCCCAGTTTCTTTTTTTCTTTTTTTTCATAAAAATAAAGTCTTTCTAGTGATATTGAACACTTTACAAATTTCTTTAATTTTCATATTTTTATTTTCATAAGCTTCTATTACTTTTCTTCGTAAGTCTTCACTGTATGGTTTTGGCATAATTTAATCTTCCTAATCTATTTTAATTATTGCTGAATTGTACTTTTAAATTCAAAAACTGTTTAAATTACATATTATTATTTTACATTATTTATGAGTAAATATTACTTTAGTTAGCTATATCACTAAAAAATAAGCAAGTAAACTATTACTAAAATAATATCACTAACATAGTATCTTTACTAACTTTTTTTAATTTATCTATTTTACTTAAACTATTATTTAAAATAGTTTCTAAACAAAAATCAATCTTTAAAAAAGAAAAACTATAAAAAGAATTAATTAATTCACTACTAATAAAAGTAGTGGGTCTCATAATAAAGTCATTTCATCCATTTATAAATTCAAATTTGGTAGTATTTTTCAATAGTTAGTTATTTCCACAATTGGTGACATAATTATTGAAACTGTTCATGATAAACTAATTAAACTAAATGATTTTTTTCATGATTTTCAAATAGGAGAGTGGTAGTTTTAATATTATTGTTATTATCAGTTAATAATGGTAATTATGAATCTGTTAATGATTCTGACATAATTAAATCATCCTTTTTATTTTCATTTTAACTATCTAATTTTGTTCTTGTAAAAATGTTAATAATTGCTGAATTGCTGAATTACGATGAGAAATTTTATTTTTATCTGCCAATGACAATTCACCTAAAGTAGCATGTACTACTGGAACATAAAATATTTGATCGTAACCAAAACCATCACTACCTTTTATCTCAGTAGTGATTTCACCTTCAAGTTTACCAATAAATGCTTTAGTAATCTTATGATCAAAATCAACATAAGCAATAGCAGAAATAAATACTGCTGCACGATTAGTTTCACCTTCCATTTGTTCTAAAATGTCTAACATTGCATCATGATAGGACATTTCTCCCTTTCATCGTGCTGAATTAATACCAGGAAAATTATTTAAAGCTAATATTTCTAACCCTGAATCATCAGCAATTACAGGACCATTCACTAATTTTGCAAGTGTTGTTGCTTTTAAAATTGCATTTTCAATAAATGATGTACCTGTTTCATTAATTTCAAGAGGAGAATTAAGATCTAACATTGATTTGACATTATATCCCTTTGTTTGTAATATACTCTTTAATTCATTAATTTTACCGATATTATTAGATGCAAACCATAAGGTTTTAGCAGTCATTAATAATCAATCCCTTCACGAGCAATTTGACCTTGTTCAAAATAATGTTTAATTGATTTAACTTCACTAATTAAATTAGCACATTGCTCTAAGAACCTGTTTAGAACCTGTTTAGGATCTTTTTAATAGAATTTAACTAAAACAAGAAATAATCATTTATAAATAGGTACTTAACCAATAATTTATTTTCTTTTTCATTTTTTTGTTAAAAAGATTTTATCATTTGAAAACTTATCGACTAAAAATCTATTTTTTATTATAAAATAACCATTATAATATAAATTTTATTAAAAATTAATCAAAAAAGATCCTAAACAGGTTCTAAATCAACATATTATTTTAATTTAAAGAAAAAAGAAAATAAAATTCAAAATAATATTTATGATGAAGCTATTATTAGTGCTTTTAAAGAAAATAAATGTGTTTATGGAACAAGAAGATTAAAAGTAATATTAGAAAACCAAGAAATTTATTTATCAAGACGAAAAATTAAAGAAATTATGAATAAGCATAATTTAATATCAAAATACACTAAATTATCATTCAAAAATCATAATAACAAAGTAAATGATGAAAAAATCACTAATCTTGTGAATAGAAACTTTAATAATAGGCTTAAAAATGAAGTTATTGTCAGTGATTTAACTTATGTTCAAGTTAATGGTAAATGAAACTATATTTGCTTATTAATTGACCTATTTAACCGCGAAATTATTGGACATAGTGTAGGTACTAGAAAAGATGCCTTATTAGTACATCAAGCATTTATGCAATCAAATCGCTGTTTAAAAGATATTCAAATATTTCATAGTGATTGTGGTAATGAATTTAATAATAAAATTATTGATAAACTTTTACTAGCATTCAATATTACTCGCTCTTTAAGCAAAAAAGGTTGTCCTTATGACAATGCTGTTGCTGAAGCAACTTTTAAAACTTTCAAAACTGAATTTATTAATGATAAAAATTTTAGATCATTAATCCAATTAAAATTAGAATTATTTGATTATATCAATTGATACAACAACATAAGAATCCACAGCACTTTAAACTACTTAACTCCAGTTAATTATCAAAAACAAATGTCTACCAAAAAATAGTCCTAAAAAGTGTTGCCATTCCAATAACTCTTGCAACTGCATTCTAATATCTGATAAAGTCATTCCTTTGGCATATAGTGAAAGAACTTGTTGATCAAAGCCATCAAATCTTCTCTGTCTTTTTGCAACTATTACAGGAGTAAAATCACTATTACGATCTCTTGGTACATTAATTTCAATTTTACCTTGTTGAGTTATTAATTTTTTTGAACTTATATCATTACGAGCATTTTCACTATTACTATGTTGATTTTTTTCATACCCTAAATAATTTTGCATTTCAGAATTTAACATCTTTTCTACTAATCTTTTTGTTAATTCTTTATATAATCCTCCTTCTTTAAATACTGTTGTTAAATCTTCAGTATTTTCTAGTAATAAATCTACTGCTTTTGATATTGGATCATTATTATTAATACTTTGTTTTTTAGCCATCTGTAACTCACTCTTTCTAGTCATTTAATTATATTTACTAGAATTAATTAAACATAGTTATTTTTGTAAGTTACACAGATTACTAAACATTACCTTAAAATGGTTACTTTAAAATGTAACAAGATAAATTCAGAAATATAATCTAATGCATATAATAATTGCTTATTATTTCGCAATTTTGAATAGCATCTCAAAAATTATTATTTTTTATTTTTATTTTCAAACCAAGAATTAAAAAAGTTAATGACATAGTTATAGATGTTAAAATTGGAACTAAAATTACACAAAAAATAACACCAATTTGCAATTTTATCAAATCATAATAATTTTCATAACTATTACAAAGTGAACATAAATAATTTGAGGAATGATTAATAATATAACTTAATCCATAATAATTTAATATTTTAAATCCATTACCATATTTTCATTTTCCATTAAAATAATCATGAAAATCACTAAAACCTATTAAGATTAACCCAATAATCATAATTAAAATAGTTAAAATAAATATTGATACAGTTATTAACTGCAATTTTTTAGTTTTCATCTTAAAAAATCTCCTTTTATGTGCATTATTTTAGTATATAGTAAAATTTAATATAAGTACTTTAGTTGCAATTAATTTTAGTAAGTAGTACTATTAATTTACAATTACATAACAAAAGTCTTAATTTATTCTCGTTTAAATGATAATAAAGACATTATTGAATAATTTATTGAGGCTTTTATGTAATCTGTGTATCTTTGTTTTACAAAGTTACTAGTTCAGATTAATTCTATCTTCAAATTTTATCATAAAATGAGCAATTGCTGTATTTCAATTTTGAATGGGCATTGTTCATTTTTTTGTTATATTTTCAATTGCTAAGTAAAATATTTTGAAAACTGCCATATCATTAGGAAAAACTTTTTTATTTCTGATAACTTTTCGTAATTGACTATTAACAGATTCAATAGCATTTGTAGTATAAATCACTCTTTTAATTTCTGGTGGATAACTAATAAAAACCATTAAATTATCTCAATTTTTATATCAAGATTTAGTAATTTGCGGATATTGTTTATTTCATTTACTTTCAAATGATTCTAAAGCTTGCATTGCTTGTTCTTCACTACATGCACTATAAATTGGTTTTAAATCTGCAACTAAGGTTTTTCGATGTTTGTATGAAACATATTTTAAACTATTTCTAATTTGATGAACTATGCATAATTGATGTTCAGTTTTAGGATAAACTGCTTGTATTGCTTCTGACATGCCTGTTAAATTATCACTACAAGCAATCAAAATATCATTTAAGCCTCGATTTTTCATTTCTGTAAAATTAGCTAGTCAAAATTTAGAACCTTCATTTTCACTAATTCATAAACCTAAAACATCTTTTTTGCCTTCTAAATCCACTCCTAATGCTATATAAACTGATTTGTTAATAATGCGTTTATCTTGCCGTACTTTAACTACTATACAATCAAAATAAACAATAGAATAAATACTTTCTAATGGTCGATTTTGCCACGCCTTGACATCATCTATCACATCATCAGTAATTTGACTAATAACACTTTCACTAATATCTGCACCATGATATAACTCTTGCAACTGCATTCTAATATCTGATAAAGTCATTCCTTTGGCATATAGTGAAAGAACTTGTTGATCAAAGCCATCAAATCTTCTCTGTCTTTTTGCAACTATTACAGGAGTAAAATCACTATTACGATCTCTTGGTACATTAATTTCAATTTTACCTTGTTGAGTTATTAATTTTTTTGAACTTATACCATTACGAGCATTTTCACTATTACTATGTTGATTTTTTTCATACCCTAAATAATTTTGCATTTCAGAATTTAACATCTTTTCTACTAATCTTTTTGTTAATTCTTTATATAATCCTCCTTCTTTAAATACTGTTGTTAAATCTTCAGTATTTTCTAGTAATAAATCTACTGCTTTTGATATTGGATCATTATTATTAATACTTTGTTTTTTAGCCATCTGTAACTCACTCTTTCTAGTCATTTAATTATATTTACTAGAATTAATTAAACATAGTTATTTTTGTAAGTTACACAGATTACTAAACATTACCAATTTATTCCGTATTTTTGTTAACCGTCCAAAAAGATTGTAACTTAAAAGTTACAATCTTTTTAAAAATCAATTTAAAACAACTTATATTGAAATAAAATTAAATTTTTGACTACTATTAATAATAGCGTCTCGTTCAGCATTTTCATTTATTTCTTGAATATTAAAAAAACTATCATAACTAATACTATGTTTTAATATTAAAGTTCAGTATTACCAAAAATATTATATGTTCTAGTAAATCCAATAACAACTACTTCTTATAATGAATCAACTTCATTTTACGTTATTTTTTTATATAAACCATTCTTTCATTTTTTAATAATATAGCTAACTAAAGTAATGTTTACTCATATTTTCAAAAACAAAATCAATCGCTTTTTTAATATTTGGTCAATAATTTGGTAATATTTTTCTTATATTATGTTTTATAGCAAATCAAAAATGTTCAATTGGATTTAAATTAGGAGAATATGGCGGAAGAAATAATAGTTTGCATCCAGCATTTTCAATTAATTGTTGTGTTAATTTAGATTTATGAAACGTTGCATTATCTAAAACTATAATTTGTCCACGCTTTAATACTGGAATTAGTTTATTTTTAACATATGATTCAAAAATTTTACTATTGCAATGTCCTTCAAATGCTCATAAGGCTTTTAATTTACCTTTATTTAGTGAACCAATTATACTCATTCTCTTTATTTTATATGCGGGTTTATTATCAAATAATCTTTTACCTTTTTCAGATCAACCATATTTATAAATTCATTATCATCAATTCCAGATTCATCAATATATACTAAATCTTCATTCATTATTTTAGCTATTTCTTTTAAAAAATCTTCTTGTTTATTTTTATCTCTTTGTTCATATAGAAAAGTTTTTTTTATATGTATAATTTAGTTTTTTAAAATAGTTATAAACTGTTTCTTTAGTCATATTTCCAAATTTATCAATTACTTTTTGAACTGTAACATCTTTATTTTCTGCTAAATAATTTTTTAATTCATCTAAATCCTTTATTTTGTGGCTATGTCCTTTTTGATAATTCAAAATTGGTTTTATATGCCCAGTTTCTTTTTTTCTTTTTTTTCATAAAAATAAAGTCTTTCTAGTGATATTGAACACTTTACAAATTTCTTTAATTTTCATATTTTTATTTTCATAAGCTTCTATTACTTTTCTTCGTAAGTCTTCACTGTATGGTTTTGGCATAATTTAATCTTCCTAATCTATTTTAATTATTGCTGAATTGTACTTTTAAATTCAAAAACTGTTTAAATTACATATTATTATTTTACATTATTTATGAGTAAACATTACTTTAGTTAGCTATATATCACTAAAAAATAAGCAAGTAAACTATTACTAAAATAATATCACTAACATAGTATCTTTACTAACTTTTTTTAATTTATCTATTTTACTTAAACTATTATTTAAAATAGTTTCTAAACAAAAATCAATCTTTAAAAAAGAAAAACTATAAAAAGAATTAATTAATTCACTACTAATAAAAGTAGTGGGTCTCATAATAAAGTCATTTCATCCATTTATAAATTCAAATTTGGTAGTATTTTTCAATAGTTAGTTATTTCCACAATTGGTGACATAATTATTGAAACTGTTCATGATAAACTAATTAAACTAAATGATTTTTTTCATGATTTTCAAATAGGAGAGTGGTAGTTTTAATATTATTGTTATTATCAGTTAATAATGGTAATTATGAATCTGTTAATGATTCTGACATAATTAAATCATCCTTTTTATTTTCATTTTAACTATCTAATTTTGTTCTTGTAAAAATGTTAATAATTGCTGAATTGCTGAATTACGATGAGAAATTTTATTTTTATCTGCCAATGACAATTCACCTAAAGTAGCATGTACTACTGGAACATAAAATATTTGATCGTAACCAAAACCATCACTACCTTTTATCTCAGTAGTGATTTCACCTTCAAGTTTACCAATAAATGCTTTAGTAATCTTATGATCAAAATCAACATAAGCAATAGCAGAAATAAATACTGCTGCACGATTAGTTTCACCTTCCATTTGTTCTAAAATGTCTAACATTGCATCATGATAGGACATTTCTCCCTTTCATCGTGCTGAATTAATACCAGGAAAATTATTTAAAGCTAATATTTCTAACCCTGAATCATCAGCAATTACAGGACCATTCACTAATTTTGCAAGTGTTGTTGCTTTTAAAATTGCATTTTCAATAAATGATGTACCTGTTTCATTAATTTCAAGAGGAGAATTAAGATCTAACATTGATTTGACATTATATCCCTTTGTTTGTAATATACTCTTTAATTCATTAATTTTACCGATATTATTAGATGCAAACCATAAGGTTTTAGCAGTCATTAATAATCAATCCCTTCACGAGCAATTTGACCTTGTTCAAAATAATGTTTAATTGATTTAACTTCACTAATTAAATTAGCACATTGCTCTAAGAACCTGTTTAGGATCTTTTTAATAGAATTTAACTAAAACAAGAAATAATCATTTATAAATAGGTACTTAACCAATAATTTATTTTCTTTTTCATTTTTTTGTTAAAAAGATTTTATCATTTGAAAACTTATCGACTAAAAATCTATTTTTTATTATAAAATAACCATTATAATATAAATTTTATTAAAAATTAATCAAAAAAGATCCTAAACAGGTTCTAAATCAACATATTATTTTAATTTAAAGAAAAAAGAAAATAAAATTCAAAATAATATTTATGATGAAGCTATTATTAGTGCTTTTAAAGAAAATAAATGTGTTTATGGAACAAGAAGATTAAAAGTAATATTAGAAAACCAAGAAATTTATTTATCAAGACGAAAAATTAAAGAAATTATGAATAAGCATAATTTAATATCAAAATACACTAAATTATCATTCAAAAATCATAATAACAAAGTAAATGATGAAAAAATCACTAATCTTGTGAATAGAAACTTTAATAATAGGCTTAAAAATGAAGTTATTGTCAGTGATTTAACTTATGTTCAAGTTAATGGTAAATGAAACTATATTTGCTTATTAATTGACCTATTTAACCGCGAAATTATTGGACATAGTGTAGGTACTAGAAAAGATGCCTTATTAGTACATCAAGCATTTATGCAATCAAATCGCTGTTTAAAAGATATTCAAATATTTCATAGTGATTGTGGTAATGAATTTAATAATAAAATTATTGATAAACTTTTACTAGCATTCAATATTACTCGCTCTTTAAGCAAAAAAGGTTGTCCTTATGACAATGCTGTTGCTGAAGCAACTTTTAAAACTTTCAAAACTGAATTTATTAATGATAAAAATTTTAGATCATTAATCCAATTAAAATTAGAATTATTTGATTATATCAATTGATACAACAACATAAGAATCCACAGCACTTTAAACTACTTAACTCCAGTTAATTATCAAAAACAAATGTCTACCAAAAAATAGTCCTAAAAAGTGTTGCCATTCCAATAACTCTTGCAACTGCATTCTAATATCTGATAAAGTCATTCCTTTGGCATATAGTGAAAGAACTTGTTGATCAAAGCCATCAAATCTTCTCTGTCTTTTTGCAACTATTACAGGAGTAAAATCACTATTACGATCTCTTGGTACATTAATTTCAATTTTACCTTGTTGAGTTATTAATTTTTTTGAACTTATATCATTACGAGCATTTTCACTATTACTATGTTGATTTTTTTCATACCCTAAATAATTTTGCATTTCAGAATTTAACATCTTTTCTACTAATCTTTTTGTTAATTCTTTATATAATCCTCCTTCTTTAAATACTGTTATTAAATCTTCACTATTTTCTAGTAATAAATCTACTGCTTTTGATATTGGATCATTATTATTAATACTTTGTTTTTTAGCCATCTGTAACTCACTCTTTCTAGTCATTTAATTATATTTACTAGAATTAATTAAACATAGTTATTTTTGTAAGTTACACAGATTACTAAACATTACCCAGTCGTTTGCAAATTATTATAATAAAATATATAATTTAAATGCAGGTTGAGCTATTCCATTGGTGAACCTGTCAGCAGTTAGGATATTAGCGTATCGCTAACTGCATTTTTTATTGTTTTTATTTATGAAGTTGTTTTTATTATATGCTTTTTTCATTTAAAAGCAAGTTAATAACTATTTTACATAATCAAAAAATACTTCATTCAATTATTAAAAGTGTTATAATTATAATAGATAAGAAATTATTTCCTAATTTTGGATTAATATCTATATGCTCATAAAAGTTATTTTTATCAATCTAAAATTTCCTTTTCAATTTATGGTGTACATAAAGAAGGTGTATTAAAATGAAAAAAATATTATCATTGCTTACGGCAAGCGTTTTAGTTGGAACTAGTGGTGTAAATTTAGTTAATACTAAATTATTTACAAATAATACTTCCAATTCTAAAACTATCTTAACAACTACACAACAAAACAATACTCAAGCTATGACAAGATATGATAGTTTAAATCTTGTCAATGAAAAAAGTTTAAATAATGCCATTAACAGTACAATAAAAAATATAAATAAAAGATGTAAAAATGATATTAACTGAACTGTTAATGGAAAAAAATATAATTATAAAAATGAATTATTGAAGGTTTTTAGTAATAAAGAAAATTTATTAACAACAAATAATCAATATGAGCAGTTTTTAAGTAAAAATAATAATTATCAAAAAAATAACTTAGGATTATCATTTCCTATGAATTATGATGGCGTATACTTTCCTTGATGAGGGTTTGGTGATTATTTTTACTGATATATGTCATCAGATACTGTTAAAAAGGTTCAACAATATTTAGCATATGGACAAGCAGGATTTGTGCTTGCAGTTAACTCTATATTATTAGCTAGTGGTGTTGGAGGTCCACTGATTACATTAGTTGATGCGTGTTTGTTTACATTCACTGCTAGCTGATATATGGATAATGTTCCTTTATATGATAATGGTAATGGAGTATATCTTGGAATATCAATATTACCTGCTCCAACAATCTTTGAAGTAGGTAGCCAAGATAAGTATATTTCTAAAGTAAATTCTTTTGAAGTCGATTATAGATTTTTAGCAGCAGATTATATTACTACATGCATAGATGAACAAGGGATTAATTTTTTATTAAATTATTATAATAAAAATAATAGTGATAATTTTGCAGATAATGTTATAAGTCCGTATTTAAAACAATTAACACCAGTTGATCATACTGGTGCAGGTGGTTCTATTACTAATCAAGATTATACAGATTGATCTCATTCTTTTATTCAAAATGATCCGTTTTGAACAAATAATATATATCACTCTCATTTAAAAGATTTTATCTTTTATAATCCAAATTTTAGATCTATTGATATCAGAACTAAAAGAGGATATAACACAACAGTTATGGAAGATCCATATGATCCAATTCATCATCATTATGATGATACTTGAGAAATTTGAAAAAATTCTTAAATTAATTTCTGCAATTTTTAAAATTTCTTCTTAATTAATAAAAAGATGATTATTTTTGGTAATCATCTTTTTATTAATACTTACAATATATAGCTAACTAAAGTAATGTTTACTCATATCTTGAAAAACAAAATCAATCGCTTTTTTAATATTTGGTCAATAATTTGGTAATATTTTTCTTATATAGCTAACTAAAGTAATGTTTACTCATATCTTGAAAAACAAAATCAATCGCTTTTTTAATATTTGGTCAATAATTTGGTAATATTTTTCTTGTATAGCTAACTAAAGTAATGTTTACTCATATCTTGAAAAACAAAATCAATCGCTTTTTTAATATTTGGTCAATAATTTGGTAATATTTTTCTTATATTATGTTTTATAGCAAATCAAAAATGTTCAATTGGATTTAAATTAGGAGAATATGGCGGAAGAAATAATAGTTTGCATCCAGCATTTTCAATTAATTGTTGTGTTAATTTAGATTTATGAAACGTTGCATTATCTAAAACTATAATTTGTCCACGCTTTAATACTGGAATTAGTTTATTTTTAACATATGATTCAAAAATTTTACTATTGCAATGTCCTTCAAATGCTCATAAGGCTTTTAATTTACCTTTATTTAGTGAACCAATTATACTCATTCTCTTTATTTTATATGCGGGTTTATTATCAAATAATCTTTTACCTTTTTCAGATCAACCATATTTATAAATTCATTATCATCAATTCCAGATTCATCAATATATACTAAATCTTCATTCATTATTTTAGCTATTTCTTTTAAAAAATCTTCTTGTTTATTTTTATCTCTTTGTTCATATAGAAAAGTTTTTTTTATATGTATAATTTAGTTTTTTAAAATAGTTATAAACTGTTTCTTTAGTCATATTTCCAAATTTATCAATTACTTTTTGAACTGTAACATCTTTATTTTCTGCTAAATAATTTTTTAATTCATCTAAATCCTTTATTTTGTGGCTATGTCCTTTTTGATAATTCAAAATTGGTTTTATATGCCCAGTTTCTTTTTTTCTTTTTCTTCATAAAAATAAAGTCTTTCTAGTGATATTGAACACTTTACAAATTTCTTTAATTTTCATATTTTTACTTTCATAAGCTTCTATTACTTTTCTTCGTAAGTCTTCACTGTATGGTTTTGGCATAATTTAATCTTCCTAATCTATTTTAATTATTGCTGAATTGTACTTTTAAATTCAAAAACTGTTTAAATTACATATTATTATTTTACATTATTTATGAGTAAATATTACTTTAGTTAGCTATATTACATTTTTTACTTTTGTTATCACTTATTTCTGATTTAGTGTTTTTATTTTTTAAATTTATCTTTTCATATTCTTCATTAACTTTTTGAAAATTTGGCTCATTTACTATTTTATTTTGTTTATTTTTATCATTGCTAAAACCAGCCTGACTGGCATTAATAATAACTTGTCCAGCAGCATACATAGTATTTCCTCCTAAATAACATTAATATAATGTTTAGTAATATTTTAAATCTTTAAAAATAAAGTACAAGTAAAAATATGTTTATTTACTTGGATGGGTTACACTTTATTGGACACTAATTACGTAGACAAGTGAACAAATTAGTTGAAAGAAAGGAACTATAATTATGGCCAATATTAATTCATATACCGATGAATTTAAAAAACAAATAGTAGCTTTATATCAAAGCGGCAAATCAGTATCTTACCTTGCTAAAGAATATAATGTTACAAGAGCAGCTACTTATAATTGAATTAAGCAATTTACTAATTCAGGTAGTTTTAAAGCTAAAGATAATCGTTCTGTTGAAGAAAATGAATTAATTAAATTAAGAAAAGAATTAAAACAATTACGAATGGAAAATGATATTTTAAAGCAAGCAGCACTAATAATAGGCAGAAAATAGAAATTATTACAAACAATAAGTTTAAATATAAAATTCGCACAATGTGTCATTTTTTAAAAATTTCTAAATCAACATATTATTTTAATTTAAAGAAAAAAGAAAATAAAATTCAAAATAATATTTATGATGAAGCTATTATTAGTGCTTTTAAAGAAAATAAATGTGTTTATGGAACAAGAAGATTAAAAGTAATATTAGAAAACCAAGAAATTTATTTATCAAGACGAAAAATTAAAGAAATTATGAATAAGCATAATTTAATATCAAAATACACTAAATTATCATTCAAAAATCATAATAACAAAGTAAATGATGAAAAAATCACTAATCTTGTGAATAGAAACTTTAATAATAGGCTTAAAAATGAAGTTATTGTCAGTGATTTAACTTATGTTCAAGTTAATGGTAAATGAAACTATATTTGCTTATTAATTGACCTATTTAACCGCGAAATTATTGGACATAGTGTAGGTACTAGAAAAGATGCCTTATTAGTACATCAAGCATTTATGCAATCAAATCGCTGTTTAAAAGATATTCAAATATTTCATAGTGATTGTGGTAATGAATTTAATAATAAAATTATTGATAAACTTTTACTAGCATTCAATATTACTCGCTCTTTAAGCAAAAAAGGTTGTCCTTATGACAATGCTGTTGCTGAAGCAACTTTTAAAACTTTCAAAACTGAATTTATTAATGATAAAAATTTTACATCATTAATCCAATTAAAATTAGAATTATTTGATTACATCAATTGATACAACAACATAAGAATCCACAGCACTTTAAACTACTTAACTCCAGTTAATTATCAAAAACAAATGTCTACCAAAAAATAGTCCTAAAAAGTGTTGCCATTCCAAAAAAGATCCTAAACAGGTTCTAAGGCAAAAGATGCATATCTACCAGATAATGCAATTTCAATATGTGTTTTTTTATTTTTTAAAATTTCAATTAAGTCTTGTTCTTTAATCAAATTATTTTGAATACAGCCTAAAATTTCATCAACAACAATAAGATCAGTATTATCACTTTGACTTAACAGTTTTAATCTAGTAAGACCATAATTAGTTTCTTGTTTTAATTTATTTTTTTCTTCTTCATCCATTTCTCAAAAAAATTTTTGCGAAGATTCATAAAAACTTTCAATTTTAAGTTTAGTATTTTGTTTTAAAAAATTAATTTCACCAGAAGGACGATTTTTTAAAAAACGTAAGTAACTAACATTAAGATTATTACCCAATGCTCTAATTACCATACCATTAAGAATTGAGGTTTTACCTCTTCCTTCACCTTTATAAATATGAATATAACCTTTTTTAACATACTATCACTTACTTTCAATATTTTTATTTAATAAATTGTATAATTTTTACGGACAATACAAGCAAAATAGAGGTGTCATTTTGAAATTTAAAACTATTAAACCACCATATCAATTAGAACTATTAAAAACAAAAGGTTTAACCAATGACTTATTTTTAGTAAATAAACATTTTTTTTAAAACAATCTAAAGATATTTTGCAACCTTTTTTGAATTTTACAAATCAAATTAATGTTATTAAATTAATTAAATCAAAAAAATTTACATTACCTATTAATGAAGTCAATATTAATAATAATAAACTATTAACCTTAATGCCATATTATCATAATTTAATTAATTTAAGCGAACAAATAATTAATAAACAAATATTAGAACAAATTTCATCATTGGTAAAACAACTACATAATATTAAATTTGATAATAAATCATTAATTAAAACTTGAAAAGGCTTAGAACAACTTAATTTATACTGTAATTTAACTACTAGTAATCCTTGCTTAGAAAAAATAACCAGTGAGGTAATCAAATGAATTGCCACTTATCAACCAACAACAATTGTTTTATCTCATAATGATTTAACATTAAATAATTTTGTTAAAAAAAATAATTGTTGATATTTAATTGATTGAGATTTTGCTTGTTGAAATGATGAATTATTTGATATTGCCTCTTTTGCTTCTGAAAGTTTAACTTCTGAAACCGAAATTAATGCTTGATTTAATTGTTTTAATTTAAATAATGAACAAACAATTATTGCCAAAAAATGAATGAATTATCAAAATTTAATTTGATACTATTGAGCTTGTTATTTATACGAACAAACTAATTTAAACATATATAAAGAAATTAGTGAAAGTAAATTAACTAATCTATTAAAATAAGTTATTTAAATAATTCATTCATTTTAGAGGCTTTTATGTAATCTGTGTATCTTTGTTTTACAAAGTTACTAGTTCAGATTAATTCTATCTTCAAATTTTATCATAAAATGAGCAATTGCTGTATTTCAATTTTGAATGGGCATTGTTCATTTTTTTGTTATATTTTCAATTGCTAAGTAAAATATTTTGAAAACTGCCATATCATTAGGAAAAACTTTTTTATTTCTGATAACTTTTCGTAATTGACTATTAACAGATTCAATAGCATTTGTAGTATAAATCACTCTTTTAATTTCTGGTGGATAACTAATAAAAACCATTAAATTATCTCAATTTTTATATCAAGATTTAGTAATTTGCGGATATTGTTTATTTCATTTACTTTCAAATGATTCTAAAGCTTGCATTGCTTGTTCTTCACTACATGCACTATAAATTGGTTTTAAATCTGCAACTAAGGTTTTTCGATGTTTGTATGAAACATATTTTAAACTATTTCTAATTTGATGAACTATGCATAATTGATGTTCAGTTTTAGGATAAACTGCTTGTATTGTTTCTGACATGCCTGTTAAATTATCACTACAAGCAATCAAAATATCATTTAAGCCTCGATTTTTCATTTCTGTAAAATTAGCTAGTCAAAATTTAGAACCTTCATTTTCACTAATTCATAAACCTAAAACATCTTTTTTGCCTTCTAAATCCACTCCTAATGCTATATAAACTGATTTGTTAATAATGCGTTTATCTTGCCGTACTTTAACTACTATACAATCAAAATAAACAATAGAATAAATACTTTCTAATGGTTGATTTTGCCACGCCTTGACATCATCTATCACATCATCAGTAATTTGACTAATAACACTTTCACTAATATCTGCACCATGATATAACTCTTGCAACTGCATTCTAATATCTGATAAAGTCATTCCTTTGGCATATAGTGAAAGAACTTGTTGATCAAAGCCATCAAATCTTCTCTGTCTTTTTGCAACTATTACAGGAGTAAAATCACTATTACGATCTCTTGGTACATTAATTTCAATTTTACCTTGTTGAGTTATTAATTTTTTTGAACTTATACCATTACGAGCATTTTCACTATTACTATGTTGATTTTTTTCATACCCTAAATAATTTTGCATTTCAGAATTTAACATCTTTTCTACTAATCTTTTTGTTAATTCTTTATATAATCCTCCTTCTTTAAATACTGTTGTTAAATCTTCAGTATTTTCTAGTAATAAATCTACTGCTTTTGATATTGGATCATTATTATTAATACTTTGTTTTTTAGCCATCTGTAACTCACTCTTTCTAGTCATTTAATTATATTTACTAGAATTAATTAAACATAGTTATTTTTGTAAGTTACACAGATTACTAAACATTACCTTTTGCACTATTACAGGAGTAAAATCACTATTACGATCTCTTGGTACATTAATTTCAATTTTACCTTGTTGAGTTATTAATTTTTTTGAACTTATACCATTAGGAGCATTTTCACTATTACTATGTTGATTTTTTTCATACCCTAAATAATTTTGCATTTCAGAATTTAACATCTTTTCTACTAATCTTTTTGTTAATTCTTTATATAATCCTCCTTCTTTAAATACTGTTGTTAAATCTTCAGTATTTTCTAGTAATAAATCTACTGCTTTTGATATTGGATCATTATTATTAATACTTTGGTTTTTAGCCATCTGTAACTCACTCTTTCTAGTCATTTAATTATATTTACTAGAATTAATTAAACATAGTTATTTTTGTAAGTTACACAGATTACTAAACATTACCGATTTTTTCATCATTTACTTTGTTATTATGATTTTTGAATGATAATTTAGTGTATTTTGATATTAAATTATGCTTATTCATAATTTCTTTAATTTTTCGTCTTGATAAATAAATTTCTTGGTTTTCTAATATTACTTTTAATCTTCTTGTTCCATAAACACATTTATTTTCTTTAAAAGCACTAATAATAGCTTCATCATAAATATTATTTTGAATTTTATTTTCTTTTTTCTTTAAATTAAAATAATATGTTGATTTAGAAATTTTTAAAAAATGACACATTGTGCGAATTTTATATTTAAACTTATTGTTTGTAATAATTTCTATTTTCTGCCTATTATTAGTGCTGCTTGCTTTAAAATATCATTTTCCATTCGTAATTGTTTTAATTCTTTTCTTAATTTAATTAATTCATTTTCTTCAACAGAACGATTATCTTTAGCTTTAAAACTACCTGAATTAGTAAATTGCTTAATTCAATTATAAGTAGCTGCTCTTGTAACATTATATTCTTTAGCAAGGTAAGATACTGATTTGCCGCTTTGATATAAAGCTACTATTTGTTTTTTAAATTCATCGGTATATGAATTAATATTGGCCATAATTATAGTTCCTTTCTTTCAACTAATTTGTTCACTTGTCTACGTAATTAGTGTCCAATAAAGTGTAACCCATCCAATGGCTTTAATAATTTACTACTAGAATTAGCAAAATATTTAATTGTTTCTATTAAATCTTTATCCACTTGTTTTTTTAAATCATCTAAATTAGTAAATTTTAAATTATCACGAAGAAAATCTAAAAATCTAACTTTAATGATTTTTCCATATAAATCTTGATTAAAGTTTAATAAGTAAGTTTCAACTAACGGCTTATTATTACGTAACATAATTACTGTCATACTTTGATATCATTTATTATCTACTTCAGTAAGCGTAATATAAGTAGCAAGACCTGGTAATGCATAGTTTGTTAGTAACAATAAATTAGCAGTTGGAAAATTAATCGTTCTAGCCTCTTTAATACCATGAACTACTTTACCACTAATCGTATATGGCTCTTGTTGTAAACAAAGATTAGCACTACTAATATCTTTATTTTGTAAAAGTTGTTTAATATAAGTTGAAGAAACTTTGTTATTATTAACAATAATATCATTACAAAGATAAACTTGTAATGAAGATTGTTGTAATGTTTTAATATTACCTTGCCCTTGATAACCAAACCTAATATTTGGATTAACAACTACCGCTTTAACATTATTTGCCAATAATCACGAAATAAATTGCTCTGGTGAAAGTGTTGCTATTTCTTTACTAAACTTAATTTCCCAATAATAATCAAAATTATATTTAGGAATTGTTTTAATTTTATCTTCATTACTTAATAAAACCTCATTATTTTTATTACTAATTACACTTTGTGGTTTTCTATCAAAACTAATAATACATGTTTGATAATTATTTATTGTTGAATTAACTAATAATTGTTTAAATAAGGCTTGATGACCTTGATGAATACCATCAAAAAATCCTCAACAAGCAATAATTGGTTTAGACATCAATTTTTGATTTTGAATATTTAGATTTTTCAATTTTAATATCTTCATTACATTTAAAACCTCGTTGGCTTACGTATAAATTATTTTTTTGATTACGATAAATAGCTAATGGCAAATGTTCAGAATTAACAACTAAAACATATGGCTCATTAGTGCTATCAATAACTAAAGGTTTACCATCAATAACACTTTTACTATTATCAACAACAATCGATGGCATAATATTTTTAACACCATCATAAATATTAATATGATTTTTACTAACTGTTTCTTCATTGATAACATCTAAATTTAAGGCATTACTTAAATCAAAACCCGATTGATGAATTCTTCTTAAATAAGTTAAAGTTGCTGATGTATGTAAAATTCTAGCAATGTCAGTAACCAAAGCTCGAACATAAGTTCCTTTTGAACATACTACTTCAAAAGTAACTAAATCATTATTAAAACTAATTAATTTTAAAGATTTAATATAAACCTTACGTTTTGGTAATTCAACAGGAATATGCTCGCGAGCATATTCATAAAGTTTTTTACCATTAATTTTAACTGCTGCATAAGCAGGAATTATTTGCTCATATTGACGATTATTATAAAATTCAAGTGCTTTAACAATTTTTGATTCTTTTAAATCAAGATGTGGTTTTGATTCAATAATTTTACCAGTAATATCGCCGGTGTCGGTTTTTAAAAATAGTTGCATTTTTGCAATGTAAACTTTATCACTTTTTAAAATAAAATCACTAATTTTGGTTGCTTCATTCACAAGTACTACCATTAGTCCTGTTGCTAAAGGATCTAACGTACCTGTATGACCAATTTTATTTAATTTCAAACGTTTTTTAATAACAACAAGACAATCTTGTGATGTCATAAATGAAGGTTTATCTATTAATAATATATAATCTTTTAACATGCGTTTCACCTACTTTACTTCTTTATCAGAAGCTATTTCTTGATACTTTTCAACATGTTTACAATTTGGATAATTAGTACATCCTAAAAATTTTCGATTTTGTTTTGAAGATTTAACAACCATTCAACCATCTGTACATACTAAACAAGGTTTAATTTTTTCTAATTGTTTTTGAATATATCGACATTTTGGAAATGCTGAACAACCGTTAAATTTACCATATCTTCCTGTTCTTTGCACAAGTGGGGCACCACAAAGTGGACAATCTTGATCTAATAAAACTGGTTTAATTTTAAACTCAGTCATTTTATCAAAAGCATCATCAATCCTTGGTTCAAACTTAACTCAAAAGTCTTTTACCACTTGATGCATATCAAAATTACCATGAGCAATTTGATCTAATTGAGTTTCAACTTGTGAAGTATATGTCTCATTAATAATATCATAAAAAAACTCTTGAAGTTTATCATTAGTTAAAAGACCTTTCTCAGTAACTTTAAAAGACTTATTTTCAATAATAACATAACCGCGTTCTTTAATAGTGTTCATAATTGGATTATAAGTTGATGGTCGACCAATTCCTAGTTCTTCTAATGTTTTAATTAATTTAGCTTCTGTGTATCTTGGTTTTGGTTTAGTAAAGTGTTGCTGTAAATTTACTGACTCAACTTTAATAATTTGATTTTTTTCAAATTTTGGTAAAACTAAAAGTTCTTCATTTTCAAGACTTTCTACATCAAGCGTTAAAAATCCTTTAAACTTGATTTGTTGTCCTGTTAAACGAAATTGATAATCATTATTTTTAAATAAAACAGTAGTACTAATTAATTGTGCTGGTGCCATTAATGAACTAAGGGCACGAAAATAAATTAAATTATAAAGTTTTAATTGATCTTTATTTAAAAAATCAGTAGCACGTTTATTATTCATTGTTAAATCAGTTGGTCTGATTGCTTCATGAGCATTTTGCACATTTTTTTTATTAGTCTGTTCTTTTTTCTGCCCAAGATATTGTTCACCATATTCATTAACAATTAATGTTTTGGCATTTTCAATAAATTTATCATTTAAACGTATTGAATCAGTACGAGGATAACTAATAAATCCGGTAAGTGTTCCATTAATATCAATTCCTTCATACAATTGCTGAGCAATAAGCGTTGTTTTAGCAGTACTAAAATTTAATTGCGTTGATGCTGCTTGTAATAAGCTACTAGTAGTAAATGGATTTAATGAATTACGCTTACGATTTTGTTCAGTAACAGAAATTACTTGATAACTATCGCTTAATACATTTTTAATAGCAACTGCTTCTTGTTCATTATTAATAACTAACAGTTCTTCTTTATATTTTTCACAATTTAATATTATTTTTTTTTGATAAGTACTATTAATTGTTCAAAATTCTTTACTAATAAAATTAGTAATTTCACGTTCTCTTGTTGCTATTAATTTTAATGCTACTGATTGTACTCTCCCTGCACTACGTGAACCGATCTTCTTTTGTAATAAATTACTTAAGCGAAAACCAATGATACGATCAACCATTCTTCTTGCTTCTTGACTACGAACTAATGGTAAATCAATACTATGTGGAGATTTAAATGCTGTTAAAATTGCATCTTTAGTAATTTCATTAAAAGTTATTCGTGATGATATATTACTTGTTGCTAATACTTGATCTAAATGATAAGCAATTGCTTCTCCTTCACGATCATGATCGGTTGCTAAATAAACATGAGTAATACTTTTTAATTTACTTTTTAATTCTTTTACCTTTGGCATTTTTTTGCGATCAATTTTGTAAATTGGTTGAAAAGTTTCTAAATCAATTCCCAAACCATATTGACCTTTAATTGCTAAATTACGAATGTGTCCATCCGAAGATAACACTAAATAATCATTACCTAAATATGATTGTACTGCTTTACTTTTAACTGGAGATTCCATGATTACTAATTTTGATGGCATCTTATATCTTCCTCTATATATAATTTATTAACTTTATTCAAATACTATTTTGTAATATATATAACTTTAATGCGAAAGTCAATATTTTTTTGGATATATGCTTTTTTATAAAAATTTTAAATGACTTATTAACAATTAATATATAAATTATGCTATATTTACTTAGTAAAAATTTAATATAAGTTTTTATCCTATTTATTTTTGTAAATAAATAGGTTTTTATTTTGATTTGAAAGGAACATAAAAATGAAATTTTTAAACACAAATGAGAGCGAAATTAATTCTGAAATACTTTCTAATTTATTAAAATCAATACTTCCAAATAATCCTCTTACGGTGGGACTAGTGTGTCTTGCTGGTGGAATTGGTTACTATTCATGAAATTTTTACAAAAATAAAAAACAAGAATTAAATATAAAAGTAATGGAAAAAAATGAAAATGAAAAAAATATTTAGATGAATATGAAGAAAAAACTACATTAGACTCAAACAATCTAGTAAATAATGAAGCAAGTAATATAAGTAAATATGAATGTAATATGACATTAGATGATGCAACTAAAATTAATGAAAATAAAATAGCAATTGAAGAAGAATATGATATGTTAGATGATGCAAAAGAAGCAATAAATGATGAAGATGAATGAGCAATAATTGATTTACCTTCTTATGGAAGTAATCATATTTAAAAATTTAATTATAATCATTAATTTCATCTACTAATAATTGTTTTCTAAAATTCTTTTATTGCTTTCATAAAAAATTAATAATTTCAATTTCTTTTAGATAAAATAAATATATCTTAATTAAATGATTTTTTCGAAAATTATTTACATATAGCTAACTAAAGTAATATTTACTCATAAATAATGTAAAATAATAATATGTAATTTAAACAGTTTTTGAATTTAAAAGTACAATTCAGCAATAATTAAAATAGATTAGGAAGATTAAATTATGCCAAAACCATACAGTGAAGACTTACGAAGAAAAGTAATAGAAGCTTATGAAAGTAAAAATATGAAAATTAAAGAAATTTGTAAAGTGTTCAATATCACTAGAAAGACTTTATTTTTATGAAGAAAAAGAAAAAAAGAAACTGGGCATATAAAACCAATTTTGAATTATCAAAAAGGACATAGCCACAAAATAAAGGATTTAGATGAATTAAAAAATTATTTAGCAGAAAATAAAGATGTTACAGTTCAAAAAGTAATTGATAAATTTGGAAATATGACTAAAGAAACAGTTTATAACTATTTTAAAAAACTAAATTATACATATAAAAAAAATTTTCTATATGAACAAAGAGATAAAAATAAACAAGAAGATTTTTTAAAAGAAATAGCTAAAATAATGAATGAAGATTTAGTATATATTGATGAATCTGGAATTGATGATAATGAATTTTATAAATATGGTTGATCTGAAAAAGGTAAAAGATTATTTGATAATAAACCCGCATATAAAATAAAGAGAATGAGTATAATTGGTTCACTAAATAAAGGTAAATTAAAAGCCTTATGAGCATTTGAAGGACATTGCAATAGTAAAATTTTTGAATCATATGTTAAAAATAAACTAATTCCAGTATTAAAGCGTGGACAAATTATAGTTTTAGATAATGCAACGTTTCATAAATCTAAATTAACACAACAATTAATTGAAAATGCTGGATGCAAACTATTATTTCTTCCGCCATATTCTCCTAATTTAAATCCAATTGAACATTTTTGATTTGCTATAAAACATAATATAAGAAAAATATTACCAAATTATTGACCAAATATTAAAAAAGCGATTGATTTTGTTTTTCAAGATATGAGTAAACATTACTTTAGTTAGCTATATATAGAAGTATTAAATTTACATTTTTCTGTCTCTTGTTCTTGTTTTTTTTAATTTTTTTAACATAATTAACACCTTATAAAAATAATTATTACTATATATATTATAAATAATAACTACTTTTTCTTTCTTCTTTTTAATACAAATATTGGAATAACAATTGCAAAAAATATTAAAGCAGTAAAACCAATAGTAATAATCATACATATTCTATTTATCTTTTTTTTGTATTGATTTAACTCTTGTGGATTAATAATTTCATAGCCATAATAACTTATAATATTACGTTTACGAAATTTAAAAATAACAATATTAATCATATGAATAAAGAAAATAACACCTAAAATAATTGTTAATGTTATTGCATCTTTAATAATATCAGGAACATTAACTGTTCATTTTTGAATAATAAAAGTTAATTTCTGACCACTAATCAAAAACATAATGCCAATAATAATACCAAGAACAATATAACTACTAATACTTATTCAATTAATAATTATCAAGTTAGCATGAATTTTACGATAATTTCTAATTATAAAATTAGGAGGTAATAGCGATCCTTTTAGTGTTCTTTCAATATATAAATCCACTTCTCTTCTTAATGTCACAAATTCAATAATATTAATCAAAATAATAGTAAGAGCAATAATCGCTAATGGAATAGTAATTACAGTATGAGGAATAATTTTTATGTTAATCATACCAAAATATAAACCAATAAAAGTTGAAGCAATAATTAATGTCATAACACCAATAAATAATAAAATCAATTGTTTTAGCTTCTCTGATTTAATTTCTCTGCTAATTGGTTTTGGAATTTTAAAACTATTTTTATAACTAACTATTTCCATAGTATTAAATGTTTGTGCTTGATCATAATACATATCTTTTTCTTTAGTAAAGTTTTCATTGATCGGCACTGTCTTTTTTTCTTGTAAAGGTATTATATAAGAACTAGTAACTTGTATATTTTTACTATCATAATTTTTTTCATTATAATCGTTTTCATCAAAATCAGAATTATGAATATTTTCTTTATTTTTATTAATTGGTGGTACAACATTGCTAAAATAAGTGTTATTATTAGTTGATTTTTGATAATCTTCTTTATCTGATAACCTATTTTTTTGTGAAAAAAATTTATCAAATAATTTAAATTTTATTTTAGACATATACATCACCTACATTTAATTAGTTAAAATATTTTTTTGTCTTTTTAGAAATATGTTTACTTGAATAAAATTTTCTTTGTAATTTGGCAATTTCATGTTCAATTTCCAAAATTTTATCTTCAAATTGATAATCTTTTTCTTCTAAACTTAAGTATCCTTTAATAGAAATCCTTTTGCGTAAATACATTATTAATAAAATTGATAATAATAACAGAAAAATCAAAAGTGCTAACCCACCCATTGAATATAAAAAAGTAGTAATTGGAATCTCAAAACCTAAAAACTTAATGGTATTAGTACTACTATCATCACTTACTACTGCTAACACTAATTTCACCTCATACATTAGTATATAAATATTATAACAAAAACACCAAATCTAATTAATATTATCTATTTAATAGCTTATTTTCTGTTATAATAATTATTTTAATAATAAAAAAGAATATTATTAATATTCTTTTTCATATGTTCATCCTTCGCTACGTAAATATTTTGCTGCAACAAATTGTGCAAATATTGCTAGAAACAGACCAAAGAAAGTAATCAATAATAAAATTGTATAATCAAGGATTGGACGATTAATTAAAAATAAATCTTCTGGTGGACGCTGTAACTCTAAAATAAATCTAATTAAATTTCATCCAAAAAAGTAAAGTCCCATTTGAACACCTGCATGCATCATTCGATAATGATGTGGATTATTTATTTCATAAAGTTTTTTGCTTTTATTTATATAATCATTAATTTTCTTACCAGAAGGTTTGACTTCTGCTAATGCTTTATTTACTACATTTTTTGGTACTTGATTATAATAGTAAACTTCATTTCACATTTTAGTTCAAGTCAAATGCTTTGGGTTACGATTTACTTTATTTCAATATTTTGGATTAAAAGTTATTTTTCCTCAGTATTTAAAATTATCTTTAAAATCAAATTGAAACTTATCTGGTTCCACTTTTCATGGCTTTTTACCAAATCATTTACCAAGATTTGGAACAATAAATGTAATCGCTAATCATAAACCTAAATTAGCAATCGATTCATAAAGAAATATTGGTGCACGATAAACAATTTCACCATTAATCATTTCAGGATTACCACTTGGTCCACCAATTAATTTAAAACAATTATCACGAATAAAAGCAGGTAATCATGATAATGAATCATAACTTACAACGTTACCAAGTAATTCATGATTAAAGAAATTACCTCAACGTCCTAATATCTGCCCTAATAAAATATTAGGAATAATTAAATCGCCATATATTCATAATGATATTTTATACTTACGACCAACAAAGTAAAAAATAATTGCACCAGCAATAATGCCAAATAAAACACCACCATGAATAGACATCCCTGGTTCTCAAAATGCAAATTTTTCAAAAAAACTAATTGACTTATCAGGATCATCCTTGCCAAGAAAACTAGCACCAAATAATGAAGCAGGAATAATAAATATTATTGATCATGCTAAAGAATCAGTAGGAACACGATAACGTTTAAATTTTACTCAAGAAGCAATAATTGAAGCAAAAATACCTGACATAATAGCAAATGCATAAACATGAAATCATCCACCATAAGTATCAGTAATCCCGTGAGGTCCAACAAAATCTAAATTTAACATAACAAACACCTCTCACTTACAAGACCATCTTTTAATATAGAATACCATAATAGAATACCATAACTAACTAAGAATCACAATATAAATAAAGACAAACAATACATATTACATATATATTTTTGATAAAGTGTAATTGTAATTCACATTTTTTTAGATTTTTATTGTATATTATTTTTTGCAAATATAAACTTAAATTAAGATTTACCAAAAAACAAATACAAAAAATAATGTATTTTTGGTAAATCTTAATTTATTTTTTAAAAAAAAAGGGGGGAATAAAAATGAAATTTAAACAATTGTTATTATTAATTACCAGTGTTACAAGTTTAGGGATGATATTATCAAATAATAAAATAATTAATAGCAATCAAAATACTACTTTTTTAAATAAAAGCAATGTTTCTAAAATTAGTTTTAACAAAATGACAGGCACTACTGGTGAAATTAATAGTTTAACTTTTAAGGGTGAGCAAACTTATGCTGTTAATAATAAAGGTATTGTTTATAAAAGTGACAATGGTCAATCTTTTGAAGAAATAAATTTACTTAATTATGATTATAAAATAAAATCACTAATTACAACACCTAATGGAACAATTTACGTTGGAACTTATAATGAAAAAAATAATGAATTAAAAGTTTATATTCTTAAAAATGATCAACTTGCTGAAAAAATATACTTTAAGTTCACATCAATTATTAGCAATGACTTTTGACAAAGAAAATAATATTTATATAGGAACAAATCAAGGAGTATATACTAATTCAAGTCCAACAACTGAATTAGAAAAAATAGATGGGGCAACAGGTAACATTACAGTTTTAAAAACAAGTAAAAATGTCTTAATTTATGCTGGTAATACAAAAGGAATGATTTTTAAAAGTATTGGGGGTAATCCTTTTAATTTAGTTGAGCAACTAGAAGATGGTGGTATTACAAGCATTGCTGTTGATAATAAAGAAACAGTCTTTGTTACTAACAAAAGTAAACAAGTTTATTATAAACCTGTTACTATTGCTAATTTTTTACCATATAAGCAAACTTTAAAAACAATAAATACAACAGTAATAACTTTTGGAACAGGGGTTTTAGTTGGTGATAAAGATGGTAATATATGAAAAAGTTATCAAGAAAAAAACTTCACTTTATTCTATGAAAATAAACTTAATTCAATTAATGAATTGATTTATAATTTTAATAATTTTACTATTTATGCAACAACTACTGATGGAATATATAAAAATAAATAATCTAATTTAAAATAACTAATTTTAAGTTAGTTCTTTTTTTAAAAAAATTGTAATACTTATTGAAAAATTTAATAGTAAAATTATAAATCATTTTAATTTTTTATAATTTTGTTTATTCATAAAACATCTCTAATATTTTATTAGAGATGTTTTTAAAAATACTTTAATTTATTATATTTTTACATATATTAAAACTTATATATTTGCTTGTAAATTTGATTTATATAAAAAGTTATTACTATTTTTTAACTTTAATTTTATTTCTTTAAAAAAATCAAATTTTTCTTTTTCTTTATAATCATTAGAAAATATTTCTAAAGTTTCAGCATCAGATTTTTCATAAAAATGATATATATTATTGAATACTTGCTCTTGTGTTTCTTCTTCTTTTATTACTCGATATATAAAATTAAGAACTGAACACATTTTTCGATATTTATTATCTTTTCTTAAAGCATTATTAAATTTTTCTTTTTGTTTAGTATTCATTTTGGATATTTTAGAACTATTTTTAACGTTTGTTATATCAATTTCTTCATCCACTAAATAAACTACTTGATCTAAAAAATTTAATACTAATTCATCTACATCTTTTGATTTATATTTTTTTAAGGTTTCTAAATAAGTATCTGCTAAATTAATTGCTAATAAATTTAAAAAATTATTTAAAACTTTTGTTTTTAAATTTTTATTAATATTTAAATCCATTATCAAAACTCCTTAAAATCACCTTCAATAGAGTGATTATATCAATTTTAACCTCATATTTTTGTAAGAACCTGTTTAGGATCTTTTTTGATTAATTTTTAATAAAATTTATATTATAATGGTTATTTTATAATAAAAAATAGATTTTTAGTCGATAAGTTTTCAAATGATAAAATCTTTTTAACAAAAAAATGAAAAAGAAAATAAATTATTGGTTAAGTACCTATTTATAAATGATTATTTCTTGTTTTAGTTAAATTCTATTAAAAAGATCCTAAACAGGTTCTAAATACAATATTACTTTATTTTTTTACCTTTAATTCGTTTTCTTTTAAGTTCCAATTTTAATTTAGGATTATTATCATGTTTTAAATAATAATTTTGTCTACTTATAGTTAATTTATTTTCTAATATTAACCCTAATCTTTTAGTTTTTTCTTCAGCTAATTCTTTTTGTAATTTTCTGTCTTTTTCATTTTCAAGTGATTCATGCTTAAATCTAGAATCTTGTAAATCTTTTTCATGTTGTCTTTGTTTTTCTTTATCAATTAATTTTGCTTCAATCTTAGTTCTATTTTCTATAGCTAACTAAAGTAATGTTTACTCATATCTTGAAAAACAAAATCAATAGCTTTTTTAATATTTGGTCAATAATTTGGTAATATTTTTCTTATATTATGTTTTATAGCAAATCAAAAATGTTCAATTGGATTTAAATTAGGAGAATATGGCGGAAGAAATAATAGTTTGCATCCAGCATTTTCAATTAATTGTTGTGTTAATTTAGATTTATGAAACGTTGCATTATCTAAAACTATAATTTGTCCACGCTTTAATACTGGAATTAGTTTATTTTTAACATATGATTCAAAAATTTTACTATTGCAATGTCCTTCAAATGCTCATAAGGCTTTTAATTTACCTTTATTTAGTGAACCAATTATACTCATTCTCTTTATTTTATAGCTAACTAAAGTAATATTTACTCATAAATAATGTAAAATAATAATATGTAATTTAAACAGTTTTTGAATTTAAAAGTACAATTCAGCAATAATTAAAATAGATTAGGAAGATTAAATTATGCCAAAACCATACAGTGAAGACTTACGAAGAAAAGTAATAGAAGCTTATGAAAGTAAAAATATGAAAATTAAAGAAATTTGTAAAGTGTTCAATATCACTAGAAAGACTTTATTTTTATGAAGAAAAAGAAAAAAAGAAACTGGGCATATAAAACCAATTTTGAATTATCAAAAAGGACATAGCCACAAAATAAAGGATTTAGATGAATTAAAAAATTATTTAGCAGAAAATAAAGATGTTACAGTTCAAAAAGTAATTGATAAATTTGGAAATATGACTAAAGAAACAGTTTATAACTATTTTAAAAAACTAAATTATACATATAAAAAAAACTTTTCTATATGAACAAAGAGATAAAAATAAACAAGAAGATTTTTTAAAAGAAATTGTTAAAATAATGAATGACGATTTAGTATATATTAGACTTACTGCATAACTAGTTAACTTTTCATTTTTTTGTTACCTGAATTGTAAAATTAAAAAGGACACTTATATAAAAATTAAATTGTGTTAATTCTATAATTAAGAAAAGAAAGGAATTAACACAATTTATAAGTATCTAACTATTGAATCAATAATAGCAATAAAAGAATATAAAGGTTATCGATTTTCGATTCGTAAAATAGCAAAAATGGTTGATTATAGTAAATCAACAGTACATAGAGTTTGCAGATTATTAAATAAAAACTTATTACCATTAGAAATATTAAATCAATTTAAAAAAAATAAACAAAATGCAGGTAGAAAATTAATAATTTTAAATTTAATAGAAATTAATACTATTAATAATTTGTTAATTACTAAAAATTATGCTCTTGATATAATTGCTAATTTTTTAAAGGAAAATAAAATAAAAAGTATTTCAACAAAAACCTTATATAACATGTTTAAAACAAATCGAATGGGTTTTGATGAAAATAAATTGTTGAGAAAAGGAAAAAATAAATCTCACAAACAAAAAGAAACTAGGGGCAGAATTAATAATTGTAAGTCTATTCATGAAAGAAATTTAATCATTCCTAATATTAAAAATATACAAGAATTTGGTCATTTAGAAGGTGATACTATCATTGGTAAAGATCATAAAAGTTCTATTATTACTTTGGCTGATATATGATCAAAAACCACAATTCCTTTAGCAACTAAAAATAATAAATCAGAAAATATTATGAAAAATATAATAAAATTTATTTCAAAATTACAAAAAGGAACAGTTAAAACCATTACTTTTGATCGTGGCAAAGAATTTAGTAAATGAAGATTAATCGAAAAAATTTGTAATGTCAAAATTTATTTTGCAGATCCTGGTAAACCTTGTCAAAGGGGTTTAAATGAAAATAATAATGGTATTTTAAGAAGATATTTACCAAAATCCATTGATTTATCTAATTTTAATCAAAAATCATTGAATCAAATAGCATTTCAAATTAATTCTACACCAAGAAAATCACTCTCTTATAAAAGACCAATAGATTTAATACAATTATTTTAAAAAAATGTCCCATTTATATTTACAATTCAGGTTATTATTAAAATAAAATTTGAATAGTTAAGGATAAATTTTATGACATATTTTGAATTAAAAGATAAACCGGATCAATATTTTCGTAAAATAGTTGGTATTAATAAACTAGTTTTTAATGAAATTTTAAATATTTTATTAGATCATCAAAATCTAAAAAATACCACTGGTGGAAGGCCATATAAAATGTCAATAGAAGATAGACTAGTAATGACTTTAAGATATTTATATGAAAATCGTACATATCATAGTATTGGTGCTGAGTATGATATGGTTGATACTACTGCTTTACGAAATATTCGTTCAATTGAAGACATTTTAATAAATAATAATAAGTTTAATAATTTAACAAATAAAAATATTTTTTTAAAAAGAAGAATTCAAAAATAAAATTTTGATAATTGATGTAACAGAAGTAGAAACAGAACGACCAAAATATAATCAAAAAGATTGATTTTCTGGCAAAAAATGAATGCATACTGTTAAGTTTCAAACCATAATTAATGCACATACTAATGAAATTTTAAATATTTTTCCTGATACTGGTAAAAATCATGATTTTAAAACTTTTAAAAATTCAAAGTTAGAATTTTTGTCAGAAACTGTAATTCTTGCAGATAAAGGTTATCAAGGTTTACAAAAAATTCATAGTAATACATTTTTACCCATTAAAACTAGTAAAAATAATCCTAAAACAAGTAAAATTAAAATTTTTAATAAGATTATTAATAAAACTCGCAGAAAAATTGAACATGTTTTTGCATTTTTAAAATGTTTTAAAATTATTGGTTATAAATTTAGAAAAGGTAGAAAACGAATATTTTTAAGATTTAATTTAATTGCAGGATTTTATAATTTATCATTAAAACTTAAAAACGTTATGCAGTAAGTCTATTGATGAATCTGGAATTGATGATAATGAATTTTATAAATATGGTTGATCTGAAAAAGGTAAAAGATTATTTGATAATAAACCCGCATATAAAATAAAGAGAATGAGTATAATTGGTTCACTAAATAAAGGTAAATTAAAAGCCTTATGAGCATTTGAAGGACATTGCAATAGTAAAATTTTTGAATCATATAGCTAACTAAAGTAATGTTTACTCATAAATAATGTAAAATAATAATATGTAATTTAAACAGTTTTTGAATTTAAAAGTACAATTCAGCAATAATTAAAATAGATTAGGAAGATTAAATTATGCCAAAACCATACAGTGAAGACTTACGAAGAAAAGTAATAGAAGCTTATGAAAGTAAAAATATGAAAATTAAAGAAATTTGTAAAGTGTTCAATATCACTAGAAAGACTTTATTTTTATGAAGAAAAAGAAAAAAAGAAACTGGGCATATAAAACCAATTTTGAATTATCAAAAAGGACATAGCCACAAAATAAAGGATTTAGATGAATTAAAAAATTATTTAGCAGAAAATAAAGATGTTACAGTTCAAAAAGTAATTGATAAATTTGGAAATATGACTAAAGAAACAGTTTATAACTATTTTAAAAAACTAAATTATACATATAAAAAAAATTTTCTATATGAACAAAGAGATAAAAATAAACAAGAAGATTTTTTAAAAGAAATAGCTAAAATAATGAATGAAGATTTAGTATATATTGATGAATCTGGAATTGATGATAATGAATTTTATAAATATGGTTGATCTGAAAAAGGTAAAAGATTATTTGATAATAAACCCGCATATAAAATAAAGAGAATGAGTATAATTGGTTCACTAAATAAAGGTAAATTAAAAGCCTTATGAGCATTTGAAGGACATTGCAATAGTAAAATTTTTGAATCATATGTTAAAAATAAACTAATTCCAGTATTAAAGCGTGGACAAATTATAGTTTTAGATAATGCAACGTTTCATAAATCTAAATTAACACAACAATTAATTGAAAATGCTGGATGCAAACTATTATTTCTTCCGCCATATTCTCCTAATTTAAATCCAATTGAACATTTTTGATTTGCTATAAAACATAATATAAGAAAAATATTACCAAATTATTGACCAAATATTAAAAAAGCGATTGATTTTTTTTCAAGATATGAGTAAACATTACTTTAGTTAGCTATATATGTTTATAATGTTTAAAAATATGAAAAAAATAAACATTTTGTAAAATAAAATACTCCTTTTAAATTAAAAGGAGTATTAATATTATTTTTATTTTATAAAATTATGCAAGTGTTAATTCAGTTTTTGCTTCAAAAGTAACATCACCAGTTTTATAAGTTATTTCTAATTTATCACCAGCAGCTCAAGCATCACCAGCAGCAGTAATTGTTCCTAAATTTGCCCCAATTTTTAAAGCAGTTAGAGTATTTAAAGCAGTAAACTGTTTTACTTGATCTGATTCTCCTTTAATTTGTATTGGTTCTCCTGGTTTTTTTGCAGTTTCTGGAATTGTAGTACCATCTACAAACATAATTTTTGAATTTGTAGTAACATCAGTATCTGTTATTTTAATTTCAGCAACTATTGTAGTAAGAGCAGCAGCAATAACACCTTTTGTTTTATCAGCTTTTAACTTAATACCATAAACATCACCAAGTGCCTCTTCACCTTTTTTAAATTGGAAATTAAAAGTACCACCAGTAATAGCATAATCTTTACCATCATCCATTTTAGCTAATTCTGGTTTAAAATCAGTAACTGCACCAGTAATTTTATCTAATTCTTCTTTATTAAATTTTCCATCTGTAGCTGTTTGTTTTAATTTACCAGTAAGAAAATCAGCACATGCTTGATTAGCAGCTTTATTATCTTCTCCTAATAATGCACTAGCTTTAATTGGTGTTTTTAAAGCATCAACAGTTCAAGTAACATTATCCTTGTTGACAGTTGTATCAAGTGAAGCTGCTTGTACATATTCTCCTTTATCATCTGTTAACCCTAATTGTTTTGATACTTCTACGTTCATGGCTACACCAGCTTTATCACCACAAGCAACAACTGAAGTAGTAACTGCTGTTGTTAATGTTAATGCACCCATTAATCTTAATATATTTTTCATATTCATATATAGTACCTCCAATAATATGACTTTTGAACTACAAATACAATAACCACAATTTAGAATTACTTCTAAACATAATATTGAAATGAATCCAATTAACATTATACATCATATTTTACTTTCTACCATCAATATACTTTATAATAATATAAAAAAATATTCATTATTAACACCTTTAATATTACTATAAAAATTTGTCAAAAATAATAAATACTAAAAATGTATTAGTTATTATAACTAATACATTTTTAAACTTTTTTTATTCTTCGTCTTCACGCCATTCGCCTTCTGACATCAATAATTCTTTACGTACATTTTTAGCAATTATATAATTAGGGTTTTTATCATCACCATTAATTAAAACATTACGTACTAAATAATTTTCAATTTCATTTTGTAGATTTTTTGCAACAAAAGGTCAATCATCTTTCACTCTAAATTCGCTATCCAATTCTTCTTGTAATTTAGGATTTGTAAGCATTCTTTTTCTTTGCATTGGTTTATAATAAGCAAAGTATCAAATTAGAGCAAATGCAATGCTAGAAATTAAATAAACTAATTGTAAAACATTAGAAGTTATATCAGATATTCCTTTTGTAGTATCAGTTCCACCTTTACCAATAAGATTTGCTCCTGAAATTAAACCATTGATTAAAGATCTTAATCATTCTTCAAATTGTCAAACTAAGAAAAGTGTTGCTGCAAGTCAAATAATAATTTCAAAAATATTCTTTTTCAATTTCTTTTCTATAGACAACTTAATTGCAATGGAAAGTACAAAAACATAAATAATAACCATAATAATACCAGCTTCAGCAGTTAATGTTCCATAATTAACAATCGAACTTAACACTAATTGTCCATCCTTATAAACAGGGTGTAACGTATCAACTATTACTCCAATAATATCAGGTAAAATTAATCATACAAAAGCTGAAGAAAAAGTAATAATTAAATTTAATCTAGAAGCTTTAAACGGAATGTTATCTTTTGATAATTCTTTATATTTAGGTGAAATATACCCCTCAACAGATAATGGTTCTAAAATAGCACCACTATATAAAGCATTTTGCATTCCAGCATTAGACTTTAATGAAATACTACAAATTAACATTACAAGGATACCAATTATTCCTAATCATTGTGCATGAGCTTTATCACCTAAAATTTTAAAAATACTTAAGTTGGGATTATCTGAAAAATTACCAGCAACAGCACCAATCATAAGGATTGTTACTGCCATATAAAAAATAGTAGATAAAATCATAACAATAACTAATGAACGACTAATATTTTTTTCAGGATTTCTAACATTTTTACCAATTGTTGAATAGGTTTCAAATCCTAAAAAGAAAAAGAAACACATGGCAAAAGCTTGTGAAAAGTTATTAGCAGTTAATTGTTGATGAGAAGTAGTCATATCTCAATTTGAAGTTCCTGCCATCACAAATAATATAATAGTTGCTATGATTAATAAAAAAGTTGTTCCTCATTTTAAATAACTAGAAATATTAACAAATTTTTTAAATGCAGCCATTCCTAAAAATAATACACAAGAAGCTAAACAATAAATTAGAATTCCAATCAAATCTAATCCTAAATGTTGTCATACTCCTCAATTAGCATATAAAAAAGAAGATGGATCAGTAAAGTTAATTCTAATCATTGATACAATTTGTGAACTAACTATAACAGGTAAAGTAGCATACTGTAAAAAAGAAATTAATCAACCTCAAAAGCGACCATAACTACTTCTAACATAAATATAAGCAGCACCATTATTACCTGGATGTACTCTTGAAAGTCTTGAGAAAGCTCAAGCACAAGTTCCTGCAATTAAACCTTCTACTAAAAAAATTCAAATCATATGAGAACCTAAATTTAAACTATCTTTATTAATTAAAATTGCAAAGTTAGCAGTAAAAGTAATTCCAACAGTATAATTAAAACCAAACCAGACTAATTCTGATAAGGTTAATTTATGATTTGTCCTTTCTTTTTTCTTAAAAAGTTTTAACATAATATTCTCCTTTCAATTATAATAATTATATACCTTTAAAGTGATTTCATTAATTAATGAAATAGTCAATAAAATCAAAAAAATAAAAAAATATATGTAATTTATAATAACTAATTTTATTTTAAAATACTACTAATATTTAATTAAATTTTCAAATAATACTAATAAAAAAATAACATTTTTTTAAAAACTATTATTATAATAATGTTACTTAAATAAAAATACTACTTTTTTAATAAGTTATTTTAAAAAATAAGCTTAAACATCTTTTATTCTACATGATAAATAGTGTATTATATAATAATACTTTTAAAAAAATAAAGAAGGAGGTATTAATCATATATGGGAATTACCAAAAAGAAAAAATTTCGTTTATTTCCATTTAAAATGCCAACAGCAATTACAGTCTTATTCTTTATTATTGCTCTAATTATCATTATTTCTTGGATTCCAGGAACAACAGGTAAATGATTAGAAGATGAATCAAAGCCTGTAAGCACTGATAACCCTTGACAAGACGGTGGGCCATTAGGTATCATGGACTTATTTTTGGCTCCAATTAAAGGTTTCATTGGTAGCAGTGATATTATTGTTTTTGTTTTAGTAATTGGTGGATATATTGGCATAGTTATGAAATCAGGTGCACTAGATGCAGGAATTGGTCGTTTAGTTAAACGTCTAAACGGAAAAGAAATTTGAATTATTCCTTCAATTATGACTATCCTATCGATTGGTGGAACAGTTGAAGGAATGTGTGAAGAAACTATTCCTTACTATTTAATTATTATTCCAGCAATGTTAGCTGCTGGTTTTGATGTTGTTACAGCTGTATTAATGATTTTATTGGGTGCTGGTGTTGGTGTTATGTTTTCAACACTTAATCCCTTTGCTATTGCCACAGCTTCACAAGCTAGTGGTTTAAATCCTAGTGATGGAATCATCTGACGTTTAATTTGTTGATTTTTAGCAACTATCGGTACTATTGCTTTTGTTATGTGATATGCAATCCGTGTTAAACGTAATCCTGAAAAATCAGTTGTTTTTCACTTACATAGTGAGCATCATGAAGAATTTATTAATAAAGAAGAAATACCTGAATTTACTAAACGTCGTAAAATTATTTTAGCACTATTTGGATTAACATTTTTAATTATGGTGCTTTGTATTATTCCATGAGGTAAAATTACAGGAACAACTATTTTTGATGATTTTCACAATACATTAATTAAATATTTTCCATATTTCACAAGTCAAATTAATGCATTTGGTGACTGAAACATTGAAATGTTAGCTTTCTTATTTTTCTTTGTTTCAATTATCATTGCAGCAATTGATTGAAAAGGCGAAGAACAATATGTTCGTAATTTTATTAGTGGTTCTTCAGAATTATTAGGTGTTGCTTTAATAATTGCTGTTGCTGGTGGAATTGGCTGATCATTACAACATTCAGGAATGCAACATGTTGTTGTTGGACAATTGCAAAGTATTGATAAATTGCCAAGATTTGCTATTGTTATTATTGGTTTTTTTGCTTTTCTTTTGATTGCCTTTGTTATTCCTTCAACATCAGGATTTGCAAAAGCCGTTTTCCCTATTGTTTCAAAAATAGTAATTCCTTTAGGATTAGGTTCAGGAATGATTACTACTTTTGTTATGGCTAGTGGTTGAATTAATTTATTTGCACCAAGTGCAGGTGTAATGATGGCAGGACTTGCCATTGCTAAAGTTCCCCTAACAAGTTTTTATCGAGCAATTTGACCATATACTATTGGTATTACTGTCTTTGCCTTAATAATGTTAAGTATTGGAACTTTATTACCTCAATCAATATTTTAGTAGAATTTAAAGCACTATGTTAATTAAAACTTTTCTCTAATTAGAGAAAAGTTTTTTTATTTTTTATTTCATTTTTATAAAATTAAACAGCATTTGGGAAAACATTCACTTTCACGATTTGTTTGCGTTTGTTCATTATTTAGTAGACTTAATTGATCATCTGCTAATTCTGAAATTTCTACAACTTCTACAACTTCATCTTCTGGTAAAAAAATTTGTTCTAATATTTTATTAATATTATTTCAATCATTTACAAAATTTTCACTCATTTTACTGTCTCTAATTATTTTTCCAGTAGCAGGATCATATTCTGTTGATTGACAAGAATTTAACAACATTTCTTCAACAAAAGCAGAAACTTTATAAATAATTAATAATTTTTGGTTAATATTATCATCACTTTTTTCTTTCTGTAATTGCTGTTTATACTTACTTAATTCATCTCATAATGATTTAATATTTTCCTTTTTTGCTTCTATTTTTCTAAAAATTTCTATAATTTCTTTATAATCAAATTTTATTTCAGATAGTAAAGATTTTAAATTCATATTTTTCCCCTTTCAAAATAAAAAACCTACTTGCTTAAAACTTAAACAATAGTCAAAAGGGCGCATTGCAAACTTGGATACGATTTAATAAAAACATAAATGAGAGATAAAACTCTCATTTATAATTGTTAAACAATTATAATTAATTATTTTATTAAACCAGCACTTTATTAAAGTAATTAATTATTCCATAACTAAATAAAAAATTATGTAGGCTATTGTGCTGGAATTAACCAATAGTAATTTTTTTCATGCTCTTTAAAAATTTCAGAAATTTTGGTTCCCTTCCCCTAGAACCCCTACCCTCCAAGGCTTATGCTACTTACAGTAGCATAAGCCTTACGTATAGTAAGTAGAAGTATTTAGTTAGTAGTATATAAGCCTTTTATCACTGTAGGTGATAAGGCTTATACGTAGAAGTAGAAAGGATTCATAATGATTAATGTTAATTTAGATATTAAAAATAAGGTTAGAGAAACAACTAAAGGTATGTTATTAGAAATTGGTGAATATGAAACATGATTTCCAATTAAAGATACTACTATTAATCAAAATAATAAAAAAATAACATTAAAAATAATTGAAGATTTTAATTATAAATTAGGTAAAAAATCAATTACAGAAAATATTGAAAGTATTAAAGGTAGTGACATTTTAAAATATATTAAAAATATTTCAGATATTACTACTACTGAAAATGAATTAATATCTTGTGAATTTTATGAACAATATAATGGTTATTATATAGCTAACTAAAGTAATATTTACTCATAAATAATGTAAGAACCTGTTTAGAATCTTTTCGAAAATAATGTAAAATGATTATATATAGCTAACTAAAGTAATATTTACTCATAAATAATGTAAAATAATAATATGTAATTTAAACAGTTTTTGAATTTAAAAGTACAATTCAGCAATAATTAAAATAGATTAGGAAGATTAAATTATGCCAAAACCATACAGTGAAGACTTACGAAGAAAAGTAATAGAAGCTTATGAAAGTAAAAATATGAAAATTAAAGAAATTTGTAAAGTGTTCAATATCACTAGAAAGACTTTATTTTTATGAAGAAAAAGAAAAAAAGAAACTGGGCATATAAAACCAATTTTGAATTATCAAAAAGGACATAGCCACAAAATAAAGGATTTAGATGAATTAAAAAATTATTTAGCAGAAAATAAAGATGTTACAGTTCAAAAAGTAATTGATAAATATGGAAATATGACTAAAGAAACAGTTTATAACTATTTTAAAAAACTAAATTATACATATAAAAAAAACTTTTCTATATGAACAAAGAGATAAAAATAAACAAGAAGATTTTTTAAAAGAAATAGCTAAAATAATGAATGAAGATTTAGTATATATTGATGAATCTGGAATTGATGATAATGAATTTTATAAATATGGTTGATCTGAAAAAGGTAAAAGATTATTTGATAATAAACCCGCATATAAAATAAAGAGAATGAGTATAATTGGTTCACTAAATAAAGGTAAATTAAAAGCCTTATGAGCATTTGAAGGACATTGCAATAGTAAAATTTTTGAATCATATGTTAAAAATAAACTAATTCCAGTATTAAAGCGTGGACAAATTATAGTTTTAGATAATGCAACGTTTCATAAATCTAAATTAACACAACAATTAATTGAAAATGCTGGATGCAAACTATTATTTCTTCCGCCATATTCTCCTAATTTAAATCCAATTGAACATTTTTGATTTGCTATAAAACATAATATAAGAAAAATATTACCAAATTATTGACCAAATATTAAAAAAGCGATTGATTTTGTTTTTCAAGATATGAGTAAACATTACTTTAGTTAGCTATATTTTAAAATCAGAGGTATATATTATGCATAAAAATTATCCAAGTCATGTCACCAAAGAACAATTTGAGAACATAAAATCAATTTTAGAAAATAGCAAAAAGAAAACAAAACCAAGAAGTTTAGATTTATATGAAGTATTTTGTGCAATTTTATATGTATTAAAAAGTGGTTGTCAATGAAGAATGCTACCAAAAAATTTTCCAAAATGACAAACTGTATATTATTATTTTCAAATTTGAAGTAAAAATAACGGTAAAGAAGCTAGTGTATGGCAATTAATTTTAAAAAAAATTGGTTAAAAAAGTTCGTATCAACAATAATCGCAAAGAACAAACTAGTTTTTGTATAATTGATTCGCAAAGTGTTAAAAATACAGATACTACTGAAAATAAAGGTTATGATGCTGGTAAAAAGATTTCAGGAATAAAGCGTCATATTATTGTTGATTCTCAAGGTTTACCACATGCAATTTACATAACCACAGCAGAAAAAACAGATCGTAATAGCGCTATAATAATGATTGAAAATGAAAAAGAAAATCTTTCTGCAGTTCAAAAAATAATAGTAGATGCTGGTTATACTGGTGAAAAATTTGCTTCTGAAATCAAAACAATCATAAATGCAAATGTTGAAATTATAAAACGCAATGAACTACATACTTTTGTAGTATTACCAAAAAGATGAATTGTAGAACGAAGCTTTGCTTGATTAGAAAAATACAGAAGATTATGAAAAAATTGTGAAAGAAAACTAAATACTAGTTTACAAATGGTTGTTCTTTCCTTTATTTCAGTTTTATTAAAAAGATTCTAAACAGGTTCTAAAATAATAATATGTAATTTAAACAGTTTTTGAATTTAAAAGTACAATTCAGCAATAATTAAAATAGATTAGGAAGATTAAATTATGCCAAAACCATACAGTGAAGACTTACGAAGAAAAGTAATAGAAGCTTATGAAAGTAAAAATATGAAAATTAAAGAAATTTGTAAAGTGTTCAATATCACTAGAAAGACTTTATTTTTATGAAGAAAAAGAAAAAAAGAAACTGGGCATATAAAACCAATTTTGAATTATCAAAAAGGACATAGCCACAAAATAAAGGATTTAGATGAATTAAAAAATTATTTAGCAGAAAATAAAGATGTTACAGTTCAAAAAGTAATTGATAAATTTGGAAATATGACTAAAGAAACAGTTTATAACTATTTTAAAAAACTAAATTATACATATAAAAAAAACTTTTCTATATGAACAAAGAGATAAAAATAAACAAGAAGATTTTTTAAAAGAAATAGCTAAAATAATGAATGAAGATTTAGTATATATTGATGAATCTGGAATTGATGATAATGAATTTTATAAATATGGTTGATCTGAAAAAGGTAAAAGATTATTTGATAATAAACCCGCATATAAAATAAAGAGAATGAGTATAATTGGTTCACTAAATAAAGGTAAATTAAAAGCCTTATGAGCATTTGAAGGACATTGCAATAGTAAAATTTTTGAATCATATGTTAAAAATAAACTAATTCCAGTATTAAAGCGTGGACAAATTATAGTTTTAGATAATGCAACGTTTCATAAATCTAAATTAACACAACAATTAATTGAAAATGCTGGATGCAAACTATTATTTCTTCCGCCATATTCTCCTAATTTAAATCCAATTGAACATTTTTGATTTGCTATAAAACATAATATAAGAAAAATATTACCAAATTATTGACCAAATATTAAAAAAGCGATTGATTTTGTTTTTCAAGATATGAGTAAACATTACTTTAGTTAGCTATACTATCTTTTCTCATATCTCATCATTACTAAAATAAATTCTCGTCACAATGCAAGGACCATTATCTTTATCTTTTATTTTCTCAAAAAAATATTCATAAATTATAATATCCTTATTAATTTCTGTTTTATATACAAAATCATTTTCTGATTTTATTTTATATGTTATTAATTCTCTCTGTATTTTCTCTTTATTTTGATGTAAAGGTTCATCTCTAGTAATTCACGGACCTTTTTTTACAATATCACTTATGGCTTTTGATAATATCTGTTTCATTTTTTTTCCTTATTTGATTAAAAAATAAAAAAACCCATTTACTTTAAAATAATAAAGTAATAGGTTTAAATAAAAACTCATATACACACCAAACATCTTGTTATATTTTATATAATTTTTAAAACAAATTTATTTTTTCAAACTAGATCCCGCTTTGTTTTGTTTTTGTTGTTTTTTTTCTTCTTCTTCTTTTTCTCTTTTTCATCTTTCTCTAGTTTCATTCACATCATTAATTTCCCATTTAGCAACTTTGCTTAAATCTGTTGGGCCATTAGTTTCTGTTTTTCATGGGTTTGGCATTTTTTAATTTTCTCCTTACTTCAATTTGAATATTTTTTCTCAATTTTAAATATTAAATATTCGACATCATTATATATCTTTTTTATTTTTTTTAAATAATTTTTTACAAATTTTTATAACTAAAATTAAAACTATAAGTTTAACCACATATTTTTGTTTTATTACTTTTATTAGTGTTTAAAAATTTCATAATATGCAAAAATTTTTACTAAAAATAAACACTCCATTAATTCACTAATATTTTTTATAAAACTAAAATATAGCTAACTAAAGTAATATTTACTCATAAATAATGTAAAATAATAATATGTAATTTAAACAGTTTTTGAATTTAAAAGTACAATTCAGCAATAATTAAAATAGATTAGGAAGATTAAATTATGCCAAAACCATACACTGAAGACTTACGAAGAAAAGTAATAGAAGCTTATGAAAGTAAAAATATGAAAATTAAAGAAATTTATTTATCAAGACGAAAAATTAAAGAAATTATGAATAAGCATAATTTAATATCAAAATACACTAAATTATCATTCAAAAATCATAATAACAAAGTAAATGATGAAAAAATCACTAATCTTGTGAATAGAAACTTTAATAATAGGCTTAAAAATGAAGTTATTGTCAGTGATTTAACTTATGTTCAAGTTAATGGTAAATGAAACTATATTTGCTTATTAATTGACCTATTTAACCGCGAAATTATTGGACATAGTGTAGGTACTAGAAAAGATGCCTTATTAGTACATCAAGCATTTATGCAATCAAATCGCTGTTTAAAAGATATTCAAATATTTCATAGTGATTGTGGTAATGAATTTAATAATAAAATTATTGATAAACTTTTACTAGCATTCAATATTACTCGCTCTTTAAGCAAAAAAGGTTGTCCTTATGACAATGCTGTTGCTGAAGCAACTTTTAAAACTTTCAAAACTGAATTTATTAATGATAAAAATTTTACATCATTAATCGAATTAAAATTAGAATTATTTGATTACATCAATTGATACAACAACATAAGAATCCACAGCACTTTAAACTACTTAACTCCAGTTAATTATCAAAAACAAATGTCTACCAAAAAATAGTCCTAAAAAGTGTTGCCATTCCAAATTATAGTTTTAGATAATGCAACGTTTCATAAATCTAAATTAACACAACAATTAATTGAAAATGCTGGATGCAAACTATTATTTCTTCCGCCATATTCTCCTAATTTAAATCCAATTGAACATTTTTGATTTGCTATAAAACATAATATAAGAAAAATATTACCAAATTATTGACCAAATATTAAAAAAGCGATTGATTTTGTTTTTCAAGATATGAGTAAACATTACTTTAGTTAGCTATAAGTAGGGTAAAATTATTGCAATTTTTCCAAAAATATTTATCAAAAAAATCAAAAACTTATATAGATTATGAATATATTTTTGAAAAAAAACTGAAAATATAAATTATTTCTAAAAATAATAACAAATTTCCTTGCAATTTAAATATTATTTGTTATTATTCTTATAAGGATTTAGATAGCCTAGGTCCTTTAAAATTAAAGTAATATGTCAAAACATTATTCAATTATAATATTTTTAAATATAAAAAATTTAAAATTAATCTAAAACCCCTAATTTAAACTCTATAACCCCAATAACCTTAAGTTTTATTTATAAATAACCCCCCCTTTTTTTTTATAAATGACATATTATCTTAGCAATAATTCTTGTGTAGACAAGAGCTGAAAAGCTCTTGTTTTTTATATATAAAAAAGAAAAAATGAATTTAAAAATTAAAAATTGAATGTTATAATAAATATTAAGGATCTATTTATAAATATCCTTAATATTTAAATAATTAAGTTACAGAACTCTAATCACTATAAATATAATAATTCTCTTAAAATTAACCCTAAAACCTTATATTTATAATGTTTTCTACACAATTAAATCTGTAACTTAATTATTGTTCGATAGCAAGAAAAAATCTTGTTTTTTTTATATGCTAATTTTTTAATTTTATATGAAGTTATATTTACTTATTGTTATAATAATTTTATGAAATTAGGTGAATAAATGAAAAAAGCATTAATTATTGATGGTAACAATTTATTATTTAAAGCATATTATGCTACTGCATACCAAGGAGTTAATCTACATTCGCTACAGGGTATTCCAACTAATGCCGTCTATGCTTTTATTAGAATGTTGACTAAGTACTTAAAATCTAACAACTATGCTAGTGTTTTTGTTGCATTTGATGCTGGTCGTAAAACATTTCGTCATGAAACTTTAGCAACATATAAAGGAAAAAGAAGTGAAACTCCGGTTGAGTTAATTGAACAATTTAATTTAGTTAAAATATTTTTAGACTTAGCACAAATTCCTTGGGGACAAATAAATAATTATGAAGCTGATGATATTATTGGCAGCATTGTTAAAAATAAAGTTGCTAGTAATTATCAAATTGATATTATGAGTAGTGATAAAGATTTATTACAACTATTAGATAACAATATTAAAATTCTTAATCCACAAAAAGGGATGAGTGATTTAAAGGTTATTACTATTTCTACATTTCAATCAGAATATGAATTATTACCTTATCAAGTTACCGATTTAAAGGGATTAATGGGTGATAGTTCTGATAATTTACCTGGCATTAAAGGAATTGGTCAAAAAACTGCTATTAGTTTATTAAAAAAATATGACACATTAGAAAACATTATTGAAAATGTAGAACAATTAAAACCAAATGTTAGTAAACTAATTAAACTTAACTTTAATAATGGTATTATTTGTAAACAACTAGCACAACTTAATTTAAATACACCAATTACTGGTAATTTAGAAACGTTTAATTATAATGTTGAAAATTTAAATAATGAAAAGTTACAAGACTTTTACAAACAATATAATATGAACTCTTTATTAACACAAGACACTAATCCTAAAACTAATAAAAATAGTACATCTCACGTTCAAATTATAAATAAGTGAAGTCAAGAATGAAATTGTGATTCAAATTACTTATGATTAGAAATTTTTGGTGATAATTATAATCGTGATAATATTATTGGTTTTGGTATTAAAAATAAAAAAGGAACATTTTATATTAATAAAATCAATGCAATTAATTGTTCTAATTTTCAACATTTCTTACAAAATAAAAAACTACAAAAAATAACTTGAGATTTAAAAAAGGTTATTATCGCAGGACTACGTTTAAAATTAATAATAAATAATATTATTTTTGACCATATGTTAGCTGCTTACCTTCTTTATGCTAATGAAAAAATATTACCAGAAAACATTGCTGTTATGCTCAATGTCAATGTTAAAGATAATTTAAGCGCTGATGATTTCTATGGCAAAGGTATTAAAAAAAATATTCCCAATGATGAAAAAGAAATAGCTATTTTTTTAGAAAAAAAATTAAATTTTTTAACAGATTCTCATCTCATTCTTATAAAAAAATTAAAAGATACTAATAACTGAAATTTATATCAAGAGATTGAACTACCTGCTGCTTTTGTATTAGTAAATATGGAGTGTAATGGTGTTAACATTGATCAAAAAAAATTAAAACTACTAACTGATAAAACTTTACTAAAAATTCAAGATTTAGAATTACAAATTAAAAAAGAAAGTAATAGTAATTTAAATCCAAATTCACCAAAACAAATTAGTGAATACTTATTTAAAGAATTAAAATTACCTAATTATAAAAAAGGTAGTACTGCTTTTGAAGTTTTAATTAGTTTAAAAAATCAACATCCAATCATCGATATTCTTTTAGAATATCGTAAATTACAAAAATTATATTCCACTTACTTACTTGGTTTACAAAAATATATTTTTGATGATGGTAAAATTCATAGCATTTATAATCAAGTGCAAACCAGTACTGGCAGGTTATCTTCATTAGATCCTAATATGCAAAATATTAGTATTCGTGATAAAGAACAAAGAGAAGTTCGCAAAATCTTTATTCCAAGCAAACCACATACTAAAATACTATCCTGTGATTATTCGCAAATTGAATTAAGAATATTAGCTCATATTAGTGAAGATGAAAATTTAATTAAAGCTTTTCAGCAAAAGCATGATATTCATCGCGAAACTGCAAGTAAAATATTAAATATACCTTTAGCAGAAGTTACTAACGAACAAAGACAAAATGCAAAAGCTATTAATTTTGGCATTGTTTATGGCATTTCTAGTTTTGGTTTATCACAACAAATAGGAATTAAAGTTGAAGATGCTAAAATATTTATTAATAAATATTTTTCGGTTTTTCCAAAAATTAAAAGTTATATTAATAATATAATTGATTTTTGTGAAAAAAATGGATACGTTCAAACAATTTTTAATCGTAGAAGAGAAGTAATGGAAATTACAAATAAAAATAAGGTGATTCAAAATTTTGGTAAACGAATAGCAATGAATATGCCAATTCAAGGTAGTGCTGCTGATATTTTAAAATTAGCAATGAATAAAATTTATGAAGAAATAAAAAAACAAAATATTGATGCAATATTAATTGCACAAATTCATGATGAATTAATTTTTGAAGTTGAAGATAATAAAGTTAATGATGTTATTACTAAAATTACTAAAATTATGTCTAATGTTACTAAATTAAAAGTTCCCTTATTAATTAATACTAGTATTGGTGATAACTGATTTGAATTAAAATAAATTTTTAAAAATTTATTAATATTTAAAATAAATTAGTTTATTATATTTTATTGGAAGGAAAATAAAAATGCCAGAATTACCCGAAGTTGAAACTGTTCGCAAAACTTTACAACCACTTTTAACTAATCATAAAATTATTGGTGTTAGAATTCTTTTAAATAAAATTATCAAAACACCAAGTATTGAACAATTCACAAAACAAATTATTGGACAAACAATAAATGATGTTCAAAGAGTTGGTAAATTATTAATATTTATATTAGATGATTATGTATTATTAAGTCATTTACGAATGGAAGGAAAATATTATTTTCAACAAAATAATCAATCAATAAATTGAAAACATGTCTTATTAATATTAGAATTAGACAATAAATACGAATTAAGATATCATGACACAAGACAGTTTGGAACTTTTCATTTACAAACTAAAAATGAATATCAAAAAATAAAACCTTATATTAATATTGGTCCAGAACCTTTTAATAAAAATGTTACTGCTGAATATTTAAAAAATAAATGAAAAAATAAAAGTCAAAGTATTAAAGCAACATTATTAGAACAAAATGTTATGAGTGGTTTAGGAAATATTTATGCAGATGAAGTATTATTTTATGCTAGTATCCATCCGCAAAGCATTACTAAAAACTTAACACTTAAACAATTACAAGAAATCATTAATAAAGCAAGATTTGTGCTTAATAAATCAATAAAACTTGGTGGATCAACAATTAGTAGTTATACTTCAAGCCTTGGTGTAACAGGTTACTATCAACAAGAATTACAAGTTCATACTAGAGCAAAAATGCCTTGTTTTAAATGCCATACTATTATCAAAAAAATAAAAATAAACCTTCGCGGAACTTACTTTTGTAATCACTGTCAAATTAAATATTAACTGTGGAAAACTCAAAAGTATATATTAATAAAGAATATTTTTAATAAAAAAAAGTGGAATAAATGTGGATAAGTATGTGTTTTAATCATTTCACTTTATTTATATTCTTTATGTGCATATAATTATCATACCATGAAAGAAATGGATAGTAAAAAGAAAGTTAGGGAATGAATATGAACAGAACAATAAATGATATTGATATTTTTAAGTTGAACCAATCAGAATATATTAGTAACGAAGATTACCAAATTTTATTTATGTTATATCAACCAATAATTGGTATTGAAGCAATAAATTTATATTTAACTTTAGTTCAAGAAAAGTTATTAACAAAACGTATTAATCTTGATTTCAATCACGGACGAATTAAATCTTTATTAAAAATAACTTCCACTCAATTACTTGTTGCTTTCCAACAACTTGAATCTGTTAACCTTATTAATACTTACTACTATTCTTTAAAATCTACTTACATTTATCAATTGTGTTCTCCCTTATCTGCTGATGATTTTTTTGCTAATACCCATTTAAACTCAGAACTACTTAAACAATTAGGAACTTTAAATTACGAAAGACAAAAATTTTATTTTTTGAAAAATGATATTGAAATTACAGAAAATTATGTTAGTATTACTCAACAGGAAAATACTATCCCTCAATCTTTAAAATTAAAAACAGCACTTAATAATATTTATGCTAAACAAGAACAAACATCAATCTCTAGACCAATTTATTCATTTCAAAATAAAAATCAAATTAACACTATGAAAGTTAATTTAAATTCTAATGGTAATACAATTATATCTAAAGATAATTCTGATGTTATTAATACCACATTAAATTTAATGCAACAAAAATTACCTGAAGAATATTTAAAAAATTTAACTGGTAAAATACCAACTGATAAATTAAAAACAACATTAGAAATATTAACTAATAACTTTCAATTAAATAATGTTGTAATTAACTGCTTAATTGAATATGTTTGATTTAAAAATAATAAACGTTTAGAACCAAACTATATTATTAAAATTGCTGAAACCTTTCAAGAAAATCAAATTAATAATATTGATGATGCTTTATCTCATTTAAAACTTGCTTATGCTCGTAGCAAAAAAAATCCACAGCAACAATTTCAACAAGAATCATTATGATCTACTACAGAACAATCAACAATAAATAATTTCAATAAAAAATTAATTAAAAAATATAAGGTTGATAATATTAATAAAAAAGATATAACATTAACTCAAGAAGAAATAAAGAATATTTTAAAGGAATTTGATGCCCATTAATTTAATTATTAAAAGACACTATTATTAAGTAAGGAAATGATTATCATGAAACTTAAAGCGACAACTATCTTAAAAGAAAACATTAACAATGCTGAACTTCATGACTTTATTAAAAAAAACAACTTAACTAACAGCAAACTAGAACCATATGTTGAATTATTAAAAACTTATATTGATAGCTACAATTTATGTAAAAAACGAGAGAATCTTAGCAAATGTCTACAAAATGTTAAAGGATATCGTTATAAACTAGTAATGTTACCTAATCAAAAAATAAGTTTAGTACTAACAGATTGTCTTCATTCTATTAATAGATCTGTCCAACAACAAGTACATAATAATTTTTTAATTAAATACTATGATGATAAACTTTTATCACTTTCATGAAGTAAAAATTTTAATGCCTCAACTAATGCAAGAAAAGAAATCATCCAGTATTTACATCAATCTTTAAAACACAAAAGTTATCAAGGTTTATACTTATATGGTGACACAGGTAGTGGCAAAACTTTTATTTTTATCTTATTTGCAAATAAATTAATTCAAAAAAATCAAACTGTTTGTTTTATTGTATGACCTGAATTTGTTATGGACATTAAAAAAAGTTTTAAAAATGATACTGATACTAATCAACAAATTGAACAATTAAAATCATGTGACTTATTATTTATTGATGATTTAGGCGGTGAAACCGTTAGCGCTTGAGAGCGTGATGAATTATTATTTAGTATTCTTAATGCACGAATTTTACCATTAAAAACTACATTTATTAATTCTAACTATAGCATTAGTGAACTATATCAACATTATTATTTAAAAAATAGTAAATCAGAAGAAATTAAAGTTAAACGCTTATTAGAACGTATTCAAACTTTAACTATACCAATTGAATTAACTGTTGAAGAATCACAAACTACAATTGAAAATAATAATATTGACAATATTAATAATGAAATAGAATATATACCAATATAAAATATAGTATTTTTCATAAAAAATAAAATAATGAAAACTATAATTAAAATAAAGGAAATAATTTACTAATAAAATAAATGTTTTATAAATAAATCCATATTTTATGACAAATATTAACAATATTTGTTTATAATATACCTAGTCATTAATCAATATAAAAAAACAAACACACAAAAGGAGTGACTTAATAATGGCAATTAAAATTGCAATTAATGGATTTGGGCGCATTGGGCGCCTTGCCTTCCGTCAATTATTTGACAAAAAAGAAATTGATATTGTTGCTATCAATGATTTAGGAAATGTAGAAGCCCTAGCATATCTATTACAATATGATTCAGCACATAGAACTTGAAAACACGGAAAAATCAAAGCAGACAAATCAAAAAATACTATTAATGTTGATGGTAAAATAATTAAAGTTTGTCAAGAAAAAGACCCAAAAGCATTACCATGAAAAGCCAATGCAGTTGATATCGTAATTGAAGCAACTGGACGTTTTACAACAAAAAAATTAGCACAAGCACATATTGATGCTGGAGCTAAAAAAGTTGTGATTTCAGCACCCGCTAAAGGAGACTTAAAAACTATTGTTTATAATGTTAACCATGATATTCTAAAAAGTACTGATAATATTATTTCTGGTGCTTCATGTACTACTAATTGTCTTGCTCCTGTTGTTCATGCTCTAGAATCAGAATTTGGAATTATTAAAGGATGAATGACAACAGTTCATGCTGCAACTAATGACCAACGTTTACTAGACTTAGAACATTCAGATTTCAGAAGAGGACGTAGTGCTATGTCTAATATTGTTCCTGCAGCTACAGGTGCTGCTGCAGCTATTGGTTTAGTTATCCCTTCTGTTAAAGGAAAACTAGATGGTTCAGCAATGCGTGTTCCAATTATTACTGGTTCAATTGTTGATTTAACAATTGAATTAAAGAAAAATGTTACTGTTGAACAAGTTAATGCAGCAATGAAAAAACATAGTAGCGAATCATTTGCTTATAATGAAGATCCAATTGTTTCAACTGATATTATTAGTTCAAGTTTTGGTTCAATTTTTGATGCAACATTAACAAAAGTTATTGAAGTTGAAGGCAAACAAATTGTTAAAGTTTTTGCTTGATATGATAATGAAATGTCATATGTATCACAATTAGTAAGAACAGTAATACACTTAGCAAAGCTAAAATAATTTTTAAATAGTTTAATTAAAATATTAAACTACAAAAATGCATCTTACCAATTACAAGATGCATTTTTATTAATCGTTTTAAAAATATATTAAAATTATAATATGAAAAAAGGAGATGAAAATTATATGAATAAAAAAACATTAAAGGATCTTGATTTTAAAAATAAAAAAGTTATTGTTCGTTTTGACTTCAATGTTCCATTAGAAAATAATAAAATTACCGATGATACAAGAATAAAAGCAAGCATCGAAACTATTAAGTATTTACAAAATCAAGATGCAAAAATAATCATGTTATCACATCTTGGAAGAATTAAATCTGAAGCTGATAAAGCGAAGAATACTTTAGCGCCTGTTGCAAAAAGACTAAATGAAATCTTAAAAGAAAATGTAACATTCATTAATGAAACTCGTGGTACAAATCTTGAAACAGCTATTAATAATCTTAAAAACAAAGAATTACTTTTAATAGAAAATACTCGTTTTGAAGATTTAAATGGTAATAAAGAATCTACTAATAATCCCGAATTAGGTAAATATTGAGCACATTTAGGTGATGTATTTGTTAATGATGCTTTTGGTACTGCACACCGTGCTCATGCATCTAATGTTGGTATTGCTACTAATATCAAAAATAGTTGTGTTGGTTTATTAATTGAAAAAGAATTAACAATGCTTAATAAAATCACCGTTAATCCAGAACATCCTTTTATAGCAGTACTTGGTGGTGCTAAAGTATCAGATAAAATTGATGTTATCAAACAATTATTAACAAAAGCTGATAAAGTTCTTGTTGGTGGTGGTATGGCTTATACTTTTATGAAAGCATTGAATTATAAAATTGGTGATTCATTATTAGAAAAAGATAAAATTGATATTGCTAAAGAAATTATTGAATTAGGAAAAGAAAAATTAATACTACCTATTGACTTTGTAATTGCTCCGGAATTTAAGGATATCAAAGGTAAAATTACTACTAATGAAAATATTGATGATGGATATGAAGGAATGGATATTGGTCCAAAAACAATTAAATTATTTGAAAATACTTTAATTAATGCTAAAACTGTTTTTTGAAATGGACCATTAGGAGTTTTTGAAATGAGTAACTTTGTTAATGGAACAAAAAATATTTGTAAAACTATTTCACAATTAAAAGGTGCATTTACACTAATTGGCGGTGGTGATAGTGCAGCAGCAGCAGTTAAATTTGGATATGAAAATAAATTTAGCCATATTTCAACTGGTGGGGGTGCTTCATTAGAATATCTAGAAGGTAAGGATTTACTTGGTATTAATGCTATAGAAAATAAATAGTGAAAATATATGATTACTCAAGATCAAACAACAAGTGTTTTTATTCTTATTAGTTTATTTTTAATTGCGATGGTTTTAATATTTCAATTATTCCAATTTTTTTTTGATTAATTATTATTTTAAAAACTAAAAAAAATGATACTAAATTAAAACCTAGCTATCAACAAGCATTATCCAATGAAAATATTAATTGTCAAATATTTAAAAGTAAATTTACTTTTAAATATCTTAACTATAATTTTAAAAAAAATATTTTAAAATTAAAAAGTCGTGATTTTAATGAAACCACTACTTGAAATAAATATCAAACTTTAAGTAGTGTACTTGTTATTAAGTGAAAAAATAATTCTCAAAAATGAAGTAATTTAGCTCTACCAATTATTAATTTATTTTTTATAAATGGTGTTATTATTACTATTATTTGTGCTTTATTATATAGCTAACTAAAGTAATGTTTACTCATATCTTGAAAAACAAAATCAATCGCTTTTTTAATATTTGGTCAATAATTTGGTAATATTTTTCTTATATTATGTTTTATAGCAAATCAAAAATGTTCAATTGGATTTAAATTAGGAGAATATGGCGGAAGAAATAATAGTTTGCATCCAGCATTTTCAATTAATTGTTGTGTTAATTTAGATTTATGAAACGTTGCATTATCTAAAACTATAATTTGTCCACGCTTTAATACTGGAATTAGTTTATTTTTAACATATGATTCAAAAATTTTACTATTGCAATGTCCTTCAAATGCTCATAAGGCTTTTAATTTACCTTTATTTAGTGAACCAATTATACTCATTCTCTTTATTTTATATGCGGGTTTATTATCAAATAATATTTTACCTTTTTCAGATCAACCATATTTATAAAATTCATTATCATCAATTCCAGATTCATCAATATATACTAAATCTTCATTCATTATTTTAGCTATTTCTTTTAAAAAATCTTCTTGTTTATTTTTATCTCTTTGTTCATATAGAAAAGTTTTTTTTATATGTATAATTTAGTTTTTTAAAATAGTTATAAACTGTTTCTTTAGTCATATTTCCAAATTTATCAATTACTTTTTGAACTGTAACATCTTTATTTTCTGCTAAATAATTTTTTAATTCATCTAAATCCTTTATTTTGTGGCTATGTCCTTTTTGATAATTCAAAATTGGTTTTATATGCCCAGTTTCTTTTTTTCTTTTTCTTCATAAAAATAAAGTCTTTCTAGTGATATTGAACACTTTAAAAATTTCTTTAATTTTCATATTTTTACTTTCATAAGCTTCTATTACTTTTCTTCGTAAGTCTTCACTGTATGGTTTTGGCATAATTTAATCTTCCTAATCTATTTTAATTATTGCTGAATTGTACTTTTAAATTCAAAAACTGTTTAAATTACATATTATTATTTTACATTATTTATGAGTAAATATTACTTTAGTTAGCTATATATATTTAAATTTCATTTACAAAAGTATAGTAATCTTGCTTTAAATTATATACCATGTTTATTATGATAAAAGCAAATATCCTAAGAAAAATAAAAAAATGTTAAAATAAATACATAATTTTAGATATATTTTATTAATTATTATTTTGAAAGGGATGTTAAAATGAAATATTTTAATCCAAGTTTTTTATTTAAATTATGAATATTAATTATTCCATTATTTCATAATGAAAAACAAAAAGTACAATCTATGCCAATAAAATCATTAAGTAACCCAACAACCTTACAAGAATCATTAACCAATTTACAACAACTACCAATTAATTTAAAACAAGCCGAAATTTTTAATCATAAACATCGTCATAAAAAAGAAATATTAATAGTAACTTAAAAAATTCAACATTTTTTAATGGTACATGTACAAATGAAGGAACTACTTTCGTAAAATTAATTAAAGAAGACTTTTACTGTGGTGTTGAAGAGCTTTGAACTAATAATAAAGGAGTTGCTATATTACCTTATGTTTTAAAAGATAATGAATATTATTATTTACTAGTTAAAAAAAATAATCCGTTATTTAAAAGTAAACAAATTAGTGAATATAGCACTATTACTGGGGGAGTAGAAAAAAAGATCTTAACACAACAGTAATAAATGAAATGAAAGAAGAAGCTAATATTAATGTTAATAATACAAAAGCAAAAATTTATTATTTAGGTAACATTATTCAAACAAAATAAGTACCAAAGAATGACATTTGTATGGAATTGATTTAACAAATATGAATTTAGATTTAAATAAGCCCTACAAAGGTGATGGAGATGGTTCTATTGCTGAAAAAACAATTACTGCCAAATTTGTAAATAAAACTATTTTAGGCATGTGCAATGATGTTTTAAGTTTAGCTATTTATGGAAAATTAAATTTAGATAAAAAAAATCGAATCAAATTTAAATATTGATAAAATTAATTCAATGGAATTAGGAAATTTTTCAAATCAATCTTTAACAAGTATAAATAACAACTCCTCATTATAAAAATAAGTTATTTATATTATTGATAGACATCAACTAAAAACTCATTTGTTGACTATGTGCCAAAACTTAACTGCAATAAGAAACAATCTATTAGTAATTACGATACTAAACATATTTTTAATAAAAAAAATTGAAAGGGAAAAATAAGATAATGTTAAAACAATTATTTATGGAAATTAAACAAAAAAAAACTAAGAAAAAAATAAATAAAATAAAAGAAAATTTAGTTTTTATTGACAGAATAAATTTACTTATAGAAAAAATTGAAAATTTTAAAATTAATTTTATTGAAATTACAATATATGCACAAGATATAGACTTAACTTCTTACTATCTCTCACAACATAATCTTGAAAATAATTCTAATAAATATTATTTTAAAACAAAAAATGAAGCAATAATATTTTTGAAAAAATATAAGAAAATCTATGAGCAACGAATAACAAAAACTAAAGAAAAATATGGAAAATCAATACCATTATTAAATGGTTTGCAACTTAATCAAGAACAAGCACTATTAAAAGGAACAGACTTAATAAGCACAGTATCATTAAAAAATAACAATAATGTTTTAATAAAAATTAAATTAACTGAACAAATTGAAAATATATATACAAGTCTTTTCATAGCAAATAATCAAAAAAGTGATACTACAAGTCTTTTGGAATTTGAAGATCAACAAGCAGACACGTTAACGCTACTTTCTGATATTTACTATGATAGCACACCAACCCAATCACAACAAAATTTAAGTTCTTTTATTATTGATACTAGTACAAACACTAAAGAACAAAGTCCTGAAGAAATAGAAGAAATAAAAGATGAAAAAAAATATAAGTTTCTTAATTCTGAAAACTCACAAATAGTAAAAAATAAACTAGCACAAAAAGTAGTATATAATATATAAAAACTTTTAAATAAATTAACTAATGTTATTCTTTTAAATTAAAAAAAAGAATAACATTTTTAATAACAAATTAAAGATTGACTACTATCATTTAATTCTGAATTATTATCTCAATTATCCAACATATCATTAATTGCTCTAATTGAAATAGGATCAAATCTAATTAATTGATTATTAACATCAATAATTAAGTTATCTACCATTCTTTCCAATTCTCATTGAAACATTAATGGTTTTTCTTTATTTTGTAATTCTTCTTTTTTATTGTTCAATTTTGTTAATATTTCTATTAAGCTAACTGTATTATTTTCATTTCAGTTATTATTTATATTTACAAAATCATTTCTTAAATTTTCAATTTCACTAATAGTTTTATTTATATACCTTGCTTCTGCTTTCTTCTCATATCATTCAGGAAATAATTTTTTGTATACAAATGGTCCCATAGTAAATAATACTAATAATGAACTAGTAACAGCACCCATTAGCATTCGAATTGGTAATAAAAATAAATTTTCATTACTACCAAGTGCTTTAACAATTTTTTCATTACATAAATATGTTATACCAATTCCTGGTATTGTACTAAGCAAAAACCCACTACTAATAATACTCACTTTTTTTCATATATTTAATCCTTGATAATTATATATTAATTGTTGTCTACTATCTTCTGATATTCCTTCTTGTCTTATCATAATTTACTCCTATTTTTCTAATTTGAGTTAATAAAATTAATTACTAATATCTTAACATAAAAACTAACATTAATATTTTATTAAACAATTAATTAATATATTTAATATTCTAAAATAAAAATAATAAAAACTAATTAATGGAAATAAGTTTATTAAATAATAAAATAATTAAAACTTCTTTTCATTTTTAATATAATCTCATATATTATCCTTTCAAAGTTGCTAACATTACAGCTTTAATAGTATGTAAACAATTTTCTGATTGTTGAAATACCTTTGATGCAGAAGATCGAAATACTTCATCAGTAACTTCTAATTCACCTGTTCCACCATATTGTTTAACAATATCTTGAGTAATTTGTGTATTACCATCATGAAAACTTGGTAAAGAATGTAAAAATATAACATCTGATTTTGCAATTTTCATTTTTTCATTATTAACTTGATATGGCATTAATTCTTTAATTCGTTGTTTTAATAAAACTTTATCTTCACATACAGATGTTCAAACATCAGTAGCAACTACGTCAGCATCTTTACTTGCTGTTTTATAATCTTCTGTTAAAATAATAGAGCCACCCGTTTCTTGAGCAATTTCTTGACATTGTTTTAATAGTTGAGGATATGGTCATAAATTTTTATTAGCACAAATTACTAAATTCATTCCTAATTTTGCACTAATAATCATATAACTATTAGCCATATTAAAACGAGCATCTCCAAAATAAACAAATTTAATACCTTTAACATCTTTATTTTTTTTACACTCTTGAATTGTCATAATATCGGCTAGCATTTGTGTTGGATGATATAAATCAGTTAAGCCATTTCATATTGGAACACCGGCATTTTCAGCTAATTCTTCAACATCAGTTTGTTTATATCCACGAAATTGAATACCATTATAAATTCTACCAAGAAATTTAGCGGTATCAACAATTGATTCTTTAATTCCTAATTTACTACTAGTTGGATCAAAATATGTTGAATGCATTCCTAAATCACAAGCAGCAACTTCAAACGCGCTTCTTGTTCGTAATGAATCTTTTCGATATAATAAAGCAACACTATAGCCTTTTAACGACTGTTTTTCTATTCCTTTTTGTTTTGCAATTTTTAAAGTAGCAGCTAATTCTAATAAGTAATAAATTTCTTCTGAAGTAAAATCTAATAAACAAATAAAATTTCTGCCTTTTAAATTAATAGCCATGATATGTTTTCTTCCTTTCAGTTCCTAATATCTTTATTTAATTTAACAGCAAGTAATTATTTTGTTAATAAATTGTTAAACTGAAAGTTGTTTTAAATATTTTTCTAGTGAAATAATATATTCTTTTTTAGAATTCCATTCTTTCAAAATTTGATTGATTAAGTAAGAACATATTTTTTTATCTTGGATAATACTCGTTACAACAAACTTTTTAATATAAAATACTCCAATACCATTTCTGATAAAAATTTTAGCAAGTAATAAAACTATTTTTAATTTATTAATTTTTGAATATATATTAATAGCAGACTTACTTTGCATTCAGTATTCTCCTTAACTTAAAATATTCTTTTTTCTGTCTCATAGTTAACATTTAAAACCTTTTTTTATATTTTTGCAATAAATATACAAAAAATTACTAATGAATATATATATAGCTAACTAAAGTAATGTTTACTCATATCTTGAAAAACAAAATCAATCGCTTTTTTAATATTTGGTCAATAATTTGGTAATATTTTTCTTAGAACCTGTTTAGGATCTTTTTTGATTAATTTTTAATAAAATTTATATTATAATGGTTATTTTATAATAAAAAATAGATTTTTAGTCGATAAGTTTTCAAATGATAAAATCTTTTTAACAAAAAAATGAAAAAGAAAATAAATTATTGGTTAAGTACCTATTTATAAATGATTATTTCTTGTTTTAGTTAAATTCTATTAAAAAGATCCTAAACAGGTTCTTATATTATGTTTTATAGCAAATCAAAAATGTTCAATTGGATTTAAATTAGGAGAATATGGCGGAAGAAATAATAGTTTGCATCCAGCATTTTCAATTAATTGTTGTGTTAATTTAGATTTATGAAACGTTGCATTATCTAAAACTATAATTTGTCCACGCTTTAATACTGGAATTAGTTTATTTTTAACATATGATTCAAAAATTTTACTATTGCAATGTCCTTCAAATGCTCATAAGGCTTTTAATTTACCTTTATTTAGTGAACCAATTATACTCATTCTCTTTATTTTATATGCGGGTTTATTATCAAATAATCTTTTACCTTTTTCAGATCAACCATATTTATAAAATTCATTATCATCAATTCCAGATTCATCAATATATACTAAATCTTCATTCATTATTTTAGCTATTTCTTTTAAAAAATCTTCTTGTTTATTTTTATCTCTTTGTTCATATAGAAAAGTTTTTTTTATATGTATAATTTAGTTTTTTAAAATAGTTATAAACTGTTTCTTTAGTCATATTTCCAAATTTATCAATTACTTTTTGAACTGTAACATCTTTATTTTCTGCTAAATAATTTTTTAATTCATCTAAATCCTTTATTTTGTGGCTATGTCCTTTTTGATAATTCAAAATTGGTTTTATATGCCCAGTTTCTTTTTTTCTTTTTTTTCATAAAAATAAAGTCTTTCTAGTGATATTGAACACTTTACAAATTTCTTTAATTTTCATATTTTTATTTTCATAAGCTTCTATTACTTTTCTTCGTAAGTCTTCACTGTATGGTTTTGGCATAATTTAATCTTCCTAATCTATTTTAATTATTGCTGAATTGTACTTTTAAATTCAAAAACTGTTTAAATTACATATTATTATTTTACATTATTTATGAGTAAATATTACTTTAGTTAGCTATATATATATTAAATTAATAAGTGTATTTTATTGTATATTTAAAATGTAAAACTATCAAAATAAAATTTTAAATATACAATAATAAATGAAATTGAAAAATATTAGTTTAGTAATTAAATGTAAAATTAAAAAAAACAAAACTTTAAAACTTACTAAAATAGAATATTTTATAAAAGTTTTGAAAATAATGTTTTATCAATAAAACTTAATATAATTTTAAATTTAAAATTTGTACCTATAATTTAGGTACAAATTTTTATTATTTCTCATTTTGCTGTGTATACATCACAATACGTAAAATAAGTTGTAATATTTCATAAATCATACGAATCAAGTAATAAATAAACTTAATTTGGAAAATTCAATTAATAGCACGTATTTCTTTTTCATTTAAAATACCAACAAGATTTTGACAAATTTCTTTTCTTGATTTAGCATAAAAAATCATTTGCATTGAAGAAAAAAGAATTAATAAAATACTACCTAAAATTGATAAAACAATTGAAAGTATATTGGCGCTCGCTGCTGATAAAGTAATTCAAGAATTAGCAGGTGAAAGAGCAAATAGAATAGCAAGTGCAAAAGGAATTAAAACAAAAAATAATGTTATTTTACGAGAAAAATCTCATCAAAAAGTATTAAAACGACTACTATTTGAACTACTTACTGCCCAAGTACTTTCCATTGCCATTGCTAAAGTATAAATAGAACGACGGTTATAAGTTCATGGTAATAATCTTAAAGTAAAATTACCATTATTAAATAAATATGGCCTTAAATAAAAAAACCTAGGTTCAACAGTAATACTATTAATATTACCAAATCCCTTAAATTTTATTCTTTTTGCATTAATACCGTATGTTTTTAAATATTTTTGAGATAACTCGCCACCAGTTAAATTAGCACTATTTTCACGATGGAATCAAGAATACTTAATTCAAGTGAAAAATCAAATCATAGTAACAACAAACAAAATTATACCAACAATAGCTACTAAGCTTGCTAAAACTATTAAACTAGTTGATCAAGTCTTTGGATCATTTGGATTAACTGAGGATAATAATAAATTAGTCATAATCTTCTCCTTTCTAACTATTTGAATAGAGTCTACAATATTATAACATAGTATTATTCCACCACGAAAAGAAAGTTATAAACTTCTTGATCACCATCAACAATTTCATATTCAATATCATAATCTTCATCTAAAATTTTTTTCATAAAATTAATTTGATCTTTTGAATAACCTTTACCTTTAAAAATAGTAATTATTTCTGCACCATCTCAAATTAATTTAGTAAACAATACTTTAATTACATTAAATAAATTTTCATTTGAAGCAATAATTTTTTCTTTACCATCTTTATTACGAAAACTAACAGCAGAAAAAAAGTGTTTTTTTCCAATTTTAATACCATCTATTTCAACATCACGATCAGCAACTGTTATATAACCAAAAGCAGCATATTTAATTTCACTTCACATATTTTTATTATTTTCTTTTGCACTTAATTCAGGATTAAAATTTAAAGCAGCACGCATACCTTGAGCAATATTTTTAGCAGGTAATACAAAAACTTTTGATTTTTTTTCTAATTTTCTTGCTTGTTCTGCTGCTAAAAATAAATTACTATCATTTGGTAAAATAAAAACATTTTTTGCATCGACAATTTCAATTGCCTTTAAAAAGTTATCTGTTGATGGATTAATTCTTTTTGAATACATAATAATATTGTTAACCTTTAATTCATCTCTAAAAAAGGTTTCAATTCCTCTACCGGGAACAGCAGCAATTAAAGCAAATTTATTATTTAATTTACGAATTGGTTTAATAGTTTGTGTATGTGCTTTTGCCTGTTCGGTCATATTTTCAATTTTTACTTTTAAAATTTCACCAAATTTCTGAAAATAATTTAAAATTTGACCCGGTTTTAAAGTATGAACATGAACTTTAATTAAATCTTCATCATCTACTAAAACTATTGATTGACCATCCATTGTTTCTAAATCAGTTCGTGTTTTGCTTAAATTAAAATCTAACTTACTAACTTTATTTAGTTTTACAATAACTTCTGAACAATAACCAAAGTTTTCTTGATTTAAAACCATTTCTAATTTTGCTGTATCTTGTTGTTCTAATTTTTTCTTTGGTGAAATAACTTTACCGTGCTTTAAACCATACACCATACCTTCAACAATATAAACTAAACCAGCACCACCCGAATCAACAACTCCTACTTTTTTTAAAATTGGCAATAAATCAGGTGTTCTTTTTAACGATTCATTCATTCCTTCTAGTAATTTTTCAAAAATATAAAGCGAATCTTTGCCTGTTATTTCTAATTCATTAATATAACTAGCACCATCTTTAATAATAGTAAGAATAGTACCTTCTACTGGTTTCATAACGGCACGATATGCATAATCTTGTGCACTTTTTCAAGATTTTAATAAATCCTCATTACTAATGAAATCATTTTTTAAATCTTTTGTTTTTATAGTTTGAAAAAAACCACGAAAAATTTGAGATAAAATAACTCCAGAATTACCACGCGCACCCATCATTAAACCACGAGAAAAAGTAGTAGCAAATGTTTTTAAACTATCATATTCTTTACCATTTAATTCTTTTATACCATTCATCATTGTTAAATTCATATTTGTTCCAGTATCACCATCAGGTACGGGGAAAACATTTAATTTATCAACTTCAAAATGATGATTATAAAGATTATTAGCACCGCTAATAAGCATAACTTTTAAGGTTTTAATATCAATTTTTTTCATTTAATTTCACCTTATATTTTCTTTTATTCTTCAATTAAATCATGAACAAAAATGTTAAGTACTATATAGTCTTGATGTTTAATAATCTTTTCAACAATATATTTTAAATTTTTCTGAGTTTGATTCATAATATTTCAAATATTATTATTAAAAAAACAAACTATATTAATATCAATAATTCAACCTAAATCAGACTTGTTAACTTTAATTCCATAATTATTATCTTTTTCATAAATATTGGCAACACCTGGTACAGATAAAATACTTTCTGATAATGCTTTTTTAATAATGTTCATAATATCTTTATCTTTTTCCACATAATCACCCCTATTATATTAATAATAAATTAAATTTATATAAAATAAAATCTCTTATAATTTTTATAGTCTCTTACATTATACCTAATATAATATATCAAGACAATAATAATCTTAAAGATAAAGATATTATATATTGATAATGGTTTTTTCTATATAAAAACATAATTAAAAAAAACTAAACTACCTAATTATTAATTATAAAATACTATCTATAATTTTAAAAATTAATATTAATATTACTTTACTAATATTAATACAATAATAATTAAATAATTACTTATTCTTAACTGTCTTATTTTTATACTTAAACATTATATAATAGAAAATAATAAAATTTAAAATATATAAAATACTATCTAACCAAAAGTATAATTAATAATTAAACTATACTTCAAAAATTTACTATATATAGCTAACTAAAGTAATGTTTACTCATATCTTGAAAAACAAAATCAATCGCTTTTTTAATATTTGGTCAATAATTTGGTAATATTTTTCTTAGAACCTGTTTAGGATCTTTTTTGATTAATTTTTAATAAAATTTATATTATAATGGTTATTTTATAATAAAAAATAGATTTTTAGTCGATAAGTTTTCAAATGATAAAATCTTTTTAACAAAAAAATGAAAAAGAAAATAAATTATTGGTTAAGTACCTATTTATAAATGATTATTTCTTGTTTTAGTTAAATTCTATTAAAAAGATCCTAAACAGGTTCTTATATTATGTTTTATAGCAAATCAAAAATGTTCAATTGGATTTAAATTAGGAGAATATGGCGGAAGAAATAATAGTTTGCATCCAGCATTTTCAATTAATTGTTGTGTTAATTTAGATTTATGAACTGGATGGGTTACACTTTATTGGACACTAATTACGTAGACAAGTGAACAAATTAGTTGAAAGAAAGGAACTATAATTATGGCCAATATTAATTCATATACCGATGAATTTAAAAAACAAATAGTAGCTTTATATCAAAGCGGCAAATCAGTATCTTACCTTGCTAAAGAATATAATGTTACAAGAGCAGCTACTTATAGCTAACTAAAGTAATGTTTACTCATATCTTGAAAAACAAAATCAATCGCTTTTTTAATATTTGGTCAATAATTTGGTAATATTTTTCTTAGAACCTGTTTAGAATCTTTTCGAAAATAATGTAAAATGATTATATATTTTAAAATCAGAGGTATATATTATGCATAAAAATTATCCAAGTCATGTCACCAAAGAACAATTTGAGAACATAAAAACAATTTTAGAAAATAGCAAAAAGAAAACAAAACCAAGAAGTTTAGATTTATATGAAGTTGGAATGGCAACACTTTTTAGGACTATTTTTTGGTAGACATTTGTTTTTGATAATTAACTGGAGTTAAGTAGTTTAAAGTGCTGTGGATTCTTATGTTGTTGTATCAATTGATGTAATCAAATAATTCTAATTTTAATTGGATTAATGATCTAAAATTTTTATCATTAATAAATTCAGTTTTGAAAGTTTTAAAAGTTGCTTCAGCAACAGCATTGTCATAAGGACAACCTTTTTTGCTTAAAGAGCGAGTAATATTGAATGCTAGTAAAAGTTTATCAATAATTTTATTATTAAATTCATTACCACAATCACTATGAAATATTTGAATATCTTTTAAACAGCGATTTGATTGCATAAATGCTTGATGTACTAATAAGGCATCTTTTCTAGTACCTACACTATGTCCAATAATTTCGCGGTTAAATAGGTCAATTAATAAGCAAATATAGTTTCATTTACCATTAACTTGAACATAAGTTAAATCACTGACAATAACTTCATTTTTAAGCCTATTATTAAAGTTTCTATTCACAAGATTAGTGATTTTTTCATCATTTACTTTGTTATTATGATTTTTGAATGATAATTTAGTGTATTTTGATATTAAATTATGCTTATTCATAATTTCTTTAATTTTTCGTCTTGATAAATAAATTTCTTGGTTTTCTAATATTACTTTTAATCTTCTTGTTCCATAAACACATTTATTTTCTTTAAAAGCACTAATAATAGCTTCATCATAAATATTATTTTGAATTTTATTTTCTTTTTTCTTTAAATTAAAATAATATGTTGATTTAGAAATTTTTAAAAAATGACACATTGTGCGAATTTTATATTTAAACTTATTGTTTGTAATAATTTCTATTTTCTGCCTATTATTAGTGCTGCTTGCTTTAAAATATCATTTTCCATTCTTAATTGTTTTAATTCTTTTCTTAATTTAATTAATTCATTTTCTTCAACAGAACGATTATCTTTAGCTTTAAAACTACCTGAATTAGTAAATTGCTTAATTCAATTATAAGTAGCTGCTCTTGTAACATTATATTCTTTAGCAAGGTAAGATACTGATTTGCCGCTTTGATATAAAGCTACTATTTGTTTTTTAAATTCATCGGTATATGAATTAATATTGGCCATAATTATAGTTCCTTTCTTTCAACTAATTTGTTCACTTGTCTACGTAATTAGTGTCCAATAAAGTGTAACCCATCCAAAGTATTTTGTGCAATTTTATATGTATTAAAAAGTGGTTGTCAATGAAGAATGCTACCAAAAAATTTTCCAAAATGACAAACTGTATATTATTATTTTCAAATTTGAAGTAAAAATAACGGTAAAGAAGCTAGTGTATGGCAATTAATTTTAAAAAAAAATTGGTTAAAAAAGTTCGTATCAACAATAATCGCAAAGAACAAACTAGTTTTTGTATAATTGATTCGCAAAGTGTTAAAAATACAGATACTACTGAAAATAAAGGTTATGATGCTGGTAAAAAGATTTCAGGAATAAAGCGTCATATTATTGTTGATTCTCAAGGTTTACCACATGCAATTTACATAACCACAGCAGAAAAAACAGATCGTAATAGCGCTATAATAATGATTGAAAATGAAAAAGAAAATCTTTCTGCAGTTCAAAAAATAATAGTAGATGCTGGTTATACTGGTGAAAAATTTGCTTCTGAAATCAAAACAATCATAAATGCAAATGTTGAAATTATAAAACGCAATGAACTACATACTTTTGTAGTATTACCAAAAAGATGAATTGTAGAACGAAGCTTTGCTTGATTAGAAAAATACAGAAGATTATGAAAAAATTGTGAAAGAAAACTAAATACTAGTTTACAAATGGTTGTTCTTTCCTTTATTTCAGTTTTATTAAAAAGATCCTAAACAGGTTCTTATATTATGTTTTATAGCAAATCAAAAATGTTCAATTGGATTTAAATTAGGAGAATATGGCGGAAGAAATAATAGTTTGCATCCAGCATTTTCAATTAATTGTTGTGTTAATTTAGATTTATGAAACGTTGCATTATCTAAAACTATAATTTGTCCACGCTTTAATACTGGAATTAGTTTATTTTTAACATATGATTCAAAAATTTTACTATTGCAATGTCCTTCAAATGCTCATAAGGCTTTTAATTTACCTTTATTTAGTGAACCAATTATACTCATTCTCTTTATTTTATATGCGGGTTTATTATCAAATAATCTTTTACCTTTTTCAGATCAACCATATTTATAAAATTCATTATCATCAATTCCAGATTCATCAATATATACTAAATCTTCATTCATTATTTTAGCTATTTCTTTTAAAAAATCTTCTTGTTTATTTTTATCTCTTTGTTCATATAGAAAAGTTTTTTTTATATGTATAATTTAGTTTTTTAAAATAGTTATAAACTGTTTCTTTAGTCATATTTCCAAATTTATCAATTACTTTTTGAACTGTAACATCTTTATTTTCTGCTAAATAATTTTTTAATTCATCTAAATCCTTTATTTTGTGGCTATGTCCTTTTTGATAATTCAAAATTGGTTTTATATGCCCAGTTTCTTTTTTTCTTTTTCTTCATAAAAATAAAGTCTTTCTAGTGATATTGAACACTTTACAAATTTCTTTAATTTTCATATTTTTACTTTCATAAGCTTCTATTACTTTTCTTCGTAAGTCTTCACTGTATGGTTTTGGCATAATTTAATCTTCCTAATCTATTTTAATTATTGCTGAATTGTACTTTTAAATTCAAAAACTGTTTAAATTACATATTATTATTTTACATTATTTATGAGTAAATATTACTTTAGTTAGCTATATAATTGAATTAAGCAATTTACTAATTCAGGTAGTTTTAAAGCTAAAGATAATCGTTCTGTTGAAGAAAATGAATTAATTAAATTAAGAAAAGAATTAAAACAATTACGAATGGAAAATGATATTTTAAAGCAAGCAGCACTAATAATAGGCAGAAAATAGAAATTATTACAAACAATAAGTTTAAATATAAAATTCGCACAATGTGTCATTTTTTAAAAATTTCTAAGAACCTGTTTAGGATCTTTTTTGATTAATTTTTAATAAAATTTATATTATAATGGTTATTTTATAATAAAAAATAGATTTTTAGTCGATAAGTTTTCAAATGATAAAATCTTTTTAATAAAATTGAAATAAAGAAAAGAACAACCATTTGTAAACTAGTATTTAGTTTTCTTTCACAATTTTTTCATAATCTTCTGTATTTTTCTAATCAAGCAAAGCTTCGTTCTACAATTCATCTTTTTGGTAATACTACAAAAGTATGTAGTTCATTGCGTTTTATAACTTCAACATTTGCATTTATGATTGTTTTGATTTCAGAAGCAAATTTTTCACCAGTATAACCAGCATCTACTATTATTTTTTGAACTGCAGAAAGATTTTCTTTTTCATTTTCAATCATTATTATAGCGCTATTACGATCTGTTTTTTCTGCTGTGGTTATGTAAATTGCATGTGGTAAACCTTGAGAATCAACAACAATATGACGCTTTATTCCTGAAATCTTTTTACCAGCATCATAACCTTTATTTTCAGTAGTATCTGTATTTTTAACACTTTGCGAATCAATTATACAAAAACTAGTTTGTTCTTTGCGATTATTGTTGATACGAACTTTTTTAACCAATTTTTTTTAAAATTAATTGCCATACACTAGCTTCTTTACCGTTATTTTTACTTCAAATTTGAAAATAATAATATACAGTTTGTCATTTTGGAAAATTTTTTGGTAGCATTCTTCATTGACAACCACTTTTTAATACATATAAAATTGCACAAAATACTTCATATAAATCTAAACTTCTTGGTTTTGTTTTCTTTTTGCTATTTTCTAAAATTGATTTTATGTTCTCAAATTGTTCTTTGGTGACATGACTTGGATAATTTTTATGCATAATATATACCTCTGATTTTAAAATATAGCTAACTAAAGTAATGTTTACTCATAAATAATGTAAAATAATAATATGTAATTTAAACAGTTTTTGAATTTAAAAGTACAATTCAGCAATAATTAAAATAGATTAGGAAGATTAAATTATGCCAAAACCATACAGTTAAGACTTACGAAGAAAAGTAATATAAGCTTATGAAAGTAAAAATATGAAAATTAAAGAAATTTGTAAAGTGTTCAATATCACTAGAAAGACTTTATTTTTATGAAGAAAAAGAAAAAAAGAAACTGGGCATATAAAACCAATTTTGAATTATCAAAAAGGACATAGCCACAAAATAAAGGATTTAGATGAATTAAAAAATTATTTAGCAGAAAATAAAGATGTTACAGTTCAAAAAGTAATTAGACTTACTGCATAACTAGTTAACTTTTCATTTTTTTGTTATTATTAAAATAAAATTTGAATAGTTAAGGATAAATTTTATGACATATTTTGAATTAAAAGATAAACCGGATCAATATTTTCGTAAAATAGTTGGTATTAATAAACTAGTTTTTAATGAAATTTTAAATATTTTATTAGATCATCAAAATCTAAAAAATACCACTGGTGGAAGGCCATATAAAATGTCAATAGAAGATAGACTAGTAATGACTTTAAGATATTTATATGAAAATCGTACATATCATAGTATTGGTGCTGAGTATGATATGGTTGATACTTGGATGGGTTACACTTTATTGGACACTAATTACGTAGACAAGTGAACAAATTAGTTGAAAGAAAGGAACTATAATTATGGCCAATATTAATTCATATACCGATGAATTTAAAAAACAAATAGTAGCTTTATATCAAAGCGGCAAATCAGTATCTTACCTTGCTAAAGAATATAATGTTACAAGAGCAGCTACTTATAATTGAATTAAGCAATTTACTAATTCAGGTAGTTTTAAAGCTAAAGATAATCGTTCTGTTGAAGAAAATGAATTAATTAAATTAAGAAAAGAATTAAAACAATTACGAATGGAAAATGATATTTTAAAGCAAGCAGCACTAATAATAGGCAGAAAATAGAAATTATTACAAACAATAAGTTTAAATATAAAATTCGCACAATGTGTCATTTTTTAAAAATTTCTAAATCAACATATTATTTTAATTTAAAGAAAAAAGAAAATAAAATTCAAAATAATATTTATGATGAAGCTATTATTAGTGCTTTTAAAGAAAATAAATGTGTTTATGGAACAAGAAGATTAAAAGTAATATTAGAAAACCAAGAAATTTATTTATCAAGACGAAAAATTAAAGAAATTATGAATAAGCATAATTTAATATCAAAATACACTAAATTATCATTCAAAAATCATAATAACAAAGTAAATGATGAAAAAATCACTAATCTTGTGAATAGAAACTTTAATAATAGGCTTAAAAATGAAGTTATTGTCAGTGATTTAACTTATGTTCAAGTTAATGGTAAATGAAACTATATTTGCTTATTAATTGACCTATTTAACCGCGAAATTATTGGACATAGTGTAGGTACTAGAAAAGATGCCTTATTAGTACATCAAGCATTTATGCAATCAAATCGCTGTTTAAAAGATATTCAAATATTTCATAGTGATTGTGGTAATGAATTTAATAATAAAATTATTGATAAACTTTTACTAGCATTCAATATTACTCGCTCTTTAAGCAAAAAAGGTTGTCCTTATGACAATGCTGTTGCTGAAGCAACTTTTAAAACTTTCAAAACTGAATTTATTAATGATAAAAATTTTAGATCATTAATCCAATTAAAATTAGAATTATTTGATTACATCAATTGATACAACAACATAAGAATCCACAGCACTTTAAACTACTTAACTCCAGTTAATTATCAAAAACAAATGTCTACCAAAAAAAAGTCCTAAAAAGTGTTGCCATTCCATACTACTGCTTTACGAAATATTCGTTCAATTGAAGACATTTTAATAAATAATAATAAGTTTAATAATTTAACAAATAAAAATATTTTTTTAAAAAGAAGAATTCAAAAATAAAATTTTGATAATTGATGTAACAGAAGTAGAAACAGAACGACCAAAATATAATCAAAAAGATTGATTTTCTGGCAAAAAATGAATGCATACTGTTAAGTTTCAAACCATAATTAATGCACATACTAATGAAATTTTAAATATTTTTCCTGATACTGGTAAAAATCATGATTTTAAAACTTTTAAAAATTCAAAGTTAGAATTTTTGTCAGAAACTGTAATTCTTGCAGATAAAGGTTATCAAGGTTTACAAAAAATTCATAGTAATACATTTTTACCCATTAAAACTAGTAAAAATAATCCTAAAACAAGTAAAATTAAAATTTTTAATAAGATTATTAATAAAACTCGCAGAAAAATTGAACATGTTTTTGCATTTTTAAAATGTTTTAAAATTATTGGTTATAAATTTAGAAAAGGTAGAAAACGAATATTTTTAAGATTTAATTTAATTGCAGGATTTTATAATTTATCATTAAAACTTAAAAACGTTATGCAGTAAGTCTATTGATTGTGAATTGGTTTTATTTAGAATTGTTATTGGTTGTTTGTCGTTTTTAATAGAATTTATTGCTTTAATGTTTATTTTTTATTTGGTTCTGAAGTTTTAATTACTTTATATAATGGTACTTGTTTGTTATCTTTATTAAGATACTGATCACTAGTAATAGTACCAACAAGCTTTTCATTATTATTTAGTAATATTTCAGCAAGAGATGTTGTTATTGGTAATTGTGGTTTAATTTTTCTTGAATTTGTTGTTGTTTTTTCTTTAAAAACTTGTTTTTCTTTTTCTGTTATAAGATTTTCTGTTTTTTTACTATATAGCACTTCTAAATATCTCCTTTTTTAAATTAAAAACCTATTTACTTTAAAATAAAAGTAAATAGGTAAAAACTTATATTAATTTTAGAAAAATTATATCATAGTATCTATATTTAATATAGATATTTTTCATTTATTCTTGTATTAGATAACTATTGTTTAATTAGAAATAGTTATTTCCTTAGAAGTTTTATAATTTAATTATTTATAAAAAATACATGTATAGGAAATTAAATATTAATACTTATATAAGTGTTAATTATAATTTTCATCAAAAGTATTATTTTTTATGTTATTATATATTCATAATTTAATAACTGTTCAGTCCTAATATAGATATATTTCTATGTTAGGATTTTTATTAAATTAAAGTTTTAAAGAAAAGGAAAAAAGATTAAAAGAAATTCCTAAAGATAAAACTAAAACAAATTAATTAAAGTAGCAGTAAGCAATAGAACAGTTCTTGCTTATGCTTGAGACCCCAGATTAGTCAATAAGAAACATTGTGAGGTTAAGTTACAAATTATGAAACAAATGATTATTTTTGTTTCTATTGTTACACCTGACTATGTAGAGATGAAAAACTTAGTTAAAAAATGACAAAAACAAGTGAGTGATTTAATAAATAAAACTGAAGTTCCAATCAGTGAATATAAAAAATTTTGTTTTAAAAACAATTTCAGGACAATTATAAATAAAGATTGCAAATGCAATCTTTATTTATCTCTTTATATTAATTTTAAGTTATTAATTTTTTTTATTGATTTTACTTGGAATTTCTTGTAAATGAGTTACAATTGTATTAAAGTTTTAAAGGAACTTTGGAACAAAATATTTTGGTTTTTTTATAGACCTCGTTTAAATTTTTGTATTTAAATTAGGTTTTTTTGTTTTATTATATCGTTTAAAGGAGTGAGAAATATGAAATCACAATTTTATAGAGATGGAATAATTTATTATGCAATGAATTTAGAAAAGTGAGCAAATGTTGAAAATAAAACTTATTTTATAAAATATCATGATGTGATTTTAAAATTAACTGACATCATTAATTGTTATGATTTAAAAAATATTTCTGAAGTAAAAGTTTATAAGTTCTTAGCAGATGCTTTTAATAGTCGAATTTTAAAAGAAGTAGGGGATAACTAATGAAAATTAATTTAGAAGAATGCACAAATAATAAAATAAAATATTTAGAATCATTACCAGAAAAAACTAATGGAATGTCTTTAGTTATGTATCCAGTAAATTCATGAGCAGAAATAGTTAATAAATGTGCTTGTAGTAATTCTAGTGATGAAGAAACAGCAGTAGTACTACAAACTAAAAAAGGTCCTAAAATATAAACCATTATAAAATAAAAAAAGCCGTAATTAATACGCCTTTTTTATTTTATAATGGAGCGGGTGATGGGAATCGAACCCACGTCTTCAGCTTGGAAGGCTGTAATAATACCATTATACGACACCCGCAGTTATGTTAACCACCATGTATTTATATCATATTACTAAAATTAAAGTCAACTACTTTTGATAAACAAGTTAAAAAAAATTATTTTTTAATCTTTTTTTCAATATGTTTATTTTTTTTCTTTTTAAATAAAAGAAGTTTTTCTTTAAAGAAAAAATTACAAAAATAATTGAAGCTATAGCAAAAAAATGAGCAATTAATCATATAATTCAGAATTTATTAATATTTAAACTCAAAAGGAAAGTTGTACACAATATTGTGATAATTAGTGACAATGTTAAAAATACTAATAAAATTTGTTTTTTATTAGTAACTCATATTGGCATAATAAAAATAAATAGAATTATACTAGTAATTGGTCAAATCATAATTTGAATTGAAGTATTCATAATTTTGGAAACAAATGAGTTTTGAGATTTAGGAAAAAAATTATTAGTCATAAACATTAGTCAAACTAAAAATAAAAATAAAGAAGCAATTGTTAAAGTTATTTTGCTAATTAATAAAATTTGTTTTAATTTATTTTTTTCCATTTCACTCACCATTTAATAATAAGTATACTAAAATATTTTAAAAAATATTATTCTTTGTTTTTTTCTTTTCTTTTTTGTTTTTTATGACTTTTAAAATCCATTATGACAAAGAAAATAAAAAGACCAATAATACTTACTAAAGAAATTACCATTAAAATAATTGCTCCAACATCCATGTTTTTAACCTCTTTCAGTTTTTGTTTTTATTTTAAATAATTTATTAAAACCATTATGAATATTTTTATGATAAGTTAAGATAAAAGTTAAAAGTAAAACTAATCCAACACCAAGTGTTAGACCAACTATACCATAGACAAAATTAGCATTGATAATATTAATAATAAAATCATAGATACCAGTAGCAATATTAATTAAAATTAAAATTGGTGCGATAATTAAAATTACTATTTTATATCCTTTTGTTCATTTCATTCATGAATTTTCATTATTATATAATTTTAATGTATCATATAGTTTTCAGCCATATGGACTAATACCAATTAATAAAATAAACCCAATTATTAGTAATCAAATTTGTGCTACTCAGATTGCTAGCCCATTAAACAGCGCTGGTGAATTATTAAAGGTAAATAATACTGATACTGCCATTGCTCCTAATAATGATATTGCTAATGCTTGTTTGCGCTTTAAATGAATTTCATATTCTAGACCATTTACCATTGATTCAACTTGACCAATTAGTGAGGACATACCCGCAAAGAAAAGTGTAACAAAAAATAATATTGCTAAAATATTTCCTAAAATAGGAACTTGATTATTAATAATAGCAAATAATTGTGGTATTACTTGGAAAATCAAAGCAGGACCTGCTTGAAATACATCTTTAATATCAGTTTTACCTTGATTTTGAGCAATTGCACCTATTGAATTAAAAACAATAATTGTTGTTAATATACCAATAACGCTAGTACCAAAGGCTACTACAAAAGCTTGATTAGTACTATCTTGTTTTTCAGGAGCATGAGCTGCATAAATATAAATGGTTCCTGTACATGTTGATAACATAAAGAATGATTGACCAAAAGCATCTTTTCATAATCCAGGATTTAATAATTCTTTAGCATCTAAATCAAACATTACATTTAATCCAAGTTTAGCACCCGATAATGTACTAGTATAAATTGCTAAAATAATAATCATTAAAAATAAAAATGGAATCATAATTTTATTGGCTTTTTCAATTCCTTTTTCAACACCACCTAGTAGAATAATACCTAGAATAATTCATACACCAATTGTTGCAAGCAAAATCATTCAATTTAAGTTACCTAGGCTATTTAAATTGCTAATATCTTGATCATTTGTTTGTTGTAAAATATTATGATAAAAATAAGAACCTTTATTTAAATTAGAAGTAAAACTAATAATAATATTAATTAAAGTTCATCCTACTAAAACACTATAATAAGTACTTAGTAAAATAACGGTTGTTGAATGCAATCAAGAGAAAAAAGCACCCTTTTTACCTCCAACCTCACTAAAAAATTCAATATGATTTTTGCGATATTTATTACCAATTGTCATTTCAATAAATAAAACTGGTATTGCACAAATTACCATACATATTAAAAAAGGGATTAGAAAAGCACCATGATGGTTATACATTTGAGTTGGAAATCCTCAAATACCACCTAATCCTACTGCCGAACCCATTACTGAAAGTAAGAATCCTAATTTTGAGATATTTAAGCGTTGTTTTTTCATATTAATAAATGACCTCCTTTATAACAGTTAATTATACAAAAAAAATATTTTATTAAAACCAATTTCAGTAAATAAAATTTTGCGATGTTATTTATTAATAATGTGTATTGAAAAATATAGCTAACTAAAGTAATGTTTACTCATATCTTGAAAAACAAAATCAATCGCTTTTTTAATATTTGGTCAATAATTTGGTAATATTTTTCTTATATTATGTTTTATAGCAAAGCAAAAATGTTCAATTGGATTTAAATTAGGAGAATATGGCGGAAGAAATAATAGTTTGCATCCAGCATTTTCAATTAATTGTTGTGTTAATTTAGATTTATGAAACGTTGCATTATCTAAAACTATAATTTGTCCACGCTTTAATACTGGAATTAGTTTATTTTTAACATATGATTCAAAAATTTTACTATTGCAATGTCCTTCAAATGCTCATAAGGCTTTTAATTTACCTTTATTTAGTAGACTTACTGCATAACTAGTTAACTTTTCATTTTTTTGTTATTATTAAAATAAAATTTGAATAGTTAAGGATAAATTTTATGACATATTTTGAATTAAAAGATAAACCGGATCAATATTTTCGTAAAATAGTTGGTATTAATAAACTAGTTTTTAATGAAATTTTAAATATTTTATTAGATCATCAAAATCTAAAAAATACCACTGGTGGAAGGCCATATAAAATGTCAATAGAAGATAGACTAGTAATGACTTTAAGATATTTATATGAAAATCGTACATATCATAGTATTGGTGCTGAGTATGATATGGTTGATACTACTGCTTTACGAAATATTCGTTCAATTGAAGACATTTTAATAAATAATAATAAGTTTAATAATTTAACAAATAAAAATATTTTTTTAAAAAGAAGAATTCAAAAATAAAATTTTGATAATTGATGTAACAGAAGTAGAAACAGAACGACCAAAATATAATCAAAAAGATTGATTTTCTGGCAAAAAATGAATGCATACTGTTAGAACCTGTTTAGAATCTTTTTAATAAAACTGAAATAAAGGAAAGAACAACCATTTGTAAACTAGTATTTAGTTTTCTTTCACAATTTTTTCATAATCTTCTGTATTTTTCTAATCAAGCAAAGCTTCGTTCTACAATTCATCTTTTTGGTAATACTACAAAAGTATGTATAGCTAACTAAAGTAATATTTACTCATAAATAATGTAAAATAATAATATGTAATTTAAACAGTTTTTGAATTTAAAAGTACAATTCAGCAATAATTAAAATAGATTAGGAAGATTAAATTATGTCAAAACCATACAGTGAAGACTTACGAAGAAAAGTAATAGAAGCTTATGAAAGTAAAAATATGAAAATTAAAGAAATTTGTAAAGTGTTCAATATCACTAGAAAGACTTTATTTTTATGAAGAAAAAGAAAAAAAGAAACTGGGCATATAAAACCAATTTTGAATTATCAAAAAGGACATAGCCACAAAATAAAGGATTTAGATGAATTAAAAAATTATTTAGCAGAAAATAAAGATGTTACAGTTCAAAAAGTAATTGATAAATTTGGAAATATAACTAAAGAAACAGTTTATAACTATTTTAAAAAACTAAATTATACATATAAAAAAAACTTTTCTATATGAACAAAGAGATAAAAATAAACAAGAAGATTTTTTAAAAGAAATAGCTAAAATAATGAATGAAGATTTAGTATATATTGATGAATCTGGAATTGATGATAATGAATTTTATAAATATGGTTGATCTGAAAAAGGTAAAAGATTATTTGATAATAAACCCGCATATAAAATAAAGAGAATGAGTATAATTGGTTCACTAAATAAAGGTAAATTAAAAGCCTTATGAGCATTTGAAGGACATTGCAATAGTAAAATTTTTGAATCATATGTTAAAAATAAACTAATTCCAGTATTAAAGCGTGGACAAATTATAGTTTTAGATAATGCAACGTTTCATAAATCTAAATTAACACAACAATTAATTGAAAATGCTGGATGCAAACTATTATTTCTTCCGCCATATTCTCCTAATTTAAATCCAATTGAACATTTTTGATTTGCTATAAAACATAATATAAGAAAAATATTACCAAATTATTGACCAAATATTAAAAAAGCGATTGATTTTGTTTTTGAAGATATGAGTAAACATTACTTTAGTTAGCTATATGTATTTGGCATTTTTAATAAAATAGTTTCTATATATAGTTCTTTAATAATATGATTTAATTTTTTAAAAAATATTATAGGATTATCATTTAAAATTTCTAAAATTGTTATTGTATGAAAAATACTTGAGTAGATTATTTTTTCTTCATCAAATTTTTCTTTTTCTTTTCAATCTTTTTTTTCAAAATTTGATTTTTTTGGCATATTCAATTTTCCTTTCAAAATAAAAACCCATTTACTTTCATAAAAAGTAAATGGATTAAAAACTAATATTTAGTTATATACAGTATAGAAAATAAAAAAAATTTGTCAACTTTAGAATCTCTTATATTATTTCAAAATAAGTCAAATTTCAAAAAAAGTAATAATAATAACTTTAATAGTGTTAAAAGCATTTTTTATGTTTTTTAGATAATCATTTATTATTATTATTTATAGTTTATTTTAAAAATTAAAATAAATGAATTTTTTTGAAAAGAAAAAAATGAGAGAAGAACATTTAAAAGAGATAAATGAAAAAATATTAAATATAAAAGAATTATATAAACGTAATAATGAAATTTTAAATGAAATCATATTTAATAAAAATAACTATTGTGAAGAAAATATAGATATGATAAAAGATTCAATTTTAGAAAAAAATTATAATTTTCAAGAAATAAAAATTCAACTTTTAGATCATCAAAACTTTTTATTAAGTAAAAATATAAATAATGAATTCTTATTTAATAATCTTGAGTTAGAATTATCAATAAATAAATTCTGATATAAATTTTCTATTAAACTTTATAAAAAAGAAAAAGAAATAGTTAAATATTGAAAAGAACAGTATTTTGAATGTTATAAAAAACAATTTTTTATAAAGAAAAACTTAGAAAATGATAATAAAATATCAAATTTTGTTATTAATAAAATTAATAAAGATGTACAAAATATTTCAGTTTCAACTTCTTCATTAAAAGTACATACATTAAAAATGTAAAATATATAACACGCTTTTTTTTAATAAAATCATTTAAAAATCTAGAATTTAATTTTTTTTAAATTATGATATAATCACTTTAAAATAATTATTAATTTTTTACAATATTTAAATGAGGTATATATATGAAAAAACCATTATCATTTATGGGCGCATTATTATTATCAAGCGCAGTCACTGCTAGTACAACGGCATGTAATAATCTAACTATATTCAAAAAAGATTTAAAAAAAGATTTAACACAAACAGATTTAAAAATTGTACCAGAGGAACATAGAGGAACAATACCTACAGATTATGAATTAAAATCACAACTATTTATTTTAAATCATGAACTTCATACTGATAATATTAAAATTATTAATAAAACCACTAATTATGCTTTTGTTGTTGGTGATGGTATTTTTTACAATCAAGATAAAATTAAAATTACTTATCAAATCCAAACTATTGATATTAGAACAATAATTGTTGATGGAGCATCCATTGGTAATTTTAGTACTAATGGTCAAAAACCTACTGTGGAAGCTGTTTACAGTCGTATTCAAGAAAAATATTCTAATTTAGAAATGGATCGCCTTAAAATTGATGTTATTTCTAATAAAGAAGCAACTATTACAGGTATTACGGGTGATGATGTTATTCCTCTTTATACTGGTAAGGTAACAGTTACATTTAGTACTAATGATAGTGTTGATTTAAGTACTATTATTAATAAAAAAGATTTAATGGTTAAGACTAATGGTCATGATATACCATCAAATAATGATGTAATGAGAGCATTACGTGATACTTACCAAGAAAAGTTAGATACTTCTTTTATTGCAATAGAAATTACTGCTACTAATAGTGCCACTATTACTAGTACAAATCAAAAAAAATATACCGGTAAAGTAATACTAAATTTAAATCTTGATATTAGAATTGCTCTTAAAGACGTTATTAATAAGGGATTAGATAAAATTGCTATTATAGGTAAAGTAATAACTTTAGAAGATGTTAATAGTGCATTGAAAAAACAATATTCAAGGTTAAATATGAATGCTATTCAAGTAACGTTGCAAAATAATAGTGTTACTATTAAATCTATTAATCAATATGTATACACTAGTGCTGATGTAGTAATTAATAATTTACTTATTGATTTAAATAGTGTTTTAAATAATAAATTACCAACTTTGAATATTCCTGGACAAAATACACCAAGTAAAGAGCAATTAATTTTAGCACTTAAAACCGCTAACTATAATCTTGATGTAAGCAAAATTATAGTTGATAAAATTACTGATAATAGTGCAGTTATTAATGGTGATGGTAAATTTTATAGCAATGATAGTATTGTTGTTAGTTATGATTGTGATAAAACAGAGCTTTTAAGTGATGTTTTTAAAAATTTAAATTTAGGAACAATTAAAACTAATGGATTATCAAAACCAAATATTGAAGAAATTAAAACTGCGATTAGTAAAAGTAATCCAAATGTAAAGCTAGATGCAATTAAATTTAGTGAAGATGATATTACTAATCAACAAGTAACTATTAGTGGTGATGAAACTATTTATAAAGGAAAGATAGTTGCTGATTTTACTGTTGATAGTAGTAGTATTAATAATGATCAACTAAATTATAATTATAGTGAAACTAATAGTGTTGGTTCATTAAAAAGTACTTGAACGAGCTCTGATATTACTATATTATCTAATTGAACAAATTATGCACCAGATTGAGATAGTTTTTCTAATAAGTTTAGTAAATTGAGTTTTGGTGATAATTCGTATTTTAGTCTTTATTGTAATACTTATACTGATCAAAAATTAAAAGGTTCGCAATTAAGTATTAGTACTAATGATATTAGTAATGATAGAAACAAAAATATATTTGAGCTTAGTTACTATTATGATGATGGATTTTGAGGAGCCTTTCTTGAATTACATGGTTATATTCATATTTGACATGATGAAGAAAATGTTTATGTAAGCATTAATTGAAGCATTGATACAGTTAAATGTTTCCGTGATCGAGTATGGAATATTAACTTGCAAGGTGTAACTTTTAGTTAGAATTTAATAGATTATATTTATTTAGATTTACTGTTAATTATATAAGTTTGTAATATTAATTTTATTAAAAAAATAAATGAGAGATAATACTCTCATTTTTAATATCTTTTTATATAAATTAAGTAAATAACTAAAAAAGGATATACAAAGTAAGTTAAAAAATTAAAATTAAAAATTATTAATTTATAATTATTATAAACTTAATATAGTTTTTATTTTAAAATAAATGAGTTTAGATTGAAAGGAAAAAAAGATGAATAGAGAGCAAGAAATAAATATATTAAATGTAGAAATAAATTTAATTGAACAAAAAATGGCTATTATTAAAAGTAATTTAGAAACTTGTATCAAAAATATAAGTGATAATCAAAGACAAGTATCTAATTTTTTAGAAGAACTTAAAAGAGAAGATTCAGAACATAAAAAATTATTATCTTCACCATGCTTAGAAAAAAATGGAAATTGTCAAGAAAATAGAGCAATGAGAGAAAGAATTACATTTCATTGAAGACATATTAAATATATTGAAGGAAAAATTATTAACTTAGAATTTTTAATTAAAAATCAAGAACAAGAAAAAAACAATTTAAAATCTGAAATGAATTTATTAAGGATAGAAAAAGATAAAAAAATTAGAATTTTAGAACAACAAAAAAATAATTTCAATAACATTAAGAGTATTGTTAATCATGAAAAAAAGTATAATGATAGTAATAAGCCCAATACAAGTTATAGTAAATTAACATAATTGAAGTAATTATATAAGATTTATATTTAATTTATTTACAAAAAAGTTATCATTTCTGATAACTTTTTGTATGTTTATTTATATTATTGAAGAATTTTATTTAAGTAAGGCTATTGAAAGTTGATTTTAAAAATTTTGAAAGTAATGAAAATCGAATTTAATTTATTCTGTAGGAGCTATTCCACAATCAATTCTATGGATACTTACATTACCAAAATGGATTTCTAAAAAAACTTTTGAGTTTGGAAAATTTCCTGTTACTGGTGTTCAATTATTAATATGACTAAAAAATTGTGTAGAAATTTTTGTATTTAGTAATTTAACTAGTTCATCAAATTGCTTTTGTTTATCATCACTTTTAAATTTTAATTTAAAACTAGTAATTGGATTACCTTGTCTAAAACCTTCTTCTGTTGTTAATTTTAAAGTACTTTTATTAAATATAATATTAGTAATAATTATATTATTAATGCCTAATTCATTATTTTTGCTTGTATTGATAGTATAAGAACCTGTTTAGGATCTTTTTAATAGAATTTAACTAAAACAAGAAATAATCATTTATAAATAGGTACTTAACCAATAATTTATTTTCTTTTTCATTTTTTTGTTAAAAAAATTTTATCATTTGAAAACTTATCGACTAAAAATCTATTTTTTATTATAAAATAACCATTATAATATAAATTTTATTAAAAATTAATCAAAAAAGATCCTAAACAGGTTCTAAGAAGTAATAAGTTTTTCATTTTTTTCATCTTTGGTTACAATATCAATTTGACAAGTACCGTCACTAACCCGAAAGTCATTTTGATTATTTTCTGTAATTTTGCCTGGATTACTATTTCTAACTTTTGCAATTAAATTACTAATTTCATATTGGATATAAAATAATAGCAATTAAAAACATTGTTCCAGTAATTATTGCCGAAAATCCGGTTCTAGCACCTTGTGCAACACCAGTTGAAGATTCAATATAAGTAGTATAGCTAACTAAAGTAATGTTTACTCATATCTTGAAAAACAAAATCAATCGCTTTTTTAATATTTGGTCAATAATTTGGTAATATTTTTCTTATATTATGTTTTATAGCAAATCAAAAATGTTCAATTGGATTTAAATTAGGAGAATATGGCGGAAGAAATAATAGTTTGCATCCAGCATTTTCAATTAATTGTTGTGTTAATTTAGATTTATGAAACGTTGCATTATCTAAAACTATAATTTGTCCACGCTTTAATACTGGAATTAGTTTATTTTTAACATATGATTCAAAAATTTTACTATTGCAATGTCCTTCAAATGCTCATAAGGCTTTTAATTTACCTTTATTTAGTGAACCAATTATACTCATTCTCTTTATTTTATATGCGGGTTTATTATCAAATAATCTTTTACCTTTTTCAGATCAACCATATTTATAAATTCATTATCATCAATTCCAGATTCATCAATATATACTAAATCTTCATTCATTATTTTAGCTATTTCTTTTAAAAAATCTTCTTGTTTATTTTTATCTCTTTGTTCATATAGAAAAGTTTTTTTTATATGTATAATTTAGTTTTTTAAAATAGTTATAAACTGTTTCTTTAGTCATATTTCCAAATTTATCAATTACTTTTTGAACTGTAAGAACCTGTTTAGGATCTTTTTAATAAAACTGAAATAAAGGAAAGAACAACCATTTGTAAACTAGTATTTAGTTTTCTTTCACAATTTTTTCATAATCTTCTGTATTTTTCTAATCAAGCAAAGCTTCGTTCTACAATTCATCTTTTTGGTAATACTACAAAAGTATGTAGTTCATTGCGTTTTATAATTTCAACATTTGCATTTATGATTGTTTTGATTTCAGAAGCAAATTTTTCACCAGTATAACCAGCATCTACTATTATTTTTTGAACTGCAGAAAGATTTTCTTTTTCATTTTCAATCATTATTATAGCGCTATTACGATCTGTTTTTTCTGCTGTGGTTATTTAAATTGCATGTGGTAAACCTTGAGAATCAACAATAATATGACGCTTTATTCCTGAAATCTTTTTACCAGCATCATAACCTTTATTTTCAGTAGTATCTGTATTTTTAACACTTTGCGAATCAATTATACAAAAACTAGTTTGTTCTTTGCGATTATTGTTGATACGAACTTTTTTAACCAATTTTTTTTAAAATTAATTGCCATACACTAGCTTCTTTACCGTTATTTTTACTTCAAATTTGAAAATAATAATATACAGTTTGTCATTTTGGAAAATTTTTTGGTAGCATTCTTCATTGACAACCACTTTTTAATACATATAAAATTGCACAAAATACTTCATATAAATCTAAACTTCTTGGTTTTGTTTTCTTTTTGCTATTTTCTAAAATTGTTTTTATGTTCTCAAATTGTTCTTTGGTGACATGACTTGGATAATTTTTATGCATAATATATACCTCTGATTTTAAAATATATAATCATTTTACATTATTTTCGAAAAGATTCTAAACAGGTTCTAACATCTTTATTTTCTGCTAAATAATTTTTTAATTCATCTAAATCCTTTATTTTGTGGCTATGTCCTTTTTGATAATTCAAAATTGGTTTTATATGCCCAGTTTCTTTTTTTCTTTTTCTTCATAAAAATAAAGTCTTTCTAGTGATATTGAACACTTTACAAATTTCTTTAATTTTCATATTTTTACTTTCATAAGCTTCTATTACTTTTCTTCGTAAGTCTTCACTGTATGGTTTTGGCATAATTTAATCTTCCTAATCTATTTTAATTATTGCTGAATTGTACTTTTAAATTCAAAAACTGTTTAAATTACATATTATTATTTTACATTATTTATGAGTAAACATTACTTTAGTTAGCTATATATATAGCTAACTAAAGTAATGTTTACTCATATCTTGAAAAACAAAATCAATCGCTTTTTTAATATTTGGTCAATAATTTGGTAATATTTTTCTTATATTATGTTTTATAGCAAATCAAAAATGTTCAATTGGATTTAAATTAGGAGAATATGGCGGAAGAAATAATAGTTTGCATCCAGCATTTTCAATTAATTGTTGTGTTAATTTAGATTTATGAAACGTTGCATTATCTAAAACTATAATTTGTCCACGCTTTAATACTGGAATTAGTTTATTTTTAACATATGATTCAAAAATTTTACTATTGCAATGTCCTTCAAATGCTCATAAGGCTTTTAATTTACCTTTATTTAGTGAACCAATTATACTCATTCTCTTTATTTTATATGCGGGTTTATTATCAAATAATCTTTTACCTTTTTCAGATCAACCATATTTATAAAATTCATTATCATCAATTCCAGATTCATCAATATATACTAAATCTTCATTCATTATTTTAGCTATTTCTTTTAAAAAATCTTCTTGTTTATTTTTATCTCTTTGTTCATATAGAAAAGTTTTTTTTATATGTATAATTTAGTTTTTTAAAATAGTTATAAACTGTTTCTTTAGTTATATTTCCAAATTTATCAATTACTTTTTGAACTGTAACATCTTTATTTTCTGCTAAATAATTTTTTAATTCATCTAAATCCTTTATTTTGTGGCTATGTCCTTTTTGATAATTCAAAATTGGTTTTATATGCCCAGTTTCTTTTTTTCTTTTTCTTCATAAAAATAAAGTCTTTCTAGTGATATTGAACACTTTACAAATTTCTTTAATTTTCATATTTTTACTTTCATAAGCTTCTATTACTTTTCTTCGTAAGTCTTCACTGTATGGTTTTGGCATAATTTAATCTTCCTAATCTATTTTAATTATTGCTGAATTGTACTTTTAAATTCAAAAACTGTTTAAATTACATATTATTATTTTACATTATTTATGAGTAAATATTACTTTAGTTAGCTATATTAATAATAAAGAAACTGATGTTGAACAAAAAATAATAGAGCAATATAGAGTTTATTTTTGTAAAAAAGAACTTTTAGAAGAAAGTCAATTCATAAAAAATGAAAATGATAATCAAGTAGTTATTAGAAAAAAATCTATTTTAGATTTTAAAAATAAAGAAAATATTAATGGTGTCATTAATAATGATGAAAATATTAAAGAAAGCGAGGCTTTTATGTAATCTGTGTATCTTTGTTTTACAAAGTTACTAGTTCAGATTAATTCTATCTTCAAATTTTATCATAAAATGAGCAATTGCTGTATTTCAATTTTGAATGGGCATTGTTCATTTTTTTGTTATATTTTCAATTGCTAAGTAAAATATTTTGAAAACTGCCATATCATTAGGAAAAACTTTTTTATTTCTGATAACTTTTCGTAATTGACTATTAACAGATTCAATAGCATTTGTAGTATAAATCACTCTTTTAATTTCTGGTGGATAACTAATAAAAACCATTAAATTATCTCAATTTTTATATCAAGATTTAGTAATTTGCGGATATTGTTTATTTCATTTACTTTCAAATGATTAGACTTACTGCATAACTAGTTAACTTTTCATTTTTTTGTTATTATTAAAATAAAATTTGAATAGTTAAGGATAAATTTTATGACATATTTTGAATTAAAAGATAAACCGGATCAATATTTTCGTAAAATAGTTGGTATTAATAAACTAGTTTTTAATGAAATTTTAAATATTTTATTAGATCATCAAAATCTAAAAAATACCACTGGTGGAAGGCCATATAAAATGTCAATAGAAGATAGACTAGTAATGACTTTAAGATATTTATATGAAAATCGTACATATCATAGTATTGGTGCTGAGTATGATATGGTTGATACTACTGCTTTACGAAATATTCGTTCAATTGAAGACATTTTAATAAATAATAATAAGTTTAATAATTTAACAAATAAAAATATTTTTTAAAAAGAAGAATTCAAAAATAAAATTTTGATAATTGATGTAACAGAAGTAGAAACAGAACGACCAAAATATAATCAAAAAGATTGATTTTCTGGCAAAAAATGAATGCATACTGTTAAGTTTCAAACCATAATTAATGCACATACTAATGAAATTTTAAATATTTTTCCTGATACTGGTAAAAATCATGATTTTAAAACTTTTAAAAATTCAAAGTTAGAATTTTTGTCAGAAACTGTAATTCTTGCAGATAAAGGTTATCAAGGTTTACAAAAAATTCATAGTAATACATTTTTACCCATTAAAACTAGTAAAAATAATCCTAAAACAAGTAAAATTACCATTTTTAATAAGATTATTAATAAAACTCGCAGAAAAATTGAACATGTTTTTGCATTTTTAAAATGTTTTAAAATTATTGGTTATAAATTTAGAAAAGGTAGAAAACGAATATTTTTAAGATTTAATTTAATTGCAGGATTTTATAATTTATCATTAAAACTTAAAAACGTTATGCAGTAAGTCTATTCTAAAGCTTGCATTGCTTGTTCTTCACTACATGCACTATAAATTGGTTTTAAATCTGCAACTAAGGTTTTTCGATGTTTGTATGAAACATATTTTAAACTATTTCTAATTTGATGAACTATGCATAATTGATGTTCAGTTTTAGGATAAACTGCTTGTATTGCTTCTGACATGCCTGTTAAATTATCACTACAAGCAATCAAAATATCATTTAAGCCTCGATTTTTCATTTCTGTAAAATTAGCTAGTCAAAATTTAGAACCTTCATTTTCACTAATTCATAAACCTAAAACATCTTTTTTGCCTTCTAAATCCACTCCTAATGCTATATAAACTGATTTGTTAATAATGCGTTTATCTTGCCGTACTTTAACTACTATACAATCAAAATAAACAATAGAATAAATACTTTCTAATGGTCGATTTTGCCACGCCTTGACATCATCTATCACATCATCAGTAATTTGACTAATAACACTTTCACTAATATCTGCACCATGATATAACTCTTGCAACTGCATTCTAATATCTGATAAAGTCATTCCTTTGGCATATAGTGAAAGAACTTGTTGATCAAAGCCATCAAATCTTCTCTGTCTTTTTGCAACTATTACAGGAGTAAAATCACTATTACGATCTCTTGGTACATTAATTTCAATTTTACCTTGTTGAGTTATTAATTTTTTTGAACTTATACCATTACGAGCATTTTCACTATTACTATGTTGATTTTTTTCATACCCTAAATAATTTTGCATTTCAGAATTTAACATCTTTTCTACTAATCTTTTTGTTAATTCTTTATATAATCCTCCTTCTTTAAATACTGTTGTTAAATCTTCAGTATTTTCTAGTAATAAATCTACTGCTTTTGATATTGGATCATTATTATTAATACTTTGTTTTTTAGCCATCTGTAACTCACTCTTTCTAGTCATTTAATTATATTTACTAGAATTAATTAAACATAGTTATTTTTGTAAGTTACACAGATTACTAAACATTACCAAGAAAGCAAAAATATTTTAGGTAAATTAGGTAGGTGAGTTGGAAAATTTTTTATTTTTGCCCTTGAAACTTATCTTTTTGGTGTTGTTTCAGGAATTATTTCTGTTATTGCACGTAAAATTCCCTTTGCAATGGCGCTTTGTTGATGAACTCCTGCAGCTTTAGGAATAGCAACACTTACTGCTCTGCCTATAGGTTGATGTATAGTTTTGGCAATTGTAGCAGTATTAAGCGTTCAGATACTAAAAGAATGTGCAATTAAACCTTTATTTAAAAAAATGTGAAAGCTAGTAGAATCAAAAAAAGCAAAAAAACTAGAAATGGAGGACTTAAAAGAAATAGATTTTCATAATATCAATTCTAGAGTTTTAAAAAACTATTTAAGTACTCAAAAAAACATATCTTTTGATGAAATTAGACCAAGTTTTGAACAAAATATTAATATAATTAAAAATAGAAAATTGTCTCATCAAACTCAAGAAAAATTTGATGCAAAGAGTATTAATAATATTCCAATTTCAGTTAATACTTGAAATAAAGTAAAATGTTTATTTCAACATAATTAATAAGTTAATAATTTTGTTGAAAATAATAAAATTTTAATCTATAAAATTAATACTATTTTCTCTTTTCTCTTATTTTATGGTTAATATTCATGTTATTATTACTAAGTAATTAAAAAATATTAATGAGGTATAAGATGAGTATTGTCACAATTGAGAATTTAACACATGCTAATGGTGGAAAAGTTTTATATAAAAACGCCACTTTACAAATTAATAAAGGTGAACATGTGGCATTAATTGGTATGAATGGTGTTGGTAAAACAACATTATTAAATATTATTAATGGAACAGTATCTGCAGATCATATTAATTTAAATATTCATCCTAAAATTAAAATTGGGTATTTGGATCAACATCAAGAGGTTAATTTAGAATTAACAGTTTTACAATATTTGCGTGAAAGTTATCAAAAACTTTTTGAACGTGAACAACAAATGGAAAACTTATATGCAGAAATGGCTAATAATTATAGTGAAGAGTTATTAACGAAAGCAATGAAAATTCAAGATGAATTGACACACCAAGGATTTGATACTATTAGTAAAAAAATTGGTCGTTTAGTTGATGGATTGGGTATTAATTTACAACTTTTAGAACAAACTTTAGGTAGTTTAAGTGGTGGTCAAAGAGCAAAAGTATTATTAGCAAAATTATTATTAAATGAAGATGATTTTTTATTACTTGATGAACCAACTAATTTTTTGGATATTGAACAAATTAATTGATTAGCTAAGTTTTTACAAAATTACCCTAGTGCATTTTTATTGGTGTCACATGATCGTAATTTTATTAATACAACATGTAATATTATTTTCGATATTGATAATTATATGATTACTCGTTATGTTGGTAATTTTGAAAGTTTTTTAGAACAAAAAAGTTTACATCATCGTCAATATGAATCAGCATATTCAAATCAAAAGAAATTAATTGAAAAATTAGAAACTTATATTAGTAAAAATGCAGCACGTGCTTCGACTGCTAAAAGTGCTGAATCAAGAAGAAAACAATTATCTAAAATTAATGTTTTAGAAAAACAGAAAATCCAGTCTCCTCCAAAGTTTTATTTTAAGTATTATAAAACAACAAGTTCAATTGCTGTTCAAGCTAAAAACCTTGAGATAGGTTATCATAAACCATTAATTAAGCCGCTTACTTTTGTTATTAAGACTGGTAGTAAGTGAGTTGTTAAAGGGTATAATGGAATTGGTAAAACTACTTTCTTGCAAACGTTAGCTGGTAATATTTCCAGCAAGTGCTGGAAATATTAATTTAGATGATCGAATGCAAGTAGCGTATTTTCATCAAACTGAAGTAATGACTAGTACTATTCCATTTAATTATTTAAAAGAGTTAGATATTAAATTAAATGATGTTGAGATTAGAAGAATTTTAGCAAGTTTTGGTTTGCGTAGTAATTTAGTAATGAAACCAATGAACTTACTTTCTGGTGGTGAACAAACTAAAGTTAGATTAGCAGCATTGGCATTAAAACCTTATAACTTATTAATTTTAGATGAGCCAACTAATCATATTGATGTTTTAGCTAAAGAGTCTTTATTAAAAGCATTGCAAGAATTTGAAGGCACTGTATTATTGACAACTCATGATACTAATTTTAATAATAGTTGAGTTGATGGGGTTTTAGATTTTGAAAAATTAACAAATTAGTGAATTAAAATAGTTATTTTTAATATTTAATTTCATTATAGCTAACTAAAGTAATGTTTACTCATAAATAATGTAAAATAATAATATGTAATTTAAACAGTTTTTGAATTTAAAAGTACAATTCAGCAATAATTAAAATAGATTAGGAAGATTAAATTATGCCAAAACCATACAGTGAAGACTTACGAAGAAAAGTAATAGAAGCTTATGAAAGTAAAAATATGAAAATTAAAGAAATTTGTAAAGTGTTCAATATCACTAGAAAGACTTTATTTTTATGAAGAAAAAGAAAAAAAGAAACTGGGCATATAAAACCAATTTTGAATTATCAAAAAGGACATAGCCACAAAATAAAGGATTTAGATGAATTAAAAAATTATTTAGCAGAAAATAAAGATGTTACAGTTCAAAAAGTAATTGATAAATTTGGAAATATGACTAAAGAAACAGTTTATAACTATTTTAAAAAACTAAATTATACATATAAAAAAAACTTTTCTATATGAACAAAGAGATAAAAATAAACAAGAAGATTTTTTAAAAGAAATAGCTAAAATAATGAATGAAGATTTAGTATATATTGATGAATCTGGAATTGATGATAATGAATTTTATAAATATGGTTGATCTGAAAAAGGTAAAAGATTATTTGATAATAAACCCGCATATAAAATAAAGAGAATGAGTATAATTGGTTCACTAAATAAAGGTAAATTAAAAGCCTTATGAGCATTTGAAGGACATTGCAATAGTAAAATTTTTGAATCATATGTTAAAAATAAACTAATTCCAGTATTAAAGCGTGGACAAATTATAGTTTTAGATAATGCAACGTTTCATAAATCTAAATTAACACAACAATTAATTGAAAATGCTGGATGCAAACTATTATTTCTTCCGCCATATTCTCCTAATTTAAATCCAATTGAACATTTTTGATTTGCTATAAAACATAATATAAGAAAAATATTACCAAATTATTGACCAAATATTAAAAAAGCTATTGATTTTGTTTTTCAAGATATGAGTAAATATTACTTTAGTTAGCTATACATTTAAACAAATAAAAAAACTTATAGCTAAATCTTAGCTATAAGTTTTTTTATTTGTTTAAATTATCCCTTACGATTACGGTCGTCACGGTCTCGTCTGCTAAATCCACCACTGTTTCCTCAACTAGAATCACCACGGTCAGAACGTGGTCTAAAGTTTCCACGATCAGAAGAATTTCTATCCCCTTGTGTTCTTGCTCCACGTTCAGCAAAACGTTTTTCACGTTCTTCTGTGATTTTTACAAGTGTTGTTAAACTTGCATTAATAGTAATTACTGTTTCTTTTAAAACTTTAATTTCTTCTAATAATGCTTCGATTGTTTGATTGTTTTCCATTAACAATGCCTCTTCTTTCTGGCGCCTAATTGATAAATCTGATAATAATATCTGATATAATGAGATTAATAAGCACTTAATTAAGTATAGCATTAAAATTAAAATTGTATAGTATATAGTCATATATTTTATAGTTAAAAATAATTATTATTATGATAACTATTATTTTTTTATTAAATATCTAGTAAATAATACATTAAAATTAATTTTTTATTTTACTAAAGTAATACTTTTAAATTTAAAAGTACGTATACCTTGAAAATCAATTAAATTTTCAATATCAATAGCAGTGATAATAAAATGATATGTAGTGTTTTTAATTTTATATGTAAAATCATATTTTAAATTAATTGTTTCGATATTATTGATGGTAGTTTTAGTCATAGTAATATTAGAAGTATTACCTATTTTTTTATTAATGCCGGTTGTGTTATCAGCATCAAAATAAGTTTCATAGTTATCTTTAATTCATTGATTATTATTAGCAGTAATAATATTTTTAATTCCTAATTTATGACTTTCATCAGTAGTACCAAGTAATAAATTTAAGATATTATTTAGTTGACTGTTTGGTTCAAGCATAGTTTTTTGTAAAATATCAAGTATTGAACCCTGAGTAAAAGTTGGATATTCTGGATCATCTTTATTAATGTGTCCACCTAATGATTTATATAATTCTTCGACATCGGTTGCTGTTACATCACTTTTATTAATTATGTTTTTTAGAGTAACAATAGTATCATTTTTAAGAATTATTAAGAGACCACTAGTATTATTAAATAAAAAATTCTCTAAATCTTGTAGATCAATATTAATACCTTCATTACCTGGATATTGTTCTGAAATTTTGGTAATTAGATCAGTAATGCTATCAATAATATTTTTAACACTATCTGTATTAATTGCTTTGATAATGGTATCAATTAATGGACTAGGATCATATGCACTATCACCAATAAGCCCGCCTAAGGTTAAATTTACTGGTATAGGTAAAAGACCAATTTTAACTTTTAAATTAAGTTTAACATCATAAAGAAATGTATCGAAACCACGAGTTTCTGCTGTAGTTTTACCAAATACGGTTAGAAGTATTTGTTTTAATTTTTCTGGTTGGTTAATTAAAGATTTTATAGTATTGATAATATCAAGCAAATTATAGCTACCAGCACTTGGCTTTGATGGATAACCATTACCAATTGTTAAGTTTTTAACACCTTCAGTAATATCGGGCATATCTAATATTCATTTTTTAATAACCGGAATAATTGCTTCAATAATTGTTAAGATATAAAGTGGGTTAGTTAAAAGATAGGGAAAGTATTTTTCAATATCAGCAAAAAATCCTTTCTCATCAAATTGAACATCCAGTGGATTTATACCATTAACAGTTATATATTCTGAAAGAATATTACCTAAATACCTTGGAGTTTTACCATCTTTACCAAAGATGTTATTATCTTTACTCATTTTTCAAAATAAGTAATTAATTAAAGTGCCACCATGATATAAATCATAATCTTGTTTTGATTTTCAATTTTCAACTTTATGACCAGGAAATTCACCAAAACTTGGACTTATTTTCCATTTTCCATTATCATTTCAAGCGCTATAAGGTTGACCACTATCATCTTTTCAATTATTCATAAACTTAGTTAATGTTTCTTCATCAGTGGGTGTAGAAGTTTGTTGATCTGATCAACTGCCATTGACTAAATTACCAAATATTCTAGTTAGCGGATTTAAAAAATTAGGACCATAGTTATTAATTAAATTAGCAACTAATTGTAATCCAGCTGGTAAAGTGCTTAAGTCACCTTGTAATGATTTTAAAAAACTAGAAATGGGGTCCATACCAGCACCAACAACTATATTTTCTAATTGTGGGTTAGCCATAATTGATATAGTTCTAATATAATCAAGTGATGAAAAAACATCATTAACTTGCTTTTTACTATTGATGGTTTTAGTTAATTCACCTGTTCCAGAAGCTTTAAAAAAATTATCAGGATCAAAGTTATTTACATCAATTTTTCCATTTTCCCCTCAACGTGTTTGTAAATCACCTCAATTATCTAAACTAGTATTTTTAGTTAAATTATTAATACTATTATTTTTAATTTTTCCCATAATATCATCATTAGTACTACTAGTATCAGCACCTAACTCTTTTGACATAACCATACTTTTAATTAAAGCAGAAGTTTGGTCAGCAAAACTTTTAGCGATACTATTAGTTACACGGTTAACATAAAAGTTAAAGGTACAAGCTGATAGAGGTAAAATAGTGGCACTTGCTATTAAGATAATTCCTAACTTGGTAAATACTTTTTTCATAGCAGTTCTCCTTAAATAAAGTGTTATTTTTGTCAATTTTATTTTACTAAAATTTAATAGATTTAACTCTGAAAATAATTAAATTCATTTCTTACAAATTGTATCATTAGTTATTTTAATTTTAAAATTTATTTAAATAAACAATTTAAATATGGTAATATATCAAACAGAGAAAAATTAAACATTATAAAAACTATCTATTATTTATTTTAAAATTATCCTATATATTAATTTTGTATAAGTGTGATATTATTAATCCATATGTGAACTTAATAATTAAAATTAAATGCAAAATTTTAATTTCAGGAATTAGGGAGAACTGTAATGGCAAGGTTAAATAAACGCGAAAAAGCGAATAATAAAAAAATGGTATCTACTAATAAGAAATCAAAAAAAAGTTTATTTAAGAATGCGTTACTATTAAAGCAGACTTTAGTTGCTACATGAAAAAGTAAATTACAATTAGTTATTTTACTATTACTTACTGCTTTTGCAACTTCGTTGGTTACTGGAAGTTGAATATCATACGTTAGAATGATTGAAGGAAGTAATCAATTAGGATTAAATGATCTTAAGTTTGATGCTGTTTTACCTTATTCACCAGTGTCACAAGGTATTAAACAAATTGCTAATCAAGCTTTTAGTTTAAAGTTAGGTCGATTTTATGTTCAAGATGGAACTAATAGTAAAAGTACTAAAGCGCTTTATTTTGATGATACAAAAATAGGTACAGATCAAGAAATACTACCAATCACTAAAGATAACTTAACTATTGATTATACTCGTGATAATACAGGCAATATTACTGGGTTTAATGATATAAGATGAACAAATCCGGATAATCCTTTAGTTTTTAATTTGAATAATAATAATGTTAAAGCAAGCATCTATGGTCAATTATTATTAAAATCAAAAAATGCTGCTAATGAGAATTTAAAAAACCATTTTAAAACAGCAGCAGATGATTTATATCGTGATGTTTTCTTAAAAAAAACAGCACCCAATATTCTTCAATCTATTAATACTTTTATTAAGGAATGGATTACAAAACATTCAACAGATCCGATATTAAAGGAAACTGATAATGATAAAGTTACCACTTGAATTTTAGAAAATAAAATAAATTTTAGATCTTCTTCTAATGATGCTACTATTCCTGATAGTGTTAATTTGCAAAATCAAACAGAAAGAAATGAACTTTTTATTAAAGTAGTTAAGGAAACTGAACCTGATCCAAGATTAGATAATGATTATGGTATGAATGGTCAATGAATGAGAATTTATCGTAATTTTTCTGCAACAGAATCAGATAGTAACATTTATACTAATTTTACTAATACTTCTATTGGTTATCATTCACCTTTTAACTATAATGTGATTAGTGATGGCACTGAAAGAGATGCATTTTCTACATATTTAATTCGTGCGGTTGCAGCATTACAAATGCGTGATTTATATGTTCGTAATCAATTTACTGCCAGTGCTGGAGTAATTAATAATACTCAAATTAATACTAAAATTATTGATATTGGTTTACCTAATGCTTTAAATCATACTAATCTAAAAGTATTTGAAGGTGTTGCACCAACAAGTAAAAATGAAATAGTTATTACGCCACAATATGCAAGAAAAAATAAAAGTAATAAAGCGTATAAACCAGGCGATCATATTAATATTAATGGTACTGACTTTATTGTTAGTGGTATTGGTGGTGATGCTTATGATATTTATCCAACGATTAGTGACTTAGATCCAATTCCCAATACAAGAACTGAATTTATTGCTTATGTTACACCTTCAGCATGAAATGATGGAAATTGATATAAGACAGCAGATAAAACTGATAATACTTTAATGTATTTTACAAAATGAAATAATGTTCCTAAAAATAGTATTCATGAATTTGATGTTGATTTATTTAATGATTTTTTTCAAAAAACAATATTTAGTGATAATGATGTTAGTGATTTAAATCAATATGATTATAATAAGTATTTAGTTGAGAAATATGGTAATACAGATCCAACACCACAATCATCTTCTACATACCTTATTAATCCAAATCCTGTAGTTACAAGTAGTAATAGTCAGTTTTCGCTTTATAATAGTAAAGAAAAGATATTTAATTCAGCAATAATTGGATTTTTATTTGCAGCAATAGCAGGAGTATTATTTTTACTAACGGTTGTTATTTTTATTACCACTTTAATTGTTAAAAAAGCAATCCAACATGGACAAGTTTCAATGGGTATTTTAAAATCAATAGGTTATAAAACATGACAAATTACGATTTCTTATTTGGCATATCCATTATTAACACTATTAATTGCAATTCCAATTGGCTGAATTGTTGGTCTTGTAATTCAGGTATATTTAACTGAGATTTTTAATACTTTATTTGTTTTACCATATAATGTTTTTAACTTTGATGTTGTTCCATTATTTATTTCAATTGTTTTAATTATTGGTTTTATTACAATTGTTACTTTATTAACTGCCTTTCGTCTTTTAAAACGTGATCCTTTATTTTTAATTAAAAAAGATAGTGATTTAGCTTTAGGTGTTCCTAAAAGTAGAACTAGCAAGTTTTTACAAAATAATTTTCGTCTTCGTTTTTTATTATCTTTATCAAAAACTAGTTGAAAAAAAATTTTAGTTACTTCGGGAGTTATTACTTTAGCTTCACTTTCAATTGTAGCAACAACACTAGTTCCTGCCACTATTAATAGTTTAAAAGTTAATTATTTCAAAACTCAAAAATATAAAAATTATTATGAGTATCAAACACCAATGCCGAATATGCCAATGAGTAAATATGGATTATATTCATGAGATTTTTTTAATCGACCAAGCGGTGAGAAATATTATCCAACTTATGGTGCTATGCCTTGACCTGAAGATAAAATTGTTTATGATGAGAAAAAGGCACGTGTTGGATGATATAATCCATTATTGTTTAAAAAAGAAAAATTAACTAATAATTTTGCTGATATTTTTACTTTTGATTCATCTTTTCCTGAATCTGAAAGAGCAGAGTTTATAAAAAAAATGTCCTCTTATTATCAAGAACAATCAACAGGGACATTAGATCTTAATGATTTAGTTTGAACATATAGTTGATTAGGTGGCAAAGCTTTTAGTAATCAGTTATTAACTGATTTAAGTAAAGAAGATAATACACCATCAAAAATATTTTCATATAATATTGTTAATTTTGCAAGTGGCCAATTATCTAATATTTTGCAAGTTCCCAATCCTGGAGTGCCACCTGGTCCAGAGGCAATTAAAGAAATTTTAAAGCAAGTATTACCGGGCTTTGTTCGTCAGAGTATTGATAGTTTGCCAAGACCAAATATTAAAGAAGATCCTTATGATTATTTTAGTATTGGTCATAATACTATTGCTTTTAATCCAAAAACTACTAATAATGGTGATATTAATGGACCAGATGAAGAATTAGTAACACAGTTTAAAGTTGGTGTTGATGAAAGTACAAAAATTGCTAAAAAAGAACTAATGGATGTTATTGGGATTAATCCCAATACTGCGATGTTAGTATTAAAAAATGATGAAGTGAAAGCTTTAAAATATAATGCTAATGCTAATGCTATTCCAATGGTTATCAATCGTGCTTTTCAATCTAAATTTGGATTAGATGTTGGTTCACAATTTAGTGGTGTACCACAAGTTAATACTTTATGTTATAAAAATATTGATGGTAAAAGTGTTCCTTTACCAAAAGAAAATTGATATTACGGTGAAACACCACCAACAGATTCTTATACTACAAATGGTGGCATCTGATCAAAAAGTGGAACAAAATGAAATTATCGTGGTGATCAAAAAATAAAATTATCTGATAATAGTAAAGAATATAGTGATATCCATGGCACTAGGTATAATGGTATGTATGATGAAAAAGGACAACCAATTATAAATAATGAACCTAGTACTTGAAATAATATTAATGATATTTGATTAAAATTGCCTTCTGATATTAGTGGTAGTGCTAAAAGTGGTAAAATTCCAACAGCTGATAATGCTAAAACTATTGATTTTGATTTATCACGTATTTCCGATTCAACAGGTGAATGAATTAGACCTTTTTCATATGATTTGGTAAAACCATATAATGGATTTGATCCTAAAGATCCATTAAGTATTTTATTAAACCGCCCAGCAGAATGATTTATGGGAATGGTTAATAATAATATTTTAACTAAAGAAAATAATATTAATGCTGATAGTTTACAAGCAGATATTAAAAAAAACATGCCAACATGATGAAAAAATATTACGGGTAATGATAATCCACTTCATACATATCAAGTTGTGGGAATTCAAGAATCTTATGATACTCCTAAAGCCTATGTTGATCAAAAATGAGCTAATGAAATTATGGGTTATAGTTATATTGATGATAATCCTTATTATTCAGGAACGGATGTATTTCAATGATTTAATGGTAAGTTAAGTGCTAATGCTAATGTTTTTGATTTAATTGGAAGAATGAGTTTTAAATCAAATTTAGATGATTATACTATTTATGCAACCACTAGTTTAAGTGGTAATCAAAATATACCAATGGTCAAAAAAAATTATTTATTATTAAGACAACAAGCAATGCTTACTAAAATGTCAGATATTGCTTTCAGTGCTAGTGCTTTATTTATTGTGACAACGATTATTTGTTCAATATTAATTGTTATTATGATTACTGATTTATTTACCGATCAATTTCGTCGTTTTATGGCTCATATGAAAGCAGAAGGATATACTAATTGAGAAATTAATTCTTTTACTTTAGGTATTTTTACACCTTGAGCATTACTTGGTTATATTGTAGGGTTTGCCCTAGGTTACCTTGCTATTTATGGTTTAATTAATATTCTTATTAGTTTTGTTGGTGTGGCTTTACCATTTACAATAACATGATGAATATTACCAGTAAGTTTTATCATAATTGGTGGTATATATATATCAACATTTATTATTAATAATCATGAATTAAATAAAATGAATTTAATTGAATTATTAAAATCTGATGAATAAAATAAAGTTCACTAAAGAATGTTTGGTAAATTTAAATATTTAAATTTATCAAATTAATGGTCAAATATGTATACTTTATTTGAAAACTAAATATAGTTTTTAACTCATTACTTTATTTTAAAGTAAATGGGTTTTTTATTTTGAAAGGAGAAAAAAAGAATTTTGAAAGATGAATCATTAATTTCTAATTATTATGATATATTAAATTTATTACCAACAGCATCAGTAGCAGAAATTAAAAAAAAATTCAAACAGACTGCTCTAAAAACTCACCCAGATAAAAATAATAATCCTCAATCAAAACTTAAAATGCAAGAATTGAATGAAGCAAAAAGAATATTAACAGATGAAAACTTAAGAAAAGTTTTGATCAAAAACTTTTTATTTACTTTTTAAAAAATGGTAATAATAAGGTAGTTATTTATTTTCTTACTAATAAAATAAATAATTTAAATATAAATGAAAAAGATAATTCTGGTAATACTCCTTTACATTATGCATGTTTTCATAATTTTTTAGAAACTGCAGATCTATTAATTAAATATGGCGCTAATATAAATGTCAAAAATAATAGAGATAATACTCCTTTATATTATGGTATAATGGGTAATGCTGATTTAAAATTTATTAATTTATTAGTTGAAAAAGGTGCTAATTTTATTGAGAAAGATAAAATGGGTAATGATAGTTTATCTTTTGCCAAAGATTTTTCAAAAGATAAGAAAGTTTCTGAATTTTTTTTAAAAAAATGAAAAAATTAAGAATAAAAAAAATCAACAAATTTTATTAAATATAACTAAAAGAATTACCAATATTGAAAGAGATATTACACGTTTTGAACAGAAAAAAATAAATTCAGTGTTAAATTATATTATTATTATTTTTACTTTTGGTTGTGTTAATAAGAACAAAGATATAAATAAGGATATTTTAATTAAGACTGATCAACTTAAAAATTTATTATTAGAAAAAGAAATTGCTAATAATGAGAAACATGTATTTGAAGAAAAAATCAACCGATTAAGTTTTAATAAAACTAAAAAAATAAATGCAATGGATTTACAAAATCAACCTTCAACAAGTGGATATAAACCATCAAATTCATCATGTATTTAATAAAACAAGTTAAAAAGATTGCTTTTGCAATCTTTTATTTTTAGCTAAAATCAAGAAAAATTGATTGATATTTTTTGGATTTATTATTAAATTAAAATATAATAAATTACTTATTAAATAAAACTTTTAAATCGTACTATTAATATTTTAATAAAATTAAAGTATTAATGTCATAAATAACTAGTTATTTATTGGTATAATAAACAATGTAGGTGAAAATATGGCATTTTTTAAAAATTTAAAGACAAAATTATTTGGTCAAAAGACAACTAAATATGATCAGGGCCTTAAAAAGTCAAGAATATTATTTGCATCTAAAATTAAAGCATTAGCAGCGCGTTATCATCAACTTGATGAACAATATTTTGAAGAATTAACTGAAGTATTAATTTTAGCAGATGTTGGATACAAAATGGCAGAAACTATTACTGATGAAATTCGTCATGAAGCCAAAATCCAAAAATTAACAAAACCAAAAGATATTAATGATATTATTATTGATAAAATGTTTGTTATTTATACTGATGGTCAGTTGGTTTCTACAAGATTAAATTTTAGTAGTAATAATATTTCGTTATTTTTAGTTGTTGGTGTTAATGGTAATGGTAAGACAACATCAGCAGCTAAATTAGCAGCTAAATTAAAGATACAAGGTAAAAAACCAATTCTAGTTGCTGCTGATACTTTTCGTGCTGGTGCAGTTGAACAATTACAAATTTGAGCAGAAAGAATTGGCATTCCTTGTTATTTAGGAACACCAAAGCAAGATCCGGCTAGTGTTGTTTATGCTGGAATTGAAGCAGCTAAATCTGAAGGTTGTGATGTTATTATTGTTGATACGGCAGGAAGATTAGAAAATAAAGTTAATTTGATGCAGGAGTTAAAAAAGATTAATAAAATTATTACTCAGAAATTAGGACATGAAGCTAATGAAACATTGTTAGTAATTGATGGTACAACTGGACAAAACGGTATTAATCAAGCGCAAGAATTTATGAAAATTGTTTCTTTGACTGGCATTATTTTAACAAAAATGGATGGCACTGCTAAAGGTGGTATTATTCTTGCTATTAAGGAAGAATTAGATATTCCTGTTAAATTAATGGGTTTTGGTGAAGGTATTAATGACTTGGAAGAGTTTGATTTAGATAAGTATATTTTTAGTTTAACAAGTGATTTGTTTGTGGAGTATGAAAATGAATAGTTTAGAAAAACAAGTTTTATATTATAGTTTATTTGCTTTTTATAGTACATTATTAACAGCAAAACAAAAACAATATTTTACAAATTACTTCATTAATAATTTATCTTTACAAGAAATCGCTGATTTACAAAAAGTATCACGAACGGCTGTTCATGATAGTCTACAAAAAGTTATTATTTTATTAAATAAATATGAAAGTAAGTTGCATCTTTATGAAAAATATAAACAACGACAAGTAATATATGAAAAATATACGGAAAAGTATAATTTTATTAAAGTTTTACAAGAAATTGATAAAATAGAATAAAGCAGGTGGAAATTAATGAAAATTTTAATAATTGGTGATATTTACAGTATTGTTGGTAGACAAATGGTTAAATATTGAATTCCTAAAATAAAAAAGGAATATGAAAATCAATTTAAGATTGATTTAGTAGTTGCGAATGGTGAAAATACTACGCATGGTAAATCATTATGTAAAAAACACTATGATGAATTAAAAAATGCTGGTATTGATATTATTACTACCGGTAATCATATTTTTGGTCATCCTGATGTTGCTAAGTATATTAATACAACTCCCGATTTATTGCGTCCTTTAAATTATAATCCTTATCATCCAGGTAATGGTACAATTTTAGTTAAAGTTGGTAATAAAAAAGTGCGTGTAACAAATTTAATTGGTCGTACTTTCATGGATAAATCTGATAATCCTTATTTTGCTCTTGAACAACTTATTACGATTGATAAACAAAATAGTGAAGAAAAAAGTGACATTCATATTATTGATTTTCATGCTGAAGCAACAGCGGAAAAGTTATCTTTTGCTTGAAATTTTGATGGTCAAGTTACTTGTGTGGTAGGAACTCATACTCATGTTCAAACAGCAGATAATCGTTTATTACCAAAAGGTACCGCTTTTATTAGTGATGTTGGAATGACAGGTCCGTTTTATTCTATTATTGGTGCTAAAGCTGAAGAAGTTATTATTCGTGATAAAAAAAGTATGCCGGCAAAATTTAGTCCAGCAGATGGTGAAGGTCAATTTTCAGCTGTTTTATTAACTATTAATGATGAAACAAATAAAGCACAAAAAATTGAACGTATTTTTATTCATCCACAAGCACCTAATTTTAAAATTTACGAATAATTACAAATATAGGAAAGGACTAACTTTAACATGATATGAAACAATGCTAATTTTTTTACTGATCAAAATGGTTTATATTCGATTTTAATTGGGATTAGTATATTAATAATTTTAAGAATTTTATTAATGGCAAAAATTAAAGACAATGTTCATCTACAACAAGCTGCTGAAATACGAGAAAAGGTAATTATTTTACGTGATGGTTATGAAGTAAAATTATTTAAGCAAATGAGTGATAAAAGTACAGTCATTATTATTGGTGCTCATGGCTTGCAAGGTCAAAAAGATGATTTTAAATTACTAAGTTCTTTTTGTAAAAAATCACAACTATCTTTGATTACTTATGATCGAAGAGGTAATGGTAAAAATGGACAAGATTGAAAATTTAAATCATTAGGTACTGATATTAATGATTTAAAAGATATAATAAGTGCAGTAAAATCTAAATATCCTAATCAAAAAATTATTGTTTTTGGTGAATCATTAGGCGCAGCTATTGCTAGTTATGCTGTTAAAAATAATTCACAAGTATCAGCATTAATTACTAGTAATTTAGTAACTAAAAAAATCTTTATCAATTTTCATTAAGTTTTATTATTTGTTTTTGTTTTGCTTTTATTTTTAATTCTAATATTCAAATGCCAATCTATGTTGAAAATCAAGATATTTCTAGTAATAATGCTCATATTACTAATATAAATCAAAGATATAGTAATCGTCAAAATTGATCATTACGTTTTTTACTACAATTTAAAAAAATTAATAAAAAAAGTATAATGGAAATTAGTAATTCAAAACTTCCAACGTTAATCTTGCAAAGTGCTGATGATGTATTTAGTGATTTTCATCAACTTAAAATTAATAAAAAATATTGGAAGAAACATCATAGTTATGTTTTTATTTTTGATGGTAAACATGCTTTAATTAATGAACCTAATATTAAAGATATATTTGATAATGAAATTATGCCATGAATTACAAAAAATATTTTACTTGAGAAAGGTTAAAAAATATGAAATTAATACCTAATATTACCCATCCTCTTTTTACTAGTGAGTCTGTTGCTCCTGGTCATCCTGATAAGATTTGCGATCAAATTGCTGATGCAATTTTGGATGCTTTTTTAAAACAAGATCCACATGCCAAAGTAGCATGTGAGGTTTTTATTACTACAAATTTTGTTTTAATTGGTGGTGAAGTTCATAGTCACGCTCAAGTTGATTATCAAGCAATTGCGCGAAAAGTTATTACTGAAATTGGTTATATAAATGATGAAATTGGATTCAATGGTTTTACTTGTGAAATTAAAGTGTTAATTCATGAACAATCACCTGATATTTTACAAGGTGTTGAATTAAAAAATCATCAAATTGGTGCTGGTGATCAAGGAATAATGTTTGGTTATGCATGTCAGCAAACATCAGAATATATGCCATTAGCAATTGTTTTAGCACATGAATTAATTAAACGAGCTACAAAATTACGAAAGGAAAAAAAATTTAAGTATGCACTTCTTGATATGAAAGCGCAAGTTACTATTGATCAAGAAGACCCTAAAAATTTAAAAATACATACTATTTTAATGAGCATTCAACATCAAGCAAATTATGATGAAAAACAATTTAAAACATTTATTCATACAGAAATTATGCAATATATTGCTAATAAATATCATTTAAATCTTGATTTTAAATATTTAATTAATCCAACCGGTAAATTTGTAATTGGTGGACCTGCTGGTGATACTGGTTTAACAGGAAGAAAATTAATGGTTGATACTTATGGTGGAGCTGCTTGTCATGGTGGGGGAGCTTTTTCAGGAAAAGATCCCACTAAAGTTGATAGAACGGGTGCTTATTATGCTAGGTATATTGCTAAAAATATTGTTGCTGCTAACTTAGCAAAGATTTGCGAAGTACAATTAGCTTATGCAATTGGAACTCCTGAACCAATTGCAATATTTGTTAATACTCATCAAACTATTATTTCCGGTTTAACAGAGGCAAAATTAACAGAAATAATTTATCAAGTCTTTGATTGTTCTGCTAGTGCTATGATTGATAAATTAGAGTTATTTAAACAAAATTATCAACAATTATCAACTTATGGTCATTTTGGTAGAAATGATTTACAATTACCTTTACCTTGAGAGAAATTAGATAAAGTTAGTTTATTGAAAACTTATTTACCAAAAAAATAAGATGGGGAGAAATATTTTATGTTTTTAGAAGTAATAGCTACATCTTTAAAAGGGACGGTTGTCAAATTTACGAAATAATTAATTATCATATTAGTAACTTATTTCCAATATTACCATTTCAAAATGATGATAGACAAATTAAATTCTCTTTAACCCTTATAACCTACGTATTTTAAACAAATCAAATTATTAAAGGAAAAAGACAAGAAATAATCTTGTCTTTTTTTGTAATTGTAAAATTTTAAAATTTTTAATAACCGTCTTTAACGCTATTATCAACACGTGTTAGGGAACTAAAAAAGTGAACTACAATACAGTTGTTAAAAATAGTAGCTAAAACATGTGGACTTGCATGGATAAATAAAAAGTGGAGTGATACCTAATAAAATATACTAACCATTTAATGGTAATTCTTGGGGTGGGAGCGAATTGGAAACTAGTATATATAGACCTGTTGTAGGGACCTATTGTATTAATTCTATTCTTTATTTAACCAACCTTGCCACTCCCCAGTGAGCAAGTGTTGGTTTTATTTTTTATTTTTTTTGAAAAAATTTTTGGGTGAGAAAATAAATTTCAAACTTGTAAAAAAAATTGAGCGGTGCCGGTTCAATTAAAATATTAATTTATTAAACATAAATTAAATAAATATTGAATCGAATGCCTCGATTTATTTTTAAAATTTCACAATTTATTTTTGAGCCCAGAATTGCTGGAATGAATAAAACGAATAGTAGTATTATTAATAATCTAAAAATCAAATTATATGTTCTTTATGCTAGAAGCAACAGAACATATTAAGAAAGGATTATTATGCAAATAGAATTTAAAAAAGAACAAATTGTTAAAGATAAACCACAATCTATTCTTATTGATTATATTGAATATAAATTATCGCTTCCAAAATGAATGATTAAAAATAATTCTTTTATTGTTGATAACAGTTACACATATTGAGTTTTTAATTTAGAAAATATTAAAAGAGAATTAAGTGGTAATGAATTAATAAAATTATTAGAACCATATATTAAAGACCAAAAAATAACTATTAATAAACCAACCGCTCCAAAAGAATATTATCTTAATGATATAAAACTTGAACCACTAACATTTTATGAACAGCATAATAGTTGATTTATGGGTGAAATAACAGATAACAAAACTAAAATTACTAATCCTTGTTTTAAATATAACATTACGTGAGAAGAAAACAGAAAAGGTTTTAAAATAAATAATCCATATAAACATGATGGTTTACCAATTAATTATAGCTAACTAAAGTAATATTTACTCATAAATAATGTAAAATAATAATATGTAATTTAAACAGTTTTTGAATTTAAAAGTACAATTCAGCAATAATTAAAATAGATTAGGAAGATTAAATTATGCCAAAACCATACAGTGAAGACTTACGAAGAAAAGTAATAGAAGCTTATGAAAGTAAAAATATGAAAATTAAAGAAATTTGTAAAGTGTTCAATATCACTAGAAAGACTTTATTTTTATGAAGAAAAAGAAAAAAAGAAACTGGGCATATAAAACCAATTTTGAATTATCAAAAAGGACATAGCCACAAAATAAAGGATTTAGATGAATTAAAAAAATTATTTAGCAGAAAATAAAGATGTTACAGTTCAAAAAGTAATTGATAAATTTGGAAATATGACTAAAGAAACAGTTTATAACTATTTTAAAAAACTAAATTATACATATAAAAAAAACTTTTCTATATGAACAAAGAGATAAAAATAAACAAGAAGATTTTTTAAAAGAAATAGCTAAAATAATGAATGAAGATTTAGTATATATTGATGAATCTGGAATTGATGATAATGAATTTTATAAATATGGTTGATCTGAAAAAGGTAAAAGATTATTTGATAATAAACCCGCATATAAAATAAAGAGAATGAGTATAATTGGTTCACTAAATAAAGGTAAATTAAAAGCCTTATGAGCATTTGAAGGACATTGCAATAGTAAAATTTTTGAATCATATGTTAAAAATAAACTAATTCCAGTATTAAAGCGTGGACAAATTATAGTTTTAGATAATGCAACGTTTCATAAATCTAAATTAACACAACAATTAATTGAAAATGCTGGATGCAAACTATTATTTCTTCCGCCATATTCTCCTAATTTAAATCCAATTGAACATTTTTGATTTGCTATAAAACATAATATAAGAAAAATATTACCAAATTATTGACCAAATATTAAAAAAGCGATTGATTTTGTTTTTCAAGATATGAGTAAACATTACTTTAGTTAGCTATATATAGTTACTTCTTATAAGGAAATTTCAACTCATAATGAAAAAGTATTTTTGTTGAACATGTAAACAACATAAATTAGATTATTTATTCTTTAATACTAATGATATAAAAACAAGAAAATATTTTTTAAGAGATAAAAATAGTAAAGCAATTTGTTATGACTGTATTTTAAATATTAGGTTAAGTAGGAGGTATAAATATGGATAAAGAAAAACCATTTTCTTGCAAAGACCAAAAAAATATTAATGAATATAATAAAAAACTTAGTAAAGCAATAACAAAGGAACATTTAAATAATATAGAAAAATTAAGAGAAAATTTTAAAAAAGAAGTAATTACTCAATATAAGGAAAATTTAATTAATTATCTTGAAAATGAATTTATGGAATTACTTAAAGATGATATTAGTGATGTAATTAAAATTAATATTAGTAATTGAAAACTTAAATTAATAATGAAATTACAAGAAAAAATTCAAAATGGTGACTTTGAATAATGCAATATGACTTAATTATTGGTATTGATCCCGCTGGTATTGGTAATAATAGAATTGTTATATAGCTAACTAAAGTAATGTTTACTCATATCTTGAAAAACAAAATCAATCGCTTTTTTAATATTTGGTCAATAATTTGGTAATATTTTTCTTATATTATGTTTTATAGCAAATCAAAAATGTTCAATTGGATTTAAATTAGGAGAATATGGCGGAAGAAATAATAGTTTGCATCCAGCATTTTCAATTAATTGTTGTGTTAATTTAGATTTATGAAACGTTGCATTATCTAAAACTATAATTTGTCCACGCTTTAATACTGGAATTAGTTTATTTTTAACATATGATTCAAAAATTTTACTATTGCAATGTCCTTCAAATGCTCATAAGGCTTTTAATTTACCTTTATTTAGTGAACCAATTATACTCATTCTCTTTATTTTATATGCGGGTTTATTATCAAATAATCTTTTACCTTTTTCAGATCAACCATATTTATAAAATTCATTATCATCAATTCCAGATTCATCAATATATACTAAATCTTCATTCATTATTTTAGCTATTTCTTTTAAAAAATCTTCTTGTTTATTTTTATCTCTTTGTTCATATAGAAAAGTTTTTTTTATATGTATAATTTAGTTTTTTAAAATAGTTATAAACTGTTTCTTTAGTCATATTTCCAAATTTATCAATTACTTTTTGAACTGTAACATCTTTATTTTCTGCTAAATAATTTTTTAATTCATCTAAATCCTTTATTTTGTGGCTATGTCCTTTTTGATAATTCAAAATTGGTTTTATATGCCCAGTTTCTTTTTTTCTTTTTCTTCATAAAAATAAAGTCTTTCTAGTGATATTGAACACTTTACAAATTTCTTTAATTTTCATATTTTTACTTTCATAAGCTTCTATTACTTTTCTTCGTAAGTCTTCACTGTATGGTTTTGGCATAATTTAATCTTCCTAATCTATTTTAATTATTGCTGAATTGTACTTTTAAATTCAAAAACTGTTTAAATTACATATTATTATTTTACATTATTTATGAGTAAATATTACTTTAGTTAGCTATATAATCCAGTTTATACTATTCAAGAGTTTATTATAACTGATAAAAAATTGCTGGTGTACAAATACAAACCTTTAATGATAGTGCTAATATAGTAATTTTATCAGTTCAACATGCAAAATGGATTACTATTTATACTGGAAAAGGTAATTTAAAAGGTAATGTATGAAAATTAGAAGAATTACAGGAATAATACTATGTTTTTTAAAATTATAAAAATTATTTTAGGTTTAATAGGAGTTTTATTATCTTCTGCAGTTGCTGGTTTAATTATATTTATTATTGTAAAAATTGTATTAAAAATTAATCAAATATTTTAGAAAGGTGGTGAATATTATGTTAGGTAGATTTTTTAGAAAAGATAAAAGTAATATTAGTGATAATCAAAATGAAAAAATAAAATTTTTAACTAATAAAAATAAAAGTACACATGCTTCAATTTTAAATTATTTTGGATTTAATGATTTTAATCATGAAACATATTTTACTGATTTTGTAGCAGAAAATAATGCTAATTTATATAATGCTCCATTAGAAATAAATAATAAAACTATTAAACAATATTTAATTCAACAAGAATTTTATAGAAAAAATTGAAATTCTATTTTTAAATTAAGTAAATTAGGAATTAGTGGTTATTTAATTTTTATTGCTAATGATGATTTATATTTTCAAGTCGTTGATATACAACAAAGAGTTTATGATATTACTGGTAAATTAATTCAATGCACTATTTTTTATGATAGTTATGAACAAAATGCACAAATGGTAAGATTATTTGAAATTTATACATTAAATAATGAACAAGTAACTATTAATCGTGCAATTTATAGTATTAGTGATAATAAAAAACAATTTCCATTAGATTTTAAATCATTTATTAATAATCCTAATCTATTACAAGAACAAACACTAAATATTAATTATATACCAATATCAATTATGCGAAATAAAGCAAATGAACTAGCAGATTGTGAAAAAGTAATGGATAAAATTAAAGCATTAGATGTTATTTATGAACAAATTGTTTTAGATACTATTTTAAACTCACCTAAATTTATATTTAGTCAAACTTATGGGAATGTTCAATCAACATTAGAAGAAGCAGTAAGAACATTAGTTACTAAAAACTACATATTTAAAAGTGGTGGAGATAATAATGAACAAAACGAAAATATCAATATGACAAATAGTAATTTTAAAGGTAAAAATTTAACTGATATATATGATTGAAATGTTAATGAAATATTTAAACGTTGTGGCATTCATATACCAAGTCAAAAAAAATCTGCACAACAATCAGTTCCCGAAAGTACAGCAGTAAATATTTCAACTATTAATTATATTGAACAAAAATTATGACAATTTAATATTGATATTCTTAAATTTATTCAAATATTAGTAAGTGTAGATAAAGATTTATTAAATAGTAAAACATTTAATATTAATGATGAACAAGAAATTAATAATTTAACAGTTAAATTAAAATTATTTAATCCAGAAAATAACCAATTAATAGGAGAGAACAATGGAAAACAACAACAAACCACAAACGAAGTTTCCACAGAAACAAACTAAACTTAATCAAGCAGAAGTAGAAAATGATTATTTAATTGATAATATTCCTTATGATTTTACTAATATGATGGGTGCTACTAGTGACCCAGATATTAATAGAGCATATGATGAATTTAAAAAAAGAACAATATATATTTATGAAATTGAACGTTTATTTAAAAATAATGAAAATAATAGTTTAAGATTTTCAGCAAATACTATTAAAATTGGTTTTATTGATATTGATAAAGTGTTAAAAACTACTGCTGTTGAAACATCTGACTTTACTATGCAATTAAATCAAAGAGCTAGCACCAATATTAATGATAATACAATTGAATATAGTATGACTGATATTAAAAATTTAATATTTCAAGAAATAAATTTATTAAATCAATTTAAATTATATGCAGTTAGTATTAATGAACCATTAACTGAAAATAATATTGATAATTTATATATCATTAATAACTATTCACAACCTTATCAAAATCCAAAATCAAGAAGTACAAAAAGTATTACTATTATTAAAATTAAAGATTTTAAAACAAGAGATGGTTATCCAATCATTATTAAATTACAAAAACCATTAGATAAAGATACCAAAGTTATTGGTTTAAAAATTAAAGCCCCTAGAAGCATGATTTTTGGCAATATAAAGGTACTTGGTGAAGTTGACAATATGGAAGGAAGTATACCCAAAGTTATTTGTCAAAGATAAGATAGCATTTCCACTATTATCAATGCCTATTGAAACTCAACCAAAAGTTAGAATATTACAACAATGATTTAGTGAACAAATATTACCTTGAAATTTAGCAAAACAATTTATTGGGCAAGAAAAATCAGTTTTAGATTTAATTGCTATTGGTGGAGGAACTGAAACAAGAAAAGAAATTATTAATAATGCAAGAGTAACTAATGCTAAAATTGGTTATGATGTTACTAAAAATTCAAAAGTATGACCATTATCTGATGAATTAGAATTAAAAGATAAAAAATTAGAATCATGATTTTTAGTCGGTAACTATAATTTATTTATTTCTACAACAAATAAATTTCATGATGTTGAACTAGAAATAAAAGATAGACCACCAATTGATAGTTTACAAAAAGTATTATTAGATATGCTTACTTATACATATAGTTATAACAGAAATTTTGATGGTGCAATATATGAAAATGGAAATTGAAAAAGTAAAATTGCTGAATTAAGGTTAAAATTCGAAGGACAAAAACCAGAAGATGTAATTACTAATTTATTTAAACAATGAAAATTAGATTATCCTAATTATATTAATTTAGAACAAGTAAAAATACTTAAACAAATAATTATTATGTTATCAAGTAATATTTATTCAAATATGTCAATTAATAAAGGTTTGAATGATGATAATAAAATATTATTACCATATTATTTTGAACTAAAATCTAATCCAATACATACTAATATTGGTGAAGTTTGAGAATTTAAAGATGTGAAAGTAGTATTAAAATCTAAATATTTTGATTTTACAGATGTAAATAATATTAAATTAAAAAATAATGATATTTGGAATAGCAACACTTTTTAGGACTATTTTTTGGTAGACATTTGTTTTTGATAATTAACTGGAGTTAAGTAGTTTAAAGTGCTGTGGATTCTTATGTTGTTGTATCAATTGATGTAATCAAATAATTCTAATTTTAATTGGATTAATGATCTAAAATTTTTATCATTAATAAATTCAGTTTTGAAAGTTTTAAAAGTTGCTTCAGCAACAGCATTGTCATAAGGACAACCTTTTTTGCTTAAAGAGCGAGTAATATTGAATGCTAGTAAAAGTTTATCAATAATTTTATTATTAAATTCATTACCACAATCACTATGAAATATTTGAATATCTTTTAAACAGCGATTTGATTGCATAAATGCTTGATGTACTAATAAGGCATCTTTTCTAGTACCTACACTATGTCCAATAATTTCGCGGTTAAATAGGTCAATTAATAAGCAAATATAGTTTCATTTACCATTAACTTGAACATAAGTTAAATCACTGACAATAACTTCATTTTTAAGCCTATTATTAAAGTTTCTATTCACAAGATTAGTGATTTTTTCATCATTTACTTTGTTATTATGATTTTTGAATGATAATTTAGTGTATTTTGATATTAAATTATGCTTATTCATAATTTCTTTAATTTTTCGTCTTGATAAATAAATTTCTTGGTTTTCTAATATTACTTTTAATCTTCTTGTTCCATAAACACATTTATTTTCTTTAAAAGCACTAATAATAGCTTCATCATAAATATTATTTTGAATTTTATTTTCTTTTTTCTTTAAATTAAAATAATATGTTGATTTAGAAATTTTTAAAAAATGACACATTGTGCGAATTTTATATTTAAACTTATTGTTTGTAATAATTTCTATTTTCTGCCTATTATTAGTGCTGCTTGCTTTAAAATATCATTTTCCATTCTTAATTGTTTTAATTCTTTTCTTAATTTAATTAATTCATTTTCTTCAACAGAACGATTATCTTTAGCTTTAAAACTACCTGAATTAGTAAATTGCTTAATTCAATTATAAGTAGCTGCTCTTGTAACATTATATTCTTTAGCAAGGTAAGATACTGATTTGCCGCTTTGATATAAAGCTACTATTTGTTTTTTAAATTCATCGGTATATGAATTAATATTGGCCATAATTATAGTTCCTTTCTTTCAACTAATTTGTTCACTTGTCTACGTAATTAGTGTCCAATAAAGTGTAACCCATCCATATTAGTCAGAATGAAGTATTCAAACTAGATGATAATCAATTTAACTGACTATCTATAACTAATGAACTAGAAAGTAATAATATTCCATCATTAATTCCTGCTGATTGAACACTGGGTAATGGTGAATATGGAAAATATTTTACAAAAGCAATTATTGATAAAAATAAAATTGAAAATTGTTTTAATTTATATGGTTCAAATAAATCTCAACTATTTTCTAAATTGGAATTTTATAAAAAAATATTAAAAATAGATAATAATAATGAATTTGAATTACAAATTGAAAACCTGATTAATAACTTAAATCGGGTAGAAATTAGTGGTATATTCGGTGCTGGTAATTATGATTTAATTTTAATAACAGATAAGCAAGAAATAAATTTAAATAATATTACTTTATTTGATAAATACAATGAAAATATTTCTTATATAAATTTAGAAATTTAATTATCAATTTATCAGTCAAAATAATTTTTTGGATATTTACCATCTCATTTTATATCTTGTTCATGGATTTTATGAGAAGAAAAATATAATGAAAATATTTCTGGAGCTGTTGTTTTATCAACTCAAATTGGATATTTACCATAAATTATACTATGATTTGGTTTTTCATAAGAGAAAATGGATTCCATATTATGGGTAAGCACCCCACATGATTAATCCTATTGTTCCGGTTGTAGCACCAGTTAGTGCTAATGCTAATGTTATTTTACTTAAATTTGTTTTTATTCATGTTTTCATAATAAATTTCTCCTTTTTTATTTTGTTATTTTTTCTTAACTCTTCACAAGTTTTTAATCATTTTGGTAATAATTCATGTTCTAAATTAATTGCATGATTTTCACAAAGAAAAAGACTAAATGTTGTTGATTTTAAATCTAATAATACAATATTACTTCATTTGTTATTACAATTTTTACTTTGACAAATAACATTCATTTTGTAAAATCTTTTTTAAAGATTTCAAATTATTTACAACTTTTAATGATTTTTCTTCATTCATCATAACTTACTCCTTATTTTTTAACATTTTATTGTTTAATTGTAACCATTTTTTGATATTTTTACAAGTATGCTTTTAAACGTAAAATAACGCCTAAATTAAAGGCGTTATTTTATGATACCTATACTATAGACTTACTGCATAACTAGTTAACTTTTCATTTTTTTGTTATTATTAAAATAAAATTTGAATAGTTAACGATAAATTTTATGACATATTTTGAATTAAAAGATAAACCGGATCAATATTTTCGTAAAATAGTTGGTATTAATAAACTAGTTTTTAATGAAATTTTAAATATTTTATTAGATCATCAAAATCTAAAAAATACCACTGGTGGAAGGCCATATAAAATGTCAATAGAAGATAGACTAGTAATGACTTTAAGATATTTATATGAAAATCGTACATATAGCTAACTAAAGTAATGTTTACTCATATCTTGAAAAACAAAATCAATCGCTTTTTTAATATTTGGTCAATAATTTGGTAATATTTTTCTTAGAACCTGTTTAGGATCTTTTTAATAGAATTTAACTAAAACAAGAAATAATCATTTATAAATAGGTACTTAACCAATAATTTATTTTCTTTTTCATTTTTTTGTTAAAAAGATTTTATCATTTGAAAACTTATCGACTAAAAATCTATTTTTTATTATAAAATAACCATTATAATATAAATTTTATTAAAAATTAATCAAAAAAGATCCTAAACAGGTTCTTATATTATGTTTTATAGCAAATCAAAAATGTTCAATTGGATTTAAATTAGGAGAATATGGCGGAAGAAATAATAGTTTGCATCCAGCATTTTCAATTAATTGTTGTGTTAATTTAGATTTATGAAACGTTGCATTATCTAAAACTATAATTTGTCCACGCTTTAATACTGGAATTAGTTTATTTTTAACATATGATTCAAAAATTTTACTATTGCAATGTCCTTCAAATGCTCATAAGGCTTTTAATTTACCTTTATTTAGTGAACCAATTATACTCATTCTCTTTATTTTATATGCGGGTTTATTATCAAATAATCTTTTACCTTTTTCAGATCAACCATATTTATAAAATTCATTATCATCAATTCCAGATTCATCAATATATACTAAATCTTCATTCATTATTTTAGCTATTTCTTTTAAAAAATCTTCTTGTTTATTTTTATCTCTTTGTTCATATAGAAAATTTTTTTTATATGTATAATTTAGTTTTTTAAAATAGTTATAAACTGTTTCTTTAGTCATATTTCCAAATTTATCAATTACTTTTTGAACTGTAACATCTTTATTTTCTGCTAAATAATTTTTTAATTCATCTAAATCCTTTATTTTGTGGCTATGTCCTTTTTGATAATTCAAAATTGGTTTTATATGCCCAGTTTCTTTTTTTCTTTTTCTTCATAAAAATAAAGTCTTTCTAGTGATATTGAACACTTTACAAATTTCTTTAATTTTCATATTTTTACTTTCATAAGCTTCTATTACTTTTCTTCGTAAGTCTTCACTGTATGGTTTTGGCATAATTTAATCTTCCTAATCTATTTTAATTATTGCTGAATTGTACTTTTAAATTCAAAAACTGTTTAAATTACATATTATTATTTTACATTATTTATGAGTAAATATTACTTTAGTTAGCTATATCATAGTATTGGTGCTGAGTATGATATGGTTGATACTACTGCTTTACGAAATATTCGTTCAATTGAAGACATTTTAATAAATAATAATAAGTTTAATAATTTAACAAATAAAAATATTTTTTTAAAAAGAAGAATTCAAAAATAAAATTTTGATAATTGATGTAACAGAAGTAGAAACAGAACGACCAAAATATAATCAAAAAGATTGATTTTCTGGCAAAAAATGAATGCATACTGTTAAGTTTCAAACCATAATTAATGCACATACTAATGAAATTTTAAATATTTTTCCTGATACTGGTAAAAATCATGATTTTAAAACTTTTAAAAATTCAAAGTTAGAATTTTTGTCAGAAACTGTAATTCTTGCAGATAAAGGTTATCAAGGTTTACAAAAAATTCATAGTAATACATTTTTACCCATTAAAACTAGTAAAAATAATCCTAAAACAAGTAAAATTAAAATTTTTAATAAGATTATTAATAAAACTCGCAGAAAAATTGAACATGTTTTTGCATTTTTAAAATGTTTTAAAATTATTGGTTATAAATTTAGAAAAGGTAGAAAACGAATATTTTTAAGATTTAATTTAATTGCAGGATTTTATAATTTATCATTAAAACTTAAAAACGTTATGCAGTAAGTCTTATTAATTATATTGAAATTGTTTATTATATTTTAAATATGAAAGCATTTTTTAAAATATTTTTTATTTTATTTAAAATAACACTTATATATTTATATAATAATTAAGTAAATTAATTTTTTAAATATATTTACAATAAATTTAGATTTTTTTAAAATAGTTAGGAGAAGTAAATGTGAATTTTAATTATAAATGAAATTTTAGAGAACAAAGTGCAAAAATTGATAAATTAGTTTTAGAACATATAACAAAGAAATGAGAAAAATGAGATTGAAGAATAAAAAATACAAGAGATAAAAAGAAATATAAAATTGTTGATTATCAATATCGAACAAGAAAAATAATGTATGGATTAGTAACTTATAAAAGAAGAATTTATGAATATTTTGATGAAAAATTACAAAAATGAGTTCGTGTTTGTTTAGTTGATGAATGACTAGAATTACCTAAATATAAAAGAATTGGTGAAGATATTGAAGACACTATTATTGAAAATTTTGCTGATGGAAAAAGATATCGTGATATTTGTGCTATTTGTAAAAAAGCAGGTATTAGTGTTAGTAGTGTTCATAGAGTTTTTAAAAATTTTGAAATAGTTGAAACAAATCCAGTAAAAGTAAAATTAGAAAAAAATCAACCTATTTTTGTAGCAATTGATGATAGTCATCGAAAATTTTGAAATTTTAAACGTAAAGGTATAAAACACTCTATGCGTTTAATAGTAACATATACAGATAATATTAATCACAAAGTACAAAATAAAAGAGTAAAAGCAATTATTAGACCAACAAAAACAAAAATTGGAGTTAAAAAAACTGCTGAATTTGTTAAAAAACATTGTCAAAAATTTTATGAAAATATTGAACAAGCAAAAATTATTATTTGTGGTGATAGTGCAGGATGAATTAAAGAAGTTGCTGATTATTTAGGTGCACAGTTTGTTTTAGATAAATTCCATTTAATTAGAACATTATATCTTGGTATAATGGCTGGAAATAAAGGAAAGTATGTAAAAGAATATAATCATTGTAAAAATTTTATTACTAATGGTCAATATGAACAATTAATTGATTATTTATATAAAGAATTAGATAATCATAAAAAATTAAAGAAAAAATATTTTAAAAATAATAAACAAGGTATTGAAAATCAAGGTGCAAAATGAAATATTGGTTGTTTTACAGAAACAAATATTTGACATGTTTTAAAAGAAATGCTTGGTAATAGAACATATAATATTTTAATTTATTGGATGGGTTACACTTTATTGGACACTAATTACGTAGACAAGTGAACAAATTAGTTGAAAGAAAGGAACTATAATTATGGCCAATATTAATTCATATACCGATGAATTTAAAAAACAAATAGTAGCTTTATATCAAAGCGGCAAATCAGTATCTTACCTTGCTAAAGAATATAATGTTACAAGAGCAGCTACTTATAATTGAATTAAGCAATTTACTAATTCAGGTAGTTTTAAAGCTAAAGATAATCGTTCTGTTGAAGAAAATGAATTAATTAAATTAAGAAAAGAATTAAAACAATTACGAATGGAAAATGATATTTTAAAGCAAGCAGCACTAATAATAGGCAGAAAATAGAAATTATTACAAACAATAAGTTTAAATATAAAATTCGCACAATGTGTCATTTTTTAAAAATTTCTAAATCAACATATTATTTTAATTTAAAGAAAAAAGAAAATAAAATTCAAAATAATATTTATGATGAAGCTATTATTAGTGCTTTTAAAGAAAATAAATGTGTTTATGGAACAAGAAGATTAAAAGTAATATTAGAAAACCAAGAAATTTATTTATCAAGACGAAAAATTAAAGAAATTATGAATAAGCATAATTTAATATCAAAATACACTAAATTATCATTCAAAAATCATAATAACAAAGTAAATGATGAAAAAATCACTAATCTTGTGAATAAAAACTTTAATAATAGGCTTAAAAATGAAGTTATTGTCAGTGATTTAACTTATGTTCAAGTTAATGGTAAATGAAACTATATTTGCTTATTAATTGACCTATTTAACCGCGAAATTATTGGACATAGTGTAGGTACTAGAAAAGATGCCTTATTAGTACATCAAGCATTTATGCAATCAAATCGCTGTTTAAAAGATATTCAAATATTTCATAGTGATTGTGGTAATGAATTTAATAATAAAATTATTGATAAACTTTTACTAGCATTCAATATTACTCGCTCTTTAAGCAAAAAAGGTTGTCCTTATGACAATGCTGTTGCTGAAGCAACTTTTAAAACTTTCAAAACTGAATTTATTAATGATAAAAATTTTAGATCATTAATCCAATTAAAATTAGAATTATTTGATTACATCAATTGATACAACAACATAAGAATACACAGCACTTTAAACTACTTAACTCCAGTTAATTATCAAAAACAAATGTCTACCAAAAAATAGTCCTAAAAAGTATTGCCATTCCATTATATTAAAATGGTTATTTTTAAATGTAATAAGATAAATTTAGAAACATAGTTTTAATGAACATAGTAATTATTAATTATTTCACAATTTTGTATTGCATCTCAAAAATTATTATTGTTTATCTTTACTTTTAAACCAATAATGAAAAAAGTTAATGATAAAGTTATTATTGCTAAAATTGGTACTAAAATTACACAAAAAATAACTCCAATTTGTAATTGAATTCAATTGTAATAATTTCCATTACAATTAGTTATTGAACATACAGATTTGGGAGAACAACCTAAAATATGGATTATACTGGTTCTACTTAATATTCCAAATCCATTTTTTTCTAGGTTTATATATTTTTTTGTTAATAAATTGTAAATATGAGAATGATAATCACAAGAACCTATAATAGTTAAACCTATAATCATAATTAAAATAGTAAAAATAAATAATAATACAGTTAATAACTGTAATTTTTTCAGTGTTTTAATTTTCATCTTTAAATTCTCCTTAACTTTACTTCATAAGTTTAACATTTAACAAACTTAATTATAAGTATTTTAGTTGCAATTAATTGAAAAAAATTATATTATTTAAATACAATTTCATAAAAATCCAAATTATTTCTTGTCTAAGCATAATAAGATGAAATATGAAGTAATTTATTCCGGATTTTTGACAATCTCCCATTATCAACTTATAGATTCCATTAAAATTTTAATAGAAAATGGCGCTAATATCAACCACGCAAACCAAAATGGTGATACAGCCTTGCATTTAGCTGCTAAAAATGGACTAGCACAAATAGTTAATACTTTACTAATAAATAATGCAAATATTCATTTCATAAATCAAAATGGTGATACGGCTTTGACAATCATTATTAATGATAGTTTATTTTATGATAAAAACATAAAAAATATATTAGAAAACATATTTTATCAAGAATATGAAGAATATATTACAAATAAGGCGAAAGTAGAAATTATTAAATACAGGCCAGAATTTTCAAATAACTCATTATTTCATGATATTAAAGATAATATATTAATACATTTAAATACAAATAATTCAGTAAAAAATATAAAAGAAAATTTAATATTAATTGGATTAAAAATCGATAAGAAAAAAATTTTAAAAATTGAACAAAAAATAAAGAAAATATTTAAATGTAACATTAATAAATTAAATACTAATCAAGAAAAAGAAAAAAATGACAGAAAAAAATTAAACAAGAATTAAAAGAAGAAAATTATCCACAAAATAAGCCATCAACAAGCGGATATATAAAACATTAAATTTATCACAAATATAATGAATAAAAATAGTTACCATTATGGTAACTATTTTACAATTTATATTTAATAAAATTATCGTTTTTTAGTAGTACTTTGTTGACGTTTCATTGCTTGCATTACTGATTTAATTTGAGATTCAGTAGGTTTACGCCCCATTTGTAAATACATTGCACGAATCATATTTTCATTAATAGGAGGATTTTTCTGTAATTGTTTTTCGAAAATCTTCTTAGTAACAATAAAACCAACTAATCCACCAATTAACGCACTAGCAATGCCAATGATTAATACTGCTCATCAAACCATCATTATTAATTTCTCCTTACTTACTGTTTAAAAACTTATTAATTTTATCACACACTTGATTTGATGTAAAGCCATATTTTTCTAGTACTACCTTATCAGGAGCAGAAATACCAAAAGTACTTACGCCAATAACAAAACCATTACCTGCAACATATTTATATCAACTATCTTTAGAACCCATTTCAATAGCAACTTTTATAATATCATTAGGTAAAATTTTATTTTGATATGTTTTATCTTGTTTATCAAAAATAAAAGTAGAAGGCATTGAAACTACACGAACATTAAGTTTTTGATCATTTCATAGTTGCTCTTGACTAGCAATAGCTAATGAAACTTCACTACCGGTAGCAATAATAATTAAATCTAAAGCTTTACTACTATTCTCTTCACTAATAATATAAGCACCTTTTTGAACTGCCTCAATATTACTATTTGCAAGTTGTGGTAAATTTTGTCTAGTAATAATAATAGCACTAGGGTTAGTTTTGCTAGATAATGCCATTAAATATGCACCAATTGTTTCTTTTGTATCAGCAGGGCGAATTACATTAAAATTAGGAATAGTTCTTAACATTGTTAGTTGTTCAACTGGTTCATGGGTAGGACCATCTTCGCCAACTGCGATACTATCATGACTAAAAATAAACAAAGATGGAATTGACATTAAAGCTGCTAATCGTAATGCAGGCTTTAGATAATCACTAAACACAAGAAAAGTAGAACCAAAAGGAATTGTGCCTTGATGTAACGTCATACCGTTAACAATAGCTCCCATTGCAAATTCTCTTACTCCATAATGAATATGTCTTCCTGAATGATCAAGAGGTAAAAAGTCTTTATCTGTTACTAATGCTTTAGTTGAGCCAGCTAAATCAGCACTACCACCAATTAATGTTGGACAATGAGCTGATAAAAGTTTTAAAATATTACCAGAGTCTACTCTTGTTGCTTGTGGATTTACTCCAATAATTGAAGTTCAATCAATTTTATTTAATTGATAATCTTCATTAAAAATTTCATTTTTCAATGCTGATTTAATTTCATTATACAATTTTGGATATAATTTTGCATATTTTTCAACTTTTTGATTTCAAACTAATTCTATTTTAGAACCATGATTAAGTGCTGTTTGTGTGAAGTAAGTACTTACTTCTTTTGGAACAGTAAATTCAGGATATTCTCAGTTTAAATTTTTAGCAACTGTTTTAATATCTTCCATTAAAGGAGACCCATGAACACTGGGTGTTCCTTGTTTACTAGCTCCATAACCAATTATAGTTTTAATTTCAATTAAAGTTGGTTTATCACTAAGTTTTGCTTTTTTAATAGCTTCAGAAATAAGTTTATCATCTTCACCATCTTCAACTTTTAAATAATTTCACTCTAATGCTTGAAGACGCATTTTTAAATTTTCTGAATATACTAATTTAACAGATGAATCTAATTGAACATCATTTGAATCATATAAAATAATTAGTTTATTTAATTTAAAATGTCCAGCAAAACTAAGTGCTTCTTGCGCAATACCTTCTTGTAAATCACCATCACCACAAATTGCATATGTATAATGATCAATAATATTAAGATCTTTTTGATTATATTTAGCACTAAGAAAACTCTCAGTAAGCGCCATTCCAACAGCATTAGCGATACCCTGACCTAATGGTCCAGTAGCCGTCTCTACTCCATAGTCTAAATGATATTCGGGATGACCAGGTGTATTACTATTTAATTGACGGAATTGTTTTATATCATTGATTGTATATTTATAACCAGCATGATGTAATATTGAATATAATAAAGCACTACCATGACCTGCTGATAAAACAAATCGATCACGATTAAATCATTTTGGATTTTTTGGATTAAAAGATAAATGATTTTTGAATAAAGAAAAAGTCATTGGTGAAGCACCTAAAACAATACCAGGATGGCCACTTTTAGCAGCATTAACTGCTTGTACTCCTAACATACGAATTGAATTAATAGTTAATTTATCTAAATTAATTTTATTTTCCATAATTTCTCCTTAAATTTTTAATAGTTATTATTTAATATAATATTAACAATATTCTTAATAAAATAGGTAATTTTTTAAAAATAATTAAAAAAGTATAAATAATAATGACAAAAAATATAATTTTATTTTAACTAATTTGAATCTTTGAACAAATTAAAAAAGAAAAGATCACCCCAAGATAAAAAAATAATATTTTACATTTGTGATGTTCTTGGTTTATTTAAATTTGTTAATGGTACGTTTGTTGAGTCATTGTTTACTTGTTGTTTATTAAAAGCTTTTCCAGATGATTTTGAAAATAATGTTGGATTTGTTTTTGGCTTTTTACTACATGATTCTGATATTTTTTTCATTTTTTACTAATTTCTAATTCAATTTTCTTATTTTTATTAATTTCTCCAAAAGTTACTAATTTAATAAATAAATTTTTAAATTTATTTATTTTTTGTTGTTCTAAAACTTTAATTTCTTCTATTTCAGATTTTTTGATTACTTGCATTAAATTTGATTGTGTTTTTGCTGATTTTTCGGTAATGTTTAGTAATCTGTGTAACTTACAAAAATAACTATGTTTAATTAATTCTAGTAAATATAATTAAATGACTAGAAAGAGTGAGTTACAGATGGCTAAAAAACAAAGTATTAATAATAATGATCCAATATCAAAAGCAGTAGATTTATTACTAGAAAATACTGAAGATTTAACAACAGTATTTAAAGAAGGAGGATTATATAAAGAATTAACAAAAAGATTAGTAGAAAAGATGTTAAATTCTGAAATGCAAAATTATTTAGGGTATGAAAAAAATCAACATAGTAATAGTGAAAATGCTCGTAATGGTATAAGTTCAAAAAAATTAATAACTCAACAAGGTAAAATTGAAATTAATGTACCAAGAGATCGTAATAGTGATTTTACTCCTGTAATAGTTGCAAAAAGACAGAGAAGATTTGATGGCTTTGATCAACAAGTTCTTTCACTATATGCCAAAGGAATGACTTTATCAGATATTAGAATGCAGTTGCAAGAGTTATATCATGGTGCAGATATTAGTGAAAGTGTTATTAGTCAAATTACTGATGATGTGATAGATGATGTCAAGGCGTGGCAAAATCGACCATTAGAAAGTATTTATTCTATTGTTTATTTTGATTGTATAGTAGTTAAAGTACGGCAAGATAAACGCATTATTAACAAATCAGTTTATATAGCATTAGGAGTGGATTTAGAAGGCAAAAAAGATGTTTTAGGTTTATGAATTAGTGAAAATGAAGGTTCTAAATTTTGACTAGCTAATTTTACAGAAATGAAAAATCGAGGCTTAAATGATATTTTGATTGCTTGTAGTGATAATTTAACAGGCATGTCAGAAGCAATACAAGCAGTTTATCCTAAAACTGAACATCAATTATGCATAGTTCATCAAATTAGAAATAGTTTAAAATATGTTTCATACAAACATCGAAAAACCTTAGTTGCAGATTTAAAACCAATTTATAGTGCATGTAGTGAAGAACAAGCAATGCAAGCTTTAGAATCATTTGAAAGTAAATGAAATAAACAATATCCGCAAATTACTAAATCTTGATATAAAAATTGAGATAATTTAATGGTTTTTATTAGTTATCCACCAGAAATTAAAAGAGTGATTTATACTACAAATGCTATTGAATCTGTTAATAGTCAATTACGAAAAGTTATCAGAAATAAAAAAGTTTTTCCTAATGATATGGCAGTTTTCAAAATATTTTACTTAGCAATTGAAAATATAACAAAAAAATGAACAATGCCCATTCAAAATTGAAATACAGCAATTGCTCATTTTATGATAAAATTTGAAGATAGAATTAATCTGAACTAGTAACTTTGTAAAACAAAGATACACAGATTACATAAAAGCCTCGATTTTTCAAGTTCTTCTTGCTCTTGTTCTACATTAAATTGGTCTTGCAATGACAATGCAATTGCTCTATCAATATCTTCTCTTTCTTTCTCAGATACTTCTTCTGATTGTAATGTTTTATAAGGTTCATCAACAACTACAAAACCAAATTCATCATCTTCATTGGTTGCTTGTAAATCTAAACTACTTTCATAAAGAGATGGTGAAATGGTTGGTTCGGAAATTATTCCTTTTTCTTGATGATTATTATTTGTATGTTGAATTTGAGGTTGAACAATCTTACTTCCTTTGGGTCTTACTCCTTGTTTTAGTATTTCCTCTTCAGTAACTAATTTTTTACTTCTGTCTCTACTTTAAATGTTTGTGATGAGGGCATTGATGTTTCTTTAAATTCTTTTACTATTATGTCAGATTGTTTTTCTTTTTCTAAGAACCTGTTTAGGATCTTTTTTGATTAATTTTTAATAAAATTTATATTATAATGGTTATTTTATAATAAAAAATAGATTTTTAGTCGATAAGTTTTCAAATGATAAAATCTTTTTAACAAAAAAATGAAAAAGAAAATAAATTATTGGTTAAGTACCTATTTATAAATGATTATTTCTTGTTTTAGTTAAATTCTATTAAAAAGATCCTAAACAGGTTCTTACATAAAAAAGTCTCATAACTAAGGCTTGATTAATAGTTTTGTATTCAAAATTAAAACATTACTAAAAACAGCAAATATGGAGTGTATTTAGGTAAATAGTATTAAGAAGAAATTATGAATAAAAAATTAACAAATTATCAAAAAAATAAAGAACAAATTTTAATTAGAAAAAAAGGAAGCAAAGATAATAATTTATTATGGTAGTGTAAAAGAAGAAGGTTATTTCTTTCCTATTTGAATAAATATAACTTAACTTTTTCAAAAAAGACCTATTAAGGTCTTTTTTTATATATTTATATATACATTTATATATTTTTAAATATATAAATGTATATAATTAAATTGTTTTTAAAACTTCATAACTGTGTTGTTTAGGATATGCTTCAATGGAGTTGATTTGATTTTCAATTCAATTAGCAAATGTTTGTGAATTTGTAATTCAGTGAATTTTACCACCATCAACAAGTCATTGACGTATATTAATTAATTTTGTTTTAAAGCGTTCTGGTGATTTTCTAGTTAATTCAAGTTCTACATAAATTTAATCTTTAATTAAATATAATCGTTACTAGTGCCATCGACCAAGACCACATCAGTAACTTTATTATTGTATAATAAATATATTAATTTGTGAATTATTAATAATAAATTAACATAAAAAATATATAAAGTGAATAAATTTTAACGATTTTCATATAAGTATTCATATCCGTTTTTCGGGTAATTAAAAAATGATAAAATTTGAACAAATAAAGTTTATTTTTATATTTTATGTGTTAATAATAATTTTATTTATAATCATTTTTGATTTATTATTACTATTTATTATATATTATATTGTGCAAAGTTATCTATAATGAATATATAAAAACGGATATGAATATGTTATAATATTTTTAATTATAAAAATATTTGAAGGGGTTAGTTTATGGCAAATAGTTTAGTAGAAAAAAAGAAAATAAATTTATTAAAAAATCAAATATGATTGTTCGTGCAATAACTAGTGAATGTGCAGGAATTATGACACAAAGATTGTTTAATTTTGCTATTTTAAATTCTTTGCATAAGTTAGATTGAAATAAACAAGAAAAACATAAATATTTAGAATGTTGAATTGCTGATTTTTGTAAATATTATGGTATTCAACAGCATAAACTTTATGATAAAGTTATTCATAAAAACAAAGAAATGACAGTAATTCAAAAAGAAATAGAAATTTTAACTAGTTATAAGTTTTTTTTATTTGATGAAAATAGTGGAGATTTTAAGTTTGTGAATTTATTTTTACAAGGTGGAAATACAAAAGGTAAAATTTCTTTAGAAATTCATCAGAGTCTAATAGCAGAACATTATTTAAATTTAAAATCTGATTATACAAATGTTTATTTACCTTAGAACCTGTTTAGAATCTTTTCGAAAATAATGTAAAATGATTATATACCTGAATTGTAAATATAAATGGGACATTTTTTTAAAATAATTGTATTAAATCTATTGGTCTTTTATAAGAGAGTGATTTTCTTGGTGTAGAATTAATTTGAAATGCTATTTGATTCAATGATTTTTGATTAAAATTAGATAAATCAATGGATTTTGGTAAATATCTTCTTAAAATACCATTATTATTTTCATTTAAACCCCTTTGACAAGGTTTACCAGGATCTGCAAAATAAATTTTGACATTACAAATTTTTTCGATTAATCTTCATTTACTAAATTCTTTGCCACGATCAAAAGTAATGGTTTTAACTGTTCCTTTTTGTAATTTTGAAATAAATTTTATTATATTTTTCATAATATTTTCTGATTTATTATTTTTAGTTGCTAAAGGAATTGTGGTTTTTGATCATATATCAGCCAAAGTAATAATAGAACTTTTATGATCTTTACCAATGATAGTATCACCTTCTAAATGACCAAATTCTTGTATATTTTTAATATTAGGAATGATTAAATTTCTTTCATGAATAGACTTACAATTATTAATTCTGCCCCTAGTTTCTTTTTGTTTGTGAGATTTATTTTTTCCTTTTCTCAACAATTTATTTTCATCAAAACCCATTCGATTTGTTTTAAACATGTTATATAAGGTTTTTGTTGAAATACTTTTTATTTTATTTTCCTTTAAAAAATTAGCAATTATATCAAGAGCATAATTTTTAGTAATTAACAAATTATTAATAGTATTAATTTCTATTAAATTTAAAATTATTAATTTTCTACCTGCATTTTGTTTATTTTTTTTAAATTGATTTAATATTTCTAATGGTAATAAGTTTTTATTTAATAATCTGCAAACTCTATGTACTGTTGATTTACTATAATCAACCATTTTTGCTATTTTACGAATCGAAAATCGATAACCTTTATATTCTTTTATTGCTATTATTGATTCAATAGTTAGATACTTATACATTGTGTTAATTCCTTTCTTTTCTTAATTATAGAATTAACACAATTTAATTTTTATATAAGTGTCCTTTTTAATTTTACAATTCAGGATATTTTAAAATCAGAGGTATATATAGCTAACTAAAGTAATATTTACTCATAAATAATGTAAAATAATAATATGTAATTTAAACAGTTTTTGAATTTAAAAGTACAATTCAGCAATAATTAAAATAGATTAGGAAGATTAAATTATGCCAAAACCATACAGTGAAGACTTACGAAGAAAAGTAATAGAAGCTTATGAAAGTAAAAATATGAAAATTAAAGAAATTTGTAAAGTGTTCAATATCACTAGAAAGACTTTATTTTTATGAAGAAAAAGAAAAAAAGAAACTGGGCATATAAAACCAATTTTGAATTATCAAAAAGGACATAGCCACAAAATAAAGGATTTAGATGAATTAAAAAATTATTTAGCAGAAAATAAAGATGTTACAGTTCAAAAAGTAATTGATAAATTTGGAAATATGACTAAAGAAACAGTTTATAACTATTTTAAAAAACTAAATTATACATATAAAAAAAACTTTTCTATATGAACAAAGAGATAAAAATAAACAAGAAGATTTTTTAAAAGAAATAGCTAAAATAATGAATGAAGATTTAGTATATATTGATGAATCTGGAATTGATGATAATGAATTTTATAAATATGGTTGATCTGAAAAAGGTAAAAGATTATTTGATAATAAACCCGCATATAAAATAAAGAGAATGAGTATAATTGGTTCACTAAATAAAGGTAAATTAAAAGCCTTATGAGCATTTGAAGGACATTGCAATAGTAAAATTTTTGAATCATATGTTAAAAATAAACTAATTCCAGTATTAAAGCGTGGACAAATTATAGTTTTAGATAATGCAACGTTTCATAAATCTAAATTAACACAACAATTAATTGAAAATGCTGGATGCAAACTATTATTTCTTCCGCCATATTCTCCTAATTTAAATCCAATTGAACATTTTTGATTTGCTATAAAACATAATATAAGAAAAATATTACCAAATTATTGACCAAATATTAAAAAAGCGATTGATTTTGTTTTTCAAGATATGAGTAAACATTACTTTAGTTAGCTATATTATGCATAAAAATTATCCAAGTCATGTCACCAAAGAACAATTTGAGAACATAAAATCAATTTTAGAAAATAGCAAAAAGAAAACAAAACCAAGAAGTTTAGATTTATATGAAGTATTTTGTGCAATTTTATATGTATTAAAAAGTGGTTGTCAATGAAGAATGCTACCAAAAAATTTTCCAAAATGACAAACTGTATATTATTATTTTCAAATTTGAAGTAAAAATAACGGTAAAGAAGCTAGTGTATGGCAATTAATTTTAAAAAAAATTGGTTAAAAAAGTTCGTATCAACAATAATCGCAAAGAACAAACTAGTTTTTGTATAATTGATTCGCAAAGTGTTAAAAATACAGATACTACTGAAAATAAAGGTTATGATGCTGGTAAAAAGATTTAAGGAATAAAGCGTCATATTATTGTTGATTCTCAAGGTTTACCACATGCAATTTACATAACCACAGCAGAAAAAACAGATCGTAATAGCGCTATAATAATGATTGAAAATGAAAAAGAAAATCTTTCTGCAGTTCAAAAAATAATAGTAGATGCTGGTTATACTGGTGAAAAATTTGCTTCTGAAATCAAAACAATCATAAATGCAAATGTTGAAATTATAAAACGCAATGAACTACATACTTTTGTAGTATTACCAAAAAGATGAATTGTAGAACGAAGCTTTGCTTGATTAGAAAAATACAGAAGATTATGAAAAAATTGTGAAAGAAAACTAAATACTAGTTTACAAATGGTTGTTCTTTCCTTTATTTCAGTTTTATTAAAAAGATTCTAAACAGGTTCTAACGATAATTTTTTTGCCAGTTCCACTTGTTCTTCTTCTTCTGATAATCTCATGATTTCATCAATAAGACCTGGATCAATTGCAAGTTGTTCCATTTGTTCAAGTGTGAATGTTCTCATTTGTTCCATTGTAAATACTGGTATTTGTTTTTTATCAATCGCTTCTCTTTGCTCTTTTGTCAATGAACGGATTTGTTGTGTTGTGAATGCAAATGTTGGCGATAATTTTAATTTTCTAATATAAGTTTCAGCTGCCATTATTTTTTCTTCCTTTCTAAAAATAAAAAACCCATTTATTTTAAAATTAAAATAAGAGGATTAAAAAACTTTATATTCTTTTGTAGAATATTATCATAATAATAATATTTTTCCAATAAATTCGTATTATTTTTTTCATTGGGTTATAAATAAATATTATAACTTAAAAAAGGACTTATTTAATATGCAAATTATTAATATTGAAACATATTGCAAAGTACGTTTAATACACATTATTTATTTAAGTTTTTTAGTTTTTGCTAATTTCAAATAAAATGTTTATAATTAAATCAACACTTTTTAATGACTAAAGTGTTATAAAATATATAATTATTAATTTTTTAAATAATTATTTAAAAAATAGAGGTATAAAATTATGAATAAATATTTATTTTTTTTAAGTGTGATACCACCTTTAATTTTTTTAGGAAACAATATTAATAATAAAAATATTGAAAATACTGTACTAATAAATCAATTAGAAGAAAATAATACTTCATTCAATAACCAATTTAACTATTTAAGCAATAGTGAGTGAATTACTAATCAATCAATAACAGATCATAAATTTTATAGTTATGATACATTATCTTTAGCAAAATACACTTTTCCTAAAGCAAGGAATACTTTTTTAGTAGATAACTATGGTAACCTAGTTTATAACCCTAATATAAATATTCCTGATAAAGATAAAGTAAATATTGAAAATACAAAACAAGAAATGAACAGCCACAAAAAAGTAACTATTATTAAAGATAATTATAATCCATATAGTAAAAGTGAATATTCTTATTCATACTTTACTGGTTATAATAATTGAAAATATATTCAACAAGGTGATATTGAAAAACATATTGATATTTCTAATCAAGCAGGTGCTGATAAAGTTGAACATAGCAATAATCTAAATGAAACACTAGGTTTATATTATATTGCTAAAGCAACACATGATAATAAAATTAGTAAGACAATAGCTAATAACTTAGCAATGTATTTTATTAATCAAACTAGTTTAAAAGGGCAAATTAACAATCAATTAACTAGTAACATTGTTAATTTAATTATTGATAATCAAAATGTTTATAATTTTTTGAATAAATCACCACTAACATTAACTACTAAAAACTATTCATTAAATTGAATTTTTGATAAAAGTAATAATCTAGTTGCTATTTATTATAATAATTGAAAAAACACTAATAATATTATTAATGATAAAATAAATTATTCTTTTTCAGATTGACATAATGGAACATCAATCGCTACTGATAATTCTAATGTTTATAATATTCTTAAGTGAAGCAATTATGCGAGAGACTGAAATACTTTCAGTAATATGTATCCAACTTTTTCTTTTATTAATTCATATTTCAAAGTATCAACTTCAACAGGAATTGAAAGTAGTCCAACACTATCAACTAATACTGCAAAAATTGAACAATATAAAAACCCCGGTAATGCTAATGTTCTTTTTATTGCTTATATTAATACTAAAGATGGTGGAGGATGAGGAACAGAAATTGCTCTTAACTTAGATCTTTGACATGATAATGATAATATTTACTTTCAATGGTATTGTTTTTTAAATTCTTCATTTGGTCGTATGACATATGTTAACATTGCATTAAACAACATTAATTTTCATAACATAATGAACAATTAATAACTTTATTTAAAATTTTTAATTAATAAACAAAATTAATAATAAGGACAAAGTTTATTTTGTCCTTATTATGATTATAAAGATATATTTTTTATTATTATAATAATTTAAGTAAATCTATTCGAAAAAATTTATCTAATTTTTCTCATCCAAGATCACGATTTTGTTCAGGAGTCATTATTTAACGACCAAAAGCTTCTGGAAATAAGTCAATATATGATGTTCTTCAATATCAACTTCTAACAATACCATAACTTAAAAGTTTTTGATAAGATTTATTATTAATCTTAGTTCCATTTGCTAATGATGAAATCATATATTTTCTTGCATCAAAATTATTATTTTGTTTATTACGAATTAAAGAATCCAAAATATGACCATATTCATGTACCATAACTTCCATTCCACACTTTATATAGCTAACTAAAGTAATATTTACTCATAAATAATGTAAAATAATAATATGTAATTTAAACAGTTTTTGAATTTAAAAGTACAATTCAGCAATAATTAAAATAGATTAGGAAGATTAAATTATGCCAAAACCATACAGTGAAGACTTACGAAGAAAAGTAATAGAAGCTTATGAAAGTAAAAATATGAAAATTAAAGAAATTTGTAAAGTGTTCAATATCACTAGAAAGACTTTATTTTTATGAAGAAAAAGAAAAAAAGAAACTGGGCATATAAAACCAATTTTGAATTATCAAAAAGGACATAGCCACAAAATAAAGGATTTAGATGAATTAAAAAATTATTTAGCAGAAAATAAAGATGTTACAGTTCAAAAAGTAATTGATAAATTTGGAAATATGACTAAAGAAACAGTTTATAACTATTTTAAAAAACTAAATTATACATATAAAAAAAACTTTTCTATATGAACAAAGAGATAAAAATAAACAAGAAGATTTTTTAAAAGAAATAGCTAAAATAATGAATGAAGATTTAGTATATATTGATGAATCTGGAATTGATGATAATGAATTTTATAAATATGGTTGATCTGAAAAAGGTAAAATATTATTTGATAATAAACCCGCATATAAAATAAAGAGAATGAGTATAATTGGTTCACTAAATAAAGGTAAATTAAAAGCCTTATGAGCATTTGAAGGACATTGCAATAGTAAAATTTTTGAATCATATGTTAAAAATAAACTAATTCCAGTATTAAAGCGTGGACAAATTATAGTTTTAGATAATGCAACGTTTCATAAATCTAAATTAACACAACAATTAATTGAAAATGCTGGATGCAAACTATTATTTCTTCCGCCATATTCTCCTAATTTAAATCCAATTGAACATTTTTGATTTGCTATAAAACATAATATAAGAAAAATATTACCAAATTATTGACCAAATATTAAAAAAGCGATTGATTTTGTTTTTCAAGATATGAGTAAACATTACTTTAGTTAGCTATATCTCTAAAATCTGTATCAAGTATTATTTTAGTATTACACATATTATCATTACAAGAACCAAAATATGCTTCTCCTGACATATTTATTTTTAGACTGTTCTCACAATTTTTGATCTAATTCAATTTTTTCTAACATTTTAAAAACATTATTTTTTCCATATAATTGAGCTAAAATATTATAAAACGACATATTCCTGTTTTTAATTCATCAATGTTTGCATTTATATGATAATTACTAATTGTTTTAATAAATGATTCAAAATCAATTTTGCCATCAAATAAAAGATGATGTTCATTAAATTGTTTTTTTTAAATCTTCAAAATCTTCAAAATTATCATTATTATTTTCCAACTTTTTAAAAGCATTATTTGATTCTTCATTTGCTTTAAATTTAACTTGTTCATTTAAAATATTAATAAAATCATTTACAGCAGGTAAATTTTTAAATTCATTATCATTTAAAATATCATTTTTTCCAAATAAAATTTCTTGATGATGTTGATAAGAATAAGTAGGAACTTGTTTATCTCTTATATTCAAATCAGGAACAATATAATCTAACGTTACAAAAGATCTATTAGGACTATACTTAAGCTTTACTGTTCCAATATAAATATCTTCATTTATTGAAGTAATTATTGCTTGATTTTGGTTATTAACAATTTTAATTTCCAAACTAGTTACATCTATATTATATTTATTACTAAAAATATCTATAATTTCTTTTTTTACTTTTTCATCATCATTTATAGCAGTTATGTTTTGTCCAATATAAATTTTACCTAAATTTCTTTTTCCTTTAGGAAAAATTATTTCTAAGTTTTTTTTCTTTTCAATTTCAATTTCTTCTTCAATATTTTCTTCCATTTCAGAATTATATAAAATACCAGTAGTTGCACCACTAATTAAAACCGCAGAACTAATTATTCCAGCAATAATTTTTGAATTTTTATTTTTTTTAGACATATAATACTCCTCCATATTTTGATTTCAGAAATAAGTTCTTTATATTCTTGCTTTGATATCAATAGATATAGACTAGTATTGTTTTTATTTATAATTTGTTTTATTAACAATTAAGATGAAAATTGTTTTAGATTTCTAAAACAATCAGTAAAAATTTTTAAAATTAGTTGATAAGGGCTATTGATAATAATATAAATTTTATTAATAATCAAAAAATTATTGATTAGCACACTCTGGGCATTTCATAATTTTTCTTGCTGTTTTTGAGTTTGAAGCTAAATCATTACCATTAATTTCTTTATTACAACTTGAACAATGTAATACTTTTCTTTTTTTCATATTTCAATCTCCTTTATCTTTTTTTATTAATGCTTAAAATTATAGCATCATTAATAAAAAATGCTTTTTTGATGAAAACAAAAAGGTAGTTATGCCACTCATCAATTAATAATTTTTATAAAATTTGATAATAATAACTATCATAATATTTTTTTCTTATTATTTATGTTGAAAATAAACTCTAAAAATATTATTAATTATTTATTAAAAATTGTTTTAATACTATTTTCAACCAAAATTATAAAAAAATATTGGATAATATATTGTCCAATATTTTAAGTTATTAATAATTATTTTATGACTTATTTACTATTAAATATTCATAAAATAGAGCCAAACGCCATGATAATATGTGGTAAAGCATTAATATAAGTTCATGTTGACTTATAATCTACATCTTTGCCAACAAATAAACCAATAACTATTATAACTGAAAGAAATGATATAAATAGTGCTCATAGTCTTGATCATAATCCAGGTTTAACTGAAAATGGTATTAGAATATAAATAATACCTATTATAACTAATGTAACTCCATTTTCATTTCAGCCATAGAAACTATAAGTTATAACTCCCGCTGCATACAATAAACTAAAAACAATAATTCATACAGCACCAATTAGCATTAATATTTTAGGTAAAGTTAATAACTTAAGACTTTTCATTTTTTTCCTCCTTAAATATTTTTTACATTAATTGTGATTTCAGTATTTTTTTAAGATTATTAATATCATCAATTGTAACATTTTCTTTTGTCCTATTAATTAAAAAACCTTTTTCACGAATATATTTTGGAATAATATGAACATGATAATGAAATACTTCTTGAAATGCTTCGCTACCATTATTAGTTAAAATATTAAATCCTTTAATTTCGGGAATAGTTTTTATTAGCAAATTAGCAATTTTATGAGTTGTGATACTAACATCGCTCACTATTTTGGGTGTAGTATCAATAAAAGTTTCAAAATGTTGCTTTGGAATTACTAGAATGTGTCCTTTAGTTACGGGATTTATATCCATGAATGCTGCTGTATTTGTATCTTCAAAAATTAAGTTATTTGTATCTTTAATAATTGTACAAAAAATGCATGCTTTATTTGTCATATATTTCACCTCAACTTACTTTATAAGTATAACTTAAAATATTAAGTATTATTATGGATAAAACTCTTTTACCTTATTTCAAAATCCTTCTTCATATATATTATTTTTTGGAATATATGTTGGAAATAAATTTTGAGCAGCGATTTTAAAGTTTTCAGCTGCTGGTGAATCTTTAGTTGCAGAATCACTAGCAGATATAGAATATAACATTTGTCAAAATATATTTCACTTTGTTTCTTGGGTAATAGTGCTTTCGTTGGCATCACCCCTTATATACTTAGAGAAATCTGTCTCAAGACTAGCATTACCACTATTGTTTCATGAATGAATTAAATTACTAATTTCTGGAACTCAGCCTTTGTTTTTATTATTTAAAAAACTAAAATCTAAATTTTGTAAAAGGTTTAGGAAATAAATAGGAGCAGAGTAAGTAAATGTAGCAATATTATTATTCGTAGTATAATGTAATCCACCATTAGTTACTCAACTTGCAGCTTCTTGGGTAGTAGTAGCAGTACTTAAGAAACCATTAGCACCAAAATTAGGATCAATTTCACTAATAGTTGGGGCATTACCTCTTGTTAATTGAGTAAAAAAATCAGAATTTAAAGTTTTTCCTTCGTTTTTTGCTGGATCACCATCTTTAACAATTGACTCTCACTTTGGAGGTTCAGAAGAACTACTATTTCATTTTTGATCAATGCTTTGCGCATTTGCTAAATCAGTAGTAAAGTTTCAATTTACATTATAGTTACTCTTTTGTCAACCAGTAGTATCTTGTAATTGACTTATGTAAAGGTTATTTGTTTGGGTTGAAATTATAGGTTTACCTGCTTCATTATCTTTAATATCAACAATATTGTCTAAAATATAAGACATTGTAAATAAAGTTTGATTTAATGCTGGTAAAATTTCATATTGATAATATTGTTGATAACGAAAACGTAATCATCATTGGAAACGTTTTAAATATTTTGAATAAGTTGGAATATCAGTACCAGAAAGACCTTTTTGTGTTTTATTAATACCAGCACTACTATTTCATTTTTTAGCATCATTTGGTAATAATTTACCAATTTCATCACTATAATTGTCATCTGGATGTTTAGCAATGGCAGCTAATTGTTCATCAAAAGCAGCATCTTTATCACCATAATCTTTATATAAACTATCAGGAGTAAATATTTGATCAGGATCATTAACTTTATCAGTATCTTTATTTTTTTCTTTGTAAAAATCTACGTTCTGATAATTAAATTTACTTGTACCATCCTGATGTCAACTTTGATTTTGAAATAATAACTCATTATTATCTGCTGCTGATACTTTATCTAGTGAATTAGCTGTATTAATACCACTTAAGTACTTTTGAGTTAATAAACTTAATCCTAAATCATCTTTAAGTTTTATAAAAGCTTTATTGGCTTCTCCCATTGTAGTAGTACCATCTGCATTTTTTGTGTCTTCACTATAATGAAGTTTCTTATGAAAAAATTCATAAAATTTTTGCTGAGCAATTGTTCCTTCAACATCTTTTAAAATAAAATCAAGACCTTGTGAATAAGTATTCTTAAACTGAGCAGAAATTGTTTCATTAAAGTTTACTCCTAAAAAATTAAATAATACACGATTTTTATAATCATCAGGAATTTTACCACTAGGTAAATTACTCATATCACGTTCATTATCACAAGCAACTACTAATAATACAGGGCCAGATAAAAGAGTAACTGAAGTTAATAATGGTAAAATCTTTTTTATCTTTTTCATTTTTTATACCTCCCGTCTAAGAACTAATGATACTTGGATCATATCATCATAATGTTCGTTTCCCAACAACATCTAGATAATTAGCAATATTAGTATCCATACGAGCAACTGGTGCATCTTGTGTAAAGCCATCTCATGTATTATTAGTTTTTATAATATTATCCTTAAATGTTGCATTAATATTAATACCTTGTCTATTATTTCAACGATTTTCTTTAGTTTTATCAAATCAACTTTTCATTTTTTCAACAAAGTCATTAATTTTATTATCAGTTGGAAGAGGACTTGAACCAAATATATCCTGTAAATTTCAATGAATTAAACTCGAGTTATTATTAAAGTATAAATTATAATCTCATCAAGTTGCATCACCAAGGCTACCAGTACCTCCAGTAAAGGCTGTTAATGCATCATTTAAATTAAAAGTAGGAGTTGTATTTGGAGTATATTTTTGTAGTAAAAAATCAGTTTGTAAATAATCAAGATAAGGAGAATCAGATAATCCACCTGGACGCTCAGATAATGGTGCTAAGTCTTTTCACTGATAAGTATCTTTTCTATGATTTTTAAATGTTTTAATTATATTATAAGTTGATTCATCGCTTTTAGGTTTATCTTGCTGTTGATATGTGATACCTGGCGTTTGAATAAAATGAATACCACCAGTATCAATAAAAATGCCAACTCCAGGTCCATTATTAACTGCAGCATCAGGAAGTTGTGGTCCTTTTTTATCTTTCATATAAACTAAATCATTATATTGACTAGTACCAGTTTTACCTTTATCTTTAACACTATCACGGTCTATATAAGGAATTAAGTCCTCTAAACCCTTTTCCTTGTCAGTTGGTGAAGTAAATTGTGTTAATTTATATGGTTGAATACCATCAACATTTTTACCAACACCTTCAGCACTAGTTACATAACGATATAAGTAATAATAAAAAGGACTATTCTCTTGTGAAAATTTAGTAATATCCATTAATCCTAAATCACCAGTTTTACTAACATCAGTAGTAGCGGCACCTTTTTCTTCAGTGAATGTTTGATCGAAACCATTGGTTCTAATATTGTTTAAAATTTCATTAATTTTAGTTTTATTTTGAGAAAACTGAGAAGCATTAATCTTTTCTTGTAAAGGTTTAGCAGTAGAGTCAAAAGGAATAACAATTTGACGAGTTCAAATTAATTCTTGATTTCTTAACATTACTTTAGCTATTTTAGATTGATTATCACTTAATAAGCCATCAATAGTATTGTATGAATCCGTTTCATAATTACTATCATTCTTATCATCACTAGTTTTTACAACAGGAAGACTAATATTAACACCAGTTCATGTTTTAGCAATTTTGACATTATCGTTTAATTTTGCAATAGCATCTGATTCTGAATTATTAGCATTAGCAACAATTCAAATTTTACTAGAATATTTACCAGCAACGATACTACCTGTTTTACCATTAATGTATTCTTGTACATTATCGTAAGTACCATTTGGATTGTTTTCACTCTTTACTTGTTCTCATAAATCCTTTAATCAAATATTAATTTCATTTTGATTGTAGTATTTATAATCCTTATAATTACTAGTAACATAACTACGTTGAATAATACCTAAAGCACTCTTTTTTAAAATATTATCAATGTAAGTATTAACATCATCATCGCCCAATACTTTCTTTCATTGTTTTTCTCATGAACGACCATATTTTGCTTGTAATGATTTTATTTTATTTTCCATTTCAGATTGAGCTGCTGTCAAAGCAGCAAGATAATCATCTTTATATTTTGGAGTATTTTTTAAAATTGAAAGATTAATATATTGATTAATATTAGTATATAATGTTTTACCTCATCCACTATTGGGATTATTTAATAAGTAATTAAAAAAGGTGTCAGTCGTAGTACTTGTATCTATAAAAGCACTATTTCAGTCGAAAACATTAGTTGTGCCTCTTTCATTTGAATTATTACAAGCTATAATAGACATAGTTGATGTTGATGATAACGTGAAAGCTGCAACTAAGGCAAGAATATTGCGCACTTTATTCACTCCTTTTAATTAAATCTATAGCAAAAAAAAGATTTTTTAATTTATTTTACTAAGATATCTTAACATAAAATTTATATTTAAGGGATAGTTTTTTCTAATTAATTTTAAAATGAAATAACTAATTACCAATTATTTATTTTAAAAAATTTAAAATATTAATTTTTTTAAATATTATTATTTTATAGTGCACAAATAATATTTTATTCATTTTTTAATTTTAAGAACCTGTTTAGGATCTTTTTTGATTAATTTTTAATAAAATTTATATTATAATGGTTATTTTATAATAAAAAATAGATTTTTAGTCGATAAGTTTTCAAATGATAAAATCTTTTTAACAAAAAAATGAAAAAGAAAATAAATTATTGGTTAAGTACCTATTTATAAATGATTATTTCTTGTTTTAGTTAAATTCTATTAAAAAGATCCTAAACAGGTTCTAAGAAAATTAGCACAAAATTAAGTGTATAATCATTAGTATAAGTATATTATATTTGGTGTAATGATATAGGAGTAAATATGAATAAAAAAATAAACATTAATGATAATACCTTTAAAACTGATTTTCCCTTTTTTAAAAATAATCCTGATTTAGTTTATTTAGATACAGCCGCTTCTTCACTAAAACCACAAATAGTTATTGATGCTGTTAGTGATTATTATGAAAAATATTGTATTAATCCACATAGTCAAGATTATCAACTTGCTGTTAAGGGAAATGATATATTTGAAGATACTAGAAAAACAATTAGTAAATTTATTAATAGTAACGAAAACGAAATAGTTTTTTGTCCTTCAGCAACTTTTGCTTATAATCAAATTGCTTTTGGCTTAGAAAAATATTTACAAGAAAATGATGAAATTTTATTAACTACTTTAGAACATAGCTCATTACTCTTACCATTTTATCGTTTGATACAAACTAAAAAAATTAAAATAAAATTTATTGAAACAAATAAACAAGGAGTCATTACTGTTGAAAGTTTAAAAAAAGTTTTAACACCTAAAACTAGAATAGTTGCTTTTGCAAATATTAATAATTCTTTAGCAATAGAAAATGATACTGAAACATTAACTAATTTTATTAAAGAATATGGTAAAAAAAATGTTAAAAGTGATAATTGAATTTTTAAAAATATTTTAGTAATAATAGATGGTGCACAATCAATAGGACATATAAAAACTGATGTTAAAAATTGAAATATTGATTTTTTTGGATTTTCTGGTCATAAAGTTTTTGGTCCAACTGGAATCGGTGTCTTTTGAGGAAAAAACAAATGATTAAATATGCTAGATCCACTAATATTGGGTGGGGGCATGAATGGTGATATTTATGAAAATGGTAAATTTAACTTATTAGATAGTCCTTATCGTTTTGAAGGTGGAACACAAAATATTGCAGGTGTATTTGGACTAGGTGCAGCTATTAAGTATTTATTAAACATTGGTATTGAAAATATTAGAAATCATGAAATTTTACTAAAAAAATACGCAATTGAACAATTAACAGCGCATTTAGGAAATAATATTGAAATTTATAATATTAATGGCAATAGTAGTAACATAATATTTAATATTAAAAAAGTATTTGCACAAGATGTTGCTAATTTTTTAGGAACACAAAATATATGCGTACGCAGTGGAACTTATTGTGCTAAATTATTACCTAATATAATTAACACCGAAGTAACAATTCGTCTTAGTTTTTACATATATAATTGTAAAAAAGATATTGACTTATTAGTAATAGCTTTAAAAAAAGGGATTAATGAAGGAGGAGATTTTTTAAATGAATTCTTTTAATAACAATCAAGACTATTATCGCAAACTAATTGTTGAACACTATAGTAATCCAAAAAATAAAGGTTTTAAAAATTTACCAAATAGTTTGACATATCATCAAAACAATGAATCATGTGTTGATAATTTTCATGTTGAAATTTCTATTAAAAATAAAGTTATTAATAGCGCACGCTTTACTGGAATTGGGTGTGCTATTTCAACTGCAGCAACCGATCTTTTTTGTATTTTAATTGAAGGTAAAACAATATCACAAATAAAAGAAATTATTATTAATTATCAAGCAATGTTATCAGAAAAGCAATTTAATGATAAAATAATTGAAAAAATGATTGCTTTTAAAAATGTACCAAGACAGCGTAATCGAATTAAATGTGCCCTTATTGGTATTAATGGTATTAATAAAATAATTGAGAAAGAATGTGAAAAAAATGGAAATGGAAATTAAGGATAAAATTAGTTTAAGAACCATTTATTTAAAAAAATTAAAAAATGTTTCTAAAAATAATTATCAAAAGTGAAATAAAATTATTTTCAATAAATTTAATGAATCACATTATTTTAAACAAAATAATGTATTTGCTCTTTATAATTCCTTACCATATGAAGTAGAAACTAAAGAAATTATTGAATTATTATGAAAAAATCTAAAACAAGTTTGTTTACCAAGAATGAATGGTGAACATTTGGAATTTTACTTTATTAATAGTTGAAACGATATCGTATTTGATAATGATTTTAAAATTGGACAACCAAGTTTAAATTGCCAAAAAGTTATAGGAAGTCAAATTGATTGTATGTTAGTACCATTGATTGCCTTTGATAAAGATTATTACCGTATTGGTTATGGTAAAGGTTTTTACGACCGTTATTTATCTAAAAATAAATTTAACTTTAGTAAAATAGGACTTGGTTTTGCTATTCAAAAAATTCCTTATATAATTAATCACGATAATTGAGATATACCATTAGACTATATTTTTACTAATTATAGCTAACTAAAGTAATATTTACTCATAAATAATGTAAAATAATAATATGTAATTTAAACAGTTTTTGAATTTAAAAGTACAATTCAGCAATAATTAAAATAGATTAGGAAGATTAAATTATGCCAAAACCATACAGTGAAGACTTACGAAGAAAAGTAATAGAAGCTTATGAAAGTAAAAATATGAAAATTAAAGAAATTTGTAAAGTGTTCAATATCACTAGAAAGACTTTATTTTTATGAAGAAAAAGAAAAAAAGAAACTGGGCATATAAAACCAATTTTGAATTATCAAAAAGGACATAGCCACAAAATAAAGGATTTAGATGAATTAAAAAATTATTTAGCAGAAAATAAAGATGTTACAGTTCAAAAAGTAATTGATAAATTTGGAAATATGACTAAAGAAACAGTTTATAACTATTTTAAAAAACTAAATTATACATATAAAAAAAACTTTTCTATATGAACAAAGAGATAAAAATAAACAAGAAGATTTTTTAAAAGAAATAGCTAAAATAATGAATGAAGATTTAGTATATATTGATGAATCTGGAATTGATGATAATGAATTTTATAAATATGGTTGATCTGAAAAAGGTAAAAGATTATTTGATAATAAACCCGCATATAAAATAAAGAGAATGAGTATAATTGGTTCACTAAATAAAGGTAAATTAAAAGCCTTATGAGCATTTGAAGGACATTGCAATAGTAAAATTTTTGAATCATATGTTAAAAATAAACTAATTCCAGTATTAAAGCGTGGACAAATTATAGTTTTAGATAATGCAACGTTTCATAAATCTAAATTAACACAACAATTAATTGAAAATGCTGGATGCAAACTATTATTTCTTCCGCCATATTCTCCTAATTTAAATCCAATTGAACATTTTTGATTTGCTATAAAACATAATATAAGAAAAATATTACCAAATTATTGACCAAATATTAAAAAAGCGATTGATTTTGTTTTTCAAGATATGAGTAAACATTACTTTAGTTAGCTATAATTCAAGAATTAATTAATAAAGGCATTCAACATATTGTTGCTACTGATGTTCCAGATTTTAGTCTTGTCCCAAAATATTATGGAACTAAATCGCAAGTTTTAGCAAAACAATTATCTGATGCTTATAAAACACTTTGAAATCATGAGATATCTTTATATACAACTAATTATCCTAATTTTATTAGAAGATTTAGTTTAAGAGAAGAATTAAGTAAATATGCGTTGATATTTCAACAAGAAGGAAAAAATATTACTCAAAATGCAATTGAATCTGATTATGCTCATATGGCATTAGATGGTGCTGTTACAGCAACATATGTTAATGGTTCAACAAAAGAAACATTAAATAATTTTTCTTCTTTGATGAAGTTCATCCAACAACATTAGTGCATCAAGCAGTTGCTGAAGATCTTTATAATTTAGTTAAAAAGTGATAATGTTTTAAAACATTAGATATAACAATTAGTATATAAGATAAAAGTTCAAATTTGGAATATTATCAATAACGAAAGTGTTTTCCGAATATTGAAACATTGAATAATCTTAAAAAAGTTTATTATTGAGGAAAAAATAAAAGTGTGATTATATATGAAACATTATGATATTATAACATTAACATAAAATATATTAATAATTTTGTGAGGTTGGAAACATGGTTTATATTGTTCATGGTCAAGATGAGTATTTAGTAAGAAAAAATATTGAACAATTAATTAAAAAAAATCATAAAAAAGAAAATTATGATTATAATCTATATGAATTACAAGAGGATACAATTGTTAATATTATTAATGAAATTCAAATTATGAGTATATTTGAAGAAAATAAAGTAATCGTAATTAATGATAGCAGTAATTTATGACAAAAATATATTAAAGAAAAAAAATTTGTTAATGCTTTGCTTAATCATAATCAAAAAACAATGATAATTATTAAAAGTTTAAATGTTGATTTTAAAATTAGTAGAGAATTTCAACAATTTAATATTATCAAAATTAAAAATTATACAAAATCACAATTATTATTATTAATTAATAAAGTTTGCAATAGTTTTAAAATTAACATTACTCAAGAAGCAACTAATTTTCTTTTAGAATACTTGCCAAATGATGTCAGTATTATTTTAAATGAGTTATCAAAATTAAGATTAATTGGAAAAAAAATAACTTCAGATATTATTATTGAGGTGGTTCCTAAATATTTTGAAACAAATATTTTTAAAACTGTTGAATATATATTAAAAAAAGATTATAACAATTTTTGAACACAATATAACTATTATAATGTTATTAATTATGATAAAATTAAATTGATTAATATTCTTGTATATCAATTAGAATTAATTAGAGATATCAAAATTTTAGTTAAACAAAAAAAAAGTAATGAAGATATTTCCAATATATTAAATATTTCCAAGTTTCAAGTAAAAATATTAGAACAATATTTAAATATTAATTTAAATATTAATAATATTTTGTTAAAATTATATGAATTAGATTACAATATCAAAAAAGGAAAGTTTAATAAAAATATTGCAATTGATTTATTTTTTTTGAATATTTAGTATATAATTATAGATGTTTTAAACTCAAGAGGTGATACATATAATGAAAAGTAATAAAAATACTGATGTTACAGAAAAAAAGTTAGTAGAAGAAAATAGTGACATTACATTGGTTAAACCAAAAGTAAAAAGAGTTACAAAGAAAAAAACCGAAAAAGTGTACTCAGAAGAAGATTTAAATGTTGCATTATACTATGAAATATCAAGTACTATATATAACAGTTTAAATAATTTAATTGTTAGAAAATCTATTTTTGCTAATGAAGAACTTTTAAAAATTTTAGAATTACAAATTTCTAATTTATTTTTTCTTGAAAAAGAACTAAAAGAATTAAAAGATAAAAAGTATGCAATAGAATTTTTGCAGTTAATTTCTAATTTGGTAAATCGTAGTTTGAGTATTACTAAAAGTTCTCCTAAAAATCGTATTGAAATTCTTGAAGAGCGTAACTTATTAATAGTTACAATTACTAATATTTGTAAGACTGTGGAAAAAAAAAGTCTTGAACGAATAAGACAGTTTGATAATAATACTTTTAATGAATTAAATGATCAAATTACTGCATTAAATAATTTTAGTGATGATGCTACTGAGGTTAAGCCAAGTGTTACTCCAAATAATCAGAATGTTGATACAAATCCTAATATTGGTGGCATTGGAAATTTAGGTAATAATTTAAATATTAATAATCTTGATAATAATAGTTTAGCAAATTTAGCGAAGTTAGGTGTATTACCGCAACATCCTGCTACAAATCCTAAATTTTACCCGTATATGAATAAACCAAAATATATTCCACTTTTAAAGAAAATATTATCAGCTTTTTTCTTATTAACAATGGTGCTAGCAATAGCTACTTATATACTAACTTATTTTATAGCAGGTACTTTTCAAATTAAAGATAATAGTACATTACCTGTTTATTATAATTTTGCACAACAATCAAAAACTATAGTTTTCACTATTGTTGTAACAATAGTTTTAAATGGAGGCTTTTTATATTCAATTTTAAAACCACCAAAATTAGGTCGTGATTTATATCAAACATCATATTTTTTAATAGTTATTTTAATTTTTTGAATAATTTATACAATTTCAAATTTAATTTATATGACAACAGATGATTCATTATTAAGAACATTTACTTCTTTTTTAGATAAAGGTGACAAAATTAATCCTAATGCTTTACCCTGATTAAAAGGATTAGCAACGTTTAAAGCTTTTCAAATATTAACATATATTACAGCAACATCAGCAATTTTACCAATTGCTATTATACTAGTTATTGCTATTCTTAATCCAAAAATTGATCGTAATAAAATTATGAGAGCCAATTCGGAATATCAAAATGCTATTAATAATGCTTTAAGTGGTAAACCTTATGAAATCGATCCATCACTTTTTGATGATAGTTTAAATAATGATAATAAAAAAGATACAAAAGATCATAAATTTTGACGTAATAGTGATTTATTTAAATAATAAAATTAAAAAGGACTTTTAGTCCTTTTTAATTTTATTATTTTTAATTATTAGTTTTATTATGCTTGTCAACGTAATTTTGAACTTGCAACTATTGTGTAAATACTAATTAATCCAAGTGCAACTCCTAGATATATTCCATAAGTTGTTGTAAAAGTAAAACTTGTTCTACTTAAAGCTTGAATAAATGGATCCATAGCGTATTTGAATGGATTAAAGTAAGTTGCGTATTTTAAAACAGGACTACTATTAATTAACTCAGCCGGGAAAAATACCCCACTTAAAAGTGCAACTGGAAAATAAATTACATTTGATGCTGCAACTAAAGCAGTTACTGATTTGAAAATTGAGGCTAATAACATTCCTAAACCCATTGATGAAAAGAAAATTAAGATAATAAATGGGATAGATTCTCCAATAAAATTTGCTGTTACTATATTACTTCACCCATAAGTACCACCAAACATAATTCCAGCTCATAATAAAGATCATAAGAATGTTGCTATCATAAAGAAAAATCCAATTATCATAACTGAAAGAACAAAGAAAATTGGTTTAATATTTGTTGCTCCAATTCGCTTCATTAAAACACTATTTTTAAATTCAACAATTGTTTGTGGAATAATGAAAATTCCTACTGCCATTGGTTGTAACATTGAAATTGAACCAACTAAAGTATGTAAACTTTTTACAGTATCACCTTCCATTTGTTTAAAAGCAAAACCTTCTAAGAACAACATTAGAATTGGAAATAAAACTAGAAAGAAGGGTACAAAAAATCCTCGATAATAATATTTAAACATTAAGTTTATTAATGGTCGACTTTTTTCGGGCATTTTGGCTTTATGAATTCATTTATTTTTTTTCTTATTTTTTTGATTTCAGCATTTTCTTTTTTTATTTCTTTATATTGTTTTTTTAAATCAGCTTTTTTATTTTTATCAAACATTTTTCATGTAAAGTTATGAACTGAACCATATTTTTAACAATATCTTTAACATTTCCTGCTTCTTTTATAACTCCATTATGAATGTAAATATACTTTTCACAAAATTCTTCAACTTCGCTCATATTGTGAGTAACTAAGATCATTGTCTTATTTTTGTCAATAATATTTTTTCTAAAAAATTCAAAAATTTCTGAACGAACTTCAATATCTAATCCGGTGGAAACTTCATCTAAAATAACTAGATCAGGATCATGAATAACAGCTAGTAAAATATTTAAACGTTGTTGTTGTCCACCTGAAAGTGTTTGAATAAACTTATTTTCAATTCCAAGTAATTGGTATGTCTTCAGTAACTCTAATAGTTCATCTTCTTTCATTGAAATATTAAAAGTATGTAAATAATATTTAATCATATCCATAACAGATATTCCGGTCGGATATCTAGATTCTTGAAATTGTAAACCATTTACCAGATGTTCTTGACGAATTATTTCACCAGATGTTGGTTTACGAATACCACCAATAATTTCACTTAAAGTTGATTTACCACTACCATTTGCACCAATGATTCCAATTCGATCGCCAGGATTAATAGTTAAATTAACTTTATCTAATGCTACTTTATTTTTATATTCCTTTGTTAGATTCAAAAATTTTACTATTGCAATGTCCTTCAAATGCTCATAAGGCTTTTAATTTACCTTTATTTAGTGAACCAATTATACTCATTCTCTTTATTTTATATGCGGGTTTATTATCAAATAATCTTTTACCTTTTTCAGATCAACCATATTTATAAAATTCATTATCATCAATTCCAGATTCATCAATATATACTAAATCTTCATTAGACTTACTGCATAACGTTTTTAAGTTTTAATGATAAATTATAAAATCCTGCAATTAAATTAAATCTTAAAAATATTCGTTTTCTACCTTTTCTAAATTTATAACCAATAATTTTAAAAATGCAAAAACATGTTCAATTTTTCTGCGAGTTTTATTAATAATCTTATTAAAAATTTTAATTTTACTTGTTTTAGGATTATTTTTACTAGTTTTAATGGGTAAAAATGTATTACTATCAATTTTTTGTAAACCTTGATAACCTTTATCTGCAAGAATTACAGTTTCTGACAAAAATTCTAACTTTGAATTTTTAAAAGTTTTAAAATCATGATTTTTACCAGTATCAGGAAAAATATTTAAAATTTCATTAGTATGTGCATTAATTATGGTTTGAAACTTAACAGTATGCATTCATTTTTTGCCAGAAAATCAATCTTTTTGATTATATTTTGGTCGTTCTGTTTCTACTTCTGTTACATCAATTATCAAAATTTTATTTTTGAATTCTTCTTTTTAAAAAAATATTTTTATTTGTTAAATTATTAAACTTATTATTATTTATTAAAATGTCTTCAATTGAACGAATATTTCGTAAAGCAGTAGTATCAACCATATCATACTCAGCACCAATACTATGATATGTACGATTTTCATATAAATATCTTAAAGTCATTACTAGTCTATCTTCTATTGACATTTTATATGGCCTTCCACCAGTGGTATTTTTTAGATTTTGATGATCTAATAAAATATTTAAAATTTCATTAAAAACTAGTTTATTAATACCAACTATTTTACGAAAATATTGATCCGGTTTATCTTTTAATTCAAAATATGTCATAAAATTTATCCTTAACTATTCAAATTTTATTTTAATAATAACAAAAAAATGAAAAGTTAACTAGTTATGCAGTAAGTCTATTCATTATTTTAGCTATTTCTTTTAAAAAATCTTCTTGTTTATTTTTATCTCTTTGTTCATATATAGCTAACTAAAGTAATGTTTACTCATATCTTGAAAAACAAAATCAATCGCTTTTTTAATATTTGGTCAATAATTTGGTAATATTTTTCTTATATAGCTAACTAAAGTAATGTTTACTCATATCTTGAAAAACAAAATCAATCGCTTTTTTAATATTTGGTCAATAATTTGGTAATATTTTTCTTAGAACCTGTTTAGGATCTTTTTTGATTAATTTTTAATAAAATTTATATTATAATGGTTATTTTATAATAAAAAATAGATTTTTAGTCGATAAGTTTTCAAATGATAAAATCTTTTTAACAAAAAAATGAAAAAGAAAATAAATTATTGGTTAAGTACCTATTTATAAATGATTATTTCTTGTTTTAGTTAAATTCTATTAAAAAGATCCTAAACAGGTTCTTATATTATGTTTTATAGCAAATCAAAAATGTTCAATTGGATTTAAATTAGGAGAATATGGCGGAAGAAATAATAGTTTGCATCCAGCATTTTCAATTAATTGTTGTGTTAATTTAGATTTATGAAACGTTGCATTATCTAAAACTATAATTTGTCCACGCTTTAATACTGGAATTAGTTTATTTTTAACATATGATTCAAAAATTTTACTATTGCAATGTCCTTCAAATGCTCATAAGGCTTTTAATTTACCTTTATTTAGTGAACCAATTATACTCATTCTCTTTATTTTATATGCGGGTTTATTATCAAATAATCTTTTACCTTTTTCAGATCAACCATATTTATAAAATTCATTATCATCAATTCCAGATTCATCAATATATACTAAATCTTCATTCATTATTTTAGCTATTTCTTTTAAAAAATCTTCTTGTTTATTTTTATCTCTTTGTTCATATAGAAAAGTTTTTTTTATATGTATAATTTAGTTTTTTAAAATAGTTATAAACTGTTTCTTTAGTCATATTTCCAAATTTATCAATTACTTTTTGAACTGTAACATCTTTATTTTCTGCTAAATAATTTTTTAATTCATCTAAATCCTTTATTTTGTGGCTATGTCCTTTTTGATAATTCAAAATTGGTTTTATATGCCCAGTTTCTTTTTTTCTTTTTCTTCATAAAAATAAAGTCTTTCTAGTGATATTGAACACTTTACAAATTTCTTTAATTTTCATATTTTTACTTTCATAAGCTTCTATTACTTTTCTTCGTAAGTCTTCACTGTATGGTTTTGGCATAATTTAATCTTCCTAATCTATTTTAATTATTGCTGAATTGTACTTTTAAATTCAAAAACTGCTTAAATTACATATTATTATTTTACATTATTTATGAGTAAATATTACTTTAGTTTGCTATAAAACATAATATAAGAAAAATATTACCAAATTATTGACCAAATATTAAAAAAGCGATTGATTTTGTTTTTCAAGATATGAGTAAACATTACTTTAGTTAGCTATATAATATAGATTTGAAAATAGTGATTATGTAGTATAGTAATTTAACACTTGCTTTAAATCAACATTTATGAATTCAAATCCCATTTAATTATAAAATCATATACTATTAATGATTACTTTTGTTGTTTTATAAATAAAAGTTATTATATTGTATAATTAATTATATTTGAGAAATTAGATAGAAACTCAGGAGGAACCATTGTGGAAAATTTAGTAAGTGAAGAAGTAATTGAAGAAACGTATTCAAAAATTAAAGATAAAATTAGTAAGACAAGTTTGATAAAAGCAGATAAACTTTCTTCATTTTCTGGTAATAATATATTTTTAAAGTTAGAAAATTTACAAAAAACAGGTAGTTTTAAAATTAGAGGCGCTTTAAATAAAATTCTTAATTTATCAAAGGAACAGCAAGCAAAGGGTTTAATTGCTGCTAGTGCTGGTAATCATGCACAAGGAGTCTCTTTAGCAGCTTCAAGTTTAAATTTAGTATCAAAGATAGTTATGCCTGTAACAGCACCACTAGCCAAAATTGCTGCTACTAAAGAATTTGGTGGTGCAAAATGTACTGTTAAACTTTGTGGTAATATGTTTGATGATGCAATGTCTGAAGCATTAAGACTTGAAAAAGAAGAAGGGTTAACGTTAGTTCATCCATATGATGATAATTTTGTTATTGCTGGTCAAGGTACAATTGGTTTGGAAATATATGAACAAATGAATGCAATGGGTAAAGAAATTGATTATTGTTTAGTTCCAATTGGTGGGGGAGGACTTTTAAGTGGTATTTCAATTTATTTAAAAAGTAAAAATCCAAATATTAAATTTATTGGTATTGAAGCACAAAATGTTGATTCTTATAATCAAGCTTTAAAACAAGGAAAACCATTTAAAATTCAAAGTAAAAGTTCAATTGCTGATGGAATTGCTGTTAAACAAACAGGGGAATTAACATTTAATATTTTAAAGAAAAATGTTGATAAAGTTATTACTGTTAGCGAAGAAGAAATTGCACAAGCAATGTTATTTTTATTAGAAAAATGTAAAATTGTAACTGAAGGTAGTGGTGCTGTTAGTGTTGCTGCTATTCTTTCTGGTAAATTAGATAAAATCATTGGTAAAGATAAAAATGTTGTTTGTGTAATTAGTGGTGGCAATGTTGATATTACTACATTAGGAACAATTATTAATAGTGCCTTAATTAGTTCACATCGACGAGTTCCTTTTTCAGTTAACGGTAAAATTAATAATAGTACTATTAGCGAAATTATTAATATTATTACTAAAAATGGTGCCTCTATTTATAAAATTCACAGTACATTTGATCGTAATAAATTAGATATTAGTAATTTTAGTATTTTTATAGTTATGGATACATCAGATGAATTTCAAAAAAATAAAATTTTTGCTGAGATTAGAGCATCAAGTTCTAACTTTAGATTATTAGCTAAATAATTTTTGAATTTGGTATTTTATTAAAACAAAAATTTAGTTTAAAAATATCAATTATATTTTAAAAAGAGACACTTTTAATAGTGTCTCTTTTTAAAATAAATTATAGTTATTTTGCTTTTGCTAATTTAGTCATAATTTTAGATTTTTGACGAGCAGCTTTATTAATGTGATAAATGCCTTTAACAACAGCTTTATCAATTAAACTACATACTTCATTAACAAGTACTGCAGCATTTTCTGCTTTGTTTTTTATTGATATTTCAGATTTTTTTAAAGCAGTTTTAACTTTAGATTTATAACTTTTATTAATTTCATTTCTTTTTTGGTTTGTTTTAATTTTTTTAATTTGTGATGCAATGTTAGCCATTTTTTCTCCTTTTTTGTTTTGAACATGTTTTATAGATTAATTACAACAAAAATAATTATAACAAAAATCATAAATGTTGTATAATATTTTTTATTTTTTCAGTATAATTAATGTGTTAGCTTTTTGTTAATAGTATATTTTAATTTTTTTACACTTTTAATGTAAATTATTTGTTTAAAAACTTTAATGATAAATGTAGGTGTGGTAAATAAATGAGTTACTATTTTCGTAACCCTTATCAATTTTCTTACCATAGTATTGGTAGGATTAGAACAAGATTAAAATTGCAAGACTTAAATGATATCCAATTACGTGAATATTGTTTAAAATTGATTAAAGAGTCTTATGATATTGAAGAGACAAAAAGTTTTAAATATATTAGAGTAAATAAAACACATCTTTATTTTGTAATTAAAAAAGATGTTAATTTAATTTTAACAATTTCACCGATGAGTCCAACTAAACTATTAGCAGTAATCGAGGAAAATTTATAAATCAAAAAAGAGGAATAAAAAATGGGAAATTTATCTAGTCAATGATGAATGTTAGCACTTATAGGAGTAGTTTTAATAATTTTTATTTTTACAACCATTTCAGCAAAAAAGAAGAAAAAAGAAGAGAAAAAACAACGTCAAAAAGAAGTAAAAAATATTATTAAATCCTTTATGCGTGATGAATTAAAATTGCAACATAAAACAGTAGAATTTGAACAAGTAGTTTCACGTAGTAGTAAAGAATATCGCTATCGTGATGTTTTTGATGTAATTGTAAAATTATATGATTCTAAGAAAAATGATTTATTTGCAACTAAAGCATTTGAGGTAGAAGGATTTACTAAGCAATTATCAAAGAAAGAATTTGAAACAATTTGAAAAGTAAATTGTGAATTGGATTTAGAAGAAACACTTAAGAAAATTGAAATGTCAAAAAAACGTAGTAGTAAAATTAAAATAAAAAGAAAGACAGCAGAAGAAAAAGCAGCAATTAAAAAAGAAAATGAAGCCGTTAAACTTGCAATTGAAGAAGAACGTTTACAAAATAAAGAAAATAAAAAACGTGCTAAAAATTTAGAAAAACCTAAAATTGCAATTCATGATAAATTTTCTGGATGAAAAGATAAATAAATCTTTATTTTTAAGTAGACAATTGGGTGATATGTAATGAAAATTTATAAAGATGATTATAAGCATTTCCGTATTTGTCGAAAACTTTCATGATTTTTAAATGCAAAAAATTATGCTTTAGCTAAGCATTTAATTGAAGAGAAAAAGATAATAAATTTTGTTGAACTAACGCATACTAAAACAAGTAGTAAATTTAAATCTAATTTAATTACTATTTCTGATTTAGATGATGATACATTTGAAAATAATTATAATGAAGAAGATGATTCTGAATTTTATCTTGGTGAAACAATTGCAGATGGTATTGAAACTGGGCACTATGCTCAAGAATATTTTAAAGTAAAATATTCTTATTTTAATTTTGAGTCTGAACCGGGTAATAATGTCATAGAAATTATTAATAATAAAGAGTATGATGTTTTATTTGAACCAAGATTTGAATATCAGGGCTGTGTTACTAAGTGTGATATTTTAAAACGAAATAATGATGGTTGGGATTTAATTGAAGTAAAAGCAGTAACTTGAGTTAAAGAAGAACATATGTGAGATTTACTTTATCAGTATGATATTTTAACCAAATGTGGAATTAAAGTAGTTAATACTTATATTATGTATTTAAATAATAATTATGTTAAGAAAGAAAAAATAGATTTAAATGAATTATTTATTGTTAATGGATCAACTTGGCAAAAAAGTCCTAATACTAAAAAAAGTTTTAGTCTTTTTGAATCAATTCAAGATAAAATTTTAAATAATAATTTGAAATTACAATATGAAAATATTAAGAATATTATTAAAATTAGTGATATTGATGAAATAGTTAAATTTTTAACTTTACCTTATTGTCATGAAAATAGTAATCAATTTTGTCCTCATATTTTTAAATATTTTTCTATTCATAATACTATTTTTGAATTATATCGTTTAAGAAAAACTAAGAAAGCATTGTGATATTATGAAGAAGATTTGTTAGAAATTAATGATGAAAGATTATTACCATTTTTAACAAAATCTAATTTACATTTAAGACAATATGATGTAATTAAAAATGGTGAAAAATTAATTGATGGCAATAAATTTGTTGATTTAAAAATTGAATACAAAAAGTACCAATATCCAATTTATATGTATGATTTTGAGACTATGAAATCTGCAATACCTAAGTTTAAAAATAGTAAATCATATCAACAAATTCCTTTTCAATACTCTGTCCATGTATTATTAGCACCAGATTTTGATTTTAAAACTTATAAATCAATTAAACATTATGAATTTTTAGCAGATGGCAATGATGATCCAAGAGAAATGTTAACAAAAAAATTATGTCATGATTTAATTAATATTCATGGTAAGGGTACGTATGTTGCTTATAATCAATCATTTGAGAAATCTGTTCTTAAAAAATTAGCTTATTATTATCCTCAATATAAAAATGAATTATCATTAATTCATGATGGTACTATTGATTTACAAGATTTTTTTAAAGAATTTAAAATTTATAAAGAACAGTTTTATGGTTCTCTTTCAATTAAAAAAACTTTACCAGCATTTGAACCTTCCTTTTCTTATGAAGGATTAGTTATTAAAAAAGGAGATATGGCATCAGAAGTTTTTCGTAGAAGAGTTGAAAATAACATTAGTTTAACTAATTGAATTCATAATTTTCGTGAAAATATGTTAAAATATTGTGCTCAAGATACTTTAGGTATGGTAGTATTATTCTGACATGTAAAAAATATTATTGAAATGTACAAAGCAAAAATTGAGGGCGAAAATTATGAAAAAATTTAAAATTTTATTTATGGGTTCTTCTTTTTTTTCTGAAAATATTTTAAAAACATTGTTAATAACAATGAAAAATGAAGTTCAAATAGTTGGTGTTGTTTGTCAGCCAGATCGTAAAATTGGTCGTAAACAAGAAGTTGTTCCTTTAGCAATTAAACAATTAGCAGAAGAATATCAAATCCCTGTTTTCCAACCCGAAAATATTATTGAAAGTTTAAAAGGCTTACAATTATTAAATATTGATGTTATTCTTACTTGTGCTTATGGTCAATTTTTACCAAAAGCAATTTTAAATTTACCAAAATATAAATGTTTAAATATTCATGCTTCATTATTACCATCATTGCGTGGTGGTGCCCCTATTCAATGAGCAATTATTAATGGATTACAAACTACTGGTATTACATTAATGAAAATGGTAAGTAAAATGGATGCAGGAGCAATTTATGTTCAAGAACAAGTTTCAATTGGTATTGAGGATACATATACTTCTTTAGTTAATAAGTTGATAACTTTAGCACAAAATATGTTAATAAAATATTTATTAAAAATCATTAATAATGAAATACAAGAGCAAGAACAAGATGAAAATAAAGTAACTTTTGGTTTAAATATTAAAAGAAGTGATGAAAAAATTAATTGAAATCTTTCAGCACAATTAATTTCATGTCATGTTCGTGGATTGTATAATACACCAATCGCTTATACTACGTTGAATGATAATATATACAAAATTCATCAAGTAGCAGTAACTAATGAATTATCAAATGCTCTGCCCGGAACAATTGTTGCAATAAATAAATTAGGTATTATTGTTGCCACTAAAACTAATAACATAGTAATTAAAGTTATTCAACCAGCAGGTAAAAAAGAAATTATAGCAGCTTGTTACTATGGTTCTAAAATTAATCCAATTGCAATTGGTTTTATCTTTAAATAGTAAAAAAATAACTAATATTTTTTGGTAATCTAGGAGGAAAAGATGTATCGTTTTCGCTCAATTAAATATTTAGCAATGACTGGTATTATTACTGGTTTATTAGTAACAATTGGTTATTGTTCAACTTTTCTTTTTGGTTGAGCAATTACTAGTCTATTTGGTGGAAATTCTACTTTGCAATTATTTGATGCTGTTTTTATTCCATTTTGTGCTTTTTTTGAAGGGCCAATGCTGTTATTTGCAGGACCAATTGCGGGTGGCATTTTTGATTTAATTAGTGGTGTTAAAATTGTGGTTATTCCTATTACAATTTTTATTAGAATTTTAATGTTTTTTGTTATTAAATTATTAATTAATAAATCTTGATGAAGTACTATTTATACTTTCTTTTTTGCTGCTATTTTATTACTTATTTACCCATTGTCTTATTTAGTAATTTATCAAGATTATGCTATTACAGTTAATGAATTAATTACTGATAGTATTCAAGCTATCTTTGCTTATTTTGTTGCTATTCCACTTTATTATGCTCTTAGTAAAAATAAAATTAGATCAAATTATAGTTTTTGAAATGATCAAGAATTTGATTATTTAAAAAATAAAAAAATAACTGTTTTAGAATAGTTTACTTATTATCAATTATTGATATCTAATATAGACAATATGGTATAATTTTATAAACTTAATATAAGTTTATACCCATTTACTTAAGTTTTAAGGTAAAGAGTTTTTAATTAAAATAAGGAGAAAAAGGTTTTATGAATAAAAAAATTAAAAAAAGTTTTAAAAAAATATCCAAGTTAAAAAAAGTAATTAAAAATCATATAATCGATCCAACACCATCTGAAACAGTTATTGCAACTACTGTTCTTTCTGCTGCTATTAGTGGTATTATGATTGGTGCTGGGGTGGTTGCACCCGTTATTGTTCCTGCGCTTACTGCTGGTATTATTGCAGTGGGAACGGTTTCTGCTATTACATATATAGTAGAAAAAATAAATGAATCAGAAAATAATAGTGTTATTGAAGGTAGTAAATCTCAAACAAAGAGATTAACATCAGTAATATAGATAAATTAATATAATGAAATGTTACTTTTAATATTTAATTAATAATAAAAAAATGAATATAATAGTTATTCATTTTTTTATTTTAAATAATAGTTAGCGTATATTCATTATTAAATTGAATTTCACCAATTGAAAATTTTACTTTAATAACATCACCTTTTGAAAAATAAGTTCCATCATTTACGGACTTACTTACTTTAACTTTAAAGTGGTCACCTTGTTTCATAAGATCAGCAATTCTTTCTCCTAAAGAATAAATTGGACTTTTTAGATAGTTTGTTAAATCTGTATCAACTAATAATTTTGATTTGGGTTGTCCAATTTTAAATTCTGGAATATCATTAAAGTGGATGGGTTACACTTTATTGGACACTAATTACGTAGACAAGTGAACAAATTAGTTGAAAGAAAGGAACTATAATTATGGCCAATATTAATTCATATACCGATGAATTTAAAAAACAAATAGTAGCTTTATATCAAAGCGGCAAATCAGTATCTTACCTTGCTAAAGAATATAATGTTACAAGAGCAGCTACTTATAATTGAATTAAGCAATTTACTAATTCAGGTAGTTTTAAAGCTAAAGATAATCGTTCTGTTGAAGAAAATGAATTAATTAAATTAAGAAAAGAATTAAAACAATTAAGAATGGAAAATGATATTTTAAAGCAAGCAGCACTAATAATAGGCAGAAAATAGAAATTATTACAAACAATAAGTTTAAATATAAAATTCGCACAATGTGTCATTTTTTAAAAATTTCTAAATCAACATATTATTTTAATTTAAAGAAAAAAGAAAATAAAATTCAAAATAATATTTATGATGAAGCTATTATTAGTGCTTTTAAAGAAAATAAATGTGTTTATGGAACAAGAAGATTAAAAGTAATATTAGAAAACCAAGAAATTTATTTATCAAGACGAAAAATTAAAGAAATTATGAATAAGCATAATTTAATATCAAAATACACTAAATTATCATTCAAAAATCATAATAACAAAGTAAATGATGAAAAAATCACTAATCTTGTGAATAGAAACTTTAATAATAGGCTTAAAAATGAAGTTATTGTCAGTGATTTAACTTATGTTCAAGTTAATGGTAAATGAAACTATATTTGCTTATTAATTGACCTATTTAACCGCGAAATTATTGGACATAGTGTAGGTACTAGAAAAGATGCCTTATTAGTACATCAAGCATTTATGCAATCAAATCGCTGTTTAAAAGATATTCAAATATTTCATAGTGATTGTGGTAATGAATTTAATAATAAAATTATTGATAAACTTTTACTAGCATTCAATATTACTCGCTCTTTAAGCAAAAAAGGTTGTCCTTATGACAATGCTGTTGCTGAAGCAACTTTTAAAACTTTCAAAACTGAATTTATTAATGATAAAAATTTTAGATCATTAATCCAATTAAAATTAGAATTATTTGATTACATCAATTGATACAACAACATAAGAATCCACAGCACTTTAAACTACTTAACTCCAGTTAATTATCAAAAACAAATGTCTACCAAAAAATAGTCCTAAAAAGTGTTGCCATTCCAACAACATAAGAATCCACAGCACTTTAAACTACTTAACTCCAGTTAATTATCAAAAACAAATGTCTACCAAAAAATAGTCCTAAAAAGTGTTGCCATTCCATTTGAAGATAGAATTAATCTGAACTAGTAACTTTGTAAAACAAAGATACACAGATTACATAAAAGCCTCTCAACTTGAATTAAAATAAAAGTTTTTTATAATTCTTTAATCTTGGCATTGATTAAAGTTTTTTGATTTTGATACTTTTCTAATTTCTGCTTTTCTATTTCAACTTTTGTTGGTGGTGCCTTTGCTAAAAATTGTTGGTTATTTAAAATATCTTTACTACGTTTTATTTCATTTTCAATATAAACTAATTCCTCTTTTAATTTTGCTAATTGTTCTTCTTTATTAAATAAATTTGAAACATTAATTTCTATTACTGCTGAATTAATAATTTTAATTATTTTATTATTAACAGACAACGGACTATCACTAATAGTAACAATTTGACTATTAGTTAATTGTAATAAATAAGGATTTAAAGTATTTTTTTCTACTTCAAAAAAAGAATTAGTTGTATTGATATGAATAGTTAACGGTAATTTTAAAGATAAATTAAGTTCTTTACGAATTTCTCGAATATTACCAATAATTTCAATTAATATTTCAACAAATTGTGTTACATCTTTTGTTTTTTCCATAACTTTAACTTTAGGAAACTTATTTGTTAAAATGCTATTTTTATACCCCATTTCTTCATAAATTGCTTCTGTAATAAAAGGAATAAAGGGATGAACCATAATAATAATTTGCTGTAAAACATAATATAATGTTTGTAATGAGTTACTTTGTTGCTCTTGATTTTGTAAATTAACTTTATTTAATTCAATATATCAAGAACAATATTTATTTCATATAAAATTTGATAGTGCTTTAACTACTAAAACAAATTCATATTTTTCCATATATTGCTCTACATAAATAATCAATTGATTAAATTCTTGTAAAATTCATTGATCAATAAATGATAATGAATTATTATAGACAATATTTTCATCCAATTGAAACTTATCATCAATATTCATTAGTACATAACGTGCAGCGTTTCATAACTTATTATTGAAATTTCAAGCTGACTCAACTTTAGTAATACTAAATCTTAAATCTTGACCGGGAGCACAATTACTAACTAAAAAGTAACGTAAAGCATCCGCACCATACTTTTTAATAACTTCCATTGGATCAATTCCATTATTTAATGATTTTGACATTTTTCTACCTTGTTCATCACGAATTAAACCATGAATTAAAACATTAGTAAATGGTTTTTGATTAGTAAATTTTCAACCCATAAACATCATTCGTGCAACTCAAAAAAATAAAATATCATAAGCAGTAACTAATACTGATATTGGATAATATTTTTGCAAATCAACATTTTTTTGTGGTCAACCCAAGGTTACAAAAGGTCATAAACCGCTAGAAAATCATGTATCTAATACGTCTGATTCTTGAATATAATCGTTAATTGGTGATGGTGGGTTAGTATCAACATAAATTTTCTTAGTTTTTTTATGATATCAAACCGGAAGCGAATGACCCCATCACAATTGACGGGAAATACATCAATCTTGAATATTATTTAATCACTGCAAAAGTTGTTGTTCAAATAATATTGGATGAAAATCAATCTTTGTTTTCTTATTTTTTTGTTTATCAACAATCATTTCAACTAATGGTTTCATTTTTATGAATCATTGTTGTGATAAATATGGTTCAATAATAGCGTTACTTCTTTCTGAATAACCAACTTGATGAAGATGGTCTTCAATCTTTACAACTAAATTTTCTTTTCTTAATTGTTCAACTAATTGTTTACGACATACCATTCGATCTTGATTAATATATGATTGTGCTAATTCATTCATAGTTCCATCAACATTCATAAAAATAGGCATTGCTAAATTGTGACGTAATGCAATTTCATAGTCATTAGCATCATGAGCTGGTGTACATTTCATAGCACCTGTTCCAAAATTCATATCAACATAATCATCAGCAATGACTTTAATTAACATTTTATTAGCCGGATTAACAACCATTTTACCAATAAATTGTAAATAACGTTTATCTTTACTATTTACAACTATACACTGATCAGCAAACATTGTTTCTGGTCTGGTAGTAGCAATAGTAATAAATTCACTACTATTTTCTATAAAATATTTTAAATAATACATTTTTCCTTTTGTTTCATGATAATTTACTTCAATATTAGAAATAGCGGTTTTTAATTCTGGATCTCAATTTACTATCTTTTTTCCTCGATAAACTAAACCTTCTTTATATAACTTTACAAATACTTCATTAACTGCTTGCTTAACATTTTCATCTAAAGTAAATACTTCATGCGAATAATCTAATGCTAAACCAAGTTTTGCTCACTGTTTTCTTATGTTTTGTGCATATTCTGTTTTTCATTTTCATGCTTGTTGTAAAAATTTATCTTTACCTAATTCTTGCAAATTAAGTTTTTGTTCTTCTTTAATACGTTGTGCAACTTTAACCTGAGTGGCAATGCCAGCATGATCCATACCGGGTATAAATAAAGTATTAAATCCTTGTAAACGTTTATAACGAATTAATAAATCTTGGATAGTACTATCTCAAGCATGACCTAAATGTAAAAGTCCGGTTACATTGGGTGGTGGTAAGATAATAGAAAATGTAGGATTAATAGAACTAACATTTGCCTTAAATAATCCAGATTTTACTCATTGTTGATAACGATCCTTTTCAATTTCAATATGATTATATTTTTTGTTTAAATTTCTATTCATTTGTTATACTCCTTTTTAAAATAAAAAAACATTCCACAAATAGGAACGTTTCTTAACGCGGTACCATCCTAATTCATTTACAAAGTAAATGCACTTAATTATTATTTAAATTACTAATAATATAAGTTACCTTCAAATTAAACTTGCTTAGTTTACAGCAACCACTAAGTCTCTAAATTACCATTTAATTTTACTCTTTTATATTTTAAATTAATTATGTATTTTATTTTACATTGTTAATTTTAAAAAACAAGACATTTGAGAAAAGAAAAAATCTATATATAGCTAACTAAAGTAATATTTACTCATAAATAATGTAAAATAATAATATGTAATTTAAACAGTTTTTGAATTTAAAAGTACAATTCAGCAATAATTAAAATAGATTAGGAAGATTAAATTATGCCAAAACCATACAGTGAAGACTTACGAAGAAAAGTAATAGAAGCTTATGAAAGTAAAAATATGAAAATTAAAGAAATTTTTATTGATTTTGATAAGTCAAAATCAAAAGCTATAAATGATGAACAAAAGATATTAGAACCTGTTTAGAATCTTTTTAATAAAACTGAAATAAAGGAAAGAACAACCATTTGTAAACTAGTATTTAGTTTTCTTTCACAATTTTTTCATAATCTTCTGTATTTTTCTAAGAACCTGTTTAGGATCTTTTTAATAGAATTTAACTAAAACAAGAAATAATCATTTATAAATAGGTACTTAACCAATAATTTATTTTCTTTTTCATTTTTTTGTTAAAAAGATTTTATCATTTGAAAACTTATCGACTAAAAATCTATTTTTTATTATAAAATAACCATTATAATATAAATTTTATTAAAAATTAATCAAAAAAGATTCTAAACAGGTTCTTAGAGGATAGTGAAATATTATCTAGTATTTTAGATGAAGTTTTAATATATGAAAAATCAATTTTAAAGGAAGATTATCAAAAAGTTATTGATTGATTTAATCACCAAAGAGAACAAATAATCAAAAATCCAAAACAATGATGAAATACTTTAACCCCCAAACAAGTAGAGGTTGTTAAAAATGAGGCAAAAAAATGATGAAATAACTTAACACCAGAACAAAGAAAAATAAAATTATTAGAAAAACAAGCATATCAAAAAAAGACAATAAAAAAAGATGATACTCCTTTATTGTGTGATTTTGATCAAAATATAAAAAATAAATTAGACTGCATGCAATCTATGAAAACATCAACTTCTGTTCTTAAAAAAGATAATTTTAATATAGTAGATATGAGTTATATGTTTTATGATGCAAAAAAATTTAATCAAGACATTTCAAAGTGAAATACTTCAAAAGTAACAAATATGATGGGAATGTTTTGAAATGCAAAAAAATTTAATCAGAACCTTTCAGCATGAAATGTAGAAAAAGTTAATAATTTTGATCTTTTTGCTACTAATTCAGGAATTGATAGCCGCAGTAAATGACCAAAATTTAAATAATTTCTTTATAAACAAATATTTTTTCTTATTTACTTATTTACGTCGATATTTATAAGCCATAATTGCTCCAAATATTAATGCTCCAATTCAAAGTAAACTAATTAAAATCGGTATTCAGTAATTATCAAAAAGTGCTGCATTGATTAAATCATTTGGAGTACCATAATTATTTCATCCTCTATTCATAATAGAAACAGGATAAGAAAAAGGAATAATTTTAGCAATAATAACTAAAACTGGTTGTCCTTTAATGGCTACATACGGAATATATTGACCCGATAAAAATGATGTTGGCAAATATAATAATAAAGCAAAAGCATTAGCAATTTTAAAATCAGAAGCAAGAATACCAACCATTATTCCTACTGCTGAACACATAATTGATGAAAGCAAAATTGCTAGTAATATATAACCTCAATTAATTAGTTCTCAATTAATCTGATTATGATATAAAGCTGCACCAATTCCTAATGTTCAAAAACTACCAATAAAAATTAAAATAACATGAAATATTAAAATACTACTAATAAATTGTCATGGTTTTAATGGTGTTGCACCAATTCTTTTAATAATTATTGATTGTTTAAAATCAGAATATGTCATTGATAAAGTAACAATTCCTAATACTGGTGAAGCTGACATCACTAACCCCGGTAATACTGTTTGTGCAGCATTTGGGTTACCAGGTGTTAATACAGCAACTAAAATTGTTAACATAATAATAGGGAAAATAAAGCCAAAGAAAATACTATGGAAAGATTTCTTAAAATAACCAAATAATAATTGAAACATTGCTAGCATTATTTTTTTTCCTTTCTCGTAGTTATTTCTAATGATGTTTCTGTTTTTTCTAAATAATATTTTAATAATGAACCATATTTTTTAGTAACTTCAACAACAGTAGTATCATCAATAATTTGACTATCCTTTAAAAAAATAATACGTTTACATAAAGCTTGGATTTCATCTAAGTTATGACTAACTAAAATTAAAGTAATGTTATTCAAACTAATTTGTTCTTGTAAAAAATTAATAATATCAATTCTTGTTTTAACATCTAACCCAGTTGAAATCTCATCACCAATATAAATTTTTGGTTGATGAAATAATGATAAAAATAAATTAACTCTTTGTCTTTGACCACCCGATAAACTATTTACTTTACGTTTGTATAATTCTTTTAATTGAAACTTATCTAACATACTATTAAAAATTTCGGGTTTTATTTTATCTAAATAAATTTTATGATAAAAATTTATTAATTCTTTAACTGTTATAAAGTTAGGATAAACTTGATCTTGAAAATTTATTCCAACAACATATGGAATATCTTTTTTATTAAAGTTATATTCAATTTCTCCTGTACTTGCATTTTTAGTATTACTAATAATCTCACATAATGTGGTTTTACCAGCACCATTAGCACCAAAAATAGCAACAGAACTACCACTCTCAATTTCTAAATTAATAGGTCCCAGTACAACATTACCATTATATGACTTAGTAATATTTTTAACCTTAATTACTTTCATAATTGCTTCCTTTCATATTATTTTAAACTTTATAAATAAGTATAGCATTAAAAAAATCTAATTTTATATCATAACAGTGGAATGGCAACACTTTTTAGGACTATTTTTTGGTAGACATTTGTTTTTGATAATTAACTGGAGTTAAGTAGTTTAAAGTGCTGTGGATTCTTATGTTGTTGTATCAATTGATGTAATCAAATAATTCTAATTTTAATTGGATTAATGATCTAAAATTTTTATCATTAATAAATTCAGTTTTGAAAGTTTTAAAAATTGCTTCAGCAACAGCATTGTCATAAGGACAACCTTTTTTGCTTAAAGAGCGAGTAATATTGAATGCTAGTAAAAGTTTATCAATAATTTTATTATTAAATTCATTACCACAATCACTATGAAATATTTGAATATCTTTTAAACAGCGATTTGATTGCATAAATGCTTGATGTACTAATAAGGCATCTTTTCTAGTACCTACACTATGTCCAATAATTTCGCGGTTAAATAGGTCAATTAATAAGCAAATATAGTTTCATTTACCATTAACTTGAACATATAGCTAACTAAAGTAATGTTTACTCATATCTTGAAAAACAAAATCAATCGCTTTTTTAATATTTGGTCAATAATTTGGTAATATTTTTCTTATATTATGTTTTATAGCAAATCAAAAATGTTCAATTGGATTTAAATTAGGAGAATATGGCGGAAGAAATAATAGTTTGCATCCAGCATTTTCAATTAATTGTTGTGTTAATTTAGATTTATGAAACGTTGCATTATCTAAAACTATAATTTGTCCACGCTTTAATACTGGAATTAGTTTATTTTTAACATATGATTCAAAAATTTTACTATTGCAATGTCCTTCAAATGCTCATAAGGCTTTTAATTTACCTTTATTTAGTGAACCAATTATACTCATTCTCTTTATTTTATATGCGGGTTTATTATCAAATAATCTTTTACCTTTTTCAGATCAACCATATTTATAAAATTCATTATCATCAATTCCAGATTCATCAATATATACTAAATCTTCATTCATTATTTTAGCTATTTCTTTTAAAAAATCTTCTTGTTTATTTTTATCTCTTTGTTCATATAGAAAAGTTTTTTTTATATGTATAATTTAGTTTTTTAAAATAGTTATAAACTGTTTCTTTAGTCATATTTCCAAATTTATCAATTACTTTTTGAACTGTAACATCTTTATTTTCTGCTAAATAATTTTTTAATTCATCTAAATCCTTTATTTTGTGGCTATGTCCTTTTTGATAATTCAAAATTGGTTTTATATGCCCAGTTTCTTTTTTTCTTTTTCTTCATAAAAATAAAGTCTTTCTAGTGATATTGAACACTTTACAAATTTCTTTAATTTTCATATTTTTACTTTCATAAGCTTCTATTACTTTTCTTCGTAAGTCTTCACTGTATGGTTTTGGCATAATTTAATCTTCCTAATCTATTTTAATTATTGCTGAATTGTACTTTTAAATTCAAAAACTGTTTAAATTACATATTATTATTTTACATTATTTATGAGTAAACATTACTTTAGTTATCTATAAGTTAATGGTAAATGAAACTATATTTGCTTATTAATTGACCTATTTAACCGCGAAATTATTGGACATAGTGTAGGTACTAGAAAAGATGCCTTATTAGTACATCAAGCATTTATGCAATCAAATCGCTGTTTAAAAGATATTCAAATATTTCATAGTGATTGTGGTAATGAATTTAATAATAAAATTATTGATAAACTTTTACTAGCATTCAATATTACTCGCTCTTTAAGCAAAAAAGGTTGTCCTTATGACAATGCTGTTGCTGAAGCAACTTTTAAAACTTTCAAAACTGAATTTATTAATGATAAAAATTTTAGATCATTAATCCAATTAAAATTAGAATTATTTGATTACATCAATTGATACAACAACATAAGAATCCACAGCACTTTAAACTACTTAACTCCAGTTAATTATCAAAAACAAATGTCTACCAAAAAATAGTCCTAAAAAGTGTTGCCATTCCATATGTTAAAAATAAACTAATTCCAGTATTAAAGCGTGGACAAATTATAGTTTTAGATAATGCAACGTTTCATAAATCTAAATTAACACAACAATTAATTGAAAATGCTGGATGCAAACTATTATTTCTTCCGCCATATTCTCCTAATTTAAATCCAATTGAACATTTTTGATTTGCTATAAAACATAATATAAGAAAAATATTACCAAATTATTGACCAAATATTAAAAAAGCGATTGATTTTGTTTTTCAAGATATGAGTAAATATTACTTTAGTTAGCTATATAAGAAAAATATTACCAAATTATTGACCAAATATTAAAAAAGCGATTGATTTTGTTTTTCAAGATATGAGTAAACATTACTTTAGTTAGCTATATATTGTAAGTATTAATAAAAAGATGATTACCAAAAATAATCATCTTTTTATTAATTAAGAAGAAATTTTAAAAATTGCAGAAATTAATTTAAGAATTTTTTCAAATTTCTCAAGTATCATCATAATGATGATGAATTGGATCATATGGATCTTCCATAACTGTTGTGTTATATCCTCTTTTAGTTCTGATATCAATAGATCTAAAATTTGGATTATAAAAGATAAAATCTTTTAAATGAGAGTGATATATATTATTTGTTCAAAACGGATCATTTTGAATAAAAGAATGAGATCAATCTGTATAATCTTGATTAGTAATAGAACCACCTGCACCAGTATGATCAACTGGTGTTAATTGTTTTAAATACGGACTTATAACATTATCTGCAAAATTATCACTATTATTTTTATTATAATAATTTAATAAAAAATTAATCCCTTGTTCATCTATGCATGTAGTAATATAATCTGCTGCTAAAAATCTATAATCGACTTCAAAAGAATTTACTTTAGAAATATACTTATCTTGGCTACCTACTTCAAAGATTGTTGGAGCAGGTAATATTGATATTCCAAGATATACTCCATTACCATTATCATATAAAGGAACATTATCCATATATCAGCTAGCAGTGAATGTAAACAAACACGCATCAACTAATGTAATCAGTGGACCTCCAACACCACTAGCTAATAATATAGAGTTAACTGCAAGCACAAATCCTGCTTGTCCATATGCTAAATATTGTTGAACCTTTTTAACAGTATCTGATGACATATATCAGTAAAAATAATCACCAAACCCTCATCAAGGAAAGTATACGCCATCATAATTCATAGGAAATGATAATCCTAAGTTATTTTTTTGATAATTATTATTTTTACTTAAAAACTGCTCATATTGATTATTTGTTGTTAATAAATTTTCTTTATTACTAAAAACCTTCAATAATTCATTTTTATAATTATATTTTTTTCCATTAACAGTTCAGTTAATATCATTTTTACATCTTTTATTTATATTTTTTATTGTACTGTTAATGGCATTATTTAAACTTTTTTCATTGACAAGATTTAAACTATCATATCTTGTCATAGCTTGAGTATTGTTTTGTTGTGTAGTTGTTAAGATAGTTTTAGAATTGGAAGTATTATTTGTAAATAATTTAGTATTAACTAAATTTACACCACTAGTTCCAACTAAAACGCTTGCCGTAAGCAATGATAATATTTTTTTCATTTTAATACACCTTCTTTATGTACACCATAAATTGAAAAGGAAATTTTAGATTGATAAAAATAACTTTTATGAGCATATAGATATTAATCCAAAATTAGGAAATAATTTCTTATCTATTATAATTATAACACTTTTAATAATTGAATGAAGTATTTTTTGATTATGTAAAATAGTTATTAACTTGCTTTTAAATGAAAAAAGCATATAATAAAAACAACTTCATAAATAAAAACAATAAAAAATGCAGTTAGCGATACGCTAATATCCTAACTGCTGACAGGTTCACCAATGGAATAGCTCAACCTGCATTTAAATTATATATTTTATTATAATAATTTGCAAACGACTGGGTAATGTTTAGTAATCTGTGTAACTTACAAAAATAACTATGTTTAATTAATTCTAGTAAATATAATTAAATGACTAGAAAGAGTGAGTTACAGATGGCTAAAAAACAAAGTATTAATAATAATGATCCAATATCAAAAGCAGTAGATTTATTACTAGAAAATACTGAAGATTTAACAACAGTATTTAAAGAAGGAGGATTATATAAAGAATTAACAAAAAGATTAGTAGAAAAGATGTTAAATTCTGAAATGCAAAATTATTTAGGGTATGAAAAAAATCAACATAGTAATAGTGAAAATGCTCGTAATGGTATAAGTTCAAAAAAATTAATAACTCAACAAGGTAAAATTGAAATTAATGTACCAAGAGATCGTAATAGTGATTTTACTCCTGTAATAGTTGCAAAAAGACAGAGAAGATTTGATGGCTTTGATCAACAAGTTCTTTCACTATATGCCAAAGGAATGACTTTATCAGATATTAGAATGCAGTTGCAAGAGTTATATCATGGTGCAGATATTAGTGAAAGTGTTATTAGTCAAATTACTGATGATGTGATAGATGATGTCAAGGCGTGGCAAAATCGACCATTAGAAAGTATTTATTCTATTGTTTATTTTTTGATTGTATAGTAGTTAAAGTACGGCAAGATAAACGCATTATTAACAAATCAGTTTATATAGCATTAGGAGTGGATTTAGAAGGCAAAAAAGATGTTTTAGGTTTATGAATTAGTGAAAATGAAGGTTCTAAATTTTGACTAGCTAATTTTACAGAAATGAAAAATCGAGGCTTAAATGATATTTTGATTACTTGTAGTGATAATTTAACAGGCATGTCAGAAGCAATACAAGCAGTTTATCCTAAAACTGAACATCAATTATGCATAGTTCATCAAATTAGAAATAGTTTAAAATATGTTTCATACAAACATCGAAAAACCTTAGTTGCAGATTTAAAACCAATGGAATGGCAACACTTTTTAGGACTATTTTTTGGTAGACATTTGTTTTTGATAATTAACTGGAGTTAAGTAGTTTAAAGTGCTGTGGATTCTTATGTTGTTGTATCAATTGATGTAATCAAATAATTCTAATTTTAATTGGATTAATGATCTAAAATTTTTATCATTAATAAATTCAGTTTTGAAAGTTTTAAAAGTTGCTTCAGCAACAGCATTGTCATAAGGACAACCTTTTTTGCTTAAAGAGCGAGTAATATTGAATGCTAGTAAAAGTTTATCAATAATTTTATTATTAAATTCATTACCACAATCACTATGAAATATTTGAATATCTTTTAAACAGCGATTTGATTGCATAAATGCTTGATGTACTAATAAGGCATCTTTTCTAGTACCTACACTATGTCCAATAATTTCGCGGTTAAATAGGTCAATTAATAAGCAAATATAGTTTCATTTACCATTAACTTGAACATATAGCTAACTAAAGTAATGTTTACTCATATCTTGAAAAACAAAATCAATCGCTTTTTTAATATTTGGTCAATAATTTGGTAATATTTTTCTTATATTATGTTTTATAGCAAATCAAAAATGTTCAATTGGATTTAAATTAGGAGAATATGGCGGAAGAAATAATAGTTTGCATCCAGCATTTTCAATTAATTGTTGTGTTAATTTAGATTTATGAAACGTTGCATTATCTAAAACTATAATTTGTCCACGCTTTAATACTGGAATTAGTTTATTTTTAACATATGATTCAAAAATTTTACTATTGCAATGTCCTTCAAATGCTCATAAGGCTTTTAATTTACCTTTATTTAGTGAACCAATTATACTCATTCTCTTTATTTTATATGCGGGTTTATTATCAAATAATCTTTTACCTTTTTCAGATCAACCATATTTATAAAATTCATTATCATCAATTCCAGATTCATCAATATATACTAAATTTTCATTCATTATTTTAGCTATTTCTTTTAAAAAATCTTCTTGTTTATTTTTATCTCTTTGTTCATATAGAAAAGTTTTTTTTATATGTATAATTTAGTTTTTTAAAATAGTTATAAACTGTTTCTTTAGTCATATTTCCAAATTTATCAATTACTTTTTGAACTGTAACATCTTTATTTTCTGCTAAATAATTTTTTAATTCATCTAAATCCTTTATTTTGTGGCTATGTCCTTTTTGATAATTCAAAATTGGTTTTATATGCCCAGTTTCTTTTTTTCTTTTTCTTCATAAAAATAAAGTCTTTCTAGTGATATTGAACACTTTACAAATTTCTTTAATTTTCATATTTTTACTTTCATAAGCTTCTATTACTTTTCTTCGTAAGTCTTCACTGTATGGTTTTGGCATAATTTAATCTTCCTAATCTATTTTAATTATTGCTGAATTGTACTTTTAAATTCAAAAACTGTTTAAATTACATATTATTATTTTACATTATTTATGAGTAAACATTACTTTAGTTAGCTATATTGATGAATCTGGAATTGATGATAATGAATTTTATAAATATGGTTGATCTGAAAAAGGTAAAATATTATTTGATAATAAACCCGCATATAAAATAAAGAGAATGAGTATAATTGGTTCACTAAATAAAGGTAAATTAAAAGCCTTATGAGCATTTGAAGGACATTGCAATAGTAAAATTTTTGAATCATATGTTAAAAATAAACTAATTCCAGTATTAAAGCGTGGACAAATTATAGTTTTAGATAATGCAACGTTTCATAAATCTAAATTAACACAACAATTAATTGAAAATGCTGGATGCAAACTATTATTTCTTCCGCCATATTCTCCTAATTTAAATCCAATTGAACATTTTTGATTTGCTATAAAACATAATATAAGAAAAATATTACCAAATTATTGACCAAATATTAAAAAAGCGATTGATTTTGTTTTTCAAGATATGAGTAAACATTACTTTAGTTAGCTATATCATAGTATTGGTGCTGAGTATGATATGGTTGATACTACTGCTTTACGAAATATTCGTTCAATTGAAGACATTTTAATAAATAATAATAAGTTTAATAATTTAACAAATAAAAATATTTTTTTAAAAAGAAGAATTCAAAAATAAAATTTTGATAATTGATGTAACAGAAGTAGAAACAGAACGACCAAAATATAATCAAAAAGATTGATTTTCTGGCAAAAAATGAATGCATACTGTTAAGTTTCAAACCATAATTAATGCACATACTAATGAAATTTTAAATATTTTTCCTGATACTGGTAAAAATCATGATTTTAAAACTTTTAAAAATTCAAAGTTAGAATTTTTGTCAGAAACTGTAATTCTTGCAGATAAAGGTTATCAAGGTTTACAAAAAATTCATAGTAATACATTTTTACCCATTAAAACTAGTAAAAATAATCCTAAAACAAGTAAAATTAAAATTTTTAATAAGATTATTAATAAAACTCGCAGAAAAATTGAACATGTTTTTGCATTTTTAAAATGTTTTAAAATTATTGGTTATAAATTTAGAAAAGGTAGAAAACGAATATTTTTAAGATTTAATTTAATTGCAGGATTTTATAATTTATCATTAAAACTTAAAAACGTTATGCAGTAAGTCTAATTTTTAAATTCTTCAATTGTAATAAACATTAATGGGTCTTTAATAGCCATAATAATTTACTCCTTAATGTAAAATAAAGGGTATTTAAACCCTTTAAATTTCAACTTTAGTTGCTTTTTTCTTATCTTTTTCTGATAATTCTTTACGTTTTGCTCTTTTACTAATAATAGTATTTTTAAATACTTCATCTTTTTCATTATCATTATTAAAACTATCAAGTAATTTTGCAACTGATGTAGTTTCTAATTGTAATTGTGAATTTATTTGTTTAATATTTTCAATAATAAATTGAATTTCTTTATCTCTTTTTAATTCTTTTGAAATTTTATTTTGTTTTGATTTTTTAATAAATTTAGATAAGAAAAGTAAAACAATAGTAACTATAATTCCAGTAGTTATTGCTCCACTTAATACTGCTGTTATTAATTCTTTTGATAAATTCATGTTTATTCCACCTTTTCTATTTTTTTTATTTTTCTTATTTCTTTTTCTATTTTTGGTAAATATCAAATAATAATTAATATTATTATTGGTATTATTTTAATTATTAAATTTAATATAAATTTAATTCTTGGGGGTGCTTTATTTGGTATATGATGTAATCCAAATCCACCAATACTAGGTATAATCGTTAATCAAATAGCATTACCTCAATTATATTTTCAATCTACATTTTCCATACCTAATTTAGTAAATTCTAAATATTTAGGTAATATTATTGTTTGTGGTAATGTACTTCATAAAGTAATAATTAAAGATATTAATATAAATGATAATAAATTAATTGAATCTAATTGTTTTTTTCTTAATTTTTGAATATCATTTAATAAACTAAAATCATATATTTTTCTATCTTTAATATAATCTCTTCTACCACGAGTAAAAGGAATTAAATAACTAGTTTTTCACTCTGGTTTTTGAATTTCCATTCAATCACCTACTTTCATGTTTTATAAAAATTAGAATTTCTTTTAATTTTTATATATTTTCTTGTATGTAAAGAATTTTTTAATAATTGTTTTCTTTCATATCTTCATTGATTACTTCCTATTTCATTTTTAGATAAAGTTTTATATTCTTTTAATTTAAAAAAACCTTTTTCTAATCTATTAATAAAATGCATAGTTTTTTGTACATTAATATTATTTGGATAAATTACACTTGTATCTTGTGAACCATAATATTTACCTTTTTTTGCTAATTCACTTTTAACATATTTTCTTAATTGACTTGGTAATCATTTTCTATTTCAAAATTTTCAAAATATAGTTCCAGCATCAGAACCATTTTTACCTTTTGCTTGTGTCATTAATATTCATATTTCTTGTGGAAATGTTGGATAAGTATATGGACCATATCATATTTGTCTTTTATCATTATCACTTTGAAATAATGTTGTTAATGTTCCAATTTTTAAATTTTTATTATCAACAATAAATCTTCCTTTTTTAAATCATGAACTTGATAATACTTCTCATGCATTATTTGGTATTTCTTCTTCATTTTCTTTAAATAAATTATCAAATTTATTTACATAATTTTTAACTGTTCTAATTTCTGTTGGCATAATAGATTTTTTAAAACTATTTATTGGATTTTTAAATTTATTAATTTCATTTTGTAATATAGATAATTCACTTGGTTTTAATATACTTGTTAATTTTTTAAGTATATTTGGATTAAAAACACTATATGGTTGATGTATTTCTTTTTCATTAATATTTTCACTATCAAATACTGCTTTTAATGATTGATTTTTATAATAAGTTTTTAAAGCATTTATTAATGCTAATTTAATATCATTACTTGCTAATGCATAATATATTCATTCAATAATTAAAGGTAACATTATAAACTCATGTGATTATAATCTCAATTTAATGAAGCATTATCATGATTTAATGGTACTTCGCTCATATTATCACTACCATATTGACTAATTGTTTCACTATTAATAGTAAATCTATTATCATTAATTAATCTTGCAGTTTCATTTGTAAATGAAGTTTCTTCCATTTCTTGATTATGATGTGTAGTTTCTAATGGTAGTAAATTATGAATTATTTCACTTGCACCAGCAATTATGGTAGGTACTGCATAAGCATTATTAAAATCATTATTAATACCCATAGCAACACCACTTGATATTAAACATCCACCAGTTGCCATATTACAAATCTTTCTTATTGTTTCAAATCTATTAGGTATTAACTCAGTTAAACCACTAATAAGATTTGAAATACCATAAGCATTTAAACTAATATATAGCTAACTAAAGTAATATTTACTCATAAATAATGTAAAATAATAATATGTAATTTAAACAGTTTTTGAATTTAAAAGTACAATTCAGCAATAATTAAAATAGATTAGGAAGATTAAATTATGCCAAAACCATACAGTGAAGACTTACGAAGAAAAGTAATAGAAGCTTATGAAAGTAAAAATATGAAAATTAAAGAAATTTGTAAAGTGTTCAATATCACTAGAAAGACTTTATTTTTATGAAGAAAAAGAAAAAAAGAAACTGGGCATATAAAACCAATTTTGAATTATCAAAAAGGACATAGCCACAAAATAAAGGATTTAGATGAATTAAAAAATTATTTAGCAGAAAATAAAGATGTTACAGTTCAAAAAGTAATTGATAAATTTGGAAATATGACTAAAGAAACAGTTTATAACTATTTTAAAAAACTAAATTATACATATAAAAAAAACTTTTCTATATGAACAAAGAGATAAAAATAAACAAGAAGATTTTTTAAAAGAAATAGCTAAAATAATGAATGAAGATTTAGTATATATTGATGAATCTGGAATTGATGATAATGAATTTTATAAATATGGTTGATCTGAAAAAGGTAAAAGATTATTTGATAATAAACCCGCATATAAAATAAAGAGAATGAGTATAATTGGTTCACTAAATAAAGGTAAATTAAAAACCTTATGAGCATTTGAAGGACATTGCAATAGTAAAATTTTTGAATCATATGTTAAAAATAAACTAATTCCAGTATTAAAGCGTGGACAAATTATAGTTTTAGATAATGCAACGTTTCATAAATCTAAATTAACACAACAATTAATTGAAAATGCTGGATGCAAACTATTATTTCTTCCGCCATATTCTCCTAATTTAAATCCAATTGAACATTTTTGATTTGCTATAAAACATAATATAAGAAAAATATTACCAAATTATTGACCAAATATTAAAAAAGCGATTGATTTTGTTTTTCAAGATATGAGTAAACATTACTTTAGTTAGCTATATGTATCTCAATCCATTAAATTATTAGTATTATTTTTCATTAATAATAAATCATCTGGAAATGGATTAGGATTTGGATTAATTGAATTAGTAGTAAATTTAGCATAATTTGCTAAACCTAGCATTATTTTTTTAGAACTATTAATTAATTTAGTTTTAGTATTTGGTCTTTGATTTAAATTTCAAATATCTAAACCTAATTTTTTACCAAATAATAAACTATTAATTGAACCTAATATTGGATTACTTATTACTTGACCATAATAAGCACTTGTACCAATCATTGCTGATAATGGACTAATTGAAGAACGAATTATCTTTAATAAAGTATAATTATTTGATTGTATAATGGTGTCATTTGGCATTTTCATTAACTCCTTTTAATAAATTAGTTTGTTTTTCTATTTTAATTATTACTTTACCTTCACAATGTATATTATCTCCAACACATATTGCATAACTATCATGTACATCACTTACTATAAAATAATCATTTCTTAATTTAGGATATTCATCTAATAAAATTGCTCTAATATCATTACTTGTAGTTAAATCTTCTGGTTTTCTAGAATAAATAGTAATATGTGCTTTTTCATCAAAATATTTATATATAAATTCCATAATTATTTTTTAGTAAATTCTAAATTTACTACTCCATAATAATCAGGACTATCTTTTGCACCATTAATTGTTGCACTTATTGATGTAATATTACTAAATTCTACTTTTTTACCTTTTTCATAACCAAGATTACCAGCATTGACTATTGCAGTTTCTAATTCATCATTAGTAGGTTTATCACCAGCCATAGTTATTTTTCCTAAATTTCTATAATAAATAACATCTTCTAAATTTAATTTATTAATATCATCATATAAAGTTGATTGATAAGTTGCATTTTCATTTTTTGGATTATTTAAAAAATCTTTTGCTCTTGCTTCTCTTATTTCTTCAACTGTAGGCATAGTTGGTCTAATTAAATACATTAAATTTGGTCTAATAGCACTTGGTAATGCAAATAAACATTTACCAATAATTTTAATATTATCTGTATCATTATCTAATTTTTGTCTTATTTTAGTAAATGAAATAGGCATACCTCACATATATCTATTAACTACAAAACCATGTGTGGAATGGCAACACTTTTTAGGACTATTTTTTGGTAGACATTTGTTTTTGATAATTAACTGGAGTTAAGTAGTTTAAAGTGCTGTGGATTCTTATGTTGTTGTATCAATTGATGTAATCAAATAATTCTAATTTTAATTGGATTAATGATCTAAAATTTTTATCATTAATAAATTCAGTTTTGAAAGTTTTAAAAATTGCTTCAGCAACAGCATTGTCATAAGGACAACCTTTTTTGCTTAAAGAGCGAGTAATATTGAATGCTAGTAAAAGTTTATCAATAATTTTATTATTAAATTCATTACCACAATCACTATGAAATATTTGAATATCTTTTAAACAGCGATTTGATTGCATAAATGCTTGATGTACTAATAAGGCATCTTTTCTAGTACCTACACTATGTCCAATAATTTCGCGGTTAAATAGGTAAATTAATAAGCAAATATAGTTTCATTTACCATTAACTTGAACATAAGTTAAATCACTGACAATAACTTCATTTTTAAGCCTATTATTAAAGTTTCTATTCACAAGATTAGTGATTTTTTCATCATTTACTTTGTTATTATAGACTTACTGCATAACTAGTTAACTTTTCATTTTTTTGTTATTATTAAAATAAAATTTGAATAGTTAAGGATAAATTTTATGACATATTTTGAATTAAAAGATAAACCGGATCAATATTTTCGTAAAATAGTTGGTATTAATAAACTAGTTTTTAATGAAATTTTAAATATTTTATTAGATCATCAAAATCTAAAAAATACCACTGGTGGAAGGCCATATAAAATGTCAATAGAAGATAGACTAGTAATGACTTTAAGATATTTATATGAAAATCGTACATATCATAGTATTGGTGCTGAGTATGATATGGTTGATACTACTGCTTTACGAAATATTCGTTCAATTGAAGACATTTTAATAAATAATAATAAGTTTAATAATTTAACAAATAAAAATATTTTTTTAAAAAGAAGAATTCAAAAATAAAATTTTGATAATTGATGTAACAGAAGTAGAAACAGAACGACCAAAATATAATCAAAAAGATTGATTTTCTGGCAAAAAATGAATGCATACTGTTAAGTTTCAAACCATAATTAATGCACATATAGCTAACTAAAGTAATGTTTACTCATATCTTGAAAAACAAAATCAATCGCTTTTTTAATATTTGGTCAATAATTTGGTAATATTTTTCTTATATTATGTTTTATAGCAAATCAAAAATGTTCAATTGGATTTAAATTAGGAGAATATGGCGGAAGAAATAATAGTTTGCATCCAGCATTTTCAATTAATTGTTGTGTTAATTTAGATTTATGAAACGTTGCATTATCTAAAACTATAATTTGTCCACGCTTTAATACTGGAATTAGTTTATTTTTAACATATGATTCAAAAATTTTACTATTGCAATGTCCTTCAAATGCTCATAAGGCTTTTAATTTACCTTTATTTAGTGAACCAATTATACTCATTCTCTTTATTTTATATGCGGGTTTATTATCAAATAATATTTTACCTTTTTCAGATCAACCATATTTATAAAATTCATTATCATCAATTCCAGATTCATCAATATATACTAAATCTTCATTCATTATTTTAGCTATTTCTTTTAAAAAATCTTCTTGTTTATTTTTATCTCTTTGTTCATATAGAAAAGTTTTTTTTATATGTATAATTTAGTTTTTTAAAATAGTTATAAACTGTTTCTTTAGTCATATTTCCAAATTTATCAATTACTTTTTGAACTGTAACATCTTTATTTTCTGCTAAATAATTTTTTAATTCATCTAAATCCTTTATTTTGTGGCTATGTCCTTTTTGATAATTCAAAATTGGTTTTATATGCCCAGTTTCTTTTTTTCTTTTTCTTCATAAAAATAAAGTCTTTCTAGTGATATTGAACACTTTACAAATTTCTTTAATTTTCATATTTTTACTTTCATAAGCTTCTATTACTTTTCTTCGTAAGTCTTCACTGTATGGTTTTGGCATAATTTAATCTTCCTAATCTATTTTAATTATTGCTGAATTGTACTTTTAAATTCAAAAACTGTTTAAATTACATATTATTATTTTACATTATTTATGAGTAAATATTACTTTAGTTAGCTATAAAATAAAGAGAATGAGTATAATTGGTTCACTAAAGGTAAATTAAAAGCCTTATGAGCATTTGAAGGACATTGCAATAGTAAAATTTTTGAATCATATGTTAAAAATAAACTAATTCCAGTATTAAAGCGTGGACAAATTATAGTTTTAGATAATGCAACGTTTCATAAATCTAAATTAACACAACAATTAATTGAAAATGCTGGATGCAAACTATTATTTCTTCCGCCATATTCTCCTAATTTAAATCCAATTGAACATTTTTGATTTGCTATAAAACATAATATAAGAAAAATATTACCAAATTATTGACCAAATATTAAAAAAGCGATTGATTTTGTTTTTCAAGATATGAGTAAACATTACTTTAGTTAGCTATACTAATGAAATTTTAAATATTTTTCCTGATACTGGTAAAAATCATGATTTTAAAACTTTTAAAAATTCAAAGTTAGAATTTTTGTCAGAAACTGTAATTCTTGCAGATAAAGGTTATCAAGGTTTACAAAAAATTCATAGTAATACATTTTTACCCATTAAAACTAGTAAAAATAATCCTAAAACAAGTAAAATTAAAATTTTTAATAAGATTATTAATAAAACTCGCAGAAAAATTGAACATGTTTTTGCATTTTTAAAATGTTTTAAAATTATTGGTTATAAATTTAGAAAAGCTAGAAAACGAATATTTTTAAGATTTAATTTAATTGCAGGATTTTATAATTTATCATTAAAACTTAAAAACGTTATGCAGTAAGTCTTATGATTTTTGAATGATAATTTAGTGTATTTTGATATTAAATTATGCTTATTCATAATTTCTTTAATTTTTCGTCTTGATAAATAAATTTCTTGGTTTTCTAATATTACTTTTAATCTTCTTGTTCCATAAACACATTTATTTTCTTTAAAAGCACTAATAATAGCTTCATCATAAATATTATTTTGAATTTTATTTTCTTTTTTCTTTAAATTAAAATAATATGTTGATTTAGAAATTTTTAAAAAATGACACATTGTGCGAATTTTATATTTAAACTTATTGTTTGTAATAATTTCTATTTTCTGCCTATTATTAGTGCTGCTTGCTTTAAAATATCATTTTCCATTCTTAATTGTTTTAATTCTTTTCTTAATTTAATTAATTCATTTTCTTCAACAGAACGATTATCTTTAGCTTTAAAACTACCTGAATTAGTAAATTGCTTAATTCAATTATAAGTAGCTGCTCTTGTAACATTATATTCTTTAGCAAGGTAAGATACTGATTTGCCGCTTTGATATAAAGCTACTATTTGTTTTTTAAATTCATCGGTATATGAATTAATATTGGCCATAATTATAGTTCCTTTCTTTCAACTAATTTGTTCACTTGTCCACGTAATTAGTGTCCAATAAAGTGTAACCCATCCAGAATTTTATAAATATGGTTGATCTGAAAAAGGTAAAAGATTATTTGATAATAAACCCGCATATAAAATAAAGAGAATGAGTATAATTGGTTCACTAAATAAAGGTAAATTAAAAGCCTTATGAGCATTTGAAGGACATTGCAATAGTAAAATTTTTGAATCATATGTTAAAAATAAACTAATTCCAGTATTAAAGCGTGGACAAATTATAGTTTTAGATAATGCAACGTTTCATAAATCTAAATTAACACAACAATTAATTGAAAATGCTGGATGCAAACTATTATTTCTTCCGCCATATTCTCCTAATTTAAATCCAATTGAACATTTTTGATTTGCTATAAAACATAATATAAGAAAAATATTACCAAATTATTGACCAAATATTAAAAAAGCTATTGATTTTGTTTTTCAAGATATGAGTAAACATTACTTTAGTTAGCTATATATACTAAATCTTCATTCATTATTTTAGCTATTTCTTTTAAAAAATCTTCTTGTTTATTTTTATCTCTTTGTTCATATAGAAAAGTTTTTTTTATATGTATAATTTAGTTTTTTAAAATAGTTATAAACTGTTTCTTTAGTCATATTTCCAAATTTATCAATTACTTTTTGAACTGTAACATCTTTATTTTCTGCTAAATAATTTTTTAATTCATCTAAATTCTTTATTTTGTGGCTATGTCCTTTTTGATAATTCAAAATTGGTTTTATATGCCCAGTTTCTTTTTTTCTTTTTCTTCATAAAAATAAAGTCTTTCTAGTGATATTGAACACTTTACAAATTTCTTTAATTTTCATATTTTTACTTTCATAAGCTTCTATTACTTTTCTTCGTAAGTCTTCACTGTATGGTTTTGGCATAATTTAATCTTCCTAATCTATTTTAATTATTGCTGAATTGTACTTTTAAATTCAAAAACTGTTTAAATTACATATTATTATTTTACATTATTTATGAGTAAATATTACTTTAGTTAGCTATATATGACAAAAAATAGGTAATACAGCAGCAAGTTTATTAGCACCAATAACTATTGCTAGTGCAATTACTGGTGTTAGTCTTTTTGCATATCATGAATTAAGTAATCCAAATAATAATGATGATGATCAACCATTTTATAAAAAAAGATCAATTGCTTTTTGAGAAACAATAGCTGGTCTTGCAACAGTTGGTACTGGTTTATTAATAAATACTGGAATGGAATTATATGAAAATTGATGTGCGGATGTTAATAATTTTGATGAGGAAGATACTTATGAAAATCTTTCTAGCAGTACATCTTCGCCATCATCATCAAGTTCTGAAGATAGTGATGATGATAATAATCCATTATTAAATAAATCTTTTAATCCAGAAAAAATTAATAATGGAGAGGAAACACAATCAGTCATGCCAACTTCTCATGTTATTGAAATACCTGATCCTAAACCACTTAATACAGCAGCATTAAATTCTGAAGAACGTTTGCCTGTTAAACAACCATCTTCAGAACGTCGATTATCAGTTTAATAATATTTAATGTTATAAAAATAGAAAGGTATTCTTAAAAGAATACCTTTCTATACTAATAATTTAATATTAGTGGTGCCCAGAGCGGGACTCGAACCCGCATGATTTCTCGGTAGATTTTGAGTCTACTGCGTCTGCCATTTCGCCATCTGGGCAAAATATAGTTTACTTACTTATAAAAAATGAGGAATACTTCCTCGTCATTAATAAATATATAAAATGGTGCCCAGAGCGAGACTCGAACTCGCACAACCTGTAAAAGTCATCGGATCTTAAGCCCGACGTGTCTGCCATTTCACCACCTGGGCATCAAATGGTGTCCCCGGCAAGGATCGAACTTGCGACACCTCGGTTAAAAGCCGAGTGCTCTACCGCTGAGCTACGAGGACAAATTAATAAAATATATGGCTGAGGTGGTTGGATTTGAACCAACGCATGACGGCGTCAAAGGCCGTTGCCTTACCGCTTGGCTACACCCCAATAAGTAATATGGTGGAGGGGGAGGGAGTCGAACCCCCGAACTCGAAGAGATCTGGTTTACAGCCAGGTGCAGTTGGCCACTTTGCTACCCCTCCATAAATAATAATGGTGCTGATGACAGGAATCGAACCTGCAACCTACGGTTTACAAAACCGTTGCTCTGCCGGATTGAGCCACATCAGCAGGTAAATGGTGGAGTATGACGGACTTGAACCGCCGACCTATTGCTTGTAAGGCAATTGCTCTCCCAGCTGAGCTAATACTCCTTATTTTTTGTTTTATTAGAATTATTTATTCTTAAAAAACCTTAATTATTATAATAGATATTTTTCACATTTACAATTATTTTTTAAAGATAATGTAAAATTATTTTATTTTTAATTATTTTTTAAAAGAAAACTTAAGAGAAAAAACCAAAAAAAATAATTTTATGTTAAATATTACTATTTTATACCTATTTTCAGTTTTTATATATTTTAAATATAATATTTTTTTTAGGTTTGCTACAATTTTTTTGAGCCATATTTATAGCTAACTAAAGTAATATTTACTCATAAATAATGTAAAATAATAATATGTAATTTAAACAGTTTTTGAATTTAAAAGTACAATTCAGCAATAATTAAAATAGATTAGGAAGATTAAATTATGCCAAAACCATACAGTGAAGACTTACGAAGAAAAGTAATAGAAGCTTATGAAAGTAAAAATATGAAAATTAAAGAAATTTGTAAAGTGTTCAATATCACTAGAAAGACTTTATTTTTATGAAAAAAAAGAAAAAAAGAAACTGGGCATATAAAACCAATTTTGAATTATCAAAAAGGACATAGCCACAAAATAAAGGATTTAGATGAATTAAAAAATTATTTAGCAGAAAATAAAGATGTTACAGTTCAAAAAGTAATTGATAAATTTGGAAATATGACTAAAGAAACAGTTTATAACTATTTTAAAAAACTAAATTATACATATAAAAAAAACTTTTCTATATGAACAAAGAGATAAAAATAAACAAGAAGATTTTTTAAAAGAAATAGCTAAAATAATGAATGAAGATTTAGTATATATTGATGAATCTGGAATTGATGATAATGAATTTTATAAATATGGTTGATCTGAAAAAGGTAAAAGATTATTTGATAATAAACCCGCATATAAAATAAAGAGAATGAGTATAATTGGTTCACTAAATAAAGGTAAATTAAAAGCCTTATGAGCATTTGAAGGACATTGCAATAGTAAAATTTTTGAATCATATGTTAAAAATAAACTAATTCCAGTATTAAAGCGTGGACAAATTATAGTTTTAGATAATGCAAAGTTTCATAAATCTAAATTAACACAACAATTAATTGAAAATGCTGGATGCAAACTATTATTTCTTCCGCCATATTCTCCTAATTTAAATCCAATTGAACATTTTTGATTTGCTATAAAACATAATATAAGAAAAATATTACCAAATTATTGACCAAATATTAAAAAAGCTATTGATTTTGTTTTTCAAGATATGAGTAAACATTACTTTAGTTAGCTATATATTAAAAGAAAGGGAAAATTTATGCAAAAAATTTGAAAAAAATTATCAAAGTTAGATAAAATTAGCATTTACGTATTTATAACTATGTTAATAGTAATGATTTTAGGATTAATTTTAATTGGAACAGTATCTTGAACAGTTAAACCTCTAGGAGCTAAAGTGGCTGAAAGTCATGATGGGTTTTGAATTTTAAGAAATTCTCATCCTTGAACTATTGGAGATTTTATTAAGGGTAGTATAACTAATTTTGGTGTTACTATGTCATTAACTGATTATTTTGATAAATTAAAAATTGCAGTTGCTGCATTAGGTGGAACCGCAACTTTAACAGGTACAGCAGCACAGTTACAAATAGGATTAATCTTAGCGGTTATTGCTACTCCAATCTTATTGTTTACAAGTATTATTATTTTTGGATACAGTTGTTATTTAAAAGTAGTAAAAAAATAAAAATAGCAATTTATTAATTTTAAAAAATTCTTATTTTTCACATTAAAGTAAGAATTTTTTTATTTATTTTATAGCAGTAATATAACAATGATATAATTAAAAAAAATAGGTGATAATAATGATAACTAAAAATTGATGAAAAAAATTACCTCTTGATGAAAAAATAATTACTATTTTATTTTTTTCTGGTTTTATATTTTTATTATTAGGGTTAATTATGTTATTAAGTATTAAAATAGAAAACATTTTTAATGGATTTAATTTTATTTATATAAATGGTGTAATTGATAGGTTAAACTATCAAAGTAGTCAAGGAATAACAGTAGATATTTTCTTTTTAAAAGTAGGAATTATTTTTACTATTTTCTTAATGCCAATTTGTTCTGGCTGTAGTATAATTTGATTTATTATTAAACGATTAATTTTTAAAAAATAGAGGTGAATAATGAAAAATAATGATTCATTTATTGAAATGATAAATAAAACTTTGGATAAAACAGTTAATTTAGATTTTAAAACTTTAAAAGGTCATAATATTATATTTATTGTTGATATGGTTAATGGCTTTGCTAAAAAAGGAAATTTATTTTCACCTAATATTAATTCAATTATTAAACCAATTAAAAATTTATTAGCAAAAGTAAATACTAATGAAACCAAAGTTATTGCTTTTAATGATGCTCATAATGAACATAGTCCCGAATTTCATACTTTTCCTAGTCATTGTTTGGAAAATACTATTGAATCAGAGTTAGTAGAAGAATTAAAATTTGACAATATTAAGATTATTAAAAAAAATAGTACTAATGGTTTTTTTGCTTTTGATTTTAAGCCAAATTTACAATGGGATAACATTATTATTGTTGGTTGTTGTACTGATATTTGTATTTATCAATTTGCTATTAGTTGTAAAACTTGATTTAATCAGCACAATAAAGAAGTAAATGTTATTGTTCCAATGACAATGACAAATACTTATGATCAACCAGAGCATCCAGCTCATATTTTAAATCAATATGCATGATATTCAATGCTTAAAAATGGCATTACTATTGTTAAGGATGTTATTTAATTAAAGTAGAGTTTTAAATAAAATAAATTTATATAAATAATAAATTTTATACATATTATTTAATAATTTTTATATTTAGAATAGAAATTATGATAAAATAATAAAATAATTTAATAAATGTTTATACCTAATATAGAAATTATTCTATATTAGGTTTTATTAAATTAAAATATTAGAAAAGGAAGATTAAAAGATGGCTAGTAAAGTAATCCAATCAGAAAGTGAGTATCAAGAACTTGAAAATCAACAATTAATAATAAATATTTTTGAAAAATTTGAATTTAATTTAAATTTTATAAATATGAGTTATGAAGATTTATAAATATTAAATATAAAATTATTAAATAATGAATTTAATGATGTTTATCAAGAGATTATTAAGAATAATGAAATAAATGAAAAATTATCTTTCATTTTTATTGAATGTATTAATCAAGGTTTTTCTGAAGAAAAAGCACAATATTCTATTCAAGAACAAATAACTAAGCATATAATAGAAAGTTTTTTAATTAAAGAACAAGAACAAAAAATGGTAAATGAAATAAATCAATTTGATTTTATAAATGCACCATCAACTAGTACTGGTATATATCATTTACCATCATTTAAAATACAACTTAACTTATAATTACATTTATTTAAATTATTATTTGCAAAAAAAATGTCATAATATAATATTGTAAATTAATAAGTGAAGAACAACTAAGTAAGTTATAGCTAACTAAAGTAATGTTTACTCATATCTTGAAAAACAAAATCAATCGCTTTTTTAATATTTGGTCAATAATTTGGTAATATTTTTCTTATATTATGTTTTATAGCAAATCAAAAATGTTCAATTGGATTTAAATTAGGAGAATATGGCGGAAGAAATAATAGTTTGCATCCAGCATTTTCAATTAATTGTTGTGTTAATTTAGATTTATGAAACGTTGCATTATCTAAAACTATAATTTGTCCACGCTTTAATACTGGAATTAGTTTATTTTTAACATATGATTCAAAAATTTTACTATTGCAATGTCCTTCAAATGCTCATAAGGCTTTTAATTTACCTTTATTTAGTGAACCAATTATACTCATTCTCTTTATTTTATATGCGGGTTTATTATCAAATAATCTTTTACCTTTTTCAGATCAACCATATTTATAAAATTCATTATCATCAATTCCAGATTCATCAATATATACTAAATCTTCATTCATTATTTTAGCTATTTCTTTTAAAAAATCTTCTTGTTTATTTTTATCTCTTTGTTCATATAGAAAAGTTTTTTTTATATGTATAATTTAGTTTTTTAAAATAGTTATAAACTGTTTCTTTAGTCATATTTCCAAATTTATCAATTACTTTTTGAACTGTAACATCTTTATTTTCTGCTAAATAATTTTTTAATTCATCTAAATCCTTTATTTTGTGGCTATGTCCTTTTTGATAATTCAAAATTGGTTTTATATGCCCAGTTTCTTTTTTTCTTTTTCTTCATAAAAATAAAGTCTTTCTAGTGATATTGAACACTTTACAAATTTCTTTAATTTTCATATTTTTACTTTCATAAGCTTCTATTACTTTTCTTCGTAAGTCTTCACTGTATGGTTTTGGCATAATTTAATCTTCCTAATCTATTTTAATTATTGCTGAATTGTACTTTTAAATTCAAAAACTGTTTAAATTACATATTATTATTTTACATTATTTATGAGTAAATATTACTTTAGTTAGCTATATATAAAAACCATTCTTTTCAGAATGGTTTTTATATAACTATATTTTAATGTTTTATTAAATTTATTATTAGGAAATTATTTTTTACCTAATAATGTAAACATTTTCTTTTTGTATACTTCAACACCAGGTTGGTTAAATGGGTCAACACCCAATAATTTTGCACTAACAGCACAAGCCTTCATAAAGAAATAACTAGCATAACCAAACATTTTGCTATCCATTGTATCCCATTCTAATAAAATATTTGGAGTTTTTCCTACTATTTCATCACTATGAGCTTCAATAGTTCCTTGTAAGGCAATATTATTAATTTCATGTAAAGAATGTTTTGTTAAATAGTTTAATTGATCATTGTTTTCTTTATCAAGTGGAATTTTGATATCTTCATTAGGTTTTTTGATTTTTATTACTGTTTCAAAAAACATTTTTGAACCTTCTTGAATAAATTGGCCCATTGAATGTAAATCAGTTGAAAAAACAACACTAGCTGGTAATAATCCTTTGCCATCCTTACCTTCTGATTCACCAAATAATTGTTTTCATCATTCACATAACATTTGCATTTGTAATTCATAGCTTACTAAAATTTCAACTGCTTTATTATTAGTTTTATGTAAATGATAGCGAGAAACTGCATATAAATAGGCATCATTAACATCAATTTTATCACTTTTACATTCTTTTGCTGCTAATTGTGCACCAGCAATAATTTCTTCACAGTTAATTCCTGCTACCATCATCGGAAAAATACCAACAGGAGTTAAAACAGAGTATCTACCACCGATATTATCGGGGATAACAAAGCTTTCATATCCTTCTTCTTTTGCCAAATCATGGAGTACTCCTCTTGTTTTATCAGTAGTAGTGATAATTCTGTTATTAACAATATTCTTATTTTTCTTTTGTTTAATTAATAGTTCTTTTAACAAACGAAAGGCAATTGCTGGTTCAGTAGTAGTTCCTGATTTAGAAATAACATTAATAGCAAATTCTTTATCTTTTAAATATGATAAAACTTGGTGAACATAAGTTGAACTCATAGTATTACCGATATAAATTACTTTAACAGGAGCCGTATTATTAAATAAACCTTGCACCATATCAATTCCTGCTCTAGCACCTAAGTATGATCCACCAATACCAATTACTACTAAAACTTGTATTTCTTTTTGTAGTTTCAATGCTAGAGTTTTCATTCGTTTTCAAGACTCTTGAAAAGTAATGTCTTTTTGGTATGCAAATGGAAAATTAATTCATCCTAATCAACCATCTTCATTTTTAGCATTACTTTCCAGTTCAGCGTTAATCGCTGTTACTTTTTCTTGATATAAAGTTGATAATTCTTTCATATCTAAATTAGTAAACTTTAAATTAGTTTTTATCACTATTCTATAACCTCCTTATAGTATTTAAAATTAAAATATTAATTCGTAATAATACTATTTAATATTTATAATAAAAATATAGTTGTAAAAATTTTAGATTGCAAGAAAAAAATAAAAAATATTGCCATTTAATAGCAATATTTTTTATTATTTGGAAGAAAAATAGTATTTTAATTATTTTCTTCTTTTTTAAATCAATTATCAACAGTTTCTCTTATTGGTGCAAATCCTTTACCATTTTCTTCAATTGAAGAATTATTCTTTGCAACTAATCCTTGTTCTTTTGTACTTAAACTTAATTGTTGTTTAGTATGATCAATACCTGTTATTTCTGCTTTAACTGATGTACCAATTGTAAAATAATCACTAACATTTTTAACAAATTTAGGGGTAATACGACTAATGTGAATTAAACCAGAAAATCCATTTGGACACTTACAAAAAACTCCAAATTCCTTTATTCCAGTTGGAGTTACGGTAATAATGTCACCAACTTGAAATTGTTGAACATTTGATTCATTTTCTTCATTTTTAATAATTGTACTCATAATAAGTTAATTCCTCTTTCTTTTGTATAATTTAATAATACATAAAAATATTATAACATTATATTTAATCTTGAAGTTAAAATTAATAATATTAATTTTATGAATTTCTAAACTGGAATGGCAACACTTTTTAGGACTATTTTTTGGTAGACATTTGTTTTTGATAATTAACTGGAGTTAAGTAGTTTAAAGTGCTGTGGATTCTTATGTTGTTGTATCAATTGATGTAATCAAATAATTCTAATTTTAATTGGATTAATGATCTAAAATTTTTATCATTAATAAATTCAGTTTTGAAAGTTTTAAAAGTTGCTTCAGCAACAGCATTGTCATAAGAACCTGTTTAGGATCTTTTTTGATTAATTTTTAATAAAATTTATATTATAATGGTTATTTTATAATAAAAAATAGATTTTTAGTCGATAAGTTTTCAAATGATAAAATCTTTTTAACAAAAAAATGAAAAAGAAAATAAATTATTGGTTAAGTACCTATTTATAAATGATTATTTCTTGTTTTAGTTAAATTCTATTAAAAAGATCCTAAACAGGTTCTAAGGTAGTACAGACATTTTGGACTATTTTTTATCTAATAAAAGTTTATCAAAATAATCCATAGGAGTCATTAATCCTAATAATTTATGTGGTTTAGAATTGTTATAATATTCTTGAAAAGAATTCACTAATTTTTGAAATAAACTAAAATCACTATTTAAATATGGTTTTATTTCAAATAAATTACTTCAATTTCTGTGAAATCTTTCAATCTTACCATTACTCTGTGGTGATCTAAACGGTGTAGTTTCATGAACTATACCTTTTTTATTACAAAAATTTGTAAATCAACGATTCCTTTGTGGTTTTCCACAAGATGTATTAGTATATTGACTACCATTATCAGTTCTAATTCTTTTAATTTTAATTCCTAATTTTTCATAGAAATTTAAAGCATTTTTAGTAGCATTTACAATATCTCTGGTTTGTGCTTGTTCAGATGGATAACAATAAGTAATTCGAGTTTTTTCATCAATAAAATCAATAATATATCATCTTTTACTTCCTGTTATATAATCTGATACTACTTTAATATCAGTTTGTAATAATCCAGTTTCTTTTACTTCATATCTCAAATGTTTTTTCTTAATAACTTTTTGTGAACAAAAACCAAAACGTTTTAATCAACGATATATAGTTTTAACCGAGGGTTTTGGCAAAAAATTAAACCTAATATCATCAATATGCCTTATTAAATAACAAAATTGAAAAGCACCTATACCAAACTCTTCTTTATACTGAACAAAATAATTTATAAATTTTTCTGATAATTCCAACTTATAGAAATATTTAATATTTTTAGGTTTTGTTGACTTAAATAATAATTCTTCAAAAGGTTTATTTCTGTAAAAAACATCATAAAAACGTTTAGCTCAATAATAAAAGGTTTGCTTTGGCATATGTAATTGAGAAATTATTTCTTTACAAGTATTTTTATTTTTAAAAATAAAACAAAATTTTCTAAATTTACGATAATAAATATTAACTTTATTAATATTTTTATCATTTTTATACTTTTCTACAAATTTGTTAAATTTATAATCAAATTTAGTAAAATCAGCACTATTAATTAAATATTTCATTTTAAACTACACCTCAACTAATAATATAAAGTTATAAAAACTTTTATTAGTCCAAAAAGTGTGTCTAATCTACACTATTTTCCACTTTCAAATTTGACATTTTTATAAAATGATTATATAATTAATTTGTTTAGTACAGGTAATACTGTGCAAGGGAGAGTAGCTCCCCAATTCCCAACCATAGCTGTTGGGGTTTTTATTTACAATACTTTTTTAATAATCTCTTGCTATACTAATTATTGGTGTTAATATGTAGGATTAGTTCAAATACTATTAAAAATAATAAGTTTACTTCCTTAAACTAAAAAAATTTTAAATTATAAAGTTACTAGTTCATTTTTTTCAAATTCTTCAACTAATAATTCAATAACTTCTGCAAAACTACGATTAGTACTTTTTGCTAATTTTTTAATTTTTTTTACATAATCAGATTTTATATAAATAGTTTTATATTCTTTTTTTATTTTATCTTTCTTTTGAAATTTAACAGCAAACTCATTGATATCATTTTGAAATTCAAAATTATTTTTAATTGACTTTTCAACTTTATTTTTAGATTTAACATCCACATTTTTAATTATATCTATGCTAGGGATAGTACCTTCTGCATCATAATTAAAAAGTAAATTAGAATTATTTGCATTTTTCATTAAATTATCTCCTTATCTTTTAATTCATTAAATAAATTATTATAAATATGGTTTTCAATCTTTCCTAGTAAAATAGAGGGAATTCCTGTAAACTCTGATTTTTTAAGAATTTGTTTACGTGGAATTTTTGTTTTTAAAATTTTATTTTTAAAACTACTATTAGTAATATATTCAGTAAAATCTTTTGAAATTTTATAATGATCAAAATTATTTAAAACAATAGTATTAATATTATTTTTAATACCTAAATCTTCACAAATAGCACTTCAATTTGAAAATAACATATTTATAGCATCCAAACTAAAAATTGAATTATCACTAATTAAAATTATTTCATCACTTATTAATAAAGCATTTCTATTGATTAAATTTAGACTAGGACTTGTATCAATAATTATATAATCATATTTTTTAAAAAAATCTAAATTTTTAATAAATGTTCTTTGTAAAATTGAATCCACCGCCGAACGTCCAATTAATTCTTTTTCAAGAGTTGTCATTGAAATATTAGTTGGAATGATGTCAATGTTGATGTCTTTATAATTTCAAGAAACTATTATTTCATCATTTAACATTTTAATATTTTGTAAAAATAACTTTTTAGATTTAGATTCTTGTGTTGAAATTTTAAAATATCTACTTAAATTTCCTTGTGGATCTAAATCAATAAGTAAAATCTTTTGTTTTTTTAAAGATAAGACAGTTGAAAGATTAAAAACAAAATTGGTTTTACCAACACCTCCTTTAAGAGCTGCCACTGTAATAATTTTCATAAATATTACCTCCTATTAAAATTATATTTATATTATATAATATATTTTAAAATTAAACTTAACTTATAATATATTTTCTAATTTTTAAATACTTTAAAACTTTAAAAGTTGTTTATTTTAAAAGACAAAAATTCAAAAATAAAAATGTATTTTTATTACATATGAATCATGCTATTTGAAAATACAATAACACAAGATTTCATACAATAATAAAAAATACCCCAGAAAAAGTGTTTCAATTACTTTTTCATTAGAGTATAATTATTGCAACTTAGGGGTGACCCTTTCTACCCTTGAGAATCAACAGCAATATGACGTTTTATTCCTGAAATCTTTTTACCAGCATCATAACCTTTATTTTCAGTAGTATCTGTATTTTTAACACTTTGTGAATCAATTATACAAAAACTAGTTTGTTCTTTGCGATTATTGTTGATACCAACTTTTTTAACCAATTTTTTTTAAAATTAATTGCAATACACTAGGTTCTTTATCATTATTTTTACTTCAAATTTGAAAATAATAATATACAGTTTGTCATTTTGGAAAATTTTTTGGTAGCATTCTTCATTGACAACCACTTTTTAATACATATAAAATTGCACAAAATACTTCATATAAATCTAAACTTCTTGGTTTTGTTTTCTTTTTGCTATTTTCTAAAATTGTTCTTATGTTTTCGAATTGTTCTTTACTAATATTACTAGGATAATTTTTCATCATATATACCTCTTATTTTAAAATATATAATCATTTTACTTTATTTCTAAAAGATTTTAAACAGGTTCTAAAGCTATTGCAAATGTAATCTCTTTACATTTGTGGTGATTTAAAATCGTTTGCTTCAAGACAAGGTGTTATTATGTCTTTGATGCTTATTGGAGAATTTGATAAAACTTCTGATGAAGATAAATCTAATATATTACCATTTGGAGATATAAGATTTGATAAAACTTCTGATGAAGATAAATCTAATATATTACCATTTGGAGATATAAAGTTTTCTAAAATTTGATTATTAGTAACATCAAATTCGTTATCTTCTAGGTTGCTAAGAATTTTTAAAAATGTCGGACTAGAAATAGGAGCAAGATTTTGTTTATTTATTTTTAAAGAATCAATGTTATCATATGCTTCATCTAATTCATTTGCATAATGATTGTTTATATTTTTGCTTTGCATTAATTTGTTATTTAAGTCTTTTTTACTTTTTTTTAAATGGTTATTTTCAGAACTCAAAGAAATAATCTTGATATTTTTTTTCAAAACTAATTTTACAATTACATTTTTTATTTTTTCTAAAATAATATGGTAATGTTTAGTAATCTGTGTAACTTACAAAAATAACTATGTTTAATTAATTCTAGTAAATATAATTAAATGACTAGAAAGAGTGAGTTACAGATGGCTAAAAAACAAAGTATTAATAATAATGATCCAATATCAAAAGCAGTAGATTTATTACTAGAAAATACTGAAGATTTAACAACAGTATTTAAAGAAGGAGGATTATATAAAGAATTAACAAAAAGATTAGTAGAAAAGATGTTAAATTCTGAAATGCAAAATTATTTAGGGTATGAAAAAAATCAACATAGTAATAGTGAAAATGCTCGTAATGGTATAAGTTCAAAAAAATTAATAACTCAACAAGGTAAAATTGAAATTAATGTACCAAGAGATCGTAATAGTGATTTTACTCCTGTAATAGTTGCAAAAAGACAGAGAAGATTTGATGGCTTTGATCAACAAGTTCTTTCACTATATGCCAAAGGAATGACTTTATCAGATATTAGAATGCAGTTGCAAGAGTTATATCATGGTGCAGATATTAGTGAAAGTGTTATTAGTCAAATTACTGATGATGTGATAGATGATGTCAAGGCGTGGCAAAATCGACCATTAGAAAGTATTTATTCTATTGTTTATTTTGATTGTATAGTAGTTAAAGTACGGCAAGATAAACGCATTATTAACAAATCAGTTTATATAGCATTAGGAGTGGATTTAGAAGGCAAAAAAGATGTTTTAGGTTTATGAATTAGTGAAAATGAAGGTTCTAAATTTTGACTAGCTAATTTTACAGAAATGAAAAATCGAGGCTTAAATGATATTTTGATTGCTTGTAGTGATAATTTAACAGGCATGTCAGAAGCAATACAAGCAGTTTATCCTAAAACTGAACATCAATTATGCATAGTTCATCAAATTAGAAATAGTTTAAAATATGTTTCATACAAACATCGAAAAACCTTAGTTGCAGATTTAAAACCAATTTATAGTGCATGTAGTGAAGAACAAGCAATGCAAGCTTTAGAATCATTTGAAAGTAAATGAAATAAACAATATCCGCAAATTACTAAATCTTGATATAAAAATTGAGATAATTTAATGGTTTTTATTAGTTATCCACCAGAAATTAAAAGAGTGATTTATACTACAAATGCTATTGAATCTGTTAATAGTCAATTACGAAAAGTTATCAGAAATAAAAAAGTTTTTCCTAATGATATGGCAGTTTTCAAAATATTTTACTTAGCAATTGAAAATATAACAAAAAAATGAACAATGCCCATTCAAAATTGAAATACAGCAATTGCTCATTTTATGATAAAATTTGAAGATAGAATTAATCTGAACTAGTAACTTTGTAAAACAAAGATACACAGATTACATAAAAGCCTCGAATGCAGTTGCAAGAGTTATATCATGGTGCAGATATTAGTGAAAGTGTTATTAGTCAAATTACTGATGATGTGATAGATGATGTCAAGGCGTGGCAAAATCGACCATTAGAAAGTATTTATTCTATTGTTTATTTTGATTGTATAGTAGTTAAAGTACGGCAAGATAAACGCATTATTAACAAATCAGTTTATATAGCATTAGGAGTGGATTTAGAAGGCAAAAAAGATGTTTTAGGTTTATGAATTAGTGAAAATGAAGGTTCTAAATTTTGACTAGCTAATTTTACAGAAATGAAAAATCGAGGCTTAAATGATATTTTGATTGCTTGTAGTGATAATTTAACAGGCATGTCAGAAGCAATACAAGCAGTTTATCCTAAAACTGAACATCAATTATGCATAGTTCATCAAATTAGAAATAGTTTAAAATATGTTTCATACAAACATCGAAAAACCTTAGTTGCAGATTTAAAACCAATTTATAGTGCATGTAGTGAAGAACAAGCAATGCAAGCTTTAGAATCATTTGAAAGTAAATGAAATAAACAATATCCGCAAATTACTAAATCTTGATATAAAAATTGAGATAATTTAATGGTTTTTATTAGTTATCCACCAGAAATTAAAAGAGTGATTTATACTACAAATGCTATTGAATCTGTTAATAGTCAATTACGAAAAGTTATCAGAAATAAAAAAGTTTTTCCTAATGATATGGCAGTTTTCAAAATATTTTACTTAGCAATTGAAAATATAACAAAAAAATGAACAATGCCCATTCAAAATTGAAATACAGCAATTGCTCATTTTATGATAAAATTTGAAGATAGAATTAATCTGAACTAGTAACTTTGTAAAACAAAGATACACAGATTACATAAAAGCCTCAATTAGAAATAGTTTAAAATATGTTTCATACAAACATCGAAAAACCTTAGTTGCAGATTTAAAACCAATTTATAGTGCATGTAGTGAAGAACAAGCAATGCAAGCTTTAGAATCATTTGAAAGTAAATGAAATAAACAATATCCGCAAATTACTAAATCTTGATATAAAAATTGAGATAATTTAATGGTTTTTATTAGTTATCCACCAGAAATTAAAAGAGTGATTTATACTACAAATGCTATTGAATCTGTTAATAGTCAATTACGAAAAGTTATCAGAAATAAAAAAGTTTTTCCTAATGATATGGCAGTTTTCAAAATATTTTACTTAGCAATTGAAAATATAACAAAAAAATGAACAATGCCCATTCAAAATTGAAATACAGCAATTGCTCATTTTATGATAAAATTTGAAGATAGAATTAATCTGAACTAGTAACTTTGTAAAACAAAGATACACAGATTACATAAAAGCCTCGTAACTTTGTAAAACAAAGATACACAGATTACATAAAAGCCTCAAAAATTTTTAGATATTAAACAAGTTTATAATGCTTAGGAACCGCTCCTTGATTTTGATATTTTTTTAATTCTTCTTTAGTTAAACAAGGTGATTTTTTTGGTTCTTTTTGATTATTAAAATTATTGATTTTATTAATATCACTTTGAGTTAATGAACTTGCCATTTCGGTTCTTATTTTATAATTTAATTTTTCTAAGATTTTTTGCTGTTCATTTTCAATATTGATGAATATTTTATTTTGATATTTATCAATGAAAAAAGCTTCTTTAAATTTTTTAGTTTTTTTGCAAAAAATGATCGTAATGTTATTTTTTTGTTCAATAAGATTATTTAAAATTTTATTTTCTTCAATATTTAATAATATTGTTTTTTCTATTTTTTCATCTTTAATATTAGGTAATGTTTCAATATTTCAATTGTTATCTTTATGTTTTGAAATGATAATTGGTTCTGAAATATATTTTAATTTTTGATAATAGTCTGAATTTTTAATCAAAAGTGATTCTTCTAGTGTATCTGTTAAATCTTGTTTTGCTTTAGTAACTGTTTTTAACTGTTGTTGTGATAAAGCTAGTTCATCAGTTAAAGTTTCTTTTTCTTGATTAACTTTATTTAATTGTTCAGTTAAATCTTGTTTTGCTTTAGTAACTGTTTTTAACTGTTGTTGTGATAAAGCTAGTTCATCAGTTAAAGTTTCTTTTTCTTGATTAACTTTATTTAATTGTTCAGTTAAATCTTGTTTTGCTTTATTTAAATCATTAATTTGTTTTTCATTACTTATTTCAGTTTCTTTTAAAGATTGAATTTCATCTGTTAAATCTTGTTTTGCTTTAGTAACTATTTTTAACTGTTGTTGTGATAAAGCTAGTTCATCAGTTAAAGTTTCTTTTTCTTGATTAACTTTATTTAATTGTTCAGTTAAATCTTGTTTTGCTTTATTTAAATCATTAATTTGTTTTTCATTACTTATTTCAGTTTCTTTTAAAGATTGAATTTCATCTGTTAAATCTTCTTTTGCTTTATTTAAATCATTAATTTGTTTTTCATTACTTATTTCAGTTTCTTTTAAAGATTGAATTTCATCTGTTAAATCTTGTTTTGCTTTAGTAACTGTTTTTAACTGTTGTTGTGATAAAGCTAGTTCATCAGTTAAAGTTTCTTTTTCTTGATTAACTTTATTTAATTGTTCAGTTAAATCTTCTTTTGCTTTATTTAAATCATTAATTTGTTTTTCATTACTTATTTCAGTTTCTTTTAAAGATTGAATTTCATCTGTTAAATCTTGTTTTGCTTTAGTAACTGTTTTTAACTGTTGTTGTGATAAAGCTAGTTCATCAGTTAAAGTTTCTTTTTCTTGATTAACTTTATTTAATTGTTCAGTTAAATCTTGTTTTGCTTTATTTAAATCATTAATTTGTTTTTCATTACTTATTTCAGTTTCTTTTAAAGATTGAATTTCATCTGTTAAATCTTGTTTTGCTTTAGTAACTGTTTTTAACTGTTGTTGTGATAAAGCTAGTTCATCAGTTAAAGTTTCTTTTTCTTGATTAACTTTATTTAATTGTTCAGTTAAATCTTGTTTTGCTTTATTTAAATCATTAATTTGTTTTTCATTACTTATTTCAGTTTCTTTTAAAGATTGAATTTCATCTGTTAAATCTTGTTTTGCTTTAGTAACTGTTTTTAACTGTTGTTGTGATAAAGCTAGTTCATCAGTTAAAGTTTCTTTTTCTTGATTAACTTTATTTAATTGTTCAGTTAAATCTTGTTTTGCTTTATTTAAATCATTAATTTGTTTTTCATTACTTATTTCAGTTTCTTTTAAAGATTGAATTTCATCTGTTAAATCTTCTTTTGCTTTAGTAACTGTTTTTAACTGTTGTTGTGATAAAGCTAGTTCATCAGTTAAAGTTTCTTTTTCTTGATTAACTTTATTTAATTGTTCAGTTAAATCTTGTTTTGCTTTATTTAAATCATTAATTTGTTTTTCATTACTTATTTCAGTTTCTTTTAAAGATTGAATTTCATCTGTTAAATCTTGTTTTGCTTTAGTAACTGTTTTTAACTGTTGTTGTGATAAAGCTAGTTCATCAGTTAAAGTTTCTTTTTCTTGATTAACTTTATTTAATTGTTCAGTTAAATCTTGTTTTGCTTTATTTAAATCATTAATTTGTTTTTCATTACTTATTTCAGTTTCTTTTAAAGATTGAATTTCATCTGTTAAATCTTTTTTTGCTTTATTTAAATCATTAATTTGTTTTTCATAATTTTTATTATCAATTTCAAAATTTTCTAATTCTTTTTCTTTAAGTATTAAATTTTGACTTAGTCGATGATTTTCTTGCTTTAAATTTTCTAATTCTTCATATTTATTATCATTAGAATCATCTTTTAAAGATGATAATGAATTTTGTAATTTTTCAAAGACTTGAGTTAATTTGTTTTTCATTTCTAAATCATAATTTACTTTTTTTCAATTTTTTAAAAGATTTTTGATACCTTTTTTAAACGTTTCAATTTTTTCTAATAAATATTTATTTTTGTCTTCTAAGTCTTGAATAGTATCGTATACAAATGTTTGATTTAATAAATCTTCTATATTTTCATATTGATTATCATTTTCTAATGATAAACTTTCTAAATGTAATACTTCTTCAATAAATTTATTTTTTGATTTTAATTCATAATTTGATTGATATAAATCGTTCAAAATATTTTTGATACCTTTTTTAAACGTTTCAATTTTTTCTAATAAATATTTATTTTTGTCTTCTAAGTCTTGAATAGTATCGTATACAAATGTTTGATTTAATAAATCTTCTATATTTTCCATAAGTTTTAATTTTAATCCTTTTTAATAATTTGCTAATAAAATACTAACAAACATTATAAAATAATACAATTTAAATGTGTTTATTAACAAAATTTATTTTGTAATTTCTGGATGGGTTACACTTTATTGGCCATAATTATAGTTCCTTTCTTTCAACTAATTTGTTCACTTGTCTACGTAATTAGTGTCCAATAAAGTGTAACCCATCCACCCATCCAAATTTTAAATTTAATAGAAATTAATACTATTAATAATTTGTTAATTACTAAAAATTATGCTCTTGATATAATTGCTAATTTTTTAAAGGAAAATAAAATAAAAAGTATTTCAACAAAAACCTTATATAACATGTTTAAAACAAATCGAATGGGTTTTGATGAAAATAAATTGTTGAGAAAAGGAAAAAATAAATCTCACAAACAAAAAGAAACTAGGGGCAGAATTAATAATTGTAAGTCTATTCATGAAAGAAATTTAATCATTCCTAATATTAAAAATATACAAGAATTTGGTCATTTAGAAGGTGATACTATCATTGGTAAAGATCATAAAAGTTCTATTATTACTTTGGCTGATATATGATCAAAAACCACAATTCCTTTAGCAACTAAAAATAATAAATCAGAAAATATTATGAAAAATATAATAAAATTTATTTCAAAATTACAAAAAGGAACAGTTAAAACCATTACTTTTGATCGTGGCAAAGAATTTAGTAAATGAAGATTAATCGAAAAAATTTGTAATGTCAAAATTTATTTTGCAGATCCTGGTAAACCTTGTCAAAGGGGTTTAAATGAAAATAATAATGGTATTTTAAGAAGATATTTACCAAAATCCATTGATTTATCTAATTTTAATCAAAAATCATTGAATCAAATAGCATTTCAAATTAATTCTACACCAAGAAAATCACTCTCTTATAAAAGACCAATAGATTTAATACAATTATTTTAAAAAAATGTCCCATTTATATTTACAATTCAGGACATATAAAATTGCACAAAATACTTCATATAAATCTAAACTTCTTGGTTTTGTTTTCTTTTTGCTATTTTCTAAAATTGTTCTTATGTTTTCGAATTGTTCTTTACTAATATTACTAGGATAATTTTTCATCATATATACCTCTTATTTTAAAATATATAATCATTTTACTTTATTTCTAAAAGATTCTAAACAGGTTCTAAGGACAACCTTTTTTGCTTAAAGAGCGAGTAATATTGAATGCTAGTAAAAGTTTATCAATAATTTTATTATTAAATTCATTACCACAATCACTATGAAATATTTGAATATCTTTTAAACAGCGATTTGATTGCATAAATGCTTGATGTACTAATAAGGCATCTTTTCTAGTACCTACACTATGTCCAATAATTTCGCGGTTAAATAGGTCAATTAATAAGCAAATATAGTTTCATTTACCATTAACTTGAACATAAGTTAAATCACTGACAATAACTTCATTTTTAAGCCTATTATTAAAGTTTCTATTCACAAGATTAGTGATTTTTTCATCATTTACTTTGTTATTATGATTTTTGAATGATAATTTAGTGTATTTTGATATTAAATTATGCTTATTCATAATTTCTTTAATTTTTCGTCTTGATAAATAAATTTCTTGGTTTTCTAATATTACTTTTAATCTTCTTGTTCCATAAACACATTTATTTTCTTTAAAAGCACTAATAATAGCTTCATCATAAATATTATTTTGAATTTTATTTTCTTTTTTCTTTAAATTAAAATAATATGTTGATTTAGAAATTTTTAAAAAATGACACATTGTGCGAATTTTATATTTAAACTTATTGTTTGTAATAATTTCTATTTTCTGCCTATTATTAGTGCTGCTTGCTTTAAAATATCATTTTCCATTCGTAATTGTTTTAATTCTTTTCTTAATTTAATTAATTCATTTTCTTCAACAGAACGATTATCTTTAGCTTTAAAACTACCTGAATTAGTAAATTGCTTAATTCAATTATAAGTAGCTGCTCTTGTAACATTATATTCTTTAGCAAGGTAAGATACTGATTTGCCGCTTTGATATAAAGCTACTATTTGTTTTTTAAATTCATCGGTATATGAATTAATATTGGCCATAATTATAGTTCCTTTCTTTCAACTAATTTGTTCACTTGTCTACGTAATTAGTGTCCAATAAAGTGTAAGAACCTGTTTAGAATCTTTTTAATAGAATTTAACTAAAACAAGAAATAATCATTTATAAATAGGTACTTAACCAATAATTTATTTTCTTTTTCATTTTTTTGTTAAAAAGATTTTATCATTTGAAAACTTATCGACTAAAAATCTATTTTTTATTATAAAATAACCATTATAATATAAATTTTATTAAAAATTAATCAAAAAAGATCCTAAACAGGTTCTAACCCATCCAGATATTTTCTGGATTCATTTTTGCATCTCTGATTAAAAATGTAGCAGCGGCTAAAGAAGCTAATCCTGCTCCTACTAAAAATGCTTTTTTATCTGCTATTTCTTGTGTTGGTTTAGTTTGTGCAAATGCTTCATAATTTCCATTGCTTTTATACATATAATTTGTACCTCCTATTTGTTATTTTTTATTTTTTTGTTAATCATTTAAATTTTGTTTAATTTTATTAGTAATAAAATGAGCTAACTGCATACCAATTACTTTTGATGGTATTTCAGTTGGATGAACAGTATCGACAAAAAAGTAGTTATTAACTGTATCTAAAGTTACACCCGGATTTAATTTGGGTTGTAAAATCCCATCTTTTAAAAATGATTCATAAAAACTAATATCACTAGCTCCTTCTTTAATATTCATTCCCCTTTTACCTAAATCATTTAATGTTTGTTTAACAACTGATGAAAGTTCAAAATCATTAATTTGTTTTGGGTAATCTTCTTTTAAAGTTTTTATCATTGCTTTTCATTGTGAATGAAAATATTTAAAAGCTGCTGCTGCTTTTGTTTCTAGGATAGGATCATTATTATAAGCAGGAGTTTCACTAATATCTGGAACATCAGTAACAACAATATTCGCTACATGATGTTTAAGTAGTCGCATTAGTGATATTTTTTCATTAAGGATTGCAAAATCTAAATAAAGTTTTCATGTTAAGAAAGGAGAAGTTGTATCTTGCATTACTGCTAAAAGATCATTAGCCCCCATTACATATAGTACTCAATCATGATCATTAATATTTTTATGTTGTGAAAGTAGAGAAGTAACTTGTGCTTGTGCTGAAAATTTACTAACAAAAAATCCACCTGGATAAATACTATATCCTAATCTAGCAGCACTAACAGCATAATTTTAGCCAATTTGTTGATAAGTTTTGCCAACAAATGGTATTTTTTGAAATTTCCATGCCGGTGTTAAAGGTTTATGAAAATAATTTGCTACAATACTAACTGCATTTGGACCATTACAAAACTGATTATTATGATAAGGTTCCTCCATTTTAATTTCTTGAATTTTTGGAAGGATTTTATTACCTTTAAAAAATTGTGTTCCAGCTCCAACAAGTGCACCATTATCTGATAAACTATCACCAATAACGTATAAATTATCAACTTGTTCTATAGCTTGTTCTTCTTTATTTAAATAACAATGCTTTGAATTAATAGTTAATAAAGATAATGAACTTAAAAGTGTAGCACACGTTAAGTTATATCAACGCATGTTTATTTGCCTCCTATGTATTTTTTCATTATTTTTTTAGAAATATTTATTTTTTAGTATTAAGATTTACTAAAAATATCATTTGTTGTTTTTTTAATTTTGAATTCATTTTGATAAAAAATATAAAATAATTTTAATTAATTCAGTTTTTATAAAATTTAAGTGTGTATAAACTAAACTAATGAGTAGTTTTAGTCTTTTTAAAATAATTATTATAAGTAAATCTTAATTTAAGTCTATAATTGAAAAAATGAATATACAATAAAAATAAAAAAAGATAATTTGATTAATTAAACTATCTTTTATTTATTGATTAGTGTATTTAATTTTTAGATTAAAATATTATAGCTAAAGATAATCGTTCTGTTGAAGAAAATGAATTAATTAAATTAAGAAAAGAATTAAAACAATTACGAATGGAAAATGATATTTTAAAGCAAGCAGCACTAATAATAGGCAGAAAATAGAAATTATTACAAACAATAAGTTTAAATATAAAATTCGCACAATGTGTCATTTTTTAAAAATTTCTAAATCAACATATTATTTTAATTTAAAGAAAAAAGAAAATAAAATTCAAAATAATATTTATGATGAAGCTATTATTAGTGCTTTTAAAGAAAATAAATGTGTTTATGGAACAAGAAGATTAAAAGTAATATTAGAAAACCAAGAAATTTATTTATCAAGACGAAAAATTAAAGAAATTATGAATAAGCATAATTTAATATCAAAATACACTAAATTATCATTCAAAAATCATAATAACAAAGTAAATGATGAAAAAATCACTAATCTTGTGAATAGAAACTTTAATAATAGGCTTAAAAATGAAGTTATTGTCAGTGATTTAACTTATGTTCAAGTTAATGGTAAATGAAACTATATTTGCTTATTAATTGACCTATTTAACCGCGAAATTATTGGACATAGTGTAGGTACTAGAAAAGATGCCTTATTAGTACATCAAGCATTTATGCAATCAAATCGCTGTTTAAAAGATATTCAAATATTTCATAGTGATTGTGGTAATGAATTTAATAATAAAATTATTGATAAACTTTTACTAGCATTCAATATTACTCGCTCTTTAAGCAAAAAAGGTTGTCCTTATGACAATGCTGTTGCTGAAGCAACTTTTAAAACTTTCAAAACTGAATTTATTAATGATAAAAATTTTAGATCATTAATCCAATTAAAATTAGAATTATTTGATTACATCAATTGATACAACAACATAAGAATCCACAGCACTTTAAACTACTTAACTCCAGTTAATTATCAAAAACAAATGTCTACCAAAAAATAGTCCTAAAAAGTATTGCCATTCCAGTTGCCATTCCACATTTATAAGATTATCTGCAACTTTCGATTTAATTTTATTTAAACTTTGATATACTAAAACATAGTAAATAGTTTATAAGCAAAAGATAGGTGAATAAATAATATTATGAGTATCGATAAAAAATACATTAGAAATTTTTCAATTATTGCCCATATTGATCATGGTAAATCAACTTTGGCTGATCGTATTTTAGAATTAACTAATGCTGTTTCAAAAAGGGAAATGAAAAATCAATTGTTAGATTCACTGGATTTAGAACGTGAACGTGGCATTACAATTAAACTAAATAGTGTACAACTTAAATATCAATCATTAGATGGTCATACTTATTTGCTTCACTTAATTGATACTCCTGGTCATGTTGACTTTACTTATGAAGTATCGCGTAGTTTAGCAGCATGTGAGGGTGCCATTTTAGTAGTTGATGCTGCTCAGGGTATTGAAGCACAAACTTTAGCAAATGTATATTTAGCATTAGATAATGACTTAGAAATTATTCCTGTTATTAATAAAATAGATTTACCAAGTGCTGAACCAGAAAAAGTTAAAGAAGAAATTGAAAAAGTATTGGGTTTACCTGCTGATTATGCGCCTTTAATTTCTGCAAAAACAGGTATTAATATTCGCGATGTTTTAGAAGCGGTTATTAAATATATTCCTTATCCAATTGATGCTGACGATAATGAACCATTACGTGCTTTAATTTTTGATTCATTATATGATAAATATCGTGGAGTGATGGCATTTATTAGAATCAAAACTGGTGTAATTAAAGTTGGTGATAAAGTAAGAATGATGTCAACTGGTGCTGAATATGAAATTACTGAATTAGGAGTACGCACACCAAAAGAAGAAAAGAGAGAAATGTTAACAGCTGGTGAAGTTGGTTGAATTAGTGGTGCAATTAAAATAATTAGTGATATTCATGTTGGTGATACGATTACTAGTGTTATTAATCCTGCTGATGCACCATTACCAGGTTATAAAACTTTAAAACCAATGGTTTATTGTGGTTTATATCCAATTGATACTAATAAATATCAAGAATTAAAGGATGCATTATATAAAATTCAATTATCGGATGCCTCATTAATTTTTACTGCTGAAACATCACAAGCATTAGGTTTTGGTTTTCGTTGTGGTTTTTTAGGGTTATTACATATGGATGTTATTCAAGAGCGTTTAGAGCGTGAATATAATTTAGTTTTAATTTCAACAGCCCCTTCTGTAATTTATGAAGTAAATTTAACTAATGGTGAAAAGTTAATAATTGATAATCCAGCAAAATGACCAACTGTGCAGACAATTAAAAGTGTAGAAGAACCATTTGTACAAGTAACAATAATGACACCAGAACAATATGTTGGTGCATTGATGCAATTATGTCAGGATAAACGCGGAACTTATTTAGATCTAAAATATGCTGATAATTTACGAAGAACTCTTATTTATAATATGCCACTGAATGAAATTGTCATTGATTTTTTTGATAAATTAAAATCAATATCAAAAGGTTATGCTTCATTAGATTATGAGTTAATTGGTTATCAGGAGAGTAAATTAGTGAAAATGGATATTTTATTAGCAGGTAATATTGTTGATGCATTATCTGTTATTGTTCATAAGGATTTTGCTTATGATCGTGGGCGTGTTTTATGTGAAAAATTAAAAAAATTAATTCCGAAACAAAATTTTGAAGTTGCTATTCAGGCTGCTATTAATAATAAAATTATTGCTCGTCAAACTGTGCAAGCAGTTAGAAAAGATGTTATTGCTAAATGTTATGGTGGTGATATTACAAGAAAAAGAAAACTTTTAGAAAAACAAAAAGAAGGAAAGAAAAAAATGAAATCGATTGGTAATGTTGAATTACCACCAGAAGCATTTCGTGCTGTTTTAAAAATAGATGAAGAAAATTAAAAAAATGTATAAATATTTGATTTGTATTTTTCTAAATTGAATTATTTTTATAAATCATATTTTTAGATTAAAATCAGATTTCTCACAATTTTATGTTAAATATATAGTATTTTTTTTAATTCTGTAATTATTTCCATTTTAATTTTGATGTAATTTTTTTGCATTTCAATATTAATTAAATTTTCTTGAGTTTTTGACTGATTATTTTCTAAATTATTTTTAATTATTGCGTGACACTCAATTTCTCTAGAGTAATTTTTAATCATATTTTTTTATGTTATTAATCATTTTATATTCCCCATTTCAAAGTTTTATAAATAATTTATTTATATTTTTGATTATATCATTTTATTTATAAAAATTATAAATAAAATGATATAATTTTCTATAATAAATCTAGTATTCATAGAAAAATAAATTAAAAGCAAGCTTAAATAAAATGATATAATAAAAAAGCAATTCCCTAAGAACCTGTTTAGGATCTTTTTTGATTAATTTTTAATAAAATTTATATTATAATGGTTATTTTATAATAAAAAATAGATTTTTAGTCGATAAGTTTTCAAATGATAAAATCTTTTTAACAAAAAAATGAAAAAAAAATAAATTATTGGTTAAGTACCTATTTATAAATGATTATTTCTTGTTTTAGTTAAATTCTATTAAAAAGATTCTAAACAGGTTCTAAGAACCTGTTTAGAATCTTTTCGAAAATAATGTAAAATGATTATATATAGCTAACTAAAGTAATGTTTACTCATATCTTGAAAAACAAAATCAATCGCTTTTTTAATATTTGGTCAATAATTTGGTAATATTTTTCTTATATTATGTTTTATAGCAAATCAAAAATGTTCAATTGGATTTAAATTAGGAGAATATGGCGGAAGAAATAATAGTTTGCATCCAGCATTTTCAATTAATTGTTGTGTTAATTTAGATTTATGAAACGTTGCATTATCTAAAACTATAATTTGTCCACGCTTTAATACTGGAATTAGTTTATTTTTAACATATGATTCAAAAATTTTACTATTGCAATGTCCTTCAAATGCTCATAAGGCTTTTAATTTACCTTTATTTAGTGAACCAATTATACTCATTCTCTTTATTTTATATGCGGGTTTATTATCAAATAATCTTTTACCTTTTTCAGATCAACCATATTTATAAAATTCATTAGACTTACTGCATAACTAGTTAACTTTTCATTTTTTTGTTATTATTAAAATAAAATTTGAATAGTTAAGGATAAATTTTATGACATATTTTGAATTAAAAGATAAACCGGATCAATATTTTCGTAAAATAGTTGGTATTAATAAACTAGTTTTTAATGAAATTTTAAATATTTTATTAGATCATCAAAATCTAAAAAATACCACTGGTGGAAGGCCATATAAAATGTCAATAGAAGATAGACTAGTAATGACTTTAAGATATTTATATGAAAATCGTACATATCATAGTATTGGTGCTGAGTATGATATGGTTGATACTACTGCTTTACGAAATATTCGTTCAATTGAAGACATTTTAATAAATAATAATAAGTTTAATAATTTAACAAATAAAAATATTTTTTTAAAAAGAAGAATTCAAAAATAAAATTTTGATAATTGATGTAACAGAAGTAGAAACAGAACGACCAAAATATAATCAAAAAGATTGATTTTCTGGCAAAAAATGAATGCATACTGTTAAGTTTCAAACCATAATTAATGCACATACTAATGAAATTTTAAATATTTTTCCTGATACTGGTAAAAATCATGATTTTAAAACTTTTAAAAATTCAAAGTTAGAATTTTTGTCAGAAACTGTAATTCTTGCAGATAAAGGTTATCAAGGTTTACAAAAAATTCATAGTAATACATTTTTACCCATTAAAACTAGTAAAAATAATCCTAAAACAAGTAAAATTAAAATTTTTAATAAGATTATTAATAAAACTCGCAGAAAAATTGAACATGTTTTTGCATTTTTAAAATGTTTTAAAATTATTGGTTATAAATTTAGAAAAGGTAGAAAACGAATATTTTTAAGATTTAATTTAATTGCAGGATTTTATAATTTATCATTAAAACTTAAAAACGTTATGCAGTAAGTCTATTATCATCAATTCCAGATTCATCAATATATACTAAATCTTCATTCATTATTTTAGCTATTTCTTTTAAAAAATCTTCTTGTTTATTTTTATCTCTTTATTCATATAGAAAAGTTTTTTTTATATGTATAGCTAACTAAAGTAATATTTACTCATAAATAATGTAAAATAATAATATGTAATTTAAACAGTTTTTGAATTTAAAAGTACAATTCAGCAATAATTAAAATAGATTAGGAAGATTAAATTATGCCAAAACCATACAGTGAAGACTTACGAAGAAAAGTAATAGAAGCTTATGAAAGTAAAAATATGAAAATTAAAGAAATTTGTAAAGTGTTCAATATCACTAGAAAGACTTTATTTTTATGAAGAAAAAGAAAAAAAGAAACTGGGCATATAAAACCAATTTTGAATTATCAAAAAGGACATAGCCACAAAATAAAGGATTTAGATGAATTAAAAAATTATTTAGCAGAAAATAAAGATGTTACAGTTCAAAAAGTAATTGATAAATTTGGAAATATGACTAAAGAAACAGTTTATAACTATTTTAAAAAACTAAATTATACATATAAAAAAAACTTTTCTATATGAACAAAGAGATAAAAATAAACAAGAAGATTTTTTAAAAGAAATAGCTAAAATAATGAATGAAGATTTAGTATATATTGATGAATCTGGAATTGATGATAATGAATTTTATAAATATGGTTGATCTGAAAAAGGTAAAAGATTATTTGATAATAAACCCGCATATAAAATAAAGAGAATGAGTATAATTGGTTCACTAAATAAAGGTAAATTAAAAGCCTTATGAGCATTTGAAGGACATTGCAATAGTAAAATTTTTGAATCATATGTTAAAAATAAACTAATTCCAGTATTAAAGCGTGGACAAATTATAGTTTTAGATAATGCAACGTTTCATAAATCTAAATTAACACAACAATTAATTGAAAATGCTGGATGCAAACTATTATTTCTTCCGCCATATTCTCCTAATTTAAATCCAATTGAACATTTTTGATTTGCTATAAAACATAATATAAGAAAAATATTACCAAATTATTGACCAAATATTAAAAAAGCGATTGATTTTGTTTTTCAAGATATGAGTAAACATTACTTTAGTTAGCTATATAATTTAGTTTTTTAAAATAGTTATAAACTGTTTCTTTAGTCATATTTCCAAATTTATCAATTACTTTTTGAACTGTAACATCTTTATTTTCTGCTAAATAATTTTTTAATTCATCTAAATCCTTTATTTTGTGGCTATGTCCTTTTTGATAATTCAAAATTGGTTTTATATGCCCAGTTTCTTTTTTTCTTTTTCTTCATAAAAATAAAGTCTTTCTAGTGATATTGAACACTTTACAAATTTCTTTAATTTTCATATTTTTACTTTCATAAGCTTCTATTACTTTTCTTCGTAAGTCTTCACTGTATGGTTTTGGCATAATTTAATCTTCCTAATCTATTTTAATTATTGCTGAATTGTACTTTTAAATTCAAAAACTGTTTAAATTACATATTATTATTTTACATTATTTATGAGTAAATATTACTTTAGTTAGCTATATTTTAAAATCAGAGGTATATATTATGCATAAAAATTATCCAAGTCATGTCACCAAAGAACAATTTGAGAACATAAAAACAATTTTAGAAAATAGCAAAAAGAAAACAAAACCAAGAAGTTTAGATTTATATGAAGTATTTTGTGCAATTTTATATGTATTAAAAAGTGGTTGTCAATGAAGAATGCTACCAAAAAATTTTCCAAAATGACAAACTGTATATTATTATTTTCAAATTTGAAGTAAAAATAATGATAAAGAAGCTAGTGTATGGCAATTAATTTTAAAAAAAATTGGTTAAAAAAGTTCGTATCAACAATAATCGCAAAGAACAAACTAGTTTTTGTATAATTGATTCGCAAAGTGTTAAAAATACAGATACTACTGAAAATAAAGGTTATGATGCTGGTAAAAAGATTTCAGGAATAAAGCGTCATATTATTGTTGATTCTCAAGGTTTACCACATGCAATTTAAATAACCACAGCAGAAAAAACAGATCGTAATAGCGCTATAATAATGATTGAAAATGAAAAAGAAAATCTTTCTGCAGTTCAAAAAATAATAGTAGATGCTGGTTATACTGGTGAAAAATTTGCTTCTGAAATCAAAACAATCATAAATGCAAATGTTGAAATTATAAAACGCAATGAACTACATACTTTTGTAGTATTACCAAAAAGATGAATTGTAGAACGAAGCTTTGCTTGATTAGAAAAATACAGAAGATTATGAAAAAATTGTGAAAGAAAACTAAATACTAGTTTACAAATGGTTGTTCTTTCCTTTATTTCAGTTTTATTAAAAAGATTCTAAACAGGTTCTAAGAAATTGATAAAATTTTAATTTATAATAAGTATATTAATAATAATTACTTAAATGGGGAGTAGGGGATTATGTGAAATTTCTATTAAAAATAATTCATTGTTTGAACCCAATTTCTATTTTTAAAAGTATTAAAAAGTATATATAGCTAACTAAAGTAATGTTTACTCATAAATAATGTAAAATAATAATATGTAATTTAAACAGTTTTTGAATTTAAAAGTACAATTCAGCAATAATTAAAATAGATTAGGAAGATTAAATTATGCCAAAACCATACAGTGAAGACTTACGAAGAAAAGTAATAGAAGCTTATGAAAGTAAAAATATGAAAATTAAAGAAATTTGTAAAGTGTTCAATATCACTAGAAAGACTTTATTTTTATGAAGAAAAAGAAAAAAAGAAACTGGGCATATAAAACCAATTTTGAATTATCAAAAAGGACATAGCCACAAAATAAAGGATTTAGATGAATTAAAAAATTATTTAGCAGAAAATAAAGATGTTACAGTTCAAAAAGTAATTGATAAATTTGGAAATATGACTAAAGAAACAGTTTATAACTATTTTAAAAAACTAAATTATACATATAAAAAAAACTTTTCTATATGAACAAAGAGATAAAAATAAACAAGAAGATTTTTTAAAAGAAATAGCTAAAATAATGAATGAAGATTTAGTATATATTGATGAATCTGGAATTGATGATAATGAATTTTATAAATATGGTTGATCTGAAAAAGGTAAAAGATTATTTGATAATAAACCCGCATATAAAATAAAGAGAATGAGTATAATTGGTTCACTAAATAAAGGTAAATTAAAAGCCTTATGAGCATTTGAAGGACATTGCAATAGTAAAATTTTTGATGGTAAAATTAATCTATCTCAATTAATATTTATTACTAGTATTAGTATTTATATTAATTCTTTTTTTCAAAATATTGGTAATAGTCTTATTTTCTTTCCGGTTTTTATTAAATCATTTCAAAGATTTAATAATTTTATTAATTGTAGATTACAATATAAGAATGACAAAAATTTTTTTCAATATCAATTAATAAAATAGTATTAAAAGATTGTTATTTTAATTTAAGAAATAAAGTAGTTTTTAGTAATTTAAATTTAATATTAAAACAAAGTAATATTATTATTGGTCCTTCTGGCATTGGTAAAACAACCTTACTATCATTATTAATTCAGAAATATGTACCTTTTAAAGGTAAAATTTTAATTAATAATGAAATTGGATTAGATAATATTTCATATGAATTTTGACAAAAAAAATGTATTTATTTACATTCAAATTCTATTATTCATAACGGTACAGTTTTAGAAAATATTTTATCATTTAATATTACAAAAGAAAAATTAATAAATTTTCAAAAATTAGGATTTAATGATCTCTTGGGCAGTTTAGGTTTAACAACATTTTATTATTGTCAAGAATATGGGGCTAATCTTAGTCAAGGTCAAAAACAAATAATTATTTTCTTAAGTTTATTTTTTTATGATTGAAAAGTAATTTTATTAGATGAAATTTTGAGTAACATCAATAATGATTTAAAAATAAGGTTAATAACTTTATTGTTGAATCATTATAAAAAAATAATTATTATTTATGCAGGTCATGATTTAACACTAGTAAAATTATTTAAAAATGTAATTGATTTAAATAATTATAAAAGTATAGATGGTAATGAATAATGATTTTTTTAGAAAAAGTACTTATTTATTAGGAAGTAGTTCAATTTTTCTTTTTTTAGTACTCTTATTAGTTTTAAAAATTATTAATATTCCTCATGTTTATGCTGGTAATGGTCAAACTATTTTTATAAGTGAGACAAGATATGAAAATAAGGGACACTTTGCTTATTTATTAGATTTTAAAAGAGAAGAATGTTTAAAGTTTAATAGTTTTAATCAAATTACTATTTTTTTCTCTATTAATAAATGTTATTTAACAATTTTTTTTCCAAAATGAAATGATAATAATCAACTTTTAATTGAAGAAAATATTAATTCTAATACATATTTAAATCAAATGGTATTAATAATTATTGGTGAAGAAAGTTTGTTAACATTTATTTGAAATAATATTACAACATAAATGTAAATATTGATATAATTTAATCAAAAAGAAGTTAGGTAGATAAATGCCAGCAAAAATTAATATTGTAAATATTTACAATGATCATAACTATGACATTAAAAATTTTAATATTTTATCAGAAAAAATTTTAAATGCAGTAGCTATTAAGTTAAAACAGAAAATTACATGGTGTATTGCTGTTATTTTTAATGACGAACAGACTGGTATTGAATTAAATAAAATGTATCGTCATAAAGATTATGTCCCTGATGTTTTATCATTTGGAAATAATCATGATGATTTTCCAAATATTAATATTGATATTAGAGATTTAGGTGATGTTTATATTTGTTATTCAAAGGCAGTAGCGCAAGCACAAGAATATGGCCATAGTTTAATTAGAGAATTATCATTTCTTTTTATTCATGGATTACTTCATACATTAGGATATGATCATCAAAATAGCGTAGAAGAAAAGGTTATGTTTGATTTACAAGATGAAATTTTAAATATTCTTGGTATTACTAGAAAATAAGGAGTGGTATAATGGAACAAGATATAGATTTATTAGTATTATTGAAAAAAGCAAAAGCAATACAAAAAAATGCTTATGTTCCTTATTCTTTATTTAGAGTTGCTGCAATAGTAATTTTGAAAAATAGTAAAGAAGTGTTAGGAGTAAATGTTGAAAATGCTGCATACTCAGTAGGCATTTGTGCTGAAAGAGCAGCTTTGTCACAAGTTATTGCTCAAGGTTATAAAAAAGAAGATATTATTAGTCTATTTTTAATTACTGATAGTGAAACTGTTGGTTCTCCTTGTGGTATGTGTCGTCAATTTATGATTGAAATTATGCCAGAAACGTGTCCTATTTATATTAGTAATAAAAATGAAAATAATGATACTAAAACAATTTGTAAAATATTAGTAAAAGACTTATTACCTTTAGCGTTTAAACCAAGTTCATTGAAAGGGAATTAATTTATGAATAATAATTTTAAATCAGGTTTTGTTAGTTTTATTGGTAGAAGTAATGTTGGAAAATCAACTTTATTAAATACCATTCTTCAAGAAAAAAAGGCAATTGTGTCTAATAAACCACAAACAACCAGAAATCAAATTCAAGGTATTTATAATAGTGATGATATGCAAATCATATTTTTTGATACTCCCGGCATTCATAAACATAATAACCAACTTGGACGAATGATGAATCGCGATGCTAACCGTGCCACTAAAGAAACTAACATTATTTGTTTATTAGCGCCATGTAATGAATACATCGGAAATAGCGATAAACATATTATTAAATTATTATCAGAAAGGGTAAATACAACTATTCTACTTTTATTAACTAAGGTTGATTTAGTAACAAAAGAAAAATTAATGGATAAAATTAATGAGTGAAAAGATTTATTACCATTTAAAGAAATAATTCCAATTTCTGCTATAAAAAAAATGAATTTAGATATATTATTGAAAAAACTATATGAGTATTTACCAATTGGTGAAAAGAATTATTTAATCAAAAATAACGATGATGTTTCAGATAATACTTTAATTAAGGAAATTATTCGTGAAAAAATTTTAAATTTAACAGAAGAAGAAATTCCTTATAGTGTAGCAGTATTAATTGAAAGTATTAATTATAATCCAAATACTAATATTACTGATATTAATGCTGTTATTGTTGTTGAACGAGACTCACAAAAAGGAATTATTATTGGTAAAGGAGGTAGTATGATTAAAGAAATTGGAATAAGAGCTAGAACAGATTTAGAAAGTATTTTTGATTCTCATATTATATTAAAAACTTTTGTAAAAGTAATACCTGATTGAAGAAATAATCCTAGAAAATTAAAAGAGTTAGGTTATAGTTAAAATATGTTTAATATTGATACTGGTTTGATTTTAAACATTAACTACATTAAATCAATAAATAATGTTACTATTTTAAAAAACTAAATTATACATATAAAAAAATAAAAAGTTTTAATAGTTTTATAAATGAAAAAAGTTATCAATTGATTAAGAGTTTTAACAAGATAGTTATTAATTATTTAGAAAAAATTAGGATTAATAATAAAAATATCTTTTCTTTTTTATTTAATTTATATGAACAATTAATGATAAATAGTAATTTTAAGAAAGTTTATGTTTTTTTCTTATTTCATAGTTTAATATTTCAAGGAATTCAGTTTAACTTTACTAATTGTATTAATTGTAATCAAATAACTAATTTGTATTTAATTAATTATGATTTGGGTGGTGTTTTTTGTAAAAATTGTTCTTTAAAATTAGCTATAATTAATTTTAACATTGTTTTGTTTAAAAAAATATATCAACTTTATTTATTAAATTATCAAGATATTAATAAATGAAAAGTTGAAAAAGAAGAACTTAATGAAATTCTTAATATTTTAGAAAACCACTGTCAAAAATATAATAATAAATTAATAATTACATAAATATTTTAATAATTAGTTGTTATATTGTTTTTAATAATATATATATATCACACTTATAATAGGTTGACAAAACCTATCTATGAACATATTATTAACAAGATTATTCTTTTTAGAGATTTTATGTATTATTAAGATATTTAAGAAAATTTTTATGATTAATGGAGGGGCAATGATTAATAAAATTATCAATGATAAGTCAATGAAGGAAATAATTACTCATTTAAAAGAAAATGGTTTTATTTTTCAAGGATCAGAAATTTATTCAGGTCTTGCTAATAGTTGAGATTATGGTCCGCTTGGTGTAGCACTTAAAAATAATATTAAGAAAAGTTGATGAGTTTTTTTTGTCGAAAAAAACCCATACAATGTTGGGTTAGATAGTTCAATTATTATGAAATCTAAAGTTTGAGAAGCTTCAGGGCATTTGAGTAATTTTAGTGATCCATTAATTGATTGTAAAAAATGTAAGTCTCGCTTTCGAGTTGATAATTTAATTAATCATTATTTTCCTAGTATTAATTGTGATAATTGAAGTAATGAAAAATTAGAAACATATATTAATCAAAATCATATTAAATGTATTAAATGCAATAATGAAGATTGAACTAAAGTTAGACAATTTCAATTAATGTTTGAAACATATCAAGGTGTTTTAAAAGAAGATAAAAATAAAATTTATTTAAGACCTGAGACTGCACAAGGAATATTTATAAATTTTAATAATGTAAGAAATAGTTGTAATAAAAAAGTACCATTTGGTATTGGTCAAATTGGTAAAAGTTTTAGAAATGAGATAACTCCTGGTAATTTTATTTTTCGTACTAGAGAATTTGAACAAATGGAATTAGAATTTTTCTTTATTCCAAAGGATAAAAATGATAACACTTGATTTAATTATTGAGTTGATCAATGTAAAGAATTTCTCTCTCTAGTAGGTTTATTGAATTCAAAAAATATAAAATTTAAAAATCATGAACAAAATCAACTAGCACATTATGCATTAGCGACTACTGATATTGAATATAATTTTCCTTTTGGTATGAGTGAATTATGTGGTATAGCTAATCGCGGGAATTATGATTTAACAAAACATAGTGAGAATTCTGGTGTAAATTTTGAAATTCAAGATTCTAATGTTATAGTAAAAAGAATGGTTATTCCTTCAGTTATTGAACCTTCAATTGGTGTTGAAAGGCTTTTATTAGCTTTAGTTTGTGAAGCATTTACAAAAGAAGTTTTAAAAGACGATAAAGAACGGTTAGTGTTAAAATTAAATAAGAGTATTTGCCCTTATCAAGTAGCTGTTATGTCTTTAAGTAAAACAAAATTGGGTAAAGAGGCATATGAAATTTTTGAAATGTTAAATAAAACACAATTAAGAGTAATTTATGAAGCATCATCAAATGTTGGTAAATCTTATCGTTATCAAGATGGTATTGGTACTATGTATTGTGTAACAATTGATTATGACACAAAAATTAAAGGTACTGTTACAATTAGAGATCGTGATACTACAAATCAAGTTATAGTTAAAGTTGATCAACTTAAAGAATATTTATATGACAAATTAGACATTATTTGTTAGAATTGTGTGAAAAAATATGGATATCGAGTTTAATAAAAAAATTAATGAAGTTAAAGCAAAAATTAATATTGTCGAAGTTATGGGTAAATATTTAAATTTGATTCGTAAAGGCAATAATTTTTGAGCTATTTGTCCTTTTCATGAAGACTCTACTCCTTCATTATCAATTTCACAAGAAAAACAAATTTATAAATGTTTTTCTTGTGGTGAACAAGGAAACGTTTTTATTTTTTTACAAAAATATAAAAATATTAATTTTATTAATGCTCTTAAAGAAGCAGCAGATAATGTTAATTTAAATTTAAAAGAGTTTGATATTAATTTATCTGAATTTAATGTTGAAACTAAAAAAAATCCACTAAAAATTTTAAATAATATTGCAATGAATTTTTTTAGTTATCAGTTACTAACTGATATTGGTCAAGAAGCAATGAAATATTTACAAAATCGTAATATTACTACTGAAAATATTAAATATTTTAATATTGGTTATGCATCTATTAATAATGAATTAATAGATTATCTTAATGCACAAGGTTATAAAGATAATATTGAATTTGTAAAATTAGGACTTATGAAAATTAATAATAAGGATCAACTTCTTCCTACCTTTTCAAATCGAATTATGTTTGCTATTAAAGATGAAGATGGAGACTGTGTTGGTTTTTCTGCAAGAAATTATAATAGAGAAGATAAAAGTTATAAATATATTAATAGTCCAGAAACAGATTTTTTTAAGAAAAGTAAAATTTTATATAATTTTAATAATGTTAAAAATTATATTAAAAAAAATGAAGTTATTTATTTGACTGAAGGTTTTATAGATGTTATTGCTCTAAATAATCAAAATATTAAAAATGTTGTTGCTTTAATGGGAACAAATTTAACAAAAGAACATATTTTACTTTTAAAAAAAATTACTACTAATATTATTATTTTTTTAGATGGTGATTTACCAGGAAAAATAGCATCTTTAAAAATAGCTAGTGTTTTATTATCAAATAATTTTAAAGTACAAATTATCAATAATGATACTAAATTTGATCCTGATGAATTAATAAATAAATTTCCTCAAAAATTTTATGAAATAATAAAAAAAACTATTCATCCTTTTGAATTTGCAATTAATTTATCATTAACTAAATATAACATTAAAAAAGATAGTTATGAACTTAATGAATTTTTAAAATCATTAATTCCAATTTGAACAAAAATTAATGATGTTATTACTCAAAAGTTTTATTTAAATATGTTAGCAAAAATAACTAATTTATCCACTGAAGACTTAATACAAATTTTAAATATTGATAATAATTTAGTAACTACAACTTTTAGTATCAAAAATAAATCTAAAATAGAAGTAAAAAATATTTTTTTTGAAGCACAAGAACAACTTATTTTTCTAGTAATGTTATCAAAAAATGTTTATTTAATTTTAGAAAAAGAAAAATTTATTTTTCCAAATCAAGATTTTATGAATTTATACTTTTTAATTAGTCAAAAATATCAAAATAATCAAATAGAAGCAATTAATTTTGATTTAATTTTAGAACAACTTAAAGGTAATTCACTTTTAAATATTTTAGAAAAACTTCTTGATAAGTATAAAAATAAAAAGTTTGATTTAAAACCTCAAATTATTAATGATTACTTAAAAATTATTAACAATCAACTAATTGATTATGAAATAAAAATGATCATTGATAAATTGAAATCTGAAAAAAATATTGAAAAACAAATATTGTTATTAAAAGAAATATCAGTATTAAAAAATAAAATAAAGAAAAAATAAGTATGATGATAAATTAAGGATAAGGTGAAAATATGGCTGCTATACAACAAAAAACGAAATTGAAAAAACTTTTAACTTTAGAGGAAGTAGAAAGTAATTTAATTAAAAAATTAGAAAAGAGTCAAACAAAAGAATTAAAACAAGAAGATGTCATTAAAGAGTTTGCACATTTAAAATTAGATGATGATACGATTGAGGAAATTTTTGATCGGTTAGAAAAAGAAGGAGTAGTCTTTACTGATATTTTGATGGATGAAGTTGAAGATGATGCTAATTTTCCTGATATTGATGATGAACAATTACCTGATGATTTAGATATTGACATTTTAGTTAGTGATTTGAGTTTTAAAAATACAATGGGGATCTCTAATGATATAAGAAGAAAAGATGGAATTAAGTCTTATTTTAATATTTTGGGAACAAGTCAAATATTGAGTCAAGGTGAGGAAATTAAATATGCTAAAATGTTAGAATCAAAAGATGTTGAGGAAAGAACATATGGTCGTGAGCAATTAATTAAATCAAATTTAAAATTAGTAGTTTCTGTTGCTAGAAAACATTTAAATCGTGGTTTAGATTTTGCTGATTTAATTGAAGAAGGTAATATTGGTCTTATTAAAGCAGTTGATAAATTTGATTATCGCCGTGGTTTTAAATTTTCAACTTATGCTACTTGATGAATTAGACAATCAATTACACGAAGTTTAGCTGATCAAGGTAAAATGGTTCGTGTACCTGTTCATATGGTTGAAAGAATTAATAAGTTAACAAGAATTGAAAGAAACTTAACACAAGAATTAGGTCGTGATCCTACTCATGAGGAAATTGCCAATAAAATGGGACAAAACATGACAGCCGATCGTGTTCGTGAAATTAAAAAACTTGCTATTGAACCAGTATCTTTAGAAAAACCAATTGGTGAAGAAGATGATACACATTTTGGTGATTTTATTAAAGATAAAAATATGCTATCTCCCGATGAATATGCTGAAAGACATTGATTAAGAGAACAATTGGATCGTGTTTTTGCTGAAGTATTAACAAAACGAGAAGAAAAAGTTATTAGAATGCGTTTTGGAATTTTACCAACAAAATTAAGAAGATTATTAGAACTTTGTGAAGATGAAAAAGAAATTACTGAATTAAAAACAGTAGCTAATAATTTACAGTTACACTATGATACTAGTTTAGATAAAACAGAATTGTTAAGTGATAAGGTTGTTCATCGTCATATTACTAAGTACGATTCTCCAAAAACTCTAGAAGAAGTTGGTAAAGAATTTATTGTTACAAGAGAAAGAATTAGACAAATAGAAGCAAAGGCAATTAGAAAATTAAAACATCCGTCTAAATCTAAACATATTAAAGAATTTTATAAAGGGTAATAGTTAGCATGTTAACTATCAATAATATAATTAATGTTTTAGAAACATATTTTCTTTTAAAAGATGTTTGTGAATGAGATTTTTCAGGAATACAAATTAAATCAAAAACAAAGACCAATATTAATAAAATTTTAGTTTGTTTAGATGTTACTAATGAAGTTTTAACTGAGGCCATTAATAATAATATTGATTTAATAATTTCTCATCATCCATTAGTTTTTTCTAAAGATATTAATCAATCTAATATTTCAAATTGAAAAAAAGAATTATATAGTAAAATACTAATAGCAGATATTAATGTATATTCATTACATACTAATTTTGATATATCATTAGTAGGTATGAATATGTTGATGGCTAAAGAATTAAGAATTAAAAATATTCATTTTATTAATGAAGAAAAGTTGGCAATAGTTGGTAAATTTGATAGACAAATGCCATTAAAAGAATTGATTAATAACTTAAAAAAATATTTTAATGTTGCAAACATACAATTGGTTAATAATAAATTGAGTGATAACAATATAGTGACTGTTGCTTTATCTGCTGGTGCTGGTGGTGATATTATTAGTAATTTATCTAGCAATATTGATTTATTAATTACTGGAGAAATGAAATGAAACTATATTATGGAAGCTAAAGATAGAAAAATTAATGTTATTTTGGTTGGTCATTATATGGAACAAAAATTTGTTGATTTTCTTTTTGAATTACTTATTGAAAAATTATCAACAAAAGTTAAAGTTTTTAAATATAATTTAGAAAATCCTATTACTTTTTTTAAACTTATAAAATTTAAAAAGGAAAAAACTATTTTTTAAATAAAAATAAGTTTTAGGGGGTTGATAAATATGATTTTAGAAAATTTAGAACCAATGACTGATCAAGAGTGTCAGGCAGTTAGTGGTGGTTTTGCTCAATTTTTAATGGGTGCCGTGTTAGTGGGGATAGCAATTCCTGTTATTAAAAATTTATGAAATAGTGTTTCAGGAAGTATTAAGTTACCAGGTGGTATTGAAAGTAAATGAGATAGTTCTAAAGATGATAGTAAAGATTTATCAAAAATTAAAGATGAATTTAATAAATTTCAAGAAAAATTAACACATTTAATACCGCCTTTTTATGAATTTTAAAGAACTTAATAATACAAAAAAACCGAGAGAAAAAGCCATTAAATATGGCTTTGACGCTCTTAGTGATAATGAATTATTAGCAATTATTTTGCGAACAGGAACTAAAGAAAAAAATGTATTATTTTTAGCGCAAGAAATAATTACTAATTTTAATGGTCTTGAAAATTTAAATAAAGTAACTATTAAATCTTTAATGAGTATTAAAGGTATTGGTGTTAGTAAGGCTTTAGAAATTTTAAGTTGTTTAGAAATAGTAAAAAGAATAAGAACTATTGAAAGTCAAAAAAAAATTTTAAAATTATTATTCCCGAAGATGTTTTTAATTTAGTTAATGCATATTATCAAAATTTAACGCAAGAACATTTTTATTTATTATTATTAAATAATCAAAATAAATTAATTCATCAAAATTTATTATATAAGGGTACTAATGATACTATGAAAATTGATGTTAAAGATATGTTGCATCTGGCACTTATTCATAAATCAAGTAAAGTAATTTGTATTCATAATCATCCTAGTGGTAATAGTGAACCCTCACTATCTGATTTATATATCACCGAAGAAATTAAAAAAAATTTTCAGGTTTTTAATATTACCTTAGTTGATCATATTATTATTGGGAAAGGTAATTATTTTAGTATAAATTTAAATAAAAAATATTATAAGTTTAAATAAAAACTTAAAAAAAATACATTACTTAAATTTAAAAATATAGTAAAATTATTATGGTTTAGTGTGTAAATAATATTTAACTTACCAAGAATGGACTAGTTATTAAACATAGTTTGTTATTAGATATTGATAAGAAAGGAGAAAATTATGTCAACAATTAAACCTAGCAATGAATCATTTACTGCCCAACCGTCACTATTTGGAAAAATTATGGTTTATTTATCTTTTGTTTTAATATTTCCAATAATTTTATTTATTGTTTCTCGTAATAATTTTCTAAGATTACAACAATCAATTGAAGAAACTGCTTCTGATATTGATGTACAATTAAAGCGTCGTTTTGATTTATTAACAAAATTAGTAGATGCTACTAAAGGTTATATGAAATTTGAAAAAAGTACATTAACAGATGTTGTATCTTTACGAAGTGGAAAAATGGAAACAATGAGTGATCTTTCAAAAGCAGATAGTGGACTTAATGCAGCTTTTGGAAAATTTAATGCTTTATTAGAAAATTATCCTGATTTAAAAGCAAATACTACTGTTTTACAATTACAATCAGGTGCCAAAGATTGTGAAGATAATATTGCTGCTGCTAGAAGATTTTATAATGCTAATGTTAAAGTGTTCAATAGTAAAATTAAAACCTTTCCAAGTAATGTTGTAGCATCAACATTAAATTTAGTTTCAAAAGATTACTTTCTTGCATCAGATAGCGATCGTCAAGATATTAAAATTGACTTATAAAATTAAATTTATTTTTGAAAATATATTTAAATTAGTTTTTTATCCCTTTCTTTAGACAAATAAATTGTTTTGAATAAACATTTATGATTTGTTTGAAGAAAGGGTATTTTATTTAAAATTAAAATTTATATTAATTAGATTTAATTATTTTATTTTTTTATTTTTAGTTTCTTTTTAGGAATTAATAATAATATGAAAAGAAAATATACTTTACAATTTATTAGTTTTTTGTTTCTTTTTATAAATTTATTTTTCAATTTAGTTGCTATTCCTAATCAAACATTGAATTTATTAAATGCTATTAATTTTAATAAGTCTTTATCTAAACGTACTAATATTTGAATAAATTTAAGAATATCAATATTAAATTGTCATAATTTTTGTTCAATATAATTAATAGTTGAAATATTTACTGCTGTACTTTCTGGAACTGATTGTTGTGCAGATTTCTTTTGACTTGGTATATGAATACCACAACGTTTAAATATTTCATTAACATTTCAATCATATATGTCAGTTAAATTTTTACCTTTAAAGTTGCTACTTGTCATATTGATATTTTCGTTTTGTTCATTATTATCTCCACTACTTTTAAATAAGTAATTTTTAGTAACCAATTCTCTTACTGCTTGTTCTAACGTTGATTGAACATTACCATAAGTTTGATTAAAAATAAATTTAGGTGAATTTAAAATTGTATCTAAAACAATTTGTTCATAAATAACATCTAATGCTTTAATTTTATCCATTACTTTATCACAATCTGCTAACTCATTCGCCTTATTTCGCATAATTGCTATTGGTATATATAGCTAACTAAAGTAATGTTTACTCATAAATAATGTAAAATAATAATATGTAATTTAAACAGTTTTTGAATTTAAAAGTACAATTCAGCAATAATTAAAATAGATTAGGAAGATTAAATTATGCCAAAACCATACAGTGAAGACTTACGAAGAAAAGTAATAGAAGCTTATGAAAGTAAAAATATGAAAATTAAAGAAATTTGTAAAGTGTTCAATATCACTAGAAAGACTTTATTTTTATGAAGAAAAAGAAAAAAAGAAACTGGGCATATAAAACCAATTTTGAATTATCAAAAAGGACATAGCCACAAAATAAAAGATTTAGATGAATTAAAAAATTATTTAGCAGAAAATAAAGATGTTACAGTTCAAAAAGTAATTGATAAATTTGGAAATATGACTAAAGAAACAGTTTATAACTATTTTAAAAAACTAAATTATACATATAAAAAAAACTTTTCTATATGAACAAAGAGATAAAAATAAACAAGAAGATTTTTTAAAAGAAATAGCTAAAATAATGAATGAAGATTTAGTATATATTGATGAATCTGGAATTGATGATAATGAATTTTATAAATATGGTTGATCTGAAAAAGGTAAAAGATTATTTGATAATAAACCCGCATATAAAATAAAGAGAATGAGTATAATTGGTTCACTAAATAAAGGTAAATTAAAAGCCTTATGAGCATTTGAAGGACATTGCAATAGTAAAATTTTTGAATCATATGTTAAAAATAAACTAATTCCAGTATTAAAGCGTGGACAAATTATAGTTTTAGATAATGCAACGTTTCATAAATCTAAATTAACACAACAATTAATTGAAAATGCTGGATGCAAACTATTATTTCTTCCGCCATATTCTCCTAATTTAAATCCAATTGAACATTTTTGCTTTGCTATAAAACATAATATAGAGGCTTTTATGTAATCTGTGTATCTTTGTTTTACAAAGTTACTAGTTCAGATTAATTCTATCTTCAAATTTTATCATAAAATGAGCAATTGCTGTATTTCAATTTTGAATGGGCATTGTTCATTTTTTTGTTATATTTTCAATTGCTAAGTAAAATATTTTGAAAACTGCCATATCATTAGGAAAAACTTTTTTATTTCTGATAACTTTTCGTAATTGACTATTAACAGATTCAATAGCATTTGTAGTATAAATCACTCTTTTAATTTCTGGTGGATAACTAATAAAAACCATTAAATTATCTCAATTTTTATATCAAGATTTAGTAATTTGCGGATATTGTTTATTTCATTTACTTTCAAATGATTCTAAAGCTTGCATTGCTTGTTCTTCACTACATGCACTATAAATTGGTTTTAAATCTGCAACTAAGGTTTTTCGATGTTTGTATGAAACATATTTTAAACTATTTCTAATTTGATGAACTATGCATAATTGATGTTCAGTTTTAGGATAAACTGCTTGTATTGCTTCTGACATGCCTGTTAAATTATCACTACAAGCAATCAAAATATCATTTAAGCCTCGATTTTTCATTTCTGTAAAATTAGCTAGTCAAAATTTAGAACCTTCATTTTCACTAATTCATAAACCTAAAACATCTTTTTTGCCTTCTAAATCCACTCCTAATGCTATATAAACTGATTTGTTAATAATGCGTTTATCTTGCCGTACTTTAACTACTATACAATCAAAATAAACAATAGAATAAATACTTTCTAATGGTCGATTTTGCCACGCCTTGACATCATCTATCACATCATCAGTAATTTGACTAATAACACTTTCACTAATATCTGCACCATGATATAACTCTTGCAACTGCATTCTAATATCTGATAAAGTCATTCCTTTGGCATATAGTGAAAGAACTTGTTGATCAAAGCCATCAAATCTTCTCTGTCTTTTTGCAACTATTACAGGAGTAAAATCACTATTACGATCTCTTGGTACATTAATTTCAATTTTACCTTGTTGAGTTATTAATTTTTTTGAACTTATACCATTACGAGCATTTTCACTATTACTATGTTGATTTTTTTCATACCCTAAATAATTTTGCATTTCAGAATTTAACATCTTTTCTACTAATCTTTTTGTTAATTCTTTATATAATCCTCCTTCTTTAAATACTGTTGTTAAATCTTCAGTATTTTCTAGTAATAAATCTACTGCTTTTGATATTGGATCATTATTATTAATACTTTGTTTTTTAGCCATCTGTAACTCACTCTTTCTAGTCATTTAATTATATTTACTAGAATTAATTAAACATAGTTATTTTTGTAAGTTACACAGATTACTAAACATTACCATAATATAAGAAAAATATTACCAAATTATTGACCAAATATTAAAAAAGCGATTGATTTTGTTTTTCAAGATATGAGTAAACATTACTTTAGTTAGCTATATATGCGGGTTTATTATCAAATAATCTTTTACCTTTTTCAGATCAACCATATTTATAAAATTCATTATCATCAATTCCAGATTCATCAATATATACTAAATCTTCATTCATTATTTTAGCTATTTCTTTTAAAAAATCTTCTTGTTTATTTTTATCTCTTTGTTCATATAGAAAAGTTTTTTTTATATGTATAATTTAGTTTTTTAAAATAGTTATAAACTGTTTCTTTAGTCATATTTCCAAATTTATCAATTACTTTTTGAACTGTAACATCTTTATTTTCTGCTAAATAATTTTTTAATTCATCTAAATCTTTTATTTTGTGGCTATGTCCTTTTTGATAATTCAAAATTGGTTTTATATGCCCAGTTTCTTTTTTTCTTTTTCTTCATAAAAATAAAGTCTTTCTAGTGATATTGAACACTTTACAAATTTCTTTAATTTTCATATTTTTACTTTCATAAGCTTCTATTACTTTTCTTCGTAAGTCTTCACTGTATGGTTTTGGCATAATTTAATCTTCCTAATCTATTTTAATTATTGCTGAATTGTACTTTTAAATTCAAAAACTGTTTAAATTACATATTATTATTTTACATTATTTATGAGTAAACATTACTTTAGTTAGCTATAGTAAATGTATAATAATATTTCTATATTATATAATTATGTGATTTTGAAATTTAATAAATCAAAAAAAGTATTTTAGTAAATTAAAGTACTTTTTTTATTGTATATTTATTTTTTCAATTATAAATTTAAATTGGGATTTAATCAAAATACCATATAATTCAATATTATTTTATACTTTTTTAAATTTACAATTGTTTATATTAAATAAAATTAAAAAAATTATATTTTTGATGAATCTTAATATTGGTACAAGGAAACTACTAATATTAATTAGAACTATTCTGATATTTTTATTTTTAAATTTAATTAAAAATCAGATTATAAAAAATGTTATTTTTAACATATATAGAAGGAGAAAAAATCAATGGATACTAGTGATGAAGAAAATATTTCTGTAGAAGATTTACAAAAGCAACTAGAAAAGATTACTCAAGAAAAAGAGGAAGTTCAATCTAAACTAGATGAAACTAGCAAGGTTAAAGAAGAAGTAGAGTCTAAGTTAGAAGAAGCTAATAAAGAAAAAGAAAATATAAGTAAAGAAAAAGAGGAAGTTCAATCTAAACTAGATGAAACTAGCAAGGCTAAAGAAGAAGTAGAGTCTAAGTTAGAAGAAGCTAATAAAGAAAAAGAGGAAGTTCAATCTAAATTAGATGAAACTAGCAAGGCTAAAGAGGAAGTAGAGTCTAAATTAGATAAAGCTAATAAAGAAATTGAAAAATTAAGAAAACAATTAAATGAAAAAGATAATAATGAAATAAAGCCTAATCCTAAAATTGAATTATTAAAAGAGAAATTAGAAAGACTTGAAAAGAAATTAAAAGAAAAGGAAAAAGAAATTCAAAATATTAAAAATGATCCAGAGTCATTAGAGGACTTAGAAGCTAATATAGAAGAAAAAGAAGCTATTGAAAAACAAATCAATAGTGTTAAAAAACAATTGGAAATTTTAATAAAAGAAAAAAAAATAAGATTCATTTAATTAATTGTCAAATTTTACAAGAGCAATTAAAAGAAATAAATGAAAAACTTGATAATTGTCAATCTAATGAAAAAAATGATAATAGTCAATGTTGTGAAACAATTAATAAAAAAATGGATCAACTTCTAAATTATAATAATGATAAATCTATGAAAGAAATTGAGAAATTAAACAAAAATATTGAAGAAAAGAATAAACAAATTAAAGAATTAGAAGCAAAAATAAATAATAATACTAATAGTCAAGAAATTAATGATAAGTTAAGTGAATTAGAAAAGAATAAAAATAATTTAATTAAAGGAAAAGAACAATTTGTAAAAGATGATGATTATGATAAAGCAGCTAAAATTGATAAAGAAATTAAAGATTTAGAACAAAAACAAAAAGATTTAGAAAAAGAACTTTTAGAAAATAATAAAAAAGAACTTGAAAAAAAAGAACTTCAAGAAAAAATAATTAAAATTCAATCAGAACTTGAACAAATAAAAAAAGAAAAAATAGATTTAGAAGAAAAAATAAATAATAATAGTAACAATAATATTTGTTCTAAAGAAGAAGTTATTGGTGAATTTACTATTACAAAGGTAACCACAATTGAAGAATTTGGAATGGCAACACTTTTTAGGAGGCTTTTATGTAATCTGGAGGCTTTTATGTAATCTGTGTATCTTTGTTTTACAAAGTTACTAGTTCAGATTAATTCTATCTTCAAATTTTATCATAAAATGAGCAATTGCTGTATTTCAATTTTGAATGGGCATTGTTCATTTTTTTGTTATATTTTCAATTGCTAAGTAAAATATTTTGAAAACTGCCATATCATTAGGAAAAACTTTTTTATTTCTGATAACTTTTCGTAATTGACTATTAACAGATTCAATAGCATTTGTAGTATAAATCACTCTTTTAATTTCTGGTGGATAACTAATAAAAACCATTAAATTATCTCAATTTTTATATCAAGATTTAGTAATTTGCGGATATTGTTTATTTCATTTACTTTCAAATGATTCTAAAGCTTGCATTGCTTGTTCTTCACTACATGCACTATAAATTGGTTTTAAATCTGCAACTAAGGTTTTTCGATGTTTGTATGAAACATATTTTAAACTATTTCTAATTTGATGAACTATGCATAATTGATGTTCAGTTTTAGGATAAACTGCTTGTATTGCTTCTGACATGCCTGTTAAATTATCACTACAAGCAATCAAAATATCATTTAAGCCTCGATTTTTCATTTCTGTAAAATTAGCTAGTCAAAATTTAGAACCTTCATTTTCACTAATTCATAAACCTAAAACATCTTTTTTGCCTTCTAAATCCACTCCTAATGCTATATAAACTGATTTGTTAATAATGCGTTTATCTTGCCGTACTTTAACTACTATACAATCAAAATAAACAATAGAATAAATACTTTCTAATGGTCGATTTTGCCACGCCTTGACATCATCTATCACATCATCAGTAATTTGACTAATAACACTTTCACTAATATCTGCACCATGATATAACTCTTGCAACTGCATTCTAATATCTGATAAAGTCATTCCTTTGGCATATAGTGAAAGAACTTGTTGATCAAAGCCATCAAATCTTCTCTGTCTTTTTGCAACTATTACAGGAGTAAAATCACTATTACGATCTCTTGGTACATTAATTTCAATTTTACCTTGTTGAGTTATTAATTTTTTTGAACTTATACCATTACGAGCATTTTCACTATTACTATGTTGATTTTTTTCATACCCTAAATAATTTTGCATTTCAGAATTTAACATCTTTTCTACTAATCTTTTTGTTAATTCTTTATATAATCCTCCTTCTTTAAATACTGTTGTTAAATCTTCAGTATTTTCTAGTAATAAATCTACTGCTTTTGATATTGGATCATTATTATTAATACTTTGTTTTTTAGCCATCTGTAACTCACTCTTTCTAGTCATTTAATTATATTTACTAGAATTAATTAAACATAGTTATTTTTGTAAGTTACACAGATTACTAAACATTACCTAAATTATCATTCAAAAATCATAATAACAAAGTAAATGATGAAAAAATCACTAATCTTGTGAATAGAAACTTTAATAATAGGCTTAAAAATGAAGTTATTGTCAGTGATTTAACTTATGTTCAAGTTAATGGTAAATGAAACTATATTTGCTTATTAATTGACCTATTTAACCGCGAAATTATTGGACATAGTGTAGGTACTAGAAAAGATGCCTTATTAGTACATCAAGCATTTATGCAATCAAATCGCTGTTTAAAAGATATTCAAATATTTCATAGTGATTGTGGTAATGAATTTAATAATAAAATTATTGATAAACTTTTACTAGCATTCAATATTACTCGCTCTTTAAGCAAAAAAGGTTGTCCTTATGACAATGCTGTTGCTGAAGCAACTTTTAAAACTTTCAAAACTGAATTTATTAATGATAAAAATTTTAGATCATTAATCCAATTAAAATTAGAATTATTTGATTACATCAATTGATACAACAACATAAGAATCCACAGCACTTTAAACTACTTAACTCCAGTTAATTATCAAAAACAAATGTCTACCAAAAAATAGTCCTAAAAAGTATTGCCATTCCAATATTTTAATTTTCTTTTTAAAGAAATATAGGTTTTATTTTGAAATTTTAATATTTGTGTTAAATGTTCTATTTATATGTTTCTATATTAATTCAATTTGATTATATTTCTTGATTTTATTCCAATATCTCTTTTTAATAGAACTATTTAAATTAAAACTAAAAGTTCATAATATATATTTTTTATATATAAGAAATTATTGTTTTACTTACAAAGAATAATTGAATCAACTAAATTTCATTTTTTCTATCAATATGTAAAAGAAAAACCCCATAAATAATATATTGTAATTTCATTAAATAAAAAATAAGAATATATATAGCTAACTAAAGTAATATTTACTCATAAATAATGTAAAATAATAATATGTAATTTAAACAGTTTTTGAATTTAAAAGTACAATTCAGCAATAATTAAAATAGATTAGGAAGATTAAATTATGCCAAAACCATACAGTGAAGACTTACGAAGAAAAGTAATAGAAGCTTATGAAAGTAAAAATATGAAAATTAAAGAAATTTGTAAAGTGTTCAATATCACTAGAAAGACTTTATTTTTATGAAGAAAAAGAAAAAAAGAAACTGGGCATATAAAACCAATTTTGAATTATCAAAAAGGACATAGCCACAAAATAAAGGATTTAGATGAATTAAAAAATTATTTAGCAGAAAATAAAGATGTTACAGTTCAAAAAGTAATTGATAAATTTGGAAATATGAGTAAAGAAACAGTTTATAACTATTTTAAAAAACTAAATTATACATATAAAAAAAACTTTTCTATATGAACAAAGAGATAAAAATAAACAAGAAGATTTTTTAAAAGAAATAGCTAAAATAATGAATGAAGATTTAGTATATATTGATGAATCTGGAATTGATGATAATGAATTTTATAAATATGGTTGATCTGAAAAAGGTAAAAGATTATTTGATAATAAACCCGCATATAAAATAAAGAGAATGAGTATAATTGGTTCACTAAATAAAGGTAAATTAAAAGCCTTATGAGCATTTGAAGGACATTGCAATAGTAAAATTTTTGAATCATATGTTAAAAATAAACTAATTCCAGTATTAAAGCGTGGACAAATTATAGTTTTAGATAATGCAACGTTTCATAAATCTAAATTAACACAACAATTAATTGAAAATGCTGGATGCAAACTATTATTTCTTCCGCCATATTCTCCTAATTTAAATCCAATTGAACATTTTTGATTTGCTATAAAACATAATATAAGAAAAATATTACCAAATTATTGACCAAATATTAAAAAAGCGATTGATTTTGTTTTTCAAGATATGAGTAAACATTACTTTAGTTAGCTATAACTAGATTTATTTTAAAATAACAATATATTTTTCCTTTTTATAAGACATTACAAAAAAACATAAAAAAACTACTTAGTAAAAATAAAAAATAATACTAGTAGGCTAATAACCAATAATTTTGTGTGTCTTAAATTTATTATAACACCGCAACTTTGAAAATCAATAAAATTTTATTAATTTTATTATTAAAATATCATTTTAAATAAAAAAAATTAGCACCATAATAAGGGTGCTAATTTAATAATATTTTTATAATATTTTATTATCTTGATTTTTTGTTCATAGTAAAGCTAATGAAATAATAGCAGCAGCAATACAACCATAAAAGTAATAAAATACATAATCTCAGTTTTCATTACCAATACCAGCAATTACTACTTTTGAAAAAAGAGCATCACCAAGAAAATAACCAGATAATCCTGTAAATCCTGAAGCAGTAGCGGCTGCTTTCTTATTTGTTAGTTCAATAGCAGTAGCACCAATCATCGCTTGTGGCATATAAACACCAAAACCAGCAATCATTAAAGCAGTAATAAGCATAGGCATATTACCACGAGGAGCAACTTGCAATAAAACCAGTCCACAAAGTGCAATTAATAATCCAAATATCATTAATGGTGCTTTACGATTATTAAAAAATCACTTAGCAAAATATGCTGCAGAAATACCACCAAATAAACCAGATAATTCAAAACAGGCAGCAAATCACTTACTATGTTTTAAATCTAAACCATGAACATCTTTCATTAAAATTAATGTTCATCCTGCCAGTCCTTGTCGTACAACATATACTCAAATATTAGCAAATGCTAATATTCATAAAAATTTATTTTTTAAAATATACTTTACAAAAATTTCTTTTCAATTAAGTTCTGCTTTTTCTTCTTTATGTTCTACAACACCTTTTCATTTTTCAACAGTAGGTAACCCTTCTGCTTCGGGGCGATCACGTAATCCTCATAAACATAATGGAATCATAGCTAAAGCAAAAATACTAGGAATTCAAAAATATAAACCATAAATTGTTCCACCCGGATCAAGTACTGTTACTAAAGAAATAACAACAACTGGTAATAAAGCAGCACCAATATTTTGTCCTGAGTTTCAAATTCCAATACGTCCTGAACGTTCTTTATCAGTAAATCAATGAGAAAATAGTCTAGCTGTAGCTGGTCAACCCATACCTTGGAAAACAGCCAACATCGCAATCAAACTCAACATCATTACAAATGGGCCAACACTAATTTTAGTTCCAGCAAAAGCAACTACACCACCCATAATAATATTTAAAATAGAAGAAACAAATAATCCAACAATCATGATTACTCTTCCTGAACTACGGTCAGCGACATTTCCAACAATAAATTTAGCACCACCATAAACAACGGCAAAAATTGTTCCCATTAAAGCATACTCCATTTTAGTTATGCTACCATTGCTTTCTAAAGCAGAACCCGCTACTGTATACGCTTGACGAGTAAAGTAGTAAAGAATATATGATAAAATGCTAAAACCAAAAACTTGATTACGTAAAATAATAAATTTTTTATTAACTTGTTTTAAGTCTTCACTAAAAATTTCTTTTTTTGCAGGTGGCTTAAAAACACATGCAAGTCTATTAAAAACAAACATTTTTTTACTCTCCTTCTAAAAGGATGCATAAATTATAGTAACCCAAATAACCTGCTCTTAAAAACTTAATATAAACATACTTTAACACATAGGTTTTTACAATTTTTGTTTTTGTGGAAAAATAAATAATATTAAAAATTAAAAAATAACTCTCTACCAAACTATTTTTTTGAAATACCATAAATAAATATTAACTCTACACCTTTTAAAATTCATTTACATTTATTTATTAAACAGTTTTATAAAATGTACCAATAATTTATTTATCCCCTTCTCAAATTGTTTAGTCCTAACCTATATATTTCAGATTATAACAGATATATTCTAAAATTGAAAAGATATTTCTTTAATTTTATCGTTTAATGTTTTAAAAATTAAAACTAATGATAGAATTAAACCATAAAATAAATTAAAAGAAAAGGTAGTGAACACATGCATAATGAAAGCAAAATACAACATATTAATTCTATAAAAGAAGTTGAGCAACTTTTACAATCAAAAAAAATAACAGTAATTGATTTTTCAGCAGAATGATGTGGTCCTTGTAAAATGTTAGGGCCTAGATTTGAAAATGTTGCTAATGACGAAAAACACAAAAATATTAATTTTATTAAAGTTGATGTTGACAAAGCTAAAGAACTAGCAAAAGAGTATGAAATCCAATCAATTCCAACATTAATTTATTTTAATAAAGAAGGAAAAGAAGTTAAAAAAACTTTTGGTTTAGTTTCTGAAAAAGATATGACTAATATTATTGAAGAAATAGGAAAATAAGGTATTTATAATGGCTATTAAATTAATTGTTCTTGATCTAGATGGAACTTTATTAAAAAGTAGATGAAAAATTCATCCTAAAAATCTAATTGCAATTCAAAAAGCATATCAAAAAAATATTAAAGTTATTATTGCAACAGGAAGAGCACCAAGTTCAACCATTGATATTGCAAAAGCATGTTTAATGCACGAAAAAACCGGTCATATTATTTGTTATAATGGTGGTAACATCCTTGATATTACTAATGATAATAGATTAGATATATTATATGAAAAATCATTAACAAAAGAGCAAATACAAACAATAGTTAAATTTGCTAATAAAAATAATTTAGCAATGTGAGGATATAGTACCGATAATAAAACAGGCTTAATTAATCGCAGATCACTAAAAGTTAAAATTATGGAAAATTTTAATAACCTACCAACTAAACAAATTGATGAGAATACCGATGAGGGTATGTATAAAATTTTATTATTTTGTAAAAAGAAAAAACAAGTTAATCCAATTTTAGAACAATTAAATACTATAAAAGATTTAGAACTTGCTACTTCTTCTCATAGTGTTATCGAAATTAATCCAATTGGTGTTAATAAAGCTGCTGCTGTACAATTTTTATGCAAAAAATGAAATATTACTCCCGACCAAGTACTAGCTTGTGGTGATGGTATGAATGATTATAAATTAATAAAGTGAGCTAAATATGGTATTGCAATGCAAAATGCTCATCCTAATTTAAAAGAAATAGCATATGATGTTACTAGTAAAAATACTTGTGGTGGTGTTGCAAAAGCTATCAATAAATATGTATTTCCTAAATCAGAGTTTGAATAAATAATAGTTTAATTTTTTAATTCAATATCCTTTATACTTAACTAAATATTTTTATTTTTAATTTTTCTTAATTAAACTTATTTATTTAACTGTTAAACACATCAATTATTTCATTGCAGAAATAAAAGACACATCGTTTATATTTATATTAGAAGTTAAACTTTTAGTTCCTCCACTAGCACTTTCTTCTATTTCTATATTTAAGTAAACATTATGATCATCATGTCAAATATTAATTCAAATAGCTAAAGTTGCCCAATATAAAATACACTATCATGACTATAAACTTTAAATTGATTAGTTATAGTTTCCGTAATATTTTTTGTTGCAACACTCATATTACTTTTTTATCTGTCCCTCCTGGTGTTACTGCAGAAATAAAAGAATTATTATCAAAAGTAATAGTAGAAAAAATATTAGTAAAATCAGTTCAATTATTAGCATACTTCGTTCAATCATTAAATATAATTTTAGTATCACTTGTATATTCATTATTAGAAGAAGTACCGTTATAACTATCACTATATTTATAATTTAAATTTTTAGTAACTGGATCAGCATTTCATTTGTTATAATAAATTTCAATTAAATTATTATCATTATCAAAAATAAAGTTTAATGAATAGTTTTTGTCGCTAACATTAAATGGTAGATTATAAATAAAATTATAAATATCTTTATTATCAATAATTAAATCAATAATTTTAGTAACTAATTCATTATTAATTTGTTCTTTTAAACTATTTTGACTAATAAAATAATTAGCTAATTGTTGAGCAATCGTTTTATCAATTTTATTAGATAATGTTGCTTTAGCAATATAATATAGACCCAATGTTTCACTTAAATTATCACTATGTTCAACTTTATCAGCACCTGCTTGTTGTGAAATATCAATGTGTTTTTCAATTCCACCTTGCTGAATTAACTTTCAATCTTGATTATCACCACTAAAATAAGAAGTACTATATTCACTTTTACTATATGGATTATATGTATCTTTAATAGTAGTTACTTTTTTAGTATTATTCATTTCTTGTTTTGTATTTTCAATATCTGATTTATCTTTATCAGGAACAATGACTTTGGTATTATAAACTAGATTACCTGTTGTATCTACTAAAAAAGTATTTTGAGTATTGGCAAAAGTATAATTTTTTAATGCTGAAGTATCATAACTGTAAAACTTATAATCGGTTATTGATTGGTTAGTAATTCAATCACTAGTATCTAAAACATTTCATTGATTATTAAATAATGAATTTGTAGAATTCTTTATTGATGATTTATTTGTTAAGCTACTGTTATTAACAATATTATCATTAATACTATTAATAACAGTATTACTTGTTAAAGTTAATGTTGTTAATGTACTTAAAGTTATTAATAATTGTTTCATTCATATACCTACCTTTTAAATAATACAATTTTAATAATTAGATATCTTTTTATATATACTCATTAAAATTATAACGATATTGAACTTATATCGTTATTTATAATATAACACAAATTTTTCTTATTTTTTTTAATAAAATCTCATTTAAAAATGTTTAAAAATTAACCTAATATTTGGAATTAAGTTAATAATAAAAAAATATATTATAATTAAACTATACACAGATAGAACTTTTGTTCTTAATGATGTTTAGAGAGAGGTAAAAGTAATGGAATTTGATTTTGATGTTATTACTAGTGGTGCTGGTGTTATTGGTGCTGCTATTAGTGATGAATTATCAAAAAGAAACTTAAAAGTAGTTATTTTAGAAAAAAATTTAAGAATTGCCCAAGAAACATCAGAAGGAAATTCTGGAGTCATTCATGGTGAATTTGATCCAACACCAGGAAAACTAAATGCTAAATTAAATCTAGAGGGCAGAAAATTATATGAAAATGATTGATTTAAAAATTTAGATTTTCCATGAAAAAAAATTGATTCTTTAATACTTGCTTTTAGCAAAGAAGAAAACTCAGAAATACAAAAATTATATGCACGCGGTATTACTAATGGTCTTGCTAAAAAAGAATTATCAATATTAACAAGAGAAGAAGTAATTTCATTAGAACCTAATGTTAACCCAAAAGTTACTAGTGCACTACTTTGTTCTGCTTCATATGCTGTTGATCCAGTATTATTAACACAATCTTTAATTAATCGCATGATTAAAAATAAAGGACAACTAAAAGTTGATCATCAAGTAATTAATATTGAAACATTAAATTCAGGTTTTCGAGTTACTTGTTTAAATAATCAAAAAAAAGTAACTTTTACTTCAAAATATATTATTAATGCTGCTGGTCATTATGCTGATGATATTGCAAAGTTAATAAATTGTCAAGATTTCACTTTAAAAACTAGAAGAGGACAGTATTGTATTCTTGAAAAAACTGAAAATCATATTATAAATAATCACATTCTATTTATGATACCTACTATTCATGGTAAAGGAGTAATAGTTGCCCCAATGCTTAATGGTCATATCTTGGTGGGTCCTACTTCTCATGAAAATGTACCGAAAAGTGATACTAGATTAATTACAATTGAAGATATTAAACTTATTAATAAAATTGGTCTAAAAATTATTCCAACTTTAAATATTAATAAAACTTGTAAAGTAATTAGTGGTTCACGAGCAATTTGTGTTGAAACTGATGATTTTTTCATAAAATTTGCTAGTAATAATCCTAACTTTATTAATGTTGCTGGTATTAAATCACCAGGTCTAAGTTCAGCACCAGCAATTGCTTTACTAGTAGCAAATATGATAAAAAATATTTAATTTAAGGAGGAAAATATTATGCCAGAAGTCTCACAAGTAATTATTGATGAACTATTTGGCACATTTATCCTAATTTTACTAGAAAATTATGTTGTTGCCAACGTTTTATTAAAAAAACAAAGGGAGAAAATAGCGGTTGGCTTGTTATTTGTACTGGATGAGGATTTGCTGTTGCTATTGCTACAATGTTAAGTGGAATTTCAGGAGCACATTTAAATCCAGCTGTTACTATTGGATTATGAGTTGCTAATAAAAAAACAGCTTTTATTGGGGAAAACTTCCTTTATATTCCATTTTATATTTTATTTCAATTTTTAGGTGCAATGTTAGGACAATTAGTTGTTTACTTAGCATATTTTAAACAATATAACATTACTGAAGATAATAATAAAATTTTAGCAACTTTTGCAACAGCCCCAGCCGAACGTAGTTATATTTGAAATACTATAACAGAAATTATTGGAACATTTATGCTAGTTATGATTGTTTGTGCTACTATTGGTATTAAAAATTTAGTTATTAACTATAAAATATTTAATAGTGGTTCTGCGTTTATTACTGGACCTGCAACTGTTGGTATTGGTGTTATGGTTATTGGACCAATTTTAGGAGCAATTATTGCTGGTGGTTTAATTCAAGTAATTGAAATACTTTAATAAAAGTACAGAAAGGATAAATAATATGTCAGAAGAAAAAAAATATATTATGGCATTAGATGAAGGTACATCTAGTTGTCGTACTTTAATTATTGATAAAGAAGGAAAAAAATTACTGGTATCCATCAAATTTATATACCTCAGCATTACCCCCCCTCAATCAGGTTGAGTTGAACATGATGCACTTGGAATTTGAAATAATCAATTAACAACAATGCAACAAGCTTTAAATAAAAGTAATATTAAATCTAATCAAATTGAAGCAATTGGTATTACTAATCAACGTGAAACAACAGTAGTATGAAATTGTGATACAGGTTTACCAATTTATAACGCTATTGTTTGACAAGATCCCAGAACAGCAAATTACTGTGAAGAGTTAACAAAAAAAAGGATGAAAAGAAAAAATTCATAAAAAACCGGCTTACTAATTGATTCTTATTTTTCTGCTACTAAAATAAAATGAATTTTAGATAATGTTAAAAATGCACGTGAATTAGCAAAAAAAGGAAAACTAGCTTTTGGTACTATTGATAGTTGATTAATTTATAAAATGACAAACGGTATTGAAAATAATGTTGAAAAAACTAAACATGTTATTGACATTACAAATGCTTCACGAACAATGTTATTCAACATTAATACTAAAAAATGAGATGAAGAATTACTAGAATTATTTGATATTTCTAAAAATATGTTACCAGAAGTAGTTCCCAGTTCAGGTAAAATTGGAACTACTTATAAAGGAATGTTATTCCAAAATGATGAGCAAGAAATTCCTATTACTGCTGCAATTGGTGATCAACAAGCTGCATTATTTGGTCAATTATGTTTAACACCTGGTGAAATCAAAAATACTTATGGTACTGGTTGTTTTATTTTAATGAACATTGGAAATACTCCTTTTTTTTCAAAACAAGGTTTACTAACCACTATTGCTTATCAAATATCAGGCGAAGAACCAGTTTTTGCTTTAGAAGGTTCAGTTTTTATTGCAGGAGTTGCTGTTCAATTTTTACGTGATCAATTACGAATGTTATATCGTTCCGATGAAAGTCTATGATATTCACAAATTGTTGATCCTAAAGAAGAACAACGTATTTATGTAGTACCTGCTTTTGTTGGTTTGGGTGCCCCTTATTGAGACTCAACAGCACGTGGTGCTATATTTGGTTTAGAACGTGGTACGAAACGTGAACATATTGTTAAAGGTACCATTGAATCATTAGCTTACCAGTCACAAGATGTTATTCTGGCAATGCAAGCAGATGTTAAATTAAATAAAGATTTAAAAGATTTAAAAATTAAGATTAAAGTTGATGGTGGAGCAAGTAATAATTCATATATTATGCAATTCCAAAGTGACATTAGTCGTACTAATTTAATTAAACCTAAAAATACTGAGACTACAGCAATGGGTACTGCTTACTTAGCAGGACTTGCAATTGGATTTTGAAATATTAATGATATTAAAAAAATAAATAAAATTGAAAAAGAATATAAACCAATTATGACAGAAAAAAAAGCAGAAACTTTTTATAAGGGTTGACAAGAAGCAGTTAAAAGAACACGTGGTTGAACTACTTCTATTAAATAAAAATAACTGAATTGACAGTATAAAATAATTAAGTAAATTTACTTAATTATTTTATTTTGTTTTTTTTAGTTGTTAAGAATATAAATCTAATTCATCACTTAAAGTAAATACTACGCCAGCAAATTCTTGTGAAATATCTGAAGAAGAATCATTATTATCAAAGAATAAAACATCAAAATTAACTTGAATATAATATTGTCGTTTTTTGCCATTATCATAATCGTCATATTGATTATTAAATTGAATATTTCCAACTCCATATAAATATAAACTAGAATATCAATCTTTTACTGCTTTTTTAGAACCTGTTTAGGATCTTTTTTGATTAATTTTTAATAAAATTTATATTATAATGGTTATTTTATAATAAAAAATAGATTTTTAGTCGATAAGTTTTCAAATGATAAAATCTTTTTAACAAAAAAATGAAAAAGAAAATAAATTATTGGTTAAGTACCTATTTATAAATGATTATTTCTTGTTTTAGTTAAATTCTATTAAAAAGATCCTAAACAGGTTCTAATACTATTAGTACTATTAAATTGGATGGGTTACACTTTATTGGACACTAATTATGTAGACAAGTGAACAAATAACAGCACTCACAAAAACACAAATACCAAAATTTGCAATTGAACAAATACCTGCATTCACCAAAGAACAAATACCAGCTTTTACAGTAATACAAATACCAGAATTTTCAAAAATACAAATCAAAAACTTTTGATGATATCAAATTCAATTTTTTACTGAAAAACAAATACAAGCATTTACAAAAACACAAATACCAAAATTTGCAATTGAACAAATTCAAACACTGACAAACGAACAAATAACAGCTTTTACAGAAATACAAATACCCACATTTACTACAAAACAAATCAAAAAGTTTTGATGATATCAAGTTCAATCTTTTACTGAAAAGCAAATACAAGCATTTACAAAAACACAAATACAAACACTAACTAAAGAACAAATCCCACACTTCACAATCCAACAAATACCATTTTTTACAAATTTACAAATTACTTGACTTACAACTCAGCAAATTCAAGCACTCACAAACCAACAAATACAAGCGTTTACAAGAGAACAAATACAAGCATTTTTTTGACCATATCAAATTAAAGCATTTACTCCAAAACAAATTAAAACATTTAATTTAGAACAAATCAAAGCATTTTGACCAGAGCAAATTTCAGAATTTACAGAAGAACAAATACAAGCACTCACAAGTCTACAAATACAAGCACTCACACAAGAACAAATTACTTGATTTACATCTGAACAAATTAAAAATTCACCACAACTTTTATTAAAAAAAGAAGAAATTAAAACTTTTAATCCAAAAGAAATAAATAACTATTATTTAAATAATAAAACTTTAAACAGTAAAATTAAAGATAATGAAAAAATATTATAGAAATTATTATAGGAAATAAGGCTTATTGTAAGCCTTATTGAGGCTTTTATGTAATCTGTGTATCTTTGTTTTACAAAGTTACTAGTTCAGATTAATTCTATCTTCAAATTTTATCATAAAATGAGCAATTGCTGTATTTCAATTTTGAATGGGCATTGTTCATTTTTTTGTTATATTTTCAATTGCTAAGTAAAATATTTTGAAAACTGCCATATCATTAGGAAAAACTTTTTTATTTCTGATAACTTTTCGTAATTGACTATTAACAGATTCAATAGCATTTGTAGTATAAATCACTCTTTTAATTTCTGGTGGATAACTAATAAAAACCATTAAATTATCTCAATTTTTATATCAAGATTTAGTAATTTGCGGATATTGTTTATTTCATTTACTTTCAAATGATTCTAAAGCTTGCATTGCTTGTTCTTCACTACATGCACTATAAATTGGTTTTAAATCTGCAACTAAGGTTTTTCGATGTTTGTATGAAACATATTTTAAACTATTTCTAATTTGATGAACTATGCATAATTGATGTTCAGTTTTAGGATAAACTGCTTGTATTGCTTCTGACATGCCTGTTAAATTATCACTACAAGCAATCAAAATATCATTTAAGCCTCGATTTTTCATTTCTGTAAAATTAGCTAGTCAAAATTTAGAACCTTCATTTTCACTAATTCATAAACCTAAAACATCTTTTTTGCCTTCTAAATCCACTCCTAATGCTATATAAACTGATTTGTTAATAATGCGTTTATCTTGCCGTACTTTAACTACTATACAATCAAAATAAACAATAGAATAAATACTTTCTAATGGTCGATTTTGCCACGCCTTGACATCATCTATCACATCATCAGTAATTTGACTAATAACACTTTCACTAATATCTGCACCATGATATAGCTAACTAAAGTAATGTTTACTCATAAATAATGTAAAATAATAATATGTAATTTAAACAGTTTTTGAATTTAAAAGTACAATTCAGCAATAATTAAAATAGATTAGGAAGATTAAATTATGCCAAAACCATACAGTGAAGACTTACGAAGAAAAGTAATAGAAGCTTATGAAAGTAAAAATATGAAAATTAAAGAAATTTGTAAAGTGTTCAATATCACTAGAAAGACTTTATTTTTATGAAGAAAAAGAAAAAAAGAAACTGGGCATATAAAACCAATTTTGAATTATCAAAAAGGACATAGCCACAAAATAAAGGATTTAGATGAATTAAAAAATTATTTAGCAGAAAATAAAGATGTTACAGTTCAAAAAGTAATTGATAAATTTGGAAATATGACTAAAGAAACAGTTTATAACTATTTTAAAAAACTAAATTATACATATAAAAAAAACTTTTCTATATGAACAAAGAGATAAAAATAAACAAGAAGATTTTTTAAAAGAAATAGCTAAAATAATGAATGAAAATTTAGTATATATTGATGAATCTGGAATTGATGATAATGAATTTTATAAATATGGTTGATCTGAAAAAGGTAAAAGATTATTTGATAATAAACCCGCATATAAAATAAAGAGAATGAGTATAATTGGTTCACTAAATAAAGGTAAATTAAAAGCCTTATGAGCATTTGAAGGACATTGCAATAGTAAAATTTTTGAATCATATGTTAAAAATAAACTAATTCCAGTATTAAAGCGTGGACAAATTATAGTTTTAGATAATGCAACGTTTCATAAATCTAAATTAACACAACAATTAATTGAAAATGCTGGATGCAAACTATTATTTCTTCCGCCATATTCTCCTAATTTAAATCCAATTGAACATTTTTGATTTGCTATAAAACATAATATAAGAAAAATATTACCAAATTATTGACCAAATATTAAAAAAGCTATTGATTTTGTTTTTCAAGATATGAGTAAACATTACTTTAGTTAGCTATATATTAATAGAGCATATGATGAATTTAAAAAAAGAACAATTTATATTTATGAAATTGAACGTTTATTTAAAAATAATGAAAATAATAGTTTAAGATTTTCAGCAAATACTATTAAAATTGGTTTTATTGATATTGATAAAGTATTAAAAACTACTGCTGTTGAAACATCTGATTTTACTATGCAGTTAAATCAAAGAGCAAGTACTAATATTAATGATAATACGATTGAATATAGTATGACTGATATTAAAAATTTAATTTTTCAAGAAATAAATTTATTAAATCAATTTAAGTTATATGCAGTTAGTATAAATGAACCATTAACTGAAAATAATATTGATAATTTATATATTATTAATCATTATTCACAATCTTATCAAAATCCAAAAACAAGAAGTACTAAAAGTATTACTATTATTAAAATTAAAGATTTTAAAACAAGAGATGGTTATCCAATAATTATTAAATTACAAAAACCATTAGACAAAGATACCAAAGTAATTGGTTTAAAAATTAAAGCACCTAGAAGCATGATTTTCGGCAATATAAAGGTACTTGGTGAAGTTGATGATATGGAAGTATACCCAAAGTTATTTGTCAAAGATAAAATAGCATTTCCGTTATTATCAATGCCTATTGAAACTTAACCAAAAGTTAGAATACTAGAACAATGATTTAGTGAACAAATATTACCTTGAAATTTAGCAAAACAATTTATAGGACAAGAAAAATCGAGGCTTTTATGTAATCTGTGTATCTTTGTTTTACAAAGTTACTAGTTCAGATTAATTCTATCTTCAAATTTTATCATAAAATGAGCAATTGCTGTATTTCAATTTTGAATGGGCATTGTTCATTTTTTTGTTATATTTTCAATTGCTAAGTAAAATATTTTGAAAACTGCCATATCATTAGGAAAAACTTTTTTATTTCTGATAACTTTTCGTAATTGACTATTAACAGATTCAATAGCATTTGTAGTATAAATCACTCTTTTAATTTCTGGTGGATAACTAATAAAAACCATTAAATTATCTCAATTTTTATATCAAGATTTAGTAATTTGCGGATATTGTTTATTTCATTTACTTTCAAATGATTCTAAAGCTTGCATTGCTTGTTCTTCACTACATGCACTATAAATTGGTTTTAAATCTGCAACTAAGGTTTTTCGATGTTTGTATGAAACATATTTTAAACTATTTCTAATTTGATGAACTATGCATAATTGATGTTCAGTTTTAGGATAAACTGCTTGTATTGCTTCTGACATGCCTGTTAAATTATCACTACAAGCAATCAAAATATCATTTAAGCCTCGATTTTTCATTTCTGTAAAATTAGCTAGTCAAAATTTAGAACCTTCATTTTCACTAATTCATAAACCTAAAACATCTTTTTTGCCTTCTAAATCCACTCCTAATGCTATATAAACTGATTTGTTAATAATGCGTTTATCTTGCCGTACTTTAACTACTATACAATCAAAATAAACAATAGAATAAATACTTTCTAATGGTCGATTTTGCCACGCCTTGACATCATCTATCACATCATCAGTAATTTGACTAATAACACTTTCACTAATATCTGCACCATGATATAACTCTTGCAACTGCATTCTAATATCTGATAAAGTCATTCCTTTGGCATATAGTGAAAGAACTTGTTGATCAAAGCCATCAAATCTTCTCTGTCTTTTTGCAACTATTACAGGAGTAAAATCACTATTACGATCTCTTGGTACATTAATTTCAATTTTACCTTGTTGAGTTATTAATTTTTTTGAACTTATACCATTACGAGCATTTTCACTATTACTATGTTGATTTTTTTCATACCCTAAATAATTTTGCATTTCAGAATTTAACATCTTTTCTACTAATCTTTTTGTTAATTCTTTATATAATCCTCCTTCTTTAAATACTGTTGTTAAATCTTCAGTATTTTCTAGTAATAAATCTACTGCTTTTGATATTGGATCATTATTATTAATACTTTGTTTTTTAGCCATCTGTAACTCACTCTTTCTAGTCATTTAATTATATTTACTAGAATTAATTAAACATAGTTATTTTTGTAAGTTACACAGATTACTAAACATTACCTTAAAAATTATACATATAAAAAAAACTTTTCTATATGAACAAAGAGATAAAAATAAACAAGAAGATTTTTTAAAAGAAATAGCTAAAATAATGAATGAAGATTTAGTATATATTGATGAATCTGGAATTGATGATAATGAATTTTATAAATATGGTTGATCTGAAAAAGGTAAAAGATTATTTGATAATAAACCCGCATATAAAATAAAGAGAATGAGTATAATTGGTTCACTAAATAAAGGTAAATTAAAAGCCTTATGAGCATTTGAAGGACATTGCAATAGTAAAATTTTTGAATCATATGTTAAAAATAAACTAATTCCAGTATTAAAGCGTGGACAAATTATAGTTTTAGATAATGCAACGTTTCATAAATCTAAATTAACACAACAATTAATTGAAAATGCTGGATGCAAACTATTATTTCTTCCGCCATATTCTCCTAATTTAAATCCAATTGAACATTTTTGATTTGCTATAAAACATAATATAAGAAAAATATTACCAAATTATTGACCAAATATTAAAAAAGCTATTGATTTTGTTTTTCAAGATATGAGTAAACATTACTTTAGTTAGCTATAATTTAATGATAAATTTTTATTTTTTAAAAGTTATTCTAAGCAAATCTTAACTAAAGTTTATATCTGAAAAAATGAATATACAATAAAAAAAATACCAGTTAAATTATATTTTTAATTAAATAGAAAAAATCTTTCTTGTAATTTTTATTATATAAAGTTAATAATTAATATTTTTTTCTTTTTAATTTATAAAAATATTTCATAATTTTATCTTTTTGCTTGTAATAACTAATATTTATGGTTAATATTAATATTAAAATTAATATTTATATTAATCTAAATTAGATAAGTATAATTAATAATAATTAGTTTTCAACGAGAGTGAATAGTGTAAGCACTTAACCATTATTAATTAGAAGCTCCTAATTTAACAATTTTAATCATTAATTAAGCGCATTTACTTTGTAAGTGAATTAGGATGGTACCGCGTTAAAAAACGTTTCTATTTTGATAGGAATTTTTATTATTTTGAGGAGAAATTATTATGTCAATAAAATGAACAACAGATAAAGTTAGAACAACTTGATTAAATTTTTTTAAAAGTTATGATCATCACATTTTAGAAAGTGCATCACTTGTTCCAAATGATGATCCTTCACTATTGTGGATTAATTCTGGAGTTGCTACATTAAAACCATATTTTGATGGACGACAAACCCCAATTGCTAAAAGATTAGCAAATTCACAAAAAGCAATTAGAACTAATGATATTGAAAATATTGGTATTACAGCAAGACATCAAACTTTTTTTGAAATGTTAGGTAATTTTTCAATTGGTGATTATTTTAAAAAAGAAGCTATTATTTGAGGATGGGAATTTTTAACTAGTAAAAAATGATTAAATTTAGATGCTAATTTATTATATGTAACAGTTTTTAATGAAGATGAAGAAACATATAATTTATGATTAAATATTATTAAATTACCAAAAGAACGTATTATTAAAGGTACAAGATCTACTAACTTTTGAGATATGGGTCAAGGTCCTTGTGGCCCTAATACTGAAATTTATTATGATCGTGGTATTAAATATGATCCCGAAAATATTGGTATTAAATTATTAAAAGATGATATTGAAAATGATCGTTATATTGAAATTTGAAATATTGTTTTTTCACAATTTAATAATGATGGCAAAAATAATTATACTGATTTACCAAGAAAAAATATTGATACTGGTGCAGGATTAGAAAGACTAGTAGCAATTTTACAAAATGTGCCAACTAACTTTGATACTGATTTATTTCAAAATATTATTCATGAATGTGAAAAATTGACAAATTTTCGTTATGATATTAATAATTATTTTACACAAGAGATTAAGCAAAAAACTATTAATACTGCATTTAAAATTATTGCTGATCATATTCGTTGCTTAGTTTTTGCAATTAGTGATGGTGTTTTTCCTAGTAATAAAGATCGTGGTTATGTATTACGAAGATTGATTAGAAGAGCTGTTGTATATGGACAAAAACTTAATATTAATGAACCATTTTTGTTTAAGTTAGTTTCAATTATTATAAAAGTTATAGGTCAACATTATCAAGAATTACATGAAAAAGTCGATTTAGTAACTAATATTATTAAAAGCGAAGAATTAAAATTTTGAACAACATTAATAACAGGAAAACAATTATTATTACAAGTTATTAGTGATAATAAAAAAGTAGATGCAACTGCGGCTTTTAAATTATTTGATACCTATGGTTATCCTATTGAATTAACATTAGAGATTGCAAATGAAGAAAATGCTACTGTTGATTTAAAAGGTTTTCAAAAGTTATTGGATAACAGTAAAGATAATACAAGAAAAGTAAGAATTAATCATCAAGCATTAACAATTCAATCTTCATTACTAACTAATTTAAAAGTTCCTTCAACCTTTGTTGGTTATGATAAAGAACAAATAAATACAAATATTGTTTTTATGTTTAAATCAGAGCATGAGGTAAAATTTTTAAAAAATGAAAAAGGTTATTTAATTTTAAATGAAACGCCTTTTTATGCAGAAAAGGGGGGGCAAGCATCTGATGATGGTATTATCAAAGGAGAAAATGGAACGGCCTCTGTTATTGATGTACAACAAGGACCACAAAAACAGCATATTCATCAAGTGGAAGTAAAAGGTGAATTAACACAAACAGAAATTGTTGAAGCACAAATTAATAGTTCACATCGTTTTTATACAAGAAAAAATCATTCAGGAACTCATTTATTACATGCTGCTTTAAGAAAATTATTGGGTTTACATGTTATGCAATCTGGAAGTTTTAATAATTATCAATATTTACGATTAGATTTTAGTCATTATCAAATGTTAACTTTAGAACAAATTATAAGTATAGAACAACAAGTAAGTAAATGAATTAAAGGTAAATATCCTTGTGAAATTATTTATTGTACATATGAAGAAGCAATCAAAATTGGAGCTTTAGCTTTTTTTGGTGAAAAATATGAAGAAAAAGTTCGAGTAATTAAGTTTGGTGATTTTTCAATTGAACTTTGTGGGGGTACTCATTGTTATAATTCACAAGAAGTAGAACAATTATTAATAACTAATGTTGAATCAAAAGGATCTGGTTCTTATCGAATTCATGCTTTAATATCATTAAAAACTATTAATGAATACTTAACACAACAAATAATGATGATTAAAGAACAAAGCAATAATTTATTTATTCAATATCAAAAAAATAAAGATAATTGTATGCAAGAAGAAATTGAAAAAATATATGATGCTATTAATAACTTAAAAGTGGTAGCTGCTGATTGAAGAAAGGGAAAAATGTTATTACTAGAATTACATGGTTTATTTAAAAAATGACAAATTAATTTTGAAGAATTAAATCGTCAGAAGATAGTGAAAAAATATTTAACTTTAGTTCCAAAAAATGAAAATAATTATAAACTATTAATTGCAAATTTTGAAAATTTAGATATTAAAACATTAAGAGAAATAATTGAACATTATCGTAATCAATATCAAAATATTATTATTATTTTTATTAATAAAATTAATAATCAAGAATATTTAGTATTAGTTGCTTCAAGTAAAGAATTGCATAATAATAAACAATATCAAAGTAATAATATTTTACAAAAAATATTAAAAACATATAATGGTAAGGGTGGCGGTAGCCCAATCTTAGCGCAAGGGAAGATTGATAAGTTTATTACAGAAAAAGAAATTAATAAAATTATATATTAAACTTAATACTTATATGTATTAATTTATATAAATATTATGATATACAATAATATATGTTCAACATCAATAATGTTTTACAATCATATATAACATTATTATAGTAATTGCATAATCTTTTATAATTTCTTATTGATGAAATATAGGAAAATAGTAGTGATAATAATTTTGGAAAAAATATATTTTTTTAATTAATAACTTGTATTTTTTCTAAAATTTAATAAAATGAGTAAGTGTAAACTAAATATTGGTTTTTTAACTCATTATTTTAATTTAAAAAATAAATGAGTTTTTATTGTATTTAATAAATAAAAAACATAAAAAATACAATAGGTGTATTGGAAATACTCTATTGCTTAGACCAATAAAATAGATTTCAAATGTTCATCTTAAGTATAGAGGAGATAAATATTATGACATATATCAAACAATCTGATTTATCACATATTAATGGTGGTTTTTCTTCAACTTCATCAAATAATTCAAAAGATGAAGAAAAATTAAAAAAAGAGATTTGTGGTCAATTGTTTAGAAGTGAAATTTTACATCAAATTTATGAACTATGCGAATCCTCTCAACAAGAAGATTATGAATCTGCTTTAAAAATATTATCTAAAAAATGCAAGATGAGTCAAGAAAATGCAAAAGATTTATTAGAAAAGATTACTAAAATATTACAATCATCAAGGTTAACAATTAATTTTGATTTTTCAAAAATATACGATATTGATAATAAATGATCAGAGGTTTTAAATTGTTTTGCTTATAAGGAAAAACCAAATGAAATTTCTAACTATAATGTAGGTCGAGCAAATGTAGAGGAAGTTGCATTTTATCTAAATCAATTATTTGATAATAGTAAATATGAAAAATTTGGACGTTTTTCAACCCCTACTGGCGATCAAACAAAAAAAAGTGCTAATTTTCAGTGAACAAGTAGACCTTGCTATGCAGCATTAGATTTTTTGGAAAATCCTATGGGTGGAGCTCCTATGTATGGAAAATCTTTTATTATACTAAAAGATTATGTAAAACATAATTGTACATATAGTCCTTATGATACGTATTCACCACCTACGTTCAGTGGTGGGAAATTAAAAGATAAAATATCTACTTTTTTTCACTTCCCAAGATTGATAAGATATTGTCAAAATGATTTATTTGGATATAATTGTTTAGAAAGTTTAATTAATAAAGCTAATGGAAAAAAAATTGTTCCTCATCGTAATTATGGTAAAAGTGAAGGAAATTATATAGAGGCTCATATTTATTCTAGAATCTTATTTGCACGTGATATAAAACAAATTTGCTTATCAAAAGCGGAATTTGATAGTCATACACCTAATAAACAAAAACAAATATTAGAAAAAATAAATGAAATAAACTCATGTCTAGGAACTTCATTTATTATATTCATAACTCAAGAAGAATACAAAATAAAACAAGAAGAAAGACATTTAGAAGATAAATTATCATTAAAACAAGAAAAAATAACAAAATTAAAAAGTGATATTGTCAAGCTAGAGAAAAAAAAGATAAATCCAATTTTAAATTTTGTTATTAAAGTTTTTAGTTTTGGATGTATTAATAAAAATAAAGAAATAAAAGAAATAATAAATGCTAAAAATATTGAAATTAAAAATTTGTTATTAGACATAAAAAATAATGAAACACCAAATTCACCATTAATTTCAAGGGAAACTATGCCATTATTACAAGATCAAAAAGTAACTGATGAAAAAAAATTTGATAAACAATTAGCAAATGATGAAGAATTAAATAATCCCTTTTTAAACAGTTGTTCAAATTCACAACAAAATCTTCTTTAATAAAATATATATTGAACCATTTTAATAACTATACTGATATTATTATTTTTCTATTTTTTTTAATTAAATATGGTAAAGTTAAATCATAAAAATTATATATCATAGTTACTATTAAAATTTTTGGGAGCATACCGATGTTGTCTATAACATTCATTAAATGTCTATAAATTATAAAGTTAGACGAGAATAATTTAGACTTCAATATGCAATTGTATATTTATCTTAACACTTAATAAATATTAATCAACAATAATACTTACTTTAATAACTCAAAAATTCTTATTAAAGTTTACTTTAATAAGTTTTTAATATGTTATAATGTAATAAAGTCCTTTAAGATAAACCGTATAGCACTATTATGTCCACCACCAGCAAATTGTTGAGCAACAGTATTAACTTTAATCATTGGAATGGCAACACTTTTTAGGACTATTTTTTGGTAGACATTTGTTTTTGATAATTAACTGGAGTTAAGTAGTTTAAAGTGCTGTGGATTCTTATGTTGTTGTATCAATTGATGTAATCAAATAATTCTAATTTTAATTGGATTAATGATCTAAAATTTTTATCATTAATAAATTCAGTTTTGAAAGTTTTAAAAGTTGCTTCAGCAACAGCATTGTCATAAGGACAACCTTTTTTGCTTAAAGAGCGAGTAATATTGAATGCTAGTAAAAGTTTATCAATAATTTTATTATTAAATTCATTACCACAATCACTATGAAATATTTGAATATCTTTTAAACAGCGATTTGATTGCATAAATGCTTGATGTACTAATAAGGCATCTTTTCTAGTACCTACACACTATGTCCAATAATTTCGCGGTTAAATAGGTCAATTAATAAGCAAATATAGTTTCATTTACCATTAACTTGAACATAAGTTAAATCACTGACAATAACTTCATTTTTAAGCCTATTATTAAAGTTTCTATTCACAAGATTAGTGATTTTTTCATCATTTACTTTGTTATTATGATTTTTGAATGATAATTTAGTGTATTTTGATATTAAATTATGCTTATTCATAATTTCTTTAATTTTTCGTCTTGATAAATAAATTTCTTGGTTTTCTAATATTACTTTTAATCTTCTTGTTCCATAAACACATTTATTTTCTTTAAAAGCACTAATAATAGCTTCATCATAAATATTATTTTGAATTTTATTTTCTTTTTTCTTTAAATTAAAATAATATGTTGATTTAGAAATTTTTAAAAAATGACACATTGTGCGAATTTTATATTTAAACTTATTGTTTGTAATAATTTCTATTTTCTGCCTATTATTAGTGCTGCTTGCTTTAAAATATCATTTTCCATTCGTAATTGTTTTAATTCTTTTCTTAATTTAATTAATTCATTTTCTTCAACAGAACGATTATCTTTAGCTTTAAAACTACCTGAATTAGTAAATTGCTTAATTCAATTATAAGTAGCTGCTCTTGTAACATTATATTCTTTAGCAAGGTAAGATACGAGGCTTTTATGTAATCTGTGTATCTTTGTTTTACAAAGTTACTAGTTCAGATTAATTCTATCTTCAAATTTTATCATAAAATGAGCAATTGCTGTATTTCAATTTTGAATGGGCATTGTTCATTTTTTTGTTATATTTTCAATTGCTAAGTAAAATATTTTGAAAACTGCCATATCATTAGGAAAAACTTTTTTATTTCTGATAACTTTTCGTAATTGACTATTAACAGATTCAATAGCATTTGTAGTATAAATCACTCTTTTAATTTCTGGTGGATAACTAATAAAAACCATTAAATTATCTCAATTTTTATATCAAGATTTAGTAATTTGCGGATATTGTTTATTTCATTTACTTTCAAATGATTCTAAAGCTTGCATTGCTTGTTCTTCACTACATGCACTATAAATTGGTTTTAAATCTGCAACTAAGGTTTTTCGATGTTTGTATGAAACATATTTTAAACTATTTCTAATTTGATGAACTATGCATAATTGATGTTCAGTTTTAGGATAAACTGCTTGTATTGCTTCTGACATGCCTGTTAAATTATCACTACAAGCAATCAAAATATCATTTAAGCCTCGATTTTTCATTTCTGTAAAATTAGCTAGTCAAAATTTAGAACCTTCATTTTCACTAATTCATAAACCTAAAACATCTTTTTTGCCTTCTAAATCCACTCCTAATGCTATATAAACTGATTTGTTAATAATGCGTTTATCTTGCCGTACTTTAACTACTATACAATCAAAATAAACAATAGAATAAATACTTTCTAATGGTCGATTTTGCCACGCCTTGACATCATCTATCACATCATCAGTAATTTGACTAATAACACTTTCACTAATATCTGCACCATGATATAACTCTTGCAACTGCATTCTAATATCTGATAAAGTCATTCCTTTGGCATATAGTGAAAGAACTTGTTGATCAAAGCCATCAAATCTTCTCTGTCTTTTTGCAACTATTACAGGAGTAAAATCACTATTACGATCTCTTGGTACATTAATTTCAATTTTACCTTGTTGAGTTATTAATTTTTTTGAACTTATACCATTACGAGCATTTTCACTATTACTATGTTGATTTTTTTCATACCCTAAATAATTTTGCATTTCAGAATTTAACATCTTTTCTACTAATCTTTTTGTTAATTCTTTATATAATCCTCCTTCTTTAAATACTGTTGTTAAATCTTCAGTATTTTCTAGTAATAAATCTACTGCTTTTGATATTGGATCATTATTATTAATACTTTGTTTTTTAGCCATCTGTAACTCACTCTTTCTAGTCATTTAATTATATTTACTAGAATTAATTAAACATAGTTATTTTTGTAAGTTACACAGATTACTAAACATTACCTAAGATACTGATTTGCCGCTTTGATATAAAGCTACTATTTGTTTTTTAAATTCATCGGTATATGAATTAATATTGGCCATAATTATAGTTCCTTTCTTTCAACTAATTTGTTCACTTGTCTACGTAATTAGTGTCCAATAAAGTGTAACCCATCCAAGCTTCATCATAAATATTATTTTAAATTTTATTTTCTTTTTTCTTTAAATTAAAATAATATGTTGATTTAGAAATTTTTAAAAAATGACACATTGTGCGAATTTTATATTTAAACTTATTGTTTGTAATAATTTCTATTTTCTGCCTATTATTAGTGCTTTTAAAGAAAATAAATGTGTTTATGGAACAAGAAGATTAAAAGTAATATTAGAAAACCAAGAAATTTATTTATCAAGACGAAAAATTAAAGAAATTATGAATAAGCATAATTTAATATCAAAATACACTAAATTATCATTCAAAAATCATAATAACAAAGTAAATGATGAAAAAATCACTAATCTTGTGAATAGAAACTTTAATAATAGGCTTAAAAATGAAGTTATTGTCAGTGATTTAACTTATGTTCAAGTTAATGGTAAATGAAACTATATTTGCTTATTAATTGACCTATTTAACCGCGAAATTATTGGACATAGTGTAGGTACTAGAAAAAAGATGCCTTATTAGTACATCAAGCATTTATGCAATCAAATCGCTGTTTAAAAGATATTCAAATATTTCATAGTGATTGTGGTAATGAATTTAATAATAAAATTATTGATAAACTTTTACTAGCATTCAATATTACTCGCTCTTTAAGCAAAAAAGGTTGTCCTTATGACAATGCTGTTGCTGAAGCAACTTTTAAAACTTTCAAAACTGAATTTATTAATGATAAAAATTTTAGATCATTAATCCAATTAAAATTAGAATTATTTGATTAGACTTACTGCATAACGTTTTTAAGTTTTAATGATAAATTATAAAATCCTGCAATTAAATTAAATCTTAAAAATATTCGTTTTCTAGCTTTTCTAAATTTATAACCAATAATTTTAAAACATTTTAAAAATGCAAAAACATGTTCAATTTTTCTGCGAGTTTTATTAATAATCTTATTAAAAATTTTAATTTTACTTGTTTTAGGATTATTTTTACTAGTTTTAATGGGTAAAAATGTATTACTATGAATTTTTTGTAAACCTTGATAACCTTTATCTGCAAGAATTACAGTTTCTGACAAAAATTCTAACTTTGAATTTTTAAAAGTTTTAAAATCATGATTTTTACCAGTATCAGGAAAAATATTTAAAATTTCATTAGTATGTGCATTAATTATGGTTTGAAACTTAACAGTATGCATTCATTTTTTGCCAGAAAATCAATCTTTTTGATTATATTTTGGTCGTTCTGTTTCTACTTCTGTTACATCAATTATCAAAATTTTATTTTTGAATTCTTCTTTTTAAAAAAATATTTTTATTTGTTAAATTATTAAACTTATTATTATTTATTAAAATGTCTTCAATTGAACGAATATTTCGTAAAGCAGTAGTATCAACCATATCATACTCAGCACCAATACTATGATATGTACGATTTTCATATAAATATCTTAAAGTCATTACTAGTCTATCTTCTATTGACATTTTATATGGCCTTCCACCAGTGGTATTTTTTAGATTTTGATGATCTAATAAAATATTTAAAATTTCATTAAAAACTAGTTTATTAATACCAACTATTTTACGAAAATATTGATCCGGTTTATCTTTTAATTCAAAATATGTCATAAAATTTATCCTTAACTATTCAAATTTTATTTTAATAATAACAAAAAAATGAAAAGTTAACTAGTTATGCAGTAAGTCTATTGAATAAATAAATTATTGCTTTGTTCTTTAATCATCATTATTTGTTGTGTTAAGTATTCATTAATAGTTTTTAATGATATTAAAGCATGAATTCGATAAGAACCAGATCCTTTTGATTCAACATTAGTTATTAATAATTGTTCTACTTCTTGTGAATTATAACAATGAGTACCCCCACAAAGTTCAATTGAAAAATCACCAAACTTAATTACTCGAACTTTTTCTTCATATTTTTCACCAAAAAAAGCTAAAACTCCAATTTTGATTGCTTCTTCATATGTACAATAAATAATTTCACAAGGATATTTACCTTTAATTCATTTACTTACTTGTTGTTCTATACTTATAATTTGTTCTAAAGTTAACATTTGATAATGACTAAAATCTAATCGTAAATATTGATAATTATTAAAACTTCCAGATTGCATAACATGTAAACCCAATAATTTTCTTAAAGCAGCATGTAATAAATGAGTTCCTGAATGATTTTTTCTTGTATAAAAACGATGTGAACTATTAATTTGTGCTTCAACAATTTCTGTTTGTGTTAATTCACCTTTTACTTCCACTTGATGAATATGCTGTTTTTGTGGTCCTTGTTGTACATCAATAACAGAGGCCGTTCCATTTTCTCCTTTGATAATACCATCATCAGATGCTTGCCCCCCCTTTTCTGCATAAAAAGGCGTTTCATTTAAAATTAAATAACCTTTTTCATTTTTTAAAAATTTTACCTCATGCTCTGATTTAAACATAAAAACAATATTTGTATTTATTTGTTCTTTATCATAACCAACAAAGGTTGAAGGAACTTTTAAATTAGTTAGTAATGAAGATTGAATTGTTAATGCTTGATGATTAATTCTTACTTTTCTTGTATTATCTTTACTGTTATCCAATAACTTTTGAAAACCTTTTAAATCAACAGTAGCATTTTCTTCATTTGCAATCTCTAATGTTAATTCAATAGGATAACCATAGGTATCAAATAATTTAAAAGCCGCAGTTGCATCTACTTTTTTATTATCACTAATAACTTGTAATAATAATTGTTTTCCTGTTATTAATGTTGTTCAAAATTTTAATTCTTCGCTTTTAATAATATTAGTTACTAAATCGACTTTTTCATGTAATTCTTGATAATGTTGACCTATAACTTTTATAATAATTGAAACTAACTTAAACAAAAATGGTTCATTAATATTAAGTTTTTGTCCATATATAGCTAACTAAAGTAATATTTACTCATAAATAATGTAAAATAATAATATGTAATTTAAACAGTTTTTGAATTTAAAAGTACAATTCAGCAATAATTAAAATAGATTAGGAAGATTAAATTATGCCAAAACCATACAGTGAAGACTTACGAAGAAAAGTAATAGAAGCTTATGAAAATAAAAATATGAAAATTAAAGAAATTTGTAAAGTGTTCAATATCACTAGAAAGACTTTATTTTTATGAAAAAAAAGAAAAAAAGAAACTGGGCATATAAAACCAATTTTGAATTATCAAAAAGGACATAGCCACAAAATAAAGGATTTAGATGAATTAAAAAATTATTTAGCAGAAAATAAAGATGTTACAGTTCAAAAAGTAATTGATAAATTTGGAAATATGACTAAAGAAACAGTTTATAACTATTTTAAAAAACTAAATTATACATATAAAAAAAACTTTTCTATATGAACAAAGAGATAAAAATAAACAAGAAGATTTTTTAAAAGAAATAGCTAAAATAATGAATGAAGATTTAGTATATATTGATGAATCTGGAATTGATGATAATGAATTTTATAAATATGGTTGATCTGAAAAAGGTAAAAGATTATTTGATAATAAACCCGCATATAAAATAAAGAGAATGAGTATAATTGGTTCACTAAATAAAGGTAAATTAAAAGCCTTATGAGCATTTGAAGGACATTGCAATAGTAAAATTTTTGAATCATATGTTAAAAATAAACTAATTCCAGTATTAAAGCGTGGACAAATTATAGTTTTAGATAATGCAACGTTTCATAAATCTAAATTAACACAACAATTAATTGAAAATGCTGGATGCAAACTATTATTTCTTCCGCCATATTCTCCTAATTTAAATCCAATTGAACATTTTTGATTTGCTATAAAACATAATATAAGAAAAATATTACCAAATTATTGACCAAATATTAAAAAAGCGATTGATTTTGTTTTTCAAGATATGAGTAAACATTACTTTAGTTAGCTATATCATAGTATTGGTGCTGAGTATGATATGGTTGATACTACTGCTTTACGAAATATTCGTTCAATTGAAGACATTTTAATAAATAATAATAAGTTTAATAATTTAACAAATAAAAATATTTTTTTAAAAAGAAGAATTCAAAAATAAAATTTTGATAATTGATGTAACAGAAGTAGAAACAGAACGACCAAAATATAATCAAAAAGATTGATTTTCTGGCAAAAAATGAATGCATACTGTTAAGTTTCAAACCATAATTAATGCACATACTAATGAAATTTTAAATATTTTTCCTGATACTGGTAAAAATCATGATTTTAAAACTTTTAAAAATTCAAAGTTAGAATTTTTGTCAGAAACTGTAATTCTTGCAGATAAAGGTTATCAAGGTTTACAAAAAATTCATAGTAATACATTTTTACCCATTAAAACTAGTAAAAATAATCCTAAAACAAGTAAAATTAAAATTTTTAATAAGATTATTAATAAAACTCGCAGAAAAATTGAACATGTTTTTGCATTTTTAAAATGTTTTAAAATTATTGGTTATAAATTTAGAAAAGCTAGAAAACGAATATTTTTAAGATTTAATTTAATTGCAGGATTTTATAATTTATCATTAAAACTTAAAAACGTTATGCAGTAAGTCTATTACATCAATTGATACAACAACATAAGAATCCACAGCACTTTAAACTACTTAACTCCAGTTAATTATCAAAAACAAATGTCTACCAAAAAATAGTCCTAAAAAGTGTTGCCATTCCATTCTGAAATGCAAAATTATTTAGGGTATGAAAAAAATCAACATAGTAATAGTGAAAATGCTCGTAATGGTATAAGTTCAAAAAAATTAATAACTCAACAAGGTAAAATTGAAATTAATGTACCAAGAGATCGTAATAGTGATTTTACTCCTGTAATAGTTGCAAAAAGACAGAGAAGATTTGATGGCTTTGATCAACAAGTTCTTTCACTATATGCCAAAGGAATGACTTTATCAGATATTAGAATGCAGTTGCAAGAGTTATATCATGGTGCAGATATTAGTGAAAGTGTTATTAGTCAAATTACTGATGATGTGATAGATGATGTCAAGGCGTGGCAAAATCGACCATTAGAAAGTATTTATTCTATTGTTTATTTTGATTGTATAGTAGTTAAAGTACGGCAAGATAAACGCATTATTAACAAATCAGTTTATATAGCATTAGGAGTGGATTTAGAAGGCAAAAAAGATGTTTTAGGTTTATGAATTAGTGAAAATGAAGGTTCTAAATTTTGACTAGCTAATTTTACAGAAATGAAAAATCGAGGCTTAAATGATATTTTGATTGCTTGTAGTGATAATTTAACAGGCATGTCAGAAGCAATACAAGCAGTTTATCCTAAAACTGAACATCAATTATGCATAGTTCATCAAATTAGAAATAGTTTAAAATATGTTTCATACAAACATCGAAAAACCTTAGTTGCAGATTTAAAACCAATTTATAGTGCATGTAGTGAAGAACAAGCAATGCAAGCTTTAGAATCATTTGAAAGTATAGCTAACTAAAGTAATGTTTACTCATATCTTGAAAAAAAAATCAATCGCTTTTTTAATATTTGGTCAATAATTTGGTAATATTTTTCTTATATTATGTTTTATAGCAAATCAAAAATGTTCAATTGGATTTAAATTAGGAGAATATGGCGGAAGAAATAATAGTTTGCATCCAGCATTTTCAATTAATTGTTGTGTTAATTTAGATTTATGAAACGTTGCATTATCTAAAACTATAATTTGTCCACGCTTTAATACTGGAATTAGTTTATTTTTAACATATGATTCAAAAATTTTACTATTGCAATGTCCTTCAAATGCTCATAAGGCTTTTAATTTACCTTTATTTAGTGAACCAATTATACTCATTCTCTTTATTTTATATGCGGGTTTATTATCAAATAATCTTTTACCTTTTTCAGATCAACCATATTTATAAAATTCATTATCATCAATTCCAGATTCATCAATATATACTAAATCTTCATTCATTATTTTAGCTATTTCTTTTAAAAAATCTTCTTGTTTATTTTTATCTCTTTGTTCATATAGAAAAGTTTTTTTTATATGTATAATTTAGTTTTTTAAAATAGTTATAAACTGTTTCTTTAGTCATATTTCCAAATTTATCAATTACTTTTTGAACTGTAACATCTTTATTTTCTGCTAAATAATTTTTTAATTCATCTAAATCCTTTATTTTGTGGCTATGTCCTTTTTGATAATTCAAAATTGGTTTTATATGCCCAGTTTCTTTTTTTCTTTTTCTTCATAAAAATAAAGTCTTTCTAGTGATATTGAACACTTTACAAATTTCTTTAATTTTCATATTTTTACTTTCATAAGCTTCTATTACTTTTCTTCGTAAGTCTTCACTGTATGGTTTTGGCATAATTTAATCTTCCTAATCTATTTTAATTATTGCTGAATTGTACTTTTAAATTCAAAAACTGTTTAAATTACATATTATTATTTTACATTATTTATGAGTAAATATTACTTTAGTTAGCTATAAATGAAATAAACAATATCCGCAAATTACTAAATCTTGATATAAAAATTGAGATAATTTAATGGTTTTTATTAGTTATCCACCAGAAATTAAAAGAGTGATTTATACTACAAATGCTATTGAATCTGTTAATAGTCAATTACGAAAAGTTATCAGAAATAAAAAAGTTTTTCCTAATGATATGGCAGTTTTCAAAATATTTTACTTAGCAATTGAAAATATAACAAAAAAATGAACAATGCCCATTCAAAATTGAAATACAGCAATTGCTCATTTTATGATAAAATTTGAAGATAGAATTAATCTGAACTAGTAACTTTGTAAAACAAAGATACACAGATTACATAAAAGCCTCATTGAAAATTCGATTAATAATTTAAATCATATTGAAATTAGTGGCATATTTGGTGCTGGAAATTATGATTTAATTTTAATGACTGATAAACAAGAAATAAAATTAACCAATATTAATTTATTTGATAAATATAATGAAAATATTTCTTATATCAATTTAGAAATTTAAAATTATTTATAAAAATATCCATCAGGATATTTACCATCTCATTTTATATCATCTTGATTTTTTGGATTAACTCCAAAATATAAATCTATTTTATATTCATCATTTCTTTTATGTTCCCAAATAGTTGCCCCCCCCCTATGTTCTTCATAAAAATGGTCTAAATATTTTGTTAATCCATTAGTTTGATAACATGCAACTACGCCTAATATTAAACCAATAGAACCAGTTATTACAGCAAATGATAATGCTATTTTTTGAAAATTTGTTTTTATTCATGTTTTCATAATAAATCTCTCCTTTTTAAATTTTTATAACTGTACGAGTATTTAAGGAATAATTACTTTGTTCGTTATTTTGAATTTGGTTATTATTTATAAAATTTACTCATTTTTGAGAATTTTCATTTTTTAATTTTTCTTCAAAAAATAAATTTCATTTTATAATTACTTTTTTAAGTCTATTTATTTTTTCATTTATTTTCATAATTTTTATTCTATTTTCTTTGTTTTTATTAATTTTTCCAAAAGTAAAAATTCTAATAAAAAAATTTTTTATTTTTGATTCTTTTTTTATTTTTATGATTTCATTATTCATATCACTAATTGTACTTTTTGCAATTTCAATTTTTTCTTTAATTATTTGTTCAGTTGTTTCTTTTAAATTTGTTTTTTCTAAAAAATTAAAAATTCATTTATATTCTTCTTCAATAATTTTCATTATAATTTCTCTCCTTTTTCTTTATTTTACTTATAAATTGTACTATTTTTAATTATTTTTACAAGTATGCTTTTAAATGCAAAATAATGCCTAAATTAAAGGCGTTTATTTTATGAGACCTACACTATTAATTATATTGAAATTGTTTATTATAGCTAACTAAAGTAATGTTTACTCATATCTTGAAAAACAAAATCAATCGCTTTTTTAATATTTGGTCAATAATTTGGTAATATTTTTCTTATATTATGTTTTATAGCAAATCAAAAATGTTCAATTGGATTTAAATTAGGAGAATATGGCGGAAGAAATAATAATTTGCATCGAGCATTTTCAATTAATTGTTGTGTTAATTTAGATTTATGAAACGTTGCATTATCTAAAACTATAATTTGTCCACGCTTTAATACTGGAATTAGTTTATTTTTAACATATGATTCAAAAATTTTACTATTGCAATGTCCTTCAAATGCTCATAAGGCTTTTAATTTACCTTTATTTAGTGAACCAATTATACTCATTCTCTTTATTTTATATGCGGGTTTATTATCAAATAATCTTTTACCTTTTTCAGATCAACCATATTTATAAAATTCATTATCATCAATTCCAGATTCATCAATATATACTAAATCTTCATTCATTATTTTAGCTATTTCTTTTAAAAAATCTTCTTGTTTATTTTTATCTCTTTGTTCATATAGAAAAGTTTTTTTTATATGTATAATTTAGTTTTTTAAAATAGTTATAAACTGTTTCTTTAGTCATATTTCCAAATTTATCAATTACTTTTTAAACTGTAACATCTTTATTTTCTGCTAAATAATTTTTTAATTCATCTAAATCCTTTATTTTGTGGCTATGTCCTTTTTGATAATTCAAAATTGGTTTTATATGCCCAGTTTCTTTTTTTCTTTTTCTTCATAAAAATAAAGTCTTTCTAGTGATATTGAACACTTTACAAATTTCTTTAATTTTCATATTTTTACTTTCATAAGCTTCTATTACTTTTCTTCGTAAGTCTTCACTGTATGGTTTTGGCATAATTTAATCTTCCTAATCTATTTTAATTATTGCTGAATTGTACTTTTAAATTCAAAAACTGTTTAAATTACATATTATTATTTTACATTATTTATGAGTAAATATTACTTTAGTTAGCTATAATTCTGTAATATTTAAATCTTTTTTTTCATTATACTCTGACTTCATTTTTTTCCTACTTTCTTTAATTTTCATTAACTCTAAATAAAATAAACCATTGTCGTTTTTAAACGACAATGGTTTATTTTACACTAGTAATTAATTGATATCATTATAATATACTTATTAAATTAAATCTACTAAAATTTAATAATTTTTCTATATTAAGTATGGATTATACTTTGAGTATCTTCCTTAACACAATCATGAATTTTAACATCATAACTATTAAATAAATTTTCATAATCAACATTAAATGGCGCTAGTAATTGGTTTTTACTAGAAAAACGAGTAATTAATAAGTGCAAATAATGATGATCATTATTAGCATTTAAAGTTTGTTCATAATAAGCAAACCGTTCTTTATACTTAAATTGAATTGCTAATACTTTAAAATTATGTGATAAATAATTACGAACATCTTTAATATACTCTAACTGTTCTAATAAAATTTTACTATCATTAAATTCTTTGATACCAAAATAATGAGCAATCTTAGCGATACTTTTATCATTTAAAGTTTGTAATAATTTCATTGTTCATTCAAATGACATAACTTCTATTAAACTGCGTATTGTTCGTGATTTTAAAACACCACTTCTATTATATTTATTATAACCAGCACGAATCAAACGTAAAGCTGTTTTCATTTGAGCTAGGTGTTCTGGTTTAAGAAAAGTAGCATTATCTAAATTTTGAACATTATCATTAAAAAGTTGATGTAATAAAGCATTTTTTAAAGAATTTTCAATCATTAAAATATGTTTTAAATACAATAAACGTAAATCAATGTTTAATAATAATAAATCTTTAAGTTGATGTTGAGGATAATTACGCTTTAATAATTCTAAATATTTTTCTTCAACAATATTTTCTGCAAATCATTCTTCATTTAATAACATGTAATTCACTCCTTAAATAAACTAACCTCTAATTTTATAAATACCAACGCGAATAGAAGCATTTTCAGATTCTTTTGTTTCACTTTTAATATCTACTTCTTTTTTTCTTCGTAACAACTCTTGTTCAATAAAGTCATCAACGTTCATATTGGTACTTTGATAAGTAGCAGTTCAATCAAATGTTTTATTAGTAAAGTTATTTTTAGGTTTATTACTATCTTTAAAAAATTCTTGTACTTCTTGATTCATAAATGCTTTTTGCTTACGTTTACGTGAAAATAAATTAGTAAAAAATTTCTTAAAATTAAAAATTGATCAAAACTGACGAAAATTAATAGTCATTGCTAAACCAAAAATTAAAATTGATGAATACAATAATGAATAACCGATAACTCGTAATACAAAACTATAATCTGTGAAATTATATGTTGGTGGATATTTATCAAAGAAATAAAGACATCCAAATAATGTTACTGCTAAAATTGGAATAATTAACACTAAAGTATTTTGAATAATAAAACGTAAATCACTATTATACGTCAAATGTTTTCAAACATAAACTCAGATTGAAATTAAACGATAAACTCAACCAATACAACTTGATAAAAGAATCATATATAAACTTAATGATAAATATTGATAACTTTGATGTTTTCAACCTAAATTTGATAGTATTCAACCCAAAATAACACCTAAAACAAGATTGATTATTGATTGAATATATGAACCTCAAATTGTTTCTTTGTGTTTTACAGTAGCATTTACAATAACTTTTCCTGGTTCGGTTGCCACTTGAATTGTATTTTTTAAAGATAAAAGTAAAATAAATCATGGTTGTGACAAAAATAAATTAATAAAAAGATTTTTTGAAGAATCAAAATTACCATCAGAATTATTAATATTTGTAATACTTAAAGCAGACACTAAATATTGAGTAATAATAAATTGATTAATAAATAAAAAACCAGCAATCATATAAGCATATAACTCAAATTTAGTATACACAGTTCATCTAATTCGTCCACTTTTGGCAATTCAATATCCAAAAACTTCGCGAAAAGAACTAATTAAAATTAAAGCAATTGAGCGCATCGTTGTAGCAATAATAATATAAATAGTGTAAATTGATGTTGTTGTCAGTGATAAAAATAAAGTAATTAAAATAATATCAATGTTAGAAATAATCATGTCAGGTAAACGATTCAGGGCTACTCATCACGATTGTTTTAGCATCCTTTTTTGTTGTGTTCATTTTTTATGTTGTAATCATGGATATTCAATTTTAATAACGATAAAAGTAACAAATGCTTTTAATACACCACAAACAAAATAAGCAAAAAAAGGAATATACATATCTATCGGTTTACCATCAGACTTTCTAATAACTAATAACGTCATTAGTAAAATATACATAATAATCTCTGAAAAAATAAAAATTAAACGATTTAAATAACCTTTTTGATCAGCTTGAATTAAATTTTGATAAGCACCACTAAAATAAAAAAAGATTAATTCACGTGATCCTAAAGAAATAATAATAAGTGCTACTTGTCAAAAAGGAATTTCCATATCTAAACCAATTTCTGGTAAATGAACACTAGCTAATCCTAAAATAAAACCAGCACTGACAAGAATAATTAAATATATTCTTCCTGAATGATGATAATTTTTTCTTGTCGTATTAATAATATCGTTGACGGTTTCATAATCATCATTTTGTAAAGGACGATATAAAGAAAAAATGGTAATTAAACCAAGTCCCCCTTCTGTCAAACTAAGGTAAGTCAAAAAAGAAATAATAACACGAATTAAACCATTAATTTTTTCACCGTATGCTAAACCAGTAACATAAAGAAAAGTTAACTGTAAAATAGAGATAATAATTGTCATGATAACACCAACAATTGTATTAAAAATACCTTTTTTAGTTGTCATTACTTCACCCAATCTATATAAATAAAACTAATTTTGTTTTTTATTTAAATATGTTAACAACCCAAAATTAAAAGTTCAATATTATTAATCACTATTAAAAATAAAAAAATAGCAAAAAAATAAAAATGTAATCTATATATTAGTATAGATTAATTTTATCATTTTTCTTTTTTAATCTGTTTAATTAAATCTGTTTTTAAATCTTTTATTATAAAATTTTGATCATTCAAATAAGTAAATGGTTCTTCTAAATCATTAAATGACAAATAATAAGCAAATAATGCAATTTTATTAGGGGTAACTATTGTTGACCCATACTTAGTGTCACCAACAATTGGCAAATTTAAAAATTGTAAAGTACTACGAATTTGATGTTTTCTACCAGTAACTAATTGACACTCAACTAAAGTAAAATCTTTAGTATTAAATATTGGTGTAAAGATGGTGCTACAACTTTTACTTTGTTCACTTGTTTCAATTGAAAATTTCATTTTCATTGTTAACTCATCATGAGTAATATAACCAGAAATATTTAAATTTTTAGTTAATTGGCCAGAACAAATAGCCAAATATTTTTTAATAATTTGACCATTTTTAGTAGCATTATGAAGTGCGTTTTGTGTCATTTTATTTTTTGGATAAATAATTAAACCCTTAGTTAGTTTATCTAAACGATACTGATGACTAATATTAAATGTTTGCTCACGTTTCTTCTTCGGGTATTTTTGTTGTAAATAATATTTTACCATGTTATCTAAGCAAGAACCATATGGTTGATGGACAACAATATTATGATCTTTATTAACAATTAAAAAATTATCATCTTCATAAAACAATTCAATTGGTGCTTCTTTAGTAATTTTTTCTGGTTTATAGTTAACAACTAAATTACTTTCATAAATGACTACTAAATCATTTTCTTGTAAGCGATATTTAAAATCAGTAGTAGTTTTATTATTAACTCTGATTTTTTTTGTTCTAAATAAACGATAAATTTTTGACAGTGGTAGCGTTTTAAATACTTTTTTTAAATAATTAATTAAAGTTTGATCAGCATCATTGGCAGTAATTGTTAAGGTAGTCATAATTTCTCCTTTTAATTTTTATTAATAAAACTAGAAATAGTTGCAATTAGATTAGAAAAAACATGTAAACCAATAGTATATGTAGTATTACCCCGTGTCATTATAAATAATAAGGGTAATATAATACTAAATCCTAAATAACCAATAATATTATTTCAATCACCACTATCCATAACATGCATTGATGGGAAATAAATTAATGAAGCAGCATATGCTAATCAACGATAACGAACAATGGTAAAAGTACCATGACGATATGATATTTCTTCATTAATTGGAGCAATAAAAATAGTACTAAGAACTAAAACAAAAATGCCATACGGACTATTCATTAATAAGTTTAAAACATCTTGATTTTTTGAAGTATTATTACTTGTTAACATATTAAATTCACTAAATTTAGGAATTATGTTGAAAATAATATTTAAAATAGTACCAATAACAGCAAAAATGGTAACTCAAGTTATTAAATCTAATTTTGCTTCTTTTAAAGTAGTAATAATTCTCTCACGTAATGATCTACAAAATATTAATACTAAAATTGATCCTAACAATTGAAATAACTGTTGAATTAAAAATGTAGTAGCAAGCGAAGTTACATCATCATCTTTACCACTAATAACTTTTGTTGCAATAAAAAATAAAAGAACAAATACTACACTAATAAAACCAAATACACTATGACTATAAGCAGCCCACCCACCTTTTTTAATCATAGTTTCTCAATCAATACCAAGTGAAACAACTAAGCCAAAAATTGGCAATAAACTAAAAATAAAAAGACTAAGAAATGAACTTTGACTAGTATCTTTTACAGCATAAGTTTTGATTAAACTATAAAGAATTGGAATTATAATAAAAGATATAAGATAAATTATTGTTAGAGTTCAACTGGCTGTTTTGAAATTAAAGTTATTGGTGTCATCACAACTAAGTGATTTTGAAGTAAATTTATCAATAAATGATTGTTTTTGTTCATTTTTTTCTAAATTATTACTATTAATGTTATCAGTTTGGTTTACATTAATTCTACGTATGATATCATTGTTGTGAGAAACATTAATTTGATTAGATTTTTTATTAAACATGTATAAGTACTGCACGAAAACTTTCACCCTTTGTTAGTAAAATTAGTATTTAATATTAATTTTTAGTATAACATATAGTGAGAAATCTTGTAATATAATAAACTTGTAATTTTACATTAATTTATTATAATGCAATGCAATATTTATATGTGAAGAGTTTAAAAAGAAAAGGAGGATAGAAAAGAATGCCTAAATACAAGATTAATATTATCGATTTACCATATAATTATGATGATTTAGAACCTTACATTTCACAAGAAACAATTAAACATCATTATGAAGAACTTCATAAGAAATATTTAACTTCTTTAAAATTAGTGATGGATAAACATCCAAAAGTTTTTTCTGATTATAATCTTGAAACTAAAGGGGAACTAAATCGTTTATTAAGTAATTATTGTAAATTAGAAGATATATGTGAGGATAAAGAAACTTGTAATGTAAAAAAATTACAAAGTAGCATTCGACAATTTGGTGGGGGAGTAATTAATCATAATCTTTTCTTTTCACTATTGGGGAAAAATAAAGGTTTTAATGAAAAATCAGCTATTGGTAAAGCAATCATTAATCGCTTTGAATCTTATGAAAAATTTGAAGCTGCTTTAACAAAAACTGCCATGGATATTTTTGGAAGTGGTTGAGCATGATTAGTAATTGACAATAATGGTACATTAAGACTATACAAAACTTTTAATCAAGATAATCCATGATTCTTGAACATGTACCCATTGATCGCTATTGATGTATGAGAACATGCACATTATCTACAATATAAAAATGAACAAGAGAAATACTTACAAGCATTATTAAAAGTTATCAATTGAGAACAAGTAAATAATAATTATCAAGAGTATTTAAATGAAAAAACTAAAAAATAAGTAAAAAAGAACTCAACTGAGTTCTTTTTTTTATAATATTATTAATATTAATCTAAGCTAAGTTATTTTTTAGAAGAATTTTTGGAAGAAATAGCAGCAATTCTAGTTTTTTTAATTTCTGCTTTTTTTTCTATTTTGATTTTTTCAACATGTTTTTTAAAACCACATCGATTACAATTCAATTGAATATTTTTTGCTTCTAAAAATTCGGCAATTAAAATAACCCTACCACAACGATGACAAGCAAAAGCATTTTCTGGCTTTTGTGCTAAACGAACAGATGCATATGTATCTTTCATAACTTACTCCTAACTCATATAAAATTAAAGTAATTATTTTTAGTTTTAATACTATACTTAAAACTTATCAAAGGTTAATATTAAAAAATGTGTCTAGTTATATAGAAAAAAAACTTTAAGTCAAATAAACTTAACAGGAGTTTAAAAACCAAATAGTTAATTAGCCATTATTTTTTAATACTAATTTTATTATAATCATTTTTTTAAAAAAATGTATATTATTATTTATTTATTTTATTTACATTACTAAATTATACTTTTATAAAACAATATTACAATTAAAGTAATAATTCATTTATAATTAATTATGTCTTATTAACAAACCAATTAGGGGAGAAAGTAATATGAGTAACAAAAATAATGATATTAAAGTTGAAATAATACAATTAAGAAACCAAATTAAACAATGAAATTATGAATATCATGTTTTAGATGCACCTACTGTTAGTGATGAACTTTATGATAGCGCCTATCATAGATTAGTAAAATTAGAAGAACAATATCCCCAATTTAATAGTAATGATTCTCCAACTAAAACTGTTGGTAATAAACCAATTAATTCTTTAACAAAAATTTTTCACCAACAACCAATGCTAAGTTTGGGTAATGCCTTTAACTATGAAGATTTACTAAAATTTGATCAACAAATTAAAAAAACATTATCAGAAAATAACATTGAATATGTTTGTGAACTAAAAATTGATGGTCTATCAATTTCCATAACTTATGAAAAAGGAAAATTAAAAACTGCTGCTACCAGAGGTGATGGAATTGCTGGTGAAGATATTACCAATAATATTTTGACAATTAAAACAATACCAAAAATAATACCAATTAATTCTAAATTAGAAGTAAGAGGAGAAATATATTTAAGTAAAGAAGAATTTAATCGCATTAATGAAAAACAACAACAACAAAACTTACCGCTCTTTGCTAATCCTCGCAATGCTGCAGCTGGTACTATTCGTCAACTTGATATTAATATTGTTAATTCAAGAAAATTAGATGGTTTTCTTTACTATTATATTAATGCTACTAATGATAATATTAAAACCCATGAACAAGCATTATTTACTTTACAAAAATATGGTTTCAAAATTAATGAACAATGACAGTTATGTAAAAATATTGAAGAAGTATGAACTTATATTCAGAAATATGAAAAGTTAAGAAATACATTACCATATGAAATTGATGGTATTGTCATTAAAATTAATGATCTAACCAGTTATCATATGTTAGGAAGAACTAATAAGGCACCAAAATGAGCAATAGCTTATAAATTTCCTGCTGTTACTAGTGTTACTAAACTTTTAGATATATTTCCAACTGTTGGTAGAACAGGAAAAATAACCTATAATGCTAGATTACAACCAGTGATAATTGCTGGTACTACCGTTACTTTTGCCACACTTCATAATGGTGATTATATTATTAATCGTGATTTACGTATTAATGATTTAGTAAGTGTTAAAAAAGCTGGTGATATTATTCCAGAAGTAATTGCACCAATTATTAGTGATCGTCAAATAAACAATATTATTTTTAAAAAAGCTATCCATTGTCCGGTTTGTAAAACAAAATTAGAACAAGTTCCGCCAGAAGTTGATCAATTTTGCATTAATAGTGACTGTCCATCACGAATTCTTAAATCATTAATGCATTTCTGTTCAAGAAATGCTATGGATATTATTGGTTTAAATGAAAAAATATTATTACGTTTTTTAGATTTAAAATGAATTAAAACTATTAGTGATATTTACAATTTAGTTAATTTACGAAAAGAAATACTATCATTACCACGTTTTGGTGAAAAATCTTTCACTAATCTTGCTAATTCAATTATTTTATCAAAACAAAATTCCTTAGAAAGACTTTTATTCGGGTTGGGAATTCGTCATGTTGGCCAAAAAACAGCAATTATTCTTGCAAAAAAATATTTAACTTTAAATAACTTAATGGAAGCAACCTTTGATGATCTAGCTAATACTAATGAAATTGGTCCAACAATCGCTACTAGTGTTATTGATTATTTCCTTAATCCTACTAATCAACAACTAATTAATAACTTGCAAAACTTTAAACTTAACTTTAATTATTTACAAAAAAACCAATCACAAGTATTGAATGGTAAAACTTTTGTCTTAACAGGAACTTTAACTAAAAGTCGTAACGAATTCATTGAATTATTAAATAACTATGGTGCTAAAATTACCAATACTATTAGTAATAATACTTCTTATTTAATTGTTGGAGAAAATCCAGGAAATAAATTAGCACAAGCACGCAAACTTAATGTTAAAATTATTAATGAAGAGCAATTACAAAATTTATTGAAAGAGGTAGCAAAAAATGGATAAAATTGAAAAGAAAATGACAACAAAAATGCTACATGAATTTGCTAACGAACTTATGTTCAATTTAAGCGAAGAACAATGTGAAAATCTTTTACTGGAATTTAAAGCTATTGAAAAACAAATGGAAATTGTAACAAATATTAATACAAATGATATTGAACCTTTAAATTACCCATTTCCTATTATTAATAATTTATTACGTTCCGATAATGTTGGAGCTCATTTAACGTCTAAAAGTGTTTTAAATATTGCTCCAGAAGTTGAAAATAATTACATTAGTATTAATCAGGTGATTAATCATGAAAATTAATTACCACCAACTTTCAATTCGTCAACTTCATGAATTATTAAAAACAAAAATACTTACTCCAGATCAATTAACTAAATTAGTATACAAACGATTAGAACAATTCAAAAAATTAAATACTGTTGTTACTTCACTAGAACAAAATGCCATTAAACAAACAAAATTAATTACTGAACAAGAAATTAATGATAATTTATTAGCAGCAATTCCATTTGTAATGAAAGATAATATTGCTACTATTAATTTCTTAACAACAGGTTCATCAAAAATTCTTGCTAATTTTATTCCTAATTATGACAGTACTGTTAATATGTTATTAACAAATAATAAAGCCATTAATATAGCTAAAACTGCTCTTGATGAACTAGGAATGGGTGGAGATGGTTTATATGCAGCTACTGGTCATGTCTTAAACCCTTGGAATTTAAAACATATCACTGGTGGTAGTTCTAGTGGCAGTGCAGCTTTAGTCGCTGCTGGAATTGTACCATTTGCTTTAGGAACAGATACTGGTGATTCAATACGTAAACCTGCCGCTTATTGTGGTATTGTTGGTTTTAAACCAACGTATGGTTTAATTTCACGAAATGGTGTTTTTCCTTATGCTCCAAGTTTAGACACAGTTGGTATATTTACTAATCATGTCGAAGATATTGCCATTGTCTTGGATAGTATTGCTTTATTTGATGAACAAGACTTTACTAGTGTTCAAAGTAAAGAAAAAGACTATACTAAAAACTTAAATCAAAATATAGAAGGTAAAAATATTGCTATTTTAAATTATAATGATTATCAGTGAAATGATATAGTTAAATCTAGTTTTGATGAAGCAATAAAGCATTTAACTGATGGTGGTGCAAAAGTTCAACAAATTGAATCTAATAAAGAATTATTACAATCTTTATTACCAGTCTACATGATTATTTCTTTTGCTGAAGCAACCAGTTGCCATGCAAATCTAACTGGTATTAATTTTGGTGTTCGTAAAAATGGTAAAAATTATCAAGAAGTTATGACAAATTCACGAACATTTGGTTTCGGTGATATGGTAAAACGCAGATACATTATTGGTGCATATGCTTTATCTGAAAATCATCAAGAAGAATTATTTAACAAAGCTAAAAAAGTAAGAAGATTAATTGTTGAACATTTAAATACTATCTTTAAAAAATATGATGCTTTCATTATTATGCCAAATATTAATCCAGCTCCAAAAATTAAAGATGTATTAGAACAAAAAAAAGTTATTAAAAGTGAACATGATTATTTAGAAGACTTACTACTACTTTCTAACTTAAATGGTGGACCAAGCATTAATATTCCGTTAACTACTGTTAATGGTTTACCGATTGGTTTTAATATTAATGGTGCACCTTTCAATGATCAAGTTATATTGAATATTGCTTCATTTTTAAGCAAAAAAATTAATTTTAATAATAAACTACTAGGTGATGATCATGAATAATAAATATGATGTTGTAATGGGTATTGAAATCCACTGTGAATTAAAAACTAAAACTAAATGTTTTTCCAACGCCGCCAATACTTTTGGTCAAAAACCAAATACTCAAATTAATGCCATTGATTGTGGCTATCCAGGAACATTACCAACAGTTAATCAAGCTGTTATTATAATGGCAATTCAAACATGTACTGCTTTAAAAATGAATATTGATCCACTATTACGTTTTGATCGAAAAAGTTATTTTTATCCCGATTTACCTAAAGGTTATCAAATCACACAATTTTTTCATCCAATTGGTACAAACGGTGAATTACCAATAATTGTAAATAATGAAGAATTTATTGTTAGCTTTGAACGCTTACATATTGAAGAAGACACAGCAAAACAAATTCATAATAATAAAAAAACATTACTAGACTATAATCGAGCAGGAATTCCCTTATTAGAAATTGTTACTAAACCAATTTTTAACACAAGCGAACAAGTAGTAGCATATATTAATACTCTACGTCAATTATTAATTCATTTACAAGTTAGTGATGCTAAAATGAATGAAGGTTCATTACGATGCGATATTAATATATCGTTAAAACCACATGGTAGTGATACTTTAGGTACCAAAGTTGAAATTAAAAATTTAAATTCTACACATAATATTACTTTAGCAATAAATGATGAAATTAATCGTCAAACTAATATTTTAAATAAAAAACAAAAAATTAATCTTGAAACTAGAAGATTTGATGAAAAAACTAATAAAACCGTTAGCATGCGTAGCAAAGAAAATAAAATTGATTATAAATACTTTCCTGAACCAAATATTTTTCCAATTCAACTAGACGAAAAATGAATCAAAATGATTGCTAAAAATCTGCCTGAATTGCCTAAACAAATAATGGAAAGATTAAAAAAACAATACAATTTACCAACAAAAGATATTAATTTATTAATTGACAAAGTAGAAATATTAACTATTTTTGAACAAACAGTTGCCATTAATAATTTAACATTACCTACGTTTAATTATTTAGTAGGTCCTGTGCAAGCTTATTGTAATATTAATAACACTACTATTAAAAACAGCAAACTTACTGCTAATAATCTATCACAATTAGTTAGTCTAGTTTATGAACAAAAAATTAATGATAAACAAAGTAAACAGTTATTAAATGCAATTATGATTAATAGTGAAAAAAGCCCTACCGATCTTATTAGAACATTAGGTATTACTTTAGTAAGTGATAGTAATGATTTAGAAAAAATATTAATCACAATTTTAAAAGCAAATGAAAACATGATTACTATTTATAAAGTCAATCCAGAAAAAGCATTAAAAATTTTTATGGGTCAATTAATGAAACTAACTAAAGGACAAGCAAATCCACAAGTTTCTAAAGAAATATTAAAAAAATTGATTGAAAACTATAATTAGTTTCAATCAATTTTTAATTATGAATTTTTATATTATACTTTGAATATTTTTATTATCAATTATATACTAATATTTTATTTAAAATCTACATCTTCAATTAAATTTTCTTTAATTACTAAATCATCATTTGTCTTATTAATAATTAATGAATATTTTATTAAAATATTTGTTTTTATTCTTTTAAGTAACTTTCTTAATTTTAATTAAAATTACTTGTTGGTCTTAAAAATTGTAATGACATTGTTAAATTATTAACTAATGTTTTATTTGTCAATTCTGGTTTATTTAATTGGATAGTTATTGTTTGATCATTAATATTTCTTTGATTCAAATTTAATTCATTATTTTTTTGTTGTAATTGTTGTATCTTTTCATGTAATTCATTAGACTTACTGCATAACGTTTTTAAGTTTTAATGATAAATTATAAAATCCTGCAATTAAATTAAATCTTAAAAATATTCGTTTTCTACCTTTTCTAAATTTATAACCAATAATTTTAAAACATTTTAAAAATGCAAAAACATGTTCAATTTTTCTGCGAGTTTTATTAATAATCTTATTAAAAATTTTAATTTTACTTGTTTTAGGATTATTTTTACTAGTTTTAATGGGTAAAAATGTATTACTATGAATTTTTTGTAAACCTTGATAACCTTTATCTGCAAGAATTACAGTTTCTGACAAAAATTCTAACTTTGAATTTTTAAAAGTTTTAAAATCATGATTTTTACCAGTATCAGGAAAAATATTTAAAATTTCATTAGTATGTGCATTAATTATGGTTTGAAACTTAACAGTATGCATTCATTTTTTGCCAGAAAATCAATCTTTTTGATTATATTTTGGTCGTTCTGTTTCTACTTCTGTTACATCAATTATCAAAATTTTATTTTTGAATTCTTCTTTTTAAAAAAATATTTTTATTTGTTAAATTATTAAACTTATTATTATTTATTAAAATGTCTTCAATTGAACGAATATTTCGTAAAGCAGTAGTATCAACCATATCATACTCAGCACCAATACTATGATATGTACGATTTTCATATAAATATCTTAAAGTCATTACTAGTCTATCTTCTATTGACATTTTATATGGCCTTCCACCAGTGGTATTTTTTAGATTTTGATGATCTAATAAAATATTTAAAATTTCATTAAAAACTAGTTTATTAATACCAACTATTTTACGAAAATATTGATCCGGTTTATCTTTTAATTCAAAATATGTCATAAAATTTATCCTTAACTATTCAAATTTTATTTTAATAATAACAAAAAAATGAAAAGTTAACTAGTTATGCAGTAAGTCTATTATTTTTTTGTTGTAATGTTTGCATTTGAACATGTAATTCATATTGTTTAATTTCTAAATTAGTAATTTGTTTTTCTAAAGATGCTATTTTAAAATTTGCTTTTTTTGGTATTTCTAAAAGAACTTTAAAATTAGTAAGTTTATTATTTTGATAATCAGCTTTTAATTCTTTTTCTAATTTATCTTTAATATCTTTAATATTTTCTTTTAATTTTGTCTTTTGATTCTCTATCAAGATATTTTTTTGTTTTAATTTCTGCTGTTGTTTTTGTAAAAATTTTATGTCCCTATCAAAAATTTCTTTTCATAAAAGTTTTATTTTACTATTTAAAGTTAATAAATTGCTTTCTGTTTCTATCAATTTACTATTAAAATAAGTTCTAAACCTTAATACTTTTAATAAAATTTTCTTTAAATGTTTTTTGGAAAAATTATCTTTTTCAATTTGTTTATTAATAAATAAATTTAATACTTTTATTTTTTTAAAATTAATAAAATCTTCAAGTATTTTTGGTAAAAAAACCTCTTTTAAAGTAGTTAATTGAAAATTATATGAATAATTATTTATTTCATCATTTAATTCTAAGATTAAGGAATTTGTTCAATCTTCAATAACTTTAAGTGAATCAAATTTTCCTTTTAGAATTGGTATTTTTTTATCCAAACATTTTATTTTATATTGTGTTCATTTATTACTAAAAAAATAAATATAATTGTCCATTGTTCTTCATCCTTTACATAAAATTATTATTTTAAATACTAAATAAATAAATTTTCCTTAATTTAGTAAATTATTAAATATTTATAGATATCATCTCTAATTATTTCAAAATTAGATTCTATTAATATTTTTTCCTTTTAAATACTATTACTAATTACTTTACCATTGACATTAGAAAATATCTTATTTTCTGACATGTCTAAAATGATATCAATAATCTTGGGCGTTTTAGGTACCTCTGGTCTTTCAAATATCTCAATTTTAGTATTAACAACATCAAAGAAATCATTAATATCAGAAAATGTTTTATTTTCTGATATATAGCTAACTAAAGTAATATTTACTCATAAATAATGTAAAATAATAATATGTAATTTAAACAGTTTTTGAATTTAAAAGTACAATTCAGCAATAATTAAAATAGATTAGGAAGATTAAATTATGCCAAAACCATACAGTGAAGACTTACGAAGAAAAGTAATAGAAGCTTATGAAAGTAAAAATATGAAAATTAAAGAAATTTGTAAAGTGTTCAATATCACTAGAAAGACTTTATTTTTATGAAGAAAAAGAAAAAAAGAAACTGGGCATATAAAACCAATTTTAAATTATCAAAAAGGACATAGCCACAAAATAAAGGATTTAGATGAATTAAAAAATTATTTAGCAGAAAATAAAGATGTTACAGTTCAAAAAGTAATTGATAAATATGGAAATATGACTAAAGAAACAGTTTATAACTATTTTAAAAAACTAAATTATACATATAAAAAAAACTTTTCTATATGAACAAAGAGATAAAAATAAACAAGAAGATTTTTTAAAAGAAATAGCTAAAATAATGAATGAAGATTTAGTATATATTGATGAATCTGGAATTGATGATAATGAATTTTATAAATATGGTTGATCTGAAAAAGGTAAAAGATTATTTGATAATAAACCCGCATATAAAATAAAGAGAATGAGTATAATTGGTTCACTAAATAAAGGTAAATTAAAAGCCTTATGAGCATTTGAAGGACATTGCAATAGTAAAATTTTTGAATCATATGTTAAAAATAAACTAATTCCAGTATTAAAGCGTGGACAAATTATAGTTTTAGATAATGCAACGTTTCATAAATCTAAATTAACACAACAATTAATTGAAAATGCTGGATGCAAACTATTATTTCTTCCGCCATATTCTCCTAATTTAAATCCAATTGAACATTTTTGATTTGCTATAAAACATAATATAAGAAAAATATTACCAAATTATTGACCAAATATTAAAAAAGCTATTGATTTTGTTTTTCAAGATATGAGTAAACATTACTTTAGTTAGCTATATCTAATATAATATCAATAATCTCAGGCGTTTTAGGTACCTCTGGTCTTTCAAACATATTAGTTTCAATGTTATTAATACCATTAGATAAATCTTTAACGTTAAATATATCTGCCTTTTGTACTATTTCTTGTTCTTCATTACTTTGAGTTACTGGCATTGGTACAATGTTAGAAAGCATTATCGTATCATCAGCTTTTTGCTTTACTATTACTGTTGCATATTTTGTTTTAATGTCTTTTGAATTTTTGCAAATTTGAGTATCATCTCACTCTATAGGACTTTGAATATGTTCTCTCATTTTTTCTTTATTTTTTTGACATCATCTGTAATAATATTCTCGTTTTCTTGCTTTCACTTCCGGTTTTTGATAATATTCTCGTATTTTTTCTTTATTTTTTTGAGACCATCTTTGATAAGATTCTCGTTTTCTTGCTTTCACTTCAGGCCTTTGAGCATACTCTCGTTTTCTTGCTTTCACTTCAGGCCTTTGAACATATTTTAATTTTTTAGTTCCAACCTCAGGTTTTTGGTTATGTTTCCGTATTCTTTCTTTGCTTAAATTTTTTTGATTAATTTGAATTATAGCTAACTAAAGTAATATTTACTCATAAATAATGTAAAATAATAATATGTAATTTAAACAGTTTTTGAATTTAAAAGTACAATTCAGCAATAATTAAAATAGATTAGGAAGATTAAATTATGCCAAAACCATACAGTGAAGACTTACGAAGAAAAGTAATAGAAGCTTATGAAAGTAAAAATATGAAAATTAAAGAAATTTGTAAAGTGTTCAATATCACTAGAAAGACTTTATTTTTATGAAGAAAAAGAAAAAAAGAAACTGGGCATATAAAACCAATTTTGAATTATCAAAAAGGACATAGCCACAAAATAAAGGATTTAGATGAATTAAAAAATTATTTAGCAGAAAATAAAGATGTTACAGTTCAAAAAGTAATTGATAAATTTGGAAATATGACTAAAGAAACAGTTTATAACTATTTTAAAAAACTAAATTATACATATAAAAAAAACTTTTCTATATGAACAAAGAGATAAAAATAAACAAGAAGATTTTTTAAAAGAAATAGCTAAAATAATGAATGAAGATTTAGTATATATTGATGAATCTGGAATTGATGATAATGAATTTTATAAATATGGTTGATCTGAAAAAGGTAAAAGATTATTTGATAATAAACCCGCATATAAAATAAAGAGAATGAGTATAATTGGTTCACTAAATAAAGGTAAATTAAAAGCCTTATGAGCATTTGAAGGACATTGCAATAGTAAAATTTTTGAATCATATGTTAAAAATAAACTAATTCCAGTATTAAAGCGTGGACAAATTATAGTTTTAGATAATGCAACGTTTCATAAATCTAAATTAACACAACAATTAATTGAAAATGCTGGATGCAAACTATTATTTCTTCCGCCATATTCTCCTAATTTAAATCCAATTGAACATTTTTGATTTGCTATAAAACATAATATAAGAAAAATATTACCAAATTATTGACCAAATATTAAAAAAGCTATTGATTTTGTTTTTCAAGATATGAGTAAACATTACTTTAGTTAGCTATATTTTAAAAATTTGTTCTTTTTTTTAATTAGTACTTTCTTATTTTTTTCCATTGTATACATAATATTTTCCTTTCAAAAAATAAAAAAACCTATTTACTTTAAAAAATAAAGCAATCGGTTAAAAACTTATATTTAGATTAAAACATATAATTTGTATTACAATGATAATACATTAATATTTCTAAAAATAAAAAAACAATTTTCTTATAATTAATTTTGTTTTTTTATTAGTATTTTTTTTCTTTCTTAACTTCCTTTTTCTTTAATTTTTTATTTTTTTTCTTTTTCTTATTTCTTCTGAATCAATTTCAAAATGAACGCTTTTTCTTTACCGTTTTAATAATAGTAGGCTCAAATATTTTATTAGTATCACCAATTGAAAAATCATTACAAACAGAATTAATATTTTCATTAGAACTAATAAATAATAGTTCATCATTTAACATTAATATTTCATTTCTACTAGGAATAATAACTTTACCATGACGTTTAATCGCAACTAAGTTAATTTTATAATTGCTAGGAATTTTTAAAGTTTCTAGTTTTTTATTTGTAAACTTAGTATTTTTAACAATTACATTAGCTATTGAGTACTTTTCATCAACTGTAGTTAAATCTATTCCTAATTTTCAAATAGCACGATATGCAGCTTTCTTACCAGCTTCTGTTTCAGATAAAATAATATTAGTAATACCAATTGCTTCTAAAATTAGTTGGTGAGTACTATCAACAGCTTTAGCAATAAGATTAAGTGATGATAATGTATTGTGTTCACGATGAATTGCTAAAACATGAACAGCAGTAACAATTGAAGCTGCTAAATCAGAACCAATAGCAATAATAATATTTTGCACCTTGTGAATTCCAGCATCATCTAATGCATCACGATTAGTCGAATCTAAAATTAAAGTTTCAGAAGCTATTGATGAAACTAATTGACAACGGTCTTCTCTTTTATCAATAGCTAATGTAACTTTACCTAATTCTTCTAAAGTTTTAACAACTGAAATTCCGAATTTACCTAAACCAATGACACAAAAATCATTCTCTGATGAAGACATCTATATCCTTCTTCCTTAAATAATATTTACTTAAATATGTTATATTATACTAAATTATAAACTAATTCTTAAAATATTGGTATTTTAAATTTAAAACTAATATTTAATTGTAAGGTAGTACAGACATTTTGGACTATTTTTTATCTAATAAAAGTTTATCAAAATAATCCATAGGAGTCATTAATCCTAATGATTTATGTGGTTTAGAATTGTTATAATATTCTTGAAAAGAATTCACTAATTTTTGAAATAAACTAAAATCACTATTTAAATATGGTTTTATTTCAAATAAATTACTTCAATTTCTGTGAAATCTTTCAATCTTACCATTACTCTGTGGTGATCTAAACGGTGTAGTTTCATGAACTATACCTTTTTTATTACAAAAATTTGTAAATCAACGATTCCTTTGTGGTTTTCCACAAGATGTATTAGTATATTGACTACCATTATCAGTTCTAATTCTTTTAATTTTAATTCCTAATTTTTCATAGAAATTTAAAGCATTTTTAGTAGCATTTACAATATCTCTGGTTTGTGCTTGTTCAGATGGATAACAATAAGTAATTCGAGTTTTTTCATCAATAAAATCAATAATATATCATCTTTTACTTCCTGTTATATAATCTGATACTACTTTAATATCAGTTTGTAATAATCCAGTTTCTTTTACTTCATATCTCAAATGTTTTTTCTTAATAACTTTTTGTGAACAAAAACCAAAACGTTTTAATCAACGATATATAGTTTTAACCGAGGGTTTTGGCAAAAAATTAAACCTAATATCATCAATATGCCTTATTAAATAACAAAATTGAAAAGCACCTATACCAAACTCTTCTTTATACTGAACAAAATAATTTATAAATTTTTCTGATAATTCCAACTTATAGAAATATTTAATATTTTTAGGTTTTGTTGACTTAAATAATAATTCTTCAAAAGGTTTATTTCTGTAAAAAACATCATAAAAACGTTTAGCTCAATAATAAAAGGTTTGCTTTGGCATATGTAATTGAGAAATTATTTCTTTACAAGTATTTTTATTTTTAAAAATAAAACAAAATTTTCTAAATTTACGATAATAAATATTAACTTTATTAATATTTTTATCATTTTTATACTTTTCTACAAATTTGTTAAATTTATAATCAAATTTAGTAAAATCAGCACTATTAATTAAATATTTCATTTTAAACTACACCTCAACTAATAATATAAAGTTATAAAAACTTTTATTAGTCCAAAAAGTGTGTCTAATCTACAAAACTAATATTTAATAGAAATGACTATAGTATAGTATAATAATAAAAGAAAATGTTATTTTAGGAGTTTTTTGATGCTATCTAAGGTTAATTATCGTAGTGTAAAAAATATTTTTAAAATTATTTTTGTTGGTAAAACTCGTCCCCGACAAATGTTTAATTTATATTTTTTCACTTTATTAGTTGGAACAATACTTTTAATGACACCAATTGCCACAACAAAAGGACAATGAAACTTTTTGCCTGCCCTTTTTACTGCTAGTAGTGCGTTTTCTGATACTGGTTTAACAGTAAAAAGCACTGCTAATGACTTTACTTTCTTTGGGCAATTTATTATTTTAATTTTAATTAAATTTGGTGGTATTGGTTTAATTACAGTTAAACTAGCAATATTATCCTTATTTATATTTAATCGACATACTAGTTTAAGAGAAAGATTACTAATGCAAGGTGAACGTGGCTCTAATAAATTAGGAACGACTATTGATGTATTAAAAATTGGTATTATTGTTATGACAATTACTGAATTCTTGGGAGCAATTGTTTTATTTTTATATTTTTATTTTGTGCCTATCTCAGGAATAGAATATGGTCTAAACAATAATACAGGTTACTATAATCACATACTATTAGCATTATGATCGGGAATTTTTCACTCAATTTCTGCTGTTAATAATGCTGGATTTGATATAGTTGGTATAACTTCATTAGAACCTTTTCAGAGTGATTATTTTGTGCAGTGAATTTTTATTATTGAATTTGTAATTGGTGGTATTGGTTTTCCTGTTTATTATGATTTATATCATTGAATTAAAAATAAAACTCATGGTCAAAAATTTAGATTTAGTTTATTTACTAAACTAACATTAATAACATATTTTTTAGTTGCGATATTGGGTGTTAGTAGTGTTATGTTTATTGAATATTTTTCACGTAATGTCATAACTCCGTCAAGGCAAGAACCCATTTTTAAAAATTTATCGACATCTGATGCAATTATGGCTGTTTTTTTTAATACAATGTCAACAAGAAATGCTGGTTACTATACAGTTGACTTAAATAAATTTCACCTTGCCTCACAAATGATCCAATCATTAATGATGTGAATTGGTTCTTCACCAGCAAGTACTGCCGGAGGAATTAGAACGACAACTTTAGCAATTATTCTTTTAACAATTTTTAATATTGCCCGTGCCCGTAATGATGTTTTTGTATTCAAGCGTAAAATTCCTAATCAAACTGTTCGTATGTCATTTATAGTCGGTACACTTGGTTTTATTTTAGTTTTTGTATCAGTAATGATTATCACAATTGAAAATGTTTTTATAACAGATAATTCTGATATGACCTTTGCACAAGTAATTTTTGATGTTTCAAGTGCTTTTGGAACAACAGGACTTTCATTATTTGATAATTCCAAATTAGGTATTTTTAGTCAACTTAGTTTAATTTTTGTCATGTTTGTGGGACAATTAGGAGTATCAACTACTGTTCTTGCTTGAAGTGATCGTAAATCAAAACCAACGATAAGTAGAGTTGAAGAAAACGTATTAATTGGATAAATTAAGAAACGGTGAACACATATGATAAAAATTTTAGATGGTAAAATAATTGCCCAGCAAATTAAAGCAAAAATTAAATCACAAGTAATAACTATTACTAATCGTAAACCTAAACTAGCAGTAATAATTATTGGTGAAGATTTAGCATCACAAATGTACGTACGAACTAAAATTAAAGCATGTCAAGAATGTGGTATTGATGGACAAGTATTTTCACTAACAACAACAGTAACACAAAAAGAAATAATTAATAAAATTGAACAATTAAATAGTGACAATAATATTGATGGAATTTTAGTACAATTACCACTACCAAAACATTTAGATACATTAGCAATTATTAATAGCATTACTATTAATAAAGATGTTGATGGTTTAACAAATATTAATGCCGGAAGATTATTACAAGGTGATAAAAAAGCAATGTTGCCTTGTACAGTAAAAGGTATTTTAAAATTACTAAATCACTATCAAATTCCCATTTCTAAACAAAATATTACTATCATTAACGATAGTAATATTGTTGGTAAACCATTGGCTTTATCATTAACTAATATGGGAGCAACTGTTAGCATTGTTCATAAATTAACTAAAGACTTAACTATTTATACTAAAGAAGCTGATATCATTTGTAGTGCTACTGGTGTCTATAATATTATTAATAGTAGTCAAGTTAAACGTGATATTGTTATTATTGATGTAGCAATTAATTATCAAGGTAAAGAAAAAAAAGTTGTTGGTGATATTAATTTTGAAATAATGAAAAATACCGCTTCAGCAATTACTCCTGTGCCTGGTGGTGTTGGACCAATGACTATTGCCATGTTATTAGAAAATTTAATGATTTGCTATCAATTAAATAATAAATATAATTAAATTGGAAAATTAAATGTTAAAGAAAAATTGGATTAAAAAAAGATTAAATAATATTGAAAAAAATAATTTAGAATTATTAAAATTTAAGTTTTTAAAAGAAACTATTTCAACAAATAGTGTTTATTTTGATAGTCCTTTACATTTTTTAAAACCTGAAAATTATTCAGATTATCAAATACATAATGAAAATAATACTATTATTTTTAAAATAGAAGTTAATACACAAAAATTATATGATGATTGAATAAAAGGAATGAATAATTTTGCATGAGATTATATTTTAAGTAAAAAATATATAAATATTAACACTGAATATAATTTAAAAACTAATGATTTGGATGGGTTACACTTTATTGGACACTAATTACGTAGACAAGTGAACAAATTAGTTGAAAGAAAGGAACTATAATTATGGCCAATATTAATTCATATACCGATGAATTTAAAAAACAAATAGTAGCTTTATATCAAAGCGGCAAATCAGTATCTTACCTTGCTAAAGAATATAATGTTACAAGAGCAGCTACTTATAATTGAATTAAGCAATTTACTAATTCAGGTAGTTTTAAAGCTAAAGATAATCGTTCTGTTGAAGAAAATGAATTAATTAAATTAAGAAAAGAATTAAAACAATTACGAATGGAAAATGATATTTTAAAGCAAGCAGCACTAATAATAGGCAGAAAATAGAAATTATTACAAACAATAAGTTTAAATATAAAATTCGCACAATGTGTCATTTTTTAAAAATTTCTAAATCAACATATTATTTTAATTTAAAGAAAAAAGAAAATAAAATTCAAAATAATATTTATGATGAAGCTATTATTAGTGCTTTTAAAGAAAATAAATGTGTTTATGGAACAAGAAGATTAAAAGTAATATTAGAAAACCAAGAAATTTATTTATCAAGACGAAAAATTAAAGAAATTATGAATAAGCATAATTTAATATCAAAATACACTAAATTATCATTCAAAAATCATAATAACAAAGTAAATGATGAAAAAATCACTAATCTTGTGAATAAAAACTTTAATAATAGGCTTAAAAATGAAGTTATTGTCAGTGATTTAACTTATGTTCAAGTTAATGGTAAATGAAACTATATTTGCTTATTAATTGACCTATTTAACCGCGAAATTATTGGACATAGTGTAGGTACTAGAAAAGATGCCTTATTAGTACATCAAGCATTTATGCAATCAAATCGCTGTTTAAAAGATATTCAAATATTTCATAGTGATTGTGGTAATGAATTTAATAATAAAATTATTGATAAACTTTTACTAGCATTCAATATTACTCGCTCTTTAAGCAAAAAAGGTTGTCCTTATGACAATGCTGTTGCTGAAGCAACTTTTAAAACTTTCAAAACTGAATTTATTAATGATAAAAATTTTAGATCATTAATCCAATTAAAATTAGAATTATTTGATTACATCAATTGATACAACAACATAAGAATCCACAGCACTTTAAACTACTTAACTCCAGTTAATTATCAAAAACAAATGTCTACCAAAAAATAGTCCTAAAAAGTGTTGCCATTCCAGTAATAATATTCCGTCATTAATTCCAGAAGATTGAACATTAGGTAATGGTGAATATGGAAAATACTTTACAAGAACAATTATTAATAATAATAAAATTGAAAATGCTTTAAATTTATATGGTTCAAATAAATCTCAATTATTTTCTAAATTAGAATTTTATAAAGAAATTTTACAAATTGATAATAATAGTGATTTTGAATTATTAATTGAAAATCCGATTAATAATTTAAATCGGATTGAAATTAGTGGTATATTTGGTGCTGGAAATTATGATTTAATTTTAATAACCGATAAACAAGAAATTGATTTAAACAATATTAATTTATTTGATAAATATAACGAGAATATTTCATACATTAATTTGGAAATTTAGTTATCAATTAAAATATCCTTTTGGATATTGACCATCTCATTTTAAATCTGTATTAATGCGTTTATCTTTATCAAAATATAAATCTATTATGCGTTTATCATTAGTTTTTCTTTCTCATATAGTTGTGCCCCAGCCCCCCCAGTAGACTGTATAGTCATGTCCTAAAAATGATTGATAACCATTAGTTTGATTATGTGCTATTGAACCAATTATTAAACCAGTTACTCCACTTACTGCACCAATTAGTGCTAATGCTAATGTTATTTTATTTAAATTTGTTTTTATTCATGTTTTCATATTTTGAGACTTCCATTTCTTTTTCACTTCAATATTTTTTGATTTCTTTTAAATAAGTTTCTGTTGGTTCAAACCTAATAATATTATAAGGTTTTACTTTTATTATTTTATTATTTTTTTTATTTCTTCTATTTTTTGGTTGAACTTTAACGATTTTAAAATTTGCAATTTCTTTTATATTTACTGATTTTTCTTGTTTATTTTGATATTTAATTTCTTCAAAGATAGCATCAAAAACTAATTCTACATGTTCTAAATAAAAATTAGTTTTTTCAGATACTAATTTCATTAACTCTTTTTTCTCCATAAACTCTCCTTTTTTCCTTGATTTTACTTCTAAATTGTACTATTTTTCATTATTTTTACAAGTATGCTTTTAAATGCAAAATAACGCCTAAATTAAAGGCGTTTATTTTATGATACCTATACTATTAATAGTATTTGCACTTATTTATTATATTGTAAATATGAAAGTACTTTTTTTCACACTACCATTATTTTGATAATAATTAGGTTCTTATGTGGATTATAGTAGATAAAATAAAGCAAAATAGATTATTAATATAATTTATCATATTTTAACACTTTAAATTTATGTAAATTAAAATTAATAATTGGTGTAGAAACAGATTAGGAGAGTAAAATATGAATTTTAATTATAAATGAAATTTTAGAGAAGAAAGTGCAAAAATAGATAAATTAGTTTTAGAAAATATAACAAAGAAATGAGAAAAACGAGATTGAAGAATATTTAAAACAAGAGATAAAAAGAAATATAAAATTGTTGATTATCAATATCGAACAAGAAAAACAATGTATGGATTAGTAACTTATAAAAGAAGAATTTATGAATATTTTAATGAAAAATTACAAAAGTTAGTTCGTGTTTGTTTAGTTGATGAATGACTAGAATTACCTAAATATAAAAGAATTGGTGAAGATATTGAACAAACTATTATTGAATATTTTGCTGACGGAAAAAGATACCATGATATTTGTGCTATTTGTAAAAAAGCAGGTATTAGTGTTAGTACTGTTCATAGAGTTTTTAAGAATTTAGAAGTAATTGAAGCAAATCCAATAAAAGTAAAATTAGAAAAAAATCAACCTATTTTTGTAGCGATTGATGATGGACATAGAAAGTTTTGAGATTTTAAACGTAAAGGTATAAAACACTCTATGAGATTAATAACAACATATACAGATAATATTAATCACAAAGTACAAAATAAAAGAGTAAAAGTAATTATTAGACCAACAAAAACAGCAATTGGAGTTAAAAAGACTGCTGAATTTGTTAAAAAACATTGTCAAAAATTTTATGAAAACATTGAACAAGCAAAAATTATTATTTGTGGTGATAGTGCTGGATGAATTAAAGATGTAGCAGATTATTTAGGTGCTGAGTTTGTTTTAGATAAATTCCATTTAATTAGAACATTATATCTTGGAATAATGGCCGGAAATAAAGGAAAGTATGTAAAAGAATATAATAATTGTAAAAATTTAATTAATAATGGTCAATATGATGAACTAATTGATTATTTATATAAAGAATTAGATAATCATAAAAAATTAAAAAAACAGTATTTTAAAAATAATAAAAAAGGTATTGTTAATCAAAGTGCTAGTTGAAATATTGGTACTTTTACTGAAACTAATATTTGACATGTTTTAAAAGAAATGATTGTTAATAGAACATATAGTATTTTTAAATGTAATCAAATAAACTTAAAAACATAATTTTACTTATTTTAAAATAAAAAATTAAAAAACTTATTAAATTAAAAGTTAATAAGAATTTTTGTTATATAGCTAACTAAAGTAATGTTTACTCATATCTTGAAAAACAAAATCAATCGCTTTTTTAATATTTGGTCAATAATTTGGTAATATTTTTCTTATATTATGTTTTATAGCAAATCAAAAATGTTCAATTGGATTTAAATTAGGAGAATATGGCGGAAGAAATAATAGTTTGCATCCAGCATTTTCAATTAATTGTTGTGTTAATTTAGATTTATGAAACGTTGCATTATCTAAAACTATAATTTGTCCACGCTTTAATACTGGAATTAGTTTATTTTTAACATATAGCTAACTAAAGTAATATTTACTCATAAATAATGTAAAATAATAATATGTAATTTAAACAGTTTTTGAATTTAAAAGTACAATTCAGCAATAATTAAAATAGATTAGGAAGATTAAATTATGCCAAAACCATACAGTGAAGACTTACGAAGAAAAGTAATAGAAGCTTATGAAAGTAAAAATATGAAAATTAAAGAAATTTGTAAAGTGTTCAATATCACTAGAAAGACTTTATTTTTATGAAGAAAAAGAAAAAAAGAAACTGGGCATATAAAACCAATTTTGAATTATCAAAAAGGACATAGCCACAAAATAAAGGATTTAGATGAATTAAAAAATTATTTAACAGAAAATAAAGATGTTACAGTTCAAAAAGTAATTGATAAATTTGGAAATATGACTAAAGAAACAGTTTATAACTATTTTAAAAAACTAAATTATACATATAAAAAAAACTTTTCTATATGAACAAAGAGATAAAAATAAACAAGAAGATTTTTTAAAAGAAATAGCTAAAATAATGAATGAAGATTTAGTATATATTGATGAATCTGGAATTGATGATAATGAATTTATAAATATGGTTGATCTGAAAAAGGTAAAAGATTATTTGATAATAAACCCGCATATAAAATAAAGAGAATGAGTATAATTGGTTCACTAAATAAAGGTAAATTAAAAGCCTTATGAGCATTTGAAGGACATTGCAATAGTAAAATTTTTGAATCATATGTTAAAAATAAACTAATTCCAGTATTAAAGCGTGGACAAATTATAGTTTTAGATAATGCAACGTTTCATAAATCTAAATTAACACAACAATTAATTGAAAATGCTGGATGCAAACTATTATTTCTTCCGCCATATTCTCCTAATTTAAATCCAATTGAACATTTTTGATTTGCTATAAAACATAATATAAGAAAAATATTACCAAATTATTGACAAATCCCAATGATGTTCATTTTGTCCATAGATTTCAACAAAATCTGGAAAATACATTAGTGAAAAACCATTAAATCCTACAGGATAAAGTTCAATGATCTTATCAATAATAGCAAGTGCTTGTTCATAACTGGTTGGTAAATATCTTCCTAAATTAATTGCAATTTTCCTCATACGGGCTTTCAATTCTAACTTATCTCATGTTTCATCTATAATGTCATTGATAAACTCATCAATTTTAAATAGAGGGTATATGGTTCTAATAGTTACAGCCAGATCTTGGAGTGACTGGTAATTATACCTGTTTTTTAATAATTTTGGCATACTATTTTCCTTTTAATTTTTATTAATAAAAATTATTAATAATATTTTATCATTGGTTTTCCTTCTTTTTTATATATAAAAAACCAATGAAAAATAATTAATATCAATTTCCTTTACATTAATATTTGTTAGAACCTGTTTAGGATCTTTTTAATAGAATTTAACTAAAACAAGAAATAATCATTTATAAATAGGTACTTAACCAATAATTTATTTTCTTTTTCATTTTTTTGTTAAAAAGATTTTATCATTTGAAAACTTATCGACTAAAAATCTATTTTTTATTATAAAATAACCATTATAATATAAATTTTATTAAAAATTAATCAAAAAAGATCCTAAACAGGTTCTTACACTTCTTATGATAAAGCAGCAAGATTATTTTTAATTTAATATTATTTTATTATCAATAATAAAGGTAATGTTTAAAATAATATATTTTATAGTTAAAATGTTAAAATTATTATTGTTAATATTTTTAGTTTAAAGGAGAGTAATATGCAAACAAAACGTTTAATTAAACTTTTAATTAATAATTTTTTATTTATTATTAATGCTATTTTATGAATTTTTAATATTAGATCCGTTGGTGAAATCGTCACCGGAATTAATGTTGGATCAAATCGTAAAGAAAAACTAATCTATGGACTTTGTAGTTTACTACAATATATAACTTATATATCATTAATTGGATTTATTATTACTATTTATTGATGAATAAAAAATGATTTATCAATAGCAGAGCGTATAAGTGGTTTAAAACAATCATAAATTAAAAATAAAATTATTTACTTATTTTAATGTAAAAATTAAAAAAATCTTAATTTTTACATTAAGATTAACAATAAAAAAAATTTGGCATCGTGCTATTTTCCCATTGCTGGTATTTTCGCCGCTGGAGTGCTTAACTGCTGTGTTCGAGATGGGAACAGGTGTGACCACTCCGCCATGGACACCAAATAGTTTAGCAATTGCTCCCTAAAAACTAGAAACAGACATCTTTAAATTTGATTACTTTTGATTTGCAATAGAGAATATATTCTTCAATAAATCCTCGATCTATTAGTATCAGTAAGCTGAACATATCACTATGCTTACACACCTGACCTATCAACCTTGTAGTATTCAAGGGATCTTACTTCTTTCGAATGAGAAATCTCATCTTGGAACTGACTTCGCGCTTAGATGCTTTCAGCGCTTATTCATGCCCTACATAGCTACCCAGCTGTGCCACTGGCGTGACAACTGGTGCACCAGAGGTAGGTCTATTCCGGTCCTCTCGTACTAGGAACAGCTTTCCTCAAATTTCTTGCGCCCACGACAGATAGGGACCAAACTGTCTCACGACGTTCTGAACCCAGCTCGCGTACCGCTTTAATGGGCGAACAGCCCAACCCTTGGAAGCGACTACACCTCCAGGATGCGATGAGCCGACATCGAGGTGCCAAACCTCCCCGTCTATATGAACTATTGGGAGAGATTAGCCTGTTATCCCCGGGGTAACTTTTATCCGTTGAGCGACGGCCTTTCCACACAGCACCGCCGGATCACTAAGCCCAACTTTCGTTCCTGCTCGACTTGTATGTCTCGCAGTCAAGCACCCTTTTACCTTTGCGCTCTATATATGATTTCCATTCATATTGAGGGTACCTTTGGGCGCCTCCGTTACTTTTTAGGAGGCGACCGCCCCAGTCAAACTACCCACCAGACACTGTCCTTAGACCAGATTATGGTCTCAAGTTAGAATTTCAATATAGCAAGGGTGGTATCCCAATGGTGACTCCATGCCTACTAGCGTCTGCATATCAACGTCTCCCACCTATGCTGTACAAACTACACCAAAATTCAATATCAAGTTGTAGTAAAGCTCCACGGGGTCTTTCCGTCTAATCGCGGGTAACCTGCATCTTCACAGGTACTAAGATTTCACCGAGTCTATAGCCGAGACAGCGTCCGGATCGTTACGCCTTTCGTGCGGGTCAGAACTTACCTGACAAGGAATTTCGCTACCTTAGGACCGTTATAGTTACGGCCGCCGTTCACTGGGGCTTCAGTTCAAAGCTTCGCTTACGCTAACAAATCTCTTTAACCTTCCAGCACTGGGCAGGCGTCACCCCCTATACATCGTCTTACAACTTAGCAGAGAGCTGTGTTTTTGCTAAACAGTCGCCCGGACCTCTTCACTGCGACTCATATTGCTATGAGTTCCCCTTCTCGCTAACTTACGGGGTTATTTTGCAGAGTTCCTTAGCTATAGTTATCTCGCTTGCCTTAGGATATTCTCCTTGACCACGTGTGTCCGTTCTCGGTACAGGCACCATGGTGATGTCTTTAGAAACTTTTCTTGGAAGTATGGCATCAAATGCTTCGTTACTAAGCAAACCGTTCACTCCCCATCGTACTTCAAGGTTAACGCTGTGCGGATTTGCCTACACAACCCTCTTTGTACTTAGCCCAGCACTACCAACCACTGGGACATTTTAGCCTTCTCCGTCATTCCATCAGTCACCATGGTGGTACAGGAATATCAACCTATTATCCATCGACTACGCCTTTCGGCCTCGCCTTAGGTCCTGACTAACCCTGGGTGGACGAACCTAGCCCAGGAAACCTTGGTCAATCGGCATGAAGGATTCTCACCTTCAATCGTTACTCACGCCGGCATTCTCACTTCTAAACGCTCTACTAGTCCTTCCGGTCTAACTTCGTCGCAGATTAGAACGCTCCCCTACCGCCCACAATATATGTAAACATATATATAGACCCATAGCTTCGGTACAATGCTTAGCCCCGGTACATTTTCCGCGCAGAATCATTCGACTAGTGAGCTGTTACGCACTCTTTAAAGGATGGCTGCTTCTAAGCCAACCTCCTAGCTGTCTGAACAATTCCACATCGTTTTCCACTTAGCATTGATTTGGGGACCTTAGCTGATGATCTGGGCTGTTTCCCTCACGTCCATGGACCTTATCACCCATAGACTGACTGCCAGATATGTAACAATGGCATTCGCAGTTTAATTGCATTCAGTACCCCGAGGTGGGGCCATCATACATTCAGAGCTTTACCTCCATTGCACTAATTCTGACGCTAGTCCTAAAACTATATCGGGGAGAACCAGCTATCTCCAGGTTCGATTGGAATTTCACCGCTAGCCACAAGTCATCCACGGTCTTTTCAACGAACGTTGGTTCGGTCCTCCATTAACTGTTACATTAACTTCAACCTGCTCATGGCTAGATCACCTGGTTTCGGGTCTACGACCACATACTAAACGCCCTATTCAGGCTCGCTTTCACTTCGGCTCCGTCTTTTCAACTTAACCTTGCATGTAATCGTAACTCGCCGGCTCATTCTACAAAAGGCACGCCGTCACCCATTAACGGGCTCCGACTTGTTGTAAGCATATGGTTTCAGAAACTATTTCACTCCCCTCTCGGGGTACTTTTCACCTTTCCCTCACGGTACTGGTTCACTATCGGTAATTGGTTAGTATTTAGCCTTACGCAGTGGTCTGCGTAAATTCCGACAAGGTTCCACGTGCCTCGCCGTACTCAGGGATACTGTCAAGAGATTTATACATTTCGCATACTGGGCTTTCACCATCTATGGCGTTGCTTCCCAACAACTTCTGCTATATATAAATTTTGTAACTCTTCATAGGTCGAACCTAATAGACAGTCCTATAACCCCAGTCTGACGACTGGTTTAGGCTGCTCCCTTTTCGCTCGCCGCTACTAAGGGAATCGCATTCGCTTTCTTTTCCTCTAGGTACTAAGATGTTTCAATTCTCTAGGTATCACTCTGCACAACTATGAATTCATTGTACAGTACTATCTGATTAAAGATAGTGGGTTTCCCCATTCGGACATCTCCGGATCAAAGCTTATTTCCAGCTCCCCGAAGCTTATCGCAGGTAATCGCGTCCTTCATCGTCTTCCAATTCCAAGGCATCCACCATACGCTCTTAATAATTTATTTTTAGAATATCCTATTGCAAGATAAAAATTATCTTATTTTTTTTAAAAGATGTCTATTATCCAGTTTTTAAAGAACAATTGCTCAGAGAAAACAATCCCTGAAAACTAAACAGAACAAAAGAAGTAATCCAATAAATCATCCATCTAATTTTTCTTGTTGTCTTGGTTTCTTATTAGAAACCAAACTCCATAGAAAGGAGGTGATCCATCCCCACCTTCCGGTAGGGATACCTTGTTACGACTTAACCCCAATCATCAACGCTGCCTTTGGCAGCTCCCTCCTTGCGGTTAGGACACCGACTTCTGGCATTGCCAACTCTCGTGGTTTGACGGGCGGTGTGTACAAGACCCGAGAACGTATTCACCGCGACATTGCTGATTCGCGATTACTAGCGATTCCGACTTCATGAAGTCGAGTTGCAGACTTCAATCCGGACTGAGACTGACTTTTTGAGATTTGCTTGACCTCGCGGTTTAGCGACTCTTTGTATCAGCCATTGTAGCACGTGTGTAGCCCAGGTCATAAGGGGCATGATGATTTGACGTCGTCCCCACCTTCCTCTAGCTTACACTAGCAGTCTCCTTAGAGTCCCCAACTTAATGCTGGCAACTAAGGACAAGGGTTGCGTTCGTTGCTGAACTTAACCAAACATCTCACGACACGAACTGACGACAACCATGCACCACCTGTATCCTTGTTAACCTCTACTATATCTCTATAGCTTCGCAAGGTATGTCAAGACCTGGTAAGGTTCTTCGCGTTGCTTCGAATTAAACCACATGCTCCACCGCTTGTGCGGGTCCCCGTCAATTCCTTTGAGTTTCACTCTTGCGAGCATACTACTCAGGCGGAGTACTTAATGCGTTAGCTACAGCACTGCCTCATGGCAACACTTAGTACTCATCGTTTACGGCGTGGACTACTAGGGTATCTAATCCTATTTGCTCCCCACGCTTTCGTGCCACAACGTCAGTAATAGGCCAGTTAGCCGCCTTCGCCACTGGTGTTCCTTCATATATCTACGCATTCCACCGCTACACATGAAATTCCACTAACCTCTCCTATACTCTAGTAATGTAGTTTCCAAGGCGGTTAGGGGTTGAGCCCCTAAATTTAACCTCAGACTTGCAAAACCGTCTACGCACGCTTTACGCCCAATAAATCCGGATAACGCTTGCCACCTATGTATTACCGCGGCTGCTGGCACATAGTTAGCCGTGGCTTTCTGGTAAGGTATGGTCGATACTAAAATCATTTCCTATTCTAGCACTTCTTCCCTTACAACAGACCTTTACAATCCGAAGACCTTCATCAGTCACGCGGCATTGCTCCATCAGGCTTTCGCCCATTGTGAAAAATTCCCTACTGCTGCCTTCCGTAGAAGTTTGGGCCGTGTCTCAGTCCCAATGTGGCCGTTCATCCTCTCAGATCGGCTACGCATCGTTACCTTGGTAAGCCATTACCTTACCAACTAGTTAATGCGCCGCATCCCCATCAATTAGCGAAGCAAATGCTCCTTTCATTATTTATCATTGCAAATAAATAACATATGCGGTATTAGCTGTCGTTTCCAACAGTTATTCCCCACTAAATGGTAGGTTAGATACGTGTTACTCACCCGTTCGCCACTAAAGTATTGCTACTTTCGTTCGACTTGCATGTATTAGGCATGCCGCCAGCGTTAATCCTGAGCCAGGATCAAACTCTCAATAAAATTGTTTTTGTTAAAAGATGATATCTGACTTATTTAATCTTTAATAAAAAATTGACGGATTAATTCTTGTTCTATTTAGTTTTCAAAGATCGTTTTTTCTAGTTTGTAACCCATTTATTTTCGGGCACAATAAGTATCTTACAGAAAACAAAACCCAATGTCAATGAAAATAATAGTAAAAATATAAATATTTTTTTCGTATAAAAAAATGGAGCACTTATTGCTGTTGTAGCATTTTGTCCACAATCTTTAAAAACAATAAAAACTAAAAAAACAGATGGTATTTCTTTACTTACATTTATTCTTTATACAACAGCTAACAGTTTATGAGTATTATGGGGCATTATTCATTTATCATATCATGGCGGATCTGAATCAACAATTTTAATGAAAGATTTAGTTATAATTTGTGCTAATACACCTTGTGCAATATGATCAGGAATTATTCTTGGTATTAAAATTAATAATATGTATAAATATGGTGAAGATTGTAAAAAATGAAAAGGTAAAGTAAATATAAAGAGTAACTTTTAATAGTTTATTTTTTATTAAAAATAATAATTTATTACTAAAAATGCATTGTAATGATGCATTTTTTAATAGTTATAATAGTAAAATACTTATCAAAATTAAAAATAATAATTTAAGTTATAATATATGTATAATTAAAAATTTTGTGGGGTTAAATAATGATAATTCAAAATGATGTTTATAAAATTCTAGTACAAGTAATCCTAGAAAAAGGTCATTGTAATGTTTTATTAGCACAAATGATGCGAGATAAAAATCTAACATTATCAGAAAAAGAAGCAATTGAAAAGATAGTACTAGGAACTTTAAAAAATCAAATTTATTTAGATTATATATTAAATCAAATATGAAATGTTTTGAAATCAGTAATTACTATTCCTTTTCACATAACTATTTTATTATGAATAGTTTTATATGAAATCTATTTTTTAGAAATTACTAATAAAGAAATCTTAATTGAAAATACTTTAAAAAAAGTAAGCACCATTGATAATAAACTAACATTTATTATTTCTAAAGTATTAGATTTATGTTTTACTGAATTTAGATCAGAATTTAACTTACAAAAAGAAAGTAAACAAAATATTAAATTAATTAAATATAGTTATCCTAGTTGATTATATTCTTTAATAAAATCACAATTTAGTATTAATATTGCAAATCAATTGATAAAAGATAACTTAAGAATGCCATTAATTAGTTTTAGAGTTAATACATTAAAAACTACTGTTAATAAAGTGTTAAACAATGAAAATTATAAATCTTTTAACTTTTGTTTAAGCGAGATAGTATCTGATGGTATTATTAGTTCAAAGTCAATTTTTAACACAAAATTATATGAAAATGGTGAAATTATTAAACAAGACCAAGCAAGTATGTTAGTTAGTCATTTTTTAGATCCACAACCATATGATGAAGTATTAGATATGTGTGCAGGAATTGCTAGTAAAACAGCTCATATGGCAGCTTTAATGTCTAATCACGGTAAGATAGTTGCTTGTGATATCAATGAAGAACGATTAAAAATTGGTGCTATTTATTTAAAAAAATTAGGCGTAACAAATACTGAACTTAAATATGGTGATTCTACAATATTGGATTTTAATAATAAGTTTGACAAAATTTTAATTGATGCTCCTAGTACTGCTTGAGGTTTAATTAAAAGAAAACCAGAAGTTAAACTTATCAATTGAAGTAAAGAAGAAATTAATCACTTAATTACTGTTCAAGCAAAATTATTAAATAAGGCTTATCAACTTTTAAAACCCGAAGCGATAATTGTGTATGTTACTTGTACTTTCAATATTAAAGAAAATCAAAATCAAATTGAGAAGTTTGTTAAAAATCACGCAGATATGACAATCATTGCAGAAAAACAATTTTTTGGTTTTAATAACAATACTGATGGATTTTATATTTGTAAATTAAAAAAAGGAATATAGGAGGGGGTCAGTTTATGAAAATAAATGCTAGTTATAAAACAGATGTTGGTAATTATCGTACAAATAATCAAGATGCCGTTTTATATTTAACAAATAATACGGGACAAGTTATTGGTGTTGTTTGTGATGGTTTGGGTGGTCATAAATGTGGTGAAGTGGCCAGTAATATGGCTGTTAGTATGTTAAAAAAATTTTTTGAAACAACAGATTTTACTAAATTAAAACATGATAAACAAATTCATGCATGATTACAAGAAAAGATAGATATTATTCAAATTGAAATGAATAATTTTAGTTTAAGTAATGAACAAGCGCTTGATATGGGAACAACTATGGTAATAATTTTAATTACTAATAACAAAGCTTATTTAGTAAATATTGGTGATTCACGTATTTATCAATATAGTGAACAAGGATTAAAACAGTTAACAGTTGATCATAATATTTTAAATTTATATTTACAAAAAAACACAACTAAAGAATCAAGTGTTGATTTAAATCACACTTATTGAAAGGCATTAACTAGTGCTCTTGGTCCACGTAAGCCATTAAAAACTAATATTTTTCATTTACCCTTAATAATTCCATCATATTTTCTTTTAACTAGTGATGGTGTTCATGATTTTTTAGAAGAATATGAAATAGTTAATATTTTAGAAAAAAATGGAAATATTAATAACAAAGTTAAGTTATTAATTAAGCAAGCATTACTTAATGTTTCAACTGATAATGTTACTGCATTATTAATGGAAATAAAATTTTAGTCTTTTGACATTTTTGTGTAAAATATAAATTATAAATAAGTTAGTAATTTTTAAAAAATAAATTTAAAAGTAATGGTGAAACTAATGGAAATAAATAAATTATTGAATAATCGTTATCATATTTTAAAAATTATTGGTTCGGGTGGTATGGCTAAAGTTTATGAAGCACAAGATAAATATTTAAATCGGCAAGTTGCTTTAAAAGTAATTAATCCAATTTCACCACTAGATGACTTAATAAAAGAACGATTTTTGCAAGAAATTAGAGCAGTATCTAGAGTTAGACATCCCAATGTTATTTTGGTATATGATGTTTTTATTGATAAGAAAGATTGATGCTTAGTTTTTGAATTATTAGAAGGTAAAACATTAAAAGAATATTTAAGTAATTATTCAGTTTTATCAGTTAATGAAGTTATAGTTATTATGAAAGAAATTTTAAAAGGAGTTAATGCGTGTCATGCAGTCAATATTATTCATCGTGATTTAAAACCTGAAAATATTATTTTAACTAGTAGTGGAGCAATTAAAGTTTTAGATTTTGGTATTGCTGTTATTGATGATTATGAAGTTAAAAAACACGCTAATCAAGTTGTAGGAACAATGAAATATATTGCTCCAGAAGTAGTAAAATTTCAAAAACCAACAATTCAAAGTGATATTTATGCTCTAGGTATTATATTATATGAATTATTGGTTGGTAAACCGCCTTTTTTTCATAAAAATCCACAAATATTAGCGGCCAAACATATTAAAGAACCAATGCCATTAATTCATGAAATTAATAAAAATATTCCACAAAGTTTAGAAAATATTATTTTGAAGGCAACTGCTAAGAATATTAATGATCGCTATCGGACAATTAGTGAATTGAGTAATGATTTAGATTGTTGTTTAAAAACGGAAAATAAAAATAATATGTTATTTAAGAAAAATTACTTAAATTCACAAAAATTAAAAAAACCATTTTATTTAAAAAAAGAATTTTTATCATCTTTAATTTTAATTATATTATTACTTATTGGTGTTATTATAAGCATATTAATTTTATATTAATTGGAGGACACTATGAACTTTAAACAAGGAATAGTTATTGGAGTTGCAAATAACTTTGTTGAAGTAAGAATTGAAAATCAAATTTATTCTTGTTTAATCAAAGGAAATTTAAAATTTCAAACAGCAAAAATTTTAGTTGGTGATTATGTTAAAGTTAATTTTAAAGATGATAAAAATCCTTTGGTTGAATCAATTTTACCTCGATTTAATGAACTATATCGACCAAGCATTGCTAATGTTGATCAAGTATTAATTGTTAGTTCTCTTGTTAATCCTTTTCTTAGTAGTTTTCTATTAAATAAATTATTAACTATTTTTAATTATTATCATTTAAAAATAATTTTAATATTTACAAAAATTGATTTGGTAACTAAAGATAATGAAGTTTGAACAAAAGTTAAAGCATATCAGAATTTAAATTTACCAACAATTTTTATTTCAAATGTTAAAAAAAATGGTATTGAAGATTTAAAAAAAGTTTTTACAAACAAGTTATCAATATTAACAGGTACTTCAGGAGTGGGAAAGAGTTCAACTTTAAATAGTTTGGATAATAATTTAAAACTATGAACACAGGATATTTCTACAAGTTTAAATCGTGGTAAACATACCACAACTAAAACTCGCCTTTATTTTTTACATGATGGTATTATTGCAGATACACCTGGTTTTTCGGTCTTTCAGTTGCAAGGTCTAAGTAGTATTGATATTGCTACTAATTTTCCTAGTTTTACTAATATTTGACAAAGTTGTAAGTTTCGTACTTGCTTACATCAGCAAGAACCAGAATGTGCAATTAAAAAAGCAGTTGCAAATAAAATAATTTCTAGTTTTTTTTATGAAGATTATTGTAAAATTTTAATAGAATTCAATAAAATTAATAATTTAAAATAAAGGATGGTAATATATGAAAAAAGAAGTAACAATTGCCGCTAGCATTTTAACTGCTAACTTTCTATCTTTAAAAGATGATTTATTAAATTTACAAAATGCAGGAATTAATTGAATTCATTTTGATGTTATGGATCATCATTTTGTTGAAAATTTAAGTTTTGGTGCAAAAATATTAAGTGATGTATGTAAATTTAGTTCTAATATTAATATTGATTGTCATATGATGGTAAAGATAACAACATTAAAAGTATGTGATTATTTAAAACCATTTATAATTTTACCGCAAGTTAAAAATATTACTTTACATTATGAAGCATTAACAGAAGAACAATTAAAAGAATTTCTGCAGTGAAAAAACCCTGGTTTTAAAAAAGGAATTGCCATTAATCCTGATACACCAATTTCAAAAATTTATGATTATTTGAAAGATCTTGATACAATTTTAATTATGAGTGTGCAACCAGGTGCGGGTGGACAATGTTTTTTAGATTTAACTATTAATAAAATTAAAATGTTAGTAAAACATATCGATAATAATTTTCCAAATATTACAATTGCTGTTGATGGTGGCATTAATAATTTAACAGCAAATGATTGTATTACTGCTGGTGCTAATTACCTAGTAGCGGGTAGTTATTTATTAAATAGTGATAATTCAGTAAAAAAACAAGTTGCGATGTTAACAAATTATGAAAAATAGTGATATTAAACAATTACTAATTGTTTGTTGTGATTATAATTTAAATTGAGAACAATTTATTAATCCAATTTTTATTGGTGTTGAAACTGGTGTTTTATCATTATTAAAATATAAAAAACCAATTAAGTTTATTTGTGGTGATAATGATACCATTAATAAACAACAGTTAAAGATTTTAAATGATCAAAGTAAAATACATAATTTTGAAATTATTACTTTTAATAAAGAAAAAGATTTTATTGATAGTGAACTTGCGATAGTTACTGCAATTTCCAAAAAAATTAATTTTCAACAAATAGTGATAGTAAGTGATGGAATACGTTGGGATATGTTACTTGCTAGTATTAATATATTAAAAAAATATGAATGTTTTAACCCAATTTTATTAGGTGAAAATAATTATTGTTTTTTACTAAAAGCAAAATCAGAATATATTTTTTACAATTGACAATTAACAATAAATATATTTCTTTTTTTAGTTTAGACAATGAAGAAGTAATTTATAATTTTAGTGGTTGTAAGTTTTATCCAAATCAAGATATTACTGTTACTAATAATAGTACGCAAACTATTAGTAATGAATTTAACAAAGAAAAAAGACCAAAACTAATTATTAAAAAAGGAAAATGTTTAGTTTTTTTACATAAATAATTTTTTAAAATTTAGAAAAACTAATTATTATTTTATGTCAAAAGTATATTAATAAAATCTTAGAACCTGTTTAGAATCTTTTCGAAAATAATGTAAAATGATTATATATTTTAAAATCAGAGGTATATATTATGCATAAAAATTATCCAAGTCATGTCACCAAAGAACAATTTGAGAACATAAAATCAATTTTAGAAAATAGCAAAAAGAAAACAAAACCAAGAAGTTTAGATTTATATGAAGTATTTTGTGCAATTTTATATGTATTAAAAAGTGGTTGTCAATGAAGAATGCTACCAAAAAATTTTCCAAAATGACAAACTGTATATTATTATTTTCAAATTTGAAGTAAAAATAACGGTAAAGAAGCTAGTGTATGGCAATTAATTTTAAAAAAAATTGGTTAAAAAAGTTCGTATCAACAATAATCGCAAAGAACAAACTAGTTTTTGTATAATTGATTCGCAAAGTGTTAAAAATACAGATACTACTGAAAATAAAGGTTATGATGCTGGTAAAAAGATTTCAGGAATAAAGCGTCATATTATTGTTGATTCTCAAGGTTTACCACATGCAATTTACATAACCACAGCAGAAAAAACAGATCGTAATAGCGCTATAATAATGATTGAAAATGAAAAAGAAAATCTTTCTGCAGTTCAAAAAATAATAGTAGATGCTGGTTATACTGGTGAAAAATTTGCTTCTGAAATCAAAACAATCATAAATGCAAATGTTGAAATTATAAAACGCAATGAACTACATACTTTTGTAGTATTACCAAAAAGATGAATTGTAGAACGAAGCTTTGCTTGATTAGAAAAATACAGAAGATTATGAAAAAATTGTGAAAGAAAACTAAATACTAGTTTACAAATGGTTGTTCTTTCCTTTATTTCAGTTTTATTAAAAAGATTCTAAACAGGTTCTTAAAAAAAGATAGTATAATAAAAATCATAAACTTAATATAAGTTTTCTAACCCTTATTTTTATTAAAAATAAATGAATTTTTTATTTTTTAAAAGAGGAGAAATTAAAAAATGGTAAAAGAAAAAATGTTATCTGCAACAGAGTTAATAAAAAAACTTGAAAGTATAAAGTTAAGATATCAAAAACAACATAATACTCAAATTCCTTATTTTAAAAGAATTATTGAAGAATTAAAAGGAATATCTTTGGTTGCAGATATTCCTAATGTTATTAAAAATCTTAAATATCTTCAATATAATTGTGGAAAAAGTACAAAAAAATATTCTGATAAAGCAATAATGCCAATTTTATCTTTGTTTACTGTAACTATTAGTTTTTTAGAAGCACAAGCAAATAAGGGAACATTGGCAACAGATTTTAAAAATATATATAAATATGATTTAAGTAATGTTTTAACTACTTCAGAAGATAAGTTATTTGTATTAGGTTCACAAACTGATTTAGAAGTTGAAATAAAGCATAGAGATAGTTCTAAAAGTTTAGATGATTTAACACTATATGATAGTTCAGACATTAATGAAATTTTTAAAGAAATGCAAGAAAAAATACATGATTTAAAAATACTAAAAGAAACTAAAAATAAAATATGTGGACAAATTAATAATTTTAATTTGAATTTCAAAAATGAAAAACAATTAGCAAGAAGATGGTGACATTGACCACTTAAATTTTTGACTTGTGGAATGTGAGAAAGTAATAAAATTAAAGCAATTAATAATAAATATAGTAAGGATAGTTTTGATAAATTAATTGGCGAACATAATGGATTAAATAATAAAATTAATAAGTTAGAAATTGATATTGAAATTTTAAAAACTAAAGTTAATAAATTAGAAAAGAAAACTAAAATATTAGGAAGTAGTAGTTTAAATTATGGTAAAAAATGAAAATCAATAAATGATTTAGATGAACATAATATTGTAGAAAAGAGTTTTTCATATCAAAATTTATTATAAGACGTTATTATTTGGTGATAATTTATTTTTTGTTAAAAGGATATAATTTAAGCAATAAGAAATAATAATTATAAAATTATTTTAAATTTTAGTAGTTTTAGATATTTTACTTGGAAGTAATGTTATGGTTGTAATTCCCATCAGTAGTAATAAAGGTCATTCAAACTCTAATAATGTATCTAAGTCTAATTTATTTGTTAATAAAAAACCTAAATATAAAACTACTGCCAATAAAAATGCAAATATTATTGTTAATAATTTAATTATAAAATAAAATTTAAATTTTTTTTAATTCGTATTTATCATTTTCAGTTTGTTTATCATTTTCTTTTGAATTCAAATTATTTTTAGTTTGAATATCACTTGTTTCGATAGTTTTTTTTAATTTTTGATCATTTTTATCATTTGTTTTTTGAATCTGTTTTTGTTTCATTTTATCCTCTTTTTTAATTTATATAGTAATACACACTTATAGTATAGCTAACTAAAGTAATGTTTACTCATATCTTGAAAAACAAAATCAATCGCTTTTTTAATATTTGGTCAATAATTTGGTAATATTTTTCTTATATTATGTTTTATAGCAAATCAAAAATGTTCAATTGGATTTAAATTAGGAGAATATGGCGGAAGAAATAATAGTTTGCATCCAGCATTTTCAATTAATTGTTGTGTTAATTTAGATTTATGAAACGTTGCATTATCTAAAACTATAATTTGTCCACGCTTTAATACTGGAATTAGTTTATTTTTAACATATGATTCAAAAATTTTACTATTGCAATGTCCTTCAAATGCTCATAAGGCTTTTAATTTACCTTTATTTAGTGAACCAATTATACTCATTCTCTTTATTTTATATGCGGGTTTATTATCAAATAATCTTTTACCTTTTTCAGATCAACCATATTTATAAAATTCATTATCATCAATTCCAGATTCATCAATATATACTAAATCTTCATTCATTATTTTAGCTATTTCTTTTAAAAAATCTTCTTGTTTATTTTTATCTCTTTGTTCATATAGAAAAGTTTTTTTTATATGTATAATTTAGTTTTTTAAAATAGTTATAAACTATTTCTTTAGTCATATTTCCAAATTTATCAATTACTTTTTGAACTGTAACATCTTTATTTTCTGCTAAATAATTTTTTAATTCATCTAAATCCTTTATTTTGTGGCTATGTCCTTTTTGATAATTCAAAATTGGTTTTATATGCCCAGTTTCTTTTTTTCTTTTTCTTCATAAAAATAAAGTCTTTCTAGTGATATTGAACACTTTACAAATTTCTTTAATTTTCATATTTTTACTTTCATAAGCTTCTATTACTTTTCTTCGTAAGTCTTCACTGTATGGTTTTGGCATAATTTAATCTTCCTAATCTATTTTAATTATTGCTGAATTGTACTTTTAAATTCAAAAACTGTTTAAATTACATATTATTATTTTACATTATTTATGAGTAAACATTACTTTAGTTAGCTATATATCAAAAATAGTAATTAAATAAGATAAAAAAGTATAAATGTTTGTTTTTGTTTAATAAACACTAAAAATTTACTTTTTATTAAGTAATTACACAAATTATTTATAATGTAATTGATTTATTTAATTCATCATCATATTCTTTTAAAAGTTGTTTTGAATCGTTTATAATTTGTTTTATTTCTGGTGAATATTGTTCCATTTGTGCTTGTGATACTTCGAACCCCCCTATTCTTATTAGTTCAAGTTCAATTTTTTACTAATTTTTTCTTCTTTTAATTCAGAAGAACAAGATCATAATGATAATGGTTTATCTGAAAATAGCTTGCTTTCTAATTCTTTGATTTCTTTTCAAATATTTTTAATTTTTTCTTCAATTTCTTTAATATTCATTTTTTCTTTTTTACGTTCTTCATTTAAATTTAGTATATATTCTGTAATTCCAAGTGGGTCATCATTAATTTCAAAAAATGTAATTAAAGATGTTAATACCTTGATGCCAGTATTTTTGCTATTTTTTATTATTTGTGCAATATTTGGATATTCTGTTTTAAATTGTGTTCAATTTTTTGATTCTTGTTTATTTTCATTATCTTGTAATGGTTTTTCTTCAAATGTTTCGAATTCTTGAGATTGTTGAGGATTTTCCTCATTAACTTTTGTATCATTATCTAAGATTATAGTTTCAAATATTTTTAATAAATATTCATTTGGTATTTTTTTGTTAATATTTTTTATTGCTTCTTTTTTTCTTTTTTCTCATTCATTTTGAAATAGTTTTTCTTTTTCTATATAAGTTAAAGGCATATCTTTTAATCTTTTTCCTTTCTTTAATTTTAATTTAATAAAAAACCTAATATAAATAAATTTCTATATTAGGAATCAACTTTTATTAAATTATAAATAAATATTAGCATAAAAAATAATTATATTTATAAAGTTAATACTTAACACGAATAAATGTAATTGATAGATTTATTAATGTATAAGGTGTATTAAAATTAAGATTAGCATAGTCAATTTTCTTATTTTTATGTAGAAGTAGTTATTTTATCAAACTAGGAATCCTTTACATTATTTATTGTAAAAATTAAAAATTATTAAGTTACAAAATGATAAAATTAATATATAAAAAGTAAAGGAGGAAGTAAATGGAAAAAATTGGTGCTGCAGTTTATTTACATTTAGCAAATTTAGAAGAAATTAAAAATTATACCGAATTATTGGCCAAGAATAATATTAAAACTATTTTTACAACTTTAATTAGTTTTAAAAAAACAGATTATGAAAATTTAAAAAAATTAGTAGTATTAACACAAATTGCTAAAAAGTATAATATGCATGTTTTTGCAGATATTAATATTGAATTTATTAATGAATTTAATCTGAATCTTAATAAACGACTTGATTTCATAAAGTTTTTTAAAATGTATGGTTTATCGGGTATTCGTTGCAACGAAGGAATTGATATTAAACATCAAGCAAAATTAAGTCAAAATCGTTTAAATTTTAAAATATTTATTAATGGTTCATATGTTGTTAATGATATCAACTACTTAATATTATTTTATAAAGCTAATGTTAATAACCTTATTAGTTGTTATAATTTTTATCCACAAAGATATACCGGTGCTGATATTGACTTTTTTTGTTTAAATCAATCTGAAAGCGTTGTTAATAAAATTCCATTTGCCAGCTTTGTTACATTATTAGGAAAAGATAAAATTGGACCTTGAAAATATAATGATAATTTACCAACATTAGAACTGCATCGTGATTGACCATTGGTAACACAAATTCGTCATTATATTGCTTTATGCATTGATATGATAATTATTGCTAACCAGTTTTTAACAGAATATGATTTGAAAATGATAAATGAAATTGATTATAAAAATTTATCGTTAAAAATTGAGTTAAATTCTAATATTACTAATAGTGAACAACAGATTCTTTTTGACAAAAATATTCATAAAGTTAGATCTGATTTAGCACGTGATATAATTCGTAGTGTTATTTCTCGAGTTATATATCAAGAATTAGATATCCCTGCTAACAATACCAATCAATGATTAGAAAAAGGTGATGTTGTTATTCTTAATAATAAAGCACAAAATTATCGCGGTGAATTACATATTATTACAAATAAAATTAAAAATGATGGTATTCGTAACGTTGTTGGTAAACTTTCTAAAGAAGATTTAAATTTTATTCCATTTTTAGTATCAAATCGTTCATTTAGATTTATTTTATAAATAAATTTTTATTTTATTTATTAAAAAAAATAAACATTTAAAATGTGATAAAATCATTAAGTATTATTAAATAATAGTTAGTAAGTGTGAAATTTTAAAAGATAATCTTACTTTTAATTTTTTTTTAAAATAAAAAGTTTAATATTGTATAAAAATATTGATAATTTTTTAATTTACTAATATAATTGTTAAAGTAAAATAAAAAATAGGAGCTGACATGAATGCATTCAGTGAAAAAATCACCATCATCAGACAACAAAGAAAACGAAGAACGAACAAGTAGTGAACAAGAGTTTCAACGTCTTTTAAAAGGATTTAGTAAAAAGGCCCAAGAGACTAAAAGAGCAGAAAAAAGACATAAACATTTTCTTTCTGCGCGTGATGAAAAACGCGAAAAACAAAGCGCTGCTGCTAAAAAGAAAAAACATCGTAAGTAATAAAAAGGAAAAAATGGTAATCACTGTTAATTATTATTGGCGGTGATTTTTTATATGAAATATCCTTTTGTTCAACAAGAAACAGAAAATGATTGTGGTTTGGCATGTCTTGCTATGATATAGCTAACTAAAGTAATATTTACTCATAAATAATGTAAAATAATAATATGTAATTTAAACAGTTTTTGAATTTAAAAGTACAATTCAGCAATAATTAAAATAGATTAGGAAGATTAAATTATGCCAAAACCATACAGTGAAGACTTACGAAGAAAAGTAATAGAAGCTTATGAAAGTAAAAATATGAAAATTAAAGAAATTTGTAAAGTGTTCAATATCACTAGAAAGACTTTATTTTTATGAAAAAAAAGAAAAAAAGAAACTGGGCATATAAAACCAATTTTAAATTATCAAAAAGGACATAGCCACAAAATAAAGGATTTAGATGAATTAAAAAATTATTTAGCAGAAAATAAAGATGTTACAGTTCAAAAAGTAATTGATAAATTTGGAAATATGACTAAAGAAACAGTTTATAACTATTTTAAAAAACTAAATTATACATATAAAAAAAACTTTTCTATATGAACAAAGAGATAAAAATAAACAAGAAGATTTTTTAAAAGAAATAGCTAAAATAATGAATGAAGATTTAGTATATATTGATGAATCTGGAATTGATGATAATGAATTTTATAAATATGGTTGATCTGAAAAAGGTAAAAGATTATTTGATAATAAACCCGCATATAAAATAAAGAGAATGAGTATAATTGGTTCACTAAATAAAGGTAAATTAAAAGCCTTATGAGCATTTGAAGGACATTGCAATAGTAAAATTTTTGAATCATATGTTAAAAATAAACTAATTCCAGTATTAAAGCGTGGACAAATTATAGTTTTAGATAATGCAACGTTTCATAAATCTAAATTAACACAACAATTAATTGAAAATGCTGGATGCAAACTATTATTTCTTCCGCCATATTCTCCTAATTTAAATCCAATTGAACATTTTTGATTTGCTATAAAACATAATATAAGAAAAATATTACCAAATTATTGACCAAATATTAAAAAAGCGATTGATTTTGTTTTTCAAGATATGAGTAAACATTACTTTAGTTAGCTATACAACTGTATTTTGTAACATATATCTTTTCATTGCTCTTGGTGTTGCTAAAACAAAAGACATAATTTTAGTTTCATTATTATCAGTAAAAGTCATATAATCATCCATTACAATTTGACATAGTACACCTTTGATATATAAATTTGTTCCATTTAATCTTAATTGTTGTGCTATTTGGTTATCAGTAATTAAACCTTTGTTATCTGCTAAATAAACTAAACTATCATATAAATTATTAGTAATAAAAAATTGACAATTATTACTATTTCTTAATTGAAATAAAGTATTTCAAGCAGATAGCATTGATTAGACTTAATGAATTAATATGAATTGGTTTTAACTATACTTGTGGTATTGCATTTCCAATGGCATTAATTGGCATTTATTATTGAAATAATGGTGGCGTTGGTTTACATATGCTATGAGTTATTTTATTATGTGCTTTAATTGCTGCGGGAACTGCACTTGCTTTTACTAAATGTAGTCGTGTTTATCATGACACTAATGGTGTGGCGCTTATGTTTATGTTCGTGGAGTTTTTGGTCGTTTTTGAGGGTGAATAATTGGTTTTATTCAATATATTACTTTACCTTCAACAATTATTGTAACTATTATTTCTATGTTTCGAGTGAATTTAGATCAATTATAAATTTTTGATTGAGCTCCTGAACGATGATCAAGTTTAATTATTGATAGTATTGGTATTTTTATTTATGCTGCTGTTGCTAGTTGCATGTATTTTGGAATGAAGGGATTTCGTTGATTTGTTAATATTTCTGGTATTATTAAATGAGGTTCTGCTTTGTTTTTAATTGTTTGTACTATTATTTTGGTAGTAACTAATAAAGGTTTAGCATTTTCAGAAGCGGCTGAAGGAACAAAAAACATTAATTTAATTTTACCAAAAATTAATAATGCATTTAGTGGATTCTTCTATTTCTTTATTGGTTTTGAAACTTTTATTGTTGTTGGAAAAAATGTTAAAAATCCAACTAAAAACTTTGGTAAAGGTATTTTAATAGTTTTATTATTATCAACTATTTTTTATTTAGCTGTATCAGTATTAGTATTTGGTGCCATTACTATTGACGGTACAAATGGCCAAAATGGTTGATCTGGAGCTACTAATGAATATAATCCAAATAATGTTATATCAGGAATTGCTGGTATTACTGGTATGATTGTACTAGTTATTTCTACTTTATCATTGAAATTAAATGGTGCTATGCAAAATTCTTTATATTCTGGTGGTATGATTCAACCATTAGCCAAAGAAGGATATATTACTGAAAAATTAGCCAAATTAAATAAAGAAAATATTGCAATGCGTGCTAGTACAGCTAATTTAATTATTACTATTATTGGTTGTATTATTATGTTAATAATCCCAGATTTAATTGGTGCACATACTAATGAAATTTTAAATATTTTTCCTGATACTGGTAAAAATCATGATTTTAAAACTTTTAAAAATTCAAAGTTAGAATTTTTGTCAGAAACTGTAATTCTTGCAGATAAAGGTTATCAAGGTTTACAAAAAATTGATAGTAATACATTTTTACCCATTAAAACTAGTAAAAATAATCCTAAAACAAGTAAAATTAAAATTTTTAATAAGATTATTAATAAAACTCGCAGAAAAATTGAACATGTTTTTGCATTTTTAAAATGTTTTAAAATTATTGGTTATAAATTTAGAAAAGGTAGAAAACGAATATTTTTAAGATTTAATTTAATTGCAGGATTTTATAATTTATCATTAAAACTTAAAAACGTTATGCAGTAAGTCTATCTAATAAAATATTTAAAATTTCATTAAAAACTAGTTTATTAATACCAACTATTTTACGAAAATATTGATCCGGTTTATCTTTTAATTCAAAATATGTCATAAAATTTATCCTTAACTATTCAAATTTTATTTTAATAATAACAAAAAAATGAAAAGTTAACTAGTTATGCAGTAAGTCTAAGAACCTGTTTAGGATCTTTTTTGATTAATTTTTAATAAAATTTATATTATAATGGTTATTTTATAATAAAAAATAGATTTTTAGTCGATAAGTTTTCAAATGATAAAATCTTTTTAATAAAATTGAAATAAAGGAAAGAACAACCATTTGTAAACTAGTATTTAGTTTTCTTTCACAATTTTTTCATAATCTTCTGTATTTTTCTAATCAAGCAAAGCTTCGTTCTACAATTCATCTTTTTGGTAATACTACAAAAGTATGTAGTTCATTGCGTTTTATAATTTCAACATTTGCATTTATGATTGTTTTGATTTCAGAAGCAAATTTTTCACCAGTATAACCAGCATCTACTATTATTTTTTGAACTGCAGAAAGATTTTCTTTTTCATTACTCACTCTTTCTAGTCATTTAATTATATTTACTAGAATTAATTAAACATAGTTATTTTTGTAAGTTACACAGATTACTAAACATTACCTGAAATTTTTAAATTTTAAATTTTTCTATTAATTTATATAATGTAGTTTACAAAGTTATTAGATTTTTAATTAATAAAATAAAAAATTTCATCAACCGAAACTAATATACCAGTTGAAGAAATTTTTTTATTACTTTCAAATTTTCCAGCAATAGTTTTCATGTTTTTTTAATAAATGCACTATAAATTATTTTAAATTGATTTTCAATAGTCTTTAGTATTTTTCTAAACTGGTTCTAATTTACTAAACATTATATAAATTTTAAAATTAGTTTAAATATGAAAAAATTATATAAGTTAAGGTTAATGATAATATCATTAACCTTAAATTTCATTAACAACTGTTAAAATCATAGGTAACTTACCAGTTTCTTTTTTAATATAATCTTGTAAATCATTTTTCATTTTAATCTTAACTTCACTAAGACTAAAAGCAGTATTAGTTTTATATTTTTCAATAACATTAATAATAATGTTTTGCAATTTTTTCAACATTTCTTCATTATTAGTTAAATAAACAACACCACGCATTTGTGCATCAATTAAAGAAACAATTTCTTTAGTTTTACGATTTATTGTCACTCCTGTAATTAAAATACCATCACGTTGTAATTGTTTTCTTTCACTAATAACAATTGAACCAATATCACCAACACCAATACCATCTACATATACATCACCAGTTTTTATTAAGTTATCTGTTGTTTTATTAGTAGCATTTTTATCATTAAAACGAGAAGGACGTGCAACATACTGTTTAACAAAATTATCAATTAATTTACCATTTTCAAAAGTAATAACTTCACCATTATCATGAATTAAAGCATTGTTATGTAATACACCAGCATCAATGGCTGCTGCTTGTGCTGCTACAAAATCTTTATATAAACCTTTAACTGGTAAAAAATATTTTGGTTCAATAATATTAACCATTAACTTAATATCTTCATAAGAAGCATTTAAACTTCAAGCTTGTTTTTCTGATATATTAATAACTTTAACATCAGTACGTGCTAAGTCATCTAATAAGGCTGCATGAGCCAATTCATTTCCTGGAATTGGTGGAGTTGCTAAAATTATTGTATCTTGCGATTCAAGTTTTAAATAATCATCATTACCAATAGCAATTTTATTCATTCTAGTAAATAAACGTTCACCACTACCAGTAACAATAATTACTGTATCTTTAGTACCAATTGTTTGTGCTAAATTAATAATTTGTGATTTATCAATATTGAAAGCGTTTAAATCATTAACTTTTAATAAAATATCATATAAAGTTGCACCATAAACTGCAATTTTACGTTTAGAGTCAGTTTCTTTAATAGCATTAAGAATTTCACTAACACGATATAAATCTTGATCATAACATGCAAGAATAACCCTTCCTGGTGCTTCTTTTAATACTGGTTCAATAATAGTTTGAATTTTATGCTTAGGAGCTGTAAAAGCTTTTCTATTGGCACATGTTGCTTCACTAATTAATAATAAAACATCATTTTTAGAAACACTAGCTAAATGTTGAATATCAGTAGTAAAATCACTACGATGTTCACCATCAAAAATATAATCACCCGTATAAACAATTGTTTCATTTAATTTAATATTTTCACCATTATTTACAGTTAAAACAAAACCTAAACTACCTGGAATTGAAGTAGTTGTTTTAAATGTTTTAACAATAACATTACCAAACGATACTTTTTGTTCAGGCTCAATAGTTTTAATTATAATTTCATTTTGATTAATAAAACGAAAACGTTCTAATTTCTGCTTAATCATAAAATCAGTTAATTTACTAGTAAAGATTGGAACTTTATACTCGGGTTTTATTTTATTAAAATCTTTTAAAATATAAGGTAGTGCTCCAAAAGCATCATCAGATGGTTTTGAAATAAATATACCTTGAATACGATGTTTATTTTCTTTTAAATATGTATAATCTGGAATAATAATATCAATTCCTAAAATTTCTCTTTCTGGGAGTCTAATGCCGGCATCAAATACAAATATCTTATCATTTACTTCAACAACATATAAGTTTTTACCACGTTCATCTAATCCACCCAGAGCAAATACTTTTATCTTTGTCATGTTTTCACCAGTTTTCAACTTTCTTTATTTTTATTTTATAAAATTTAATATCTTAGAACCTGTTTAGGATCTTTTTAATAGAATTTAACTAAAACAAGAAATAATCATTTATAAATAGGTACTTAACCAATAATTTATTTTCTTTTTCATTTTTTTGTTAAAAAGATTTTATCATTTGAAAACTTATCGACTAAAAATCTATTTTTTATTATAAAATAACCATTATAATATAAATTTTATTAAAAATTAATCAAAAAAGATCCTAAACAGGTTCTTAGAAGAACATAAAAATTAAAACTTTAACTTAAATTCCCAAGATGCTGCTATATTATGTTATTAGTATTTTAACACTAATTTAATAATAAAACTGTAATTAATTTTCATTAAAAATAGTTTCAAATTATTTATCAATAATTTCTAAGCTAAACTTACTATTATCTTCAACTTTAATTACTCGAACTTTAATTATATCATTGATTTTAACGACATTATTTAAATTATCAATACGTTTATTAAATTTTTTTGAAAATTCTGAAATATGAATTAAACCATCAATCTTATCTTGTAAATTAACAAAAACACCAAAATTAACAATTTTTACAACTTTACTATCAAATTCAGAGCCGATTTTAATTTGAACAGGATTAACAATACTTTCAATAATTTGTCAAGCTTTATCAATGGCTGATTGTTCATTATGATAAATCATCAATCGTCCATCATCTTCAATATCAATTTTAACATTATCACAGTCGGTAATAATTTTATTAATAACTTTCCCACCAACACCAATAATATCACGAATTTTATCAATTGGAATTAACTTTTGAATAATTTTTGGAGCATTAGGTGCCAATGTAGTTCTAGGCTTTTTAATTACTTCATTCATGTTTGCTAATACTTGTAATCTCGCAACTCTGGCTTTTTCCAAAGCTTGTGTAATAATATTAAAATCAATACCAGTAATTTTAATATCCATTTGTAAAGCACAAATACCATTGGCTGTTCCTGCCACTTTAAAATCCATATCACCTAAGTGATCTTCTAATCCTTGAATGTCAGTTAAAATTGTAAAATCTTTTTCTTCTTTAATTAAACCCATGGCAATACCAGCAATTGCAGATCTAATCGGTACACCACCAGCCATTAATGCCATTGATGAAGCACAAATTGCTGCTTGTGAAGTTGAACCATTTGATGCTAATACTTCTGATACTAATCTAATTGTATAAGGAAAATCTTTTTCAAGAGGAATAATTTGTAATAATGCTTTTTCACCAAGGGCGCCATGACCAATCTCACGTCGTGAAGGAACACCCATTCTTCCGGTTTCACCAACAGAAAATGGAGGAAAATTATAATGATGAATAAAACGTTTATACTCTTCTTTACCTAATCCATCAATAATTTGATGTTCAGCAAGTGCACCCAAAGTTAAAACTGATAAAACTTGTGTTTCACCACGAGTAAACATTGCACTACCATGAACAATAGGTAAAACATCAATCATACTTGTTAATTTTCTAATATCATCAGCTTTTCGTCCATCAACTCGTACATTATTTTTTAAAATCATAGTACGCATTGCTTTTTGTAATAATTGATCAATACTTTTGCATAAATTATGAATAGTTGTTTCTTCACCAATATTTAAAACTTCTTGATTAAATTTATTTTTAAAACTTTGAAATGTTTCTTCAACTAAATTTTTAATCAAGTTGCTTCGACTTTTTTTATCAACAGTAGTACTAATTTTACTAATTTGTGATTGACAATTTGTTTCTACAAATTGTTCAATATTAACAGGAATTAATGCTAACTGTGGCTCAAATTTATTTGGTTTTAATTTTTCAATGATACTTTCTTGAAAAATTATTAATTTAATAATATGTTCATGTGCAAATTTTAATGCTTTAATCATATCTTTTTCTAAAATATCATGACATCCTGCTTCAACCATATTGATGGCATCTTTTGTTCCACCAACAATTAATTCCATTTTTGAATTTAATAATTGCTCTTGTGTTGGATTAAGGACAAGTTCATCATTTATTTTACCAACAACAACAGTAGCACTAGGACCCTGAAATGGCAAACTACTTAATCCTAAAGCAAGTGAAGTACCAAAAGCTGCATTTACTCTAACATCACAAGCATCATCTAACGCAAAAACATTATTTACAACTTGCACTTCATTAACAAAACCTTTTGGAAATAATGGACGAATTGAACGATCAATTAATCTAGCACATAGTGTTGCATATTCACTAGGTCGACCTTCACGCTTTAAAAAACCACCCGGAATCTTACCAACTGAATATAACTTTTCTTGAAAAACTATTTGTAATGGAAAAAAATCTTGATTATTAATAACTTCATTATAAGATACAGTTGTTAATACAACTGTATTTCCATAAGTAATTTTTACTGATTTTTCTGCTAAATTAGCCATTGTACCTAATTCAACAATTAATTTATATTTTCCTTCTTTAAAAAGGAATTTTTCTTTTAACATTATTTTACTCCTTAACTTCCATTTTTTGTCGCAACTATGAGCATTATAGCATAATAAAATGTTAAAATAAGTTATAGAACAATTTTATTTTAGGAGGTCATAACTTATGTTTAAACATAAAATACAAAATGAAATTTCAATTTCAAATAAAGACTTTGATAAAATTAAAAATAAAGCTTTAATTATTGATGTTCGTAATGTTGCTGAATATCAAATTTTAAAAAAAATAATAAATGATAATGGTGAACTTAATATTGTTAATATTCCTTACTATGATTTGATTAAAAATCCTAGTAAATATATTGAAAGCAAAAATCAAGTGATTATAACTATTTGTAATGCAGGAAATCGCTCAACTGCTGCTGCACTAACACTCAGAGAATTGGGCTATACTAACACTTATGTTTTAATTAATGGTATTTATGGATATTACAAAAAATAACTTATTTCTCATTATTTAATTTAATAAGATCATTAATAGCAATACTTAAATTATTACAATAAGTTCCTAAGACTAAACTAACACTACCGTCTTGGTCTAAAATACCACGATTTTTAATTTTTTTAAGATTATTAAAATTAATTTTTGAATAATCAATAATCTCTACCTTAATTTTATTTGCTGTTGCTGTTGTCCCTTTAATATTATCAATTCCTCCTAAATCAACAATAAAATTTTGTAATTTAAATGGGAATTTTTGTGGTTTATTAATGGGTTTTAAACTACTTTCTTGTTGATTGCGTAATTTTTTAGCTGTACTAACATTTCATATTCAAATCCCAATACTAGCCACAGCAAATAACAATGCAATAACTAATAATACTATTTGTCAAATTGGCATGATTACCTTCCTTAATTAATATATTTTTAAATATTTTCTTAATCTTCTTGAATAAAAGCTTTTTTTACTTTAGCAAGTAAAGAATAATGATTAAGTCGATATTCTAAAACTTGTAACGTTAATTTTGATAATTTAATTGTTACCTTATCATTTAGTTTATCATTAAAATCAAAAGTATCAACAATTAATTTTCCAAAATCGCTCAATTTACTATCTTTTTGAATATTTTTCAAAGTAATTTCATGATTTTCATCCAAAATTAGTGGTGAATTTAAACTGCGATAACTATTATTAGCTACTGGAGCAATTTCATGAAATTGCATTAAGTTATGATTTGAAATTAAAACAGCACCACCAAGTGATTTCATTAAACCCGTCGAACCAGTTCTTGTTGCAATAACTAAACCAGAACCACGAAAGTTTTCAAATAATTGATTATTAATTAACACTTGACATGAAAGAGTTGTTGTTAAATTAACAAATTTAACTTCATTAATAGCATATAAAATCTTATTATTAATATTTACTTCTAATAATGAAAATTTATTTACTATTAAATTATTATCATTTTTATCAATTCACATTAATACTTTGTCAACTTCTGTGTTTAAAAAGTTTTCATAAAAACCAAGATTACCACATTTAAAACTAACAAACTTAACAGTATTGAGTATATTATTATAATCATGAACAGCTTTTAAAAATATTCCATCACCACCAATAATAAAAACAATATCTGGAAAAGAAGTATCTTCAAGTGCTTTAAGGGCCAATAACTTGGCCCTTAATTCCTTAGCTAATGATTGAGAATTCTCATATTTATTAGCAATAATTGTAAATTTATAATTTTTCATCATGTATTCCAATCATATTTCAATTAAAATATTTCACAAGAATCTTCAAATTCGTTTTCAATAGAACCACGTAAAAATAATTCAATCTCATCTTCATTATAACCAATTTGAATACGTTGTTTATTTTCTTGAACAATAATTGGACGTTTTAAAACAGTTGGTGAAGTTTTAATTAAATCAAAAACTTGTAACATTGTTAACTTTTCAATATTAATAGCATGTGTTTTAATAAACTTTGCTCTTGTTGAAATAATATCACCAACACCATTTGGTACAAATCTTAATAATAATTTAATTTCAGTATCAGTCAATGGATTATGGATAATATTACGTTTAATATATGGAATTTTATGTTTATCAAAAAATTGAATAACTTTTTTTGAAGACAAACAACTTGGCGAAACATATATTTTAATCATGACAATACCCCTCTTTGCTTTTAGACTACATTTGATTTAAATACTCTTTTTTAAAATTAATATTTTTTTTATCTTTTAAAGATAAAAGTTAATAAACTCTACATTACTATAATAATATATATTTCCACACTATCTTTGACCAAACTTAGAAAATAAGTACTATGAAAGACCTTTTCCGCTATATCCTTCACCCACATATTATATCATATTATTTTTTGAAAAATAGATACTTTTATTTCTTAAATTTTATAAAAAAATTTAACATATATTTTACTGTCAAATTTTATTTATTTTAAAGTAAATAATTAAAAATAAATAATTTTTATGCGTAAAAAACAAGGAGTTAACTAAACATGCCTATTCAAAATAATAACAGTAAATATTTTAAAGAATTCATAACTGGAACTATAATTAGTTCCACCGGAATATTATTAACTAGTCTTAGTTTATCAACTATTTTATTTTTTTATGATAATACAAGAAATGGAAAATCAATAAAGGATAAATTAAATACTATTTTAAATCCAAATAATTTAGTAGTATGCGTAATGGGTTCTGTATCTTTAATTCATAGTTTAAACATAACACAATTTGGTAATAAAAAAATAACAAATGCCACTAAGGGATTAATAGAAAATATGCTAGTATCATTTTCAAAATCTAAAAAAGAACTCCTTTATTAGCAAATAATGATGTAACGAACATCAATAACTTTGAATTACAAAACCCAGTCAATAATATAAATAATTAAAGTAACAATTAATACTTTATAAATATTTATCTTTTAAAGACAAATAAAAAAAATTAGTAAAAATACTAAGTCTTTTTATTTTATAGACTTACTGCATAACGTTTTTAAGTTTTAATGATAAATTATAAAATCCTGCAATTAAATTAAATCTTAAAAATATTCGTTTTCTACCTTTTCTAAATTTATAACCAATAATTTTAAAACATTTTAAAAATGCAAAAACATGTTCAATTTTTCTGCGAGTTTTATTAATAATCTTATTAAAAATTTTAATTTTACTTGTTTTAGGATTATTTTTACTAGTTTTAATGGGTAAAAATGTATTACTATCAATTTTTTGTAAACCTTGATAACCTTTATCTGCAAGAATTACAGTTTCTGACAAAAATTCTAACTTTGAATTTTTAAAAGTTTTAAAATCATGATTTTTACCAGTATCAGGAAAAATATTTAAAATTTCATTAGTATGTGCATTAATTATGGTTTGAAACTTAACAGTATGCATTCATTTTTTGCCAGAAAATCAATCTTTTTGATTATATTTTGGTCGTTCTGTTTCTACTTCTGTTACATCAATTATCAAAATTTTATTTTTGAATTCTTCTTTTTAAAAAAATATTTTTATTTGTTAAATTATTAAACTTATTATTATTTATTAAAATGTCTTCAATTGAACGAATATTTCGTAAAGCAGTAGTATCAACCATATCATACTCAGCACCAATACTATGATATGTACGATTTTCATATAAATATCTTAAAGTCATTACTAGTCTATCTTCTATTGACATTTTATATGGCCTTCCACCAGTGGTATTTTTTAGATTTTGATGATCTAATAAAATATTTAAAATTTCATTAAAAACTAGTTTATTAATACCAACTATTTTACGAAAATATTGATCCGGTTTATCTTTTAATTCAAAATATGTCATAAAATTTATCCTTAACTATTCAAATTTTATTTTAATAATAACAAAAAAATGAAAAGTTAACTAGTTATGCAGTAAGTCTTATGAATAAAATTTAATTTAAATACTTTAATAAATTAAACTGATCTTATCATTTTAATTGATTCTGTTGTTATATCAATACCAGAATCACCAGAATCATTAGAATTACTCTTTTCTAAGAGTGGTTTTACTTTAGTAAATGGTTCTATTTCTGAAACTTGTTTTTTTGTTTCAATTTCTACTTCTATCTTAAAATTATCTAAACTAGAATCTGAAATAGATGATTTATTTTCATTAATTTTTTTTATTAATTCACTTTCTCTTACTATTACTGTTTCTATATCTTTATCAAGTTTATTTAAACTAATGGCATTTAATGAATTTAATTTATCACTTTTTTCTTTTTGAAGTATTTCTAAATCAGTTAATGGTTGCGTATTTTCAATTGAAATATTTTTTAATTTTTCTCTTTGTTATTTAATTTTTAGTATTGTATTTTCTAATAAAAATTGTTTTTGACTATTAGTTACTTTTAAATCTTCTATTTCTTTAGTATTATTCTTTTTGCTTAATTGTGCTTTTAATACTAGTCAATTTTCCTTTAATATATTTGTCTCTTTTTTATGTTTTAATATTTCATCAGACAAATCTTTTTTTTGTTTTATTTTACTTTCATTTGTCATTCGTAAATCAGCAATATCTTTATTTATATCTAACTAAAGTAATGTTTACTCATATCTTGAAAAACAAAATCAATCGCTTTTTTAATATTTGGTCAATAATTTGGTAATATTTTTCTTATATTATGTTTTATAGCAAATCAAAAATGTTCAATTGGATTTAAATTAGGAGAATATGGCGGAAGAAATAATAGTTTGCATCCAGCATTTTCAATTAATTGTTGTGTTAATTTAGATTTATGAAACGTTGCATTATCTAAAACTATAATTTGTCCACGCTTTAATACTGGAATTAGTTTATTTTTAACATATGATTCAAAAATTTTACTATTGCAATGTCCTTCAAATGCTCATAAGGCTTTTAATTTACCTTTATTTAGTGAACCAATTATACTCATTCTCTTTATTTTATATGCGGGTTTATTATCAAATAATTGGAATGGCAACACTTTTTAGGACTATTTTTTGGTAGACATTTGTTTTTGATAATTAACTGGAGTTAAGTAGTTTAAAGTGCTGTGGATTCTTATGTTGTTGTATCAATTGATGTAATCAAATAATTCTAATTTTAATTCGATTAATGATCTAAAATTTTTATCATTAATAAATTCAGTTTTGAAAGTTTTAAAAGTTGCTTCAGCAACAGCATTGTCATAAGGACAACCTTTTTTGCTTAAAGAGCGAGTAATATTGAATGCTAGTAAAAGTTTATCAATAATTTTATTATTAAATTCATTACCACAATCACTATGAAATATTTGAATATCTTTTAAACAGCGATTTGATTGCATAAATGCTTGATGTACTAATAAGGCATCTTTTCTAGTACCTACACTATGTCCAATAATTTCGCGGTTAAATAGGTCAATTAATAAGCAAATATAGTTTCATTTACCATTAACTTGAACATAAGTTAAATCACTGACAATAACTTCATTTTTAAGCCTATTATTAAAGTTTCTATTCACAAGATTAGTGATTTTTTCATCATTTACTTTGTTATTATGATTTTTGAATGATAATTTAGTGTATTTTGATATTAAATTATGCTTATTCATAATTTCTTTAATTTTTCGTCTTGATAAATAAATTTCTTGGTTTTCTAATATTACTTTTAATCTTCTTGTTCCATAAACACATTTATTTTCTTTAAAAGCACTAATAATAGCTTCATCATAAATATTATTTTGAATTTTATTTTCTTTTTTCTTTAAATTAAAATAATATGTTGATTTAGAAATTTTTAAAAAATGACACATTGTGCGAATTTTATATTTAAACTTATTGTTTGTAATAATTTCTATTTTCTGCCTATTATTAGTGCTGCTTGCTTTAAAATATCATTTTCCATTCGTAATTGTTTTAATTCTTTTCTTAATTTAATTAATTCATTTTCTTCAACAGAACGATTATCTTTAGCTTTAAAACTACCTGAATTAGTAAATTGCTTAATTCAATTATAAGTAGCTGCTCTTGTAACATTATATTCTTTAGCAAGGTAAGATACTGATTTGCCGCTTTGATATAAAGCTACTATTTGTTTTTTAAATTCATCGGTATATGAATTAATATTGGCCATAATTATAGTTCCTTTCTTTCAACTAATTTGTTCACTTGTCTACGTAATTAGTGTCCAATAAAGTGTAACCCATCCACCTTATTAGTACATCAAGCATTTATGCAATCAAATCGCTGTTTAAAAGATATTCAAATATTTCATAGTGATTGTGGTAATGAATTTAATAATAAAATTATTGATAAACTTTTACTAGCATTCAATATTACTCGCTCTTTAAGCAAAAAAGGTTGTCCTTATGACAATGCTGTTGCTGAAGCAACTTTTAAAACTTTCAAAACTGAATTTATTAATGATAAAAATTTTAGATCATTAATCCAATTAAAATTAGAATTATTTGATTACATCAATTGATACAACAACATAAGAATCCACAGCACTTTAAACTACTTAACTCCAGTTAATTATCAAAAACAAATGTCTACCAAAAAATAGTCCTAAAAAGTGTTGCCATTCCATGTTTATTTTTATCTCTTTGTTCATATAGAAAAGTTTTTTTTATATGTATAATTTAGTTTTTTAAAATAGTTATAAACTGTTTCTTTAGTCATATTTCCAAATTTATCAATTACTTTTTGAACTGTAACATCTTTATTATCTGCTAAATAATTTTTTAATTCATCTAAATCCTTTATTTTGTGGCTATGTCCTTTTTGATAATTCAAAATTGGTTTTATATGCCCAGTTTCTTTTTTTCTTTTTCTTCATAAAAATAAAGTCTTTCTAGTGATATTGAACACTTTACAAATTTCTTTAATTTTCATATTTTTACTTTCATAAGCTTCTATTACTTTTCTTCGTAAGTCTTCACTGTATGGTTTTGGCATAATTTAATCTTCCTAATCTATTTTAATTATTGCTGAATTGTACTTTTAAATTCAAAAACTGTTTAAATTACATATTATTATTTTACATTATTTATGAGTAAATATTACTTTAGTTAGCTATATATGAAAACTAAAAATGGTCAAAGAATTAAAAGACAAGAATTTATTAATAAAATTTATGAATTTCTTGATTTACAATATATTTATACTAAAAGTAGTTTAGTATTTATTGGTGATGGTGCACCTTGAATTAAAACTACTGCTAAAAAAGAAAATATTCCTTATGTAATTGATAGACATCATGCATTTAAAGCATTGAAAAAAGGATTTATTTTTAATAGAAAAGTAGATAATAAAAAATTAACAAATGCATATGATTTATTTGTTAATGGTGAATATTATCAATTATTAGATTTTTTAAAAGAAAATAATGTAAATGAAGAAATATATAAATATTTTAAAAATAATAAAGAAGGTGTTATAAATCAAAAAGAAAATTGAAATCAAGGAGTATGTGCTGAAAGTGATGTATCACATCTTGTTAAATCTTTAAAAGGATATGGCGCTAAAATTTATAATGATAAAGTACTTGATAATATGCTTATAATTAATTCAGCAAGAATGAATAAATTAAATCTTTTACTTTAATATTTTAAAAACTTAATAAATCTAAACCTAAGTAGTTAGGAATTTTTGATATTTATAATGGTAAAATAATAACTTAAAACACTTGATTATAAATGTAAAAAGGTATATAATATAACCAACAATTAATAATTTAAAGTTGTCTTTTATTTAAAGAAAATTAAATTATAACTATTAACTTTACTCACCCCACTTACTCTATTATACTTCAAAAAATGAAGTTCCTGTATATTCTTGAAATTGATTAGGTATACATTTTGTTCAATGCAGTTTAGCTCCAATTAATAAAGATACTTCAGGTTGAAATTTTGGAAGAAGTGATCCTGGGCCAGCATTAACTGAATTACAAAAAGATTTAGAAATAAATGTTGGTTTGAGTAATATGCCAATTGTTTTAGCTTTTCATTATGGATATGATGATTTTTCAATTGATCAAGAATGATGAAGCAAAGAACAAAGAACTGAATTTGAAAATGCAATTTTAGCAAAATATAATGTTATTTTAATGTTAACTGGACATCAACATTTTGTACCAACCAAATATGATGAAAAAATAATTGCAGTTAATGTTGGTAAAAAAACAATTTATGATGTTTTAAGTGGTACTGCACTTTTTGGTGGTTATTCTGAAATTTCTATAAATAAAACTAACAAAGAAATTACAATTAAACGTCATAACGTACAACAAAATGATGAAATTGTTATTAATAAAAAAATTAAATATTAATTAAAATTAAAAAGTAAGTTTTAATAAAACTTACTTTTTTTAAATATACAATTTTTTTATTTATTATAATTTGGTGCTTCTTTTGTTAGTTCAACATCATGAGGATGTGATTCTCTTAAACCAGCACTTGAAATTTTTACAAATTTAGAATCTTGGATTAAAGATAAAATATTTTTAGCACCAACATAACCCATACCACTTCTAATACCACCAACTAATTGAAAAACAACATCTTGTACTTTACCTTTAAAAGGAACACGTGCTTCAATTCCTTCTGGCACTAATTTTTTAATTCCTTTTTGAAAATAACGATCACTACTACCACGTTTCATGGCAACTAATGAACCCATACCAACATAATTTTTATATTTTTTACCATTGACAATAATTTCCTCACCTGGTGATTCTTCTGTTCCGGCTAAAATGCTACCTAACATTACACAATTGCTACCAGCAGCAATTGCTTTTACAATATCACCAGAATATTTAATACCACCATCAGCAATGACAGTTACGTTTTTATTTTTTGCTCAATTATAAACATCATTAATAGCAGTAATTTGTGGCACACCAACTCCTGCTATTATTCTAGTAGTACAAATGCTACCAGGACCAACACCAACTTTAATACAATTTGCGCCAGCTTCATAAAGTGCTTGTGCTCCAGCTGCAGTACAAATATTTCCGGCAATAATATCTAATTTTGGATAAGTTTTACGAATTATTTTAACTGTTTTTAAAATCCCTAAACTATGACCATGTGCTGAATCAACAACTAATACATCAACTTTTGCTTTAACTAATGCCTCAACTCTTGCTAAAGTGTCTTCACCAACACCAACAGCAGCACCAACTCTTAATCGTCCTTGATCATCTTTACAAGCATTTGGATAATCAATAGCTTTATCAATATCTTTTGTTGTAATTAAACCAATCAATTTATTATTTGAACTAACAATTGGTAGTTTTTCAATTTTATTTTTTAACATAACTTGTTTTGCTTGTTCGATTGTTGTTGTTTTATCACCAACAATTAAATTTTTGGTAGTCATAATATTTTTAACTAATGCATTATCATTATCAAGATATTTCAAATCACGATTAGTAACAATTCCAATTAGTTGATTTTCTTCATTTACAACAGGCAATCCAGAAATTCGATAAGTACTCATAATTGATTTTGCTTCACTAATTAAAGTTTGAACACCAATAGTAATTGGATCAGTAATAAAACCTGACTCATTTCTTTTCACTTTTTGTACTTCTAAAGCTTGTTCAGCAATTGATAAATTTTTATGAATAATGCCAATACCACCAACTCTTGCCATGGCAATTGCTAGATCAGATTCAGTAACTGTATCCATAGCAGCAGATAAAATTGGAATATTTAATTCAATTTTATTTGTTAATTTAGTTTTTAAAGAAACTTGATTTGGTAAAACTTCTGAATATCCTGGAACTAATAATACATCATCAAAAGTAATTCCTTCACATATTATTTTTTGATTTAAATCTTTATTCATAGTTTACTCCCATTCTATAGTACCTGGTGGCTTTGATGTAATATCATAAACTACTCTATTAACACCATCTACTTTATTAATAATCTCATTTGCAACTTCATCTAGAAATTCTCATGGTAAATGTGAACTTGTTGCTGTCATAAAGTCAATTGTATTAACGCTTCTTAAACTAACAACATAATCATAAGTGCGATTATCACCCATTACGCCCACAGTTTTAACTGGTAGCAAAGTGGCAAATGCTTGTGATACTTGATTATATATATTTTTTTCTTTCAATTTGGTAATAAAAATATGATCAACTTCTTGTAAAATTAAACATTTTTCTTTTGTTACTTCTTCTATAACTCTAACTCCTAATCCAGGACCAGGGAAAGGATGACGATTAATTAATGTTTCAGGTAACCCAAGCTTTAAACCAATTTCTCTTACTTCATCTTTAAATAAGGTTTTTAATGGTTCTAACAATTTAAATTGTAAATCAGCAGGTAAACCACCAACATTATGATGAGTTTTAATTGTTTTTGAACTTGCATGTTTACTTGAAGATTCAATAATATCTGGATAAATTGTTCCTTGTGCTAAAAAATCAGCCGTTTTAAATTTTCTTGCTGCTGTTGTAAATACATCAATAAATTGTTTACCAATAATTTTTCTTTTTTCTTCAGCATTTTTAACACCTTTTAAGGCAGTAAAAAAATGTTTACTTGCATCAATCATTTCAAGATTAAGTTTAAAATTTTGTTTATAAATTTCCATGACATCAATTGCTTCATTTTTTCTCAATAAACCTGTATCAACAAAAATGCAAGTTAACTGTTTACCAATTGCCTTAGAAATAATGGCAGCGGCAACTGAAGAATCAACTCCACCACTTAAACCTAAAATAACTTGTTTATCTTGGACTTTATCTTTAATTTCTGAAATTTGATTACTAATAAAATCATCTAAACTTCAATCTTTTGTGCAACTTGCTATTGTAAATAAAAAATTTTCAATTATTTGCTTACCAAATTCTGAATGGGTAACTTCAGCATGAAATTGGATACCATAAATTGGTTTAGTAAAATGTGCAATTGCTGAAATTGAAGAATCAGAATGAGCTATTTGTATAAAATCTTTTGGAATTTTTGTTACATGATCAGCATGACTCATTCATACTTTTGATTGATTAGCAACTTTTTTAAACAATTTATTATTTGGTTGATCAAGATATAAAATTGATTTTCCAAATTCTTGTTCATCTGCTAATTCTACTTTCCCTTTAAAATGATTTGTCAATAATTGCATGCCATAACAAACGCCTAAAATGGCAACTGGTAAATTAAAAATTGCTTGATCAATTTTATAAGCATTTTGTAAATAAACACTTGATGGTCCACCAGATAAAATAATTGCTTTTAAGTTGGGATATGTTTTTATTTTTTGATAACTAATATTAAAAGATAAAACTTCAGTATAAACATTTGCTTCTCTTACTCTTCTTGCTAATAATTGTGTATATTGACTTCCAAAATCTAAAATCAATACTTGTGTATTTATCATTTTTATTCCTCCAAATATAATAGTAATTAAATCATTTTTTGACAAAAAATAAAATAGATTACACTAATAATTATTTTATGATAAATTTTAATTTCTTTAAAATATAATTAAAAAAATTGAAATTAATGATAAGAACATATGAAAAAGAGTAATCATTAATAAATGATTACTCTTAAAAGTTAAATTATATTTTAAAAAAATTAAGTTGTAAGAACCTGTTTAGGATCTTTTTAATAGAATTTAACTAAAACAAGAAATAATCATTTATAAATAGGTACTTAACCAATAATTTATTTTCTTTTTCATTTTTTTGTTAAAAAGATTTTATCATTTGAAAACTTATCGACTAAAAATCTATTTTTTATTATAAAATAACCATTATAATATAAATTTTATTAAAAATTAATCAAAAAAGATCCTAAACAGGTTCTAACTGATCTGGCTTCATTTTCATGAATTTTAATTCGTTCTAATTCTGTTTCGGGTTCATTAAGTAAATATTTTATTGCTTCTTCTTCAGTCATTGGTATGAATTCTTGATCTAATTGATTTTGATAATCTAAATTTGATGCTAAACGTATTTTTAATTTTGGTTGATAATAAATAAAATATCAAATAACAGCAATTGCAATAAACATTCAAAACATTAAGAACTCAATAATAACAGCTATTAATACTTCGCCTCTTTTATTAATCATGTCATTAACCATGCCATAGTTAAAAACAACAAACTGACTAAGCAAAAATAAACCACAAGCAACAAAAATAATTCATTCTCAAATTTTAATTTTAATTTGTTTACGATAACCCATAACACATGTGGCAGCTAATACAAAAATATATACAGCAATAGTAATGTTAGTAGAAAATCCTAGTACTGTATTAAAATCAAAAGGTGCACCAATTAAATCTGGGATTATTAACATAATAATACAAGCAATAATAGTAATAATTAAATTAGCTGTACTAGCACGCATTGCAATATTTTCTTTATTTAATTTGGCTAATTTTTCAGTAATATATCCTTCTTTGGCTAATGGTTGAATCATACCACCAGAATATAAAGAATTTTGCATAGCACCATTTAATTTCAATGATAAAGTAGAAATAACTAGTACAATCATACCAGTAATACCAGCAATTCCTGATATAACATTATTTGGATTATATTCATTAGTAGCTCCAGATCAACCATTTTGGCCATTTGTACCGTCAATAGTAATGGCACCAAATACTAATAGTGATACAGCTAAATAAAAAATAGTTGATAATAATAAAACTATTAAAATACCTTTACCAAAGTTTTTAGTTGGATTTTTAACATTTTTTCCAACAACAATAAAAGTTTCAAAACCAATAAAGAAATAGAAGAATCCACTAAATGCATTATTAATTTTTGGTAAAGTTAAATTAATGTTTTTTGTTCCTTCAGCCGCTTCTGAAAATGCTAAACCTTTATTAGTTACTACCAAAATAATAGTACAAACAATTAAAAACAAAGCAGAACCTCATTTAATAATACCAGAAATATTAACAAATCAACGAAATCCCTTCATTCCAAAATACATGCAACTAGCAACAGCAGCATAAATAAAAATACCAATACTATCAATAATTAAACTTGATCATCGTTCAGGAGCTCAATCAAAAATTTATAATTGATCTAAATTCACTCGAAACATAGAAATAATAGTTACAATAATTGTTGAAGGTAAAGTAATATATTGAATAAAACCAATTATTCACCCTCAAAAACGACCAAAAACTCCACGAACATAAACATAAGCGCCACACCATTAGTGTCATGATAAACACGACTACATTTAGTAAAAGCAAGTGCAGTTCCCGCAGCAATTAAAGCACATAATAAAATAACTCATAGCATATGTAAACCAACGCCACCATTATTTCAATAATAAATGCCAATTAATGCCATTGGAAATGCAATACCACAAGTATAGTTAAAACCAATTCATATTAATTCATTAAGACTAATTTTTTCATTAGACTTACTGCATAACGTTTTTAAGTTTTAATGATAAATTATAAAATCCTGCAATTAAATTAAATCTTAAAAATATTCGTTTTCTACCTTTTCTAAATTTATAACCAATAATTTTAAAACATTTTAAAAATGCAAAAACATGTTCAATTTTTCTGCGAGTTTTATTAATAATCTTATTAAAAATTTTAATTTTACTTGTTTTAGGATTATTTTTACTAGTTTTAATGGGTAAAAATGTATTACTATCAATTTTTTGTAAACCTTGATAACCTTTATCTGCAAGAATTACAGTTTCTGACAAAAATTCTAACTTTGAATTTTTAAAAGTTTTAAAATCATGATTTTTACCAGTATCAGGAAAAATATTTAAAATTTCATTAGTATGTGCATTAATTATGGTTTGAAACTTAACAGTATGCATTCATTTTTTGCCAGAAAATCAATCTTTTTGATTATATTTTGGTCGTTCTGTTTCTACTTCTGTTACATCAATTATCAAAATTTTATTTTTGAATTCTTCTTTTTAAAAAAATATTTTTATTTGTTAAATTATTAAACTTATTATTATTTATTAAAATGTCTTCAATTGAACGAATATTTCGTAAAGCAGTAGTATCAACCATATCATACTCAGCACCAATACTATGATATGTACGATTTTCATATAAATATCTTAAAGTCATTACTAGTCTATCTTCTATTGACATTTTATATGGCCTTCCACCAGTGGTATTTTTTAGATTTTGATGATCTAATAAAATATTTAAAATTTCATTAAAAACTAGTTTATTAATACCAACTATTTTACGAAAATATTGATCCGGTTTATCTTTTAATTCAAAATATGTCATAAAATTTATCCTTAACTATTCAAATTTTATTTTAATAATAACAAAAAAATGAAAAGTTAACTAGTTATGCAGTAAGTCTATTATTAGCACGAGATGATTTTGCTCAAAATTTTAATTTTTTTAAATTAAACATTCAATTAGTAATTCCTTTCAAAAAATAAATTATTTTTAATTATAACTTAAAAAAAATATTTTTATTTTTTAATTATCAAAATTTTATGATATTAGAACAAAAGTAGTTTTAAAGTGATTAGCAAATTAAACAATAAAATATAACAAATTATAATAATATAATTTGTTATATAAAGAATTACTAATTATTTTACTTTTAATTTTCCCTAAATAATGAGTAAAAAAATCTTAATTTCTTCTTATTTAAATTTTGATATTTTTTATAATAATTATCAAAAAAAACATTAAACTTTACGAACTGGACTTTTTACTCAATAAGTTCAATTACCAGTAAAAACATTTAAAAAATCACCTTCATTTAAATATTTTAATCCGTGATTATTTGTTCCTCAAACTTCATCTATCTTACCATTACTATCACGATTTAATGATCATATTCTAATGTTTGCTAATTTATTTGTTTGTGCTCAATTATATAAATCTTTAGCATCTTCTAAAGTAAAATAGTTATTATTAACATCATTAATACCAATCATTGGTGTAATACCTAGTTTTTGATAAACATCAGTAAGTAATAAATTAGATTTTGGAAAATATTGTTTTATTAATTCAAAATATTGGTTAGCAGTACTTTTAATTGCTTGTTTAGCAATATCAAAAAAAGTTAAACCTTTATCAATTACTTCTTGTCCAACAATTTCACCATAATCCATAGCCATAATGTTAATTGTAAATAAATCTTCAACTTTTAAATCTGCTTTTTGATATATTTCTAAAGCTATTTTAATAACATTCTCAATATCTCTACCAACTAGCCCTGTTGGCATTACTGGTAATGTAACACTAAAGTTTCAATTTTGATTATTTCTTTTCATTTTTGTTAATGTAGTAAATAAAACCTTCATTCCATTAATATGATCACTATCAAAGTTTATCCCTTCAATATCTAAGTCTAAATTTAATGGCATATCTTTAGTTTCAAAACCTGCAAATTTAGTAATGCGTTCTTGATACTCAATCAAAGCTGGTTGTAGCATTGCTACTGCTTTATTAATATCTTTATTAGATAGCGTATATGCAACATCTCATGGATTATAACCAACAGCTGAAGCAGCAGCACCATAAGCAACAACAATATTATTAAAACCATCATTCTTTACTAAAGGTTTAAGCACTTCTGGTTTCAATTTATTTTCTACTCAATAATCATATCCGGCGCCCAAAGACTGTCCAGCAGTAGTTAATTCTAACTTATCTTTAATTGCAATTGCTTGCTGAACAAAAGCCAAAATAATAGATTTTAAATCTTTTATTTTATTAAAAACTTTTTTACCATCATGTAATATAATTTCTTTACCATTAATTAAGTCTCTAGGAGTTGTTCCTATTCATAATCCTCCATCATAATAAGGTTGAAATATAGCTAACTAAAGTAATGTTTACTCATATCTTGAAAAACAAAATCAATCGCTTTTTTAATATTTGGTCAATAATTTGGTAATATTTTTCTTATATTATGTTTTATAGCAAATCAAAAATGTTCAATTGGATTTAAATTAGGAGAATATGGCGGAAGAAATAATAGTTTGCATCCAGCATTTTCAATTAATTGTTGTGTTAATTTAGATTTATGAAACGTTGCATTATCTAAAACTATAATTTGTCCACGCTTTAATACTGGAATTAGTTTATTTTTAACATATGATTCAAAAATTTTACTATTGCAATGTCCTTCAAATGCTCATAAGGCTTTTAATTTACCTTTATTTAGTGAACCAATTATACTCATTCTCTTTATTTTATATGCGGGTTTATTATCAAATAATCTTTTACCTTTTTCAGATCAACCATATTTATAAAATTCATTATCATCAATTCCAGATTCATCAATATATACTAAATCTTCATTCATTATTTTAGCTATTTCTTTTAAAAAATCTTCTTGTTTATTTTTATCTCTTTGTTCATATAGAAAAGTTTTTTTTATATGTATAATTTAGTTTTTTAAAATAGTTATAAACTGTTTCTTTAGTCATATTTCCAAATTTATCAATTACTTTTTGAACTGTAACATCTTTATTTTCTGCTAAATAATTTTTTAATTCATCTAAATCCTTTATTTTGTGGCTATGTCCTTTTTGATAATTCAAAATTGGTTTTATATGCCCAGTTTCTTTTTTTCTTTTTCTTCATAAAAATAAAGTCTTTCTAGTGATATTGAACACTTTACAAATTTCTTTAATTTTCATATTTTTACTTTCATAAGCTTCTATTACTTTTCTTCGTAAGTCTTCACTGTATGGTTTTCGCATAATTTAATCTTCCTAATCTATTTTAATTATTGCTGAATTGTACTTTTAAATTCAAAAACTGTTTAAATTACATATTATTATTTTACATTATTTATGAGTAAATATTACTTTAGTTAGCTATAAATTATCAAGCAAATTATTAGGATAGTAACCCATATCTTCTGTTATTATTCTTACTGATTCAAAATCAAATCAATTAAATAGTTTTTCATATAGTACAATTTCTATACGTTCTTTTCTAGAACTATCTGTATATACTTTTTCAATATTCAAAAATTTTTATAAAAACTTTCACCTATACTTTCTATTTCTTTTCATGTTCATGGAAAAGTTGAGCTAATTGCAATATCACTATTATCATAAATATCATCATGATTATATAAAATTTTTATTTTAAATTGAAACCTTTTACCATAACTTCAATCCATATCTTCATAATAGTACCTTATTATAGCTAACTAAAGTAATATTTACTCATAAATAATGTAAAATAATAATATGTAATTTAAACAGTTTTTGAATTTAAAAGTACAATTCAGCAATAATTAAAATAGATTAGGAAGATTAAATTATGCGAAAACCATACAGTGAAGACTTACGAAGAAAAGTAATAGAAGCTTATGAAAGTAAAAATATGAAAATTAAAGAAATTTGTAAAGTGTTCAATATCACTAGAAAGACTTTATTTTTATGAAGAAAAAGAAAAAAAGAAACTGGGCATATAAAACCAATTTTGAATTATCAAAAAGGACATAGCCACAAAATAAAGGATTTAGATGAATTAAAAAATTATTTAGCAGAAAATAAAGATGTTACAGTTCAAAAAGTAATTGATAAATTTGGAAATATGACTAAAGAAACAGTTTATAACTATTTTAAAAAACTAAATTATACATATAAAAAAAACTTTTCTATATGAACAAAGAGATAAAAATAAACAAGAAGATTTTTTAAAAGAAATAGCTAAAATAATGAATGAAGATTTAGTATATATTGATGAATCTGGAATTGATGATAATGAATTTTATAAATATGGTTGATCTGAAAAAGGTAAAAGATTATTTGATAATAAACCCGCATATAAAATAAAGAGAATGAGTATAATTGGTTCACTAAATAAAGGTAAATTAAAAGCCTTATGAGCATTTGAAGGACATTGCAATAGTAAAATTTTTGAATCATATGTTAAAAATAAACTAATTCCAGTATTAAAGCGTGGACAAATTATAGTTTTAGATAATGCAACGTTTCATAAATCTAAATTAACACAACAATTAATTGAAAATGCTGGATGCAAACTATTATTTCTTCCGCCATATTCTCCTAATTTAAATCCAATTGAACATTTTTGATTTGCTATAAAACATAATATAAGAAAAATATTACCAAATTATTGACCAAATATTAAAAAAGCGATTGATTTTGTTTTTCAAGATATGAGTAAACATTACTTTAGTTAGCTATAAATAGTTAGCATGTTGTTTAACTTTATTAGTAACTGATTGACCATCACGATTAGGGTTAACTTCAATTCAATTACGAATTAAACCTTTTCACGCTTCTAAATTTATTTTTATCATAATTACTTTTTTTCCTTTCATTAAAATAATAAGATTTATTAAAATATTAATTTTTCTAAAGTTATTTCAAAATAAAAAATAATTGGCAATTTAGCACCAATTTTAAAATATTATTAGGAAAATTAAATTAAAATAAATCTTAATTCTAATTTTATACTTGAAAAAATTAATATGTAATAAAAAATTTCTTATAAAAAAGTATTTTTTTATAAGAAATTAATTAAAAATACTTAAAAATGTCCAAAAAATAGACATTTTTAATAAAAATAAATTTATACAAATTTTTTAATAGCACTATGATTAGAACTAATAATTCTAATACCACCATGATTTTTATGAAAAGCAACTTGAATTTTATCACCAATTAATTTAGTAATAATACCTTTGCCAAAAATTTCATGAATAATTATATCTCCAACATTTCAATTATTAGTTATTTCAACCTTATCTTTATTATCAGCTTTATAGTAATTAATTTTAGAATGATTACGATTTTGATAAGTTGCTGCCATTTCTTGATGTTCGTTATTAATGATTTTTAAATATTTAAGATCTAAATCTTTTAAGAAACGAGATGGTTGTTTCATACGATCCAAGATATATGAATATCCGCTGGCACTAGATAAAAATAATCATTTTTTTGCCCTAGTAATTGAAACATAAAGAAGTCGTCGTTCTTCTTCAATTTTATCTAAGTTTTCTATACTAGATTTACCTATTCCAGGCAAAATACCTTCATTAATGCCAACTATAAAAACAACATCAAATTCTAAACCTTTAGCACTGTGAATTGTCATTAAATTAACGGCTTTATTAGTACTATTTTCATCTAAATCAGTATATAAACTTACTTCTTGTAAAAATGACGTTAATAATTCTTCGCCTTGTAATTCATTATTACTACTATCATATTCAAGCAATTGTTCTAATAATTGTTGAACATTTTCAATTCTTTCTTTTTCAAGATTATCTTCTAGTTTTTTTAAATAATTAGTTTTATTTAATAAATTTTCAACCATGTTATGTAAAGAAGTAACATCTTTGATATTAGTTTGCATCTCATTAATTAAATTAATTAAAGGTTGTAAATGTTGACGATAATTTTTTGGTAATCCATACTGAAATTTAAATAAGTATTCATTTAAAGTTAGTGATTGTTCATTAGCAAGTAATAATAAGTTATCAATAGCTTTTGGTCCAATTTTAGGTGTTGCATTTAAAATTCTAATCATTGATATATTATCATTTCAAACAATAATTTTTAAATATGCCAAAATGTCTTTAATTTCTTTACGTTCAAAAAATTTATAACCACCAAAAATTTTATAATTTATATTATTATTAATCAAAGCTTGTTCTAAATCTTTTGATAAATAATTATTACGATAAAGAATAGCAATTTTATTCAAATCTAAATGATATTTTAAATGAATTTTTTTAACAGTTGTTGCAACTCAATGTGCTTCTTGATCACTACTACTAGCATGATACATAACAATATCATTACCAAGATCATTTTTAGTAAACAGTTCTTTTTCAATACGTTGAACATTATTTTTAATTAAACTATTAGCTGTATTTAAAATCTTAGTTGTTGAACGATAATTTTGATTTAAAATAAATTTTTGTGTATTAGGAAATTGTTTAGTAAAATTCAATATTAAATTAATATTCGCTCCTCTTCAACTATAAATAGTTTGATCGGGATCACCAACTACAGTAATATTTTTATGATTTTTAGCAAGTGACAATAAAATATTATATTGAATATCATTAGTGTCTTGAAATTCATCAACTAAAATAAAATCAAATTTCTTTTCTCATTTTGTTAAAATATGTGGAAATTCTTTAAATAGACGTTCAACTAATAATAATAAATCATCAAAATCTAAACATGAATTAATAAATTGATATTTTTTATACGATTCAAAAACTTTGATACGTAAAATTCACTCATCTTGATTTTGATAATCAGCTAATAATTCATCTTGAGAAAGATAATTATTTTTTCAGTTAGAAATATTAGAACTTAATAATCTTAACTCCTGCAATTCAGCTTTATGTGAAAATTCTTTTTGAAAAATATCTTTTAATATTTTTCGTTGATCTTCTTGATCAATAATATTAAAATTATTATTAATATTTAAATGATGAATATCTCTTCTTAATATTTTGGCACATAATGCATGATAAGTAACAATATTAACATTAATGTTAATATCATTTAAAAGTTGCATTATTCGTTCTTTCATTTCGCGTGCTGCTTTATTAGTAAAAGTTAATGCCAATATTTTTTCACTAGCAATTTTAATTACATTAATTAAGTAAGCAATCTTATATGTTATAACCCGCGTCTTTCCAACTCCAGCCCCCGCAATAATACGACATGGGCCATCAACATTAATAATTGCTTGTAGTTGTTGTTCATTTAGATTTTCTAAAAGTTTTGTTTTATCCATGTTATTTATCCTTAAGTTAGTAAGAGTATATACTATTAAAGACTATTTATATTTTCTAATTCGTCATCATTAATATTTCCTGGTTGAGAATAAATTAAATTAATATGTGGATCATTAACGTTAGTTGATATCTTCCGTTTATTAGTTGCAAGCCGTTTCTTGTTAATGACAAAAGTTTTATGATTACGATCAAAGAATAGCTGATGATATTTATCAATTTTAGTGACGATCATAATCCCACAATACCAAGCAAAATGAAAACTAACTACAGAACGAATAAGAATATTTAATCAAGAATTTAAAGTACTATTACTATTAATAGTAGCAATATTTTCATTAAAAGTCAATTTAATAAAAAGAATTATTGAAGTGGTTAATAATAGAGGAATAAAAACTAAAAATAGTTCACGATAAAAAAAATGTTTTAACTTTAAATCTTGATTTTTTTCATTTATTAATCTTATTTGAAAAATTAATTTCCCCAAAGTTTGACCCTTACATTTTCATGGGATAATAACAAAATATATAATAACAATAATTATATTAATAATAAAAATAATTATTAATTGTCATGATTCTTGATTACCTTTATTATCTAAATAATGGATTGCTAATCCAATTATTAATTGGATTAAACTAACAAAAATCACGTCAAAAATACGTGTAATAATACGTTTTCATGTTTTAGCTATTATATATGTTTCGGATGTATCTAATTTTTTAATATTCATTTTTTTACTCTCAATATTTTGAATCATCTCTAATATTATTATCTTTAAAATATTTCTTAAAATAAGTACTTAGATCAGGAGCATAAGTGGTAAATTTATCATTTGGATTAATAGTATTAAAATAAGAATTTTTTTTAAAATTTTTAAATTTAAATTCAATAATTTCTTTGACACGATTATATGTTTTTTCAATTAATGCAGGTTTTTTAGAAATACTAATAAATCTTAAAAGAGTATATAGATAGTATCTAACAAAAGCATATTCCAACTCTTCATATAAAACTTTTTTAATTTTATAATTATTATAATAGTTTAAAATATGTATTCATTGATGCATTAGTTCAAAAATATTATCATTTTCCAATGTGTTATTTTTAGACGTTAATAATGTTTCATTAATTGCATAATATGTTTTACAATGTGCTAAAAATGAGTATAAAAATAAACTATCAAATTGGATTTCTTTACGAAATTGTAAATTATATTCATTAATAATACTAACTTTCATGATTTTTGTTGTTAAAACTGGTGTTGTTAAAGCAAAGACTATTTTTCCTTGTGTTGTATTTAAATTATATAATTTATTAACTTCAGTTCTAATTGTTGAATGAAAAACATTATTTATATCAAATTCATAACAAACACAATATTCAATACAATCTAAATCTTTATTATTATCTAAAATTTTATTAACTGTTTCAACAAAATTAACGCTAAGAATTTCAGTTGGATTTAAAATAACTACATATTGTCCGGAAATATATTTAAGGCCAAGATTACGACTAATGGCAATACCTGATACTTGATAATTAGTAATCATTTTTAAATTTTGTGGATATAATTTAAAATATTTACTAAATATCTCCAAATTTTCATTGTTAATGCCATCAACAACAACAACAACTTCAAAATTAGTTTTTTTATTTACAAAAATCTTTGCTAAAAAAGAATCTAAGTGTTCGGATTCAAATGAAGTTGTATATAAAATAAAACTTAGTAGCATAATAAATATTTCCTCCCTTTTATAAATAATTATAACACTTCTTTAACAATTTTAAGTGAAGGTTTATCAAAATTTATTTTTTATTTTTTTGATTACTATTTTTAAGTTTATTTTTAGATTCTAAAGTAGATTTTTCTATATTATCTGTTTCTTTAATAACTTTAACAGTCATATTTTTATGATCAAAAATAGTTTTTAAGTTACCTTCAATAATAACAGTTTCAGTATTATTAGGTTTAATAACGTTTCGCTTTGCGGGCTTGCTAACTTTTTTCTTTTTTTGTCCTTTTAATATTTCTGCTCTTAATAAAGCACGTGTTTTTCTAATTTCAAATTTTTCAAATTTAAAAAGAAATGATTTAATAAACTTTTTATACGAATTAACAAAATATCGAAGTCTTTTCTTGCTTCGAGCATGATTATCATATTTTAATAAAATACAAACATAGTTTAATTCATTTCTTGCTTCTGATTCAATTAATGAATTAAAGAAACTGTGATAATTATGACTTAAGTTATATGGTTGACCAGATATTGGGCTTTTATAAGGAGTAAAACCTAAATTACCAGTAGTTTTATAATACTTAAAATCGGCAACTCGTGTTGTCATTTGTCCCTTAGGATGTTCTGGTGATTTAATTTCTGATATTTTAAAAATATTATTTGTATCAAATTCTAAAAAATAGCAATATACCTTATGAACAAAGTTACCTGCAGGTTTAAAAGCAATATATAAATCTACTTTTGCTTCATAATTTAAATTATCAAAAATACTAACGTATGGTTGATAAAAATCATATTTTTTATCAATAATTTCTCATCCTTGTTTTTTAATAGTAAGTTCAATCTCATCAGCACAAATATTTGGATTTAAAATAATTTTCTTCATTTTCTACTCCTAACTCTAATATTTTCTAAGTCTATTTTATCAAATTATATATAAAGTGTGGGCTAAGAAAATTTTCCACTTTGATTAATAATTAAAGTACTTTTATTTTTACTATTAAACAACTAACAATACATCATAAAATTATCTTTAGACTATATGAATATATCATATATTTCTGCACATAATAAACATTGCCTTTTTGTTCGCTAGTTATTAATTAAATTACACCACTTACTCCTTCCAATTTTGAAAATGTTTCATGGTTATTACAAAAGAAATTTTAATTAATTTATTATTAGAAACATGAGTATTAATTGAAAGCATAGTCCCTTAACTAGCAAAATATGTTATAGTAACATTATTAATAATTTTTTAATACATAAGTTATTTTCTTCTTTTACTTTTTTATGTTTTTTATTTTATAAATTAAGTTCTACATAAATATAATTTATGTAGAACTTAATTTAAGTTTTTTTTGAAAAAATAATATATAATATTCTTTAAAGTATTCTATTTTTATTAGAAAATATTAATAAAAAAGGACACCTAAAATATAATGTTTAATTTTCATCAGTAGTAGTTTTATTTTTTAATGATGAAGAATTATTAACAACTAATTTAATTTTTTTATTTCCAACTTGATTTTTTGCATCTTTATGATCATATCATCAATTAAGCAACAATGATAATGGTACTAAAATAATAATAAATATTAATAAACAACCAATACTTCATAAAATAGTCATTGGATTAGGATTAATAAGAATTTCTCTTAATCCTTTTATTGCATAACTAAATGGTAAAAAATTATACATTACTTGAAAAAACTTGGGTTCTAATTCAACAGGAAAAGTACCACTTGATGAAGAAAGTTGTAATATTAAAAGAATAACAATTAAAAATCTACCTAAATCATGATTACGAAACATGTGAGCAATTGATTGAACAACCAAGTCAAAAATAATTGCTATTAATCACATGTATAAAAACATTTGTCAAAAACGTTGTCATAAATCAATATTATTAAATAATAGTAATAATGAAGTTACTAACATTGTTGACTGAATTAAACCAAAAATAATCATTCATGCTGATTTAGCTAAATAGTTTGATCAAAATTTAGTTTTTGGAATATCTTTATTTCTAATAAAAGTAAAAGTTAATAATAAAGTACCTACTCACATTCCAATACACATGAAATATGGACCTAAACCAAATCCATAAGGAGATTTATCTTGACCTTCAATATTAATATTAAAATTAATAAAGTTAATAGGTGCCAATAAAGTATGATTCATTCAATAATCATGTTCTAAAACTTTAATATGTTTAATATCTCTGTTGCTTGTTACACTATCAATATTAGCATTAAATTGTTCAGCATGAGGACCTAAACCAGGAACAGCAATTGAAAGAATACCATAAATTTCTTTTAAAATTGGTTGTAAATGCTGATAACCTGAATCAGAAGCATCTTTATCTCAATAATCAAATGCTTGATCACTAATAACAACAGGTAAAAACTTACTAAAAATATTATCTTTTAATGCATTTAAAGCAAAATCATTAATTTCACCTAAAATCGGACTAACTTTATATGAAGCTTGTAAACTAATTTTTGGTCTAATAGTAATTTGATTAATAAGATTCCAAATTCTTTCTGGAGTTTTAATATTTTCAATAACTACTTTAAAAGCTTTTTTAAAAAAATCATTAAAATCCTTAGTAAAACAACTATCAATAATAATTTCAGTTAAAAAAGTTTTGTCATTTTGATGTTGATAATAACTTTTTCAATCATTATAATAATAAACAGTAAATGTTTTTTTTCTCATTGTTAATTTGTAAATCATTAATTTTAAATTCATAAGCATCACTACTATTAGGATTTTCATTATCCAAATTTAAATTATGTCTATTAATAACACGATTAATTCCTACTGCAGAACTATCGTTATTAACTAAAGCAATTGGTAAACGATTAATATTTCCCAATGGATTAAAAAAAGCTCATAAAGCAATAAACGCATATAAAAATGGAATAAAACATAGTGCAATACTTTTAATAATTGTTCTTTTATTTTTATAAATGTGTTTAGTCCCCACTGCTTTAAAAACCACTTTAAATTCTTGAATCACAATTTTAAATTTATTTAAAATTTTTAACACTTTGTTACTCCTTAATAGATTATCTTTAATAAATTTAGTTATAATAATATTATAAATACATTTGATAAAAAGGGAGAAAAAAATATTATGTTGCAATTAACAATTAAAGGTAAACCCGTTCATATTAAAAATGAAATAATCAAAGTTGGAGATACTTTATCATTTTCTGCAGTTAATAAAACAATGGAAAATATGAATTTGGAACAATTCACTAATAAATTTAAAATTATTTCTAGTGTACCAAGCATTGATACTAAAACTTGTGCTTTACAAACTATACACTTTAATAAAGAGGCCACTAAATTAAAAGATTTAGTTATCATTACTATTTCCAAAGATTTACCATTTGCTCAAAATCGCTTTTGTGAAAAACTAAAAATGAATAATAATTTTCATATTTGAAGTGATTATCGTAATAATGAAAATAATTTTAGTAATACTACTAATTTATTAATTGATGAAATCCAATTATTAGCACGTACTATTATCATTGTTGATAAAAATAACAAAGTTATATATTTACAAATTGTTAAAGAAGTAACATTAGAACCAAACTATGATGAAGTTCTAAAATTTATTAAAACTTTAACATAAAAAAAGTTAGGTAATATTTTTAAAATAAGTATTACCTAACTTTTTTTTATTTATCAGTAGACTTTTAAAAAACTATTTATTTTGAAAATGAAATATGTTTTTTTGATTGCTGATCTTTTTTAGCACTATCTGCTTTTTCCTTTTCACGTGCTGCTTTCTCAGCTTTTTGTGCTAGTCTTTCTTTCATATCTTTAGCTCTTTGCATAGCTGATTTAGTGAGTATTTTATCTACTTTTTCTTTTTCTTTTTCATCCATAATGTGTCTCCTTTTTTAAATTATAAACTTGCTCTTCTCATATTTTTAACTGGTGATTTCTTTCTAATATCTTCTTTTTCAAGATTATCATTTTTTTCAGGATTTTCAAATAAATTTCTTACATTTTCCATTATTTTTTCTTCTTGAAATTCTTCTCATACTTGTTTTGGTTTATAAAAAAAACCATCACACATATGCTTTTTAGTTGCATCACTTTCATTAAAAACTTCTTTTATTTTGCTGATATCTCTAGGTTTTAAATTTTCTGAAAATTTAACTGTTTCATTTCAATTTTCATTTCATTGTTGAACTTTTTGAGCATAAATTTTTGAAAATTCTTGAGTTTTTACATCTTGTTTATTTTTTTCAAATTTTTTACTTAATTCTTTTTGAATATTTTCAAATGTTTTACTTTTATTACTATCTCAAATTTTACCAAAACTTTTTGCAAATGCCTGTACTTTTGCTTCACGCGTTAAACTTAAAAATCATTGTTTTGATTTTGTCTTTCCTTTTCTTAATTCTTTTTGTAATTGTAAATCTTTTTTACGTTTTCAATTAGGTAATAATCATGCTTTTATTTTGTCTTTATATGTTTCTCATGCTATAACAGTTCCACCAACGATAGCTCCACAAGTTAAAGCAATTAGTGCTCCTGCAACAAGTGGTGGTACAAGAGGAGTTATTAATGGACCAACAACTAAACCACTTAAAAGACCAATACCAGCTCAAGCAACTAAAAACATTGTTACTTTTGATATTTTTCATAAAATTTTTCTAAATTTTGAATCTTTTATACTAGTGTCTCACTCTTCTGTTTGTCCTTGATTGACACTATTAATAAAATCTAAAAATGGCATTCTAACAATAGTTGTTGTATCATTTTCAGTTAATTTAATAAATTTCTTATTGTTTGAAATTTCATTTTCATTAAATTCATTGAAGAATTGATCACTACTTAAATGTCTAATTTGTTGAACAACTTCATCTTTTTCAAGATAAATTAGTTGTTGTCAAACTTCTTCTTTTTCATCATCATGTAATTCTAATAATAAAACAGGTTTATTATTAATTTCTATTATTTCATCATAAATAAAATAATTCCGATTATTTTCTTCAATAATTGTTTTAAATTGACAATGTTTTATATTTTCATCTTCATTTTCTTCACTTTCAAATAGAAAAGTTTTACCATTATGTCAATTTTCATCATTTTCTTTAAATTTTGTAGAAATAGCATTTTTATCATCTTTATCATTAAATTCTGCTTCAATAATAGGTGTTGTTGGTCACATTTTAGTATCTCCTTTTAATTAAAAAACCCATTTACTTTAAAATAAAGGAATGGGTAAAAAACTTGTATGTTTAATAACTATATTTTATCAAATATTATATAATTTACAATATTTTTCATAAATTAATAAATATTAATTTATGAAAAATATCTATTGTCAGTAAGTATTATTAAACATAATAACTAAGATTTTAATTATTTTAATTTATGGATATTTTTTAAATTTATAAATGTTATTTAATTTTTCTAAATAACCTTTAATTTCAATATATTTCTTTTTAAAATAAAATGGGAGCGTACCGATGTTATCAATAAGATTCAAATTTGTCTTAAAATTATAAAGTTAGACGAGAATAATTTTGACTTCAATATGCAATTGTATGTTAATCTTAACACTTGAAAAATATTAGTCAACAATAATACTTACTTTTATAATTCAAAAATTCTTATTAAAGCATCTTTAATAAGTTTTATTTTATTTTTGGTTTTTTTAAAATTTTAATTTTAATTTATAATAATTGTATGGCTGTATTTATTTGATAGCATTTAAAATTAACCATTTTTGTATACATATCAATGTTATAGGTTCTATCACCAATCATATGCTTTAAAATTTGTTTAATATTGGTTTCAGTAAAGCAACCAATATTTTCAACTAATGCTTGGTTTAATACTGATTTGGTTGCAATAGTATTTTAGGGATATTTGCTTTTGGTAATTCAAATTTTTGATATGTTCTACAAACTGTACTATTACTTATTAAATCTTCAATAAAAGTATCACAAACATCACGATATTTTTTATCATCAGCAAAATATTTTAAAATTTGTTTAATAACATCTGGTGCTAATTTACTATACTTTTTAACACCAAGATAGTTATCTAGCAATGAAACAAATTCCTTTTTTTGTGTTTTTGGGTTATAATGTATACAAATACGTCGTTTATAATTTAATAAACCTTTTTTTTGTTTTTAATTTTCTTTTTCTAAATCTATATGATTTATATTCAGATTTATCACATATGCTTCATAAATAATCATCTATTTTTGCAAATAATTCTTCTGTTTGTTGTAAATTTAATTCATCTTGATTAAAATAGTGTTTGTTTCAATCAAAATAATTAGGAAATGGTAATATAAACATTTTTAATTTTCCTTTCTTTTAAATAATTTAATTTTAACTTATATATGTTAATAAGGAGTAAATATTACTTTAGTTAGCTATAGATGATATAGTGGTTGATACATTGGTTATGGAGTTAGTCATAATAAATGATTAAAAGCAATTGCATTTGCTCCTCCAGTTGTTCAACAAGTAATTAGAGATAGTTTTAAAGTTTATAGAGAAATATTTAGAATAATAAGAACTTATCATAAAGTAGTAAATGTTATTAATAATCCTATTGAAAATATTAATAAATCATTTAAAAGTGTTGGTTTAAAATTTTCAGTTAATACTTTATTTGGTACTGGACTATTACATCATTTAGAAAAATTTGCATATAGTCAAGTTATAGAAAAAGGTAAAAAGAAATTACAAAAAGAAGTTATTCATATTACACATAAAAAAACTAAAACAAAAACTAAGCATTATAAAAAAGCATTTTTTAAGGAATGATAAATTATGATTAATAAACTTTGAACTGATGTCAGTCTTGAAAATTATAATAACTGATATCCATTAACTGGAAAAATTACAGAAACGCCACAGCAATACATACAAACATGGCCTAATGTTAATGATTGATTTAAAACTTTTGCTATTCGTGCTCAAAATGATATTAATGCTTATCTTGATTTTATTTTATCTAAATTTCCTTTTGATAGTTTTAAAGATGAATTAATTAAAGAAACATTAAGAGATATGGTTTATGTTATGGTTGAACATTGAGTATTTAATCGTACACCAATTGAATTTAATGTTGATGCAACTATTCAATTTAATAATGGTAATCAATTTAGTGCAAATAGTACTCCTACAATTAATGTTTGAGATTTAGCACCTAGTAGAATGAAAATATGGGCAAGACTAACAGAATTAAAACAAATATTTTCAAGTTATAATGATGATGAAATAGATGTTAAAAAAATTGACTTAAAAGCATTTTATACTAGAAATCAAGTTGATGAATTAATTAAAGAACAAAAAGAATTTACATTATTAAAACAAATTAAATTATATGATGATTTAATTGATGATAATGAAAATGAAATATAGCTAACTAAAGTAATATTTACTCATAAATAATGTAAAATAATAATATGTAATTTAAACAGTTTTTGAATTTAAAAGTACAATTCAGCAATAATTAAAATAGATTAGGAAGATTAAATTATGCCAAAACCATACAGTGAAGACTTACGAAGAAAAGTAATAGAAGCTTATGAAAGTAAAAATATGAAAATTAAAGAAATTTGTAAAGTGTTCAATATCACTAGAAAGACTTTATTTTTATGAAGAAAAAGAAAAAAAGAAACTGGGCATATAAAACCAATTTTGAATTATCAAAAAGGACATAGCCACAAAATAAAGGATTTAGATGAATTAAAAAATTATTTAGCAGAAAATAAAGATGTTACAGTTCAAAAAGTAATTGATAAATTTGGAAATATGACTAAAGAAACAGTTTATAACTATTTTAAAAAACTAAATTATACATATAAAAAAAACTTTTCTATATGAACAAAGAGATAAAAATAAACAAGAAGATTTTTTAAAAGAAATAGCTAAAATAATGAATGAAGATTTAGTATATATTGATGAATCTGGAATTGATGATAATGAATTTTATAAATATGGTTGATCTGAAAAAGGTAAAAGATTATTTGATAATAAACCCGCATATAAAATAAAGAGAATGAGTATAATTGGTTCACTAAATAAAGGTAAATTAAAAGCCTTATGAGCATTTGAAGGACATATTGCAATAGTAAAATTTTTGAATCATATGTTAAAAATAAACTAATTCCAGTATTAAAGCGTGGACAAATTATAGTTTTAGATAATGCAACGTTTCATAAATCTAAATTAACACAACAATTAATTGAAAATGCTGGATGCAAACTATTATTTCTTCCGCCATATTCTCCTAATTTAAATCCAATTGAACATTTTTGATTTGCTATAAGAACCTGTTTAGGATCTTTTTAATAGAATTTAACTAAAACAAGAAATAATCATTTATAAATAGGTACTTAACCAATAATTTATTTTCTTTTTCATTTTTTTGTTAAAAAGATTTTATCATTTGAAAACTTATCGACTAAAAATCTATTTTTTATTATAAAATAACCATTATAATATAAATTTTATTAAAAATTAATCAAAAAAGATCCTAAACAGGTTCTAAAACATAATATAAGAAAAATATTACCAAATTATTGACCAAATATTAAAAAAGCGATTGATTTTGTTTTTCAAGATATGAGTAAACATTACTTTAGTTAGCTATAGTTCAAATGCTAACTCAGAGTTTTATTATATAAATCAAAAAGCACAATATGATTACTTTTCAATTACTGTAAATATTGAACAAAAAACGTTAAAATTATTTTTTTGTTCAAAAACTTTATACCTACAAGGATTTACTTTTGAAACAACTTATTATTATTTTGAAGATAGCACATTAATAAATCCTAATATAGAAAATATTATTTGCCAATCTTTACCTTTTGTAGGAAGTTATGTAGCAAGTAATGGACTCCAGGCACATAATAATTATTCTTGACAAACAATACATAATGATTTTTTATTGTTAACAAATTCTAACTTAAATGAAAATGAAATTAAATGCTCATTAATAGGAGCAATTCTAGCTACATCAGAAAGTATTCGTTTCAGAAGTGTTAAATGTTTTATTCTTCAAAGTCAAAGACCTATAAATCCAATAATACAAAGTTGATTTTTTTTTCAACAAATTATAAGAAATTGAGATCGCGGAACACATAATGCTATTAATTATCTTTTAAATAATAAAGGTAACTTAAATAAATATTTTCACCAAGAATTAAGTAATAATGGATTAAGAACCTGTTTAGGATCTTTTTTGATTAATTTTTAATAAAATTTATATTATAATGGTTATTTTATAATAAAAAATAGATTTTTAGTCGATAAGTTTTCAAATGATAAAATCTTTTTAACAAAAAAATGAAAAAGAAAATAAATTATTGGTTAAGTACCTATTTATAAATGATTATTTCTTGTTTTAGTTAAATTCTATTAAAAAGATCCTAAACAGGTTCTAAGAATAATGGTTTTTAGCACAAGCATGTATCATGCAATTAACAATTATCAAAATCCACCATTAATAACTTCAAATCAAAAATGAAAAATAAAAAAATTACAAAATTGAATAGATACCAGTATTAAAATCTGTGAAAAACAAAAATACACTATTGCTAAAGAAGACAATAAATTTCAAAACTTAAATAATCTTATTGAAATACTGAAAAATTTTAAAAATGATATTATTACAAATAAAAAATTACAAGAGGAAATAAAATCAGCAAACGATTTTGCTGATAATATTATTGAAATAAATAAGGTTTTTGATATAAAGACAACGCAGAAAGTATAAAAAGTTGTTATATTTAAAAAATAAATTATTCTTTTATTTTAACTCTTTTGACTCAATTTCATCAATGTTGTTACTTCTTCTTCTGTCAAATAACGATATTCACCCATTGTTAAACCTTTTAAAGTAATATTAGCAACTTGTAAACGTTTTAAAGTAATTACTCTACTTCCTACTGCTTTAATCATACGTTTAACTTGTTGATTTTGTCCCTCATAAATGGTTAGATGTAGTAAAGTATTTTCTTTTTTTATATTTTTATAAATTATTTTAACAATAGCAGGAGAAGTTGTAAATGAAGTTGATAAAATAATACCGTCTTGTAGTTTTTTAATAGCATTTGATGACAAAATACCACTTGCCAATACTTCATATACCTTATCTATTTTATAACGAGGATGAATAATAGCATTAGTAAATTCACCATCATTAGTCATTAATAACAAACCTGAAGTATCAAAATCTAAACGACCGACTGGGTAAATTTTACTATTAATATTAGTAAAATAATTCATTACCGTTGGTCGATTTTTAGGATCACTGACTGTTGTTAAACAATTAGGTGGTTTATAAAATGCTAAATAAATATGATTAGATTGCTTAATAATTTGATTATTAACTTTAATAACATCACTACTTGTAACTTTAAAACCTAACGTTGTAATAATTTGCCCATTAACTGTTACTTGCCCATTAATAATTAGTAATTCTGCTTTTCGTCGTGAACATACTCCAGAATTAGCAATAACTTTTTGCAAGCGTTCTAAATCATTATTCATTAGTAAAGTTGTAGATTTCTTGTTCATCATTTTGGTTATTAAATTGAGGCAAAGTTGGTAATTGAGTTAAAGATTCGATATTAAAATGATCCATAAATTCATCAGTTAAATCATATAAAAATGGTTTTCCTGGTAATTCACTACGACCAATCTCAGTAATTAAATTTAAACTTTTTAGTTTAAAAATAATAGAATCACAATTTACACCACGAATATCTTCAATTTGTGGTTTAGTAACTGGATGATTATAAGCAATAATAGCTAGTGTTTCTAAAGCCGCTTGTGATAAACGTATTAAAGGTTGTTGTTTTAATACTTGATAGCGATTATAATGAATAGGTTTTGTTGTTAATTTATAAATATTACCAACTTTAATTAAACTTAAACCACTGGTATCATCATCATTTAATTTCATTTGTAAAGATGCAATTAAATTTTCAACAGTCTTTGGTTTTTTTGTTAATTCTAAATATTCAGCAAGTGTTAATAAATCAAGGCCTTCATTGCCAGCAATAAATAATAAACCTTGTAAAACTGCTAATCTTTCGTTTGTTTTTCAATTGCTATTATTCATTTTTCTCACCTCGATAAATTACTGTAATTTCAGTAAAAGTATTAGTTTGTATAATATGTAACATTTGATGATTTGCAAGATCTAAAATTGCAATAAAAGTAATAATAAAATAATGTAAAGTTAATGCTTTAGTAAAAAATAATTGTTCTAAAGTAAAGTGTTGCTTGGGGTTTTTTTTCAGTAACTGTTTAATTTCTTTAGCTCGATCTTCAGCTGAAATTAAGTTTAATGCTAAATTAACTGGTAATTTATTTTCATTTTGTAGTCTATTAAATAAGTTTAACATTGATTGTGTTAATTTATTAATATTATTTTTTACCAAAATTGGTGTAATTTCATCAACTAAATATGTTTTTAAATCACTAGGTGTTTTTGTTAATAATTGGGTTCTATATAGAGCCTGTTCTTTAAAATAATTACTTATTTCTTTAAATTTTTTATATTCTAATAAACGAGCAATTAATTTTTGACGATTAACTTCATTTTCATAAGCACTATCTACCACTAGTTCTTGTTTTGGTAATAATTGTTTGGATTGCAATTCTAATAAATAAGCAGCAATCGGTAAATATTCACTTACTAAATCAATGTTTTTAATTAATTCTTCATTAATAAAATGAACATATTGGTTAGTAACATCATTTAGATTTAAATCTAAAATATCAATATTTTTTTCTTTAATTAAATGCAAAAGCAAATCCATTGGTCCTTGAAAAGATTCAATTGTAATTACTGGTTGTAACATTATTCTCGTTCCCTCAATATCATTTTATACTTATTAATATTAATTATAACTTAATTTAATAGTACTTGATTAATCTTTAATAAATAAAAAACTTATTTTTAATTTTTTAATGATTAAAATAAGTTTTAAAAGTTATTATATATTTAAATATTATTATTTAACTTCACGTAACGTAATATGAATATTTTCAACATTTATTTCAAATTTTGAAGATGTCTTTATATCTGGAAAGTCTTTACTTAGGTCATATTCTAATTTAAAGTTTAAATTAAAATAACCATTTTTTTCGTTAGGATTAAGATTAAATCCACTTTCGGGATTAGTAATAGTTATTACACTATCATTTCATTTGGGAACAAGAATACTATAAATTTTATTAATATTAGCAAAATAACCATTTGTTATAACTTGTTTTTTTATTTTTCCATCTTTGTCATAATCTGAATACTTGTCTGAAACTTTTGGTAATTCCTGTACTGTATCAACTGTTCACTCAGAAAATATTTTTGAAATTTGTGTTGTTGCATCAACAAAAGTTTGGTTAATCTTAATAGCAGTATTACTTTCAATATCACCAATATTAAAAGTAGATTTACCATCATTACCAATTAAGAAATTAATAGTAATATTACTAACATTACCATTGAATACAATTGATTTATCATCATTATTAGTAATCATTGGGTTTGTCATTTTAAATAAAGTTGATTTAGCATCATTTGAAAAATCACCTGAAAATACAAAACCTAAACCTAAATCAGAATATTGAACTTTATCTTTAATAGCAACATTTAAATTTTGTTTGATATATGATAACTGAGTTCTAGCAATATCTTCTTTTGAAGGTGCATCAATTTTTCCAGTTATTGGTAAATTTTCAACATTAATATTTAGATTACCTTTAGTAATTTCTTCTTTAATAAAGTCTCTAATTGCATCTGCTTTTATTTGATCACTAGTATGACTTGTATCATTATTAATTGTAATTTTAATATCTTTAGTAACTGATGGTAAAGTTAAATAAGAGATCTTCGCTTTTACTCATAAATAACCATTGACTAATTGACTACCAGTTGGTAAAACAAACTTAGCTTTTTCCTTTTCATCATTATCATTATCTTTTTTGGGAACATAGTCCATAATTTTGACATGTGCATCAGGATGATATCAATTTGTTGGATGTTCATTGGTACTTTCTTTAAGTTTATTAGAAAAAAAGTTACCAATGGCGGTTTGCACAGAAGTATCTAATTCGCTAAAAATTTTACCTTTCATTTCTCCTATATTGGTATCATCTGATAAATTAAGATCATCTTTAATTTTCAGACTACTATCAGTAACAAAAGAGGCAGCAAAATTAAGAATATCCCTTGGAGTCATTTGATTATTTTCACTATCACAAGCAACAACCGTTACAACTGGTGTTGTTGCTAAAGCAAGTGTGCCCAGTAATTTTAATAAAGATTTCACAAAAACGCTCCTTATCATTTCATTTAATTAATATTTTTAAAATACTGTAACATTATAAACAATTTTAAACTAAATTACATTATTATTTCTAAAATTATTGGTTTAATATCGTATTTTTTATTAGTAATCTGAAATGTAGAAATTGCCAAATCTAAAAATTGTTGATGGAAATGTTGATCTTTATTAGTATGAAGTTCCATAATTACACTATTTTTTTCAACTTTTTGACCATGAATTTGTTTTAAATAAATTCCTGCCACTGGATCAATGATATCAGTTTTAGTAGTTCTTCCTGCTCCTAATATTACTGATAATTCACCTAAAGCATAATTATTAGTAAAATCTAAATAGCCCGATAATTGCGCCTTAACTTTAATAATATATTTAGCTGGTGGTAATTTATCAATATTATCAAGATATTTAGTATCTCCACCTTGACTTTTAACAAAATCATAAAAAATTTGTAGTGGTTTTTCACTAGTAAACATAGCATTAACTTTATCAATACCCTCTTTTAAGGTTTTTACCTTTTTAGCTCCCAATAAGGCTAAAGCTACTAAATTACTAACAAGAATTTTCAAATCTTCTGGTCCTTTATTTTTTAAACTTAAAATAACTTCTTGTAATTCTAGTGCATTACCAATTGTTTGTCCTAAAGGCTTATTCATATCACTAATAATAGCATAAATTTTTTTATTAAAAGCTTTACCAATATGTACCATTAATTTTGCTAACTCTCTTGCAGTTACTATATCCTGAACAAAGGCACCTTTTCCGCATTTAATGTCTAATAAAATTAAATCAGCACCCATTGCTATTTTTTTAGACATAACACTAGCAGCAATTAATGGTAATGAATCAACTGTTCCTGAAACATCACGTAATGCATATAATTTTTTATCAGCAGGCACTAAATTACTAGTTTGACTAATAATACTCATACCAACTTTATTAACAACTTTAATAAAATCTGATATTGCTAAATCACATTTAAAATTTGGAATTATTTCCAGTTTATCAATAGTACCACCAGTAATGCCCAATCCTCTTCCAGAAATTTTTGCAACCTTTAATCCACAAGCAGCAGCTATTGGACCAAATACTAAACTAGTTTTATCACCAACACCACCAGTTGAATGTTTATCAATACTAAAACCAGTAATTTGTGATAAATCCATGGTTTCACCACTATTAATAATAGCCTTTGTATATTCTACTAATTCATCATTAGTCATTCCCTGAAAATAAACAGCCATTGCTCAAGCACTAATTTGATAGTCTGGTATTGTTTCATTGGCAATACCTTCTGTTAAAAATTTTAGTTCTTCTTTATTTAAACTTTGTCCTAATTTCTTTTTAGAGATTAAATCAATCATATACATTTTAATAAAACACCTTACTTTCTTTTTATTAAATAACAATTGCAATTGCAATTGCATTAGTTTCATTATGTGATAAAGATAAAAGTAATTGATAATTCTTAACGATAGTTATTGGTTGATTATATTGATTATAGCTAATATCAATATTTTTAAATGTTAACTTTTCTTGTGGTAATGCCTTAAAAATTGCTTCTTTTAATGCTCATCTTCCTGCCAAAAATTCCTGTTGACGTTGTAAAGAATATTGATTAAAAAGTATAATTTCTTTTTTACTTAAAATTCTTTTAGCAAGTTCTTCAATATTTTCTATTCTATTTACTTCAATAATATCTATACCTACACTACGCATTGTTAACTCCTTATATAAAATAAAAGGTTAAAACCCTAAAATCCTTGTTTTTATTATATAATTAATATGAAAGAAAGTGTGATATTAATTTCAATAAATCAAATAAATTTTGAAAAGATGGTGGTATATTAATGACATTTTACTTAAATCAAAAACAAAAATCATTAATTAAAGAACACTACCAAAACTATAAAGTTGATAATAAAAATAGTAGTTATGAATTATTTCAATATCATAATATAACAATTGAAATTTATCAAGAAAAAGTTATTTTTAAAGGTACTAAAGAGGATATTATTGCAGAATATCGCAGTATTTGAAATCAACTTGATGAAAATCAATCACCAGTCATTGGCAATGCTGAATTTGGTATTAATAATTTTTTTGGTCCACTTGTTATTATTAGTTCTTATATTGGTTCGGGTAATTTAGAAAAATTACGTTTACTTAACATTCGCGATTATAAAGACTTATCACAAAGTAAATTTATTGAATTAGCACAAGATATTATGAAAACAATTATTTTTGAGTCAGTAATCATTAACAATCGTAAATATAATCAATGAATTGATGCGGGTTATAGCCCCAATATTATTAAAACATGAGGAGAAAATCAAGCATTAGTTCGTATGTTACAACATAGAATTCAATATGATACTATAGTTATTGATCAATATATTAATGAAGATACATATTATAAATACATTGAAAATATGAAAGATAATCGTAATAAAATTATTAAAGATAAAGTTCAATTTGTTACTAATGCAGAAAGTAAGTATTTAGCCATCGCTTGTAGTACTATTATTAGTCGTTATTTATTTTTAGAAGAAATTAAAAAAATAAAAGGTATTGACACTAATACAATTCCATTAGGTACTGGAAAAGAAGTTAATATATTTTTAGAAAAAATTAAAAACGAAAAAACAATTGAATTTAATAAATTTCTTGAACGTCATAGCAAAAAATCATTTACTGAATTTTTTAAATAAATAATTAAAACTTAATTTTTATTAAAACTATATATAAAAAGATATTTTTTATTTAAAAACTATTAAATAAATGATATAATCCAAATCAGATATATGTTTAAATATATTTTTAAGTCCTATTTTGTTTATAAAAACAAAATAGGACTTTTATACTTAAAGGAGAAAATAAAATGCCAAATGAAGAAAAAAACCTTTATTAGAAAAAAATAAACATAGTAATTATGGAATTACTCATCAACAACCTTCTATAAATAATAATAACTAAAGTACAATCATCGAAATAGAAGATAGTGAAGAAAATAATTGAATAAATTGTAGTAGTCGTTATGGAGGAACAACACAAAAAATCCTTGATGATAATGGAAATTGAAAATATGAAACCCAAATTAGAAATAACTTTGATAGTTTAACTTTTTTTAATGAAAGCACTATTATCATTAATAACAATCAATACTGACAAAAACTAACATTTGTTGAAAAAAATGGAACAGTAATTATAGTGATTTTAGAATTATTAAAAATAAACTTTAATAGAAATACAATAGAAATATATAAAAAAGAATACAATGATATTGATAAATATATTGATGATAATTTAGATTTAAAAACTTTTCAAAAAAAAGAAAGAAAATTATCACCCGAAGATCAATTCTTAGAACCTGTTTAGAATCTTTTTAATAAAACTGAAATAAAGGAAAGAACAACCATTTGTAAACTAGTATTTAGTTTTCTTTCACAATTTTTTCATAATCTTCTGTATTTTTCTAATCAAGCAAAGCTTCGTTCTACAATTCATCTTTTTGGTAATACTACAAAAGTATGTAGTTCATTGCGTTTTATAATTTCAACATTTGCATTTATGATTGTTTTGATTTCAGAAGCAAATTTTTCACCAGTATAACCAGCATCTACTATTATTTTTTGAACTGCAGAAAGATTTTCTTTTTCATTTTCAATCATTATTATAGCGCTATTACGATCTGTTTTTTCTGCTGTGGTTATGTAAATTGCATGTGGTAAACCTTGAGAATCAACAATAATATGACGCTTTATTCCTGAAATCTTTTTACCAGCATCATAACCTTTATTTTCAGTAGTATCTGTATTTTTAACACTTTGCGAATCAATTATACAAAAACTAGTTTGTTCTTTGCGATTATTGTTGATACGAACTTTTTTAACCAATTTTTTTTAAAATTAATTGCCATACACTAGCTTCTTTACCGTTATTTTTACTTCAAATTTGAAAATAATAATATACAGTTTGTCATTTTGGAAAATTTTTTGGTAGCATTCTTCATTGACAACCACTTTTTAATACATATAAAATTGCACAAAATACTTCATATAAATCTAAACTTCTTGGTTTTGTTTTCTTTTTGCTATTTTCTAAAATTGATTTTATGTTCTCAAATTGTTCTTTGGTGACATGACTTGGATAATTTTTATGCATAATATAGCTAACTAAAGTAATGTTTACTCATATCTTGAAAAACAAAATCAATCGCTTTTTTAATATTTGGTCAATAATTTGGTAATATTTTTCTTATATTATGTTTTATAGCAAATCAAAAATGTTCAATTGGATTTAAATTAGGAGAATATGGCGGAAGAAATAATAGTTTGCATCCAGCATTTTCAATTAATTGTTGTGTTAATTTAGATTTATGAAACGTTGCATTATCTAAAACTATAATTTGTCCACGCTTTAATACTGGAATTAGTTTATTTTTAACATATGATTCAAAAATTTTACTATTGCAATGTCCTTCAAATGCTCATAAGGCTTTTAATTTACCTTTATTTAGTGAACCAATTATACTCATTCTCTTTATTTTATATGCGGGTTTATTATCAAATAATCTTTTACCTTTTTCAGATCAACCATATTTATAAAATTCATTATCATCAATTCCAGATTCATCAATATATACTAAATCTTCATTCATTATTTTAGCTATTTCTTTTAAAAAATCTTCTTGTTTATTTTTATCTCTTTGTTCATATAGAAAAGTTTTTTTTATATGTATAATTTAGTTTTTTAAAATAGTTATAAACTGTTTCTTTAGTCATATTTCCATATTTATCAATTACTTTTTGAACTGTAACATCTTTATTTTCTGCTAAATAATTTTTTAATTCATCTAAATCCTTTATTTTGTGGCTATGTCCTTTTTGATAATTCAAAATTGGTTTTATATGCCCAGTTTCTTTTTTTCTTTTTCTTCATAAAAATAAAGTCTTTCTAGTGATATTGAACACTTTACAAATTTCTTTAATTTTCATATTTTTACTTTCATAAGCTTCTATTACTTTTCTTCGTAAGTCTTCACTGTATGGTTTTGGCATAATTTAATCTTCCTAATCTATTTTAATTATTGCTGAATTGTACTTTTAAATTCAAAAACTGTTTAAATTACATATTATTATTTTACATTATTTATGAGTAAACATTACTTTAGTTAGCTATATATACCTCTGATTTTAAAATATATAATCATTTATAAATAGGTACTTAACCAATAATTTATTTTCTTTTTCATTTTTTTGTTAAAAAGATTTTATCATTTGAAAACTTATCGACTAAAAATCTATTTTTTATTATAAAATAACCATTATAATATAAATTTTATTAAAAATTAATCAAAAAAGATCCTAAACAGGTTCTTAGAAGGTATTACTATAAAAACTATTAATAATCTTAATAAATTTATAACAACTACCAACGCACTTAATGAACAATTAAAATTATTTAAAGAAAATTCTAATAATAGAGATTTAAATGTTTTATTAAAATTATATAAATATTTAACAATAATACAAAATTTTATTGATCAAACAAAACCAGGAATAATAAGAAATATTGCATATAAATTTTTAGGATTATTAGAAATTTATACTGGACTTACTAGTAAAAATTTACAAAGAGTAGTTTCTAATTTTCCCATTGATAGTAAAGAACATACATCCCAAGATTATATTGATGCTATATTTTGAAACTGACAAAATTATGTTATGGTATTACTTGATACTGCACTTGGCACATTTTTCACTTCAGCAGCTTCAAGTTGATCACGAGATGTTTTTTTTAATAAAAAAAACAAAACAAATCCCATTGAAATCAATCAATTTAATACCACTGACTTTGAAAAATATAAAGAAATATTTGAAACACTTTTATTTGAAGAAGACCATCAAAAATTAATGAAATATTTTTCAAATATTTCCATACTTAATGATTTAATACAGAAATTTAATCAAATTGAAAATTGTGTAGAAACAGAATTTGAATATCATCCAAATTTTAAAAAAGAAATTGAACGAATTAAAAAACTAATTATTAATTCACAAAATGAAAATAATTATGCTAATAATGATATTGAAATTAAACAAGTAATATCTTTAGCAAATAAAACAATTAAAACTATGGAACAACAAAATAATAAACCAATAGCATTAGTAACTAATTGAGGACGTAATCTTCTAGTTAATTTAACTTTAGAAACACTAACATGAGCAGGTAGTCATATTATTTTAACTGGTTCATCAGAAAATACGAGGCTTTTATGTAATCTGTGTATCTTTGTTTTACAAAGTTACTAGTTCAGATTAATTCTATCTTCAAATTTTATCATAAAATGAGCAATTGCTGTATTTCAATTTTGAATGGGCATTGTTCATTTTTTTGTTATATTTTCAATTGCTAAGTAAAATATTTTGAAAACTGCCATATCATTAGGAAAAACTTTTTTATTTCTGATAACTTTTCGTAATTGACTATTAACAGATTCAATAGCATTTGTAGTATAAATCACTCTTTTAATTTCTGGTGGATAACTAATAAAAACCATTAAATTATCTCAATTTTTATATCAAGATTTAGTAATTTGCGGATATTGTTTATTTCATTTACTTTCAAATGATTCTAAAGCTTGCATTGCTTGTTCTTCACTACATGCACTATAAATTGGTTTTAAATCTGCAACTAAGGTTTTTCGATGTTTGTATGAAACATATTTTAAACTATTTCTAATTTGATGAACTATGCATAATTGATGTTCAGTTTTAGGATAAACTGCTTGTATTGCTTCTGACATGCCTGTTAAATTATCACTACAAGCAATCAAAATATCATTTAAGCCTCGATTTTTCATTTCTGTAAAATTAGCTAGTCAAAATTTAGAACCTTCATTTTCACTAATTCATAAACCTAAAACATCTTTTTTGCCTTCTAAATCCACTCCTAATGCTATATAAACTGATTTGTTAATAATGCGTTTATCTTGCCGTACTTTAACTACTATACAATCAAAATAAACAATAGAATAAATACTTTCTAATGGTCGATTTTGCCACGCCTTGACATCATCTATCACATCATCAGTAATTTGACTAATAACACTTTCACTAATATCTGCACCATGATATAACTCTTGCAACTGCATTCTAATATCTGATAAAGTCATTCCTTTGGCATATAGTGAAAGAACTTGTTGATCAAAGCCATCAAATCTTCTCTGTCTTTTTGCAACTATTACAGGAGTAAAATCACTATTACGATCTCTTGGTACATTAATTTCAATTTTACCTTGTTGAGTTATTAATTTTTTTGAACTTATACCATTACGAGCATTTTCACTATTACTATGTTGATTTTTTTCATACCCTAAATAATTTTGCATTTCAGAATTTAACATCTTTTCTACTAATCTTTTTGTTAATTCTTTATATAATCCTCCTTCTTTAAATACTGTTGTTAAATCTTCAGTATTTTCTAGTAATAAATCTACTGCTTTTGATATTGGATCATTATTATTAATACTTTGTTTTTTAGCCATCTGTAACTCACTCTTTCTAGTCATTTAATTATATTTACTAGAATTAATTAAACATAGTTATTTTTGTAAGTTACACAGATTACTAAACATTACCGTTAATAGATTTATGAAACGTTGCATTATCTAAAACTATAATTTGTCCACGCTTTAATACTGGAATTAGTTTATTTTTAACATATGATTCAAAAATTTTACTATTGCAATATGTCCTTCAAATGCTCATAAGGCTTTTAATTTACCTTTATTTAGTGAACCAATTATACTCATTCTCTTTATTTTATATGCGGGTTTATTATCAAATAATCTTTTACCTTTTTCAGATCAACCATATTTATAAAATTCATTATCATCAATTCCAGATTTAGTATATATTGATGAATCTGGAATTGATGATAATAGACTTACTGCATAACGTTTTTAAGTTTTAATGATAAATTATAAAATCCTGCAATTAAATTAAATCTTAAAAATATTCGTTTTCTACCTTTTCTAAATTTATAACCAATAATTTTAAAACATTTTAAAAATGCAAAAACATGTTCAATTTTTCTGCGAGTTTTATTAATAATCTTATTAAAAATGGTAATTTTACTTGTTTTAGGATTATTTTTACTAGTTTTAATGGGTAAAAATGTATTACTATGAATTTTTTGTAAACCTTGATAACTTTTATCTGCAAGAATTACAGTTTCTGACAAAAATTCTAACTTTGAATTTTTAAAAGTTTTAAAATCATGATTTTTACCAGTATCAGGAAAAATATTTAAAATTTCATTAGTATGTGCATTAATTATGGTTTGAAACTTAACAGTATGCATTCATTTTTTGCCAGAAAATCAATCTTTTTGATTATATTTTGGTCGTTCTGTTTCTACTTCTGTTACATCAATTATCAAAATTTTATTTTTGAATTCTTCTTTTTAAAAAAATATTTTTATTTGTTAAATTATTAAACTTATTATTATTTATTAAAATGTCTTCAATTGAACGAATATTTCGTAAAGCAGTAGTATCAACCATATCATACTCAGCACCAATACTATGATATGTACGATTTTCATATAAATATCTTAAAGTCATTACTAGTCTATCTTCTATTGACATTTTATATGGCCTTCCACCAGTGGTATTTTTTAGATTTTGATGATCTAAGAACCTGTTTAGGATCTTTTTAATAGAATTTAACTAAAACAAGAAATAATCATTTATAAATAGGTACTTAACCAATAATTTATTTTCTTTTTCATTTTTTTGTTAAAAAGATTTTATCATTTGAAAACTTATCGACTAAAAATCTATTTTTTATTATAAAATAACCATTATAATATAAATTTTATTAAAAATTAATCAAAAAAGATCCTAAACAGGTTCTAATAAAATATTTAAAATTTCATTAAAAACTAGTTTATTAATACCAACTATTTTACGAAAATATTGATCCGGTTTATCTTTTAATTCAAAATATGTCATAAAATTTATCCTTAACTATTCAAATTTTATTTTAATAATAACAAAAAAATGAAAAGTTAACTAGTTATGCAGTAAGTCTAATGAATTTTATAAATATGGTTGATCTGAAAAAGGTAAAAGATTATTTGATAATAAACCCGCATATAAAATAAAGAGAATGAGTATAATTGGTTCACTAAATAAAGGTAAATTAAAAGCCTTATGAGCATTTGAAGGACATTGCAATAGTAAAATTTTTGAATCATATGTTAAAAATAAACTAATTCCAGTATTAAAGCGTGGACAAATTATAGTTTTAGATAATGCAACGTTTCATAAATCTAAATTAACACAACAATTAATTGAAAATGCTGGATGCAAACTATTATTTCTTCCGCCATATTCTCCTAATTTAAATCCAATTGAACATTTTTGATTTGCTATAAAACATAATATAAGAAAAATATTACCAAATTATTGACCAAATATTAAAAAAGCGATTGATTTTGTTTTTCAAGATATGAGTAAACATTACTTTAGTTAGCTATATATTTAATTGTTTAAATTCGTTGTCATTTTCTAAACACTTATAAATACTATTCGCAAAAGGAACATGAAGATTATTATTAGCAGTGATATAAATATTTCCATATTTATCAATACTTATGTGACTCAGAAAATTAATGTTAGTTGGTAATGTCATTTTTTTAAATTCTCATTTCCCTGCTAAACATTTATAAATACTATTATTAGCTATTATAAAAACATTTCCGTCTCTCTCATTAATTTTTAAAAATCTAATATTTTCTAATTCTTTAGGTACTATCATTTGTTGAAAATATGTTTGTGTTGCAAGACATTTATAAATATTATTATTAGTTGCTACATAAGTATTTTTATCTTTATCAGTTTTTATAAATTTACCATTAGCAAATTCTTTAGGTACTATCATTTGTTAAAGATTTAATTTCATTTATTTTTCAATTATTATTTTCATTTTTAATACTTGTTTTAATTTTATTATTTGTGTTATTGATAAATAAGGTATTTAAATTGTTTGTACTTGCTATTGCTAAAATTGTTGTTGTAATTAGTGTTGATATCTTTTTCATATTTAAAAAACTCCTTTTTATTTTTTCCCAATAACTTCTTATTTTTAAGAAGTGAATATATTTTATTTTTTTCAAATAAATTTCAAATAAAAATAGAACAAATTTTAATTTAAACTAAAAATCATAAAAAAATATATTTTATATTTAAAAAAATATTTTGAATGTTATAATAGTAGTAAATATGGATTAATTTGCATATATTATATAAAGCAAGGGTGGCATTGCCTGAGAAATACCCTATAACCTGATCTAGTTAGTACTAGCGGAGGGAGACTTTATTTTTTATATTTTAAAAAATGATAACTTCTTTTTGTTATGTAAGATAAATTAAAGGAGTTATCATTTTATTATGTTTAAAGAACAACTATTAACAACTATCAATTATAATAAAATTAAAAGCAAACTGGGGGTAGGAATGTTAATTAAAGCATCAGCCATTTTTAGTTTAATTACTCTTCTAACATTAACAGTTATTATTAGTATTTTACCTGCTAGTAGTATTAATCACTTTTTTAAAGTTACTACTATTACTGGTTGACAATTTTATAGCAGTAAAATTTATTTAATATTAATTCTTTGTTTATTATTAATTTCATCAATTTTATTATCTGTTATTACATGAACAGTTAAAATAGAAGATATGCATAAAAATATTGTTATTGTTACATTACTATCAATTTTTAGTATCAATCCCATTGCATTAATTTTTAATTTAATTAAACATTATCAATGACAAAAAGAAGAAACTTTTGCCATTTTAAAAACAAGATGATGAACTAATTTTAAATTTGCATTTGGTATTAAACGATGATTAGTTATTGATTATACAATTATTGGTTTATTTACTGGTGTAACTATTGCTTGTGCTTTTATTGAACAAAATTTATTGCCAAAAATGCCATACGGCGGCGGTATTGCTATTAAATATATACCTTTAATGGTTATTAGTTATATTATTGGCTTTGCAGGTGGCTGATTAACGGGTATGATTAGTGCTTTAATGTCATTATTATTTATTGGTGATGGTTATGTTATTAGTGCTTGAAGTTATTTATTAGATTATTTTTTGCCAATGACAACGCCCGCTATTATTTCATTATTACGTTTTAATTTAAAAGCTGATAAATCAATTTTTACTTATATTAATTATTTTTTACATTGTTTTTTAGTTTGTTTAATTATTTATTTTTGACAAACAATAGCAGGATATTTTATTTGATCACAAATTACTAATGCTGACGGAAGTAAAAATATTTGATCAGGATTTAATCCTCTTTTTTACTCATTAGTTTACAATTTTATTCATATTTTTTTATTTACTTATCCAATTATGCAATTAACAATACCTTTTATTTATCGTGGTTTAGTTAGTCACTATGTAGAAAGATATCGTTAGAATAGTAATTCTAATTACTATTTCTTTTTTAAATAGCGTTATAATATTAATTGATAGAAAGGGTGATTATAATGAAAAATGATGAAATAATTAAAGAAGATATTATTATTATGGATGGTAATATTAAATTAATGAATAAAGCATTAAATGAGAAAAAGGTTGTATTAGCAGCAATTGAATTAGGAAAACATGCTCAACATACAATTGATATTGGTTGATCTGAACATTTTCAAGCATATGCTAAATTAAAAAGTGCAACTACTACTGGTACTTGTTTTTGTAAAAAACCAGCAACTCATTTAGTTTATTTTTGAAGATAATAAGATATAGCTAACTAAAGTAATATTTACTCATAAATAATGTAAAATAATAATATGTAATTTAAACAGTTTTTGAATTTAAAAGTACAATTCAGCAATAATTAAAATAGATTAGGAAGATTAAATTATGCCAAAACCATACAGTGAAGACTTACGAAGAAAAGTAATAGAAGCTTATGAAAGTAAAAATATGAAAATTAAAGAAATTTGTAAAGTGTTCAATATCACTAGAAAGACTTTATTTTTATGAAGAAAAAGAAAAAAAGAAACTGGGCATATAAAACCAATTTTGAATTATCAAAAAGGACATAGCCACAAAATAAAGGATTTAGATGAATTAAAAAATTATTTAGCAGAAAATAAAGATGTTACAGTTCAAAAAGTAATTGATAAATTTGGAAATATGACTAAAGAAACAGTTTATAACTATTTTAAAAAACTAAATTATACATATAAAAAAAACTTTTCTATATGAACAAAGAGATAAAAATAAACAAGAAGATTTTTTAAAAGAAATAGCTAAAATAATGAATGAAGATTTAGTATATATTGATGAATCTGGAATTGATGATAATGAATTTTATAAATATGGTTGATCTGAAAAAGGTAAAAGATTATTTGATAATAAACCCGCATATAAAATAAAGAGAATGAGTATAATTGGTTCACTAAATAAAGGTAAATTAAAAGCCTTATGAGCATTTGAAGGACATTGCAATAGTAAAATTTTTGAATCATATGTTAAAAATAAACTAATTCCAGTATTAAAGCGTGGACAAATTATAGTTTTAGATAATGCAACGTTTCATAAATCTAAATTAACACAACAATTAATTGAAAATGCTGGATGCAAACTATTATTTCTTCCGCCATATTCTCCTAATTTAAATCCAATTGAACATTTTTGATTTGCTATAAAACATAATATAAGAAAAATATTACCAAATTATTGACCAAATATTAAAAAAGCTATTGATTTTGTTTTTCAAGATATGAGTAAACATTACTTTAGTTAGCTATATGTGCATTAATTATGGTTTGAAACTTAACAGTATGCATTCATTTTTTGCCAGAAAATCAATCTTTTTGATTATATTTTGGTCGTTCTGTTTCTACTTCTGTTACATCAATTATCAAAATTTTATTTTTGAATTCTTCTTTTTAAAAAAATATTTTTATTTGTTAAATTATTAAACTTATTATTATTTATTAAAATGTCTTCAATTGAACGAATATTTCGTAAAGCAGTAGTATCAACCATATCATACTCAGCACCAATACTATGATATGTACGATTTTCATATAAATATCTTAAAGTCATTACTAGTCTATCTTCTATTGACATTTTATATGGCCTTCCACCAGTGGTATTTTTTAGATTTTGATGATCTAATAAAATATTTAAAATTTCATTAAAAACTAGTTTATTAATACCAACTATTTTACGAAAATATTGATCCGGTTTATCTTTTAATTCAAAATATGTCATAAAATTTATCCTTAACTATTCAAATTTTATTTTAATAATAACAAAAAAATGAAAAGTTAACTAGTTATGCAGTAAGTCTAATATAGAAAATTGATTAGAAGAGTTATAATTATATTTCAACTCCTTTTAAATCATTGATGTTTATTCCTATTTTTGATATAAATAATTTGTATTTAAAATAATACAAATTTTTATTGAAAATAGAAGAATATTATTCTTAAATATTTGGTAGTTTTAAGAACTTTATTCACTAAAATAAAGTTCTTTTGATTTTAGTATACAATTAAATTATACGTTTGAAGAAAGGTTGGTTGATAATGCAATTTTTTAAAAAGAAGCATATAGAACAAAAAACAACAACCATGTTTAAACAATTTTCGCAACTATCGAAAGAAGAAGTTATCCAACAATTAGATGGTAGTATGTACGGATTAAAAAAGGAAGAAGTAGAAGACAGACTTAAAAAATATGGTAAAAATGTTTTTTCTCATAAACGATTTGTTTGATACAAAAAATTAATGCACAATATTTTTAATCCTTTTATTATTGTTTTAATGATAATAGTTATCTATAATTTTATTAGTTACAGTATTATTGATACTAATACTGATAAAAATGTTGATTTATACAGTGCTATTATTGTTTTAGTAATGATTATTTTGAGTGTTTTTATATCTTACTTTCAAGATTATCGTTCCTATAAATCTTCAGAAAAATTACGACAATTAATTGAAACAACAGCCAGTGTTTTTCGATTTAGTAATAAAAATAAAAAAATTGATTTTAATGCTTTAAATAGTGTTGCCAATTTTACAAAAGAAGTATTAATTGAAAATTTAGTACCAGGCGATATTATTTTCTTATCTTCTGGTGATATGATTCCTGCTGATGTTCGAATTTTAGTTTCAACCGATCTATTTATTAATCAATCGGCACTAACTGGTGAAACATTTCCTGTTGAAAAACATGATATTAATACTAAAGATGATAATAAAAAAAGTAGTATCCTAGAATTAGAAAACATATGTTTTATGGGTACTAGTATTGTTTCAGGTGGTACTATTGCTATTGTTATTGCATCAGGTGTTAATACTTATTTTGGATCAATTGCTAGTGCAGTAACTAGTAAACGTCCTGTTACTAGTTTTAGTAAAGGTATTAAAAAAGTTACTTACATTCTTATTGGTTTTATGTGTGTAATGGTACCATTAATATTTATTGTTAATGTAATTACTAAAAATAATATTTTAACAGCGTTAATATTTTCAATATCAGTTGCTGTTGGTATTACCCCCGAAATGCTACCAATGATTGTTAGTGCTAACTTAGCAAAAGGTGCAATTAGATTATCATATAAAAAAGTAATTGTTAAAAATTTAACTAGTATTCAAAGTTTTGGTGCAATGGATGTTTTATGCACTGATAAAACTGGTACTTTAACTGAGGATAGAATTGAGTTAGTTAAACACTTAGATCTAGAAGGTGTTGAATCAAACAAAGTTTTAGAAATGGCATATTTAAATAGTTCTTTACAAACTGGATTAAAAAATAATATTGATAAAACAATTGTCCAACACATTAAAGCTCATCATAATAAAATAGTTGAAATGCCCTATCGTAAAATTGATGAAATACCTTTTGATTTTATAAGAAGACGAATGTCAATAGTAGTTTCAAAAGATAAAATTAATAATACTTTAATTTGCAAAGGAGCAGTAGAAGAAATATTAAAAATTTGTACTAAAGTTGAAATTGGAGGGAAAGTAATTACCTTAACTGATAAAATTAAGGAAAATGTTTTAAAATTAAGTACGGAATTAAATAATGATGGTTTACGAGTAATTGCAATTGGCTATCAAGATTTTGCTAGTGACAAAACAATTTTTAAAATAGAAGATGAATCTAATTTAGTTTTATTAGGATATATAGGCTTTTTAGATGTACCTAAACCTAGTGCTATTAAAGCAATAACAACTCTTAATCAACACGGAATTGATGTTAAAATTTTGACTGGTGATAATGAAATTGTTACTAAAGCAATTTGTAAAAAGGTGGGGTTAGAACCAGGAATTCCTTTATTAGGTAGTGACATTGAAGATATGGATGATCAACATTTACAAGCATTAGTAAATAAAACTACTATTTTTGCGAAAATGGATCCATTACAAAAATCAAGAATTATTGATATTTTAAAGTTAAATGGTCACACTGTTGGCTTTTTAGGTGATGGTATTAATGATGCTGTTGCTTTGCATCACGCTGATGTTGGAATATCTGTTAATAGTGCTACTGATATTGCCAAAGAAGCATCTGATATTATTTTATTAGAAAAAGATTTAGATGTTTTAGAGCAAGGAGTGATCAGTGGTAGAAATACTTTTGGTAATATTTTAAAATATATTAAAATTACTATTTCTTCTAATTTTGGTAATTCATTAAGTATTTTAATTGCTTCAATTTGATTACCTTTTTTACCAATGATGGCAATTCAAATTTTACTACAAAATTTATTATATGATATTTCTCAATTAGCAATTCCTTGAGATAGGGTTGATGAAGACTTTATTAAAAAACCACAAAAATGAAATGCAAAAAGCATTTTACCTTTTGCATTCTGGAATGGACCGCTAAGTTCAATATTTGATATAACCACCTTTTTATTTTTAGGATATGGTTTACATATCTTTGCCAATTTTGCTAATGTAGATCCTAATAGTGCTGCTGGCATATATCAACAATCATTATTTCATACTGGATGATTTATTTTAGGAGTTACTTCACAAACATTAATTGTACAATTATTACGAACTTCTAAGGTACCTTTTATTCAAAGTATGCCATCTCATCAGTTATTTTTAACAACAATTATAATTACTATTATTGGCATTAGTATTCCATATACACAATTAGGAGCTACTATTGGTTTAACACCAATTCCTTTAATTTTTTATGCTTATTTAGCTGGTGTTGTCATTGTTTATTTCATTGCTAGTCAATTATTAAAAATGATATATATAAAGGTTAATAAAGGCTGATTGTAAACTAAATTTTAATTTTAAGAAAAATGTATTGGATTTTTTTAAAATTATGATACAAATAAGTCTAAAACTAAAGAAAGTTTTTGTATTCCTGTTACTTTATTAAAAGTAACAGGACTTTCATATTATAGATAGGAACAGATAAAAGTATGCTAACATTAAATTACCTTATTGATCAATTTCAAAAGAAAAGAATTCAATTTTCTATTATTGAAGATTTTATGAATAATCCAAACATTAGTGATGAGGAAGTTATTAGTTTAGATAATAACAATAGAAATGCCCTTCATAATAGTTTTTTATTAGATTTAGATGAAGGAGCAGAAATAGAAGATGAATATAACTATGATCCACATGAGGAAGGTTGAGAAACTTCAAGTGAATTAATAGAATTTACAACTAATAAAATAAAACTTATTAATTGATTAATAAATTTTAAAAAAAATGATAAAAATTTTTTAAATCAACAAGATATTGAAGGAAATTCACCCTTACATTTAGCAATTATGAAACAATATATTGTAGACTGAAAACTTGGAGGAGAGTTTAAAAATATAGCAAAGCAACTAATTAATAATTCACAAGTTAATCCCAATTTAGTAAATTTGCAAAATGAAACTCCATTTTGCAAATTATTAATACAAGAAATTAATAAAGCTGATGCATATCCGACAAATGAAGAAATTCGTGAATTAGTTAATGATTTTCAAAATAATTCTCATTTTAATATTAATAGTGTTAATAATAAAAATCAAAATCTTTTACATATTATTGCTAAAAAAGGTAATAAAACTGATTTTAGAATTAATTTTGCCATCACTAAAAAAACTAATTTTTATCAAATAGATGATAATGGTAATATACCTTATGAAATAGCAATCCTAAACAACAATTTTGATATGTTAGAAATAATAGAAAATTGCAAATATTTTGATATTAATACACCTATTGATGAGTTTAATAACACTATATTACATAGAGCAATTAGAAGTAATAATAAAAAAATTATAAGAACATTACTATTAAAAAATGAAAATGGTGATTTAGAAATTAATTTTGATATTAAAAATAAAAATAATGAAAAACCTTTTAAATTTGAAGATATGATAATTGATTGATTACATCAATTACCAAGAAATCAAAATCAAATTGAAATGATGATTATTGATTTTTTAATAACAAATGAATGTAATTATAATAATTATATAACTAGAGAAAGATTAACTTGATAAACTTTAGCTATTAAATATAACTTAAAAGAAGTTACTAATTATTTGGTTAATAGTGTATTAACTGATATTAACAAAATAGATAGTAATCCTTTTAAAAATAAAAATTATCTTTTTGATAATGAGATAAAAGAAGAAGTAGATAGTATGTTAGATGATTTATCATATGTTGATTCAAAAATTATAACATCTATTAAAAAACTTCCAAATTGTCCTAATTTTAATGAATTACAAAAAGATGTTTTAGAACAACGAGTAATTGCTTTCCATAATTTCAAAAAATATCAAACTGATCAAAATTTATCTGATAATGAAAAAGCAATTTTTAAGATATACCTAGATGCAATATTAGATGAAGATGATACAAATTGATCAGAAGAAAAGAAAACAGATTTTAATAAAGTAAAAGAATGATTAACAAAAGAAGAAGTTAACAAAGAAAAGCGTAAATTAGAAAATACAGAAAAAAATGATAGCGAAAAAAGAAGAAAGTTATCAATTGGATAACTACTACTAAAACTTTTCTTAAAAATTAATATTTTAATAAAAATAGCTGTAAAATAATAGTAAATAGTTTCCATATTATTTATAAAAATAGATAAAAATTATTGTAAAGTTAATTAAATTTGTTAATATTGTTACGTTGTATAAATAAAAATATTTTTATTTTTCAAAATATAGATTAATTTTCTTTATTATATTTGATTTAAGAGAGTAAAAAGAAATGAAAAAAATACAAATAATAACAATATTATAGCTAACTAAAGTAATGTTTACTCATATCTTGAAAAACAAAATCAATCGCTTTTTTAATATTTGGTCAATAATTTGGTAATATTTTTCTTATATTATGTTTTATAGCAAATCAAAAATGTTCAATTGGATTTAAATTAGGAGAATATGGCGGAAGAAATAATAGTTTGCATCCAGCATTTTCAATTAATTGTTGTGTTAATTTAGATTTATGAAACGTTGCATTATCTAAAACTATAATTTGTCCACGCTTTAATACTGGAATTAGTTTATTTTTAACATATGATTCAAAAATTTTACTATTGCAATGTCCTTCAAATGCTCATAAGGCTTTTAATTTACCTTTATTTAGTGAACCAATTATACTCATTCTCTTTATTTTATATGCGGGTTTATTATCAAATAATCTTTTACCTTTTTCAGATCAACCATATTTATAAAATTCATTATCATCAATTCCAGATTCATCAATATATACTAAATCTTCATTCATTATTTTAGCTATTTCTTTTAAAAAATCTTCTTGTTTATTTTTATCTCTTTGTTCATATAGAAAAGTTTTTTTTATATGTATAATTTAGTTTTTTAAAATAGTTATAAACTGTTTCTTTAGTCATATTTCCAAATTTATCAATTACTTTTTGAACTGTAACATCTTTATTTTCTGCTAAATAATTTTTTAATTCATCTAAATCCTTTATTTTGTGGCTATGTCCTTTTTGATAATTCAAAATTGGTTTTATATGCCCAGTTTCTTTTTTTCTTTTTCTTCATAAAAATAAAGTCTTTCTAGTGATATTGAACACTTTACAAATTTCTTTAATTTTCATATTTTTACTTTCATAAGCTTCTATTACTTTTCTTCGTAAGTCTTCACTGTATGGTTTTGGCATAATTTAATCTTCCTAATCTATTTTAATTATTGCTGAATTGTACTTTTAAATTCAAAAACTGTTTAAATTACATATTATTATTTTACATTATTTATGAGTAAACATTACTTTAGTTAGCTATATGTACGATTTTCATATAAATATCTTAAAGTCATTACTAGTCTATCTTCTATTGACATTTTATATGGCCTTCCACCAGTGGTATTTTTTAGATTTTGATGATCTAATAAAATATTTAAAATTTCATTAAAAACTAGTTTATTAATACCAACTATTTTACGAAAATATTGATCCGGTTTATCTTTTAATTCAAAATATGTCATAAAATTTATCCTTAACTATTCAAATTTTATTTTAATAATAACAAAAAAATGAAAAGTTAACTAGTTATGCAGTAAGTCTAATATAGAAATGTTTAAATGATATTTTATTAAAATCAGTTATCAATATTCAACAGAAAATAACTTTATGAAATTTTATAAAATAATTAAAATTTATTTAAATAATATTTTTCATGAATTTGAATTGTTAAATGTTGATTCCATGACTTATAAAGAACAAATACAAAATAAAAATATTTTAAATATTGGAACTATTTACTATAACAATCAAAATAAAAAATTTAGTGGTGGCGGTAATTCTTATCCTGAACGTGGAAAAATTAATTTAATTGGTGATATAGAAGAAATATATCAATATCAAGGAATAGATACACCAACTGAATTTATAGCAGAAGAACGTACTGAACGTGATTATTATACAAAACAAGAAACTAATAATTTATTAGATAAAAAACAAAATAAATTAATTGCTGGTGAAAATATTAAAATTGATGAAAATAATAAAATTAGTGCTACTGGTGGTAAAGTAGATTTATCTGATTATTATAAAAAAGAAGAAACTAATGAATTATAGCTAACTAAAGTAATGTTTACTCATATCTTGAAAAACAAAATCAATCGCTTTTTTAATATTTGGTCAATAATTTGGTAATATTTTTCTTATATTATGTTTTATAGCAAATCAAAAATGTTCAATTGGATTTAAATTAGGAGAATATGGCGGAAGAAATAATAGTTTGCATCCAGCATTTTCAATTAATTGTTGTGTTAATTTAGATTTATGAAACGTTGCATTATCTAAAACTATAATTTGTCCACGCTTTAATACTGGAATTAGTTTATTTTTAACATATGATTCAAAAATTTTACTATTGCAATGTCCTTCAAATGCTCATAAGGCTTTTAATTTACCTTTATTTAGTGAACCAATTATACTCATTCTCTTTATTTTATATGCGGGTTTATTATCAAATAATCTTTTACCTTTTTCAGATCAACCATATTTATAAAATTCATTATCATCAATTCCAGATTCATCAATATATACTAAATCTTCATTCATTATTTTAGCTATTTCTTTTAAAAAATCTTCTTGTTTATTTTTATCTCTTTGTTCATATAAAAAAGTTTTTTTTATATGTATAATTTAGTTTTTTAAAATAGTTATAAACTGTTTCTTTAGTCATATTTCCAAATTTATCAATTACTTTTTGAACTGTAACATCTTTATTTTCTGCTAAATAATTTTTTAATTCATCTAAATCCTTTATTTTGTGGCTATGTCCTTTTTGATAATTCAAAATTGGTTTTATATGCCCAGTTTCTTTTTTTCTTTTTCTTCATAAAAATAAAGTCTTTCTAGTGATATTGAACACTTTACAAATTTCTTTAATTTTCATATTTTTACTTTCATAAGCTTCTATTACTTTTCTTCGTAAGTCTTCACTGTATGGTTTTGGCATAATTTAATCTTCCTAATCTATTTTAATTATTGCTGAATTGTACTTTTAAATTCAAAAACTGTTTAAATTACATATTATTATTTTACATTATTTATGAGTAAATATTACTTTAGTTAGCTATACTTTAAAACTATCTCTAATTACTTGTTGCACCACTGGTGGAGCAAATGCTATTGCTTTTAATCATTTATTACGATTAACACCATAACCAATGTATCAACCACTATATCAACGATATCAATGAAATGGATGTATTTGAGTAACAAAAGTTTTTGCTTTAAGAATACTATCAACAACTGTAATTGGTTTATATTTAGGATTGCGATGATAAATAGTAATTGCACATTTATCTAATGACAAAGGTTGAATTTTACAACCCATAAATACTGGTGAATTTAATGGAATTAATTGTGCATGTTTAATTGCTCTTTTTTCTGCACTAGTAAATAAATCAGTTGCTTTTTCTTTTAATTTATTAATTTTTTCAAATACTTGTTTTTCTAATTTTTCTAATTTTTCTTGTAATTTATATATACTTTCTCGTAATTTTTCAAAATATGGTGTTTCTTTTCAAAATTTATTAAAACCTTTTTTAAGTAAAATCTAAGAACCTGTTTAGAATCTTTTTAATAAAACTGAAATAAAGGAAAGAACAACCATTTGTAAACTAGTATTTAGTTTTCTTTCACAATTTTTTCATAATCTTCTGTATTTTTCTAATCAAGCAAAGCTTCGTTCTACAATTCATCTTTTTGGTAATACTACAAAAGTATGTAGTTCATTGCGTTTTATAATTTCAACATTTGCATTTATGATTGTTTTGATTTCAGAAGCAAATTTTTCACCAGTATAACCAGCATCTACTATTATTTTTTGAACTGCAGAAAGATTTTCTTTTTCATTTTCAATTATTATTATAGCGCTATTACGATCTGTTTTTTCTGCTGTGGTTATGTAAATTGCATGTGGTAAACCTTGAGAATCAACAATAATATGACGCTTTATTCCTGAAATCTTTTTACCAGCATCATAACCTTTATTTTCAGTAGTATCTGTATTTTTAACACTTTGCGAATCAATTATACAAAAACTAGTTTGTTCTTTGCGATTATTGTTGATACGAACTTTTTTAACCAATTTTTTTTAAAATTAATTGCCATACACTAGCTTCTTTACCGTTATTTTTACTTCAAATTTGAAAATAATAATATACAGTTTGTCATTTTGGAAAATTTTTTGGTAGCATTCTTCATTGACAACCACTTTTTAATACATATAAAATTGCACAAAATACTTCATATAAATCTAAACTTCTTGGTTTTGTTTTCTTTTTGCTATTTTCTAAAATTGATTTTATGTTCTCAAATTGTTCTTTGGTGACATGACTTGGATAATTTTTATGCATAATATATACCTCTGATTTTAAAATATATAATCATTTTACATTATTTTCGAAAAGATTCTAAACAGGTTCTAATATCAAAATATTTAAAAGTTTGATTTGGTTTTAAAACAAGTTGATGAATAACATTATTTTTAAAATCAAATTTAATAGCATTAGCACGAATTTTTTGTAAATCTAAAATTAAAGTTTTTCCATATCTATTTTCTGTATGTATTGTATGAACTAAATTTAATCAATCATGCTGATTCATAGATAGTACTTTTTTTAAATCAGTATTATATTTTTTTAAAAAGTTATTTGCTTTTTCAATATCTTTGATTTTAAATTTAGGAGTTAATTGTGGACTTAATTTTATTAATGTATTTTGTAATAATAAATAATCTTTTAATTCTTGTGCTTCTAATTTTTGAAAATTATTTTTATATTGTCTTTCAGCAACATAACCCAAATTTTGGATTATTGTTTCACGATTAGGAGCAAAACTATAATTAAATAAATAACGTTTATTACCAATAATTTTATCTGTTAAAATTTCTTTTCCACTTACTTGACTAATAATTTCTTGTAAGTTTTTTGCTTCTTTAATACCAACTTGTTCTAATGTTTTAGTTTTTTGTGCTAACTTAATAAATTTAGTTGTACGATAACCACGACTAATTTTATTAAGTCCAGCAAATGCAGGTAATAAATTTAAGAAAGTATTTAATTTTGTTACATTTCCTTTTAAATAATCATAAACTTGATTAATAGTAAAATCAGTTAAAAACTCTACACCAACAGCACTAATACTAGCAATTAAATCACTTGCTCCTAATCCAAGTGCAAAACTTTCACTTAATCCACCAGTAAAAGGAGCAAGTGCTACTGCTATAACTTGTACACCAATCATTTCTAAAATTTCTCATCAAAAACTTTTATTTTCTTGTTGGTTACTTGTTCTAGTATGTTTTGGTTTATTTATGTTTAAAAGTATTGCTGTACTAGTTGTACCAAGTGGCATGATATTAATTTCCTTTATTTAAGAGTTATTTTAATTGGATTTGTTGTTCCTTTATAATTTAAATCATTAACATTTGCAGTAATAGTTATATATAAATCACCTACTTTTTGTTTTTGATTACTTACATTAGTTTTTCCTTGTACATCACTAAAATATTTAATAGTTGGATTTGTTAAATTTGGATTTAATGATTTAAGTTCATTACTACTTTTTATTTCTGTATTTAATTCATTGTTATTGTTATTAACATTTGCAGTAATATTTGTTGTTAAAACTGTAATTTTAGTTTTTAAATCAGTTTTTTCTGTTTTAATAACTCCACATAACATTCATCTTGATGTTGTTTCATTATTAGAAATATATGGTATTGCTTCTCCAACAACTTCACCAGCAACTTTATATGCTCTTCCTGCTTTATCATCTTTAATAAAATCTACATAAATAATTGTATTTTCTATCATGTATCTTTTCATCGCTCTTGGTGTTGCTAAAATAAAGGTCATTAATTGTTGTTCATTTTTATCATTAGTAAAAATCATATAGTCATCAAGAACGATTTCACATAATACACCTTTTACATATAAATTATTTCCATTTAAACGTAATTGTTGTGCCAACTGATTATCGGTAATTAAACCTTTATTATCTGCTAAATAAACTAAACTATCATAAAGACCATTAGTAATAAAAAATTTACTATTTGCAATGTTTCTAAATTGAAACAAAGTATTTCAAGCAGATAACATTGATTTTAAATAGCCTACTGGTGTTGTATCTTCAATATCGATTTTAGTAGCAAATTTTGCAATTGCTTGTGTATCATCAATTGCTAATTTATCTGCTAAATCATTTGCAACTTCATATTGCATACTATCTAATAAATTTTGTCCATTATTTGCTTTTAAATCTACATCTGCAATAATTTCTCCTGCAAGATATTTTTTAGTTATTTTTTTACTAATTTTATCTGTATCAACATATGGTAATTCATATCTTTTACTTTTATCATCCCAAGCAATAATTTTTACTTCTGGTTTTTTTGGTTTTTTAACAATAAACTCAATATTTACTGAGTCAACAATTTCAGTAGGAAAAAAGTTTGCCCATGGACTATTTGAAATTTTAAAAAACTCTATAAATTCTGGAGCTTCTACTAATCTCTCTGTATTGTCTAAATTTTGATTAAATGGTACTGACATTTTATTTCTTCCTTTCGTTTATAAATAATTTTTCTTTTTATAATTAATTAAAAAATTTTCTTTGTCATTTGTTTTATTATTAATAATTGTTTGTTTATTGCCACCCGTATTAATTGTTTGTTTAAATACTTGTTGTTCTTTAATCATTTTTTTAATAGTTTCTTCAATTTTTGAATTTTCTAAATTATTAGTTTTAAATTTTAAATAATCATAAAATTCAGTTTTAACTTGATATTTTTTAAATATATTAATTATTTCTTTTTCTTTAATTTCTTGATTAAGTTTATTTAACTTATTTTCTGCTTCATTAACTTTATTTTCTATTTCTTGTTGAGCATTATTTTCATTTTCTAACATTTAACATTCTCCTAATCTTATCCCAATAATCAATCTTTAACTAATTGTGGCATTTCACTTATTAGTTTTTTATAATCATTAACAGCATTTTCTAATGTATTGATATCAGAAAATTTAAAACAATTATCAATATGTGAATCAAAATCTCTATCAATACTGATATCTTGTTTTCTATATTTTTCATTAAATTCAATTTTTGTCATATTATTTTTCTCCTTTATTATTTATTTTCTTTATTAATCTTTTCATTTAATTTTCCTATTTTTTTTTGATGTTTGATAATTTTGTTATTTGCTCTAACATGTTTTGGAGTTGTAATAAATCTTTTTAATAAAACAATAATTTCTCTGCAAATTAATGTTCCAACACTTGTTCCAATAATAATTAATTCATGTAAAAATTCTTTCATTTCAATATTTTCCTTTCAACTATTTATTTTTAATTTTTAATTATTCATCAAATTGACCACTATTAATTCTTTCAATCATTGACTGTGAATTACTTATAATTTTTACTAATACAGATATTTCTTTATTTAATTGTTCCATTCTTTCTTTATATGTATGAATTTCATTATTATAATATTCAAGTAATTTTTCTTTATTCATAAATTATTCACCTCCTTTATAAACTCATGTGATTATAATCTCAATTTAATGAAGCATTATCATGATTTAATGGTACTTCGCTCATATTATCACTACCATATTAGCTAGTTGTTTCACTATTAATTGAAAATCTATTATCATTAATTAATCTTGTAGTTTCATTATTAAATGGGGTTTCTTGCATTTCTTCATTATGATGTGTAGTTTCTATAGGTAGTAAATTATTGATTATTTCACTTGCACCAGCAATTATGGTAGGCACTGAATAAGCATTATTAAAATCATTATTTATACCCATAGCAACACCACTTGAAATTAAACAACCACCAGTAGCCATATTACAAATCTTTCTTATTGTTTCAAATCTATTAGGAATTAATTCAGTTAATCCACTAATAAGATTTGATATACCATAAGCATTTAATGAAATATAAGTATCTCAATCCATTAATGACTGATTTTCTTGCTTATTTAATAATAATAATCATGGAGGACCTTCTGTTGTAGTTGTAGTAGTTATTGGAGTTGGTGGTGTTGGAATAATAGGATTAATATTATTTTCTATTCATTTACTATAATTTGTTAAACCAATTGTTCCTAATCCTAATAACATTTTTTTAGAACCATTAATTAATTTAGTTTTAGTATTTGGTCTTTGATTTAAACTTCAAATATCTAAACCTAATTTTTTACCAAATAATAAACTATTAATTGAACCTAAAACTGGATTTGCAATTACTTGACCATAATAAGCACTTGTACCAATCATTGCACAAATAGGACTTATACCAGTTCTAATTAATTTAATTAAAGTATAATTTGATTGATTTTCTATATTTGGCATTTTATTCTCCTTTATTTGTTTTTATCAGTTCTCTTATAACATCTAATAATGAATCTACTACATAAGAATTTAATTCAAATTCATAATTTCTAATTTTAATTTTTTCCTTTTGCATTTATTTGTTCTCCTTTAATTTTCTAATTTTTTAATTGTTACTTTAATTCAACCTTGATAAACATCATTATCACCAACTATTAATGCAACATTACTTTCTGGGTCAGAAACAATTATGTGTTTTGATTTAACATTTGGGTATTGTCTTAAAATAATTGCTCTAATATCATTACTTGTATGAATTGCTTTGGGAAATGGTGTTAATATTTCAATTTCATCTTTATTTTCAAACAAAGTAGGTAATATTATCATTTTTTTATTCCTTTCATTTTCTAAATCATTTAACATTGATTGAACAAAATGCACGATTTATATTCATATTTCAATTATTAAAGATTTCACCAGTTACTAAAATTTCATCATTTTTGTTTAATAAAATACATCGTTTATAAAATTTTGGGTTATTAAAAATTAAAGTAACATAGTTTAATCCATTTCACTGACCTCGAACACTATAATATATAGCTAACTAAAGTAATGTTTACTCATATCTTGAAAAACAAAATCAATCGCTTTTTTAATATTTGGTCAATAATTTGGTAATATTTTTCTTATATTATGTTTTATAGCAAATCAAAAATGTTCAATTGGATTTAAATTAGGAGAATATGGCGGAAGAAATAATAGTTTGCATCCAGCATTTTCAATTAATTGTTGTGTTAATTTAGATTTATGAAACGTTGCATTATCTAAAACTATAATTTGTCCACGCTTTAATACTGGAATTAGTTTATTTTTAACATATGATTCAAAAATTTTACTATTGCAATGTCCTTCAAATGCTCATAAGGCTTTTAATTTACCTTTATTTAGTGAACCAATTATACTCATTCTCTTTATTTTATATGCGGGTTTATTATCAAATAATCTTTTACCTTTTTCAGATCAACCATATTTATAAAATTCATTATCATCAATTCCAGATTCATCAATATATACTAAATCTTCATTCATTATTTTAGCTATTTCTTTTAAAAAATCTTCTTGTTTATTTTTATCTCTTTGTTCATATAGAAAAGTTTTTTTTATATGTATAATTTAGTTTTTTAAAATAGTTATAAACTGTTTCTTTAGTCATATTTCCAAATTTATCAATTACTTTTTGAACTGTAACATCTTTATTTTCTGCTAAATAATTTTTTAATTCATCTAAATCCTTTATTTTGTGGCTATGTCCTTTTTGATAATTCAAAATTGGTTTTATATGCCCAGTTTCTTTTTTTCTTTTTCTTCATAAAAATAAAGTCTTTCTAGTGATATTGAACACTTTACAAATTTCTTTAATTTTCATATTTTTACTTTCATAAGCTTTTATTACTTTTCTTCGTAAGTCTTCACTGTATGGTTTTGGCATAATTTAATCTTCCTAATCTATTTTAATTATTGCTGAATTGTACTTTTAAATTCAAAAACTGTTTAAATTACATATTATTATTTTACATTATTTATGAGTAAACATTACTTTAGTTAGCTATATATCATTAATATTATTAATTAATTTACCTATATTTATTCTGAAACTATCAATCATATTTTTCTTATATTCTTTAGGTGTGTTTTCTAATGTTTTTCTTAATAAATCATCTAACATATTCTTTATCTTCCTTTGCTTATTAAAATTAACTTAATAAAAATCCTAATATAGCAAATATCTATACTAGGAAAGAACATTTATTAAATTACTAAGTAATAATATCATAATTTTTTTAAAACACAAAGAAAAAATACTACTCCAGTTATAAATAAAATTAAATGCCTCAACTATTTTTTTATAAAAATATTGAAATAGAAAAAAATATTTTTTAAATTTTGAATAATATGTTCTCTCACTATTACATCTTTAATTGAATTAGTAAAAGCAGAAATTTTAGTCTTTAAAAGATTATAACGACCCATATTTTGTGGAAGTGTAGTATCTATTATTGGCATATCTTTTAAATTATCATCGAATATTTGTACTACTTCCGAATATAAATTAAGTATATTAGCATAAGCATTAAAAACTGATACCATATAATTAACATCTAAAAAATTATCAACTCCGTGTTGTTGCAAGAGATCTATAATTATTTTTTTATTAGTAATGATATCACCTGTTGATTCCATCTCTTTTAGAGCATTAGCAATTTTATCAGTTTCATCTACTCTTAATATACCTATCATTTTTAACTTTTCAACAGTACTGTAACATTCCTCATAAGTTGTATTATTTTTTAATTCATTTATACTTTGTTTTAATGTTTCACTATTTTGATATAAATCAATAACAGTGTTAATTTCTGTTACATTAACATTTAAAAAAGGAAGATTATTATCAATACTACTAAATATTTTATGAGTAACAGAAGTTGTCGGTATTTCATTTTTAATAACACCATAACTTAATAATTTATTACCAAAAACACTAGTACTCATCATAATAATTACGATACTACCTAAAATACTCATTCTAATAAAATTAATTAAAATTCCAGCTGTAGCATTTATTGTTTTATGTTCAATTTTATTTTTATTAAAAAGTACAAAATATAAAATAATATAGATTATTCAAAATAAAATATTAATGCCAATAATTCAAACAATAGCATATATCAAAAATCCAATATTATCAGTTAATAAATTCTTAAATGAAGCAAAACTACCGCTAAGGTCACTAAACCATGGTAATACCATATTTTTAAAAGAATTTATTAACATTGGTTTAAATGCCAACATTAAACCAATACTAAGTAAATTACCAGCACTAATAAATATTAATGCTCTTCCCCCAATAAAAAAACCAGTAACAATACCAAAAATAATAATAGCAAAAATAATAATATCCCATAATAATGGAGAAACATTAATAAATATCATATTTAAATACCCTTCCTTATTTATGAACAACTATAAAATAATGACGCTTACCTTTTTTAATAACTGTTACTTGATTATTAATTGCGTTTTTTTTACTAATAAGAAAATTTATATTGGTAATTTTTTCACCATTAACGACAATTGAACCTTGCATAATTAGTTCTCTTGCTATTCTTTTTGAATTACAAATTTGATTATTAACTAAAAAATCAATTATTTGTTCATTATGATTAAGATTAAAATGTGGTACATCTTTTAAAACCTGTAAAATCTCAGATGATTTCATTTGATGAATCTGATCGTGGAAAAAAGCATTAGTAATATTAATAGCACTAAAATATCCATTTAATTTATGAATAAATACTGTTAATAAAGCTGCTAAAATCTTTTGTCCATAATGTTGCTTAACATCACTATTATGAATTACTAAAATTTTTGCTATTTGTTCTTCACTAAATAAAGTTAAAGAATTAAAAAAAGTAGGTAAATCTTTATCTTCTTGATTAAATAAAAATTGATATAACTCATAAGGTGAATTTTTTTCACTATTTAAAAATATAGCACCTTTTTCGCTTTTACCAAATTTTTCACCATTAGATTTAGTTAATAAATTAATAGTAATACCAGCAGCATGATGTTCATCACCTTTTTGTTTTCTAATTAAATCTAAACCAGCAGTAATATTCCCTCATTGATCACTACCACCAGATTGAATATAACATTGCTCTTTTTCATATAAATGATAAAAATCATACGCTTGTAATACCATATAAGAAAATTCAGTATAAGAAATTCCAGAATTTAAACGATTAGCAATCATTTCTTTTCCTAACATTTGATTAACATTAAAATGCTTACCAATATCACGCAAAAAAGTTGTAATTGTTAGTGGACCTAATCATGTTTGATTATTAATAATTTTAATTGGATTAATTTTATTGTTTAATGTTCCCAATGGTAATTTTAAAAATGTAATTCAAGTTTCTACATAACTATCACAATAATTTAACAATTGTTTAAAAGAAAGATTATTTAAATCACTTTTCATAGTAATTCAATTTTGATCAAAATTACAAATTTCATATAAAGTTTTTAGTAATGATGCTGATAATCCTAATTCTTCTCAAGGTAAGGGCAATGTTTTTAAAATACTACTTAAAGTCTGTTGATATTGATTATTTGGATTAATACTTTTAATAATCATCTCTAATGTTTCATATTCTTTATCATTTAATAAATTACATGTTTTAATTAATTCTAATGATGTTAAATTATCAATATTTTCATAACTTAATAATGTCACTAACTGCTCTTTTATTTTTCTAACATTAGTTTGTAACACATTTTCATCTAATAAATTACGTTCTTTATTTTTACCACTTGGATCACCGATCATTGCCGTTGTACCACCAATAACAGCAATTGGTTGAAAACCAAATATAGCAAAACGATGCAATAAAATAATTTGTAGTAAATTACCTAAATGTAATGAATCATTACTTGGATCAAAACCACAATATATTCCTTTTCCTAATTTTCCTGCATTAATTACTTTATCTATGCTACTAATATCTTTTAAGATATTACGTCATTTTAATTCGTCAATAATATTGGATTTTATTATATTATTCATAGCATCTCCTATTTATTTTCATCTAAAATATCATCAACTAACAAATCAATAGTTGTAATAACTGTATCGTTATTATTACTTGCATTATTGTAATTAATAGATGTAGTTTCTTTAAATATTTTATCGCGAAATTCTAGATAGCGCGATGGTAAACTATCATATATTTGTTGTTGTTCTCTATTTTTTTTAATTTGTACAATTCTAGTAATCTTGATAATACTAGAATTATTATACGCTACTTCTTTTTAAAAAAATATTTTCTTTAGTTTTTTTATCAACATATTGCTCAATAGTGCTAGAACTGCTATCGGCTTTTTTAATATTAATTGGAATCGTAGTTATTTTTTGATGATTAAGACCAAATATAGGTGAAATAATACTACTTAATTGATAAGGTTCTTTTTTAGCGTTATCAACATTAGTAGTAACATTTTCAATTTCAACTTCTGTATTTTCTATTGTCATAATAACTCCTTAATGATAATCAATAATTAAATTATAACATTTTAATGATTAATTATTCCTAATATAAGGTGAATAAATTTCATAATCTTCATTAAGATAAAATAATTACTAGTGAATATCAATTAATTTTATAAAAAGTACTAATACTTTTCTCAAATTTATTTTTAATAAAAAATAAAATAATAAAAAAGTATTAGTACTTGTTTATAAAGTACTACTAAAAGTGTATGAAATTGATTTTATTCAACACTAAATGTGTCATATAAATTTGAAGTATCAATATTATCAAACCCTACAGCAAAAAACTCACTAATAGATGAATCCAACCCATTAATTATTTTTAAGATTGCAACTAAAGATACGTTTCTTGTTCCTCTTTCAGCATCAGAAATATAATTACGATGTAGGCCGCTTGCTTCTCCAAGTTTCTCTTGTGAAAATTTTCTACCTTTTTGATTACGTAAAGTTTTCATTCGTTTTCCAAAAGCATTCAATAAATCTTGACGACCTTTGCTTAAAATTTCTTTCTTTTTCATTGTATGGCCTCCTCTTATACTTTTATTATTAACTTACAATGTTTCTTGATACTTTTTCTTAATTTCGCGAATTAAATGATTAACCCCAGACTTAGTAATGACAAAACCAGTTTCTTGATAGTAAAGTTCACCCAATTCTGAAAGTGATGCTTCAGGATTTTTTAATCTTAAATTTGAAATAATTTGAGCTTTTAATGACAACGCTTTGAAAAGTTTTTTATCTTTTAAAACAGAAATCATTATAACTTGCTGGTCTCCAGCATTTAAAATTTTTTGTTGATTAGAAATATCAATATTATTAAAACGATTAATATTATTAAATAATTCTCGTGAAATGCGTTTATCTTCAAAAGCGAAAACTGCTTGTGGACAATCAATTATTTTTAAAAAGTCAGAAATTACATTAGATTTTTTTAGATAAAGCACCGTTTTATTACGACGTTTTATTGTTTTAAAGTTTAATTTAAAAGTTTGTAATAAAATATTTTTAATTTTTTTAGTCAACATATCATTATGAAATTGTAATTCCAAATGGTAGTTAGGTGTTGAAGGAGAATTGATACTGCCAACTACAAGGAAGATTCCTGCGATATACGCTCTTATACAATGCTCTTTTATTATATGCTGGTGCATAGCTTCTTTCTCAATAAAAAGATATTTATCTTGAAGCATTAAATCATTAATAATAAAATCAATTTTATTATTAATACGAATATTATACACCTTTGGACGCTCAAATTTATTTAAAACATCCACCATAACTATCAATTTTACGTCTTTATATTGATTTTTTAAAAATTTATATATTAACCTAGTGGTTTTGTTATGAAAACTATGAATAATAATCTCATTATTTATTTTATCTGAATTTGTAATCTTACCATTAATAAGCGAATATGCTGATAGCAAAGATTTCTGACAACAATTTTTAAAACTTTTTTGACAGATTTCATCTTTTACACTTGTTGTAAATGATATCATTACTATCACCTCAATTGTACACTTTATTCATTAAAATTATCAATAAAATTTATTAAATATTGTGCTGCAATCGCTCCATCGTTAACAGCAGTTACTATTTGTCTTAAATTTTTAGCAATTACATCACCAGCTGCATATAATCCCGGGATTTTAGTTTGACACTTATCATTAACTATAATATAACCATTGCTATCGCAAATATCTAAATCTTTAACAAATTTTGTAACAGGATCAGAACCAATATAAGGAAATAAGGCATCAGTAGTAATTTCACTAATTTCCTTAGTTTTAATATTTTGAATTTCTAATTTACCTACTTTTTTCTTATCCTCAGTACCTAATACTTTTAATACAACATGATCAGTTATTAAATTAATATTTTCATTATTTTTAACTTTATTAACGGTTTTATCATCAGCACGAAATTGATCACGACGATGAATAAGATTAACTTTATTAGTAAATCTTGTTAAATATAAAGATTCTTCACAAGCAGCATAACCACCGCCAACTACACTAATAATTTTATTCTTAAATAAAGCACCATCACAAACAGCACAATAAGAAACACCGCGATTAGCATATTCCTCTTCACCAGGAACACCAATTTTACGTTCTAATGAACCAGTAGCTATAATTACTCCTTTAGCAATAAGAACATCACCACTACTTAAAAGGACTGTTTTAATTTTATGATTTTCACTATCTGTAATTTTAATAACTTCATCAGTAACAAATTCAACTTGTAGTTTCTCAACTTGCTTTTGCATTTTTTCTGATAATTCAGGCCCTAAAATATAATCATAACCTGGATAATTTTCAATTTCAGAAGTTTTAATCATTTTTCCACCAACAATATATTTTTCAATAATCACAGTTTTAAGATTTGCTCTTTGTGCATAAATAGCAGCTGTCATTCCTGCTGGACCACCACCAATAACTACTAAATCATAATCATATTTATTTTCTTTATTAGTATGATTTTTCATATAATCATTCTCCTTTACGAAATCTTGATGGTGCAATAATTTGTGCAAATATTACTAAAATAACACCTAAAATAATTCACATTCCAGAAACTATCATTGAAGTTGAAACATTGGCTATTTTCATAATGTCTCTATTATCACGAAGTGGTTCTAAAATCATTCTAATAATACCACCATAAAAGACAAAGTATAAACTACCTGATACTCCTGCATACGTTACTCGATAATTATTAGGATTATACATAGTATTTAAAGATTTAGAATGTGGTTGCATATTATATTTAATCTTTAAATATCATTTTTTTATCTTTGATTTAACTTTTGAATGTGTTTTAACATCTTTTCAAGGTATTTTTTCAAAAATTTTAACACTATTCTTATTCGGTGTAAAATCAAAATATGCTTGTTTTCAACTTTCATATTTAAATTTACGATATCCATGAATTTTTTTAATAACCGTTCAAGGTTTTAAAAAATCTTTTCCAACAATTGGATTAGTCTTTAAAGGCGAAATAAATTGCGAAGAATCTAATTTTCATGGTTTTTTACTAAATATTTGTCCTGTTTTTGGTACAAAAAACGTTAAAAAGAATCAACCAAATAATGAAGATAATGACTCATATAAAAATAAAGGTTGACGATAAACAGCAACAGGATCTGGTTTATCGCTATTAAAACCATAATGTAAATGATTATTTATTCATGTTGGTAATCAACTGAAAGGATGACCAACATCAGCTCCTAGTAATTCTTGATTAAAAAAATTACCTCATCTACCAATCGCTTGACCTAATAAAATATTTGGAACAATACAATCAATAAAAACTCACATTGAAATTTGTAACTGTTTTGAAGTACGATAAAAAATAAAGAACCCTACTATCATTCCAACTGTAACGCCTCCTTCAATTGCCATACCACCTCTTCAAACGGCAACTACATCAAGTGCATTTTCAATTGTGCTAGTCTTATTAAGAACATATCATGCTCTTGCTCCTATTAATCCTGCTAATGCAATAACTAATGTTCCTCATTCTAAAGTTTTAGTTGGAATATTACGACGATATAATTTTATTCATGAAGCAATGACAGCAGTTAAAAACCCTACTGCCATTAATACCGAATAAATATGAATTCCCGTTCCCAGAATATCGGTAATTAAACTATTGTATCCATCATCATTAATCATTTTTTTTCCTTTTTGATAATTTAATTATTAAATTATTTCTTTTTTGTTAAATTTTTAATTATTTGTTTTTGAAAACTAGCAGTAGCGTCTTGACCTTCATCTTTTAACTTTAAACTAATAACTGCTACTTCAATTAAATCAGCTAAATTTCTTCCTGGACTAACAGGAATAATTATTTTAGGCACTTTAATTTCAAAAAAAACATCAAAGTTATTATGATCACCAAGTCGATCAACTTTAGTTCAACCATCATTTTCAATTCTAATTAAATTAATAATTAAATTTACTTGACTCTCATGCATTATAACATGATATTCATACATTTTGGTAATATCTAGGATACCTATTCCTCTAATTTCAATTAAATTTTTAATAATCGGGTTAACTTTTTCTACAATTTTATTATTGACTTTTAAAATACCAATACTATCATCACCAACAAATAAGTGCCCATTACGTAATAAATCTAATGTTGTTTCTGATTTACCAATACCACTTTCACCTGTAATTAGGACACCATAACCAAAAATATTTACTAAAATACCATGTAAACGTTTAGATTCAGATAAACGTTCAACAATATACGTAGAAACTGTTGCTGCAAATTCAGAAGTAAAAAATAATACTTCAATAATTGGAACTGTTGAATTAATCGCTTTAGCACAGTCACATAATTCTTTTTTAAATTTAAAATTAGGTGTTACAAAAATAGCAGGAATATGATCTTCTAAAATATTACTAAAATGGTTCTTAAATTCTGTTTTTGGTAAAGACGAAATATATTCGCTTTCTTTACTGCTTAATAAAATTATACGACGACTACGTGAGATTTGTTTAGTTTTAAATCCTGTTAACTCTAAACCACCACGATTAGTACCAATATTAGTAATAATTCTTTTTTCAATTGGAATTTTGGGATTAATATATAAAATTGTTAAATTAAATTTTGTTACTATTTCGCCAACACTAAGGTTTTTCATACTTAATTTCCTGCCTTTTATAATTAAAATTTTTGATTAAGTTTAAACATAATATAATTATATATAATATATCAACAGAAAGTTTATTATTAACAAAAATATACATAAGTTTCTAAAAACATTAAAAAACTATTGAATAATATAATAAAAATTACTAAACATTTCATTATCAAATAAAAATTATTATGATATAATTTTTTAAAAATTAATATATCTAACTAAAGTAATGTTTACTCATATCTTGAAAAACAAAATCAATAGCTTTTTTAATATTTGGTCAATAATTTGGTAATATTTTTCTTATATTATGTTTTATAGCAAATCAAAAATGTTCAATTGGATTTAAATTAGGAGAATATGGCGGAAGAAATAATAGTTTGCATCCAGCATTTTCAATTAATTGTTGTGTTAATTTAGATTTATGAAACGTTGCATTATCTAAAACTATAATTTGTCCACGCTTTAATACTGGAATTAGTTTATTTTTAACATATGATTCAAAAATTTTACTATTGCAATGTCCTTCAAATGCTCATAAGGCTTTTAATTTACCTTTATTTAGTGAACCAATTATACTCATTCTCTTTATTTTATATGCGGGTTTATTATCAAATAATCTTTTACCTTTTTCAGATCAACCATATTTATAAAATTCATTATCATCAATTCCAGATTCATCAATATATACTAAATCTTCATTCATTATTTTAGCAATTTCTTTTAAAAAATCTTCTTGTTTATTTTTATCTCTTTGTTCATATAGAAAAGTTTTTTTATATGTATAATTTAGTTTTTTAAAATAGTTATAAACTGTTTCTTTAGTCATATTTCCAAATTTATCAATTACTTTTTGAACTGTAACATCTTTATTTTCTGCTAAATAATTTTTTAATTCATCTAAATCCTTTATTTTGTGGCTATGTCCTTTTTGATAATTCAAAATTGGTTTTATATGCCCAGTTTCTTTTTTTCTTTTTCTTCATAAAAATAAAGTCTTTCTAGTGATATTGAACACTTTACAAATTTCTTTAATTTTCATATTTTTACTTTCATAAGCTTCTATTACTTTTCTTCGTAAGTCTTCACTGTATGGTTTTGGCATAATTTAATCTTCCTAATCTATTTTAATTATTGCTGAATTGTACTTTTAAATTCAAAAACTGTTTAAATTACATATTATTATTTTACATTATTTATGAGTAAATATTACTTTAGTTAGCTATATATTAGAAATTGGTGTTAACTTTTTATGAATAGCAACTATATTCCTTTTCAATTAGTATTAAAAAATATTATCTCATCATCTATCAATCAAAATTTAAATCATATTTATGAAACTATTGATAAAAATAAAAATGAAAAAAATACTTGTAATTTAGTTTCTGAAAAATGAGATTACCATTTTATTAATTATTTAGGACAACTAAGTCCAATTGGAAGTGGCACGCCTCCACAATTACCACCAAGAAATAAAATATAAATAAATATTACTAGTTAATATTATCTAAAATTTGAATAATAGTTTTAACTATCTTTTTAGCATTTTTTTCATTCTTAAAAACATGTAAATAATCTTTTAAATATTTAAAATTTTCTATATCATTTTCTATTTTTATAAATATTTCTTTAGTGGCATAACCAGTTGAAGCTATAGGAATTATTATTTTATTTTTATTTCTAGCAATTTCAAATTCATTTAATACACCTTTTGATAAAACAATATTATTATTTTCATCCATTTTATTACCAAAAATAAATAGTACAATGTCTGCTTTATCTATTAACTGGTTACGATATTCTGGTCAACTTTTTTTAAATTGTTGAGGAAATGGTCATACATCAAGAATTTTATCCAAAACAATACTATTTTCTTTAGCATACTTAACAGCACCACTTACTATTTCATCACCAACGCCGATTCCAAATGCATTTATTATTTTCTTATTTTCTTTAGAACCTGTTTAGGATCTTTTTAATAGAATTTAACTAAAACAAGAAATAATCATTTATAAATAGGTACTTAACCAATAATTTATTTTCTTTTTCATTTTTTTGTTAAAAAGATTTTATCATTTGAAAACTTATCGACTAAAAATCTATTTTTTATTATAAAATAACCATTATAATATAAATTTTATTAAAAATTAATCAAAAAAGATCCTAAACAGGTTCTTACATAAGAAATTTGATAAATCAAATACAAATTTTTTACTTTTCTTTATAGTACCAAATTCTTCATAAGTATTAGCTATACCCGAAATAAAAATATTTCTCTTCAAATTATTATTAGTTGCAGAATTAAATATTTCTGCTTTTGAATGGTAATAATTGTTTAATAATATTTTAAAATTAATGTTTTTAAAACAATTGTGGTTTATAGAATTGAATAACTTACCATAAATTGTAAGATAAAAAGAATCGTTTGAAAACCGTAATTCTGTTTCAGGAATAAATTTACTATATAAACTATTTTCTCCTATTGTTCCATCGCCATAACCATAATATTTATCATTAATATCCAAATTAAGTGCAGTTAAATCAATTGCATAATAATATCATACTTTAGTGCTTATTTTTGAAGCATAATGAGTACCTAAAAAGTAAATAGGTGTATCTTTTGTTAAAAAAATGCCAGTTTCTTCTCTCATTTCATTATAAACTGTTTCCAAAGGATTATTATTTTCCACTCCACCAGTAATTGAACTATATTTACCCAGCTTATTTTTATTAAATAAAGGATTACTCTCACATGTTTGCATAAAATAACGACTACCATCATCTTTAATTATAAATGGTAATATTGCAACACCTTTGTTATTACATCAAGGTTCTTCAACACCATGCATAAAGTCTACTTTAATTAATTTAACTCATTCTTTTTTCATATTTATTTTTTTCCTTTATAACAAAATTATAACTCTTATAAATAAATATTTCTAATTAATTCTTATTATTATTTATTAATTTAATTAATTCTTGAGCAATAATATTATGTGCTCATTTATTAGGATGAATGCTATCAAAAAAGAAATAATTATTAATATTTTCCTCATTAACACCTTCATTGAAATGAGGAACAATAATACCATTATTAATTATTTCACTAAAATCAGTAGTAACTGCTGCATCAATAATATTGTTATTAATATTCAAGTTTTTAAACTTACTAATAGCGTTTGTTATTGCTGCAAACATATCATATTTAATAATATTTTTTTTATTTTTATTTAATTCTTCAATAACACTATCTAACATTTTATTAAAATTAGTAGTTAAATTTAAAATACGTTCCTTATCTTTTTCTTTATTTTTAAATAAAGGGATAATACTCATATTAGGCACATTACATAATAAAATATGTTGAGCACCCTTTTTTATCAATTTAGTTAAAGCATTTTTTATTAACTCAACTCCTTTATTAATAATTTCTTCTTGGTCCTTTAATAATGATTGTTTAAAAGCATATAAAATATCATTACCACCAAACTCAACTAAAATTATATCATTACTATTAATATGATGTTGACTAATTAAAGCATCTACTTGATGAGTAATATCAAAATGATTAATAACAAAACTTTCTACTGTTAATTCTTTTTTTCTACTAGCTAAAGCTCCACCAACTGCATAATTATTACCAATTTGCTCATCAGCAAATAAAAAAAGATCAAATCTTCAAGCAGAAGTTAAATTTATATGTAAATAATCGGCAATAATTTGTGCTGCCACAGGACCATTAGAAAAAGAATTTTTATAAAATGGTGGCAACATTTTAACTATTTTAGGTATTTTTAAATGCTTAAAAAGAGCTGTAAAACCACTTACTAATGCTCCTGTGTCTGATAAACTATCTCCTAGAACATAAAAGTTACCTTTTATTTTTTCATTATTATTCATAACTTCTCCTTCTAACATAAACTTAAACTGAAAATATCTTAACATAATTGATTTAGCTTGTCATAGTACAAAAAAATAATTATGCTAAAAGTGGAAATTATCATATTTAAATAATAGAATTTCCTCTTTGTTTATAATCTTTAATAATATTAATAGTAATTAATGTTGCCATTAAACAAGTAATACAACTAATAATATTTAAAACAACAGCAACAATAGTAATTTGATATGAAAAAACTTTATTATCATTAAATTGAGCTAAAAGCACAATAACACTAATAATTTCGCAACTTGTTCCAATAATACCTAAACAAAAAACTAATAAAATCAAGCGAAATACTAAATTGATCTTTTCGGTATAATTTCATATTTTGTTTTATCAAAGTTTTCTTTAATCTAATTAAACGGAACATTAAGAAAAAAGGTAGAAAAGCTAAAGTAAAACTAATAATATCAAAAAAAATTGCAACAACAGTTATTCAAAGTGATGCTTTATCATTATCTCAAAAAGGTTGTAATGCTAAAATACTTAGAATTCCCAAAAAAATACCTATTAGACCAATTCCAAAACTTATTAAGTCCATTTTAAGAATTTTTTTATTAAACTTTAAAAAATATACTCTTTTTTCCAAAGTGACAAATCCTTTCATGTCTATATATATAGCTAACTAAAGTAATATTTACTCATATCTTGAAAAACAAAATCAATCGCTTTTTTAATATTTGGTCAATAATTTGGTAATATTTTTCTTATATTATGTTTTATAGCAAATCAAAAATGTTCAATTGGATTTAAATTAGGAGAATATGGCGGAAGAAATAATAGTTTGCATCCAGCATTTTCAATTAATTGTTGTGTTAATTTAGATTTATGAAACGTTGCATTATCTAAAACTATAATTTGTCCACGCTTTAATACTGGAATTAGTTTATTTTTAACATATGATTCAAAAATTTTACTATTGCAATGTCCTTCAAATGCTCATAAGGCTTTTAATTTACCTTTATTTAGTGAACCAATTATACTCATTCTCTTTATTTTATATGCGGGTTTATTATCAAATAATCTTTTACCTTTTTCAGATCAACCATATTTATAAAATTCATTATCATCAATTCCAGATTCATCAATATATACTAAATCTTCATTCATTATTTTAGCTATTTCTTTTAAAAAATCTTCTTGTTTATTTTTATCTCTTTGTTCATATAGAAAAGTTTTTTTTATATGTATAATTTAGTTTTTTAAAATAGTTATAAACTATTTCTTAAGTCATATTTCCAAATTTATCAATTACTTTTTGAACTGTAACATCTTTATTTTCTGCTAAATAATTTTTTAATTCATCTAAATCCTTTATTTTGTGGCTATGTCCTTTTTGATAATTCAAAATTGGTTTTATATGCCCAGTTTCTTTTTTTCTTTTTCTTCATAAAAATAAAGTCTTTCTAGTGATATTGAACACTTTACAAATTTCTTTAATTTTCATATTTTTACTTTCATAAGCTTCTATTACTTTTCTTCGTAAGTCTTCACTGTATGGTTTTGGCATAATTTAATCTTCCTAATCTATTTTAATTATTGCTGAATTGTACTTTTAAATTCAAAAACTGTTTAAATTACATATTATTATTATTTTACATTATTTATGAGTAAATATTACTTTAGTTAGCTATAAATAAAATTTTATCATATAAATGGATATATTTTCTCCAATTTTAGATTACAAATAAATAAAAAGAATAACTATAATTGTGTTATTAATCTATTGTTTGTTGAAATTTCAATATTTTGTACATTAATTGAATTTATTTCCTTAACAAGAGAAACAATATTTTCTTTAAATAAATTAAGTCTTTGTCTTTTTTTTCTAATTTTTATTTCAACTTTATTTAAACTTTTTTTAATATTATGGATGGGTTACACTTTATTGGACACTAATTACGTAGACAAGTGAACAAATTAGTTGAAAGAAAGGAACTATAATTATGGCCAATATTAATTCATATACCGATGAATTTAAAAAACAAATAGTAGCTTTATATCAAAGCGGCAAATCAGTATCTTACCTTGCTAAAGAATATAATGTTACAAGAGCAGCTACTTATAATTGAATTAAGCAATTTACTAATTCAGGTAGTTTTAAAGCTAAAGATAATCGTTCTGTTGAAGAAAATGAATTAATTAAATTAAGAAAAGAATTAAAACAATTACGAATGGAAAATGATATTTTAAAGCAAGCAGCACTAATAATAGGCAGAAAATAGAAATTATTACAAACAATAAGTTTAAATATAAAATTCGCACAATGTGTCATTTTTTAAAAATTTCTAAATCAACATATTATTTTAATTTAAAGAAAAAAGAAAATAAAATTCAAAATAATATTTATGATGAAGCTATTATTAGTGCTTTTAAAGAAAATAAATGTGTTTATGGAACAAGAAGATTAAAAGTAATATTAGAACCTGTTTAGGATCTTTTTTGATTAATTTTTAATAAAATTTATATTATAATGGTTATTTTATAATAAAAAATAGATTTTTAGTCGATAAGTTTTCAAATGATAAAATCTTTTTAACAAAAAAATGAAAAAGAAAATAAATTATTGGTTAAGTACCTATTTATAAATGATTATTTCTTGTTTTAGTTAAATTCTATTAAAAAGATCCTAAACAGGTTCTTAGAAAACCAAGAAATTTATTTATCAAGACGAAAAATTAAAGAAATTATGAATAAGCATAATTTAATATCAAAATACACTAAATTATCATTCAAAAATCATAATAACAAAGTAAATGATGAAAAAATCACTAATCTTGTGAATAGAAACTTTAATAATAGGCTTAAAAATGAAGTTATTGTCAGTGATTTAACTTATGTTCAAGTTAATGGTAAATGAAACTATATTTGCTTATTAATTGACCTATTTAACCGCGAAATTATTGGACATAGTGTAGGTACTAGAAAAGATGCCTTATTAGTACATCAAGCATTTATGCAATCAAATCGCTGTTTAAAAGATATTCAAATATTTCATAGTGATTGTGGTAATGAATTTAATAATAAAATTATTGATAAACTTTTACTAGCATTCAATATTACTCGCTCTTTAAGCAAAAAAGGTTGTCCTTATGACAATGCTGTTGCTGAAGCAACTTTTAAAACTTTCAAAACTGAATTTATTAATGATAAAAATTTTAGATCATTAATCCAATTAAAATTAGAATTATTTGATTACATCAATTGATACAACAACATAAGAATCCACAGCACTTTAAACTACTTAACTCCAGTTAATTATCAAAAACAAATGTCTACCAAAAAATAGTCCTAAAAAGTGTTGCCATTCCAATTACAAATTTTTAATCCAATTTTATAAAGTTGCTCTTTTTGATTATTTAAAACAACTTTTTCACATTCTATTCTATTAACTAATCTTATTTCAAAATTATAATAACCAAAAGTTAAAAACTTAACTAATTTACTTTTAAATTTAAAAATCTTACTTGTTTTCTGTTTTTGAAAAACTTCTAATTTTTTAAGACTATTATTATGAAAATTTAAAATAATTTCTTGTTGATTATTAATTTTATATAATTTCTCTTTCAATTCTCATTTTTTACTACTTAGTTTACAATTTAATTCTATTTTTAATGCTGTAATTTTATCAATAAGTTTACCCTTTTCCTTCTGTTTTTGTTCCTCTCATATTAAAGTAAATTCAAGTAATTCAAACTCTAGTTCTTTATCTCATGGGAAAAAATTTTCTTTTTCAAACTTAAAAGAAAGAAATTCAAGTTCTTTTCTTTCATCATTAATTACTTCATCTTTTACTTTCACTAAAAATTTTTGCATTCATTGATACTGTTTTTCCATTATTTTTAAATTTTTTTTAAAAAAATCTTTTTCAAAAAAAATAAATCAATACTCTAAGTATTGTATATTAGAAGAAGTACTAAAAACTTCTTTTAACTTTATTATATTACTTTTAACATTTTGTATAGTTGAATTTATAAGTATTTCTTTTAAATTTGGTACTACTTCTAAGAACCTGTTTAGAATCTTTTTAATAAAACTGAAATAAAGGAAAGAACAACCATTTGTAAACTAGTATTTAGTTTTCTTTCACAATTTTTTCATAATCTTCTGTATTTTTCTAATCAAGCAAAGCTTCGTTCTACAATTCATCTTTTTGGTAATACTACAAAAGTATGTAGTTCATTGCGTTTTATAATTTCAACATTTGCATTTATGATTGTTTTGATTTCAGAAGCAAATTTTTCACCAGTATAACCAGCATCTACTATTATTTTTTGAACTGCAGAAAGATTTTCTTTTTCATTTTCAATCATTATTATAGCGCTATTACGATCTGTTTTTTCTGCTGTGGTTATGTAAATTGCATGTGGTAAACCTTGAGAATCAACAATAATATGACGCTTTATTCCTGAAATCTTTTTACCAGCATCATAACCTTTATTTTCAGTAGTATCTGTATTTTTAACACTTTGCGAATCAATTATACAAAAACTAGTTTGTTCTTTGCGATTATTGTTGATACGAACTTTTTTAACCAATTTTTTTTAAAATTAATTGCCATACACTAGCTTCTTTACCGTTATTTTTACTTCAAATTTGAAAATAATAATATACAGTTTGTCATTTTGGAAAATTTTTTGGTAGCATTCTTCATTGACAACCACTTTTTAATACATATAAAATTGCACAAAATACTTCATATAAATCTAAACTTCTTGGTTTTGTTTTCTTTTTGCTATTTTTTAAAATTGATTTTATGTTCTCAAATTGTTCTTTGGTGACATGACTTGGATAATTTTTATGCATAATATAGCTAACTAAAGTAATGTTTACTCATATCTTGAAAAACAAAATCAATCGCTTTTTTAATATTTGGTCAATAATTTGGTAATATTTTTCTTATATTATGTTTTATAGCAAATCAAAAATGTTCAATTGGATTTAAATTAGGAGAATATGGCGGAAGAAATAATAGTTTGCATCCAGCATTTTCAATTAATTGTTGTGTTAATTTAGATTTATGAAACGTTGCATTATCTAAAACTATAATTTGTCCACGCTTTAATACTGGAATTAGTTTATTTTTAACATATGATTCAAAAATTTTACTATTGCAATGTCCTTCAAATGCTCATAAGGCTTTTAATTTACCTTTATTTAGTGAACCAATTATACTCATTCTCTTTATTTTATATGCGGGTTTATTATCAAATAATCTTTTACCTTTTTCAGATCAACCATATTTATAAATTCATTATCATCAATTCCAGATTCATCAATATATACTAAATCTTCATTCATTATTTTAGCTATTTCTTTTAAAAAATCTTCTTGTTTATTTTTATCTCTTTGTTCATATAGAAAAGTTTTTTTTATATGTATAATTTAGTTTTTTAAAATAGTTATAAACTGTTTCTTTAGTCATATTTCCAAATTTATCAATTACTTTTTGAACTGTAACATCTTTATTTTCTGCTAAATAATTTTTTAATTCATCTAAATCCTTTATTTTGTGGCTATGTCCTTTTTGATAATTCAAAATTGGTTTTATATGCCCAGTTTCTTTTTTTCTTTTTCTTCATAAAAATAAAGTCTTTCTAGTGATATTGAACACTTTACAAATTTCTTTAATTTTCATATTTTTACTTTCATAAGCTTCTATTACTTTTCTTCGTAAGTCTTCACTGTATGGTTTTGGCATAATTTAATCTTCCTAATCTATTTTAATTATTGCTGAATTGTACTTTTAAATTCAAAAACTGTTTAAATTACATATTATTATTTTACATTATTTATGAGTAAATATTACTTTAGTTAGCTATATATACCTCTGATTTTAAAATATATAATCATTTTACATTATTTTCGAAAAGATTCTAAACAGGTTCTAAAGACATTTTTGGATGGGTTACACTTTATTGGACACTAATTACGTAGACAAGTGAACAAATTAGTTGAAAGAAAGGAACTATAATTATGGCCAATATTAATTCATATACCGATGAATTTAAAAAACAAATAGTAGCTTTATATCAAAGCGGCAAATCAGTATCTTACCTTGCTAAAGAATATAATGTTACAAGAGCAGCTACTTATAATTGAATTAAGCAATTTACTAATTCAGGTAGTTTTAAAGCTAAAGATAATCGTTCTGTTGAAGAAAATGAATTAATTAAATTAAGAAAAGAATTAAAACAATTACGAATGGAAAATGATATTTTAAAGCAAGCAGCACTAATAATAGGCAGAAAATAGAAATTATTACAAACAATAAGTTTAAATATAAAATTCGCACAATGTGTCATTTTTTAAAAATTTCTAAATCAACATATTATTTTAATTTAAAGAAAAAAGAAAATAAAATTCAAAATAATATTTATGATGAAGCTATTATTAGTGCTTTTAAAGAAAATAAATGTGTTTATGGAACAAGAAGATTAAAAGTAATATTAGAAAACCAAGAAATTTATTTATCAAGACGAAAAATTAAAGAAATTATGAATAAGCATAATTTAATATCAAAATACACTAAATTATCATTCAAAAATCATAATAACAAAGTAAATGATGAAAAAATCACTAATCTTGTGAATAGAAACTTTAATAATAGGCTTAAAAATGAAGTTATTGTCAGTGATTTAACTTATGTTCAAGTTAATGGTAAATGAAACTATATTTGCTTATTAATTGACCTATTTAACCGCGAAATTATTGGACATAGTGTAGGTACTAGAAAAGATGCCTTATTAGTACATCAAGCATTTATGCAATCAAATCGCTGTTTAAAAGATATTCAAATATTTCATAGTGATTGTGGTAATGAATTTAATAATAAAATTATTGATAAACTTTTACTAGCATTCAATATTACTCGCTCTTTAAGCAAAAAAGGTTGTCCTTATGACAATGCTGTTGCTGAAGCAACTTTTAAAACTTTCAAAACTGAATTTATTAATGATAAAAATTTTAGATCATTAATCCAATTAAAATTAGAATTATTTGATTACATCAATTGATACAACAACATAAGAATCCACAGCACTTTAAACTACTTAACTCCAGTTAATTATCAAAAACAAATGTCTACCAAAAAATAGTCCTAAAAAGTGTTGCCATTCCATTTTATTTCTCCACTTCTTTTGTTAAAATTCAAGAATACTACAGAAAATATTTTAATTATTTTCTATTCAAATCGCGATTAATAACTGCTTTTAAATATTGTCCAGTATAAGACTTAGGATTTGTTATTACTTGTTCTGGTGTTCCTGTAGCAATGATTTCACCACCAAATTTACCACCCTCAGGTCCTAGATCAATAATGTAATCAGCAACTTTAATAACTTCTAAGTTATGTTCAATTACAACAACAGTATCACCATGATTAACAATTTTATTTAAAACTTCAATTAACCTTTTAATATCATCAACGTGTAAACCAGTAGTTGGTTCATCTAAAATATACATAGTTTTGCCAGTAGCACGTTTTTGTAATTCTTTAGCTAGTTTCACTCTTTGTGCTTCACCACCAGATAATTCAGTAGCGGGTTGCCCTAATTTTACATATCCTAATCCCACTTCTTGTATCATTGATAATTTTTTATGGATTTTTGGATGATTAGCAAAAAAAGTTAATGCTAAATCAACAGGCAGTTCTAGTACATCATAAATATTTTTACCTTTATATTTAACTTGTAATGTTTCACTATTATAACGTTTTCCTTCACAAATTTCGCAAGTTACATAAACATCTGGTAAAAAATGCATCGCAATTTTAATAACACCATCGCCAGAACAACGTTCACATCTTCCTCCTAGTACATTAAATGAAAATCTACCTTTAGCATATCCTCTAATTTTTGCTTCTGGTGTTTGTGTAAATAAATCACGAATATCATCAAAAACTGAAGTATAAGTAGCGGGATTACTCCTTGGTGTTCTGCCAATTGGTTCTTGCGAAATAGCAACAATTTTATCAATAAATTCAATCCCTTTTATTGCTTTATGTTTTCCTGGTCGTTGTCCCTTTAAACCCAAATACTTTTGAATACTAGTATATAAAATATCATTAACAAGCGTTGATTTACCACTTCCTGAAACACCAGTAACACAAATAAATTTACCTAAAGGTAATTTAACATTTATTTTACGTAAATTATTAGCTTGTGCTTCTTGAATTTCAATAACTTTACCATTACCACTTCTTCTTGATTTAGGTAACGCAATAAATTTTTCACCATTTAAATATTGTCCAGTAATTGAATTAGGATTATTAGCAACTTGCTGTGGTGTACCTTCAGCAATTACTTCACCACCATAAATTCCGGCTTTTGGACCAATATCAATTAATCAATCTGCTGCTCACATTGTATCTTCATCGTGTTCTACTACTAATAATGTATTATCAAGATCTCGCATTTGTTTTAAAGTTTCAATTAACTTAACATTATCACGTTGATGTAAACCAATTGAAGGTTCATCAAGAACATACAATACTCCCGTTAATTGCGAACCAATTTGAGTTGCTAATCGAATTCGTTGTGATTCACCACCAGATAAAGTTTGTGCCATTCGCGATAAGTTTAAATAACCTAAACCAACATTAGTTAAAAAACTTAAACGATTAATGATTTCTACTAATATTAATTTAGCAATTTCTTGTTGATAAGGTAATAATTTAATATTTAACATAAATGTTAAACTTTCTTCGATGTCTAAATTAGTATACTGACTAATATTCATTTCTTTATTATTTTCATCTTTAATTTTAACTGCTAATGCAAATTCATTTAATCTTGTTCCTTGACAAGTTAAACAAGTGCGTTCACTCATAAATTTACGATAATAATCACGGGCAAAATCACTAGTTGTTTCTAAAAAACGTCTTTCAATTAAAGTGGCAATGCCTTCAATATAATCATGATTAGGATATTTACGACCATTTGCCGAAGTAATACTGAAAGTAATGGCTTCATCACTACCGCGCATAATATAATTAAGTTGTGTTTTTGTTAAATTTTTTAATGGCTGATTCAAATCAATTAAATAATGATAACAAAGAACTTTTAATTTTTGTCATTCTAAATTACTAGTACCAACTAAGTTTTTATAATACTCAATGCCACCATCATTAATTGATAGTTTTAAATCTGGCATTAATAATTCTTCGTCAACTTCTAATTTTACTCCCAAGCCTTTACAATCAAAACACGCTCCACTTGGTGCATTAAAAGAAAATAAACGCGGTTCTAAACTGGGAATTGAAAATCCACAAATTTTACAAGCATATTTTTGAGAAAATAATCACGTTTCATTTGTTTGCGATAAAATAACCTTTGCTAAACCATTACTATGATTTAAAGTAACTTCTAAAGCATCATGAATTCGTGAAATAGTATTATCATCATTGGTAAATTTAATACGATCAATAACAATATCAATATCATGACGTAATGATTTATTCAATTCAATTGGTTCATCTAAACTATATATTTTATTATTAATTTTAACTCGCAAAAAATTTTCTTGTTTTAATTTTGCTAATAAATCTTGATGACTACCTTTTTTAGCATTAATAACTGGTGCTAAAATTTCAATATTAGTATTATCTTCTAACGTTTTAATTTTATTAACCATTTCTTTTAAAGTTTGCGTGCTAATTGGACCATGTTCCTTATTACAATAAGGAGTTCCAATCCGTGCATAAAGTAAACGCAAATAATCATAAATTTCAGTAACAGTACCAACAGTACTGCGAGGATTATTACTTGTAGTTTTTTGATCAATAGAAATTGCTGGTGCTAAACCATCAATAGCATCAACATCAGGTTTTTCGCTGTTTCCTAAAAATTGACGAGCATAGGCTGAAAGTGATTCAACATATCTTCGCCTTCCTTCTGCATAAATTGTATTAAAAGCTAATGATGATTTACCACTTCCTGAGACACCAGTAATAACTACTAACTTATACTTTGGAATTTTAATATTAATATTTTTTAAATTATGTTCACGTGCACCTTTAACAGTAATATATTTTTGATTATCTGTCATTTATTCCTCCACTTATATGCTCTTTCTAATTAATTATATACTATATATATTTAACTTTAATAGCATTATTACTAATTAATATTAAAGAATATCAATTATAATTAGTTTAAAATATTATCTAAATCAATATTAAAAATTTTAAAATTATTTATTGCAAAAGAAAGTATATAAAAACTTAAATTACAAAAAAATGAACAATATATATTCAAAAATGAAATACAGCAATTGCTCATTTTATAATAAAATTTAAAAAATAGAATTAATTATTACTAAAAAATGTTATATTCCAATATTTTTTTCTAATAAAAAATAATTGGAATAATTTTATTTACTTAAATTATAGCTAACTAAAGTAATATTTACTCATAAATAATGTAAAATAATAATATGTAATTTAAACAGTTTTTGAATTTAAAAGTACAATTCAGCAATAATTAAAATAGATTAGGAAGATTAAATTATGCCAAAACCATACAGTTAAGACTTACGAAGAAAAGTAATATAAGCTTATGAAAGTAAAAATATGAAAATTAAAGAAATTTGTAAAGTGTTCAATATCACTAGAAAGACTTTATTTTTATGAAGAAAAAGAAAAAAAGAAACTGGGCATATAAAACCAATTTTGAATTATCAAAAAGGACATAGCCACAAAATAAAGGATTTAGATGAATTAAAAAATTATTTAGCAGAAAATAAAGATGTTACAGTTCAAAAAGTAATTGATAAATTTGGAAATATGACTAAAGAAACAGTTTATAACTATTTTAAAAAACTAAATTAGACTTACTGCATAACGTTTTTAAGTTTTAATGATAAATTATAAAATCCTGCAATTAAATTAAATCTTAAAAATATTCGTTTTCTACCTTTTCTAAATTTATAACCAATAATTTTAAAACATTTTAAAAATGCAAAAACATGTTCAATTTTTCTGCGAGTTTTATTAATAATCTTATTAAAAATTTTAATTTTACTTGTTTTAGGATTATTTTTACTAGTTTTAATGGGTAAAAATGTATTACTATGAATTTTTTGTAAACCTTGATAACCTTTATCTGCAAGAATTACAGTTTCTGACAAAAATTCTAACTTTGAATTTTTAAAAGTTTTAAAATCATGATTTTTACCAGTATCAGGAAAAATATTTAAAATTTCATTAGTATGTGCATTAATTATGGTTTGAAACTTAACAGTATGCATTCATTTTTTGCCAGAAAATCAATCTTTTTGATTATATTTTGGTCGTTCTGTTTCTACTTCTGTTACATCAATTATCAAAATTTTATTTTTGAATTCTTCTTTTTAAAAAAATATTTTTATTTGTTAAATTATTAAACTTATTATTATTTATTAAAATGTCTTCAATTGAACGAATATTTCGTAAAGCAGTAGTATCAACCATATCATACTCAGCACCAATACTATGATATGTACGATTTTCATATAAATATCTTAAAGTCATTACTAGTCTATCTTCTATTGACATTTTATATGGCCTTCCACCAGTGGTATTTTTTAGATTTTGATGATCTAATAAAATATTTAAAATTTCATTAAAAACTAGTTTATTAATACCAACTATTTTACGAAAATATTGATCCGGTTTATCTTTTAATTCAAAATATGTCATAAAATTTATCCTTAACTATTCAAATTTTATTTTAATAATAACAAAAAAATGAAAAGTTAACTAGTTATGCAGTAAGTCTATTGAAAAAATTAATAAATCAGAATCACAAAATCAACAATCTTTAACAAAAAATTATTCGCAAGAACATTGCAAATTTAAAGTTTATTAAAAATATTATGATACATTTTTATTAAGTTAAATCTAAATTTTAATTTTCAAGAAGTATTTTTATAAAGGTTATATTTTCATTTATATTTCATAATTATCGTTAAACATGTTAATCATCATTTATGATAGAATTTAATATATGAGATTTTAGAGTTGTGAGGTTTTAGTATGGAAGTGTCAGCAGAGAATTATAGAAACATTAATTCTCATAATCGTTGAGGAATTATTGTTAGTTCGGGGTTAATGGCAATAACTTTGATTATAAGTTGAGTATTATGACTTATACTTTATCGTACTAATGTTAACGAAATTTTAACAATTTTAACTGAAGTAATTAATAGTAAAGGCATTACATTTACTTTTACTTTTCAGATTTTAACAATTTTTACTCTAATTTTTTCGGTTATTACTCTAGTGTTTATTACAATTCCATTTATTTTTTTAAATAAATATGGAGTAATAACTTTAGTATGAGCATTAATAGTAGTAGTAATTTCGCTTGTCTTACTTATTGGTTCAGGATTATTAATAAGTTATGGTTATAAAAAAATTTATAGTTATGTTATGGACAAAAAAATTATTAATGTTTTATTTTTTATTTTACCTTGAGGCTTTGCATTAATTTGTAGTTTCTTTTTAGTACTTTTTTCTTTATGATTAATAATGGCTAATCTAAGAAATAAATGAAAAAAAGCATTATCATTGACAAAAAATAATGCTTTATCAGCAACAGAAATATCCGCGAGTGTTGAACAAAATTCTCTTTTTGGTGAACAAACTATTGGACCATCATTTACAGATCGATTTTTTAATGAACACGATAAATCAACACAAGGTATAAATATAGTTATTAATAATACTGGTGGAGGTGCACTTCCACAATCAAAATTACTTGATAATCAAGTAACTAGTAATCCGAATCCTGTTCAAACTAATAACAGTAGTAATGTTGTTAATAGTGAAGTAACTTGAACACCACAACAAATTGAAGAAGTATGAAATAAAGGAGAAATTATTGATGATTATAATCCACAGTTATATCGAAAAGACTATGCAGGTGCGCTAATGTTTAGAAATAACTTTATTAGTAATGTTAAACTTAATGATGATCCTAAAAGTTATAATTGAACTATTATACATCAACGACCTTTATTTCATGGAGGCACTTCTGATATTAGTAATTTACAACCAATGAATAATACTAATGCTATTACTAAAGGTAATAATTATCCACGTTGAAAAACAGCTATTGCTTTTAATGGAAAACAAAATTTTTTAAAACAAAAATCATGAAAAGATAAAAAATAGAGTATTAATCATTAATTTAACTGAAGATTATATTGAGCATATTATAAATATAATTGGTATTTTGCTTAGTTGTTAATAATTTAAATTTAATTACACTATTATCTTTTAAAATTTATTTGTTTATGGGAAAATGTATATAATAATTAAAAGATAGGAGCAATTAATCATGCAAGTTATTGTCCATGGAAAAAATATTAATATTACTTATGAAATTAAAAATGCTGTTGATAAAAATTTTAATTATTTACAAGAAAAGTATTCTAAATATATTAAAAAAGATATGATTGCTAAAGTTGGTATTGAAAGAAATAGTAATCATACCTATAATATTTCCGTTCATATTCAGTTATTAAATAATAATTTTTTACAGTGTTTAGTAGAAAATCACGATCTTTATGTTGGCATTAATAAAACATTGGTTCCGTTGGAAAAACAATTAAGTCGTTTAAAAACTGTTGCTGATAAAACTGGTGTTGAAAGCGTTGGTCAATTTATAACTAAAGAAATTCTTGATGATAATAGTGAAGTTATTATTGACGTAACAGAAAACAAAGATTAAAGAAAACGTTTATGAAGAGGCTTTTATGTAATCTGTGTATCTTTGTTTTACAAAGTTACTAGTTCAGATTAATTCTATCTTCAAATTTTATGAAAGTATACAATTATTAGCATTAGTTTTTTTATTTAAATATGATGCATCATATTTTTCATTTTCTGCATCTTGTGCTTTTTTTTGTAAATTTTCTTCTGGTGTTATTTTTAAATTTCGCTTATAAATATTTGTATCCATTTTGTTTATTATTAAAATGGCATATTCAAGACTTTTTTTTATTTCTTTAATTAATTGTATATTTAAATTATCTTGATAGTTTTTTGTTGAAATATGTTTCTTTTTTTTGTTATCTCTAATTCTAAAATGTTTGATATAGTTATAGTAATAAAAAATATAATAGAGATTTTTAAAAGTATTAATAATTTTTTTGTATATTTTTCAATAAAAAAATCACTAATATCACTATTAGTTGCGTTATCTTTTATACAAATTTTATAAAAAATTATAGCTAAAGTAGTTGTATTATTAAATTGGAATGGCAACACTTTTTAGGACTATTTTTTGGTAGACATTTGTTTTTGATAATTAACTGGAGTTAAGTAGTTTAAAGTGCTGTGGATTCTTATGTTGTTGTATCAATTGATGTAATCAAATAATTCTAATTTTAATTGGATTAATGATCTAAAATTTTTATCATTAATAAATTCAGTTTTGAAAGTTTTAAAAGTTGCTTCAGCAACAGCATTGTCATAAGGACAACCTTTTTTGCTTAAAGAGCGAGTAATATTGAATGCTAGTAAAAGTTTATCAATAATTTTATTATTAAATTCATTACCACAATCACTATGAAATATTTGAATATCTTTTAAACAGCGATTTGATTGCATAAATGCTTGATGTACTAATAAGGCATCTTTTCTAGTACCTACACTATGTCCAATAATTTCGCGGTTAAATAGGTCAATTAATAAGCAAATATAGTTTCATTTACCATTAACTTGAACATAAGTTAAATCACTGACAATAACTTCATTTTTAAGCCTATTATTAAAGTTTCTATTCACAAGATTAGTGATTTTTTCATCATTTACTTTGTTATTATGATTTTTGAATGATAATTTAGTGTATTTTGATATTAAATTATGCTTATTCATAATTTCTTTAATTTTTCGTCTTGATAAATAAATTTCTTGGTTTTCTAATATTACTTTTAATCTTCTTGTTCCATAAACACATTTATTTTCTTTAAAAGCATTAATAATAGCTTCATCATAAATATTATTTTGAATTTTATTTTCTTTTTTCTTTAAATTAAAATAATATGTTGATTTAGAACCTGTTTAGGATCTTTTTAATAGAATTTAACTAAAACAAGAAATAATCATTTATAAATAGGTACTTAACCAATAATTTATTTTCTTTTTCATTTTTTTGTTAAAAAGATTTTATCATTTGAAAACTTATCGACTAAAAATCTATTTTTTATTATAAAATAACCATTATAATATAAATTTTATTAAAAATTAATCAAAAAAGATCCTAAACAGGTTCTTAGATAAATTTCATTTAATTAGAACATTATATCTTGGTATACTTGCTGGAAATAAAGGTAAATATTGACAAGAATATGATACTTGTAAAAATTTAATTGAAAATGGTCAATATGAACAATTAATTAATTATGTAGATTAGACACACTTTTTGGACTAATAAAAGTTTTTATAACTTTATATTATTAGTTGAGGTGTAGTTTAAAATGAAATATTTAATTAATAGTGCTGATTTTACTAAATTTGATTATAAATTTAACAAATTTGTAGAAAAGTATAAAAATGATAAAAATATTAATAAAGTTAATATTTATTATCGTAAATTTAGAAAATTTTGTTTTATTTTTAAAAATAAAAATACTTGTAAAGAAATAATTTCTCAATTACATATGCCAAAGCAAACCTTTTATTATTGAGCTAAACGTTTTTATGATGTTTTTTACAGAAATAAACCTTTTGAAGAATTATTATTTAAGTCAACAAAACCTAAAAATATTAAATATTTCTATAAGTTGGAATTATCAGAAAAATTTATAAATTATTTTGTTCAGTATAAAGAAGAGTTTGGTATAGGTGCTTTTCAATTTTGTTATTTAATAAGGCATATTGATGATATTAGGTTTAATTTTTTGCCAAAACCCTCGGTTAAAACTATATATCGTTGATTAAAACGTTTTGGTTTTTGTTCACAAAAAGTTATTAAGAAAAAACATTTGAGATATGAAGTAAAAGAAACTGGATTATTACAAACTGATATTAAAGTAGTATCAGATTATATAACAGGAAGTAAAAGATGATATATTATTGATTTTATTGATGAAAAAACTCGAATTACTTATTGTTATCCATCTGAACAAGCACAAACCAGAGATATTGTAAATGCTACTAAAAATGCTTTAAATTTCTATGAAAAATTAGGAATTAAAATTAAAAGAATTAGAACTGATAATGGTAGTCAATATACTAATACATCTTGTGGAAAACCACAAAGGAATCGTTGATTTACAAATTTTTGTAATAAAAAAGGTATAGTTCATGAAACTACACCGTTTAGATCACCACAGAGTAATGGTAAGATTGAAAGATTTCACAGAAATTGAAGTAATTTATTTGAAATAAAACCATATTTAAATAGTGATTTTAGTTTATTTCAAAAATTAGTGAATTCTTTTCAAGAATATTATAACAATTCTAAACCACATAAATCATTAGGATTAATAGACTTACTGCATAACTAGTTAACTTTTCATTTTTTTGTTATTATTAAAATAAAATTTGAATAGTTAAGGATAAATTTTATGACATATTTTGAATTAAAAGATAAACCGGATCAATATTTTCGTAAAATAGTTGGTATTAATAAACTAGTTTTTAATGAAATTTTAAATATTTTATTAGATCATCAAAATCTAAAAAATACCACTGGTGGAAGGCCATATAAAATGTCAATAGAAGATAGACTAGTAATGACTTTAAGATATTTATATGAAAATCGTACATATCATAGTATTGGTGCTGAGTATGATATGGTTGATACTACTGCTTTACGAAATATTCGTTCAATTGAAGACATTTTAATAAATAATAATAAGTTTAATAATTTAACAAATAAAAATATTTTTTTAAAAAGAAGAATTCAAAAATAAAATTTTGATAATTGATGTAACAGAAGTAGAAACAGAACGACCAAAATATAATCAAAAAGATTGATTTTCTGGCAAAAAATGAATGCATACTGTTAAGTTTCAAACCATAATTAATGCACATACTAATGAAATTTTAAATATTTTTCCTGATACTGGTAAAAATCATGATTTTAAAACTTTTAAAAATTCAAAGTTAGAATTTTTGTCAGAAACTGTAATTCTTGCAGATAAAGGTTATCAAGGTTTACAAAAAATTCATAGTAATACATTTTTACCCATTAAAACTAGTAAAAATAATCCTAAAACAAGTAAAATTAAAATTTTTAATAAGATTATTAATAAAACTCGCAGAAAAATTGAACATGTTTTTGCATTTTTAAAATGTTTTAAAATTATTGGTTATAAATTTAGAAAAGGTAGAAAACGAATATTTTTAAGATTTAATTTAATTGCAGGATTTTATAATTTATCATTAAAACTTAAAAACGTTATGCAGTAAGTCTAATGACTCCTATGGATTATTTTGATAAACTTTTATTAGATAAAAAATAGTCCAAAATGTCTGTACTACCTTACAAACAATTAATTAATTAATTATATAAAGAATTAGATAATCATAAAAAACTAAAAAAACAATATTTTAAAAATAATAAGCAGGGAATTATTAATCAATCTGAAAAATGGAATATTGGTACTTTTACTGAAAGTAATATTTGACATGTTTTAAAAGAAATGCTTGGTAATAGAACATATAATATTAGTATTTATAGCTAACTAAAGTAATATTTACTCATAAATAATGTAAAATAATAATATGTAATTTAAACAGTTTTTGAATTTAAAAGTACAATTCAGCAATAATTAAAATAGATTAGGAAGATTAAATTATGCCAAAACCATACAGTGAAGACTTACGAAGAAAAGTAATAGAAGCTTATGAAAGTAAAAATATGAAAATTAAAGAAATTTGTAAAGTGTTCAATATCACTAGAAAGACTTTATTTTTATGAAGAAAAAGAAAAAAAGAAACTGGGCATATAAAACCAATTTTGAATTATCAAAAAGGACATAGCCACAAAATAAAGGATTTAGATGAATTAAAAAATTATTTAGCAGAAAATAAAGATGTTACAGTTCAAAAAGTAATTGATAAATTTGGAAATATGACTAAAGAAACAGTTTATAACTATTTTAAAAAACTAAATTATACATATAAAAAAAACTTTTCTATATGAACAAAGAGATAAAAATAAACAAGAAGATTTTTTAAAAGAAATAGCTAAAATAATGAATGAAGATTTAGTATATATTGATGAATCTGGAATTGATGATAATGAATTTTATAAATATGGTTGATCTGAAAAAGGTAAAAGATTATTTGATAATAAACCCGCATATAAAATAAAGAGAATGAGTATAATTGGTTCACTAAATAAAGGTAAATTAAAAGCCTTATGAGCATTTGAAGGACATTGCAATAGTAAAATTTTTGAATCATATGTTAAAAATAAACTAATTCCAGTATTAAAGCGTGGACAAATTATAGTTTTAGATAATGCAACGTTTCATAAATCTAAATTAACACAACAATTAATTGAAAATGCTGGATGCAAACTATTATTTCTTCCGCCATATTCTCCTAATTTAAATCCAATTGAACATTTTTGATTTGCTATAAAACATAATATAAGAAAAATATTACCAAATTATTGACCAAATATTAAAAAAGCTATTGATTTTGTTTTTCAAGATATGAGTAAACATTACTTTAGTTAGCTATATATTAAAATGGCTACATTTAGGTGTAATCAAATAAATTTAAAAACATAATTTAATGTATATAATAATTGTAAATTATTTCACAATTTTGAATTGCATCTCAAAAATTATTATTTTTTAATTTTATTTTTAAACCAATAATTAAAAAGATTAATGACATAGTTATTGATGAAAAAATTGGAACTAAAATTACACAAAAAATAACTCCGATTTGTAATTGAATTCAATTATAGTATAGTTCATAATTTCTATTTATTAAACATATAAAATTTGCAGAGTGATTTAAAATATAAATTATACTTATATACTTTAATAAATTAAATCCATTACTTTTTCTTAAAACTAATTTTGAACTCCAATTAATATGTATATAATTAAAATTTGAAATACCAATTAGTATTAAACCAATAGTCATAATTGAGATACTTAAAATAAATAACGATACAGTTATTAACTGTAATTTTTTAGTTTTCATCTTAAAAATCTCCTTTTATGTGCATTATTCTAACATATAGTAAAATTTAATATAAGTACTTTAGTTGCAATTAATTTTTATTAGTAGTACTATTAATTTACAATTACATAACAAAAGTCTTAATTTATTCTCGTCTAAATGATAATAAAGACATTATTGAAAAAATTATTCCGCATTTTTGTTACCCGCCCTTTTTACTTTCATAAGCTTCTATTACTTTTCTTCGTAAGTCTTCACTGTATGGTTTTGGCATAATTTAATCTTCCTAATCTATTTTAATTATTGCTGAATTGTACTTTTAAATTCAAAAACTGTTTAAATTACATATTATTATTTTACATTATTTATGAGTAAATATTACTTTAGTTAGCTATATCTATCTAAACAACTATAATATTGTTTTAAAATTTCATTTAAATCATTAAAAGATTTATTATATTTTTTCATTTGTTCATCTTTTTTTAGCTTCTTTAATAAATTGTTCTGCTTTTTCTTCATTAAATAAGAAATCTAACTCTGACACTTAAATCTCTCCTTAACATATTTAATTTGTTTTTAATTAATATTGTTTGCTAATGAATTATATAAAAATAATAAAAATCCACACTAATAAATTTAATTTATTAACGGGCTTAATTTTACAAATATATAATTCCTAAAAATAATACACCTATTATAATCATTTGTAAAGGGAAAATTATTATTAAAATTATAATTGATTTCTATTTTATATAATATATTTTGTTAAAATAAAAAAATAAACTTTACATATTAAATGGTCTATTTTCTAAATTTGTTACTACACTAGAGGTATTATTAATCAAACTTATATTTTCAGGAAAATCTTTTTCACTAATAACTGTGATTGCCACTTCTTCTTGAAATTCTTTATTTGTAACAATATTTTTTTAAAATTTTGAAGAATTTCAATAAAATTACTTAAATTTTTAAATTTCTCGCGTTCTGTAATTGGATGGGTTACACTTTATTGGACACTAATTACGTAGACAAGTGAACAAATTAGTTGAAAGAAAGGAACTATAATTATGGCCAATATTAATTCATATACCGATGAATTTAAAAAACAAATAGTAGCTTTATATCAAAGCGGCAAATCAGTATCTTACCTTGCTAAAGAATATAATGTTACAAGAGCAGCTACTTATAATTGAATTAAGCAATTTACTAATTCAGGTAGTTTTAAAGCTAAAGATAATCGTTCTGTTGAAGAAAATGAATTAATTAAATTAAGAAAAGAATTAAAACAATTACGAATGGAAAATGATATTTTAAAGCAAGCAGCACTAATAATAGGCAGAAAATAGAAATTATTACAAACAATAAGTTTAAATATAAAATTCGCACAATGTGTCATTTTTTAAAAATTTCTAAATCAACATATTATTTTAATTTAAAGAAAAAAGAAAATAAAATTCAAAATAATATTTATGATGAAGCTATTATTAGTGCTTTTAAAGAAAATAAATGTGTTTATGGAACAAGAAGATTAAAAGTAATATTAGAAAACCAAGAAATTTATTTATCAAGACGAAAAATTAAAGAAATTATGAATAAGCATAATTTAATATCAAAATACACTAAATTATCATTCAAAAATCATAATAACAAAGTAAATGATGAAAAAATCACTAATCTTGTGAATAGAAACTTTAATAATAGGCTTAAAAATGAAGTTATTGTCAGTGATTTAACTTATGTTCAAGTTAATGGTAAATGAAACTATATTTGCTTATTAATTGACCTATTTAACCGCGAAATTATTGGACATAGTGTAGGTACTAGAAAAGATGCCTTATTAGTACATCAAGCATTTATGCAATCAAATCGCTGTTTAAAAGATATTCAAATATTTCATAGTGATTGTGGTAATGAATTTAATAATAAAATTATTGATAAACTTTTACTAGCATTCAATATTACTCGCTCTTTAAGCAAAAAAGGTTGTCCTTATGACAATGCTGTTGCTGAAGCAACTTTTAAAACTTTCAAAACTGAATTTATTAATGATAAAAATTTTAGATCATTAATCCAATTAAAATTAGAATTATTTGATTACATCAATTGATACAACAACATAAGAATCCACAGCACTTTAAACTACTTAACTCCAGTTAATTATCAAAAACAAATGTCTACCAAAAAATAGTCCTAAAAAGTGTTGCCATTCCAGTCTTTCTAGTGATATTGAACACTTTACAAATTTCTTTAATTTTCATATTTTTACTTTCATAAGCTTCTATTACTTTTCTTCGTAAGTCTTCACTGTATGGTTTTGGCATAATTTAATCTTCCTAATCTATTTTAATTATTGCTGAATTGTACTTTTAAATTCAAAAACTGTTTAAATTACATATTATTATTTTACATTATTTATGAGTAAACATTACTTTAGTTAGCTATATATTTAAATAAATTAAAAAATAAGTTTTAACCCCTTGTTATTTTTTACTTTTATATGCTATTATTGTATAGGTAACGGCTCGGTAGCTCAGTTGGTAGAGCATTCGCCTGAAGAGCGAAGTGTCAGTGGTTCGAATCCGCTTCGAGCCACCATTATTTAAAATATAGGCAATTAAGCCTTTTTTTTAATTATTTTTCTTAGAACCTGTTTAGGATCTTTTTAATAGAATTTAACTAAAACAAGAAATAATCATTTATAAATAGGTACTTAACCAATAATTTATTTTCTTTTTCATTTTTTTGTTAAAAAGATTTTATCATTTGAAAACTTATCGACTAAAAATCTATTTTTTATTATAAAATAACCATTATAATATAAATTTTATTAAAAATTAATCAAAAAAGATCCTAAACAGGTTCTTAGATTTAGGTTTAAGTTAAAATTTTAGGTATAATAGTGTCATTAGCAATTTTAAACAATTAATAATTCTAGAAAGAAGGGTATTAGTGTCTAAAATTTTAGTTTTAAATAATGCAAAAATAATTAGCATTAAGAAAATAATAAATAATGGTTTTTTAGTAATTAAAGATAATTTAATTTTCCAAATTAATGAAGGAAAGTATAATTATGAATTTCAAGATGCTCAGGTTATTGATTGTCATAATCAAACAATAATACCTGGTATTATTGATTTACATGTACATGGAGGTTATGGCTATAGTTTAATGGATGGTACCATTGAATCAATTAATAATTTTGCAAAATTAGTTCCAAAAGAGGGAGTAACAAAGTTTTGTTATGCAACAGTTACTGCCAGCAAAAAAGAAATTGATAATATTCTTTCAGTATTTGCTAAGTATATGAAAACAGAAAATAAAGGTAACAAGGCACGAATTATTGGTGCATATTTAGAAGGACCTTTTATCTCAGAATTACAAAAAGGAGCACATACTCCGTCATTACTTCATGTTCCTGATCTTAATTTAGTAAAATCTTGAAATATAATTAGTAACAAAAATTTAAAATTTATTGTTTATGCTCCTGAGATAGATCCTAATTTAAATAATAAAAATTCAAATTTTATTTCTTCATTAATTAAAAATAATATTATTCCTAGTGTTGGTCATAGTAATGCTACTTTTAAAGAAATAACTAAAACTGTTGAATATGGTTTAACGCATATTACCCATCTTTATAATGCAATGAGCCCCTATAATCATCGTGATCCTGGTGTTGTTCCGGCATCATTATATTATGATCAATTAGTTACTGAGTTAATTTGTGATGGAATTCATGTTGATATTGATATTTTAGCAATAACATATAAAATTAAAGGTGCCGATGGAATTTGTATGATTACTGATGCCATGAGTGCGAAAGGACAGCCTGATGGTAAGTATTTATTGGGACCATTACCTGTCATTAAAAGTAATAATAAGGTTACTGTTGAAGCAACCGGAAAATTAGCAGGCAGCATTGCAACAATGATTGCTGGTTTTAAAAATTTATTAAAAATTACTAATAATAATTGACAAGATTGCATCAAAATGGCTTCTTATAATAGTGGTAAACAAGTAGGAATTGCAAATAAAACGGGTGATATTGTTATTGGTAAATTAGCAGATATTATTGTATTAACTAAGAATAATGATATTTTTTTAACAATATGTGAAGGAAAAATTGCATATCAGCAAGAATAAGTAAGTAATGTAAGGGGTTTTTAAATTATGAAATTAATTATTTTAAAAGATAAAACTGAGGTTGCTCAATTATTAAGTAAAATTATTATTGATATTATTAAAGTTAAACCAAATGCTATTTTAGGATTAGCAACGGGAAGTAGTCCAATTGAAACATATGATTTATTAATAGCAGATGCAAAAAATAACAAAAGAGATTGATCAAAAGTTGTAACATTTAATTTAGATGAATATGTTGGTTTAACTCCAGATCATGTAAAAAGTTATCGTTATTTTATGAATCATCAATTATTTAATCATATTAAAAGTCTTAATTTAAAAAATACGTATGTTCCTAAAGGTATTGGTGATTTAGACCAAAATGTGGAAGAGTATGAAAAATTATTAAAAGAAAAAGGACCAATTGATTTACAAATATTGGGCTTAGGTACTAATGGTCATATTGCTTTTAATGAACCAGGTACTCTTGCAAGTAGTAAAACACATGTTGTTAATTTAACTAAAGAAACAATTGAAGCTAATAAAAGATTTTTTTCTAAAGTTGAAGATGTACCAACCAAAGCTGTTACGATGGGTATTCATACTATTTTACAAGCTAAATTGATTGTTTTAATTGCTACAGGAACTAATAAAGCACAAGCTATTCGAGAGTTAGTTGAAGGTAAAGTTTCTCCAAATTATCCATGTACTTTTTTACAAAATCATGATGATGTTACAATTATTATTGATGAAGAAGCAGCAACATTATTAAAGCCAACTATATCAAAAAAAAATTAACTTAAAGGAGAAACAAATGGAACGTAAAAAGATTATTATTGGAAATTGAAAAATGTATAAAAATATAGAAGAAACTCAATTTTTTTTAAATGAATTTAATAAATTAATAAAAATTAAAAATATTAAATATGATTATGGAATAGCAGCTGGTTTTACTAATTTACCTTTATTAAAATTGAATAAAACTTCTACTTTAATTATTGCAGCTCAAAATTGTCATTATGAAACCGAAGGTGCATATACTGGTGAAATTTCAATTAAGATGCTAAAAGATATGATGGTTAGTCATGTTATTATTGGTCATTCTGAACGCAGAATGTATTTTAATGAAGTAGATGAAACAATAAATAAAAAATTACATTCACTATTTAATGCTAATATTATACCAATTTTATGTTGTGGTGAAACTTTAAACCAATATGAAAATAAAAAAACTAATGAAGTAATTAAAAATCAAATTAAGTTAGCATTAAAAAATATTAAAGCAGAAAATATTGCTAAGTTAGTAATTACCTATGAGCCAATATGAGCAATTGGTACTGGTAAAACAGCAACAGCTCAACAAGCCCAAACGGTTTGTAAAATGATTCGTGAATTTATTAGTGAATTATATAATAAAAATGTTGCAGAACAAGTACGTATTCAGTATGGTGGTTCAGTAAAACCCGATAATATTAAATTAATACTTTCTGAACCTGACATTGATGGTGCATTAGTTGGAGGTGCTTCATTAGTACCACAATCTTTTTTTGATTTACTAATTTAACTCTATTTAAATTAATAATAAAAATAAGGAGTTAACTAAACATGGAATTATCAAAGATACAAATTAAAAGTATGTGAACAAAACTAACAAAAAAAATTAAACATCGTGCCTTTCCGGCAACCACTTTTGTCAATGCTTTTAGGAATAAGTCAGAAATTTTAGCATTGTTTAGTAAAAATGGTGAAGACACTAATCAATTAGAACAAATTGGCTTTATTATTTGTACTAAAACTATTTTTGCTCCTAGTAGTGATAGTATTGTTAGTGACAAAGGTATTATTACTAATGAATATTTTACTGGTGAAGTAATTGATGTTAATAATACTCTTATTCCTAATACTTATATTCATTTAGTTAAGGTTAATAGTGGACCAATCGTTATTAACGATATTCCATTATATTTAACCATCAATGAAAGTCATCATCAATCATTAGTTAATAATAAAATTGGTGCTAAATTATTTACAAATATTTTGATGAAACAATTAAATTATAAAACTTCTAATTTTAGTTCTATTTCTATTACTGAACAAAATTTTATTGTTGCTCTTAATAATTTAAAGATAAATAGAAAACAAATATTGCAAAGTGAATTTATCATTAATTCTTTATTAGAACAAAAATTATCATTAGAACAGTTAATTTTATTGCAAAATAAAAAAGAATATAGTTATTTAAAAAAATTTAATGAAGTTGAATTACAAGAAATTATTAATTTGCAAAAAATAGCGGTTGTTGCTATTAAAACTAATAAAGATCAGCGGAAAATAACATTAATAGCAGGTAATAAACAACGAATTGAAAACTTTTTTATTAATGCTAAAAAACCAATCATTATTGCTATTAATGCTATTAATAAAAAAATTAGAGCAATTAATCAGCCTGAAAATATTCAACCAATAGCACCGATAACTAATATTACTAATTATCAAGATTTATGACAATTACAAAAAATTCATAAAGAACTATTGAAGTCATTTTCAAAATGGAGGATAGTATCTCAAGATATATTAGAAAATTTATCGCAGACTTTTGCTTATGGTTATTATTCAGAAGTCATTGATAATTTGAAAATTACTCATTATTCTTTTAATAATGATTTATTAGATTATAATTTAATGGAAATTAAAGGACACAATTTATTAGCTAATAGTACTAATACTATTTTATTTCTTTCTAATAATATTAGTGATAATCCTAGTATGGTTATTTTATTAAGTGAAGATTTAAAATCAATTTGTGATTTAAAAACAATAATTACTAAAATTACTAAAAAGCAATCTATTAAAATAGTTTTTAAAAAAGATATTGTTATTTTGAGTACTGTTCATTATCAATGTATTACTGATTTTATTACTAAAATGATTACTATTTTTAAATCTGATAATTTTAAACATCAGTTACAAGCTATTAAATAAATATGAGGTGAAATTTATGAAAACAAAACAACCAATATTACTATGTATTTTAGATGGTTTTGGTATTGCAAAATCTAGTGCAACTAATGCTATTAGTTCTGCAACAAAACCTAATTTGGATTATTTATTAAAAACTTATCCGCATACTGAAGTTTCAGCTTCTGGCCTTGCAGTTGGTTTGCCAGAAGGACAAATGGGAAACTCTGAAGTTGGGCATTTACAAATTGGTGCCGGTAGAGTAATTTATCAGTCATTAACATTAATTAATAAGTCAATAAATGATAAAACATTTTTTAAAAATGAAACAATATTGTCAGCAATTAATCATGCCAAAAAGAATAATAGTAATGTTCATATTATTGGTTTACTAAGTGATGGTGGAGTACATGCTCATATTAATCATATTTTAGCATTATTAGAAATTGCTAAACAACAAAATTTTAAGAATGTTTATGTTCATGCTATTTTAGATGGTCGTGATACAAAAGCTGATATTTCTAAAATTTATATTGAACAGTTATTAAAAACTATGAAACAATTAGGTGTTGGTATGCTTGCTACTATTTCAGGAAGATATTATGCTATGGATCGCGATAAACGTTGAGATCGTTTAAAAATAGCATATGATGTAATAGTTAATCACGAAGGTTCTTCATTTATTGATCCTATTGCTTATGTTAATGCAGAATATAGTGCTGGTCGTAATGATGAATTTATTATGCCTGTTTATAATTCTGAAATTAATAATGGCAATATTACTAATAACGATAGCATTATTTTTGCTAATTTCCGTCCTGATCGTGCAATTCAATTAGCATCAGCATTAACAAATAATAAATATGATTTTAATATTAGTATGAAAATACCAACATTAAAAAATACTTTTTTTATTTCAATGATGGAATATGCTAAAAGTGTTAAACCACAAGGTGTTATTTTTCCACCTATATCAATGCTTGATGCTTTAGGGGAATGATTAAGTAAAAATCAATATCATCAATTACGAATTGCTGAAACTGAAAAATATGCACACGTAACTTATTTTTTTGATGGTGGTGTTGATGTTGAATATCCACTATCAACAAGAATTTTAATTCCTTCACCAAAAGTAGCAACTTATGACTTAAAACCGGAAATGAGTGCTCGCGAAATTACTACTCGTTTAGAAAGTGAAATTTCTAAAAACATATATGATGTTATGGTTTTAAATTTTGCTAATCCTGATATGGTTGGTCATACTGGTGTTTTAAATGCTGCCATTGATGCGATTGATGTTATTGATGAATGTCTTGGAAAATTGTATCAAGCAATAAAAAAAGTGAATGGTATTTTAATGATTACTGCTGATCATGGTAATGCTGAAATCATGATTGACAAAGAGGGTAATCCTAATAAAAAACATACATCGCAACCAGTACCATTTATTATTTGTAAAACAGGATTAAAATTAAAATCAGGTGGTTGCTTAGCAAATATTGCTCCAACGCTATTAGATGTTTTGGGTTTAGTTAAACCAACTGTTATGACTAGTGAGTCTTTAATTATTAAATAAAAATATATTGATTTTTCTTTTATTGATAAGTGCTTGTTTTAAGAATATAAAAGTATTAAAATATAGGCATATGAATTAAATATAGTGTTTCCCCTTTTATTTTTTTAAATAAATATAAGGGGTTTATTATATTTAGCTCCTATATTTTAGAAATTTATACATTTATTAAAAATTATGGAGGTAAAATATGCCATTATCAGAAACAGTAGAATATCGAGAACTTAATGACTTTCTACAAAAATCATTAAGTTCTAAAAAAGATGAATCATCACCCAATATAACTTTAAATAGTTTGGAAGTTAAGATTGATGATATAAAAACACAATTGGATAGTAGTTTAAAAGAATATATTATTGAACTTGTATATATAGATGAAAAGGGACGTTTAGTAAAAAATACTAATGATGAAAACGTTAGTATTATTCAACAACCACCTTTAGCAATTAATAGTGATCAATTACAACAACTAGTAATAGTAAAAGAAAAATTAGATAGTTCTCTAGTACATTTATATCGAACTAAAAAAGAAAATGATAAGATTATTCTTGAATATTTAGGTAAAAAAGAATTACCAGCATTATTATTAAAAACTGAATCAGAATCCAATAATTTAAATAATGAAGAATATAAAGAAGAGTTAGATGATCTTAATGTTAAAATTATAAAAAGATCTGAAGAACCTATGAAATTATCATTTGCTGAAAATGGAACGTGTTATTTGTTTATTGATGATAAAAACAAAACAATTGTTCCTGTAGATGTAAATGATGCTAAGGAATTTAAAAACTTTGTAGCCAAAAAATGTCCTCGTAATGGTAGTATAAATATTGAAGTTGATAAAAATGGAAAGATTTTGTTTGCATATATTATTGATAACCAGACTCATAAGAGGAAAGATATAAAAATTGATGAAAAATTAATTGATACTTTTGAAAGAGTAATTAGTACAACCTCTTCTTTACATTCACAACATTCACAAAATAATTCTGTTGCATCCAAAAAAGAAGTACAAAGTAATAATTCTTTTCCTGCAAAGGAAGTTAATGGTACTGAACCACCATCAAAACCAGTAGAACAAAGTGTTAAGTCAGTTTTATCTACACCAACACCATAAATGTAATAATTAAAGGAGAAAAATAAAAATGCCACTAATGGAAAATTTTAAATGATTTACAAACATTATGAGAAGTATATATCAATCAGAAATAAGTGATGTTGAAGATATTGCTATTGAAGTAGAGGATGACCTATATTCAAAAAAGAATACACTTAATATTTTGAAGAATTCTTCTTTCAAGATTAATCCATTAAAAGTAAAAAAAGTAGTTAGTTTAAATCAAGATGGAAAATTAGTTGTTGATAGTGGTTCATTAACTAATACTATATTTATTAGTGATGAATCATTAACTCAAAATGATCAAAGTTTATTTAAAAAAGACCAATTAGTTTTCGTTGAGGATGAAACTGACAATACTAAAATTAAAGTATATAAAATTTTATTTGATGAATCTGAAGATGAAATAAGACCTGAATTAGAATTATTAGCAAGTATAAAATTATCAGAATTTATAAAAATTCGATTAAATTCTGGACTGTTTAAAGAAAATGATGTTTTAATTAATCAAAAGATTAATAGTTTATTAGATGCTCCAGAATTGCAAAATCCATTTGAGCAACCAAACCCAGTTTGAGATGTGGAACACTATAAAATTAATGGTTATTATTCAAATAGTAGAATTATCGAAGATTTTAAAAAACATTTAAACTTAGTGAATGTTGAAAAAGACTATTTTATTTATCGTCAAGGAAATGAAATTTTTATTAAAAATGTTACTGACCCAAATGATACTTTTAAAATCTCAACAACTGCTCAAAATATTACTGATAATGATATTTTTTATTTAAATAAAAAGATTAACGAAAATGGAAAAATTTTTTGAGAAACCTATAAAATAACATCAACGGTTATTGCGGGTTGATTTCATGACAATCTAAGAACCTGTTTAGGATCTTTTTTGATTAATTTTTAATAAAATTTATATTATAATGGTTATTTTATAATAAAAAATAGATTTTTAGTCGATAAGTTTTCAAATGATAAAATCTTTTTAACAAAAAAATGAAAAAGAAAATAAATTATTGGTTAAGTACCTATTTATAAATGATTATTTCTTGTTTTAGTTAAATTCTATTAAAAAGATCCTAAACAGGTTCTAAGATATCAAGCATATGAATTTAATCCTTTAACCGACCAGCAATTTGATGATTTAAAAGCATTAAGTATTCCTCCACAATTAGGATTTACTATAGAACCAACAATTAATAATGGATTAGCATCTCTTCTTAAAGAAGAGCAACAAGAAATTGATTTAGTTGCTATGCGTTTTTTAGTAAATGCACCAGAAGTGTTACCAGAAGATTTACCTGAACCTTTACAGATTGCAAATAATATTTCTGAAACATTGCAAAATAATAGCATAGAAGGTTTGTATAGTTTAGTAATAGAAGATGGTAAAATAAAAATATCAGATGCTAAATCAGATCCAGAAAATGTAATTTTTGAACAAGACCTTTCTCAAGAAAATAAAAATATATGAAACGATATAGAAGTTGCTGGTAAGTATCAAAAAGTATACTTTGCAAAAAACCCAAGTAATAATTTAGTAGAAAAATGAGTAGTTATTGCTGATCAAAATCAACTACAATGTATTGGAACAATTTCTTTATCGGAATTAAGAAAAAAATTTGCAAATAATAATTTATTTCCCAATGTATTAAAGGGTATTTACTGTGGAGAAAATGGAGCACAAGTTAAAGTGGCAAGAGCTGCTGCTAAACAGGTAATATCACCAAAACCATTAGCTACAAAATTATCTCCAGTTATCGTTAAAAATGTTATTAATTTAAAATGAGATGATAGTAGAAAATTATGAGATTTAAATATAACAACTGATGAGCAAACATTGGATAAAAAATTAAAATTAGAAAAAAATGAAAATGATATTTTGAATAATTTAATAGATCAAAATAAAAAAGCAAATACTGTTATTTTATTTAATAAGTGTGATGGAAAGTTTTTAAGAGCATATTATTTTGATGAAAATAATAAAAAAGTAAATTGCTCTAATAAGTTAAGTGATGAAGATAAAGAACAACTTAGTACCATAAATCAAAAAGCAAAAGTAAGAGTATTAGAAGCAAGAACAGTAACACCAATACCTGATTTAAAATCAAACTTATTTTTAAAAAATACTAAAACTTTTAATTTTAATATTTTTAATGGAAAATGTTATGTTTTATGTAAAATGATGAACTTGGAATTCCATTAAAAGCAGAAGTGAAACTTAGTCCTGAACAAATTCGTGCATTATCATATTTAGCTAAAAATGAAGTTGATTTTTCTTTAACTTTTGATAAAGATGATAATTTTAAAAGTATAAGTTATACCTTTTATAGAGATGAAGTAAAACAAAATGTAACTATTAATAGGAAAGATTTATCTGATAGTAATAATTTTAATCAAAAAACGATTGAAACTGATGAATTAATGGAAACAATAGTTACTGCTCTTAATAATCCTGAAAGTTTAATACCAGAAGATGATGGAGTTACTCCAAAACCATGAAATAGTGATACTGCTGCTAAATTTAATGGAGCATCATTATCAAATAGTACAACTCAACATCCACAACAACAACAAATGTAATTAAATCATCATTATTTTAGAAGCACAAATAAAAAATATTTGTGCTTTTTTGATTCTAAACAATATTTTTTTCTGTATAATAATTAGTGAAATATTAAAGAAAGAAGGAATTAACAAATATGTCTTGCATTATTGATATTAGAGCACTACAAGTAATAGACTCAAGAGGAAATCCAACTATTCAAGTTGAATGTTGAACTGAAGATGGTGGATACGGGCTTGCTTTAGTGCCATCAGGTGCTTCAACAGGTACTAGAGAAGCTTTAGAACTACGAGACAAAGATACTAAAGTTTATGGTGGACTTGGTGTTATGAAAGCCATTAAAAATATTAATGAAAATATTGCCGAAGCTATTATTGGTTTGGAAGTTACTAATCAAAGATTAATTGATCAAACAATGATTAAGTTAGATGGAACAGAAAATAAAACAAAATTAGGTGCCAATGCTATTTTAGGGGTATCATTAGCAGTTGCTAAAGCTGCCGCTGATGAATTATATGTGCCCTTATATACATACTTAGGTGGTACTAATGCTTGTCAGTTGCCAGTCCCAATGTTAAATGTAATTAATGGTGGTGCTCATGCTGATAATAATATTGACTTTCAAGAATTTTTAATAATGCCAGTTGGTGCTAAAACATTTTCAAAGGCAATCCAAATGGCTGCCGAAACTTTTCATGCTTTAAAAAGTATTTTAAAAGGTAAGGGTTTAGTTACTGCAGTTGGTGATGAAGGTGGTTTTGCTCCTAATTTAAAATCAACTGAAGAAGCATTAGATTTAATTGTTGAAGCTATTAAAAAAGCGGGTTATACTCCAAATAAAGATATAAAAATTGCTATGGACTGTGCATCATCAGAGATTTATAAAAATGGTAAATATGTTTTTGGTAATAAAGATGGTAAAAGTAAAAATACTGAAAAATTATTAACTTCAGCGCAACTAGTAGATTATTTAGTTGATTTAACTAAAAAATATCCAATTATTTCAATTGAAGATGGTTTGGCTGAAGGTGATTGAGAAGGATTTAAATTATTATTAGAAAAATCAGAAGGTAAATTCCAAGTTGTTGGTGATGATTTATTCGTTACTAATCCAAAAATTATTAAAGAAGGAATTATTAAAAACGTTGCTAATTCAGTATTAATTAAATTAAATCAAATTGGAACATTAACTGAAACTATGGAAGCTATTGAAATGTGTCAAAAAGCTGGGTGAACAGCAGTAGTATCTCATCGTTCTGGGGAAACTGAAGATACAACGATTGCTGACTTAGCAGTAGCTTTTAATACTGGACAAATTAAAACAGGTTCAATGTCAAGAACTGATCGTGTTGCAAAATACAATCGTTTATTAACAATTGAAGCTGATTTAGCAGATCAAGCTAAATTTTTAGGTGACGATGTATTTTATAATATTAATTAATTAAAATCATATTTTATGGTTAAATTTACTGATATCCTTTTTAATTTTAAACAAATTATAATAATTATCACTAAAATAATGTAATTAGAAGAGAGGATGACTAAATATGCAAGAATTAAATAAAAGAAGAATTGGAATCTTAACTTCTGGTGGTGATTCACCAGGTATGAATAATGTTATTAATGCAGTATATAAGACTTTTCGTTGTATAAATCATGAAAATAGTAAAATTGCTACTGCTGATAAAAGACCATTTGAATTAGTTTTAATAAAAAATGGTTATAAAGGAATAATGACAAATGACATTCATGTTATTGATAACAATTGAGCAAATTTAATTGATCTAGGAACTGAGATGGGGGGAACAATCATTGGGTCTGCTCGTTTTAGAGAATTTGAGCAAGAAGAAACTCGTAAAAAATGTATTGAAATTTTAAAATCTAAAAAAATTGAAGGTTTAATTGCTATTGGTGGTGATGGCACATATAATGGTCTGCAAAAATTAAGTAATGAAGCAGCTATTCAATGTGTGGGTATTCCAGGGACTATTGATAATGATATTAGTTCAAGTGAGTTTACTATTGGTTTTGATACCGCTCTTAATACAATTGTTGAAAATCTTGATAAAATTCGTCAAACGGCTAATTCTCATGGAAGAATTATGATTGTTGAAGTAATGGGTCGTAATTGTGGTGACCTTGCTCTTCATAGTGCTGCTGCTGCAAATTGTGATTTAGTTGCAACTAAAGATTTAGGAATTGGAGAACAGTCATTGATTGATGTTATTAAACAGTTGTACACTAAAAAACAACGTCGTTCATTAGTAATAGTAGTAACTGAACGTCAATATGATGTTAATAAAATAGCTAAAATCATTGAAAAAGATACTGATTGTGAAACAAGAGCAGTAATATTGGGTCAAATTCAACGCGGGGGAACACCAAGTGCATTTGATCGTTATTTAGCAACAATGATGGGTATTTTTGCTGCCGAAAGATTTGCAAATAGTAATAAATCTAGTATTTGTATTGGATTACAAGATAATAAATTAGTAGCTATTGAAATTCAAGATGCATTAAACACACCTTCAATAAATAAAAATAACGTTGCTAATAAAATTTTACGTTTGTCAGGAGTTATTTTTAAAAAAAATACTTAATAAAAAGAGGTGAATAATTTGATATCAATTATAAAAAGAACTAAATGTGTAACTACTTTAGGACCTGCTTCAAATTCTGCTGATGTTATTAAACAACTAATAGAAAATGGCTCAATTTGTGGGCGTTTAAATTTTTCTCATGGTACTCATGATGAACATTTAGCAAGGGTTTTAATGATTAGAGAAGTATCTAAACAATTAAATGTACCAGTTGCTATTATGTTAGATACTAGAGGTCCAGAAGTTAGAACACATACCTTTACAAAGGGTAGTGTAGAAATCAAAAAAAATGAAATTATTACGATAATTGATAATAAAGAGATTATTGGTACTGCGGATAAGTTTTCTGTAAATTATGGTAATTTTGCAAAGGATATTAAAGTTAATGATAATTTACTAGTAGATGATGGTAAATTAACATTAAATGTTACAGCGGTTAAAGATCATACTGTTATTTGTCAAGCTTTAAATACACATACTATTAAAGATCGTCGTGCTATTAATATTCCAAATGTTAAATTGTCTTTACCTTTTATTTCTGAAAAAGATAGAGCAGATTTAATTTTTGGTTGTCAGCAAAAAGTAGATTATGTTGCTACATCATTTGTTTGTTCAGCAGCCGATATTAAAGAAATCCGCAAAGTTTTAGATGATAATGATGGTAAACATATTCAAATCATTGCTAAAATTGAATCACAATTAGCAGTTAATAATTTTGATGAAATTTTAAAAGAATCAGATGCTATTATGGTTGCTCGTGGTGATTTAGGAGTTGAAATTCCTTTTGAAAAAGTTCCTTTTTTAGAACGTGAGTGAATTAAAAAATGTCGTACTGTTAACAAACCGATAATTGTTGCTACGCAAATGCTAGATTCAATGATAGATAATCCTCATCCAACACGCGCTGAAGTTACTGATGTTTGGGTTGCTATGGATTGGGGAGCAACATGTACAATGTTATCGGGTGAATCTGCCAATGGTAACTATCCTGTGTTATCAATTGCAACAATGAGTAAAATTCTTGTTGATGCTGAAAGTCATCAAGAACAGAGCAAAATTGCTACTGATTTATTGCATACAAAAGATCAATTAGTTGCTAAAACTATTAAAAAAATTATTGAAGAAAAACCACAATATTTAATTACTAATAGTCAAGATAGTAATTATATTAGAACTATTGCTAATGCTCATTTGCCAGTTTATATAATTCCTATTGTTAATAATGTTATTGATTATAATAAATTTGCAATAAACTTTGGAATTTATACTTTTTTAGCAGCTGAAGGAATTCCAGTAGAATTAAGTAATTCTTCGCAATTAGTTAAAAGCATTAGTAGCACTTATATAATCCCTACTAAATCAAAAGTATTAGTAGTAGATATTAATAATAATACTAATCCTTTTACAACTTTTATTGTCAAATAACCTAGTACTACTGAGGTAAATTAGAAAAGGAATTAGGTAAAACATGAAAATTAATGTAATTAAATTAAATGGCAAAACGATGACTTATAATATTGAAAATCCAATTACTGGTTATCAATTATTAAAACAGGAAAATGAAAATATAGATTCTTCAATTATTGCTTTTACTCTGAATGGACAATTAAAAGATTTATATTGAGAAATTAAAAAAGATGCTGAAATCAAGTTTATTAAAAAAGATGATGCTTTAGGATGAACTATTTTAAATTATGGATGTTCTATGATTTTAGCTCATACTATTAAATTAATGTATCCACAAGCGTTAATTACGATTGCTAATACTAATGATAATGGTTTTTATTTAGATTTTGATTATGAAAAGCGACTTTCTAATGATGAATTAATTAAAATTGAAGAGAAAATGCGTGAAATTTTAATAAAAAATATTGAAATTAAAAGAGTTTGTCAAACTAAAGAAGAATCTTTAAAAACTCATAAAGACAATCCTTTTGCTTTAGAATATATTAAATTAAATCATGTTAATGGATTAAAATGCTCTTATTTAGTTGATAATAAGACTTTAGTAGTAGCATCGGGTGTTGCTATTAATAATTCTTCATCAATAAAAGATTTTAAATTATTAAGTATTACTGGTGCATATTGATTAGGAAATGATAAAAATAAACAATTACAGCGCATTTCTGGGATTTGTGATTATTCAAAAGTAAAATTAGTAGATAAACTTAATGAACTTGAAGAACGAAAAAATCGTGATCATCGCAAACTAGGTAAAGAATTAAATATTTTTACTTTTAATGATGATTGTGGTAAAGGATTACCTATATTTTTACCAAATGGTATGGTTATTAAAAAAGTTTTGCAGAAATATTTGAGAAAACAAGAATTTATGTGAGATTATCAAGAAGTAGCGACACCAGTTTTAGGTTCTGTTGAATTATATAAAAAAAGTGGTCATTGAGATCATTATCGTGAAAATATGTTTACTCCAATTAAAAAAGAAGAAGAACAATTGGTATTAAGACCAATGACTTGTCCTCATCACTGTATGATTTATAAAAGTGCTCTTCGTAGTTATAAAGATTTACCTTTGCGTTTAAGTGAGCATGCTTTATTATATCGTTATGAAGCAAGTGGAGCTTTAACTGGTTTAGAACGAGTAAGAAGTATGGAATTAACTGATTCTCATATTTTTGTTAGATTTGATCAAATGAAAACAGAGTTTAAACGTTGTTATCAGTTAATTGCTGAGGTTTTAAAAACTTTAAATATTAAAATTGATTATTTATCATTATCTTTACGAGATCCTGCTGATAAAGAAAAATATTTTAATGATGATAAAATGTGAAATCAAGCAGAAACAGCATTACGTGAAGTATTAGATGAATTACAATTAGAGTATAAACCAATGATTGGTGAGGCTGCTTTTTATGGACCAAAATTTGATGTTCAAATTAAAACAGCATTAGGTCATGAAATTACAATATCTACTATTCAATTCGATTTCTTATTACCGAAAAAGTTTAATTTAACTTATATTGATGAAAATAATAATGAAACAAATCCAGTTATTGTTCATCGAGGATTAATTGGTACATATGAACGTTTTATTGCCACATTATTAGAACAAAATAAAGGCGTTTTTCCACTATGATTAGCACCAAGGCAAATTGCAATTTTACCAATAAATGAAAAAGAAAAAACCTTAGAATATGCTAATAAATTATTGCAAACTTGTAAACAACATAATTTACGAACTGAAATTATTAGCAGTGGAACTATTGGCAAACGTATTGTTGAAACACAAACTCAAAAAATTCCTTATCAAATTATTATTGGTGATAAGGAAATAGAAAATAATAATTTAAGTTATCGTCAGTATGGTCAAAAAGAAAGTAAAATTGTTACTTTATCAGAATTTTTAAAATTATTAACAAAACAAGTTGAGAATAAAATATAACTATAAAAATTAAAAAACCATTTAAGAATTAGAACCTTAAATGGTTTTTTAATTAATTAAGCAATTTAATTTTACTAAGTATATTAGTAAAATTTAAACCATTTTTTGGGAGCTTACCGATGTTGTCAATAATATTCAAATTTGTCTTAAAATTATAAAGTTAGACGAGAATAATTTTGACTTCAATATGCAATTGTACGTTAATCTTAATACTTGAAAAATATTAGTCAACAATAATACTTACTTTTATAACTCAAAAATTCTTATTAAAGTTTACTTTAATAAGAATTATTTTATTTTTGGTTTTTTTAAAATCTTTAATTTTAATTTATAATAATTGGATGGCAGTATTTATTTGATAGCATTTAAAATTAACCATTTTTGTATACATATCAATGTTATAGGTTCTATCACCAATCATATGTTTTAAAATTTGTTTAATATTAGTTTCAGTAAAGCAACCAATATTTTCAACTAGTGCTTGGTTTAATACACCATCTTTTGCATTAATAAAATAACCAACTTTTAATTTTTTATATTGCAAAGTTAATGATTGTAAAAAATCAATTAATTCATAATATTGACCTTTGGCAAATAAATTTATTGCATTTTCATAGTGTAATTTAGCAATTTTATTTTTTCTTCTTCCAGCCATTATTCCAAGAAATAAAACATGAAAAGCATGAAATTTATCTAAAATAAATTTAGCATTTAAAATTGTAGCAGTTTTTCTAATTCATTTTGCACTATCTCCACAAACTATTAAATTTGCTTGGTCAAAGTTTTCAAAATATAAATTACCATATGTTTGAATTAATTTAGCTGTTTTTTCTGCACCAATTTCTGTTTTTGATACTCTTATTTTACATACAGCTCTTTTATTAATTAATTTTCCATTTTTCTTTTTACCAGTACAAAATACTAGTAATCTCATAGAACATTTTTTACAATTTTTAGTATTATGTTTTTCATTAAACTTAAATTTTCTATGTCCATCATCAATATTTATATATAAAGTTTGATTTGGTTGCAATGGTATTTTAGGAATATTAGCTTTTGGTAATTGAAATTTTTGATATGTTCTACAAACTGTACTAGTACTTATTAAATCCTCAATAAAAGTATCACAAACATCACGATATTTTTTACCATCAGCAAAATATTTTAAAATTTGTTTAATAACATTTGGTGCAAGTTTGCTATATTTTTTAACACCAAGATAGATATAGCTAACTAAAGTAATATTTACTCATAAATAATGTAAAATAATAATATGTAATTTAAACAGTTTTTGAATTTAAAAGTACAATTCAGCAATAATTAAAATAGATTAGGAAGATTAAATTATGCCAAAACCATACAGTGAAGACTTACGAAGAAAAGTAATAGAAGCTTATGAAAGTAAAAATATGAAAATTAAAGAAATTTGTAAAGTGTTCAATATCACTAGAAAGACTTTATTTTTATGAAGAAAAAGAAAAAAAGAAACTGGGCATATAAAACCAATTTTGAATTATCAAAAAGGACATAGCCACAAAATAAAGGATTTAGATGAATTAAAAAATTATTTAGCAGAAAATAAAGATGTTACAGTTCAAAAAGTAATTGATAAATTTGGAAATATGACTAAAGAAACAGTTTATAACTATTTTAAAAAACTAAATTATACATATAAAAAAAACTTTTCTATATGAACAAAGAGATAAAAATAAACAAGAAGATTTTTTAAAAGAAATAGCTAAAATAATGAATGAAGATTTAGTATATATTGATGAATCTGGAATTGATGATAATGAATTTTATAAATATGGTTGATCTGAAAAAGGTAAAAGATTATTTGATAATAAACCCGCATATAAAATAAAGAGAATGAGTATAATTGGTTCACTAAATAAAGGTAAATTAAAAGCCTTATGAGCATTTGAAGGACATATTGCAATAGTAAAATTTTTGAATCATATGTTAAAAATAAACTAATTCCAGTATTAAAGCGTGGACAAATTATAGTTTTAGATAATGCAACGTTTCATAAATCTAAATTAACACAACAATTAATTGAAAATGCTGGATGCAAACTATTATTTCTTCCGCCATATTCTCCTAATTTAAATCCAATTGAACATTTTTGATTTGCTATAAAACATAATATAAGAAAAATATTACCAAATTATTGACCAAATATTAAAAAAGCGATTGATTTTGTTTTTCAAGATATGAGTAAACATTACTTTAGTTAGTTATATTATGCATAAAAATTATCCAAGTCATGTCACCAAAGAACAATTTGAGAACATAAAATCAATTTTAGAAAATAGCAAAAAGAAAACAAAACCAAGAAGTTTAGATTTATATGAAGTATTTTGTGCAATTTTATATGTATTAAAAAGTGGTTGTCAATGAAGAATGCTACCAAAAAATTTTCCAAAATGACAAACTGTATATTATTATTTTCAAATTTGAAGTAAAAATAACGGTAAAGAAGCTAGTGTATGGCAATTAATTTTAAAAAAAATTGGTTAAAAAAGTTCGTATCAACAATAATCGCAAAGAACAAACTAGTTTTTGTATAATTGATTCGCAAAGTGTTAAAAATACAGATACTACTGAAAATAAAGGTTATGATGCTGGTAAAAAGATTTCAGGAATAAAGCGTCATATTGTTGTTGATTCTCAAGGTTTACCACATGCAATTTACATAACCACAGCAGAAAAAACAGATCGTAATAGTGCTATAATAATGATTGAAAATGAAAAAGAAAATCTTTCTGCAGTTCAAAAAATAATAGTAGATGCTGGTTATACTGGTGAAAAATTTGCTTCTGAAATCAAAACAATCATAAATGCAAATGTTGAAATTATAAAACGCAATGAACTACATACTTTTGTAGTATTACCAAAAAGATGAATTGTAGAACGAAGCTTTGCTTGATTAGAAAAATACAGAAGATTATGAAAAAATTGTGAAAGAAAACTAAATACTAGTTTACAAATGGTTGTTCTTTCCTTTATTTCAATTTTATTAAAAAGATTTTATCATTTGAAAACTTATCGACTAAAAATCTATTTTTTATTATAAAATAACCATTATAATATAAATTTTATTAAAAATTAATCAAAAAAGATTCTAAACAGGTTCTTACATTAAATAAAAATATTTTTATTGTATATTTATTATCTTGATAATGTTTTATGATTATAAATTTTATTATAAAGTCCTAATTTTATTAGGACTTTATGTTGTAAAAAATAAATAAACAACGATATTATGATTTGAATTATTTTTTTATTTTGTTTATTGTTAGAATATATTTTTCATTTTTATATGATAATAGGAAATAAAAAAATAGGATATTAATAAAACAGGAGATAAATTAATATTTTAGTACAAATTATCTTGAACCAACAATTATTAGTAGTATAATGAAAAGGTATGTTCATTCATTATTTTAAAAATTAGTATAATTAAAAGTCTAACTGCAATTAGCTAAAATATTTAGGAGGAAAATTTAAATGTGAGTTGAGAAATTTGATAATCCCCAAAAAGAAATTTTTCAAATATTAAATGAAAAAAGAGTAATTAATCCTAATTTTGTTGATTATTTAAAAAAATTTGATAGTAAGGTTTTATTAAAAGCATATGAAAACATGTGTTTTTCACGAATACAAGAACAAATGCAAATGGAATTAAACTATGAAAAAGATGAAAAAGGACAAGTTAAATTAGTAAATGGAATTCCAAAAGTAATCGGAAAAGTTATTAACTTTTTATCTTCAAAAGGTCAAGAAGGTGTTGAAGTTGCTTATGCTAGTTGTTTACGACCAGGTATTGATTGATTAGTACCAGCCTATCGTAATAATGCAGCATGAATTACTGCTGGATATCCAGTTGAAAAAGTAATTCAATATTGATTAGGAAATGAAATGGGAAGTCAAATGCCGAAAGGTGTTAATATTTTACCAGTTAATATTCCAATTGCTACTCAATATTCACATGCAACAGGTATTGCTTTTGCTGAAAAATATAAAAAAGATAAAGGAATTGTTATTACTACGATTGGTGATGGTGGTACTTCTGAAGGTGAGTTTTCTGAAGCAATTAATTTTGCTGCTATCCATAAATTAGCTGTTGTTTTCTTTGTTGAAAATAATCAGTGATCATTAGATACACCAACTGCTAAAGCAACAATGAGTCCAACTTTTGCACAAAAAGGAACAGCATTTGGCGTACCTAATATTCGTGTTGATGGTAATGATTTTTTTGCTGTTTATTATGCTACACAAGAAGCAATTGAAAGAGCAAAAAAAGGTAATGGTCCTTCATTAATTGAAGCTGTTACTTATCGTCAAAATGCGCATTCTGCTTTTGATATTAAAAAAGATTATTTTTCTGCTGAAGATTATAAAATTGAACAAGAATGATTAAAAAAAGATCCAATTGATCGTATTAGAGAGTATTTAAAATCAATTAAACTTTGAGATGACAACAAACAAGCAGAATTAGATAAACAAATTACTAAAAAGGTTAATGATGCAATTACTTGAGCATTAAAAAATGAAAATGTTTCAATTGATGAAATATTTGATTATACATATGAAAAATTAACACCACAATTAATAGAACAAAAAGCAGAAGCAAAAGCTTTCTTCAATGAAGGAGAGAAAAAATAATTATGAAAAGAAATAATGTGCAAGCTATTACTTTAGCCTTAGAATTAGCAATGAAAAAAAATCCTAATGTTGTTGTTTATGGTGAAGATGCCGGTAATGTTGGTGGTGTTTTTCGAGCAACTAAAGGTTTACAAGCAAAATTTGGTGTTAATCGTTGTTTTGATGCACCAATTGCTGAAGCAGTTATTGCTGGTAGTGCCGTTGGAATGGCAATTAATGGTTTAAATCCAATTATTGAAATGCAATTTTCAGGATTTGCTTTCCCTGCTTTTCAACAATTGTTATGTCATGTTGCACGAATGAGAAATCGTTCTCGTGGTAGATTCACTTGTCCAATGATAGTACGTATGCCTTCATATGATTGAAATAATGGTAATAATGGTGCTTTGGAGCATCATTCAGAAGCAATTGAAGCTTTATTTTGTCATATTCCAGGTTTAAAAGTAGTTATGACTTCAAAACCTAATGATACTAAAAAATTATTATTGGCAGCAATTGAAAGTCCAGATCCTGTTATTGTTTTAGAATGTTTAGGAATTTATTTCAATAGTTATACTAGCAATAATTATACATATGATGTTAGAGAAGAAGTTAGTGATGCTTATGAAGTGGCTGTTCTTGGTAAAGCTAAAGTTCTTAAAGAATATAAGTCTGAAGAAAAACCTGATTTAACGATTGTAACTTATGGTTCAAAAGTTTATGATTGTGAAGCTGCTGTTAAAATTTTAGAAGAAAAAGAAAATTTTAAAATTGAATTAATTGATTTACAAACATTACAACCATGAGATGAAGAAACAGTTGTTAATTCTGTTAAAAAAACAGGAAGATTATTAGTTGTTTCAGAAGCGGTTCGTTCATTTTCAGTTTCTTCAGAAATTATTACCGTTGTTAATGAAAAGTGTTTTGAATATTTAGAATGTCCTCCAACAAGATTAACGGGTTATGATATTACTGTTCCACTGTCTAAAGGTGAAAAATGATTTATAATTAGTCCAGATAAAATTATGGAAAAAGTTAAACTAATGATGAATTATCCAGTTTAGTTAGTTGTTTAAAGAAAGGAAAGTGAAAAGATGGAATTGAAGTTTAAAGATATGGATGGAATCAATGAAGTTACTGTAACTCAAATTCATGTTAAAGTTGGAGATAATGTAAAAAAAGGTGATAATGTTGTTGATATTGAAGCAGATAAAGCTTCAGATAGTATTAAAGCCGAAGCGGATGGTAAAGTTTCTAAGATTCTTGTTAAAGAAGGAGATAGTATTAAGTCAGGTGCTGTTATTGTTGAGTTTGGTGGAACAATTAGTGATAATAAAAGTCCTTCATCAACAAATTCTTCACCAAAATCTGAATCAGTTGCTAGTACATCTACAGTATCACCAGTTGAATTACCAAAACAAAATGTGCAACCTATTCAACAAACGGGTAAAGTATTAGCAACACCATTAGCACGTAGAATGGCTCGTGACTTAGGTGTTGATATGGGAACAATTAAAGGAACTGGTCCTCGTGGTAGAATTTTAAAAGATGATTTATTAAATACCAAGAATGGTGGTACAACAACTAGTGCTACTGCATCAACAACACCTATTAATTCAATATCTTCAGTTTCTGCTACAACTATTAGTTCACAAGGTATTAATGTTACTAAAATCGAAAGTTTTGGTAATGTTGAACATTTACCATTATCAGGAATTTGTAAGGCTGTTGCTAATCAAATGTCATTATCGGTTTATACAGCACCACATGTTAGTTTAATGATTAATGTTGATGCTGAAAACTTAGTACAATTACGTGCAACTTTAAAAGAACCAGCGGAAAAAGATCCAGATGGTAGTGCTAAATTAACATTTATGCCATTCTTTGTAAAGGCTGTTGCTAAAGCGTTAAAAGAAGAACGATTTAAATTACTTAATTCAACTTTGAACATGGCTAATAATGAAATTCTTGTTAAAAAATATTATAACATTGGTATGGCAGCTGATACTGAAAAGGGTTTAGTAGTTCCTGTTATTAAAAATGCTGATCAACTTTCATTATTTGAAATAGCAAGACAAGTTAATTCATTAGGTGATAAAGCTCGTAAGGGGCTATTAAAAGGTGATGAAATGCAAGGTGGATCATTTACTATTACTAATTTTGGTTCAGCAGGAATTGAAATGGGAACACCAGTTATTAATTATCCAGAGGTAGCAATTTTGGGTCTAGGGATGATGCAAAAAAAACTAATTATTGCTGATGGTAAAATTGTTGAACATAAGTTCTTTCCATTATCACTTTCAATTGATCATCGTGTTATTGATGGTGCACCTGCTGGTTATTTCCTTTCTCGACTTAAAGAGTTATTAGAAAATCCAACATTAATTTTAGCTTAAGGAGAAAATGTAAAAGATGTCTAACTATGATTTTGATTTAATAATTATCGGAGCAGGCCCTGGTGGTTATGTAACAGCGGCTCGAGCAGCAAAGATGGGTTTAAAAACTGCAATTGTTGAAAAAGATAACTGAGGTGGAGTCTGTTTAAATGTTGGATGTATTCCTACTAAGACATTACTAAAGGGCGCAAAAGTTTTTCATTATATTGAAAATGCTGATAAATATGGTGTTGCTATTAAAGATAAAAAAAATATTGAAATTAATTGAAAAGTAATGCAAGATCGTAAAGCTGGTGTTGTTAAAGGTTTAACTGGTGGAGTTGGCTTTTTAATGAAATCTAATAAAGTAGAACAATTATTAGGGATTGGAAGTGCTATTGATAAAAATACGATTTTAGTGAAAGCTAAAGATGGTAAAGAAAAGAAATATACTACTAAATATATGATAATTGCTACTGGTTCAAAAGTAAAAATGTTTGATAATCCTAATGGTTCACAAGGTTTAAGTGAAAAAGATTTAAAAACAAACCAAACATTATTAACTTCGACTGAAATTCTTTCTTTAAAAGAAGTTCCAAAAACACTAACTATTATTGGTGGTGGTGTTATTGGAATTGAGTTTGCTTGTTTATTTAGTACACTTGGTACTAAAGTTACTATTATTGAATATTTAGATCGTATTTTAGCATTACTAGATGAAGATATTAGTACAACTTTAACTAAAATTCTTGAAAAAAATGGTGTTAATATTATTACTGGTCATAGTGTTAATGAATTAAAGGATAAAACTTTAACTTATTATGCTGCAACCGATAAAGAACATAAAAAACCATTAACAGTAACTAGTGACTATTGTTTATTAAGTACTGGAAGAACGCCAATTACTGAAGGTTTTACTAATTTGGGAATTCAAATTAAGCCTAATCAAGCATTTGCCGTAAATAATAAATTGGAAGCTTTAGATGCTAACAATAATGTTATTGATAATATATATGTAATTGGAGATGCTAATGGTCAAAGAATGCTTGCTCACGTTGCATCAACACAAGGATTAGCAGCACTTAATAATATTTTAGTTAAAGAAGGTAGAACGGATGCTGATAATCATCCATTGAAAGAGCAAGAAGTAGATTATAATAAAATGCCTAGTTGTATTTATTCATTCCCAGAAGTGGCAAGTGTTGGTTTAACTGAAACTGAATGTAAATCTTTAGGTAAAGAATATTTGATGAAGAAAATACCATTTACTATTAATGGTAAGGCATTGGCTGATGGTGAGACTGATGGTTTTGTTAAAATAATTATTGATAAAAAATATGGAGAAATCCTAGGTGCTCATATTTTATGTTCAACGGCTACTGATATAATTGCTGAAATTGTTAATATTATGCAAACGGAAGGTACTATTGTTGAATTAGCCTCTTCTTGTCATCCACATCCAACAATGTCAGAAGTAGTTATGGATGTTGCACAAGATTTAGAATTAGAATGATACAAAGTTAATAAAAAATAGAAAATAATAAAAATGTACCTAAAAATTTAAAGGTACATTTTTATTGTAAAATTAATATAATATTGATTAAAAAGTATTGCTTCTTCTTTTTTTGTCAAAAAAATAATTAGTGGTATTACTGTTAATTTCTTTTTGTAAATATTTATTTCATGTAGTTATTTGTTCAAATTGTATATTTTCTGACGTTCTTTTTTTAAATAGTGTTTGAAATGTTTTTACTTCATTTTGTTGCATTTCTGTTTTATCTTTATCTTCTAATAATTTGCATATAATGCTATTTTTTTCTGTTCGGCATTTAATAAAAATATTTTCTTTACATTTCACTGCTTGTTCTCAATTTTTATCTTTTTCAATATCAAAATCATATTTATTTGTTGACATTTTATTATTGTTCCTTTCAAGATAAAAAAATGTTAATTATGTCACTTTGGAGAAAAAACCAATAGTAGTGACAAGTTAATTTTATAATGATATTTAAAAATATTTATATTTTTAAATATTAAGATTAGATATAAAAAAATAATATATATTTTGCTTTATGTTTTTTAATTTGTATAAAAAAGTGTAAAAAAATTACTTTAATTTTCTAAGTAAAAAATTAAAGTAATTATTATTTTTAAATAATCTTATTAATTTGATTTTTTGTTTTATATTCAACAAATATTTTTTGAAAAAGAGGATCTGTTAAAACATTATTTAATACTAGTTGTTCATATGTTTCATAGTTGTGATTTCTTTGCACATAATATGTTTCATAAGCAAATAAGTGCATAATCATATTACCAATGGTAGGATTACTTTCTTTGTTATTTTTTCAAAGTATTTCTTGTAGTTTAATACCGTGTTTTTTAAATAACATATTCATTGAATGTTTTATTTTATGTGGTCTAGTTAATATTAATTTTTCAATGGCACTACTAATATTAAGACCATTAGCAAATATATCATCTAAACTATGAATAAAATTTCTCAATTGAATTAATTCAAGATCTTCAAATAATTGTTCATTATCTTGCAAATTTTTTTTCATTAATAACATTTTAACATGACTATCATTTTGTTCAATATAAATAGGAATTTTAATCATATTAGTGAAACTTCTAATGATTGGAATTAATTCTTGTTTAAATTGATAGCCTAAATGGTAGTGAATTATAAAAAATAATAATAAAAGATTTTCATATATTTTATTTAAATTCAAAAAGGTAAGTGATTTTTTATGTTCATCTATTGTTTTAATAAATGACTGATGGAATTGAGTGATAATATTAATAATATCTTGTGAAGTATTTTCCAAACATACGTTTTTAAAATTGGTAAGTATAGTTTTTTTATATATAAGATTTGCATTATTAAATTCTTTTAAAGCATTTTTATAATAATCTGTTGTGAATGTTTCTGAAAGTTCTTTTTGTAAACTATTAATTTTTTCTTCATCACAAAGAATAACTGCATCTTGATAGTTTAAAAATAAAATAATTCAATTTATACACATTTTTTTTTGATCAACAGTTAAATTTGTATCAACGAAACATTGGAATAAAGCACCGCCAGTTTCAATGATACACTCATCAGCTGTTTTGTTAATTAACATTATTTGGCACCTAACTTTCTTTTTTGTAGTTTTAATAATTTAATTAAAAAGTGTTTTAAGGTCAACTATCTTCTTTAATATTCTATCATTATAAATGACTTTTTTAAATTTTAGTAAAAATTACCAATTTTAATATTTTTTAACTTGTTTAAAAAATATTATTAACTTTAAATTCTAAAATGTTATTTTTAAAATTATTTAATGATTTTAAAGTAGGTTACTATTATTATATTTATATAACATCAACATATACTTTAAAATTGAAGTAATGCTCATATTTTATCTCAAATTCTTTATACAAGGGAGTCTAATAATTTTTAAATAAGTATAATTTGTTATGCAAGTTTTTTATAAACTTTTATATTTTTTCTAATTTTTTAAATATTAATTTTATAATCAAAAACTTAGTTAAACACTTATGGGACAAGATGTGATAGTGTGAATCTTGTATTCTTATTCTAACACATAATATTTGAAACTTCTTCTTTTTGGAAATTATTATTAATTGTAAAAAAAACTTTAGTATTAGCGATAATTATTGGTTAAAAGCATTTTTTACTATAAATTAATTCTAAAATAGATTATTAAAATTATAGTATTTTGACTTTAATAAGATTAAAAAAACTAATTTTATGAAAAATAAATAAATTTTGTAAAACAAAAAATAATATGTATAATATAATTATTAAGTTTAATATAAGTTTTTTACCCATTGCTTTTTTTAAGTAAATGGGTTTATTAATAAAAAAAAATAAGAGGTAAAGAAGAATGATAAATGATTTAGTTAATATAAATAAGTTTATAAAAAGTTTAAATACAAATAATATTAATAGTATAGATTTGATGCAACAATATTATTATGATGAAATAAGAGAAAATATAGAAATATATAATGAATTAATTGAAAAATTAGACAATATTTTTTCATTATTTAATATAACTATAGAACAAGAACAAAAATATAATAATTTTTTTATTTTTTTAAAAGAAGAAATAATAAAAACTAAGAAAAAATATCAGGAAAATTATAAATATGAAATAGAACAAATTGCCAAAATTTTAGATCAAAATCAGCAGACTATTGATAATTATTTAGTAGTCAATAATAAATATAGTAATATTATTACAAGTTTAAATAATAAAAAAATTAGTAAATGAAAAAATAATTTTTTAAAAATTATTACTTTTGGTTTTTGAGATTGAAATAAAAAAATAACAGTTCAACAAGAAGAATTATAAAATTATAAAATTAATAATGAAGAATTGATAAAAGCGAAAGAATTAGAAAATGAAAAACTAAAAGAAGAAAAAACTACTATTTTGATTGAAAAACTAAAGAAAAATCTGTTTGAAATAACTAGTGTTCTTGCAGAAGTTGACATTTTAGAAGAAGAATTTAAAAAAATGCTCAGTGAAAAAACTAATAATGAACCTGAATATGAAATTGCAGAGGAAGTAATTGAAGTACTAAGTAAAAAAAGAAGTTCATTTTATTCACAAGATAGTGGTTTTGACTCAAATGCAAGTAGCGATAGTGAAGAATCTTCTTATCCAGAAAAATTAAATCCATTTATTAATGATGATGATGTGAGTTCTCAATCAACCAGTATTTTTAGTAAACCAATTTTGCCCAAAATGTAAATAGATAAATGTAGTTATTAAAATTAACAATTATTTTAATAATTAAATATTAATAAATAAATTATTTAAATACTTACATCAGTAAGTGTTTTTAATAGAAAAACTTATTTATTTAGAAAAAATATGTAACTTAGTAAAAATAAAGAAATTATTATTTTAAAATCTTTTTATCTGTTAAGTATTTTAACTTGACATCATTATGTGAATAAGATATTATTAAAAAGGTTTATTTGCCACAAATTAATAGAAGGAGGTAATTTATGGTTAAATTACGCTTAATACCAACAGGAAAAAGTAAATCAGTGCAACCTAGTTACAGAATTGTTGCGATTGATGCAAGAACAAAACTTAATGGTAGATATATTGATAAATTAGGTACTTATAATCCAACAAGCAAAGAAAAACAAGTAACTATCGATGAAGTAAAAGCATTAAAATTTTTATCAAATGGTGCTCAACCAACAGAAACTGTTCGTAGTTTATTATCAGCAGAAGGAATTATGACTAAATTTCATAATTTAAGACAAGAGAGAAAAAGTAGCAAACCTAAAAAAAACAAAAAAAGTTACTGTAAAAAATAAAAAAACTGCTACTACTAATTCTATTAAAAAAGAAGAAGCACCCGCTACTTAATATTAAAATATGCTACAAGTGATTAATTAATATGTATGTAACATTGTTAGAACATTTAATTGAACCAATTTTACTTGATAAAATTTGTGAAGTTGAGATTCGAGAATTAGTAGAAAAAAATCACTATGATTTAATATTAATGGTACCAAAATCATTAATATCAGTATTGATTGGTAAAAAAGGAAATACTATTCGTGCATTATCAACAATTATTGAAAGCAAAGCATATTTAGAAAATAATACTATTAAATTAGTAATTAATGAGTTTTAAGATGAAATATTTAGAATTAGGTACTATTGTTAATACTCATGGTCTTATTGGTGAAGTTAAGGTTTTATGTAATTATTATGGTAATAAATTTTCATGAAAAGAAAAAACAACAGTTTATTTAGAAGAAACTAAACAACTAACACCTTTAATTATTTCAAGAGTAAGAAATCATAAGCAGTTTTTATTATTAACATTTGAAAATTATAATACTATTGAGTTAGTAGAAGGTATGAAAAATAAAAATTTAGTTATTAATACTGAAGAAATAATTAATGACAACTTACCTTGATTTTATGAAGATATTCTAAATTATGAAGCATTTGATACTAATAATAATGCTTTTTTAGGAAAAGTTATTGCTTTCTTAGATAATAATCATCAAGGTTTATGAGAAATAAAAATGACTAATAAAAAAACCTTTTTTATTCCTAATAATAAAGTATTTATTAATAAAATTAATAAAGAAGAACAAAAAGTTTATTTTAATATTATTGAAGGATTAATTAATAATGACTAAAAACCAATTCACAATTATAACTTTATTTCCCAATGCTTTTAATGATTTTATGCAAACATCAATTATCAAACGAGCTATTACTAAAAAACAAATTAGCATTGATATTATTGATATTAGAAGTTTTGCTAATAATAAACACCAACAAGTTGATGATGCTCCTTATGGTGGTGGCAATGGTATGGTTTTACAAGCAATGCCAGTAATTAATGCTATTAATAGTGTAAAACTTAAATATCCTGAGGCTAAAACAATTTTACTTAGTCCACAAGGTCAACAATGAAATCAACAATTAGCTTATAAATATAGTCAAAAAAATATTAATTATATTTTAGTTTGTGGTCATTACGAAGGTATTGATGAACGCATTATGTCTTATATTGATGAAGAGATTTCAATTGGTGATTATGTATTAACTGGTGGTGAATTACCAGCAATGGTTATTATTGATTGTATTACTAGGTTAATTCCTAATGTTATTCAACATCAATCTCATCTTAATGATTCTTTTAATAATTCATTATTGGATTATCCAACATATACAAGACCAGAAGAAGTACTAGGTATGAAAGTTCCAGAGGTTCTAATTGGTGGTCACCATGAAAAGATAGCAGAATATCGTCATCAACAAGCATTAATTAATACTTATAAAAAAAGAATTGATTTATTTAAAAAATATCAATTATCTGCAAAAGATAAAATAATAATTGAAAAATATAAATCTTCACTTAAAAAAAATAAACGAAAGGAGAAATAAAACATGCAAAATGCAATTATTAAATTAGTTAGTGAAAGTCAACTAAATCATAATCTTCCTAATTTTAAATCTGGAGATACAATCCAAGTATTTTCTAAAATTAAAGAAGAAAAAAAAGAACGTATTCAAATGTTTGAAGGGGTAGTTATTGCTCGCAAAGGTTCAGGAATTACGCAAAATGTTATTGTTCGTAAAACTGTTGGTGGTAAAGGTGTCGAAAAAACATTTGCTTTACATTCACCATTAATTGATAAAATTAATGTTATTCGTAAGGGTAAAGTAAGAAGAGCACGTATTTTCTACTTACGTAAATTAAGCGGTAAAGCTGCTAGAATTAAAGAAATTAAAACAGTAAAACCCGTTAAATAATAATTAAACCACCGTTATTAAAATCAATGGTGGTTTTCTAAATTGATATAAAATAATAATAAAATGTATTAAAGGAGTTAAAAAATGCCTAATGAAAGTACCCATAATCAAATTCATTGATTCCCTGGTCATATGATGAAAGCCATTAAAGCAATTGAAACTAAGTTACCAATTATTGATGTTGCAATTGAAGTTTTAGATGCACGAGCACCATTAGCAACAAAAAGTACTTTATTAGATCGTTTATTAGAGAAAAAAATAAGAATTATTGTTCTTAACAAAGTTGATTTAGCAGATGATAATTTTACTAAAGAATGAGTTACTTTTTTTGAAAGTCAAGGTTTTTCTGTTTTATTGGCAAAATCATTAACTACAAAAATGAAACCGCAGTTATTAAATTTAATTACTAAATTAATGGAGCCACAAATGGAAAAACAATTGGCAAAAGGTATTGTTAATCCAAAAATTAAGGTATTAATTATGGGATTACCAAATACGGGTAAATCAACATTTATCAATAATTTATTACAACGTAAAGTAACACAAACTGCTAATATACCTGGTGTTACTAGAGGTCAACAATGAATTAAATTAAATCCAACGATTGATTTGTTAGATAGTCCTGGTATTTTACCACCAAAAATGAATGATCAAAAAGTAGTAATGATTTTAGCTTTAATTAAAGCAATTCCTGTTAAACATTTATTTTTAGAAGAAATGGCTAATTTTGCTTTAACCTTTTTACTTGAGAATTATTATGAAAGATTAGTAAAATATTATAATATTAATTTTGAAATTAAAAATATTAATGATGAAACATTATTTCTTTATTTTAAGAAATTAGCACAAAAATATCATTTAAAATTGGCTAATGATGAAGATAATACTCATCGTGCCATGAATTTATTTATTAATGATTTACAAGTAGGGAAACTAGGATTAATTTCATTTGAAATACCACCTAAGATTTTAAAACATGAAAAGTAGTTTACGATACGAAATTGATAATTATTCATCAGGAACATTAATTGCTGGTTTTGATGAAGTGGGAAGGGGAGCTATTGCAGGACCAATTGTTGTTGCAAGCGTTATTCTTAAACCAAACTTTAATCATCCTTTAATTAAAGATTCAAAACAATTATCAGCAAAACAACGAATAGCAATGTATCAAATTATAATTGATAATGCACTAACAGTTGCTGTTAGTATTAAAAGTCATCAATTTGTTAATATTCATAATCTTAAGCAGACTAGTATTTTAGCAATGATAGAAGCATTTAATAAATTAAAAATAGTACCTGATGTGTGTTTAGTTGATTTTGAAAAACCGCAATTTCCTAATTTTCTAGGAAAAGTTGAAGCAATAGTTAAAGGTGATCAAAAATCACTTAATATTGCTAGCGCTTCGATTATTGCTAAAGTAGTAAGAGATAAAATTATGATTGATTATGATACTAAATATCCTAATTATGGGTTTAAAAATCATAAAGGGTATTATACAAAAAATCATCAGATAGCATTACAAAATTATGGTATTTGTGATATTCATCGTATTAGTTGTGCGCCCGTTAAAAAATATAGTGGATTTATATAATAGAGAAACTTTTATTATTACAATTATTTACTGGTAATAAATTATTATCTAATTTATTTATATCTGTTGCTAATAATTTATTATTTTGAATATTAAAAATTTCTTTAATTGGTTTAGTTCCTTGATTTATTAAAATATTTTTAAATGATTGAAGTCCATGTTTTTGTAAATTCTTTTCTAATTGGCTTGTAGGTGTTTTAATATTATAGGCAACTTCTAAATAAAAGAATCTTTTTTGAAAGTCATGGTCAAAATCTTGATATTTTTTATAGATTTTTTCTACTTTATTTATTATATTTTTATTTAATATTTTTTGAAAGGCATTATTGTTAATAATGTCTTTGCTAATATTTTCTAATAAATAGTGTAGTGGAAATAATTCAGTAGAATAACTAGTAACATTTTTATATGGTAATAATAAGTCATTGATTATTTCTTTTTTAATATTGTATTTTTGTCTAATTTTATTAGAAGTTTTAATTATATTTATTTTAAAACAAAATTTATTATCTTTATTATCAATTACTAACATAGTTGAAAATATTTCTTTATATAGCTAACTAAAGTAATATTTACTCATAAATAATGTAAAATAATAATATGTAATTTAAACAGTTTTTGAATTTAAAAGTACAATTCAGCAATAATTAAAATAGATTAGGAAGATTAAATTATGCCAAAACCATACAGTGAAGACTTACGAAGAAAAGTAATAGAAGCTTATGAAAGTAAAAATATGAAAATTAAAGAAATTTGTAAAGTGTTCAATATCACTAGAAAGACTTTATTTTTATGAAGAAAAAGAAAAAAAGAAACTGGGCATATAAAACCAATTTTGAATTATCAAAAAGGACATAGCCACAAAATAAAGGATTTAGATGAATTAAAAAATTATTTAGTAGAAAATAAAGATGTTACAGTTCAAAAAGTAATTGATAAATTTGGAAATATGACTAAAGAAACAGTTTATAACTATTTTAAAAAACTAAATTATATAGCTAACTAAAGTAATGTTTACTCATATCTTGAAAAACAAAATCAATCGCTTTTTTAATATTTGGTCAATAATTTGGTAATATTTTTCTTATATTATGTTTTATAGCAAATCAAAAATGTTCAATTGGATTTAAATTAGGAGAATATGGCGGAAGAAATAATAGTTTGCATCCAGCATTTTCAATTAATTGTTGTGTTAATTTAGATTTATGAAACGTTGCATTATCTAAAACTATAATTTGTCCACGCTTTAATACTGGAATTAGTTTATTTTTAACATATGATTCAAAAATTTTACTATTGCAATGTCCTTCAAATGCTCATAAGGCTTTTAATTTACCTTTATTTAGTGAACCAATTATACTCATTCTCTTTATTTTATATGCGGGTTTATTATCAAATAATCTTTTACCTTTTTCAGATCAACCATATTTATAAAATTCATTATCATCAATTCCAGATTCATCAATATATACTAAATCTTCATTCATTATTTTAGCTATTTCTTTTAAAAAATCTTCTTGTTTATTTTTATCTCTTTGTTCATATAGAAAAGTTTTTTTTATATGTATAATTTAGTTTTTTAAAATAGTTATAAACTGTTTCTTTAGTCATATTTCCAAATTTATCAATTACTTTTTGAACTGTAACATCTTTATTTTCTGCTAAATAATTTTTTAATTCATCTAAATCCTTTATTTTGTGGCTATGTCCTTTTTGATAATTCAAAATTGGTTTTATATGCCCAGTTTCTTTTTTTCTTTTTCTTCATAAAAATAAAGTCTTTCTAGTGATATTGAACACTTTACAAATTTCTTTAATTTTCATATTTTTACTTTCATAAGCTTCTATTACTTTTCTTCGTAAGTCTTCACTGTATGGTTTTGGCATAATTTAATCTTCCTAATCTATTTTAATTATTGCTGAATTGTACTTTTAAATTCAAAAACTGTTTAAATTACATATTATTATTTTACATTATTTATGAGTAAATATTACTTTAGTTAGCTATACATATAAAAAAAACTTTTCTATATGAACAAAGAGATAAAAATAAACAAGAAGATTTTTTAAAAGAAATAGCTAAAATAATGAATGAAGATTTAGTATATATTGATGAATCTGGAATTGATGATAATGAATTTTATAAATATGGTTGATCTGAAAAAGGTAAAAGATTATTTGATAATAAACCCGCATATAAAATAAAGAGAATGAGTATAATTGGTTCACTAAATAAAGGTAAATTAAAAGCCTTATGAGCATTTGAAGGACATTGCAATAGTAAAATTTTTGAATCATATGTTAAAAATAAACTAATTCCAGTATTAAAGCGTGGACAAATTATAGTTTTAGATAATGCAACGTTTCATAAATCTAAATTAACACAACAATTAATTGAAAATGCTGGATGCAAACTATTATTTCTTCCGCCATATTCTCCTAATTTAAATCCAATTGAACATTTTTGATTTGCTATAAAACATAATATAAGAAAAATATTACCAAATTATTGACCAAATATTAAAAAAGCTATTGATTTTGTTTTTCAAGATATGAGTAAACATTACTTTAGTTAGCTATATTTTAAAATCAGAGGTATATATTATGCATAAAAATTATCCAAGTCATGTCACCAAAGAACAATTTGAGAACATAAAATCAATTTTAGAAAATAGCAAAAAGAAAACAAAACCAAGAAGTTTAGATTTATATGAAGTATTTTGTGCAATTTTATATGTATTAAAAAGTGGTTGTCAATGAAGAATGCTACCAAAAAATTTTCCAAAATGACAAACTGTATATTATTATTTTCAAATTTGAAGTAAAAATAACGGTAAAGAAGCTAGTGTATGGCAATTAATTTTAAAAAAAATTGGTTAAAAAAGTTCGTATCAACAATAATCGCAAAGAACAAACTAGTTTTTGTATAATTGATTCGCAAAGTGTTAAAAATACAGATACTACTGAAAATAAAGGTTATGATGCTGGTAAAAAGATTTCAGGAATAAAGCGTCATATTGTTGTTGATTCTCAAGGTTTACCACATGCAATTTACATAACCACAGCAGAAAAAACAGATCGTAATAGTGCTATAATAATGATTGAAAATGAAAAAGAAAATCTTTCTGCAGTTCAAAAAATAATAGTAGATGCTGGTTATACTGGTGAAAAATTTGCTTCTGAAATCAAAACAATCATAAATGCAAATGTTGAAATTATAAAACGCAATGAACTACATACTTTTGTAGTATTACCAAAAAGATGAATTGTAGAACGAAGCTTTGCTTGATTAGAAAAATACAGAAGATTATGAAAAAATTGTGAAAGAAAACTAAATACTAGTTTACAAATGGTTGTTCTTTCCTTTATTTCAATTTTATTAAAAAGATTTTATCATTTGAAAACTTATCGACTAAAAATCTATTTTTTATTATAAAATAACCATTATAATATAAATTTTATTAAAAATTAATCAAAAAAGATTCTAAACAGGTTCTAAGACTTTCTTCAATCATTAAATTTAAAATTTGGTCAGTATCACTAATATAAGTAGCATCAATTATTGGGTTTTCAATAATATTTTCTAAGTAATTAAACTCATGTTCTAAAGAAAATTTATTATTTTCATTAATATTGATCGTTAAAGTTTTGTTATTGTCTAAACTAAGTTTTAAATAACTATCTTTATTATTATATTTTTTATTTCTTAAGTTTTCACCATGAAAGTTTTCACGAAGAATATTAGCCATTAAATATGAAATGATATCAGTATCTTTATTATTAAATAATTCTAAGGTTTGTAAAATATCATTATTAATAATATTAATTGTATATTTAATAATTTTAATTTTGTAACTATCTTTATTAGTATCTAATTCAATTCTTTGTAATGTTTTGGTAATTAAATCATCATTTATTTTTAGCAATTGATGATAGTCTGTTAATAAATTAATTCAAAAATTTTTAAATTTTTCAATTTTATAGTTGAAATTTGTTATTCATTTTTGCATAAATGTTTTATTATTTAGATTAATATTATTATAAATAGATTCAATTTCTTTAAATAAAGTACTTTCTTTTTCACTACTATTAAAATTTGTTTCAAGAAAATTACTACCAGTATTTTCAATTTGTGTAAAAGTATCTTCAGCAAAGTTAAAAAAATTCTTAATTATTTCTGACTTAATATCACTAGTAGCAATTTTCACCATAGCAAAAACTAATCTACTTAAGTAACTTTTACCAGTATCATTAACACCAGCAATAATAGTAATATCACCAATATTTAAAGAAGTATCATTAAAAGGACCAATATTTTTTATTTTTAATTTCATTTATATCACCTATATATAGCTAACTAAAGTAATATTTACTCATAAATAATGTAAAATAATAATATGTAATTTAAACAGTTTTTGAATTTAAAAGTACAATTCAGCAATAATTAAAATAGATTAGGAAGATTAAATTATGCCAAAACCATACAGTGAAGACTTACGAAGAAAAGTAATAGAAGCTTATGAAAGTAAAAATATGAAAATTAAAGAAATTTGTAAAGTGTTCAATATCACTAGAAAGACTTTATTTTTATGAAGAAAAAGAAAAAAAGAAACTGGGCATATAAAACCAATTTTAAATTATCAAAAAGGACATAGCCACAAAATAAAGGATTTAGATGAATTAAAAAATTATTTAGCAGAAAATAAAGATGTTACAGTTCAAAAAGTAATTGATAAATTTGGAAATATGACTAAAGAAACAGTTTATAACTATTTTAAAAAACTAAATTATACATATAAAAAAAACTTTTCTATATGAACAAAGAGATAAAAATAAACAAGAAGATTTTTTAAAAGAAATAGCTAAAATAATGAATGAAGATTTAGTATATATTGATGAATCTGGAATTGATGATAATGAATTTTATAAATATGGTTGATCTGAAAAAGGTAAAAGATTATTTGATAATAAACCCGCATATAAAATAAAGAGAATGAGTATAATTGGTTCACTAAATAAAGGTAAATTAAAAGCCTTATGAGCATTTGAAGAACATTGCAATAGTAAAATTTTTGAATCATATGTTAAAAATAAACTAATTCCAGTATTAAAGCGTGGACAAATTATAGTTTTAGATAATGCAACGTTTCATAAATCTAAATTAACACAACAATTAATTGAAAATGCTGGATGCAAACTATTATTTCTTCCGCCATATTCTCCTAATTTAAATCCAATTGAACATTTTTGATTTGCTATAAAACATAATATAAGAAAAATATTACCAAATTATTGACCAAATATTAAAAAAGCGATTGATTTTGTTTTTCAAGATATGAGTAAACATTACTTTAGTTAGCTATATCATTTTAAACTATATAAATATAATAACATTTAACATTATTGAAATGTAGAAAAATAATAATAGTAAAAAATAATAGACTTACTGCATAACGTTTTTAAGTTTTAATGATAAATTATAAAATCCTGCAATTAAATTAAATCTTAAAAATATTCGTTTTCTACCTTTTCTAAATTTATAACCAATAATTTTAAAACATTTTAAAAATGCAAAAACATGTTCAATTTTTCTGCGAGTTTTATTAATAATCTTATTAAAAATTTTAATTTTACTTGTTTTAGGATTATTTTTACTAGTTTTAATGGGTAAAAATGTATTACTATGAATTTTTTGTAAACCTTGATAACCTTTATCTGCAAGAATTACAGTTTCTGACAAAAATTCTAACTTTGAATTTTTAAAAGTTTTAAAATCATGATTTTTACCAGTATCAGGAAAAATATTTAAAATTTCATTAGTATGTGCATTAATTATGGTTTGAAACTTAACAGTATGCATTCATTTTTTGCCAGAAAATCAATCTTTTTGATTATATTTTGGTCGTTCTGTTTCTACTTCTGTTACATCAATTATCAAAATTTTATTTTTGAATTCTTCTTTTTAAAAAAATATTTTTATTTGTTAAATTATTAAACTTATTATTATTTATTAAAATGTCTTCAATTGAACGAATATTTCGTAAAGCAGTAGTATCAACCATATCATACTCAGCACCAATACTATGATATGTACGATTTTCATATAAATATCTTAAAGTCATTACTAGTCTATCTTCTATTGACATTTTATATGGCCTTCCACCAGTGGTATTTTTTAGATTTTGATGATCTAATAAAATATTTAAAATTTCATTAAAAACTAGTTTATTAATACCAACTATTTTACGAAAATATTGATCCGGTTTATCTTTTAATTCAAAATATGTCATAAAATTTATCCTTAACTATTCAAATTTTATTTTAATAATAACAAAAAAATGAAAAGTTAACTAGTTATGCAGTAAGTCTAATATATTATTATTAGTATTGAAATAATAATAAATATAAATTATTAAATTTTAATGAATATAGTAATTGTTAATTATTTCACAATTTTCGATTGCATCTCAAAAATTGTTATTTCTTTTATTTTTTATTTTTAAACAAATATTAGTAAAAATTAATAAAGTAATTACAAAAAATAAAGTTGGTACTAAAATTATACAGAAAATAACTCCAATTTGTAATTCTATTCAATTATAATAATTTCCAATATTTTGATTTATATAACATATAGCTAACTAAAGTAATGTTTACTCATATCTTCAAAAACAAAATCAATCGCTTTTTTAATATTTGGTCAATAATTTGGTAATATTTTTCTTATATTATGTTTTATAGCAAATCAAAAATGTTCAATTGGATTTAAATTAGGAGAATATGGCGGAAGAAATAATAGTTTGCATCCAGCATTTTCAATTAATTGTTGTGTTAATTTAGATTTATGAAACGTTGCATTATCTAAAACTATAATTTGTCCACGCTTTAATACTGGAATTAGTTTATTTTTAACATATGATTCAAAAATTTTACTATTGCAATGTCCTTCAAATGCTCATAAGGCTTTTAATTTACCTTTATTTAGTGAACCAATTATACTCATTCTCTTTATTTTATATGCGGGTTTATTATCAAATAATCTTTTACCTTTTTCAGATCAACCATATTTATAAAATTCATTATCATCAATTCCAGATTCATCAATATATACTAAATCTTCATTCATTATTTTAGCTATTTCTTTTAAAAAATCTTCTTGTTTATTTTTATCTCTTTGTTCATATAGAAAAGTTTTTTTTATATGTATAATTTAGTTTTTTAAAATAGTTATAAACTGTTTCTTTAGTCATATTTCCAAATTTATCAATTACTTTTTGAACTGTAACATCTTTATTTTCTGCTAAATAATTTTTTAATTCATCTAAATCCTTTATTTTGTGGCTATGTCCTTTTTGATAATTCAAAATTGGTTTTATATGCCCAGTTTCTTTTTTTCTTTTTCTTCATAAAAATAAAGTCTTTCTAGTGATATTGAACACTTTACAAATTTCTTTAATTTTCATATTTTTACTTTCATAAGCTTCTATTACTTTTCTTCGTAAGTCTTCACTGTATGGTTTTGGCATAATTTAATCTTCCTAATCTATTTTAATTATTGCTGAATTGTACTTTTAAATTCAAAAACTGTTTAAATTACATATTATTATTTTACATTATTTATGAGTAAACATTACTTTAGTTAGCTATATCATAGTATTGGTGCTGAGTATGATATGGTTGATACTACTGCTTTACGAAATATTCGTTCAATTGAAGACATTTTAATAAATAATAATAAGTTTAATAATTTAACAAATAAAAATATTTTTTTAAAAAGAAGAATTCAAAAATAAAATTTTGATAATTGATGTAACAGAAGTAGAAACAGAACGACCAAAATATAATCAAAAAGATTGATTTTCTGGCAAAAAATGAATGCATACTGTTAAGTTTCAAACCATAATTAATGCACATACTAATGAAATTTTAAATATTTTTCCTGATACTGGTAAAAATCATGATTTTAAAACTTTTAAAAATTCAAAGTTAGAATTTTTGTCAGAAACTGTAATTCTTGCAGATAAAGGTTATCAAGGTTTACAAAAAATTCATAGTAATACATTTTTACCCATTAAAACTAGTAAAAATAATCCTAAAACAAGTAAAATTAAAATTTTTAATAAGATTATTAATAAAACTCGCAGAAAAATTGAACATGTTTTTGCATTTTTAAAATGTTTTAAAATTATTGGTTATAAATTTAGAAAAGGTAGAAAACGAATATTTTTAAGATTTAATTTAATTGCAGGATTTTATAATTTATCATTAAAACTTAAAAACGTTATGCAGTAAGTCTTATTAATTATATTGAAATTGTTTATTATATTTTAAATATGAAAGCATTTTTTAAAATATTTTTTATTTTATTTAAAATAACACTTATATATTTATATAATAATTAAGTAAATTAATTTTTTAAATATATTTACAATAAATTTAGATTTTTTTAAAATAGTTAGGAGAAGTAAATGTGAATTTTAATTATAAATGAAATTTTAGAGAACAAAGTGCAAAAATTGATAAATTAGTTTTAGAACATATAACAAAGAAATGAGAAAAATGAGATTGAAGAATAAAAAATACAAGAGATAAAAAGAAATATAAAATTGTTGATTATCAATATCGAACAAGAAAAATAATGTATGGATTAGTAACTTATAAAAGAAGAATTTATGAATATTTTGATGAAAAATTACAAAAATGAGTTCGTGTTTGTTTAGTTGATGAATGACTAGAATTACCTAAATATAAAAGAATTGGTGAAGATATTGAAGACACTATTATTGAAAATTTTGCTGATGGAAAAAGATATCGTGATATTTGTGCTATTTGTAAAAAAGCAGGTATTAGTGTTAGTAGTGTTCATAGAGTTTTTAAAAATTTTGAAATAGTTGAAACAAATCCAGTAAAAGTAAAATTAGAAAAAAATCAACCTATTTTTGTAGCAATTGATGATAGTCATCGAAAATTTTGAAATTTTAAACGTAAAGGTATAAAACACTCTATGCGTTTAATAGTAACATATACAGATAATATTAATCACAAAGTACAAAATAAAAGAGTAAAAGCAATTATTAGACCAACAAAAACAAAAATTGGAGTTAAAAAAACTGCTGAATTTGTTAAAAAAACATTGTCAAAAATTTTATGAAAATATTGAACAAGCAAAAATTATTATTTGTGGTGATAGTGCAGGATGAATTAAAGAAGTTGCTGATTATTTAGGTGCACAGTTTGTTTTAGATAAATTCCATTTAATTAGAACATTATATCTTGGTATAATGGCTGGAAATAAAGGAAAGTATGTAAAAGAATATAATCATTGTAAAAATTTTATTACTAATGGTCAATATGAACAATTAATTGATTATTTATATAAAGAATTAGATAATCATAAAAAATTAAAGAAAAAATATTTTAAAAATAATAAACAAGGTATTGAAAATCAAGGTGCAAAATGAAATATTGGTTGTTTTACAGAAACAAATATTTGACATGTTTTAAAAGAAATGCTTGGTAATAGAACATATAATATTTTAATTTATATTAAAATGGTTATTTTTAAATGTAATAAGATAAATTTAGAAACATAGTTTTAATGAACATAGTAATTATTAATTATTTCACAATTTTGTATTGCATCTCAAAAATTATTATTGTTTATCTTTACTTTTAAACCAATAATGAAAAAAGTTAATGATAAAGTTATTATTGCTAAAATTGGTACTAAAATTACACAAAAAATAACTCCAATTTGTAATTGAATTCAATTGTAATAATTTCCATTACAATTAGTTATTGAACATACAGATTTGGGAGAACAACCTAAAATATGGATTATACTGGTTCTACTTAATATTCCAAATCCATTTTTTTCTAGGTTTATATATTTTTTTGTTAATAAATTGTAAATATGAGAATGATAATCACAAGAACCTATAATAGTTAAACCTATAATCATAATTAAAATAGTAAAAATAAATAATAATACAGTTAATAACTGTAATTTTTTCAGTGTTTTAATTTTCATCTTTAAATTCTCCTTAACTTTACTTCATAAGTTTAACATTTAACAAACTTAATTATAAGTATTTTAGTTGCAATTAATTGAAAAAAAATTATATTATTTAAATACAATTTCATAAAAATCCAAATTATTTCTTGTCTAAGAACCTGTTTAGAATCTTTTTAATAAAACTGAAATAAAGGAAAGAACAACCATTTGTAAACTAGTATTTAGTTTTCTTTCACAATTTTTTCATAATCTTCTGTATTTTTCTAATCAAGCAAAGCTTCGTTCTACAATTCATCTTTTTGGTAATACTACAAAAGTATGTAGTTCATTGCGTTTTATAATTTCAACATTTGCATTTATGATTGTTTTGATTTCAGAAGCAAATTTTTCACCAGTATAACCAGCATCTACTATTATTTTTTGAACTGCAGAAAGATTTTCTTTTTCATTTTCAATCATTATTATAGCGCTATTACGATCTGTTTTTTCTGCTGTGGTTATGTAAATTGCATGTGGTAAACCTTGAGAATCAACAATAATATGACGCTTTATTCCTGAAATCTTTTTACCAGCATCATAACCTTTATTTTCAGTAGTATCTGTATTTTTAACACTTTGCGAATCAATTATACAAAAACTAGTTTGTTCTTTGCGATTATTGTTGATACGAACTTTTTTAACCAATTTTTTTTAAAATTAATTGCCATACACTAGCTTCTTTACCGTTATTTTTACTTCAAATTTGAAAATAATAATATACAGTTTGTCATTTTGGAAAATTTTTTGGTAGCATTCTTCATTGACAACCACTTTTTAATACATATAAAATTGCACAAAATACTTCATATAAATCTAAACTTCTTGGTTTTGTTTTCTTTTTGCTATTTTCTAAAATTGATTTTATGTTCTCAAATTGTTCTTTGGTGACATGACTTGGATAATTTTTATGCATAATATATACCTCTGATTTTAAAATATATAATCATTTTACATTATTTTCGAAAAGATTCTAAACAGGTTCTAAGCATAATAAGATGAAATATGAAGTAATTTATTCCGGATTTTTGACAATCTCCCAAATATTAATATTACTGATAATGATTTTAAAATCTTTAAAAGAGATATTGAATTTATTAAAACAACTCATGCATCAGGTATTGTTTGTGGTATTTTAACTAAAGATAATAATATTGATGTTGAAAAAGAATGAGCGAAATTATTAAATTAGCAAAGCCTTTAAAAATAACTTTTCATCGTGCTTTTGATGAAATTTTTAATAAAAAACAAGCTTTAGAACAGTTAGTAAAATTAGGTGTTACTACAGTTTTAACTTCTGGTGGTCAAGATAATATTGTGAATAATATTAATAAATTTAAAGAATTAAAGAAATTAAATTTACCAATAAAAATTCTTGCTGGTGGTGGAGTTAATTTAGAAAATGTTAATGTTTTATTAAAAAACGGTATTAATGATATTCATGTTGTAAAATGTGTGCACGAAGATAATATTTTTAATAATCCTATTAATTATAAATTAATTAATAATATTAAAAATATGGCATAAATAATAAAAAGTTTTATAATAGATAAGATTAAACATTTAACAAGGTTACTGTTCTTTTGTACTAAAAGAACAGTAACCTTTATTGATGGTTTATTATTATAATTAGTTGCATTGATTTCAATTTTATTAGATTCTAAAGAACATTGTTTTGTTAAAATTTTTTCTACTTTTGTATGTTTTTGTTTTTGTGCTCTTATTAAAGCAGTTTCACCACGTAAATTTATTTGATTAATGTTATTAATAAATCAACTACATTTAAATGGCCATTTTAGTGGCCTTTGTTAAAGCAGTATTGCCAAATTTTGTTTATATAATTAACGTTAGCGCCGTTTGTTATTAAAAGATTAACTATTTCTGTGTGACCTTGTTCAGCAGCTAGTGTTAAAGCAGTATCTTTTGTACTATTTATATGATTGATATCAGTATTATTTTGGATTAAAAATCGAACTATTTCAATGTGACCATAATCAGCAGCTGTTATTAAGGCATCCTCCATATCGAACTTATTGTTATCAGAATCAAGTAGTAAAGTTTTAACTGTTTGTAAGTCACCTTCTTCAATAGCTGTTAAAAATTTATTTTTAGGCATTTCTTTATCTTCCTTTTCTAAATTAAAACAAAAAACCTATTTATTTTGAAATAAAGTAAATAGGTTAAAAACTTATATTAAATTTTAATAATATAATATCATATTTTCTTTACTAGTAATAGAAAATTATTATTTTTAATTAAAAAATAATTTTAAAATATATAAAAAAGAAAAGAAATTTTTTAAAAAATTTCTTAATTTACAAGTATTTTTGCATATTAAAGTTATATTGTAAAATATTTGGTTTTCATATATTATTAATTCAAAATCTTTATTGGTTTTTAAATTAACTTATTATTTTTAAGCGAGGTAAAAAATGAAAAACTTAGTAAAATTATTATCGATCTTAACAATATCAACACCAATATCATTATCAGTTGTTGCTTGTAATAATAACACAACACAAAAAACAGAATTAAAAGATAAAATTACTAAACTAACAACAAATATTACTATAGATGTTAATAAAAGTAATAAAAAATTAGATACATTAATAAATAATACAACAGAAGTTAAAAACTTAAATCCAAAGTTAGTTAACCCTGTAATTAAATATTTTAGTGATAAAGAAGCTAAAAATGATATAACTACTAAATTAGAAAAAGTTGGTGATTTATATATAGTTATTACTAGCAATAGTAATGATTTGAATTATCAAGGTTCAACAGCACCAATTAAAATAAATATAAAAGAACAATCTGATAAAACTGATTTAAGTACTATTACTCAATTAACTGGTTTAGACATTATTGCTAATCCAAGTAAAAGTTATAAAGAATTAATTAGTAATATAAATAGTTTTGATGAATTTAAGTCAACACCATTAGCTGCTGGTTATCAACTTCAATTTTATAACGAAAATAATCAAGAAATAACAAACAATAAACAAGAACTTGAAAAAGTATCTAAAATAGTTGTCAAAATAAGTAGTAATTCAAATGCTCCGAATTATCAAGGTTCAACAATGATTGATATAACTAAGCAAACAATTATTTCAGATAGTGATATGCAAAATTATTTTTCAAAGACAACTTTGCCATTCGCTTCATTAGCACCACCAAGTTCAACTAAAGCAACCATAAATAAACAAGAAGCCGTAACAGATGTTATAAATAAATTAAAAAAATTACAAAAAGATTCAGAATTAGTTATTAAATTATTATTAAAAGGTATTTATAAAGAAAAAATTGATTTTAATAAGCTTAGAAATGAAAATGAAATTTATGATAAAAATAAAGAGCCAGTACCTAATGATTGATTTAAAGATAAAGAAACAGATAAAGAAGCAAATGTATTGATTTTTTATGGTAATACAGAAACTGGTTATTTTTACCCTATAAAAATAAATATAAATTAATTAATTTATTAAAATTTATTATTTAAACTTTTTTATTTTTTTCCTTTAAATTTTGATGTTTATAGAACATTCTATTTTCAATACTTGCAATACGAGCAGTTGATTCACCAACATTAATATTAACCAACGCTTCATCAATTGCATAGATTTTTGCATCTAAGTTATCTAAATGATGTAAAATTTCAGCTTCTATTGTTTTTGGTAAGACAGGTGAGCCATATTCATATTTACCATGACTAGCTAATATTAGATGCTGTAATAAAACTACGATTTCTTCCTCTAAGTTAATATTTAATTCCTTACAAGCAAGTGTAACTTGCATTGCACCTAATGAAATATGACCAATCATTTTACCTGATAGTGTATATGAACTAATAGGATTATTATTTAATTCAACCATTTTTCCATAATCATGCATAATGATTCCTGCATATAATAGTTCACTATTAATATTACGATCATTATAAAGTGCTACTACTTGTTTTGCCATTCTTAGCATTGTTACTGAGTGTCATAATAAACCGCTTTGAACAGCATGATGCATTTTAACTGCTGCTGGTCATTTTTTATAATCATCAATATTTTTTTTATTAAAACATTGGATTAATACTTTTTTTAAAATTGGATTTTTAAATTCCTTTATTGTTTGACTAATTTCAGTTCATGCTTCAATAATATTAATTGGTGCTTGTGTAAGTAATAAATCATAATATTCACTAGGATTAGTAATAATAGTTCAATTATTAATTTTTAGTTGTATTTCATTATTATAATTAATGCTATTTGCTTCAATTTTAATTACTTGTCCTATTGTTAATTGTTCAATAGTTTCTTTGCTTACGTCTCAAATTCTTGCTGAAATTGTCCCAGTTTTATCTTGTAATTGTAAGTTTAAATAATTAGTATTGTTAGAAGCAACACCTTGAATTACTCGATTAATAATTACTACTAAACTTAAAACATTATTAGGTTTAATATCTTTAATTACAGTCATTTTTTAGTTCCTTTCTATCATTTTATATCTTTGATATTTAGATATTTGATAGCTAATTCTTCATACATTTTTCTCATTTTTAATTGTGCATCATTAATGGTTTTATCAACACAAACAAAATAGAATTTAATTTTTGGCTCAGTTCCACTAGGTCTAACAGCAAATCATGAACCATCACTGAAGTAAAATTTTAGTAAATTTTGCGATGGCATTCCATGTAAACCAGTTTGATAATCTTCAACTTTAATTGTTTTAATATTATTAAGTGTTGGTATTTTACTATTTCTTAATTTTTCTAACATATTATTAATAGTATTTTGTCCTGTTTTTCCTTTTAAAATAAGATTAACAGTATAACAGTAATAATATCCAAATTTTTGATAAATATTTTCTAAAACATCAACTAATGTTTTTTGTGAATTTTGATAATATCAAGCCGCTTCTGCTGCTACTATTGCTGATTGAATACCATCTTTGTCACGAGTAATATCTTTAATAACATAACCATATGCTTCTTCAAAACCAAAAACAAAGTTAATGTTACGTGCTTTTTCTTTTAGCATTTCTGCACCAATTCATTTAAAGCCAGTTAATGTTTTAATGACTTGACATCCGTATGATTTAGCAATCATATCAGATAAATTGGAAGTAACAAATGTATTGTACATAACGGGATTTTTTGGCATTGTTTTATTAAGTTGATAATGGCTTAATAAATATTCTAATAAAATTGGTGCTGTTTCATTACCTGTTAATAATACATAATCATTATTATGTTTTACAGCAATACCAATGCGATCAGCATCAGGATCATTTAAAATAATTAATGGTGCATCATGTTTTTTAGCGTGTTTAATTGCTAAATCAAATGTTGGTTTTACTTCGGGATTGGGCGACACCACACCTTTAAAATCAGGATCATAGTTAGCTTGCTCTGTTACTAAAATAATTTCATAACCGCATTGTTCTAAAATTGGTTTAACTCATTCACGACTAGTACCGTGTAGATTAGAAAATACAATTTTAAAGTTACGATTTTTAACTTGTGGATAAAACTGTAAATTTTTAATATCATCACGATAATTATCTTCTACTGTTGAAGGTACTTCTTTAATTAGGTTAGTATCATAATCGAATGTTAATTGAAAATCATCAGGCAATTGTTCCATTTTATTGCTAATTATATTGGTAACATTAGGAAGAAATTGACAGCCATATTGATCATAAATTTTATAACCATTATATTCAGGAGGATTATGACTGGCCGTAATAACAATTCCAGCAAGAGCATTAACTTTTCTAATACTATATGAAAGTACTGGTGTTGGTCTTAAATCATTATTTTTAAATAAAAAAACAGGAATTTTATGTTTGGCTAAAGTTTTTGCTGTTAACATTGTAAATTCTGCTGAAAAGTGACGATTATCATGAGCAATAATAACACCACGAAGTAAGTCTTTTTCAGAAAAAGCAGATTTTAAATATTGAATAAATGCGACAGTTGCTTTCATAATAATAATTTCATTAATTCTGCCAGTACCAACTCCAGTAATACCACGCATGCCAGCTGTACCAAATTCTAAAGTTGTAGTAAAAGCATCTTCAATTTCATTTTTAGACATTGTAGTTAATTGTTTTTTTAAGTGTTGTGGTAAGTTTTGCTTTTTTCAAATCTCATATGTTTTTAGTACATTCATTATTATTTCTCCTTTATAATAAAAAATTAAGTTTATAGGTAAATCATACTATAAAATAAGAAGAAAATAAATTTTAGTAGTTAATCTAAACATAAACTTTTAATTAAATAATAAAAAATAAAATTATTAAAAATTTCAATTTCAATCTTTAATAATTTTATTTTATTTTTATATTAGACTTACTGCATAACTAGTTAACTTTTCATTTTTTTGTTATTATTAAAATAAAATTTGAATAGTTAAGGATAAATTTTATGACATATTTTGAATTAAAAGATAAACCGGATCAATATTTTCGTAAAATAGTTGGTATTAATAAACTAGTTTTTAATGAAATTTTAAATATTTTATTAGATCATCAAAATCTAAAAAATACCACTGGTGGAAGGCCATATAAAATGTCAATAGAAGATAGACTAGTAATGACTTTAAGATATTTATAGCTAACTAAAGTAATGTTTACTCATATCTTCAAAAACAAAATCAATCGCTTTTTTAATATTTGGTCAATAATTTGGTAATATTTTTCTTATATTATGTTTTATAGCAAATCAAAAATGTTTAATTGGATTTAAATTAGGAGAATATGGCGGAAGAAATAATAGTTTGCATCCAGCATTTTCAATTAATTGTTGTGTTAATTTAGATTTATGAAACGTTGCATTATCTAAAACTATAATTTGTCCACTCTTTAATACTGGAATTAGTTTATTTTTAACATATGATTCAAAAATTTTACTATTGCAATGTCCTTCAAATGCTCATAAGGCTTTTAATTTACCTTTATTTAGTGAACCAATTATACTCATTCTCTTTATTTTATATGCGGGTTTATTATCAAATAATCTTTTACCTTTTTCAGATCAACCATATTTATAAAATTCATTATCATCAATTCCAGATTCATCAATATATATAGCTAACTAAAGTAATATTTACTCATAAATAATGTAAAATAATAATATGTAATTTAAACAGTTTTTGAATTTAAAAGTACAATTCAGCAATAATTAAAATAGATTAGGAAGATTAAATTATGCCAAAACCATACAGTGAAGACTTACGAAGAAAAGTAATAGAAGCTTATGAAAGTAAAAATATGAAAATTAAAGAAATTTGTAAAGTGTTCAATATCACTAGAAAGACTTTATTTTTATGAAGAAAAAGAAAAAAAGAAACTGGGCATATAAAACCAATTTTGAATTATCAAAAAGGACATAGCCACAAAATAAAGGATTTAGATGAATTAAAAAATTATTTAGCAGAAAATAAAGATGTTACAGTTCAAAAAGTAATTGATAAATTTGGAAATATGACTAAAGAAACAGTTTATAACTATTTTAAAAAACTAAATTATACATATAAAAAAAACTTTTCTATATGAACAAAGAGATAAAAATAAACAAGAAGATTTTTTAAAAGAAATAGCTAAAATAATGAATGAAGATTTAGTATATATTGATGAATCTGGAATTGATGATAATGAATTTTATAAATATGGTTGATCTGAAAAAGGTAAAAGATTATTTGATAATAAACCCGCATATAAAATAAAGAGAATGAGTATAATTGGTTCACTAAATAAAGGTAAATTAAAAGCCTTATGAGCATTTGAAGGACATATTGCAATAGTAAAATTTTTGAATCATATGTTAAAAATAAACTAATTCCAGTATTAAAGCGTGGACAAATTATAGTTTTAGATAATGCAACGTTTCATAAATCTAAATTAACACAACAATTAATTGAAAATGCTGGATGCAAACTATTATTTCTTCCGCCATATTCTCCTAATTTAAATCCAATTAAACATTTTTGATTTGCTATAAAACATAATATAAGAAAAATATTACCAAATTATTGACCAAATATTAAAAAAGCGATTGATTTTGTTTTTCAAGATATGAGTAAACATTAATTTAGTTAGCTATATATTATTGCATATTGTTTATTAGAAAACTATTATGGAATTGGTCCAAATGCTGTTTCATATATTAAAACAGAAGATAAAGCAATAATAATTACTAATAGCAATAACATTAATAATAACAATCAAAAAAATAGTATTTTATCAACAAATGAAATTTTAATCCAAAAATTAATACAAGGTTTATTACTAAAAAAGGGAATAAAATTTAACAAAAGTGATAACATTCTAGAGCAGCCACTGATTAGTAAATTAATCAAAAATAAACAAATAAAAATAAAAAATAATCATTTATCTTGCACAAATAGTTCCTGATTATTGTTAAATGATTTAATAGTTGATATTATAACTAATACTACTATTTAAATTTATATATCAAGGAGTGAATAAATATGAAATTCAATGAAAAATTGTTAAAAGAAAAATATTTTCCGCAAGTACTAACAAAAATAAAAGAAATTGTTAAAATTCAATCATATCCTCAACCACCCACAACAATAGCACCTTATGGGCCTGGTGTTAAAGAAGTATTAGATTATGCTATTAATTTAGGGCAAGAATTAGGTTTTAAAACTTATCGTGACAAAAACAATAAGTATGGATATTTAGAATATGGTGATGGTAAAGAAATATTTGCCATATTAGGTCATCTTGATGTTGTACCACCAGGTAATTTAGAAGAATGAAAAATTCCACCTTTTTCGCCAGAAATTATTAATGATATTTTATATGGACGAGGTGTATTAGATGATAAAGGTCCAACAATTATTATTCTATACTGTTTAAAATATTTAAAAGATCATGGTTATCAACCAAATCGTCGAATTAGAGTTATCTTTGGTTTAACTGAAGAAACAACATGAGATTCAATTAACACATATATGAAGCAAGAAGGTACTCCAACTTTTGGTTTTACTCCTGATGGTATGTTTCCGCTAGTAAGTATATGCTGAAAAAGGAATTATTAACTTAGATATTATTGGTACAGGTCATAAATCCATTGTTATTAATGCAGGTGATGCTTACAATGTCACTTGTTCTACTAGTAATATTAATGGTGTTGATATTGAATCATTTGTTAAAATTGGGAAAAATAAGAACTATCGAATTGAAAATAATAATCAACAAATTACCATTCATGGTAAACCAGCACATGGGTCACGACCAGATGAAGGAATTAATGCAGGATTAAGAAGTTTATTAATTTTAAATGAACTTAAAGTTGAACATAATCTAATTAAATTTGTTGGTGATATTTTACAAGAAGATACTGCTTTAACAAAATATTTTGGTGATTTAGATGATGAATCTGGAAGTTTTACTATTAATGTTGGCATTGTTGAAATTAATAGCAAAAATTCAAAATTAGGATGTAATATCCGTATTCCAGTTAAAACTGATTTACAAGAAATTTTAAATAGATTAACAAAAATATTAAAACCTTATAATTTAACAATAGACTTACTGCATAACTAGTTAACTTTTCATTTTTTTGTTATTATTAAAATAAAATTTGAATAGTTAAGGATAAATTTTATGACATATTTTGAATTAAAAGATAAACTGGATCAATATTTTCGTAAAATAGTTGGTATTAATAAACTAGTTTTTAATGAAATTTTAAATATTTTATTAGATCATCAAAATCTAAAAAATACCACTGGTGGAAGGCCATATAAAATGTCAATAGAAGATAGACTAGTAATGACTTTAAGATATTTATATGAAAATCGTACATATCATAGTATTGGTGCTGAGTATGATATGGTTGATACTACTGCTTTACGAAATATTCGTTCAATTGAAGACATTTTAATAAATAATAATAAGTTTAATAATTTAACAAATAAAAATATTTTTTTAAAAAGAAGAATTCAAAAATAAAATTTTGATAATTGATGTAACAGAAGTAGAAACAGAACGACCAAAATATAATCAAAAAGATTGATTTTCTGGCAAAAAATGAATGCATACTGTTAAGTTTCAAACCATAATTAATGCACATACTAATGAAATTTTAAATATTTTTCCTGATACTGGTAAAAATCATGATTTTAAAACTTTTAAAAATTCAAAGTTAGAATTTTTGTCAGAAACTGTAATTCTTGCAGATAAAGGTTATCAAGGTTTACAAAAAATTCATAGTAATACATTTTTACCCATTAAAACTAGTAAAAATAATCCTAAAACAAGTAAAATTAAAATTTTTAATAAGATTATTAATAAAACTCGCAGAAAAATTGAACATGTTTTTGCATTTTTAAAATGTTTTAAAATTATTGGTTATAAATTTAGAAAAGCTAGAAAACGAATATTTTTAAGATTTAATTTAATTGCAGGATTTTATAATTTATCATTAAAACTTAAAAACGTTATGCAGTAAGTCTAATAAAACAACAACATTATGATAAACCATTATATATGCCACAAGAATCAACAATTGTTATTAAATTAATGGAAATTTATCAAGAAGTTACTGGTGATAAAAAAGCAAAACCAATTGCAATTGGTGGTGGAACTTATGCTAGAGCAATGCCAAATTGTGTAGCATTTGGTGCAATATTCGATCATACTAACTCAACTGAACATCAATATAATGAATGTATTAAAGTTGACGAATTATGAAAATCAATGTTAATTTATGTACGTGCTATTAGTACACTGGGAAGTTTAGAAATTGGTAAATTATAAAAAAAGTTAGAATAAACTATTCTAACTTTTTTTATTTTCATTCAAATAAATTTTATGCAATTGAAGGAGTTCTAGGACAACCACTAAATGCAGGACCATTAATACTATTAATAACACTCACCAATTCATCATTAAAGTTATTAGTTAATTGTCGTTCATCACTACTATTAATACTCATATAATTACTATTAGTTACTATTTCCTCTAATTCATTATTTGGAGTAGACTCAAAAAATTTCTGTCATTGTTTTTTAGCATATTTATTTAATACTTTATTACCAATAGTATCATTGATAATTAAACCAAACATAATAGCAAACATTGGAACTTGAAAAAATGTAGATTCAAATTCTGGTAATCTATCAGCAGTATACATAACAGCTGCAGTTTTAATTGCATTATCTATTATAGTTGCTATTACCATTGCTGTTAAATAACCACCACTTTTTAAAAGACTCATACATTTTGATTGTTGAGAAAATAATGATTCTAACTCATCATTTTCATTAATATTATTATTTAAACAATTAAAATATCTTTTGAAAGCAAACCACATATGTGTTTTTGTTAAATATTCTATACCCTTATCTATTAAGATAGAAGTATAACATAAAACTTCTGCTCGTATAATTGTTGATAAAATATTTGGGCCATAAATAATTTTACTTCAATATTCAGCTAAACTAGTTAAAGAACCAACTGAATACATACTAGAAGCCGTAATCATAAAATGATTCGAAATTCAATATCCAACTTTTGCTATTAGCATTTTTCCAAAGATAGCTGTTTTTGAAAGACATGAATAACCTTCTTCAACACCAATTTCGGGATATAAAGATAAAAGTGGACTCATTTCTTGATCAGCAGTTCTATTAAATATTGTTCTTCCCTCTTGTCAAATTTTTTCTGCTCCCCATTTTCATAAATTCATTGCTTGTGTACTAATTACCAATTGTACTGGAGTTACTCCAAAATCAACTAAATTATTTAAAGGATTTACTTTATTTCAATCAAATGATCCAATACTAGTAACTGCTACCTGAAATACTCGTTGTACAGTTTTCAAACCAACTGCTGCTGTTAATAAACCAGCTGTTCCAATTATTTTTTTAGTATCTGATCATATTAAACTACTTCAACTATTATTAATAGTATTTGCTTCTATATTACTATGTATATTATTATTTATTAATAACTCTTCTTCATGTGGCATTTTTTCTCTTCTCTCTATTTCTTAATTAAAACATAAAAAACACATTAGTAACAAACTTTACAAAAGTGGTTATAAACCATATTTTGTTAAATTGCTTTTATGTGCTTTAACATTAGTATAAAGGATTATCACTTAATAATCAATATGTAAATTCAATAATTTAAAAATATTTATTTGGGTATTTATTATATATTTGTTACAATTATTAAGCATTTATGAAAAGTACTAAGGAGTAATAAAATGACAGAAAAAAAACGCATTGTTGTTGGTATGAGTGGTGGAGTTGATTCATCAGTAACAGCAGCACTTTTACAAGCAAAAGGCCATGAAGTTATTGGTCTTTTTATGCGTAATTGAGATTCACTTTTAAATAATGATTTACAAGGTAACAATAATCAAGATATTTGTCCACAAGAACAAGATTATCTTGATGCTTTAGCTGTTTGCCAAAAATTAAATATTAAATTAGAAAGAATTGATTTTGTTAAGGAATATTGAGATAATGTTTTTACTTATTTTCTTGAAGAATTTAAAAAAAGTCGTACTCCTAATCCCGATATTTTATGTAACAAATATATTAAATTCGATGCTTTTTTAAAATATGCACAAAAAAATTTACAAGCAGATTATATTGCAATGGGGCACTATGCACGAATTAACTACAATCCAATTACTAAACAATATCAGTTATTAAAAGGAATTGATGATAATAAGGATCAAAGTTATTTTTTATGTCAATTAACACAAAAACAATTAAAATATAGTTTATTTCCTTTAGGTAATAAAACTAAAACTGAAGTTAGGGAATTAGCAAAAATATATAATTTACCAACAGCAACAAAAAAAGATTCTACTGGCATATGTTTTATTGGTAATCGTAATTTTCAAACATTTTTAACAAATTATTTACCAGCTAATCCCGGCAAAATTGTTGATATTAATACCAAAACTACTATTGGTAATCACAATGGTGTTTACTACTATACACTTGGCCAAAGAAAAGGTATTAATCTTTCAGGAATGAAAGTTCCGTATTTTGTTGTTGAAAAAGATGTTACTAATAATATCCTTTATGTTGCTAATGATAATGAAAATAAATGACTAATGAATAGCGGTTGTACTGTTAAATCATTGAATTGAATTAATAATAGTACATTAAAAAACTCTTTAAAATGTAATGCAAAATTTCGCTATCGTCAATCTGATGTTGCTGTTATTATTAATTTTATTAATAATGATAAAATTAAGGTTGAATTTTCAGAAAAGATACGCTCTATTACGCCCGGTCAAACCGCTGTTTTTTATGATGGTGATATTTGTCTTGGTGGTGGAGTTATTGACCAAATATTTCGCTAATCAATTATTAAAAAAACTAATATAAATAATAAAATTTTAATTGCATATTTTTTTATAATTTTCAAGATTCAAAAATTACTATTAAACTATTTTTTTAGTTTTTAGATACTTTTATTGCATTTTCTTTTTTACGTTTTTAAAATATAAAATAACCTATTATTATAAAAGTTATAGAAAAAAACAAAAAGGAGATTTTTAATGAAAAAAATATTAACAATATTAACTACCTTAGCATTTACAATAACTATTGAAAATTGTATTAGTAATTTTAACTTAAGGACAATCACATTACAAAATGATTGTTTTAAAAAAAAATAATGTTCATCAAAGCAATAATGATTTTATTTTTTCTGATTTATAGCTAACTAAAGTAATGTTTACTCATATCTTGAAAAACAAAATCAATCGCTTTTTTAATATTTGGTCAATAATTTGGTAATATTTTTCTTATATTATGTTTTATAGCAAATCAAAAATGTTCAATTGGATTTAAATTAGGAGAATATGGCGGAAGAAATAATAGTTTGCATCCAGCATTTTCAATTAATTGTTGTGTTAATTTAGATTTATGAAACGTTGCATTATCTAAAACTATAATTTGTCCACGCTTTAATACTGGAATTAGTTTATTTTTAACATATGATTCAAAAATTTTACTATTGCAATGTCCTTCAAATGCTCATAAGGCTTTTAATTTACCTTTATTTAGTGAACCAATTATACTCATTCTCTTTATTTTATATGCGGGTTTATTATCAAATAATCTTTTACCTTTTTCAGATCAACCATATTTATAAATTCATTATCATCAATTCCAGATTCATCAATATATACTAAATCTTCATTCATTATTTTAGCTATTTCTTTTAAAAAATCTTCTTGTTTATTTTTATCTCTTTGTTCATATAGAAAAGTTTTTTTTATATGTATAATTTAGTTTTTTAAAATAGTTATAAACTGTTTCTTTAGTCATATTTCCAAATTTATCAATTACTTTTTGAACTGTAACATCTTTATTTTCTGCTAAATAATTTTTTAATTCATCTAAATCCTTTATTTTGTGGCTATGTCCTTTTTGATAATTCAAAATTGGTTTTATATGCCCAGTTTCTTTTTTTCTTTTTCTTCATAAAAATAAAGTCTTTCTAGTGATATTGAACACTTTACAAATTTCTTTAATTTTCATATTTTTACTTTCATAAGCTTCTATTACTTTTCTTCGTAAGTCTTCACTGTATGGTTTTGGCATAATTTAATCTTCCTAATCTATTTTAATTATTGCTGAATTGTACTTTTAAATTCAAAAACTGTTTAAATTACATATTATTATTTTACATTATTTATGAGTAAACATTACTTTAGTTAGCTATAGGAGAATATGGCGGAAGAAATAATAGTTTGCATCCAGCATTTTCAATTAATTGGGTAATGTTTAGTAATCTGTGTAACTTACAAAAATAACTATGTTTAATTAATTCTAGTAAATATAATTAAATGACTAGAAAGAGTGAGTTACAGATGGCTAAAAAACAAAGTATTAATAATAATGATCCAATATCAAAAGCAGTAGATTTTGTAGATTAGACACACTTTTTGGACTAATAAAAGTTTTTATAACTTTATATTATTAGTTGAGGTGTAGTTTAAAATGAAATATTTAATTAATAGTGCTGATTTTACTAAATTTGATTATAAATTTAACAAATTTGTAGAAAAGTATAAAAATGATAAAAATATTAATAAAGTTAATATTTATTATCGTAAATTTAGAAAATTTTGTTTTATTTTTAAAAATAAAAATACTTGTAAAGAAATAATTTCTCAATTACATATGCCAAAGCAAACCTTTTATTATTGAGCTAAACGTTTTTATGATGTTTTTTACAGAAATAAACCTTTTGAAGAATTATTATTTAAGTCAACAAAACCTAAAAATATTAAATATTTCTATAAGTTGGAATTATCAGAAAAATTTATAAATTATTTTGTTCAGTATAAAGAAGAGTTTGGTATAGGTGCTTTTCAATTTTGTTATTTAATAAGGCATATTGATGATATTAGGTTTAATTTTTTGCCAAAACCCTCGGTTAAAACTATATATCGTTGATTAAAACGTTTTGGTTTTTGTTCACAAAAAGTTATTAAGAAAAAACATTTGAGATATGAAGTAAAAGAAACTGGATTATTACAAACTGATATTAAAGTAGTATCAGATTATATAACAGGAAGTAAAAGATGATATAGCTAACTAAAGTAATATTTACTCATAAATAATGTAAAATAATAATATGTAATTTAAACAGTTTTTGAATTTAAAAGTACAATTCAGCAATAATTAAAATAGATTAGGAAGATTAAATTATGCCAAAACCATACAGTGAAGACTTACGAAGAAAAGTAATAGAAGCTTATGAAAGTAAAAATATGAAAATTAAAGAAATTTGTAAAGTGTTCAATATCACTAGAAAGACTTTATTTTTATGAAGAAAAAGAAAAAAAGAAACTGGGCATATAAAACCAATTTTGAATTATCAAAAAGGACATAGCCACAAAATAAAGGATTTAGATGAATTAAAAAATTATTTAGCAGAAAATAAAGATGTTACAGTTCAAAAAGTAATTGATAAATTTGGAAATATGACTAAAGAAACAGTTTATAACTATTTTAAAAAACTAAATTATACATATAAAAAAAACTTTTCTATATGAACAAAGAGATAAAAATAAACAAGAAGATTTTTTAAAAGAAATAGCTAAAATAATGAATGAAGATTTAGTATATATTGATGAATCTGGAATTGATGATAATGAATTTTATAAGAACCTGTTTAGAATCTTTTTAATAAAACTGAAATAAAGGAAAGAACAACCATTTGTAAACTAGTATTTAGTTTTCTTTCACAATTTTTTCATAATCTTCTGTATTTTTCTAATCAAGCAAAGCTTCGTTCTACAATTCATCTTTTTGGTAATACTACAAAAGTATGTAGTTCATTGCGTTTTATAATTTCAACATTTGCATTTATGATTGTTTTGATTTCAGAAGCAAATTTTTCACCAGTATAACCAGCATCTACTATTATTTTTTGAACTGCAGAAAGATTTTCTTTTTCATTTTCAATCATTATTATAGCGCTATTACGATCTGTTTTTTCTGCTGTGGTTATTTAAATTGCATGTGGTAAACCTTGAGAATCAACAATAATATGACGCTTTATTCCTGAAATCTTTTTACCAGCATCATAACCTTTATTTTCAGTAGTATCTGTATTTTTAACACTTTGCGAATCAATTATACAAAAACTAGTTTGTTCTTTGCGATTATTGTTGATACGAACTTTTTTAACCAATTTTTTTTAAAATTAATTGCCATACACTAGCTTCTTTATCATTATTTTTACTTCAAATTTGAAAATAATAATATACAGTTTGTCATTTTGGAAAATTTTTTGGTAGCATTCTTCATTGACAACCACTTTTTAATACATATAAAATTGCACAAAATACTTCATATAAATCTAAACTTCTTGGTTTTGTTTTCTTTTTGCTATTTTCTAAAATTGTTTTTATGTTCTCAAATTGTTCTTTGGTGACATGACTTGGATAATTTTTATGCATAATATATACCTCTGATTTTAAAATATAGCTAACTAAAGTAATATTTACTCATAAATAATGTAAAATAATAATATGTAATTTAAACAGTTTTTGAATTTAAAAGTACAATTCAGCAATAATTAAAATAGATTAGGAAGATTAAATTATGCCAAAACCATACAGTGAAGACTTACGAAGAAAAGTAATAGAAGCTTATGAAAGTAAAAATATGAAAATTAAAGAAATTTGTAAAGTGTTCAATATCACTAGAAAGACTTTATTTTTATGAAGAAAAAGAAAAAAAGAAACTGGGCATATAAAACCAATTTTGAATTATCAAAAAGGACATAGCCACAAAATAAAGGATTTAGATGAATTAAAAAATTATTTAGCAGAAAATAAAGATGTTACAGTTCAAAAAGTAATTGATAAATTTGGAAATATGACTAAAGAAACAGTTTATAACTATTTTAAAAAACTAAATTATACATATAAAAAAAACTTTTCTATATGAACAAAGAGATAAAAATAAACAAGAAGATTTTTTAAAAGAAATATAGCTAAAATAATGAATGAAGATTTAGTATATATTGATGAATCTGGAATTGATGATAATGAATTTTATAAATATGGTTGATCTGAAAAAGGTAAAAGATTATTTGATAATAAACCCGCATATAAAATAAAGAGAATGAGTATAATTGGTTCACTAAATAAAGGTAAATTAAAAGCCTTATGAGCATTTGAAGGACATTGCAATAGTAAAATTTTTGAATCATATAGCTAACTAAAGTAATATTTACTCATAAATAATGTAAAATAATAATATGTAATTTAAACAGTTTTTGAATTTAAAAGTACAATTCAGCAATAATTAAAATAGATTAGGAAGATTAAATTATGCCAAAACCATACAGTGAAGACTTACGAAGAAAAGTAATAGAAGCTTATGAAAGTAAAAATATGAAAATTAAAGAAATTTGTAAAGTGTTCAATATCACTAGAAAGACTTTATTTTTATGAAGAAAAAGAAAAAAAGAAACTGGGCATATAAAACCAATTTTGAATTATCAAAAAGGACATAGCCACAAAATAAAGGATTTAGATGAATTAAAAAATTATTTAGCAGAAAATAAAGATGTTACAGTTCAAAAAGTAATTGATAAATTTGGAAATATGACTAAAGAAACAGTTTATAACTATTTTAAAAAACTAAATTATACATATAAAAAAAACTTTTCTATATGAACAAAGAGATAAAAATAAACAAGAAGATTTTTTAAAAGAAATAGCTAAAATAATGAATGAAGATTTAGTATATATTGATGAATCTGGAATTGATGATAATAGACTTACTGCATAACGTTTTTAAGTTTTAATGATAAATTATAAAATCCTGCAATTAAATTAAATCTTAAAAATATTCGTTTTCTACCTTTTCTAAATTTATAACCAATAATTTTAAAACATTTTAAAAATGCAAAAACATGTTCAATTTTTCTGCGAGTTTTATTAATAATCTTATTAAAAATTTTAATTTTACTTGTTTTAGGATTATTTTTACTAGTTTTAATGGGTAAAAATGTATTACTATGAATTTTTTGTAAACCTTGATAACCTTTATCTGCAAGAATTACAGTTTCTGACAAAAATTCTAACTTTGAATTTTTAAAAGTTTTAAAATCATGATTTTTACCAGTATCAGGAAAAATATTTAAAATTTCATTAGTATGTGCATTAATTATGGTTTGAAACTTAACAGTATGCATTCATTTTTTGCCAGAAAATCAATCTTTTTGATTATATTTTGGTCGTTCTGTTTCTACTTCTGTTACATCAATTATCAAAATTTTATTTTTGAATTCTTCTTTTTAAAAAAATATTTTTATTTGTTAAATTATTAAACTTATTATTATTTATTAAAATGTCTTCAATTGAACGAATATTTCGTAAAGCAGTAGTATCAACCATATCATACTCAGCACCAATACTATGATATGTACGATTTTCATATAAATATCTTAAAGTCATTACTAGTCTATCTTCTATTGACATTTTATATGGCCTTCCACCAGTGGTATTTTTTAGATTTTGATGATCTAATAAAATATTTAAAATTTCATTAAAAACTAGTTTATTAATACCAACTATTTTACGAAAATATTGATCCGGTTTATCTTTTAATTCAAAATATGTCATAAAATTTATCCTTAACTATTCAAATTTTATTTTAATAATAACAAAAAAATGAAAAGTTAACTAGTTATGCAGTAAGTCTAATGAATTTTATAAATATGGTTGATCTGAAAAAGGTAAAAGATTATTTGATAATAAACCCGCATATAAAATAAAGAGAATGAGTATAATTGGTTCACTAAATAAAGGTAAATTAAAAGCCTTATGAGCATTTGAAGGACATTGCAATAGTAAAATTTTTGAATCATATGTTAAAAATAAACTAATTCCAGTATTAAAGCGTGGACAAATTATAGTTTTAGATAATGCAACGTTTCATAAATCTAAATTAACACAACAATTAATTGAAAATGCTGGATGCAAACTATTATTTCTTCCGCCATATTCTCCTAATTTAAATCCAATTGAACATTTTTGATTTGCTATAAAACATAATATAAGAAAAATATTACCAAATTATTGACCAAATATTAAAAAAGCGATTGATTTTGTTTTTCAAGATATGAGTAAACATTACTTTAGTTAGCTATATATAATCATTTATAAATAGGTACTTAACCAATAATTTATTTTCTTTTTCATTTTTTTGTTAAAAAGATTTTATCATTTGAAAACTTATCGACTAAAAATCTATTTTTTATTATAAAATAACCATTATAATATAAATTTTATTAAAAATTAATCAAAAAAGATCCTAAACAGGTTCTAAATATGGTTGATCTGAAAAAGGTAAAAGATTATTTGATAATAAACCCGCATATAAAATAAAGATAATGAGTATAATTGGTTCACTAAATAAAGGTAAATTAAAAGCCTTATGAGCATTTGAAGGACATTGCAATAGTAAAATTTTTGAATCATATGTTAAAAATAAACTAATTCCAGTATTAAAGCGTGGACAAATTATAGTTTTAGATAATGCAACGTTTCATAAATCTAAATTAACACAACAATTAATTGAAAATGCTGGATGCAAACTATTATTTCTTCCGCCATATTCTCCTAATTTAAATCCAATTGAACATTTTTGATTTGCTATAAAACATAATATAAGAAAAATATTACCAAATTATTGACCAAATATTAAAAAAGCGATTGATTTTGTTTTTCAAGATATGAGTAAACATTACTTTAGTTAGCTATATATCTCCTACTTAACCTAATATTTAAAATACAGTCATAACAAATTGCTTTACTATTTTTATCTCTTAAAAAATATTTTCTTGTTTTTATATTATTAGTATTAAAGAATAAATAATCTAATTTATTTTGTTTACATGTTCAACAAAAATACTTTTTCATTATGAGTTGAAATATGCTTATAAGAACCTGTTTAGAATCTTTTTAATAGAATTTAACTAAAACAAGAAATAATCATTTATAAATAGGTACTTAACCAATAATTTATTTTCTTTTTCATTTTTTTGTTAAAAAGATTTTATCATTTGAAAACTTATCGACTAAAAATCTATTTTTTATTATAAAATAACCATTATAATATAAATTTTATTAAAAATTAATCAAAAAAGATCCTAAACAGGTTCTAAGAAGTAACTAGATAATTAATTGCTAAATCATTATGGTTATATGGATGATTTATTTTGAAACTTTTTCTATTTTCTTCTCATCTAATGTTGTATTTAAAACAAGGATTAGTAATATTTGTTTTACTATCAGTTATTTCACCAATAAATCAACTATTATGCTGTTCATAAAATGTTAGTGGTTCAAGTTTTATATCATTAAGATAATATTCTTTGGCTGCTTCTTGTTTATTAACAGTTATTTTTTGTTCAGAAATATATGGTTCTAATAATTTTGTTAATTCATTACCATTTAATTCTCTTTTAATATTTTCAGAATTAAAAACCCAATATGTGTAATTATTATCAACAGTAAAAGAATTATTTTTAACCATTCATTTTGGAAGTGATAATTTATATTCAACATAATCAATAAAAATAGATTGTGGTTTATCTTTAATAATTTGTTCTTTTTTAAATTCTATTTGCATAATAATCCTTTCCTAATATGTCCTGTTGCTTCTAGCATAAAGGACATATATTTTAATTTTTAGATTATTAATATTACTATTATTAGTTTTATTAATTCCAACAATTCTGGGCTCAAAAAATTTTTCAAAAAAAATAAAAAATAAAACCAACACTTGCTCACTTGATAGTGGCAAGGTTGGTTAAATAAAGAATAATAGTATGTTCCCCCACGGGTCTATATATACTAGTTTCCAATTCGCTCCCACCCCAAGAATTACCATTACTGGTTAGTATATTTTATTAGGTATCATCCACTTTTTATTTATTCATGCAAGTCCACATGCTAGCTACTATTTTTAACAACTGTGTTGTAGTTCACTGTTTTAGTTCTCAAATACGTGTTGATAATAGTATTAAAGAAGGTTATAAAAATTTTATAAAATTTTACAATTACAAAAAAAGACGAGATTTTTATTCTCGTCTTTGTCAATTTTTATTAATAAGGAAAGGAGTATTTCTATAATATATTATATTGAAAATTATTCTGTAAAAAATTTGTTAAATTTGTTAGCCGTCCCTATTTTTTTAAATTTTTGGTAAATTTGGATTAAATTCAGTTGTTGTTGATTGATTTTGCGAATCCATGGTGTTAATTTTTGTGATTACTTGTTTTGGTCAAAATACTTCTTTTTGTTCTTTTGTAAAGAGTTCAATTTGTTCTTTGGTGAATGCTTGTATTTGTACTTTAGTAAATCATGGAATTTGAATTGGTGTTAGTGCTTGTATTTGTTCTGTTGTGAGTGCTTGTATTTGTTGAATTGTAAAACTTTGTATTTGTTCTGCTGTAAATGCTTTAATTTGTCAATTTGTTAATCATTTTATTTGTTTTGTTGATAATTTTTGTATTTGTTCTGTTATGAGTGTTGAGACTAATATATTTGTGCTTCTTTTTTTCTGTCTGTTTTTGTTTTTAGTTGTTGTTAATGGCGTTGTTATTTGTTGTCTTAACTTTTTTCCTCATTCTTGTGATTTTAAAAAAATTTGATATGTTTGTTCAACTTTATTTTTGTATTCTTGAGTAGAATTTTTTCAAGTAATATTTTTTATATTACTAGGATCTGTACTGTTAGTATTAAAAGTTACCAATTCACTGGTATTATTAATAAGTAAATCATTCATTTTAGATACCTCTTTTTAACTATAAAACTCATTACTTTTTTTAAAGTAATGAGTTAGAAATGTTTAGAATTATTGTTATTTTTACTAAATCTGCTTATCTACTAAAATTTTAGCACCTTATAAATAAAATACAATAAAAAAATAAACACGTATTTTAGTTATATCAATTTATAAAAAATGGAATAAAAAATATTAAGAGATAAAGAAATCAAAAAGTAAAAGAAGATATATAATTATCTTCTTTTAAAAATTATATAGTTTTTTTAGCAGCAGTTTTTAATAGATTACCTGTGATTAAAGCTGTTAGTTGATCAAAAAACTGATTTGGACCATCAATAGTTCCTCATTCTTGACCAACAGTTATTAGTTTACCTTTATTAACAATAAAAACAATTGTTAAAGCTTTAAATGCTCTTTCTTTATCAACAGGATTTTGAATTTCCTTGACACCTGAATCAGCAACAGGTGCTGAACTATTATCAGAAATTTTATGGTCAAGTAGTCAATGATAAATTTGTTGTTGTCAACTAATTTTTTTATCATTTCAAAATTGGTTAACAATATCACTACTAGGGTTGGCATAAGGAGATTTTTCATAAATTTTAATATCAATAGTTCCATTAGTAGTAACACTGTTTATTTCAGTTTTCTTTTCTGTTAATCAGTTATCTCATTTACTTGGTACATTATTATTTTTGATTTGCATTGTGTGTAAACCGTCAATAATTTGCTTAGAAAGTGGATTATCAGCAGCACCAAGGATGCCAAAAAAAGCATGCCCACTATTAACATCACTAATAAATTCTTGATATTTTGAATTATCTGTACAAGCACTAACTTGTAAACTGGTTGTTGTGCCTATTATTAAGGCTGCTATTAGTCCAAATTTTTTACGCATTTATTTTCATCACCTTCAATATAATATCATAAAGTTATATGAGTAATAAATTAATAATTAAATATAACGTATTAAGTATACTATGTTATAATCTTAATAACAATATAAAAATCAAAAGGAGTAGTTTTTTTTCTATATGGACAGTAATTGGTATATTTATTTAATAATATTGCTAGTTTTATTATTTTTAAGTGGTTTTTATTCATCTGCTGAAACATCATTAACTTCTTTAAATGTTATAAGAATTAAATCTATTGGTAAATTACGTAGTAAGAAAAGTCGTCGTGCTAATATTGTATTTAAGTTAGTTAAAAATTATAATGTAACTTTAACAACAATTTTACTTGGTAACACAGTAATTAATGTTGGAATTGGTACTTTAAGTACCATATTATTTATTGATTCTTTTCATGTTTCTCCTACTTATGGTCCTTTAATATCAACTTTAGTTTCAGCAATTGTTGTTTTAATTATTGGTGAAATTATACCTAAAAGTGTTGCAAAATTACATCCTGAGACAATAGCTTTAAATTATGCATATATTTTGTATATTCTTAATATTATTTTTTATCCAATAACTTTTATTGTTACTTTATTTCAATTTAAAAGTAAAAAACCAACAAGTTCTGAACAAGAACTTATTGAATTGATTTCAATAATTGAAAGAGAAGGAATTCTTGAAAAAGCAGAACGTGATTTAATTGAATCTGCAATTAAATTTGATGAAAAATCAGTTTTTCAAGCTATGCATCCCAAAAGTAAAATTAAATATATTTATGATGATACGCCACCTAAAGTTATTAAACATCTATATTTAGAAGAAAAATATAGTAGAATTCCTGTTTTAGATCATGTTAATCAAAATGTAATTGGTATTTTAAATATTAAAGAATTTATTATTAATATGTTAGAAAATGAAAATCCAGATTTATTACAATTAATGTTACCAGCAATTTTTATTTCTAAGCGTACTAAGTTAAATGAAGCATTGGAAATTTTACAAACCGAAAGAATGCATATGGCTATTGTCTGCAATAATAAAGATAAAAAAGATTTTAATGGTATTATTACACTTGAAGATATTCTTGAAGAATTAGTTGGTGAAATTTATGATGAAACTGATGAAATTGGATTGATACAAGAAATAGGAACACATAAGTTTCGTGTTGATGGTTCTTCAAAACTTGAAGTATTATTTAAACGTTATTTAAAAAGAAAACCTCCAAATTATAATAAACAAACTGTCCAAGAATGATATATGTTCAAAACAAAAGTAAAGAAAGTAAGGAAAAATAGTCCACTTTTAAAATTTCGAAATTTTTCGTTTAAAGTTATAAAGGTTCGCAAAGAATTTGCTGTTTTTGAAGTTGAAATTTTTACTAATAAAAAAATAAAAAATAAATGAGAATAGTTAGTGCAGTATTTTTATTTAAATGCTACAATATAAAATCATAATTATAATTATGATATGAAGGGGAGATTAATTATGAAAAAAAGTATTAAATTAGTAACTATAATTACAGCATTAAATCTTGTAACAGTTAATGGTTTAATGTTAACGTTTTCTCCAGACAGTGATCATTATGTCTATTTAAATAAGCATGATGCTAATGCTAGTTTATTAAAATGAAAACTTTCACCAGAAGATGCAAAGATGGTAAAAAATATGAATATAAAATCCATCAAATGGCAAGTAAAGAAAGTATTGATGAATTTAATAAGTTGTATGATAATAATAAAAGTGATGTAATTTGAAGTAATTATGATAGTTTACAATATGATTTAACTCATACTAAAATTGGTGGTAAAACCATTGATATTAATTGAGTTGAAATGTATAAAAAGCTGGTTTAAATAATGAACAATTACAATTAGCAGAGCAACAACAATTACGTTTTTATAATATTTTTGCTAAAGTTTTTCATAAAAACACTGTTATTAAACTAATTCAAAAAGTAGCACCAGTTGCTGTAAGTGATAACACAGTAGCATGAACTGCTTTTAATTCAGAAGCTGATAATCAATGTATGGGTTATGGTCCTGAATTTGCAAATATTAATTTAATTGATCAACAATTTCAAGAGGGATTTTGATCTTCAGATCAAATAATTAGTGTTACAACTCACGAATATGGTCATGCTTTAAGTAATTTTATTGGTTTAAGTGCTGATGAAAGAAATTCATTTAATGCTAATTGAAAGTGATCAGATAGCAGTTATAGTGATATTAATACTAATATGACATCAGTTTCTCATAAACTAACTGTTAACAATGATAACAAACAAATTTATGATCGTACTTGATATTTAATTGATTATTTAGGTCAACAAGCAAAATTAACTAATATTAAGCAAAAATTATTATTTGGCTTAATAACAGTTAATAGTAATTATGGTCGTAGTGCCTGATTTAATGGTAAATATAATATAAATCTTGATGATGAATTTTTTGCCGAAAGTTTTGCTAGATGAATTTTAACACCTCAGAATCAGCGTGATTGAGGATGAGAATTAGAAAATAGTTTTTTCTTACATTATTTACCAATGGTTTTATAACATTTTACTAGTTAAAAAGGAGAATTATTTCTCCTTTTTTATTATTTGGTATAATAAATTTAAATAAAAGAATTGAGGAAAGTAGGTAATTTTATGTTTGGCAAAAATATCCATGATCATGAATCACAGCAAAATAGTTGTTTAAAATGTCAGTATGAAAAACTTTTTAAAACAGGTAAAATATTATTTGATGAATGAGATAAACAACCACCAACACCTGCTCAATTACTTAAAATAAAAAAGCAATTAAATGAATTAAAAATTAAAATTGAAGAACAAAAAAATGATTCGGAATTAAAGTTTTGTGCCAATCACTCAGAAATTTTTGACTTCTTGCCTTTAGAAGTTTTATAGTTTTTTGTATTAATAGTATTAAAATATTTATATTTAGTAGAAATTAATGCCCTATTGTTTTAAAAAATAAAACAATAGGTTTTTTTATTTTAGTATATTAAATTTATAAAAAACTTTTTTAAATAAAAACCTATTTACTTTAAAAATAAAGTAAATAGGTTAAAAACTTATATTAATTTTTAAAAACTATATCATATTACAAATATAGAAATAATAGTTAATATATTTTCATTCCTATTAAATATAAATTTCACTTTCTTCATAAAGATTTAATAATTTTGATAAATGATCACCAACTCCACCCTCATCATTAGTTTTAGTAGTAATGTCATTGGCAATACTTTTAATAACAATATTACCATTTTTCATTGCTACACCATAGCCAACTTCCATCAACATTTCTTTATCATTAATTTCATCACCATAAGCAATAACATCTCTAATATCAACATTATAATATTGAGCCAAAATGCGAGCTGTCATTCCTTTATCAATAAATTTACTTGAAATTTCAAAGATTAGTTTATTATTATCATAGCGATTTCAAGTATTTACCTTAATTGAGTTTGAATATTTTTCCAAGTTACTATATACTTGATCAAGATTAGTATTTTCTTTAAATTCAATTAAAATGGCATTAGCGCTCCCTTTTCAATCACGAATTAATTTACTAATTGTAAAAGTATCATTTTCAATAGTATCTAAATGAAAATAAGTTTCAAAGAAATCATCTTTTTTTCAACATACTGCTTTGTTGTAATATTCAATAACCGCGTTTTCAATTTGTTGAAAAATATAGTCTTCATTTAAAATATGTTTAACAATTGTTTCAGAAATTGGAAAAACTAATCGTTTGAATTTTTTGATTTTCGGATCATGAATATGGCCACCATTAAAATTGCATAGTAATGTATTAAGATCTAATTCACGATAAAATTTAATTGATCCACGATAAGGTCGACCAGTGACAATACAAACAATATGTCCTTGTTTTTGAGCATCAATTAGTGCTTTTTTAGTATTAATATGAATTTCTCGACCACCACTTTTTAATAGAGTACCATCTAAATCAACTAGAATTAAATGTTTTTGTTTTTTATTGTATAAAGACATTGTCTCTTCCTCCTATCTTTCTTTCTCGATAAAATTAATACCCATTGTGTCTTGAACAAAGTTTAATTTTTTAGTAGCAATATTATTAGCAAAATTTGCACCTTCTTCTAAATATTTTGCTAATTGTGATGATTTTTCGTTAATAAATTCTTGGTGTTTTTTTTGCATTGGTTCTAATAAATCATTTATTACTTTAATTACTTCTTCTTTTAAAAAACCATAATTGTGATTGCTGAAGTATTGTTCACAAGTTTTGATATCTTTTTTAGTAATGCTAGCATAAATAGTTAATAAATTACTAACTCCAGGCTTATGTTCTGGATCAAATTTAATAATATTTTCTGAATCAGTAACTGCTTTTTTAATTTTATTGGTAACTTCTTGTTTGCTATCGCTTAAAAAAATAGTATTTTTTAGATTAGTATCAGATTTTGACATTTTTTTTTCAGGTTCTTGTAAACTCATAATTTTCTGTGCTTGTTTATCAATAATTATTTTAGGAATTTTGAATAAATCAGTTTTATAATTGTTATTCATTCTTGTTGCTAAAGTTTTTGTCAATTCTAAATGTTGAGTTTGATCAACACCAACTGGCACAAAATCAGCGTCATATAGTAAAATATCAGCAGCCATTAATGTTGGATATGTAAGAATACCTGTTGGAATACTAATCGTTTTATTTTGTTGATTTGTCATTTTTTGACTTTTATCTTTGAATTGTGTCATTCGTTCTAATTCACCGACATAACTATTACATAATAATATATATCCTAATTGACTATGGGCTAAAACATCAGATTGAATAAAAATATGAGATTTATTTGGTATAATACCAGCAGCAAAATATCAAGCGGCAATATCTTTAATATTATCTCTTAATTCTTGTGCTTTTATTGGTAGTGTTAATCCATGTAAATTTGCAACAAATATTAAGAGTTCATGTTCTTCTTGCAATTTTAAAAAATTATTAATTGCTCCCAAGTAGTTACCAAGAGTTAATTTTCCAGTGCTAGTTATTCCGGATATAATACGAGCCATATATTTTGCTTCCTCCAAATTAATTTTTTAATATAATTAATTATCGATGATAAAGTTAAATAATTCAATTAATTATATTAAAATTTGTTTGATTTTGATATAATAAAAACATAAATTAAAAATAGTTTTTGACCCATAGCTTTTATTTTTTAAGAGTAATGGGTTTTTTTATTTTATAAAGGAGTTTTTTTATGTTATTTGGAGAAGAAAAATATAAGGATGATTTACAAAAATATTTAAAGAAAATAAAAGATTGAAACAATGTGAAAGAATATCTTCAAACTCTTAGAACCTGTTTAGAATCTTTTCGAAAATAATGTAAAATGATTATATATTTTAAAATCAGAGGTATATATTATGCATAAAAATTATCCAAGTCATGTCACCAAAGAACAATTTGAGAACATAAAATCAATTTTAGAAAATAGCAAAAAGAAAACAAAACCAAGAAGTTTAGATTTATATGAAGTATTTTGTGCAATTTTATATGTATTAAAAAGTGGTTGTCAATGAAGAATGCTACCAAAAAATTTTCCAAAATGACAAACTGTATATTATTATTTTCAAATTTGAAGTAAAAATAACGGTAAAGAAGCTAGTGTATGGCAATTAATTTTAAAAAAAATTGGTTAAAAAAGTTCGTATCAACAATAATCGCAAAGAACAAACTAGTTTTTGTATAATTGATTCGCAAAGTGTTAAAAATACAGATACTACTGAAAATAAAGGTTATGATGCTGGTAAAAAGATTTCAGGAATAAAGCGTCATATTATTGTTGATTCTCAAGGTTTACCACATGCAATTTACATAACCACAGCAGAAAAAACAGATCGTAATAGCGCTATAATAATGATTGAAAATGAAAAAGAAAATCTTTCTGCAGTTCAAAAAATAATAGTAGATGCTGGTTATACTGGTGAAAAATTTGCTTCTGAAATCAAAACAATCATAAATGCAAATGTTGAAGTTATAAAACGCAATGAACTACATACTTTTGTAGTATTACCAAAAAGATGAATTGTAGAACGAAGCTTTGCTTGATTAGAAAAATACAGAAGATTATGAAAAAATTGTGAAAGAAAACTAAATACTAGTTTACAAATGGTTGTTCTTTCCTTTATTTCAATTTTATTAAAAAGATTTTATCATTTGAAAACTTATCGACTAAAAATCTATTTTTTATTATAAAATAACCATTATAATATAAATTTTATTAAAAATTAATCAAAAAAGATCCTAAACAGGTTCTTAGTTTAAAACTTGAGGAATTAGAAATCAAGAAACAAAATATTGCTGAAAAACAAGCAAGTTTTGAATCTGAAAGAAAACAACTAGAAGATATATTGAAGAAAGCTGAAAGTCAATTAAGAAATATCAAAGATAGTGAAGATAAAAAAACATTTATTGAACAATATGTTAATCAGATGACTGATAAATTAAAAGCAGTTAATGAATATATACTTTAGAAGTTGAAAGTAAAGAAACTGATAAAGATATAAAAAATAGAAATCTAGACAGAGTAGATAACAGAAGAACCTTAGAGAGAATTAGAAATGAATTATTTAATTTAAAAAAAATAATTCAAGAATCATCTTTTTTTAATGGTAGTTTAAAAGCATTAAAAGAAAATATGACAAAGTTACAAAAAGAAAAAACTAAAATATTAAATTTAAAAAAAGAAATTTTAAAAAAAGAAGAATTGAAAATGGAGTTACAAAGTTTAGAAAATTTAATTGCATTAATAAAACAAAAATCAGAAATTGAATTAGAAATTGAAAGATTAGAAAAAAACAAGGAACAATTAACAACAAACATTGATGCAAATAACGGTCAAATACAATTTATTTTGAATGATAATGAAAGTTCTAAAGAACAATTAATCACAAAAATAGATGAAATAAATTTAAATATTAAAACATTAAATGACAATATATTTATGTTTTATCAACGAGAAAAGGTCAAAGAATTACTAAAAAAGAATTTGCTAAATCTATAATCACTACTTTAGATAATCTTTTTATAGGTTATAATAATAGAAATTTAAAATTAACTGGTGATGGTGCAACTTATCTTAAATCTACTGCTAATTATTTAAAAATTGATTATGCTGTAGATAAATGACATCCATTACAAAAATTAAAACAAGTATTTATTGTAGGAAAAGCTAAAAGAACAAAAGAAAATAATAAAAAATTAAATTATGCTTATTATAAATTATTTTTAAATGGTAATTATTATAAATTATTAGATTATTTAAAAGAAAATAATGCTGATGAAAAAATATATGAATATTTTAAAAATAATAAAAAAGGTATTGAAAATCAAAATGCTATTTGAAATATTGGTTGTAGTGCTGAAAGTGATGTTTATCATTTAATAAAATCAATATCAAATAATAATGCAAAAATTTATTCAAAAGAAGCATTTTTTAATTTATTAAAATTAAAACAAGCAAGAATTAATAAATTAAAAGTATTTGTTTAAATTTATACAATTTAATAAATCTAAACCTAAATAGTTAGGAATTTTTATTTTATAAAAGTTAATAAAATCTATATTAAGACTTGACATTAACCCTTTTTAGGGTTATAATATTTATAAAAATTAATAATTTATTTTATCTTTTATTTAAAGAAAATTAAATTATATCCACATTTGAAATACGTCCAGGTCAAAAACTTATATTTTTTTTTATAGAAATATTATACTTTATTATTTTTATTTTTTTCAGATATTACTTTATAACAATAAATACTAATATAATTTTAATTTTTAATTAAAATCTTAAATATTTTTAATATATTTTTATTATATTAAAAATTAAAATTATAAGTGTTTTTTTATTTAATTTTACTATTAATAATTTACAAATAAACTCTTAAAGGTTTAAAAAAACCATAAAATTTTTTTATGTATTATAATAGTGTTAGTGAGTTATTTAAAATAATATGTTTTACATAAGATTATTGAAGATAATTTCTCACATCTATTCTAGATTTAACTGAGGAGGTTAAGAGAAAAATGAGGAATATGAGAACATTATTAAAGTTATTAGGTGCTAGTGTCATAACAACAGTACCAGTAACTACTGTTATAACTTGTGGTAACAACAAAGAAGATCAGGTAAAAATATTACTAGATCAAGTATCAATAAATTTAGGTTTAACAAATGATGAAGGAAACGGTTTAAAAACTATTAGACTTGATTGAGAAAAAGATACATCCTTTTTCTGAATTGATAATTCCGATATTTTGGTTACTAAATTATTAGAAAATGAGGTAACTACTGGTCAAGCCAAAGCTAAAGATAAAGACAGTTTCTATTTTTTAAAATCTGTTTTACAACAGAAATTAACATCAGGAACAACACCTGAAGATGGTACTTTTGATGCAGCGGAAGTTGCTAAAATTAAAAATAAAATATCTAATATAAAAGTTTCTACTAGTAAATTTGTAGAACCAAATGATGATGAAAAACTTGTAGTTGGTGATGGAACATATAATTTACAATTCTTTAAAGAAGATGGTAAAACAAATTTAGGGGATAAATATACAGTAAAAGTGATGACTGGAACTGATGCTTTATTTAATATTTTTGCAAGTGATAGTCCTGCTAAGTTAAGTTATAATGAATTTGTTTATGAAGGAAGTTCTATTGAGCATTTCCAAGCGGGTTATAAATTAGAAGAAACTGTTAATAAATGATTAAAAGATAAAACAGAAGTACCATTAATAAGCAAAAGCAGAACTGAAAAAGCTATTAAATTTAATAACTTTGAACAATTAGTTGGTTGAAAAGCAAAATTTAATGTTATAGGTTTTGAAAGAAGAGGAGCATTCCCTCGTCCAAATGATTTAACAGACGGAGATGAACTAACACTTTCTATTGCTTTAGTAAAAAACCAAGAAACTATTTCTTTAAAGTCAACAACAATAATAAGAATAAACACTCAATAGTAAAATAATAATGATATGATTAGCATAAAATCATTATTCAACTTTTCTAAAATATATTAATTAAGGTAATACTAGTCTAGTATTACCTTAATTTTTACTTCAAAATAATATATATTATTTTAATTCTTCGCTATTAACTTTCATTGCTGAGATTTGTTTTAATTGAAATTGTTCATGCACTACTGCTTCAAATTCTAAAACAACACCTACTTTAAACTTAAGAAAAGCATCATTAACATATTTTTTATTATTAAAAATTAAAACTGCCAATTGTTCAAAAGCATAATTTAAAATTTTATCAGAATTTGGTTCTAAAGAAAGATAACAAAATATTTGTTCATTACTTAAATATTGCGATATCTCAAAACTATTATTTAATTTATCTAATTGTTTTCATAAACATGGTGTTAAAATAATTTTAGCAATACCATTAGCACTATACTTAATACCATCTCTTTCGTAAGAAAAACCATTATTAAAAATAATAGTGTTCATTCCTAATTCTTTATAATTAATAGTATATTCGGTTATTAACTCTGCAAAAATATTCTCATTACCTACTCAATCAGCGCTAAATTCTAGATTTTTATTAACAGTAATAATAAGAGCATTTGTTATTTTTTTACTTCATTGTAAAAATAGTTCTCATTGTTCAAGAATAACAAAAACTATTTCATCAATCAAAGTATATGGCATTGAGGATTCTTCTGCTAAAGCTGAAATTTTAGAAACAATATTACTACTTAAAAAATTAGATAATAATCTTACCTTATCACTTATTTGTAAATTTTTATTTTTCTTGTAAATTTTAATAATACGTTTACATGTATTTTTTTTCAAAACTAATTTAGCAGTACCGCGACGTTGATTTGAAAAATATACAAATGCTAGTAAATTATAACCAAATTTCTTTGTCATTATAATTCACCTGACTATCTTAAATTATAAATTAAAAACTATTTTACTTTAAATTAATAGGCCGAATAAAAAATTGGTATATTTTATAAAAATGACATGAGAGATAAAACTCTCATTTTTAATTGTTAAACAATTATAATTAATTATTTTATTAAACCAGCACTTTATTAAAGTAATTAATTATTACATAACTAAATAAAAAATTATTTAGGCTATTGTGCTGGAATATTCCAATAGTAATTTTTAGTGTGTTCTCTTTAAGAAAAGAGAAAGAAAAAGTTTTTTCTCCCCCACACCCCCTCTTTTTCAAAAAGAAAGAGAAAAGAATTTTTCTCTTTTTAAGACTTCTTTTAAATAAGACTTCAATTAAAGAAAGGATTATATTTTATGTTTAAAGAAAATATTAAAAAAGATTTATCAAAAGAAGAAATTACTAATTTACTTTTAGATTTTGATAAAGATAATATTTTTCAACAAAATTTAGAAGAAAAAGAAATACAAGAATTATTAGAAAAAACAAAAACTAATTTTACTTCTATTTTCTTATCAAAAATAGCAATTATTAATGAAACTAATAAAGCAAGTTTTATTAAATTATTAAATGAAAATAATTCTAATGTTATTGGTGTATGAATTGATAAAAGATTTATTCATAGAAGTAAAGAAAAAAATGAAATTAGAATAAGTATTAAAAGAAGTTTTGATTTTACTATTTATGAATATGATTTTCAAAATAAAACTAATAAAAAATTAGAGAGTATTAAAGGATATAAATTACTTTTAAAATTAAAACAATTAAAAGCCACTTTACCAATTGAAAATAATTTTTGAGAAAAATTACAAGAAAAAAATAATTTTGTTAAGAAAGGCATTAATTATGTTACTTAATGTTGAAAAAATAGAATTAATAAAAAATTTATGTAATGAAAAATTACTTAAAAATAAAAAATATATTGAAATACAAGAAATATTAAAAATTATAGAAAGGGATTAAAAATGGAAGAAATAAATGAGAAAGAATTAGAAAAGAAAATAATAAAAGAAAAAATAAAAATAGCAAAAGAACATCAAAAAAAGTTCTTGAAAATAAGAATAATTATTTTTTCAATTTCAACTTTAATTGGATTAATAATTTTATTAATTTCTGTAAGTAAATATTCTTAATTAAAGGAGTAATATAAATGCTTAATTTAAAAGAAGATAAAAGAATATATATAAAATATGAAGAAGAAAAAATATTTGGTTCATGTGATATTTGTCATAAAAATTCATCATATGCAAATAGAACTTGTAATAAATGTTTTTATAAATTAATGAGTGATAATTATGAAATGTAATATTCATAATGAAAAATATATATGAATTAGTGAGATTGATAATAGTTATTATTGTAATAAATGTATAGATAACATTATTGAAGAAGATATGTATTTAACATCAAATAATTGAGATTACTTATATGAATATTATATTAATGAATTACAATTAGAAAATTTTAAAGGAGTGTAATAAATAATGAATCAATTAGAATTACAAAATGCAATGAAATTAATAGAAAAATTCGAAGAATTACAAGAAGAATTTAATAGTAAATATGAAGATTTAGAAATTAACATTAATGCTGATGGTGATTTAAAAATTAGTCTTGATTATTTTAATTATAAAAATGTAAATCAATTAGAACAAGTAATTATTGATTATAAAAGAATTATTAAAGGTTAAAAAGAAAGTAGTGAATAAAAATGGTAGCAGCTCCAAAAAAGAAGCCAGAAGATTTAATAACTAAACAAATTATTATTAGACTTACTAAAAGTGATCATTATGAATTAAAAAAACTTTGTTTAGAATATGATATTACAATTAATAATTTTGTAAGGAATTTAATTCAAAATGCAATTAAACAATCAAAATAATAATTTAATTTTTAAAAAAGAAACACATCAATATTTTATTCAAAATAAAGAATTAATATCAGTAAGTAAAATACTTGATTATTATTTAGGTAATTCATATTGTAAATGTAATAAATGTAAATATTGTTTTAATATAAATAATGCAAGAATTCGTGGTAATGCAGTTCATAAGGTAGCAGAATTATATTTTAAAAATATAAATATTAAAAATATAAGTAATCAAATTAAAAATTATATTAAAGATTTATTTTCACAAAATTATTTAAATTATTGTTATACATTATTAGATTATTTACCAAATAACTTTATTAATAATAATGAATATATTAGTGAAAAAATATTTAATTATGATATTGTTGCTGGAACACCAGATTTAATTTATAAAGAAAATAATTTAAATATAATAGTAGATTTTAAAACTTATAAAGTTTTTACTAAAGAATTATTAGAAAAATCAAAATTACAAATAATAGCATATTATTGATTATTAAAAAATAATAATTATGAATTATCAAATACTCATTTTATATGTTGAGTTAAAGAAAATGACATTGAATTAATTAAAGTTGAAATAACAAATGAATTATTAATTGAATGACAAAAAGCAATTTGAACATGAAAGGAATTGAAATAAAATGGCAAATGAATTATTAGTTAAAAATATTAATAATGGTAATGTAGAAAAATTTATTAGACAAAAAGGTATTATTAATAATTTAGAAATACAAAAATTTAAAAGTAATGTATTAGCAATTTCAAATCAATATGGTTTAGATAAAGCATATCCAGAAACAATTATTAATAGTTGTTATCAAGCAGTATTATTGAATTTACCATTAGAAAAGAATTTTGGTTATTGTTATATTGTACCTTATTGAGATAATAACACAAAAGTAAATAATGCTCAATTTCAAATGGGATATAAAGGTTATATTCAATTAGCATTACGTTCACAACAATATAAAGAAATTAATGTAAGTGATGTTAGATTAACAGAAATTAAAAAAATAGATAGACTTAAGGGAATTGAATTTAATTGAATACAAGATGATTTAGAAAGATTGAAACAACCTATTATTGGTTATGTAGCATATTTTCAGTTAGTAAATGGCTTTGAAAAAACTTTATATATGTCAAATGAACAAATTGAAAAACATTTTTTAAAATATTCAAAAACTTATGCAAAAAATAAAGAATTTATTGTTAGTGATTTTGATAGTATGTCATTAAAAACTGTATTAACTCAATTATTAAGAAAATGGGGAATTATGAGTACTGAAATGCAAATTGCATATGAAAGTGACCAAGCAATTATTACTGAAACAGAAAAAATATATATTGATAATCCCAATAATAATATAGAAATAGAAAATAATAATAATTTTCAAAAATTAGAAGAAAATATTAATAAATTAGATAATTTGGTATTTAAAAATGAATAGTTATTTACTTTCAATTGACCCAAGTATTAAAAATACTGGATTTACATTATGAGAAAATAAAAAACCAATATGAATAAATAGTTATAGTTTTAAAAACTATAATTATGATTGAGAAAAAATACAAAAACAGATAAGTTATTTAATTGATATAAATGAATATGATTTATTAATAGAACGTGGTACTTTTCATTCAAAAAATGGAATTGGTTATGAAACTCAAGAACATTTGCGTGGTTTTATTGTTGGACAATTTAATAAATTAATAACAAAAAATATGTTAATAAGTCCAAGTGAATGAAAGAAATGATATAAAGAACAACAAGAATTACTATTACCAATATATTCAAGTTATTCAAAAATTAATAAATGAGATAAAGATTTTAGTTTAATGTTTGCTAAATCATTACAAGAAAAATATAAATGAAATATAGAAATTAAAGACCATGACCAAGCAGATAGCTTATTAATTGGTTGATATTATTTAAATAAAGATGTTAATAATGAAACATAAATATAAATTTAGAAATATAAACTATTATAATCAAAAAATATATACTTGTATAAAATGTGGTGATGATAAATTAGGTTATAAACCAAAAATATTTATAGGATGATGTAAAGGATATGAAATATATTGAGATGATAAATGTAAAAAATATAGAAATGAATATAAAGGAGAATAAATAATGCAAATAGCAATTTTAATTATATTTAGTTTAAATACAATATTAACTTTATTAACATTTATTTTATATTTATATATTTTTATTAATTTTAAATTTAGATGAAAGTGAGAAAAATAATGCAAAAACAAGAAAAAGTATTAATTAAATGTATTGTTAAAGATTGTAATAGTAAAGTATTAGTTACTTTAAAAACTGTAAATATAGAAGATAGTGTAGTTCAATTTTTTAATATGTGTTATTTTCATAAAAAACAATTTAAAAATAAAGTAAAAGAAATTAAAAATGAATTTAAAAATAAGGAGTAAATAATGGTTTGATGAGAAATATTAACTATAGTATCAGTATCAGTAATATTATTTTTAATGATAATTTCAGTACTAACAGATGTTATAACTAAAATTATTAATTATTGATAATTAAAGGAGTAAATAATGAAAACTAAAGAAAAAATTATAAATATTAATAATATTACAAAATATAAAAATGATATTGAAAATTTATATAATGATGGAATTAAAATTATAAATAATTTAAAAAATAATAATTATATTAATAAAATTGATTATGAAATTATAAATACTATTTTAAGAATGTTTAAAATACAAGAAGATTTAATATGTAATATTTCTATAAAACATAATAAAGAAGAACATAAATAATGGAAAATAAAATACTAATTGCTATTACTTTGGAAGATTTAGTTAATATTTTAGATAATAATTTAAAAGATAATAGTTCAATAAAAATACTAAAAGAAATAATTGATAAAAAATATCATTATGGTGTTATGCAAGAAAAAGAAAATACAGATTTAGAAGTAGAATTAATTAAATTGAAAAATGCTTTATAAAAGGCATTTTTTATTTTAAATTTATATTAGTTTTATTAACTATTTTTTGATATTCATTTATTAAAAAATTTCATTTTTTTAATTTTTTTTGAACTATTTTGTGTTTAAAACTACATGTATTCGCAATTAATCCTTTCATTAAATCTTCTTCTTGATTTTTTAATTTAATAATTATTTCATCATATTGATTTTTTTTATTTATAAAATTCATATCATTTTTTATTTTATAACTAATCATATCATTAATATGAGTACTTTTTTTATTTCGAAATTTATCCATATTAGATAGTATTTCTTTTAAAACAGGTTCAATATTATTTCAACAAAAACTACAATTTATTAATTTAATTTTATTTTCATGATATTTATATTTTAATTTAGCAATTTTTTTTGATAATTTTTTTAATTTTTTAAAATTATTATTTCATTGTAATGTTGGTTTAAATGATTTATCAATAATTGATGACATATTTAATTCCTTTATTTTATTATTAATTTAGTTTAATAATAACAAAATATTAAAAAAAAGTTACCTTAATTGGTAACTTTTTAATTAGGTGCCAACCTAATTATGAAAATATAAAATGAAATAAATTTATATATGTAACTTACCAAACCCTACAGGTAAGTTCAATATATTATACATTAATATTTAAGATTGCGGGGAAATATTATTTTGATTAGTTATGTTTTTTATTTTATTTATTACACTAAAAAAATTATTATAATTTACAGTAAATTTTTTAGTTAATCACGGAAATAAAGGAGTTATATCAAATTTAGGGTCTACTTCAAATAATAAATTATCATTTTGTAATTTTATTCTTGTTCAATGTTGTTTAATTTTTTTACTTTTAAGAAAAAAATAACCTAATTTTTCATCTGGTTTATTTATTAAATTAAAATCTATCTCTTTTAAGAGAATATTACATTTTTTATGTATTAGTCCGTTTTTTCAAATAATTTTTATTCACTTTTTATTTTTTTTATTAAATTTAATCTTACTATGATTATCAATTTCATAATAAATTATATTGTTTTTTTTTCTTTTAAGATAACAAAAAATATTTTTCATATTAGTTAACAACTCCTTATTAGCGAATTATATCATAAAATAATATTTTTTTATCTTGAATTTAATACAATTTTTGAAATTGTTAATTTATAATTTTCTACTTGTCTTATTATTCATTGTTCTTTGTATTCTGGTGATAATTGTTCATTAAAATATTCATGAAAAGTAGCATATAAATAAATTGGAAATATTTGCACTTTAAAATTTAATCTGCTATTATCTAAATTTTGAAACCCTAAATATGTTGTAGTAATATCACTAATATTATATTTATGAATGGTTGGATTTGGTTCATTACTTGCTGTTACAGATGTAATACCGGTATTATCAAATAAATTATATAATTGATTAATATTATTGACTTTTTTATTAATTGTAGCTAATGCATAATATTCCATATAATTCCCAGCTTGATATGGGTGTATTACATTATTACTTTTAATTTCTAAATATTTATTATCTTTATAATATCTTAAATCTTTTAAATTAAAAGTATACATTTGTGTATGATTTTTTAAAATAAATTCTTCTTTTGTGTTTAAAAAATTTGCTTTTCCTCCCTTATATTCATTAGTTTTATAATCTCATGAGATATATAAATCAATAGATTTATAGTATCTTTGTAAATCTTCGAAACTATTAATTAATAATGTAGGGTCTAACTTAGATTTAATGTCTAAATTAATTTCTAATGGTTGAATTTTCAAACCAACATTATTAATTCATTCGTCTTCATTATAAATTAATTGGTTATTTTCATTTATAACAAATAAATTTTTTATTGGTAAATCTGCACTATAAGTAGGATTATTGGGAATAAATAACAATGTTTTTGCTATATTTTGTGGACTTGGTGGTAATATTTTGGCTGGATAACTAAATGTAGTTTCTTCACTTTCTTTATATTCATCATGATTTAATTTATATAAAGTAGTTCAATTAAAAGCATTACCAGTCAAATAACCCATATTATTATATCTAAATTGAGCAACTGATATTTCATTATAATCACCTTGATAAGTAAAAGGATTATCACTATAAAATGTATGTCTTTCTTCACCTTGATGTAAACTTTGTGTAACAATTGTATCAATAATATAAGCATAATTTGAACCATCAATAACTCCATTACTTGTTGGATTTCATTGACATTCAGTATCTTCATTTGTAAATGGTGAAGCAATATCTAAAAATTCAGTATCTTCTGCTAATATATAAACTTTATTATTTTTCTTTTGTGATAAATCAACAGTTGATATTTGTTCTTTTACAGTTAACTTCTTACCAGTAGTAGGGTCTCATGGATATACTGATACCCTATCACTTAATTTCATTGTCATAGCAGTTGTTGAAACATGTGAACCTAACATTTTACCTAATGCAAATTCACTTGAATTACTAAATACATTTAAAGGTATAAATCAATCATTATTATTATCTCCAATAATTGCACTTAAATTACTTGTAAAAAAAGCAGACATAAAACCATTAAAAAATGGCATATTTTTATATTGTTGAGAATTTTGAGTAATAATAAATCCTACTGGAATACCTAATGTTAAAGCATTTAATAATTTACCTACTAATGGAATTGAACTTAAAGCAAATGGTAATCATTGTACACTATCATAAGGCATTTGAATTAATGAACTAAATACTACACTATTAAAATTTAATATTGCTGACATATATTTTTGTGATATTTTTTTATAATCAACAGTTGGACTTCCTATAACTAATCCAGTATCTGGATCTTTATATTTAAAATTACTACTCATATCAACATTATATTCACCTTGTAAATTATTTATATTTCATTCACTATCTCAAAAGAATTTTGCTTTACCAATATCTTCACCATTACTTAATCTTGCTTTTTCTTTATTACATGTTAATATTCCTTGAAAATCTTTTTGTGCTAACATATCAAATCTTCTTGCTTCTAAAAATTTTTGTCATGTATCATAATGAGTAAATCCAGTAGGTTTTGCATCCATTATATTATAAAATGTAGTTTCAGGATGACTACTTGTAGTTATTTTATCATTTATTCCTGCAAGTAACCCACCATTATTTTTAATATCAGTTGTAGATTTTTCATTATTACCAGCAATAAATAATCTTCTTGAAGCAAATACCTTACTTTCAAATATTTCTTCATTATTTTGTTGTATAGGTTCTTGACCTTGAATTATTGGTCTTCCATAATAATAACAACTTGTTAATAATTCTAATCCATAACTTTGTCTATGAGAATATCTAACTCCAATATCACGCATTAAAGTACGATTTAATGTTACTTTTCCTTGTTGAATAGTAGGAAAAGCATAACCACTACCCGTGCTTGCATATTGTACAAAATTAAGTGTATTTTGACCACTAGAAACTACTCTATCATTTAAACTACTAAAAGTTAAAACTTGCATACTAAATGCACCATTATAAGGACTATAATAATTTGTTACATTTGAAATATATAATAATTGTCTATCTTGATTTTTACCACTATTACCACCTATATTTTCATTTTCATCATTAAATACAACAAAAAATTGTAAATAATCATCAATTGTAATATGTTCTTCAAACATTACTAAAGTATATTGTCTTTTAGTTTGTACTGTTTTAAATATTTGATTATTCGGTAAATTACTAAAATCAACACCACTTGTATCATCAATTAAATAAGCATTTCAATAATCACCTATTTTATATTGTTTTGTATAAAATTCATCTTGACCACTAGATTTATGAGTTATAGGGTCAATTTTACCTTTATTTTTTTGATATATTTTTGTACTTTTTTTTCAAATACATACAACTGGAGTAGTACCAGTTAATATTAATTCATATTGACCAAAATCACTAATTTTACTATTAATTGGTTTATAACCAGTTTCAGTTAAAGGAATTGCACCATTATTAATAATAAATGGAAATATTTTTCAATAACTACATCTTTTAATTAGCAATTGTTGTCTTTTTAATTGAATGTGTAGATGTTTCATTAATTGAATTTGTTGATGTATCATTTTCATTTTCTCCTAACAATTTTATTGATTGTTTATCTTCATCAATTATTTCTTTATAATGTTTTTTTGCTTGTTGTTTTGTTACTTCATCTAATTCAGCAATAGCTTGTGTATATGACATTGTTCTATCTACTAATCTTTGACTAATCATTTCTTGTTTTAATAATTGGTCAGTCATAGCAATAGGTAAAAATTTAAATGAATAAGGTCTATCACCATTACCATTTCATAAATTTTCATGAATTAATAACATATCAAAAAATCTATAAAAATAATATGAATAATGACTTATTTTAGTTTCTGTAGTTTCCATATCATTTTTATTATTAAATAATGATTTAGTTTTATTTTCATAATTTACACCACTAAATTCACTATAATCATAACCAGCACCATTTCATATATCTTTTGCTAAATCATCTTTATCTAAAATATAATTACTTGCTTTAAAATCACCTTGAATAACTTCCATACCACCAGCACCAGATTTATTATAGCCAGCAGTACCAACATTAACTACAATATTTTTTTTAGGATTATCAATTATTTTTCCATGTTCAATCATATTTTTAACAGTTTCATTATCAAATGCACCAAATAAAGTAGTAACATTTAATTCTCTATCAACATTTCTTTGAGTATATGATTTATGATAATATTCAATTAAATTTCAAACTGGATAAGTATCTGGATAAGCATTTAAAGTTGTTGAATTACCATAAAAATTAACCATTGGTAAATTTGTTATTTCTAATATTGGTAAATAATTTCAAGGATTTTTAATTTCATAACTATATTTTGGTATTAAATTAGGTTTTAATTTTGTATGTGCTGTTCCTAAAATAATTTCTTTTTGATTTTTATCATCATTTTTATAAGTTTCAAATCTTATTTTTCCATTTTCAGCAATTACTCAAGTTAAAGTTGCACTATCTGATTGTTCATTAATAAAAAAGAATTCTGCACATTGTTCTTCTTCATTATATTTAGCAACTCTACCAGCAAATGAATTAGGTAATACTTTTAAACTTGTACTATTATCTTTATAAATAATTGGCATTATATATACTTTTCCAAGTAAACTTTCTTGTATTCCAAATTTATATAATTTTTCAAATCATTTATCACTAATAATTTTATTAGTAAAATATTTTAAAATATTTTCTTTTTCACTATCAAATAATAAACCTTTACCTAATCATAATTTAGTTGATTTTTGAGCAATTCTCATAGGAATATCACTATATCATTCTCTTCTATTACAAGAAAGATATTCTAATGGATTATTCATTTTTATCACTCCTAAAATTTATTTTTATTAATTAATAATTCATTATCAATATTATTAATTAATCATTTCATTTTATGCATTGAAGCATACATTCTTGCATCTCAACAATTATCATATAAATCAAGCATTTGTGGTTCATTATTTGAATTTTCTAATTTAGATTTTGCTAATCATTGCATTTTTGATAATTCTTCATGTGTATTAGGACATTTTTTTCAATTAATACTTAATATACCTTTAATCATACAAATAGTATCTCAATCAATTCTATCTCTTAAATACATTGTAGTTTTATCTACTGGAGTAAAATATAATCAATTTATTTTTCTTTTTTCTACTTCTTTTTTTAAAATATCAATAACTGCTAATCCACCACTACCATAATCAACATAACAAGTAAATCCAAATTTCATCGCTTGAAATTTAATACTTTCATCTAAATAATAATCAATAATATTATTTGCTAATTCATAAGTATCTTTAAATTTCATAATAGCATTACTATGATAAAATTCACTTTCTTGATGTATTCTTCTAGTTTTTTCATTTTCACCAATAAAACATAAAACAGCTACAGTAGGATGAGCTTGTGAACTTGTAGCAAAACCTAAATCTAAACCACCAACTATTTCATTAACATTAAAATCTAATTCAGTTTTAAGTTTATCTAAATATCTTGCAAATATAGAACCAGTTAAAACACTAGGTACACCATAATATCAACTTTGTGCTTTAATAGGGTCTAATTCTTTTAATTCTTCTAAATCATTAATTTTATCTTGTTTTAAATTATGTTCATTTAATTTTCAATTTGAATAATGAAATAATTTAAACATTTTGTTATCTTCTATTGATTTAATTTGTTCATTATTTTCTTTCATTAAATCTAAATTAAAAGGTACTCTTTTATTCATATATTCAATAAAATATTGATAAATATTATCTGGATTACAACTTCTTATTTTAATAGTTTTTTTAGCATTACCTAATGCAAAAGTAATTGCTTGAAATTCTGCTTGACTAAATTCATTTGCTTCTTCACATCATTCAATTGCTAAATCAAAACCTTTTATTTCACTTCTAGAAAGCCCTTTTAAAGGTATTCTATCATTTGAATTACTATATACACCCATAACTCTAATAAATGATTTACTACCTTTAAAACGAAAATCTGCTTGTTTATTTGGATATTTTAAATTAAAATCTTTATAATCAAAACCAATATTAATTAAAGCTTCATCAATTTCTTTAGTTAATTCATTAATATCTTTATTTAATTTTCTAAAACAATATATAGCAATTGATTTATTAACTTTAATTGAAATTGCTATTAATATTGCTAATTCTTCTGCAATACTATATGTTTTACTTGAATATCTACTACCACTTAAATTATATTCACTATGAGTAAAATCACTTTTATTTAATAATCAATAACTAATTTCATGTAAATAAGTAAATTCTTTATTCATAATATTATTCCTGTAATTCTTCTAATTTTAAAAGTTGTCCATATCTTGTAGGGTCACTAACAATAGCAATGGTATCATTTTGCATTTGTAAAGAAATTATTATTCTTTCATTAACTTTATCTCAATATAATGTTTGAACCTCAGTATTCAACTCACCGTATAAAAATTCTTTAGACATAAAAGCAAATTTCTTATTACTTGATTGACTTTCAAAATTATAATAAATTTTATATTTAGTATTTGATTTAAAAGTATGTCTAATATGATTTATATTAACTTTTGTTCCTACTTCTTTTCATTGCGGAATACTTGGAATTGGTTGTGGTTGATTTTTATTAATTTCATTAATAGCACCGGCAATAGTTTTATCAGTAGTTTCTAAATTAGAAATTTCTTGACTAACAGCATTTATTTGAAATGCAATAGGAAATTTTGATTCTGTTTCTTTTAATTTTTTATCTAAAGTTCTTAAATTAACTCCATCTTGTGGTTGTTCTGGGTCTGCTATATAAATAATTCTTTTATTATTAGAAGTAATAATTCTTTTTTCTTTAGGTTGTATTATAGTTGGACTATTAGGGTCTGTTTCTCATAATGATTCACCACTACCACCAATAGCGCTAATTTTAATATTTTCTCCATTACCAGTAATAGTAATATTATTTCCAGCATTATTTGGTGTTAATAATGGTTGTTTACTTTCAATTAATTTACCTATTTCATCACTAATACTAATAACTTTTTCTTGTTGACTTTCTTTACCATCAACTAACTGTAAACTATCATTACTAAAATATTTATTAAATAATTCAAGTGTTGTTAAATTATCAAATGATTTTATATCAGTAGTATCAATTCATACTTCAGTTCCAATAATATTTTTAGGATATTTTGGATATATTTTAACTCTTGGATCATTTGTTTTTAAATTAAGTCATTCTAAATATCTTGTTAAAGGACTATCTTCTCCACAATTACTATAAAAATTACTAAAAAAATCATTTCTTTTAGGTAAAACATCTAAATTAAATCCAGTAATATTTGGATATTCTTTAATTTTTCTTAAACAATTAAATACTTCTGGAACAATAAAATAAGGGTCAGTAGGATTATTTTCACTATAAGTCATTCCACCTTGACTAATACTTGATTGACCACGAATATAATTACTATCTTTTGTTAATAAAAATCTAACATAATATGCAGTTGCGGTTTGTATTTCATCAGTAAATTCTGTTAATGTAGTTTCTGGTCATTTTTTTGAAATAGAATGTCCACTTAAATAATCAATATTATTACTTGCAACTGAAATAGCAAATCAAATTTCATTATCTGGTGTTGTAGTATCATCAAATTCTAATTTATTAAAACCATTTCAATTTTTAAATTCTTCAATTGTTATAAACATTAATGGGTCTTTAATAGCCATAATAATTTACTCCTTAATGTAAAATAAAGGGTATTTAAACCCTTTAAATTCCAACTTTAGTTGCTTTTTTCTTATCTTTTTCCGATAATTCTTTTCTAGAAGCTCTTTGACTAATAATTTTATTTTTAAATACTTCATCTTTTTCTTCATCATTATTAAAACTATCAAGTAATTTTGCAATTGATGTAGTTTCTAATTGTAATTGAGAATTTATTTGTTTAATATTTTCAATAATAAATTGAATTTCTTTATCTCTTTTTAATTCTTTTGATATTTTACTTTGTTTTGATTTTTTAATAAATTTTGATATTAATAATAAAACAATAGTAACTATAACTCCGCTAGTTATTGCTCCACTTAATACTGCTGTTATTAATTCTTTTGATAAATTCATTTTTTATTCCACCTTTTCTTTTTTTAATTTTCTTATTTCTTTTTCTATTTTTGGTAAATATAAAATAATAATTAATATTAAAATTGGTATTATTTTAATTATTAAATTTAATATAAATTTTATTCTTGGTGGTGCTTTATTTGGTATATGATGTAATCCAAATCCACCAATACTAGGTATGACTGTTAATCATATTGCATTACCTCAATTATATTTTCAATCTACATTTTTCATACCTAATTTAGTAAATTCTAAATATTTAGGTAATATTATTGTTTGTGGTAATGTACTCCATAATGTAATTATTAAAGATATTAATATAAATGATAATAAATTTATTGAATCTAATTGTTTTTTTCTTAATTTTTCAATATCATTTAATAAACTAAAATCATATTTTTTTCTATCTTTAATATAATCTCTTCTACCACGAGTAAAAGGAATTAAATAAGTAGTTTTTCACTCAGGTTTTTGTATTTCCATTTAACCACCTACTTTCATTTTTTATAAAAATTAGAATTTTGTTTAATTTTTATATATTTTCTTGTATGTAAAGAATTTTTTAATAATTGTTTTCTTTCATATCTTCATTGATTACTTCCTATTTCATTTTTAGATAAAGTTTTATATTCTTTTAATTTAAAAAAACCTTTTTCTAATTTATTAATAAAATGCATAGTTTTTTGTACATTAATATTATTTGGATAAATTACACTAGTATCTTGTGAACCATAATATTTACCTTTTTTTGCTAATTCACTTTTAACATATTTTCTTAATTGACTTGGTAATCATTTTCTATTTCAAAATTTTCAAAATATTGTTCCAGCACCAGAACCATTTTTACCTTTAGCTTGTATCATTAATATTCATATTTCTTGTGGAAATGTTGGATAAGTATATGGACCATATCATATTTGTCTTTTATCATTATCACTTTGAAATAATGCAGTTAATGTTCCAACTTTTAAATTTTTATTATCAACAGTAAATCTTGCTCTTTTAAATCATGAACTTGATAATACTTCTCATGCATTATTTGGTATTTCTTCTTCATTTTCTTTAAATAAATTATCAAATTTATTGACATAATTTTTAACTGTTCTAATTTCTGTTGGCATAATAGAATTTTTAAAACTATTTATTGGATTTTTAAATTTATTAATTTCATTTTGCAATATAGATAATTCATTTGGTTTTAATATACTTGCTAATTTTTTAAGTATATTTGGATTAAAAACACTATATGGTTGATGTATTTCTTTTTCACTAATATTTTCATTTTCAAATACTGCTTTTAATGATTGATTTTTATAATAAGTTCTTAAAGCATTTATTAATGCTAATTTAATATCATTAGTTGCTAATGCATAATATATTCATTCAATAATTAAAGGGTTCATTATAAACTCATATGGTTATAATCTCAAGTTAATGAAGCATTATCATAATTTAATGGTACTTCGGTCATATTATCACTACCATAATATTGACTTGATGTTTCACTATTAATTGTAAATCTATTATCATTAATTAATCTTGTAGTTTCATTTGTAAATGAAGTTTCTTCCATTTCTTGATTATGATGTGTAGTTTCTAATGGTAGTAAATTATGAATTATTTCACTTGCACCAGCAATTATGGTAGGTATTGCATAAGCATTATTAAAATCATTATTAATACCCATAGCAACACCACTTGATATTAAACAACCACCAGTAGCCATATTACAAATCTTTCTTATATTTTCAAATCTATTAGGTATTAATTCTGTTAATCCGCTGATAAGATTTGAAATACCATAAGCATTTAAACTAATATATGTATCTCAATCCATTAAATGATTATCAGTAGTATTAGTATTACTTAATAATAAATCTGGTGGAAATGGGTCAACAGTAGTAGTTGTTATTGGATTTTCTGTTGGATTAGGATTAATGGAAGAGTTAATAAACTTGCTATAATTTGCTAAACCAATTGTTCCTAAACCAAGTAATATTTTTTTAGAACTATTAATTAATTTAGTTTTAGTATTTGGTCTTTGATTTAAATTTCAAATATCTAAACCTAATTTTTTACCAAATAATAAACTATTAATTGAACCTAATACTGGATTTGCAATTACTTGACCATAATAAGCACTTGTACCAATCATTGCACAAATAGGACTTATTCCAGTTCTAATTAATTTAGTTAAAGTATAGTTACTCAATTGTGTAGTCTCAGCATGTTGTTGTGGCATATTTATTTTCTCCTTTTAATAATTGATTAGTTTTTTTAATTTGAATTCTAACTGTTCCTTGACAATTTATATTATTACCAACACATATTGCAAAATTATCATGTACATCACTTACTATAAAATAATCATTTCTTAATTTAGGATATTCATCTAATAATATTGCTCTAATGTCATTACTAGTAGTTAAATCTTCTGGTTTAGGTGAATAAATAATAATATGTGCTTTTTCATCAAAATATTTATAAATATATTCCATAATTATTTTTTAGTAAATTCTAATTTTACTGTTCCATAATAATCTTTATTATCACCAGTCATAATAGCATTTATTGATGTAATATTACTAAAGTCTACTGATTTACCTTTTTCATAACCAACATTACCAGCATTTATTATTGCAGTTTCTAATTCATCATTTGTTGGAGTTGCACCAGCCATAGTTATTTTTCCTAAATTTCTATAATAAATAACATCTTCTAAATTTAATTTATTAATATCATCATATAAAGTTGATTGATAAGTTGCATTTTTATTTTTAGGATTAGTTAAAAAATCTTTTGCTCTTGCTTCTTTTATTTCTTCAACTGTAGGCATAGTTGGTCTAATTAAATACATTAAATTAGGTCTAATAGCACTTGGTAATGCAAATAAACATTTACCAATAATTTTAATATTATCTGTATCATTATCTAATTTTTGTCTTATTTTAGTAAATGAAATAGGCATACCTCACATATATCTATTAACTACAAAACCATGTGTATTTGATAAATTATAATCATTTTCTAAATGCATGGCTTTTTCAGTATCATGTTTAAATTCTTGTTCTAAATAAAAACTTTCTCAAAATTCCATACCAGCAATTAAACTTGTATATCTTCTACCATATGCTAATGTATCTGCTGAAATTTGACTATAATTTAAAACAGTAAATGCTTTTGATAATCCTAAATTACTATCAATTCCAGTTGCTCCCATTAAATCTTCTCTATTAGTTCCTACAGTAATATAATTTACTAATTTAATTAATTTATTATTTCTTGCTCAAATTTTATAATAAGCTTCTTTTGCTTGTTCTGCATTCATATTAATTAAATCTAATGGTAATACTAATGATTTAGCAATAGCATAATCTTGAATACCATTTAAAAATATTAATTCTAAGTTTTCACCTAAATTTCTCATAAATGAAGCTGTTCAATTTGAAACAATTTGTACTGCAATATCTTTTGGTGCTTTCATAAATCTTTCAATATCAAATTCTGGAATTTCAAAATCAATTGTTAAATATTTATTAATTTCTAATTTAGTTGTATAAACATCACCAATTTGTCTTTTAGTTCCACTTTTTACATCTCATGTTGAACCTCATAATACACGAACAGTTGCTCTAAAAATAGCAATACCAACACCAGCCATTTCACCAATTTGAGCAGCACTGCAAGTTCCACGCATAAACATGGTTGACTTTTCACTTGTTAATTCACCACGTACTTGTGCTTCAAGTACACTTAAAATAGCATTTTCTGTAGGATTATTACCTTTAATAAAAAATGCTTCAGGTATTTTTATAGCTCCCATAATAAAACTTCTTTCTATTTACCAATAGATTGAAAAGCTTCATTTCTAGTAATTTCAACTAAATCTTCTAATTCTTTTTGATTAGTCATTCCTTGTGTTATTGCTTTATTTTTTAAATCTTGAGCAATTTTAAAATGGTCTAATGAATTATTATGTAATTGTAAAATTAAATCAGTAGGATTAATTGAATTATCTTGTTGTTTATTTTCTTGTTTAATAGGTTCTGATTTATCAATTAAAAAATCTTTATAATCTTCATTTATTTTATTAAATGCTTCTTGTTTAGATAAAGATTTATAATTATCAGTACTCATTAAATTTTTAATTAAATTTACTTTTTTAGTATCTTTAATATTTGAAAATAATTGTTGCTCTTCAAAACTATTAATTTTATTTTCATATTCTTTTATTTTTGTTTCATATTCAGTTAATTTAGTTAATTTAGGTTCAATATCTTTTTTACTTTCAGCATATACTACATTTCTATGTTGTTTTAGTAAATCTTTAACATCATCTAAACTATAATTCTCTTTTTCATCAAAAGTAAAATCACTCATACTTTTAATCTCCCTTGTTATTAAATTTTAATAATTCACTTGGTTAATAGGTCACTTTTATATATGTTATTTAACATATTCACTTTATTAAATTATATCATTTTTCTCCTTTAAAATAAAGAAAAAAACCTATATTTATTATAGGTTTCTAATCATTATTTTCTATTTTTCTAGGTTCAGAAATATTAATAATTATATTGCTTTGTGTGTTATTTTCATCTTCATTAATATCAAATTCATATGGATGAGATTTTAATCAATGTGTATAAATTAACTCTGGTTTTACTAATGCTTTTTCTAACATATGAGTTGAAATAATACTACGTGCTTTATCATAACTTTTTAAAAAATTACGTTGTCATGGACTGCTTCTGCGTCGGCAATCAAATATAAATTTTCTATCAATTCCAAGTGCATTATTTAATCCTTGCGGAGTTAATGTTTTATTTTTAGTTCTTAAATAATTACTAATCGTAACATCATAATTTCCTAATTCTTTTCTTTTTGCTGGCATATTTATCACCTATATTTAAATATTTATATACTAATTATAACATTTTAACCAAATCATTTTACAACACTGAACAATTAATAATTGTTATACTCAAAGTCATGTATTTAGAAAGGAACAACTAATATCATGCCTTGAAAAAATGATAAATATGATTATGATACTTTTGATATACAACATGCAAATAAAAAGTTAGAAGATTATGATAAAGATGTATTAGATTATGATTATTATTGATATAAAAATAAATATGATAAAACTAAATTTAAATTAATACAAAGAAGACAAAAAGTATTATTTAATACTTTTGGAAAATCTTATCTTCCATTACGAATATATAAAAATTTAGAGACTAATGAAAATATATGCCCTGTAAAACAAGCAATTGGAATTCCAAAATATAAAAATTGTACTAATAATTTAACATTATTTATAATTAAACAAATACATAAAGGTAAAAGACAATGTGATATTAAAGATATGTTACCATATTGTGGTATTTCAAATGAAACTTATAGTAATATAATAAAAAATACAAAAATTGAAATTCAATTACCAATAAATAAATATGAAGTTAAAGATTATTTACATATTGATATGGATGATTGTTTTGAATATTTAGCAAATGAACAAGGAATAATAGAAAAATATTGTATTAGAATTTTCAGTCTTTATACTCATAAAATTAATATTTATAAAAATAGAAATCAATTACAAAATAAAACATGAGCATATATGATTTTTAAACTAAGTGATAATATAACTCAAGATAAAGTATATGATTTTATATATGCAACTACTATTAATCATTATGATATTAAAATTAATCATTTTACTGATATATTTTGACAAAATAATCATTTAATTATTGGTGGTGATGGTGCATTATGAATTAGAGCAATGGCAAAATGATTTGGTGGAAAATATGTATTAGATTGTTTTCATGGTATTAGTTATTTATGAAAATCATTTATTAATGTAAAAGGTAAGAAAAAAGCAGATACAAATTGACCTAATTATTTTGATACATCATTTAATTTTAAAAATGGTAATTATAATGAATTAATTAATATTTTAAAACCTAATGTTAATAAACAAACATTTAATTATTTTTATAATAATGAACAAGGAATTATTAATCAAGGTAAAGATTGAAATATTGGTTGTCATGCTGAAAGTACTGTTTCACATTTAGTTAAATCATTAAAAGGTTATGGTGCAAAATCATATAATTATAAAACATTTGTAAATATGTTAAATACAAGAGTTGCTCATATTAATAATCAAAATATTGTTATTTGTTAATGTTATAAAATTAAATAAATCTAAACCTAAATAGTTAGGAATTTTTAGTTTTACATAATAAAATAAAACACTAAAATACTTTATTTATTAAATATAATATGATATAATTATATCAACAATTAAAGATATTTTTCTCTCAAAAAAATATACTTTATACGCATTTTTTAAACGGCCAATTAATATAGTTTAATTATAACAGAACTAGAAAATTTAATAAACATATAAGTTTATTTCAAAAAAATTAAATTAAAAATCTCAATAAGATTTGTCCATAATTATGAAGAAAAGCAATAATAAAAAATAAATAGTATTATTTCATATTTTTAGATATAATTATTTTAATTTAATAAATGTATATACCTAATATAGCTATTTTTCTATATTAGGATTTTTATTAAATTAAATATCCAAATAAAAAAGGAAAAATAAAATGTTAAAAAAAATATATAGCTAACTAAAGTAATGTTTACTCATATCTTCAAAAACAAAATCAATAGCTTTTTTAATATTTGGTCAATAATTTGGTAATATTTTTCTTATATTATGTTTTATAGCAAATCAAAAATGTTCAATTGGATTTAAATTAGGAGAATATGGCAGAAGAAATAATAGTTTGCATCCAACATTTTCAATTAATTGTTGTGTTAATTTAGATTTATGAAACGTTGCATTATCTAAAACTATAATTTGTCCACGCTTTAATACTGGAATTAGTTTATTTTTAACATATGATTCAAAAATTTTACTATTGCAATGTCCTTCAAATGCTCATAAGGCTTTTAATTTACCTTTATTTAGTGAACCAATTATACTCATTCTCTTTATTTTATATGCGGGTTTATTATCAAATAATCTTTTACCTTTTTCAGATCAACCATATTTATAAAATTCATTATCATCAATTCCAGATTCATCAATATATACTAAATCTTCATTCATTATTTTAGCTATTTCTTTTAAAAAATCTTCTTGTTTATTTTTATCTCTTTGTTCATATAGAAAAGTTTTTTTTATATGTATAATTTAGTTTTTTAAAATAGTTATAAACTGTTTCTTTAGTCATATTTCCAAATTTATCAATTACTTTTTGAACTGTAACATCTTTATTTTCTGCTAAATAATTTTTTAATTCATCTAAATCCTTTATTTTGTGGCTATGTCCTTTTTGATAATTCAAAATTGGTTTTATATGCCCAGTTTCTTTTTTTCTTTTTCTTCATAAAAATAAAGTCTTTCTAGTGATATTGAACACTTTACAAATTTCTTTAATTTTCATATTTTTACTTTCATAAGCTTCTATTACTTTTCTTCGTAAGTCTTCACTGTATGGTTTTGGCATAATTTAATCTTCCTAATCTATTTTAATTATTGCTGAATTGTACTTTTAAATTCAAAAACTGTTTAAATTACATATTATTATTTTACATTATTTATGAGTAAATATTACTTTAGTTAGCTATATATCAAGATATTAATAATATATCAACTATGTTTTGTCATAATAGTTTAGAGATAATTATTAATTTTATTACTAGTGTTATTGTTAGCATAGTTTTGATTAAGATTCATTTTATGATTTGATTAGTAAATTTATTAAATGGTTTTATAACAGTATTAATTAATTTTATAATAATGTTATGAAAAAAACCATTAGTAAAAAAAGAACTAGTTACCAAATTAGATTTGCAGCAACAAATAATTTTAAGTCAAAAAAGTTTTGAAGATGCCTATTTTCGTAATTTGCAACTGCATATTAAAAGTATATTAGTTAAAAAATATAATACACATATTAATAATTATTGACAATTAAATAATTTAGTTATTAGACTTACTGCATAACTAGTTAACTTTTCATTTTTTTGTTATTATTAAAATAAAATTTGAATAGTTAAGGATAAATTTTATGACATATTTTGAATTAAAAGATAAACCGGATCAATATTTTCGTAAAATAGTTGGTATTAATAAACTAGTTTTTAATGAAATTTTAAATATTTTATTAGATCATCAAAATCTAAAAAATACCACTGGTGGAAGGCCATATAAAATGTCAATAGAAGATAGACTAGTAATGACTTTAAGATATTTATATGAAAATCGTACATATCATAGTATTGGTGCTGAGTATGATATGGTTGATACTACTGCTTTACGAAATATTCGTTCAATTGAAGACATTTTAATAAATAATAATAAGTTTAATAATTTAACAAATAAAAATATTTTTTTAAAAAGAAGAATTCAAAAATAAAATTTTGATAATTGATGTAAGAACCTGTTTAGGATCTTTTTTGATTAATTTTTAATAAAATTTATATTATAATGGTTATTTTATAATAAAAAATAGATTTTTAGTCGATAAGTTTTCAAATGATAAAATCTTTTTAACAAAAAAATGAAAAAGAAAATAAATTATTGGTTAAGTACCTATTTATAAATGATTATTTCTTGTTTTAGTTAAATTCTATTAAAAAGATTCTAAACAGGTTCTTAGGTGTCTCATATGAAGATACAAATCTTACTAATAATAAATATAATGAAACAAACGAAAAAAATTTAATTTTTCTTGGTTTTATAACTTTTCTTGATACACCAAAACCTACAGCAACAAAAATGATCAAATTGCTAAAAACACATGGTGTTGATCTTAAAATATTAACTGGTGATAATGAATTAGTAACAAGAGCAATTTGTAATCGTGTTAATCTAGAAATTAAAGGATTAATTTCTGGTGAACAATTAACTGGCCTAACTGAATATGAATTAAAAAGAATTGTTGAAAATAATAATATTTTTGTTAAACTAAACCCATTACAAAAGGCAAAGATTATTCAAACTTTAAAAAGTAATGATCACGTTGTTGGTTTCATGGGTGATGGTATTAATGATGCTTTAGTATTAAGAAATGCTGATGTTGGAATTTCTGTTGATAATGCTACTGATATTGCAAAAGAAGCATCAGATATCATTTTATTAGAAAAATCATTATTAGTTTTAGAAAAAGGGATTATTGAAGGTCGTCGCATTTTTGGTAATATTTTAAAATATATTAAAATTACGATTGCTTCTAACTTTGGTAATGTCTTTAGTGTGCTAGTAGCATCAGCATGATTTGCTTTTGCACCAATGTCACCAGTACAATTATTATTTCAAAATTTATTATATGATATTTCACAATTTACAATTGCCTTTGATCGTGTTGATCCATCATTTTTATTAAAACCACAACGCTGAAATCCAAAAGGAATGTTACCATTTGCTTTTATTAATGGACCTATAAGTAGCATTTTTGATATCTCTACTTTTGCAATTTTTGGATTTGGATTTGGTGTCTTTGCTAATCCTTCTGCAGAAAATATTAATATGTTCAACTCAGGATGATTTATTGAAGGTTTATTAACACAAACATTAATAGTACAAATGTTTAGAACTGAAAAAATTCCTTTTATTCAAAGTCGTGGTACTTGACCAGTGAATATAATGGCAATTGTTATTTGTACCATTGGATTAAGTTTACCTTATACTTACATTGGTCATCAAATGAATATGGTAGGACCACCACCAGTCTATATTCCAATTGTTTTAGGAATAATCATGACTTATTGTGTGCTAAGTCAATTAATAAAAATGGGATACATTAAAGTATTTAAAAAATGATTATAACGGCTAATTAATATTAACGTTTGCAATTGTAAATAGCAATTATCTATATTTACTATAGAAATAAATCTTATGATATAATTTTTTCAAACTTAATATAAGTTTTTAACCTATTTATTTTAGTTTTAAAATAAATAGGTTTTTTAATTTGATAGGAGAAAAAAATGTCTAATTTAAAAGAAATATCTAAATTAAATACAACTATAAATATTAATAAAAATGAAAAATTAATTAAAGGCGCTAAACATGATGATTTAGAATTGACCCAAACTTTACTAAAAAATAACGCTGATGTTAATTATGTAGATGAACATCATAATAGTCCATTAACAATAGCTGCTGAACATGGTAATTTAAAAATTGTTCAAATTTTATTAAAAAATAACGCTAATATTAACCATATAAATGATTTTGGTGATGATGCTTTAAGAATGGCTGCTAAAAAGGGATACACAGAAGTAGTTAACGCTTTATTAGCAACAAATAGTAAGAACCTGTTTAGAATCTTTTTAATAAAACTGAAATAAAGGAAAGAACAACCATTTGTAAACTAGTATTTAGTTTTCTTTCACAATTTTTTCATAATCTTCTGTATTTTTCTAATCAAGCAAAGCTTCGTTCTACAATTCATCTTTTTGGTAATACTACAAAAGTATGTAGTTCATTGCGTTTTATAATTTCAACATTTGCATTTATGATTGTTTTGATTTCAGAAGCAAATTTTTCACCAGTATAACCAGCATCTACTATTATTTTTTGAACTGCAGAAAGATTTTCTTTTTCATTTTCAATCATTATTATAGCGCTATTACGATCTGTTTTTTCTGCTGTGGTTATGTAAATTGCATGTGGTAAACCTTGAGAATCAACAATAATATGACGCTTTATTCCTGAAATCTTTTTACCAGCATCATAACCTTTATTTTCAGTAGTATCTGTATTTTTAACACTTTGCGAATCAATTATACAAAAACTAGTTTGTTCTTTGCGATTATTGTTGATACGAACTTTTTTAACCAATTTTTTTTAAAATTAATTGCCATACACTAGCTTCTTTACCGTTATTTTTACTTCAAATTTGAAAATAATAATATACAGTTTGTCATTTTGGAAAATTTTTTGGTAGCATTCTTCATTGACAACCACTTTTTAATACATATAAAATTGCACAAAATACTTCATATAAATCTAAACTTCTTGGTTTTGTTTTCTTTTTGCTATTTTCTAAAATTGATTTTATGTTCTCAAATTGTTCTTTGGTGACATGACTTGGATAATTTTTATGCATAATATATACCTCTGATTTTAAAATATATAATCATTTTACATTATTTTCGAAAAGATTCTAAACAGGTTCTAACAGAAGTAGAAACAGAACGACCAAAATATAATCAAAAAGATTGATTTTCTGGCAAAAAATGAATGCATACTGTTAAGTTTCAAACCATAATTAATGCACATACTAATGAAATTTTAAATATTTTTCCTGATACTGGTAAAAATCATGATTTTAAAACTTTTAAAAATTCAAAGTTAGAATTTTTGTCAGAAACTGTAATTCTTGCAGATAAAGGTTATCAAGGTTTACAAAAAATTCATAGTAATACATTTTTACCCATTAAAACTAGTAAAAATAATCCTAAAACAAGTAAAATTAAAATTTTTAATAAGATTATTAATAAAACTCGCAGAAAAATTGAACATGTTTTTGCATTTTTAAAATGTTTTAAAATTATTGGTTATAAATTTAGAAAAGGTAGAAAACGAATATTTTTAAGATTTAATTTAATTGCAGGATTTTATAATTTATCATTAAAACTTAAAAACGTTATGCAGTAAGTCTATTAATAATAGTTCGTTAACAAGTTTTATTAAAAATATTATTAGTTTTATTACTATATATAGCTAACTAAAGTAATGTTTACTTATATCTTGAAAAACAAAATCAATCGCTTTTTTAATATTTGGTCAATAATTTGGTAATATTTTTCTTATATTATGTTTTATAGCAAATCAAAAATGTTCAATTGGATTTAAATTAGGAGAATATGGCGGAAGAAATAATAGTTTGCATCCAGCATTTTCAATTAATTGTTGTGTTAATTTAGATTTATGAAACGTTGCATTATCTAAGAACCTGTTTAGAATCTTTTTAATAAAACTGAAATAAAGGAAAGAACAACCATTTGTAAACTAGTATTTAGTTTTCTTTCACAATTTTTTCATAATCTTCTGTATTTTTCTAATCAAGCAAAGCTTCGTTCTACAATTCATCTTTTTGGTAATACTACAAAAGTATGTAGTTCATTGCGTTTTATAATTTCAACATTTGCATTTATGATTGTTTTGATTTCAGAAGCAAATTTTTCACCAGTATAACCAGCATCTACTATTATTTTTTGAACTGCAGAAAGATTTTCTTTTTCATTTTCAATCATTATTATAGCGCTATTACGATCTGTTTTTTCTGCTGTGGTTATGTAAATTGCATGTGGTAAACCTTGAGAATCAACAATAATATGACGCTTTATTCCTGAAATCTTTTTACCAGCATCATAACCTTTATTTTCAGTAGTATCTGTATTTTTAACACTTTGCGAATCAATTATACAAAAACTAGTTTGTTCTTTGCGATTATTGTTGATACGAACTTTTTTAACCAATTTTTTTTAAAATTAATTGCCATACACTAGCTTCTTTACCGTTATTTTTACTTCAAATTTGAAAATAATAATATACAGTTTGTCATTTTGGAAAATTTTTTGGTAGCATTCTTCATTGACAACCACTTTTTAATACATATAAAATTGCACAAAATACTTCATATAAATCTAAACTTCTTGGTTTTGTTTTCTTTTTGCTATTTTCTAAAATTGATTTTATGTTCTCAAATTGTTCTTTGGTGACATGACTTGGATAATTTTTATGCATAATATATACCTCTGATTTTAAAATATAGCTAACTAAAGTAATGTTTACTCATAAATAATGTAAAATAATAATATGTAATTTAAACAGTTTTTGAATTTAAAAGTACAATTCAGCAATAATTAAAATAGATTAGGAAGATTAAATTATGCCAAAACCATACAGTGAAGACTTACGAAGAAAAGTAATAGAAGCTTATGAAAGTAAAAATATGAAAATTAAAGAAATTTGTAAAGTGTTCAATATCACTAGAAAGACTTTATTTTTATGAAGAAAAAGAAAAAAAGAAACTGGGCATATAAAACCAATTTTGAATTATCAAAAAGGACATAGCCACAAAATAAAGGATTTAGATGAATTAAAAAATTATTTAGCAGAAAATAAAGATGTTACAGTTCAAAAAGTAATTGATAAATTTGGAAATATGACTAAAGAAACAGTTTATAACTATTTTAAAAAACTAAATTATACATATAAAAAAAACTTTTCTATATGAACAAAGAGATAAAAATAAACAAGAAGATTTTTTAAAAGAAATAGCTAAAATAATGAATGAAGATTTAGTATATATTGATGAATCTGGAATTGATGATAATGAATTTTATAAATATGGTTGATCTGAAAAAGGTAAAAGATTATTTAATAATAAACCCGCATATAAAATAAAGAGAATGAGTATAATTGGTTCACTAAATAAAGGTAAATTAAAAGCCTTATGAGCATTTGAAGGACATTGCAATAGTAAAATTTTTGAATCATATGTTAAAAATAAACTAATTCCAGTATTAAAGCGTGGACAAATTAGACTTACTGCATAACGTTTTTAAGTTTTAATGATAAATTATAAAATCCTGCAATTAAATTAAATCTTAAAAATATTCGTTTTCTACCTTTTCTAAATTTATAACCAATAATTTTAAAACATTTTAAAAATGCAAAAACATGTTCAATTTTTCTGCGAGTTTTATTAATAATCTTATTAAAAATTTTAATTTTACTTGTTTTAGGATTATTTTTACTAGTTTTAATGGGTAAAAATGTATTACTATGAATTTTTTGTAAACCTTGATAACCTTTATCTGCAAGAATTACAGTTTCTGACAAAAATTCTAACTTTGAATTTTTAAAAGTTTTAAAATCATGATTTTTACCAGTATCAGGAAAAATATTTAAAATTTCATTAGTATGTGCATTAATTATGGTTTGAAACTTAACAGTATGCATTCATTTTTTGCCAGAAAATCAATCTTTTTGATTATATTTTGGTCGTTCTGTTTCTACTTCTGTTACATCAATTATCAAAATTTTATTTTTGAATTCTTCTTTTTAAAAAAATATTTTTATTTGTTAAATTATTAAACTTATTATTATTTATTAAAATGTCTTCAATTGAACGAATATTTCGTAAAGCAGTAGTATCAACCATATCATACTCAGCACCAATACTATGATATGTACGATTTTCATATAAATATCTTAAAGTCATTACTAGTCTATCTTCTATTGACATTTTATATGGCCTTCCACCAGTGGTATTTTTTAGATTTTGATGATCTAATAAAATATTTAAAATTTCATTAAAAACTAGTTTATTAATACCAACTATTTTACGAAAATATTGATCCGGTTTATCTTTTAATTCAAAATATGTCATAAAATTTATCCTTAACTATTCAAATTTTATTTTAATAATAACAAAAAAATGAAAAGTTAACTAGTTATGCAGTAAGTCTGTTGTGTTAATTTAGATTTATGAAACGTTGCATTATCTAAAACTATAATTTGTCCACGCTTTAATACTGGAATTAGTTTATTTTTAACATATGATTCAAAAATTTTACTATTGCAATGTCCTTCAAATGCTCATAAGGCTTTTAATTTACCTTTATTTAGTGAACCAATTATACTCATTCTCTTTATTTTATATGCGGGTTTATTATCAAATAATCTTTTACCTTTTTCAGATCAACCATATTTATAAAATTCATTATCATCAATTCCAGATTCATCAATATATACTAAATCTTCATTCATTATTTTAGCTATTTCTTTTAAAAAATCTTCTTGTTTATTTTTATCTCTTTGTTCATATAGAAAAGTTTTTTTTATATGTATAATTTAGTTTTTTAAAATAGTTATAAACTGTTTCTTTAGTCATATTTCCAAATTTATCAATTACTTTTTGAACTGTAACATCTTTATTTTCTGCTAAATAATTTTTTAATTCATCTAAATCCTTTATTTTGTGGCTATGTCCTTTTTGATAATTCAAAATTGGTTTTATATGCCCAGTTTCTTTTTTTCTTTTTCTTCATAAAAATAAAGTCTTTCTAGTGATATTGAACACTTTACAAATTTCTTTAATTTTCATATTTTTACTTTCATAAGCTTCTATTACTTTTCTTCGTAAGTCTTCACTGTATGGTTTTGGCATAATTTAATCTTCCTAATCTATTTTAATTATTGCTGAATTGTACTTTTAAATTCAAAAACTGTTTAAATTACATATTATTATTTTACATTATTTATGAGTAAATATTACTTTAGTTAGCTATACATTTAATAATTACTTACTTATTTTTATTATGCTTGCTATTTTATTTTTAGTTATTGAGACAATTGCAGATTGACAAAAGTTTAGATTTTCCTTAAAGAAAAAACATGATTTATTTTTTATTAATTATGGTTTATGAAAAGATTGTCGTCACCCTAATTATTTAGCAGAAATTGGGTTTTGATATATGATGACAGCATTGTTTATTTGTGATTTATTATTTAAAAATATTAATAGTGATATAAATAATTTATATCACTTATTATGATTATTAAGTCCGTTGTATTTTAATGTTGTAGTAATTAATATTACCTTAATATTACCGACATACCAATATGAGAAGTAAAACAATGACAAAGGTTACACTCTAATGAAGATTATTACAAATATTTAAATGAAACTAGTTGTGTAATGTGTTATATCGGTAAAAAAGGTCCAATTAATAAAGTGAAAAAATTAATATATAAAAAATAAGAACATATGTTCTTATTTTTTATATATTAATTTATTAAATTCTTTTTATTGCACTATTAATAAAATCTTCATTTGGATCAAATTTAGTTTCGTTATTAATATTTCATAATTTTTCTTGCTCTGTTTTAGTAACTTTATTAGGCATTTGTATATCAAGAATAACATGTAAATCACCACGTTTACTACTATTAGGGTAATAGAATCCTTGATTTTTTAAAGTAATTTTGTCACCGTATTGTAGTCCTAATGGTAATTTATGTTTAATTATTCCTTCAAAGGTAGGAATCATAATAATATTTCCCAAAATAATATCTAAGTAAGATACTGGTAATTTAATATACATATCACTACCTTGACGATCTAAGAAAGCGTGTCGCTTAATATTAATACCAACAAATAAATCGCCTTGAGTGCCACCATTATGACCAATTTTACCTTTACCTTTAATTCTAATTTGTTGACCATCAAAAATACTGCGAGGAATATCAAATTCTAATTTTTGATTTTCAATATAATAGCGATGTCCTTTGCATTTTAAACATTTTTGACGAATAATTTTACCAAGTCCTTGACATTGGTTGCAAACACCTTGATGTCTAAACATACCTAATGGTGATTGTTGAACATATTCAAGAACTCCTTTACCTTTACATTTATCACATGTACTAATATCATTAGGAGTTCTAGCACCAGTTTCTTTACAATCCTTACAAGCAACATCAATGTTAATACTAATGGTCATTTTTTTTCCAAAGAATACATCGCGATAACTAATTTCAACTTTTGTTAGGATATTATCACCTGGTGTTTTACCATTATAGCGTTGTTGTTGTCTTCTATTACCACCAAATAAGTCACCAAATAAGTCACCAAATGCTGAACTAAAGTCACCGAAACCACCAAAACCACCGAAACCAGAAGAACTGCCAACTCCAGGCATATCATGACCAAATTGATCATATTTTGCTCTCTCATTAGTATCAGATAAAACTTGATAAGCTTCGCTTATTTCTTTAAATCGAGCTTCATCACCACCACTTGGTGAATCAGGATGATATTTTTTTGCAAGCGTACGAAACGCTTTCTTAATTTCATCTGGAGTAGCATTACGTGAAACTCCTAGAATTTCATAATAATCACGTTTTTTACTTGCCATTTTGTCCACCTCTAATTATTTTATTTAGTTGTTGCGTCAACATCAATAACATCATCACTTTTATTATCATCTTTTTTAATATGATCTGTTGGTTCTTGTTTTTGTTTGTTCATAAATTGTTGTGCAGCAGCAAACGCTTGTTTTAATTGTTCTAGTTTTTCTTTTAAATCATCATATTTTTTTTCATCTAGTGATTTTTGTAAGTCATCACGTAGTTTTTTCATTTCAGCAATTTGTGGATTTTCTGCTTCACCTTCTTTTGCTGATTTAGTAACTTCAGCAGTCATTTTATCAATATCATAAATATAGGCTTGTGCTTGATTAGATAATTCAATTTCTTCTTTATGCTTTTCATCGTTTTCACGATTCTTTTCAGCATCTTGTACCATTTTTTCAATTTCGTCTTTACTTAAAGTACCACTATTGCTGATAGTAATTTTTTGTTCTTTATTAGTTTTTAGATCTTTAGCACTAACAGATACAATACCATTAACATCAATATCAAAAGTAACTTCAATTTGTGGAACACCTCTTGGTGCTGGTTCGATACCACTTAATTGGAAACGACCTAGTGAATGATTATCTTTAGCTAGTGGACGTTCTCCTTGTAAAACACTAATATCAACAGCGGGTTGATTGTCTTCAGCAGTTGAAAATACTTGTGACTTTTTAGTAGGAACAGTAGTATTACGAGAGATTAATGGTGTCATTACTCCTCCTAAAGTTTCAATACCTAATGATAAAGGAGTTACATCTAATAGTAAAACGTCAGTAACATCACCCGATAATACTCCTCCTTGAATAGCAGCACCTAAAGCTACTACTTCATCAGGGTTAACACCACGATGTGGTTCTTTACCAATTTCGTTTTTAATAACTTCTTGCACAGCTGGGATTCTTGTTGAACCACCAACTAAAATAACTTCATCAATTTCATTTTTGCTTAATTTAGCTTCTTTTAAGGCATCACGAACAGGAGCAATAGTTCTTTCAACTAGTGATTTTGTTAGTTCATTAAATTTGGCACGTGTTAATTTTTCATTTAAATGTAATGGACCTGAGGCATTCATTGAAATAAACGGTAATGAAATATCAGCTTGTACTACTCCTGATAAGTCTTTTTTCGCTTTTTCAGCAGCATCTTTTAAACGTTGCATTGCCATTTTATCTTTTGATAAGTCAACACCATTACTTTTTTTGAATTCACTAACTAAATGTTGAACAATTAAGGCATCAAAGTCATCACCACCAAGTTTGTTATCACCACTAGTTGATAATACTTCAAATGTTCCACCTGCTAATTCTAGAACTGAAACGTCAAATGTTCCACCACCTAAGTCAAATACTAAAATTTTGTGATCTTTATCTTGTTTATCTAAACCATAAGCAATGGCAGCAGCAGTTGGTTCGTTAATAATTCTTTCTACTTTTAATCCCGCAATAATTCCTGCATTTTTAGTAGCTTCACGTTGTTCATTGTTAAAGTAAGCAGGAACAGTAATAACTGCTTTTGATATTTTTTTACCTAATTTTGATTCAGCAAAAGTTTTAATAGTGCGTAAAATTTCTGCAGACACTTCTTCTGGTTTACGTGTTTTAGTAGCGGCTTTAACTGTTTCTTTAGTTCCCATAATTCTTTTAATTGAACTAACAGTATTATCTGGATCAGTAATAGCTTGACGTTTAGCAACTTCACCAACCATAATTTGACCATCTTTGTAAGCAACAACTGATGGTGTTGTTCTTCCACCTTCGGCATTTTCAATAACTTTTGGCTTATCACCTTCCATTACGGCAACACATGAATTAGTTGTTCCTAGATCGATTCCTAAAATGATTTCTTTATTTGTTGTTTTATTTGTAGACATAATATTTTCACTCCTTAATTTTTCTTTGTTTCTGTTTTTTCTTCTTTAGTTTGAAAAATTTTAACTTTAGTGGTGCTAATGACACGATTATGCAATTCATAACCATTAGCTATAACTTCAACAATAGTATTATTTTTTACATTTTGATAAACATTGTTTGTATTATCATTAATAATTTCTACTGCCTCATGTTGGTGAGAATTAAATTGATCTCCAACTTTAGCAGTAATTTCTTTTAAACCCTCTTTACCAAGTGCTTTAATTAATTCTTCATAGATAAATTTAAAACCAACTAGGAAATTTTGAACAGCTGCATTATCAGTTTTAAAGTTTAGTGCTCGTTGGAAATTTAATAAAGTATGAACTAAATCTTTAATAATTTTTTGATTAGCATATTTAATGTGTTCTTTATTTTGAATTTCTAATTCTTTAATGGTATTTAATCTAGTAGCTAGCATTAATTGCTTTTGCTGTGAATTAATTTTATTAAGTTCTGTTGTTAATTCTTTAATTTTTGTTTCTAATTCGATTTCTTTATTTAATGATATTTTTTCTTCTTCAACACTTACTGGTGTTTCAGTAACAGGAGTTGAAATAGTTGTATCTTTAGTTTCTGTTGCTGATACGTTATCAATGTTATCTTTTTTAGCTTTTGTCATTTTATCATCTCATTTCTATTTAAAGTTTTTAATCAATGTTTGATTAATCCAATTTAGAATTTCAGTTAGTTTTTCATATTCTAAACGTTTAGGTCCAACAATTGCAATTTGTCCTTGTTCACCATCATGAACTTTAAAAGTAGTAGTAATCATTGCCATATCGTTATTTTCATTGCCCAGTTCTTCACCAATTTTAATTTGTAGTTGATTATTATTTAATTCATCAAAATACATTCATGGTGATTGTGATTCAATGAATTTAATAATTGTTTTAACCTTATTAATATCATTAAATTCAGGATTTTCTAACATATATTGAACACCGTGTGTTGTTGATAGTGGTCGTGAGAAATTAATTAAAGTGTTAACAAATCCTTGAATAATATATTCTGATTTTTGTACTTGTTGTTCAAGAATTGGTTTTAATAAATTTACTTTCTCACTAATTTCACTAATTTTAGTACCAATTAATCTGGTGTTAAAAATATCAATAGCAATTGATAAATTGGTTAATGATGTTTCTTGAATATTAAACATTTTGTTTTGAACATGACCATTACTAGTAATACAAATTGTTAAAGCATTATCATTACTAATCGGTATTAATTCAATTTTCTTTAAAGTATCTTCATTAAGATTAGGACCAGTAACAATACTAATCAAATTAGTCATTTCACTTAAAATACTACTAGTTTTATTTAATACTTCGGTAATTACTAAGTTACGGTTATTAAATACTTCTGCTATTTTTTTCTTCAAGATTTCTAGTTCTTGGTGTTCACCCATATTCATTAAATTATCAACATAATAGCGATAACCTTTTGTTGAAGGAATACGACCACTAGAGCTATGTGCCTTTTCTAATAATCCTAATGTTTCTAATTCAACACATTCATTACGAATAGTAGCACTAGAAAAATTAATATTGTTATTATTTTCTAAAATAGTTTTGCTACCAATTGGTAATCCTGTTTTAATATATTTTTCAACAATGATTTTTAAAATTTGTGATTGTCTGTTACTTAACATTGTTCACCACCTTTTTTAGCATTCATTAACCTTGAATGCCAATACTTATATAATTATAACTGAGAGTGTAATAATATCAAGACTTAATTGAATTTTATTTTTTTACTGAGAATAAACATATTGTCTTTATTGATAGTAATTACCATTCGTTTGTGGGGTATTAGTTCTTCTTTAATAATAGCTTGTGCGATAATAGTTTCAATATGGTGTTGAATATATCGTTTAATCGGTCGTGCGCCATATTCTTCATCATAAGCATCTTTTAGTATTTTATTAACTACTTCTGATTCATAAGATAATTGTAAATTTTTTTCTTGTCTTAATCGTAATAATAAAGTATCTAATTCTTTAATAATAATTTCTGTTATTACTTTTTTACTTAATGGATTGAAGATAACAATTTCATCAATTCGATTAATAAATTCTGGTCGAAATGATTTTTTTAAGATATTTAATGCTTGCTCTTTGCTGTTATCTTTACCACTTAATAGTTCTTGTGAACCAAGATTTGAAGTCATAATAATTATTGTGTTTTTAAAGTCAATTAAGAGACCATGACTGTCTGTAATTCTACCTTCATCAAGAATTTGTAATAAAATATTTAATACTTCAGGATGGGCTTTTTCGATTTCATCAAAAAGAATGATACTGTAAGGATTTCTTCTTACTTTTTCGGTTAATTGTCCACCATTTTCATAACCAACATAGCCAGGAGGCGAACCTAGTAATTTGCTAACTGCGTGTTTTTCCATAAATTCTGACATATCAATACGAACCATATTTTTTTCGCTATCAAATAAAATATCAGCTAAGGTTCTGGCAACTTCAGTTTTTCCAACACCGGTTGGACCCAAGAAAATAAATGAACCAATTGGGCGATTGGGAACTTTAATACCAGCACGAGCTCTAATTAAAGCATCACTTACCAACTGTAGGGCATTACTTTGACCTTTAATTCTCGTATTTAAAGTTAAGGGTAATTTTAATAATTTTTCTTTTTCGGTTGCTAATAAACGAGTAACAGGAATGCCAGTTCATTTTGCAACAACTTTTGCAATATCTTCACTAGTAACATCTTCGCGTAGTAAAGGATTATCTTTTTTTATATTTTCACTATCTTTAAGTTCTTTTTCTAAGTTGGGAATAATACTATATTGTAGTTCACCAGCTTTTGTAAAATTACCTGATAATTGATACAATTCTAGTTCTGATTTAGCATTTTCTAATTTATTTTTTAAACTAGTAATGTGGTCTAATGCTGACTTTTCTTTGATTCATTTATCTTCTAATTGTTGTAAAGTATTTTTTTTAGTTTTTAATTGTTTATCGACTTCAATTAGTCTTGTTTGCGAGTTTTCATCTTTTTCTTTGCTTAAGACTGCTTGTTCAATTTTTAATTGTAAGACTTTTCTTCTTATATCATCTAAATCACTAGGAACCGAAGCAATTTCAGTTTTAATACTAGCACAAGCTTCATCAATTAAGTCAATTGCTTTATCAGGTAAGTAACGATCATTAATATATTTATTAGATAGATAAACAGCTTCTCGTAATGCACTATCATGAATTTTTACACCATGATAAGCTTCAAAACGTTCTTTTAAACCACGTAAGATAGCAGTTGTATCTTCTGTTGTTGGTTCTTTAATAATCATCTTACGAAATCTTCGTTCAAGGGCTGCATCTTTTTCAATGTATTGACGATATTCGTCAAGTGTTGTGGCACCAATACAACGTAGTTCACCACGCGCTAACGTTGGTTTTAGTAAATTAGAAGCATCCATTGAACCTTGTGTTCTACCAGCACCAACAATTAAATGTAGTTCATCAATAAATAAAATAATTTTTCCATTAGAATTTTTAATTTGGTTAATGACCGCTTTTAATCGTTCTTCAAATTCACCTTGGAATTTAGCGCCAGCAATTAGTGCTCCCATATCTAGTTCATAAATAATTTTATCTTTTAAGTTACTAGGAACATCACCACGAACAATACGTTGGGCTAAACCTTCAATAATAGCAGTTTTACCAATACCAGGTAAACCGATTAAGACGGGGTTGTTTTTAGTTTTTCGTGAGAGTATTTCTTCTACTTTACGAATATCTTCATCACGTCCAATAATAGGGTCTATTTTTCCTGTTTTAGCTTGTACAATTAGATTACGAGCAAATTTATCAAGAATTTTAGGATCATTACTATAGTTAGGGATTTCATTTAATTGCATAATGTCACTCCTCTTTTTAGCACTATAATTACTTGATTGCTAATAATATTAATATACTAACAAATAAAATTAGCAGTTTCAAGTAGTAACTGCTAATTTTATATTTAATTGACTTAGGGATAAGTATTTTCAATTAAAGAAACTAATATAATATTAATATTTGTGATAGATCTTGTAGGTATTTTAAATCTTAAATATATATTTCTCGTGTAAATAATATATATCATATTTTTAAAAGAATTGATATACTAATTACATAATTGCTAGATAAAAATAAATAATAGTAATTTAATAACTTTTAAATATTAAATTTATAAGGAAATATTATGAAACAATTTAAACAAAAATTAATTTTATTACTTAGTGCTAGCAGTTTATTAGTAACTTCAGTATTAAGTATTAGTTTTAATAATAAAAATCATCAAACTAGTAATAGTAAAGTTAGCGGCTTTCATATTACTGTTAAGTCATCAAATCGTAACTTAGTTAATAGTATTAAATCTTGAAATAATGATTCACAATATTTATATAATAATGTTAAAAATACACCATTAAATGTTAATTTTGATAGTTATGATCAAATTATTAATAATGATTGAACACATAGTAATATTGAAACCAATGATATTATTAATGATCAAGGTTATAGTCAATTAAAAAATATTATTAATGATAATAGTAGTTATTTTAAAAATGCAGAAGGTTTTCTTACTACAGGTGCTTTTGGTCATACTTTTAATGAAAAAAGTAATAATTTAATTTTACAATATCATCAAACAATTAAAGAAAGTATTGATGCAGGACTTTTTGCAACAATATATGAAGCAAGTGATATTAATACTTTAATGGAAGTTCCATATAATTTACAACCAACTACTAATTTTCAAAAATCTAATTTTGAAACGCGTGCTAAAATATTTCCAATTGGACCATTTGCAAATACTAAGGATAGTTTTAGTAATGAAATGTTTGTTTTTTATGTGCATCCTCCTTTTAAAAAATCAGGATTAGAAATTTCTATTAATAATGAAAACAGAGAAATAAAAATAATTGTTAAAACTAATAGTAATAAAACTTTTGACTATGCTATTTTAAACCAAGATTATAGTAAAAATAAGCCCACTATATATAATGTGAAATGAAATGATAGTGATGGTAGTACTGTTTTAAGACAAGAAACACTTACTATTAATAGTTCTATGCCAGACATTCAAGTTATTAATGAAAAAGAAGATAAATCTTCATTAATTCATCAATATTTTATTAATGATGAAAAAAATAGTAATTTACAAATGATTGCTTTTAGTCAAATTAAATCAGAAGCTGTTATTACCGCTAATGTTAGTGAAGATAAATGAACATATCAGCGCGTTGATGATAATCTTGTTCCGCAAGAAGAAAAGGTAACACCTATTTCAAATCAACCATTAAAAACATATCAATCTGAAGATCATACTATTTATTTATTACAAAGAATAGTAAATGATAAAGTTGATAGTTCTTCAAGACAATATTTAAATATTTATAATATTAAACCTTTATCAACTAAGTTTTCTGGTTTTACTAATTTTGCTAATAGTCAATCTGGTATTGATTTTAATCAGTATTTACAAGAAACTACTAATATAGATTGTGCAATTGATGTACTAAATCCAGGTCAATTACGTTATTGATTATTATTTTATGAGCACGATTTAATTACTCATTTATATGCTAATGTTAAACATGATGAAAAAAATAAAAATAACCCTTTTGCTTTACCAGAAATAAAACCAAAGACAACAACTTTAATTAATAATTGAAATATTATAATTATTGGTAGTACTTTTTTATTAGTTATTATTGCTATTCCAGTAGTTATAACAATATTAAGAAGAATAAAAATTAAAAAGTAAGCGGTTAATTGAAGTAAGCCTAGTCATTATAGATATAGTTTATTAAATTTTAATCATATAGATAGTATAAAAATTTATGTAATATTGATAAAAATAATTAAATTTTCTATATTAAATATAGAAAATATGATATTATTTTTTTAAAACCTGAATTGTAAAATTAAAAAGGACACTTATATAAAAATTAAATTGTGTTAATTCTATAATTAAGAAAAGAAAGGAATTAACACAATGTATAAGTATCTAACTATTGAATCAATAATAGCAATAAAAGAATATAAAGGTTATCGATTTTCGATTCGTAAAATAGCAAAAATGGTTGATTATAGTAAATCAACAGTACATAGAGTTTGCAGATTATTAAATAAAAACTTATTACCATTAGAAATATTAAATCAATTTAAAAAAAATAAACAAAATGCAGGTAGAAAATTAATAATTTTAAATTTAATAGAAATTAATACTATTAATAATTTGTTAATTACTAAAAATTATGCTCTTGATATAATTGCTAATTTTTTAAAGGAAAATAAAATAAAAAGTATTTCAACAAAAACCTTATATAACATGTTTAAAACAAATCGAATGGGTTTTGATGAAAATAAATTGTTGAGAAAAGGAAAAAATAAATCTCACAAACAAAAAGAAACTAGGGGCAGAATTAATAATTGTAAGTCTATTCATGAAAGAAATTTAATCATTCCTAATATTAAAAATATACAAGAATTTGGTCATTTAGAAGGTGATACTATCATTGGTAAAGATCATAAAAGTTCTATTATTACTTTGGCTGATATATGATCAAAAACCACAATTCCTTTAGCAACTAAAAATAATAAATCAGAAAATATTATGAAAAATATAATAAAATTTATTTCAAAATTACAAAAAGGAACAGTTAAAACCATTACTTTTGATCGTGGCAAAGAATTTAGTAAATGAAGATTAATCGAAAAAATTTGTAATGTCAAAATTTATTTTGCAGATCCTGGTAAACCTTGTCAAAGGGGTTTAAATGAAAATAATAATGGTATTTTAAGAAGATATTTACCAAAATCCATTGATTTATCTAATTTTAATCAAAAATCATTGAATCAAATAGCATTTCAAATTAATTCTACACCAAGAAAATCACTCTCTTATAAAAGACCAATAGATTTAATACAATTATTTTAAAAAAATGTCCCATTTATATTTACAATTCAGGAAACTTAATATAAGTTTTAAACTCATTACTTATTCAAAAGTAAATGAGTTTTTTTATTTTTTTAAAAAAGGAGAAGTTAATAATGACTTGATTAGAAGTAGAAAAGGCAATTGCAGATTTAGATGAAAGACAAAAAGATGAAACTAATTTTATATTAGTTGATAGTAATTATCATCCAGAAATGACTAAGAAAAAATACAAATACTGAAAAAAATTTAAAACAAAACATTCAACAACAGCAAAAACATTAAAAATTATTTGTGCGTCTACTAAAGGACTTGTTAAGGGGGTTATGAAGGTATTCCTGAAGGTGCTGTTAGAGGTACTATTATTGGTGCTGGTGGTGTTTTTTTGGTTACATCTTTTTTTGTATCTCCACCTGCTGGCATTATTGTTGCAGGAACTGCTGTTACTGGTGGTGTTACTTATGCAGTTGTTAAAGGTAGTCATGTAGCTATTATAAAAGGAAAAGCAGCAGCAAAAAAATTTGATGAAAAGAAAAAAGTACAAAAACAAGATTTAGAAGAAGCACAAAAACACGCAATAAATTCTAAGAACCTGTTTAGGATCTTTTTTGATTAATTTTTAATAAAATTTATATTATAATGGTTATTTTATAATAAAAAATAGATTTTTAGTCGATAAGTTTTCAAATGATAAAATCTTTTTAACAAAAAAATGAAAAAGAAAATAAATTATTGGTTAAGTACCTATTTATAAATGATTATTTCTTGTTTTAGTTAAATTCTATTAAAAAGATCCTAAACAGGTTCTAATACAGATTTACAAAATAAAACAAAAATTAAATCAAAAAAATCAATTAATTTATAGGATAGGTAATTTTTAATTTCATTAAATTGTGGAAAACTATTTTTATTTTTATTTTAAATTTTTGTATTAAAATAAGTGTCATTTAATAAATATAAATCTTATTTAATTATTGATAAAAGCATGTTAAAATTGTAAAGAATTATATTATAGAAGAGGATAAGTATGGAAAATAAAAACCAAAAAGTTAATTTTGAAAATAATAGTGAAAATACATTTCCAAGAACTAAGTTTTTGATAAGTGTTGGCTATTTAATAATACAAGTATTAATTCCAGGAATTATTCTTTTTTTTACTACTAGTACTGATTTTACTTTTACTTTTAAATTACCTTTTTGAATAATGGTACTTTCTAGTTTAAGTTTAATTATATTTACTTTTATTATAACCTTTATTACATATAAGTTAAAATTACATCAATTAGATCAATTTACATATAGTATTCCATTTGCTTTTGTTTTATCATTATTTTATTTGTCAGGATACTTTTTAACTCCTCAACAAATTTTAATACGTTTTATTATTTCAATCGCTGGTGCTGTTATTGGTATTTTTTTAACGAGTATTATTTTATTATTAGTATTAAGAAAAAAACAAAAAAAATCATATATTAAGATATAAGTGATATAAATCTAAAAAAATAAAACGAAAAGAAGGCGCGTAATATATGTTACGCACTTTTTTAAGTATGTGTTTTTTATTTACTATATAAAAATTATTCAATCTCTAATTCTCATATAGCTAACTAAAGTAATGTTTACTCATATCTTGAAAAACAAAATCAATCGCTTTTTTAATATTTGGTCAATAATTTGGTAATATTTTTCTTATATTATGTTTTATAGCAAATCAAAAATGTTCAATTGGATTTAAATTAGGAGAATATGGCGGAAGAAATAATAGTTTGCATCCAGCATTTTCAATTAATTGTTGTGTTAATTTAGATTTATGAAACGTTGCATTATCTAAAACTATAATTTGTCCACGCTTTAATACTGGAATTAGTTTATTTTTAACATATGATTCAAAAATTTTACTAGACTTACTGCATAACGTTTTTAAGTTTTAATGATAAATTATAAAATCCTGCAATTAAATTAAATCTTAAAAATATTCGTTTTCTACCTTTTCTAAATTTATAACCAATAATTTTAAAACATTTTAAAAATGCAAAAACATGTTCAATTTTTCTGCGAGTTTTATTAATAATCTTATTAAAAATTTTAATTTTACTTGTTTTAGGATTATTTTTACTAGTTTTAATGGGTAAAAATGTATTACTATGAATTTTTTGTAAACCTTGATAACCTTTATCTGCAAGAATTACAGTTTCTGACAAAAATTCTAACTTTGAATTTTTAAAAGTTTTAAAATCATGATTTTTACCAGTATCAGGAAAAATATTTAAAATTTCATTAGTATGTGCATTAATTATGGTTTGAAACTTAACAGTATGCATTCATTTTTTGCCAGAAAATCAATCTTTTTGATTATATTTTGGTCGTTCTGTTTCTACTTCTGTTACATCAATTATCAAAATTTTATTTTTGAATTCTTCTTTTTAAAAAATATTTTTATTTGTTAAATTATTAAACTTATTATTATTTATTAAAATGTCTTCAATTGAACGAATATTTCGTAAAGCAGTAGTATCAACCATATCATACTCAGCACCAATACTATGATATGTACGATTTTCATATAAATATCTTAAAGTCATTACTAGTCTATCTTCTATTGACATTTTATATGGCCTTCCACCAGTGGTATTTTTTAGATTTTGATGATCTAATAAAATATTTAAAATTTCATTAAAAACTAGTTTATTAATACCAACTATTTTACGAAAATATTGATCCGGTTTATCTTTTAATTCAAAATATGTCATAAAATTTATCCTTAACTATTCAAATTTTATTTTAATAATAACAAAAAAATGAAAAGTTAACTAGTTATGCAGTAAGTCTACTATTGCAATGTCCTTCAAATGCTCATAAGGCTTTTAATTTACCTTTATTTAGTGAACCAATTATACTCATTCTCTTTATTTTATATGCGGGTTTATTATCAAATAATCTTTTACCTTTTTCAGATCAACCATATTTATAAAATTCATTATCATCAATTCCAGATTCATCAATATATACTAAATCTTCATTCATTATTTTAGCTATTTCTTTTAAAAAATCTTCTTGTTTATTTTTATCTCTTTGTTCATATAGAAAAGTTTTTTTTATATGTATAATTTAGTTTTTTAAAATAGTTATAAACTGTTTCTTTAGTCATATTTCCAAATTTATCAATTACTTTTTGAACTGTAACATCTTTATTTTCTGCTAAATAATTTTTTAATTCATCTAAATCCTTTATTTTGTGGCTATGTCCTTTTTGATAATTTAAAATTGGTTTTATATGCCCAGTTTCTTTTTTTCTTTTTCTTCATAAAAATAAAGTCTTTCTAGTGATATTGAACACTTTACAAATTTCTTTAATTTTCATATTTTTACTTTCATAAGCTTCTATTACTTTTCTTCGTAAGTCTTCACTGTATGGTTTTGGCATAATTTAATCTTCCTAATCTATTTTAATTATTGCTGAATTGTACTTTTAAATTCAAAAACTGTTTAAATTACATATTATTATTTTACATTATTTATGAGTAAATATTACTTTAGTTAGCTATATATTTGTAATCGTTCCAGCAAATAGTTTTTTATCAACTATTAATGATGAATATACTGAAGCATTTAATTCATATTTGTTTTTTACTTGACTAAAAGTTGAATCAAGTTCATAAACATTATTATTATCAGTTGTAGCATATATTTTGTTATTTAAATCTTCTATTGATAAAGAAAAAATTTTACCATCTTTCAAATTAATTTTTTCTGTTATTTCATTTTTGATTAAATCATACTGATAAATTTTGTCTTCTGTTACTAATATTAATTCAGTATCAGATAGTGCTTTAATATCAAAAATAATATTACTTTTATTTTTAAAATCATATTTTAATTTCTGGGTTTTAGTTTCTAAGAACCTGTTTAGAATCTTTTTAATAAAACTGAAATAAAGGAAAGAACAACCATTTGTAAACTAGTATTTAGTTTTCTTTCACAATTTTTTCATAATCTTCTGTATTTTTCTAATCAAGCAAAGCTTCGTTCTACAATTCATCTTTTTGGTAATACTACAAAAGTATGTAGTTCATTGCGTTTTATAATTTCAACATTTGCATTTATGATTGTTTTGATTTCAGAAGCAAATTTTTCACCAGTATAACCAGCATCTACTATTATTTTTTGAACTGCAGAAAGATTTTCTTTTTCATTTTCAATCATTATTATAGCGCTATTACGATCTGTTTTTTCTGCTGTGGTTATGTAAATTGCATGTGGTAAACCTTGAGAATCAACAATAATATGACGCTTTATTCCTGAAATCTTTTTACCAGCATCATAACCTTTATTTTCAGTAGTATCTGTATTTTTAACACTTTGCGAATCAATTATACAAAAACTAGTTTGTTCTTTGCGATTATTGTTGATACGAACTTTTTTAACCAATTTTTTTTAAAATTAATTGCCATACACTAGCTTCTTTACCGTTATTTTTACTTCAAATTTGAAAATAATAATATACAGTTTGTCATTTTGGAAAATTTTTTGGTAGCATTCTTCATTGACAACCACTTTTTAATACATATAAAATTGCACAAAATACTTCATATAAATCTAAACTTCTTGGTTTTGTTTTCTTTTTGCTATTTTCTAAAATTGTTTTTATGTTCTCAAATTGTTCTTTGGTGACATGACTTGGATAATTTTTATGCATAATATATACCTCTGATTTTAAAATATATAATCATTTTACATTATTTTCGAAAAGATTCTAAACAGGTTCTAAGAACCTGTTTAGGATCTTTTTTGATTAATTTTTAATAAAATTTATATTATAATGGTTATTTTATAATAAAAAATAGATTTTTAGTCGATAAGTTTTCAAATGATAAAATCTTTTTAACAAAAAAATGAAAAAGAAAATAAATTATTGGTTAAGTACCTATTTATAAATGATTATTTCTTGTTTTAGTTAAATTCTATTAAAAAGATCCTAAACAGGCTCTAAATCAATTTCTCATAATTTTCCTTCACTAGTGCCAGCGTATATTTTATTTTCTGTAACTTTAACTAGGGCATTTACATCACCTCAATCGTCAAAACGATATTTTTTAGTATTACCAGTATTAATATCTAATTCATAAACATTACCAACACCAGTACCAACATATAACTTATCTTTTGAACCTTCAATTAAAGTTTTAGAATCATACTTATCACCAAATCCAATGAATTTCTTTTCTGCAGTTTCAGTTTCTAAATCAATTTCTCAAATTGTATTTGTTATTGTACCAACATATACTTTACCATTTGATGCTTTAATTAAACTATTTATACGTTCTTCATTTAATTGATATTTATTGATTTTTGTATTATTAGTAAAATCAATCTCTCAAATATTTCCGTTTTCTGTTGCAGCAAATATTATACTATCTGAGATTTGAAGAAATTTATTTATTTTTCCATCATTTAATTCATATTTATTAGAAATTTGACCTTCACCTATGATAATTGTTAGATTAGTAGTTAAATTTTTAAATGAATCATAATTATAATTAATTTTTGCATTAATAGAACCACTAACTGTGAAGTCTTCATCTTTTAAATCAATTTCTTTATTATTAGTAATTTTGTTTAATGAAAATAAATTATTTTTAAAAGAATTTTTAATTTCAGAAATTAATGAATTTTTAATAAATTCAGCATTAATTGAATCATTTAATTCCATTACTGAACTTTGAAAATTAACTTTTTTTGTATATTTTATTTCATTAATAGCATCAACAATTTTTTCAGAAGAAGCATTAATATTAATTATTAATAAAGTTTCTTTATTTTTAATTTCTCCATAATTAAAAATGATTTTAGCATTAATTATACCTCATTTATCTAAATCTTCTTGTTTTAAATCTTCTTCATTATTAGTAATTTTATTAAATTTAAAATCTTCGAATTTAAAAGCATTTTTAATATCATTATTTTTCATTTCATTTTTAATAAATTCAGATTTATTAATTTTTTTATTGATAGATTCTAAGCTATCTTTCATTGTTATATTAACTGTATATGTAGTTTCACTAATAGCATCAACAATTTGTTTATCTGAATATTTTACACTGATTTTTAAATCAACAAATTGATTTTTAATTTTTCCATAATTATAATTAATTTTTGCATTAATAAGTCCTATTTTTTTAAAGTCATTATTATTAATTTCTTCATTTTTTTCATTTATAATTTTATTTAATGAAAATAAATCATTATTAAAATTTTTTTGATTAATTTCATCTAATGAATTTTTAATAAAGTCTGAACTAATGTTTGTTTTTAATTCATCTATAGTACTATTAATTATAATATTATCAAGTGAATAATTAGTTTGATTAATTGCATTTACTATTTTTTGATCATTATTTTTTTGTTTTTCTTTTATTGCACATGATGCAATACTTAAAGACATTGGTAATACAACAGTTAATACACCAACTGTTGCTAGCATTTTTTTGTAACTTAATTTTCTTTTCATCTTTCATCAGTCCAAAGTGTTATTATATTGTTTTTCTGTTTGAATTTCAATACTTAAAAAGGAATGAGTTAAATTGAATATCAATTATATTTTCATTCCTAAATAATTTTTTAATGTTTTAATTTACTATTGATCAGTTTATATTAGTTTTAAATTATAGCTAACTAAAGTAATATTTACTCATAAATAATGTAAAATAATAATATGTAATTTAAACAGTTTTTGAATTTAAAAGTACAATTCAGCAATAATTAAAATAGATTAGGAAGATTAAATTATGCCAAAACCATACAGTGAAGACTTACGAAGAAAAGTAATAGAAGCTTATGAAAGTAAAAATATGAAAATTAAAGAAATTTGTAAAGTGTTCAATATCACTAGAAAGACTTTATTTTTATGAAGAAAAAGAAAAAAAGAAACTGGGCATATAAAACCAATTTTGAATTATCAAAAAGGACATAGCCACAAAATAAAGGATTTAGATGAATTAAAAAATTATTTAGCAGAAAATAAAGATGTTACAGTTCAAAAAGTAATTGATAAATTTGGAAATATGACTAAAGAAACAGTTTATAACTATTTTAAAAAACTAAATTATACATATAAAAAAAACTTTTCTATATGAACAAAGAGATAAAAATAAACAAGAAGATTTTTTAAAAGAAATAGCTAAAATAATGAATGAAGATTTAGTATATATTGATGAATCTGGAATTGATGATAATGAATTTTATAAATATGGTTGATCTGAAAAAGGTAAAAGATTATTTGATAATAAACCCGCATATAAAATAAAGAGAATGAGTATAATTGGTTCACTAAATAAAGGTAAATTAAAAGCCTTATGAGCATTTGAAGGACATTGCAATAGTAAAATTTTTGAATCATATGTTAAAAATAAACTAATTCCAGTATTAAAGCGTGGACAAATTATAGTTTTAGATAATGCAACGTTTCATAAATCTAAATTAACACAACAATTAATTGAAAATGCTGGATGCAAACTATTATTTCTTCCGCCATATTCTCCTAATTTAAATCCAATTGAACATTTTTGATTTGCTATAAAACATAATATAAGAAAAATATTACCAAATTATTGACCAAATATTAAAAAAGCGATTGATTTTGTTTTTCAAGATATGAGTAAACATTACTTTAGTTAGCTATATTTCCAAATTTATCAATTACTTTTTGAACTGTAACATCTTTATTTTCTGCTAAATAATTTTTTAATTCATCTAAATCCTTTATTTTGTGGCTATGTCCTTTTTGATAATTCAAAATTGGTTTTATATGCCCAGTTTCTTTTTTTCTTTTTCTTCATAAAAATAAAGTCTTTCTAGTGATATTGAACACTTTACAAATTTCTTTAATTTTCATATTTTTACTTTCATAAGCTTCTATTACTTTTCTTCGTAAGTCTTCACTGTATGGTTTTGGCATAATTTAATCTTCCTAATCTATTTTAATTATTGCTGAATTGTACTTTTAAATTCAAAAACTGTTTAAATTACATATTATTATTTTACATTATTTATGAGTAAATATTACTTTAGTTAGCTATATATTGATTTGTTGAAGATTTTTTTTGTGAATTTAGTGAATTTGCTTCTTTTTTTATTAGACTTACTGCATAACTAGTTAACTTTTCATTTTTTTGTTATTATTAAAATAAAATTTGAATAGTTAAGGATAAATTTTATGACATATTTTGAATTAAAAGATAAACCGGATCAATATTTTCGTAAAATAGTTGGTATTAATAAACTAGTTTTTAATGAAATTTTAAATATTTTATTAGATCATCAAAATCTAAAAAATACCACTGGTGGAAGGCCATATAAAATGTCAATAGAAGATAGACTAGTAATGACTTTAAGATATTTATATGAAAATCGTACATATCATAGTATTGGTGCTGAGTATGATATGGTTGATACTACTGCTTTACGAAATATTCGTTCAATTGAAGACATTTTAATAAATAATAATAAGTTTAATAATTTAACAAATAAAAATATTTTTTTAAAAAGAAGAATTCAAAAATAAAATTTTGATAATTGATGTAAGAACCTGTTTAGGATCTTTTTAATAGAATTTAACTAAAACAAGAAATAATCATTTATAAATAGGTACTTAACCAATAATTTATTTTCTTTTTCATTTTTTTGTTAAAAAGATTTTATCATTTGAAAACTTATCGACTAAAAATCTATTTTTTATTATAAAATAACCATTATAATATAAATTTTATTAAAAATTAATCAAAAAAGATCCTAAACAGGTTCTAACAGAAGTAGAAACAGAACGACCAAAATATAATCAAAAAGATTGATTTTCTGGCAAAAAATGAATGCATACTGTTAAGTTTCAAACCATAATTAATGCACATACTAATGAAATTTTAAATATTTTTCCTGATACTGGTAAAAATCATGATTTTAAAACTTTTAAAAATTCAAAGTTAGAATTTTTGTCAGAAACTGTAATTCTTGCAGATAAAGGTTATCAAGGTTTACAAAAAATTCATAGTAATACATTTTTACTCATTAAAACTAGTAAAAATAATCCTAAAACAAGTAAAATTAAAATTTTTAATAAGATTATTAATAAAACTCGCAGAAAAATTGAACATGTTTTTGCATTTTTAAAATGTTTTAAAATTATTGGTTATAAATTTAGAAAAGGTAGAAAACGAATATTTTTAAGATTTAATTTAATTGCAGGATTTTATAATTTATCATTAAAACTTAAAAACGTTATGCAGTAAGTCTATTGAAGAAAAATCTTGAATCTTATTTACTTTTTTCTTGATTTTATATCCTTGTTTCAATATTTGATATTCTGGTCTAGATTTTACATAACTACTGCCTTTATCAACAATATATTTACCACCTTTAGCAATTACAATACCACCAGCAGTTGCTTCTAATGTATTCATTAATGATACTTCTGGATTTAATACTGCATTTAATACACCAGCACCAGCACCACAAATTAATGATGTTCCAACTTTAGTTTTATTTTTATCTTTATTTTTTACAGCTTTTTTAATTTGATAACCTGCTATTCCTCCAGCTGCAGAACCAATCGCAATGTTGGTAACAGGACCGGATTTGTTCATGAAAGACCGTCAATTGCTCCTAATCCAGCACCAATCAATGGTAAATAATCAATTGTTTCATTAATGATATTTTTATCTTTAGCCATTTCTTTTAATCTTCCTTTCTAAAAATAAAAAAACTCATTTACTTTTGAATAAGTAATGAGTTAAAAACTTATATTAAGTTTAGAAAAATAATATCATAATTTTAGTAATAATTATAAAAAGAATATTAATTACATAATCTAGTGTAGATATAATTATAGTTACATTAATTATTTAAATATTAAAGATATAATTTTTTATTTTCTTTTTAGTAATTTTTATATTTAAATTATGTGTATAATTACTAATTTTGTATTGCTTTTAATAAAAAATACTTTATAATATTTAAGACTGTTTATGCAGTTTCAACCGCTCTACTTTAGGTTAACAAGTGATTTATTCCACCTATAAGGCGAGTCTAAACTGGAGGTAATAAGAAAAATGTTTGTAGTTATTCAAACAGGAGGAAAACAAATTAACGTTTCCTATGGTCAAGAGATTTTTGTTGAAAAACTTGTTGGCAAAGCTAAAGATAAGATTATTTTTGACAAAATATTGATGATTGATCAACAATTCGGTAAACCTTTCCTAAAAGGTGCTGAAGTTCATGGTGAGATTATTAAACAAGATAAATCAAAAAAGATTCGAGTGTTTAAATATAAACCTAAGAAAAATTCAAAAACAATGTATGGACACCGTCAGCCATATACAAAGGTATTAATTACTGATATTTTACTTGGTGGTAAAAGTCTTGTTGATAAGAAGACTGAACAATCAAAACCAGTAATTAAAGATGAAGTAAAAAAAGAACTTACAAAAGAAAAAGTTGTTAAAACTAAATCAGTTGTTAAGGATAATATTACAGAACCAGATAACACTAAAACTGTTGTTAGTGAAGGTAATTTAAAAACTATTTTTGATCATAAAAATATGACTGTTAAAGTTGTTAAAGAAGATGATGAAAATAATAAAAAATAATTTAAGGTAATATTAAATTATGGTTAAAGTTACTTATAATTACCAAAATAGTAACATTGTAGAAGTTATAATTACTGGTCATGCTAATTTTTCAAAAATTGGAAATGATATTGTTTGTGCAGGGATTTCAGCCATTGTTATTGGTACATTAAATGCACTTCATGAACTTGATAATAATCAAGTTCAAGTAATTAATAATACTGCTGGATTAGTTAAACTTAAAGTTGCTAGTTTCACTAATAATAGTCAAATCATTTTAAAAACAATGCTTTGACAATTAAAAACTATTAAAGAACAATATCCAAAATATATTAACATAAAGGAGGTGTAATTATGTTTTATAAATTAAATTTACAATTATTTGCTTCAAAAAAAGGAGTGGGTTCAACTCGTAATGGTCGTGATTCACATTCTAAACGTTTAGGTGCTAAAATTGGTGATGGACAAAGTTTAAAAGAGGGAACAATTATTTATCGTCAACGTGGAACTAAAATTCACCCTGGTGAAAATGTAGGACGTGGTGGTGATGATACCTTATTTGCTTTAAAATCAGGAATTGTTAAGTATACTATTTTTAAAAAAAATAAAACACGAGTTTCAGTTTTAATTGATAAAAAGTGAAAATAAATTTTTAATAATAAAAACCTATTTTCAATGCTATCATATTTTGAAGATAGGTTTTGTTTGTTTATTTTATGTTTAATGATATGATAGGAGAAAATAATGAAACATATTAATTTAATAATTACTGGTAGTATTGCAGCAAACAAAGCCTTAATTTTATTAAAACAATTAAAAAAAGAATTTTTAGTTGATATTATTTGTACTAAAAGTTCTTTACATTTTCTAGAAGATAAAACATTTTCTTATTATTCTGAAATGTTTGAACAAGAATCATATGTTAAAGGAGATTTAATTACTCATACTAATTTAGCGATTAAAACAAATTTAATTGTTGTTTATCCTGCTACTATGAGTTTTATTAGTAAAGCAAATTTAGCAATTGCTGATAGTTTAGCATTATCAGTATTTTTAGCTTCCAAAGCAGAAAAGATATTATTTCCAGCAATGAATCATAATATGTATCACAATCAAAGTTTTCAAAAAAATTTATTAGAATTATCTAATTTTGAAAATATTACTATTATTCCTCCAGATTCAGGAATGTTAGCCTGTAAGATGATTGGTGATGGACGGGTTAAAAGTCCAGATAATGCATTAACAATAATTAAAGATTTTTTTAAAAAAAGTATTGATTTATCTGATAAAAAAATTTTAATTAATATTGGTCGTACTAGAACTTATATTGATCCAATTCGTTATATTACTAATAATTCTTCAGGAAAAATGGGTAAAGCATTAGTAGATGCTTTTCTTAAAATTAATGCTAAAGTAGTATTAGTTGCAGGTGATTGTGATTTTGAAATTAAATCGCAAAAAAACCTAACTATTATTAAAGCGAATACTAATGAAAAAATGTTCTTAGCAATGAAAGAAAACTTTGATAATGCTGATATTGTAATATGTGCTGCTGCTTTAAATGATTATAAAGTAAGTAAATATATTCCTAATAAAATAATTAAAAATAAAAATGAAAATTTATCTTTATCACTGATTGCTAATATTGATGTATTGGCATTTTTAGGTAAGCAGAAAGCACAACAAGTTTTAATTGGTTTTGCTGCTCAAGAAGTTAATGATAAAAATCTTGGTATCGAAAAAATGAAAATTAAAAATTGCGATGGTATTTGTATTAATAATATTAGTGTTATGGGTAAAAATGAAACAGAGATTAATTTTTATTTTAAAAATAATAATTATAATTTGATTGGTTCAAAAGTGGAAGTTGCTAAACAGATAGTTGATATTATGGTAATGTTTAGTAATCTGTGTAACTTACAAAAATAACTATGTTTAATTAATTCTAGTAAATATAATTAAATGACTAGAAAGAGTGAGTTACAGATGGCTAAAAAACAAAGTATTAATAATAATGATCCAATATCAAAAGCAGTAGATTTATTACTAGAAAATACTGAAGATTTAACAACAGTATTTAAAGAAGGAGGATTATATAAAGAATTAACAAAAAGATTAGTAGAAAAGATGTTAAATTCTGAAATGCAAAATTATTTAGGGTATGAAAAAAATCAACATAGTAATAGTGAAAATGCTCGTAATGGTATAAGTTCAAAAAAATTAATAACTCAACAAGGTAAAATTGAAATTAATGTACCAAGAGATCGTAATAGTGGAGGCTTTTATGTAATCTGTGTATCTTTGTTTTACAAAGTTACTAGTTCAGATTAATTCTATCTTCAAATTTTATCATAAAATGAGCAATTGCTGTATTTCAATTTTGAATGGGCATTGTTCATTTTTTTGTTATATTTTCAATTGCTAAGTAAAATATTTTGAAAACTGCCATATCATTAGGAAAAACTTTTTTATTTCTGATAACTTTTCGTAATTGATTATTAACAGATTCAATAGCATTTGTAGTATAAATCACTCTTTTAATTTCTGGTGGATAACTAATAAAAACCATTAAATTATCTCAATTTTTATATCAAGATTTAGTAATTTGCGGATATTGTTTGAGGCTTTTATGTAATCTGTGTATCTTTGTTTTACAAAGTTACTAGTTCAGATTAATTCTATCTTCAAATTTTATCATAAAATGAGCAATTGCTGTATTTCAATTTTGAATGGGCATTGTTCATTTTTTTGTTATATTTTCAATTGCTAAGTAAAATATTTTGAAAACTGCCATATCATTAGGAAAAACTTTTTTATTTCTGATAACTTTTCGTAATTGACTATTAACAGATTCAATAGCATTTGTAGTATAAATCACTCTTTTAATTTCTGGTGGATAACTAATAAAAACCATTAAATTATCTCAATTTTTATATCAAGATTTAGTAATTTGCGGATATTGTTTATTTCATTTACTTTCAAATGATTCTAAAGCTTGCATTGCTTGTTCTTCACTACATGCACTATAAATTGGTTTTAAATCTGCAACTAAGGTTTTTCGATGTTTGTATGAAACATATTTTAAACTATTTCTAATTTGATGAACTATGCATAATTGATGTTCAGTTTTAGGATAAACTGCTTGTATTGCTTCTGACATGCCTGTTAAATTATCACTACAAGCAATCAAAATATCATTTAAGCCTCGATTTTTCATTTCTGTAAAATTAGCTAGTCAAAATTTAGAACCTTCATTTTCACTAATTCATAAACCTAAAACATCTTTTTTGCCTTCTAAATCCACTCCTAATGCTATATAAACTGATTTGTTAATAATGCGTTTATCTTGCCGTACTTTAACTACTATACAATCAAAATAAACAATAGAATAAATACTTTCTAATGGTCGATTTTGCCACGCCTTGACATCATCTATCACATCATCAGTAATTTGACTAATAACACTTTCACTAATATCTGCACCATGATATAACTCTTGCAACTGCATTCTAATATCTGATAAAGTCATTCCTTTGGCATATAGTGAAAGAACTTGTTGATCAAAGCCATCAAATCTTCTCTGTCTTTTTGCAACTATTACAGGAGTAAAATCACTATTACGATCTCTTGGTACATTAATTTCAATTTTACCTTGTTGAGTTATTAATTTTTTTGAACTTATACCATTACGAGCATTTTCACTATTACTATGTTGATTTTTTTCATACCCTAAATAATTTTGCATTTCAGAATTTAACATCTTTTCTACTAATCTTTTTGTTAATTCTTTATATAATCCTCCTTCTTTAAATACTGTTGTTAAATCTTCAGTATTTTCTAGTAATAAATCTACTGCTTTTGATATTGGATCATTATTATTAATACTTTGTTTTTTAGCCATCTGTAACTCACTCTTTCTAGTCATTTAATTATATTTACTAGAATTAATTAAACATAGTTATTTTTGTAAGTTACACAGATTACTAAACATTACCTTAATTGGTCTTTATAAGAAAATATTTTTTCTTTATTCATATTAATCACTTCTACATCAATCACAAACATATCCATATGGTTTTGTATAATCCAAATGTTCTTCAATATCATAATCATCTTCATATTTTTTAATATCATGTTGTTGTGATTCTTCTTCTGTTTTAAAATAATAAGTCATATTTAAATAATCATCATTATATAATTTGTCACATTCTACACATCTTTTTCTTCTTTTTTTAATTTTATTATCAATCTTTCTTAGTGCTTCATAATCAAGAATTTCTATTGCCATAATAATCCTTTCCTAATATGTCCTTTATGTTAGAAGCAACAGGACATATATTTTTATTTTTATATTATTAATAACTACTACTATTCGTTTTATTAATTCCAGCAATTCTGGGCTCAAAAATAAATTGTAAAATTTTAAAAAACATTAAGGCATTCGATTCAATATTTATTTAATTTATGTTTAATAAATTAATATTTTAATTGAACCGGCACCGCTCAATTTTTTTTACAAGTTTTAAATTTATTTTCTCGCCCAAAAATTTTTTCAAAAAAAATAAAAAATAAAACCAACACTTGCTCACTCGAGAGTGGCAAGGTTGGTTAAATAAAGAATAGAATTAATATAGTAGGTTCCCTAGTAGGTCTATATATACTAGTTTCCAATTCGCTCCCACCCCAATAATTACCATTATTGGTTAGTATATTTTATTAGGTATCACTCCACTTATTATTTATCCATGCAAGTCCACATGTTTTAGCCACTATTTTGAACAACTGTGTTGTGGTTCACTGTTTTAATTCCCTAACACGTGTTGATAATAGTATTAAAGAAGTTTATTAATTATTAACTTTCTCCTACTTGGTCACTGCGTGTAGTAGATATTTAAAGGGTGTTAATAATAAAAATTTTAAAATTTTACAATTACAAAAAAAAGACAAGATTTTTATTCTCGTCTTTTTATTAGTAAGAACCTGTTTAGAATCTTTTCGAAAATAATGTAAAATGATTATATATTTTAAAATCAGAGGTATATATTATGCATAAAAATTATCCAAGTCATGTCACCAAAGAACAATTTGAGAACATAAAATCAATTTTAGAAAATAGCAAAAAGAAAACAAAACCAAGAAGTTTAGATTTATATGAAGTATTTTGTGCAATTTTATATGTATTAAAAAGTGGTTGTCAATGAAGAATGCTACCAAAAAATTTTCCAAAATGACAAACTGTATATTATTATTTTCAAATTTGAAGTAAAAATAACGGTAAAGAAGCTAGTGTATGGCAATTAATTTTAAAAAAAATTGGTTAAAAAAGTTCGTATCAACAATAATCGCAAAGAACAAACTAGTTTTTGTATAATTGATTCGCAAAGTGTTAAAAATACAGATACTACTGAAAATAAAGGTTATGATGCTGGTAAAAAGATTTCAGGAATAAAGCGTCATATTGTTGTTGATTCTCAAGGTTTACCACATGCAATTTACATAACCACAGCAGAAAAAACAGATCGTAATAGTGCTATAATAATGATTGAAAATGAAAAAGAAAATCTTTCTGCAGTTCAAAAAATAATAGTAGATGCTGGTTATACTGGTGAAAAATTTGCTTCTGAAATCAAAACAATCATAAATGCAAATGTTGAAATTATAAAACGCAATGAACTACATACTTTTGTAGTATTACCAAAAAGATGAATTGTAGAACGAAGCTTTGCTTGATTAGAAAAATACAGAAGATTATGAAAAAATTGTGAAAGAAAACTAAATACTAGTTTACAAATGGTTGTTCTTTCCTTTATTTCAATTTTATTAAAAAGATTTTATCATTTGAAAACTTATCGACTAAAAATCTATTTTTTATTATAAAATAACCATTATAATATAAATTTTATTAAAAATTAATCAAAAAAGATCCTAAACAGGTTCTAAGATTTTTACATAAGGATTAGAAAGGATTTTATTTTCAAAAATATTTAGTTATAGACATCTTTGCTACGCTCCCAAAATTTAGTTAAAAATTAAATAAAATTTTAATTTTACAATAAATATAAAATTATGAAATAAATTCGCCTTTTTATAAAAAAGTGATTTTTTTATTGTATATTCATTTTTTCAATTATAGACTTAAATTAAGATTTACTTAGAATTCAAAAATAAACAATAAATAATAATTTTTCAATTAAAACTATATTCTATAAAAAATAATTTGTTATCAATTTATGTTATTAACAATATTTTTAATATTGTCATAAATTTAACTTATCATTTTATTTTTTATAAATTTACAAACTAATTTAATGTTCTTACACCATTTCGTATTTTTTTAAAATCCTAAATATTATAAATATAATCTATGTTCTAAGTAAATCTTAAATTATGGGAATATATAAAAAAGTATTGGAGTTAAAAATGAAAAAAATAATTTTATTTATGCGAGATATGATAAAGAAGATAACTGTTTAGGTGTTTATGACACTATGAAAGAAGCAATATTAAAAGTTTACCACATTGATAAAACTAATAAAAAACGCTATTATCAAGCCTATAATAATATTTGTCGTTCTTATCAAAAATATAAAAATAATTTTGGAAATGTTGTTTGTTATGAAGGTTTTTGATTTAAAATACCACTAAATGAAAATGGCTATTAAAATTAAAAAAATAAAATAGTTATACTATGAAATGGTTAAAGATACTTAATAAAAATATTTTTTAATTTTATAGTTAAAACTCAATAAATTAAAAAACCATTACTTTGATTTATAGATATTTATTTTATTAAATTTTTTCAATTATTTCTTTAGTTTAAAACTTTAACTATTAATAAGAATTTAAATCATAATATTTAATATTTTATTATTTATAAGTTGAAAAAAATCTGAATGTTAGTAAACTAAATTAACCTTTACTAACATTCTTTTTTAGATTTAAATTTTTTTATATATTTTTCTAAAAAAACAAAATACTTAATCAATCTTTTATAAAACTACTTTTTTATTAGACTTCTTTTACTCATTGATTAGGTACTACTGAAAAACCAATAGTATTATTACCAGTATGTGTTTTTAAAATATTACATAATGGTTCAACTTTATATTTGGTAAATCCTCTATTTTTTACTTTTTTAATTGCTTCATCAATAATATCTTTTCTACATCAACCATCAATAATATATATTGTTTCTTTAGTAACATCTTTAATTTTAGTAATAATATCTAACATTTCTTCCATAGCTTTACTTAACGTTCTAACTCTACCAATATTATCAATTGTTTCTTTACATCTTAAAATTGGTTTAAAACGTAAAAAATTACCAATTCTTGCTTTACTCATTGGTAATCTACCACCACGAGCTAAAAATTTTAAATCATTAGGAGCAATATAAGATTCATAAGTTTTGCGGAATTTATTTAAAATTTCTAAAATTTCAGGAATTTTTTTTCCATTTTTAACAAGAGTAAAAGCAATTAAAACCATAAATTTTAAAGGTATTGAAGCAGCACCTGTTTCTAAAATATGGACTTTATTTTTATATTTTTCTTCTTTTTGTAAAACTTGCGAACTTGCATATTGTCCTGAAGCATTATTAGCAATTGGTAAAAATAAAATTTGATCATATTTACTCAAAGCATTATCTCAATATTGTTCAAGTTTACCACGACTAGTTTGACTAGTTTTTAAAATATAGTGTTCATCAATCATCTTTTTACGAATTGTTTCACTATCAATATCAATATTATTATCATCATAAGCATTTTCTCCTTCAATAATATTTAAAGGAATAATTATTATTTCAGGATATTTTTTCATATCTTCAAGGGTAAAACCAGTAGCTGAATCACTTACAATTCCAATTTTCATTTTGTTTGCTCCTAACTTTTTATACTAATAAATTATAGTAAAATTATAACAAATTTATTTTACTATATATCGTTTTAATTTGAAAAAATATAAAGTGACTATAAACTTATTAGTAGTAAAAATAAAAATGGTCTTAGTTATTGAGTAATTAAGACCATTTTTTAATTAGTTTTAAGTTAAATAAATAATACGATCAGCAATAATTTCTGTATAGTAAAAATCATTAGCTTTATTAGCAAATGTTTGAATTCTACCTTTAATACCAATAATTGCATTCTGGAATGGCAACACTTTTTAGGACTATTTTTTGGTAGACATTTGTTTTTGATAATTAACTGGAGTTAAGTAGTTTAAAGTGCTGTGGATTCTTATGTTGTTGTATCAATTGATGTAATCAAATAATTCTAATTTTAATTGGATTAATGATCTAAAATTTTTATCATTAATAAATTCAGTTTTGAAAGTTTTAAAAGTTGCTTCAGCAACAGCATTGTCATAAGGACAACCTTTTTTGCTTAAAGAGCGAGTAATATTGAATGCTAGTAAAAGTTTATCAATAATTTTATTATTAAATTCATTACCACAATCACTATGAAATATTTGAATATCTTTTAAACAGCGATTTGATTGCATAAATGCTTGATGTACTAATAAGGCATCTTTTCTAGTACCTACACTATGTCCAATAATTTCGCGGTTAAATAGGTCAATTAATAAGCAAATATAGTTTCATTTACCATTAACTTGAACATAAGTTAAATCACTGACAATAACTTCATTTTTAAGCCTATTATTAAAGTTTCTATTCACAAGATTAGTGATTTTTTCATCATTTACTTTGTTATTATGATTTTTGAATGATAATTTAGTGTATTTTGATATTAAATTATGCTTATTCATAATTTCTTTAATTTTTCGTCTTGATAAATAAATTTCTTGGTTTTCTAATATTACTTTTAATCTTCTTGTTCCATAAACACATTTATTTTCTTTAAAAGCACTAATAATAGCTTCATCATAAATATTATTTTGAATTTTATTTTCTTTTTTCTTTAAATTAAAATAATATGTTGATTTAGAAATTTTTAAAAAATGACACATTGTGCGAATTTTATATTTAAACTTATTGTTTGTAATAATTTCTATTTTCTGCCTATTATTAGTGCTGCTTGCTTTAAAATATCATTTTCCATTCGTAATTGTTTTAATTCTTTTCTTAATTTAATTAATTCATTTTCTTCAACAGAACGATTATCTTTAGCTTTAAAACTACCTGAATTAGTAAATTGCTTAATTCAATTATAAGTAGCTGCTCTTGTAACATTATATTCTTTAGCAAGGTAAGATACTGATTTGCCGCTTTGATATAAAGCTACTATTTGTTTTTTAAATTCATCGGTATATGAATTAATATTGGCCATAATTATAGTTCCTTTCTTTCAACTAATTTGTTCACTTGTCTACGTAATTAGTGTCCAATAAAGTGTAACCCATCCACTTTTCTACTAATCTTTTTGTTAATTCTTTATATAATCCTCCTTCTTTAAATACTGTTGTTAAATCTTCAGTATTTTCTAGTAATAAATCTACTGCTTTTGATATTGGATCATTATTATTAATACTTTGTTTTTTAGCCATCTGTAACTCACTCTTTCTAGTCATTTAATTATATTTACTAGAATTAATTAAACATAGTTATTTTTGTAAGTTACACAGATTACTAAACATTACCGTTTTTTCTGCTGTGGTTATGTAAATTGCATGTGGTAAACCTTGAGAATCAACAATAATATGACGCTTTATTCCTGAAATCTTTTTACCAGCATCATAACCTTTATTTTCAGTAGTATCTGTATTTTTAACACTTTGCGAATCAATTATACAAAAACTAGTTTGTTCTTTGCGATTATTGTTGATACGAACTTTTTTAACCAATTTTTTTTAAAAAAAAGATTGTTTAATTTATAAAATTTGTTAAAAGATAAGCATAAACTAAAAAAATATTTTTTTAGTTTAATAATTTAAAAGTAAGGAAGATTAAAATATAACAATGAAAAAAAATTAATAACTCAACAAGGTAAAATTGAAATTAATGTACCAAGAGATCGTAATAGTGATTTTACTCCTGTAATAGTTGCAAAAAGACAGAGAAGATTTGATGGCTTTGATCAACAAGTTCTTTCACTATATGCCAAAGGAATGACTTTATCAGATATTAGAATGCAGTTGCAAGAGTTATATCATGGTGCAGATATTAGTGAAAGTGTTATTAGTCAAATTACTGATGATGTGATAGATGATGTCAAGGCGTGGCAAAATCGACCATTAGAAAGTATTTATTCTATTGTTTATTTTGATTGTATAGTAGTTAAAGTACGGCAAGATAAACGCATTATTAACAAATCAGTTTATATAGCATTAGGAGTGGATTTAGAAGGCAAAAAAGATGTTTTAGGTTTATGAATTAGTGAAAATGAAGGTTCTAAATTTTGACTAGCTAATTTTACAGAAATGAAAAATCGAGGCTTAAATGATATTTTGATTGCTTGTAGTGATAATTTAACAGGCATGTCAGAAGCAATACAAGCAGTTTATCCTAAAACTGAACATCAATTATGCATAGTTCATCAAATTAGAAATAGTTTAAAATATGTTTCATACAAACATCGAAAAACCTTAGTTGCAGATTTAAAACCAATTTATAGTGCATGTAGTGAAGAACAAGCAATGCAAGCTTTAGAATCATTTGAAAGTAAATGAAATAAACAATATCCGCAAATTACTAAATCTTGATATAAAAATTGAGATAATTTAATGGTTTTTATTAGTTATCCACCAGAAATTAAAAGAGTGATTTATACTACAAATGCTATTGAATCTGTTAATAGTCAATTACGAAAAGTTATCAGAAATAAAAAAGTTTTTCCTAATGATATGGCAGTTTTCAAAATATTTTACTTAGCAATTGAAAATATAACAAAAAAATGAACAATGCCCATTCAAAATTGAAATACAGCAATTGCTCATTTTATGATAAAATTTGAAGATAGAATTAATCTGAACTAGTAACTTTGTAAAACAAAGATACACAGATTACATAAAAGCCTCGAAAAAACAGATCGTAATAGCGCTATAATAATGATTGAAAATGAAAAAGAAAATCTTTCTGCAGTTCAAAAAATAATAGTAGATGCTGGTTATACTGGTGAAAAATTTGCTTCTGAAATCAAAACAATCATAAATGCAAATGTTGAAATTATAAAACGCAATGAACTACATACTTTTGTAGTATTACCAAAAAGATGAATTGTAGAACGAAGCTTTGCTTGATTAGAAAAATACAGAAGATTATGAAAAAATTGTGAAAGAAAACTAAATACTAGTTTACAAATGGTTGTTCTTTCCTTTATTTCAGTTTTATTAAAAAGATTCTAAACAGGTTCTAAGACCAAAATTGAAAAATTAAATAAAAAACTACAAGAAACTCTTGATGATTTAAAAGAAATAAGTGATCTCTATGCAAAATCAGAAAGAGATGCATTAGATAAAAGAAAAATAATTACAAATCTTGCAAATAAAATTACAGAATTAGAAACACAGTTAACAGAAACTCAACAACAAGCAGAAATAAATAATAATAATAAAAAAAAATTATAATTCCAAAAATAAATTTAATAATACCTGGTGAAATATGTTCTTTAGCAACTGATACAAAAGGTAATCTTTATCTTGGAACTAGAAATAGTTCTTGACATGGTGCTTTTTATAAATGTTTAGTAGGAGAAACAAACTTTAAACCAATGTCTGGAATAAAAGGGGGAGTACTATCATTAGTTTTTAATAAAAATACAAATTTTTTATATGTTACTACATGAAACGGAGATGGAAAAACTAAAACTAATGATGGTTCACTTTATAAATGTTTAGCAACAAATAATGTCTTTACTTTAGTTCAAAAAAATTTACCAGCTATATGACATCTAAAAACCAAAGATAGTGAACCATTTATTGAACTTGAATATTAACAAATATCAAAAAAATATAATTGAAATTAATAATTATTAATTTAACATTATTGAAAAATTGATTTCAATTAAATTACATAATTAATCTCTAATGAAAAATAATTAAATTGTTTTTCATTAGAGATTTTTAATATTTATATTTTCTAATTTTATTAAACTTCTAATCACTTTAAAATTAAAATTTTACTTCTTAAATTCCAAATTTAATATTGATAACTGATCAGATGAAATTTCACTAGGACTATTTGTTAATAAACAAATACCACGATTATTTTTAGGAAAAGCAATAGTATCACGAATTGATTCATTCTTAATTAAAATCATTAATAAACGATCAATGCCAAAAGCAATACCACCATGTGGAGGAACTCCGTAATTAAAAGCTGATAAGAAAAAACCAAATTTATTTTCAATTTCTGTTTTACTTAAATCTAATAATTCAAAAATCTTTTTCTGTAATTTATAATCATGAATTCTAATGCTCCCACCAGCAATTTCAAAACCATTTAAAACCAAATCATAAGCATCTGCAGTTAAAGTTCCTAAATCTTTATTTTTTATATCTAATAATTTTTCAGGATTTTTTGGACTTGTAAAAGGATGATGACAAGCTTGTCATTTATTTTCTTCCTGTTCAAACATTGGTCAATCAATAATTCAAATAAATTCAAAGTTTTCAATATTATTCATAAAATCTTTATGATTAATTCGTTTTGACAAATCATTAATATAAAAACTTCTAATAGCACCCATAACTTTATTAGCAATATCTTGTTGTTCATATACGAAAATTAAAAAATTATTATTATATTTTATTTTTGATATTTCTTCTGATAAAACTAAATCATCAAACTTTACTTTAGAATTATTATGAATAATTTTTTTCTTAATTAAGTCATAAATTATTAATGTTTTTCCTCCGTGCTGATTGCTAATTTCTGTTAATTTTTTTATAGTTGTTTCATTAATTTTATCATTAACTATAAAACCCTTATAAATAAATCCATCACTATTATTGTTAATATTAATATTTATTAACTTACATGTACAACGTAAATCGGGTTTATCACTACCATATAAATCCATTGCTTGATCATAGGTAATTGATGAAAATGTTGAAGGAATATTACCAATTTTTAAAGTATTAAAAAGACTTATTAGCATATTTTCTACTATTAATTTAATTTCTTTACTAGTAGTAAATGCCATTTCTAAGTCTAATTGTTGAAATTCGGGTTGTCTATCAGCACGAAAATCTTCATCACGAAAACATTTAGCAATTTGATAATATTTGTCAATACCTGATATCATTAATAATTGCTTATAAATTTGTGGTGATTGTGGTAAAGCATAAAAATGTTTTTTTTGAATACGAGCAGGAACTAAAAAATCACGAGCACCTTCTGGTGTTGATTTTGTTAAGCAAGGAGTATCAATTTCTAAAAAATTATTTTGATTCAAAAATGTTCGTAAGCAACTAAGAACTTGGTGTTTAAATTTAATATTATAATTCATTGCTGGTCTTCTTAAATCTAAATAGCGATATTGTAAACGTAATTCTTCACTAGCAAGCGTATTATCATTTTTAATAACAAATGGTAAATTAATAGAATTGCTTAATATTTCAATATCTTTTGCTACTACTTCAATCATATCATTAGCAGTTTTTGCATCTTTATTTTTTCGTAAGACAACTGTTCCAATTACTTTTAAAACAGATTCAACTTTAACATTTTTTATTTCTTGATAATATCCGTTATCTGGTTTAACAATGACTTGTGTTGTTCCGTACATATCACGTAAATCAATAAAAATACCAAATTTATTAATACGAATATCTTTAACTCAACCACTAATAATAATTTCTTTTGTAATATCACCCTGCGTTAAATTACCACATGTATGAGTTCTAAAGAGTTTTTCCATATTCTTCATTCTCCTCTAATAATAGATTTTTAACCTTACTAAGCAATTGCTGTTCAGTATCAAAAATTAATTTTATCATTTCTTTTTTAACAAAAGAATAAAAACTAACCTGATTTTTTTCTTTTAAAAATAGTATATTTTTGGCTAAACTACGATCAATAATCTGTGACTTATTTTTATCTTGATATAAATTATATTCCATATCAATATGATAATTTTCTTTACGTAATTGGAATAATAAATCGGAAGCCATTATTAATCCTAATTCGCTTAAAGCAATAATTTGTAAATCAATAATTGGTTGTTTATTAATATTTTTATTTTCTACCAATAATAACATTAATCTTTCAATACCAATTGCAAAACCAATAGCAGGAATTTTTAATGGTGAACCCAATTCATTAAATAAATTATCATATCTACCACCACCAAGTAAAGTATTTTGACTTTCACCAATTCGTGAATCAATAGTAGTTATTTCAAAAATAATACCATTATAATAATCTAAACCACGAACTAAATGCTCATCAATAATAAAATTAACTTTATTATTTTTTAAACTATTGATAATGGTTGTAAAATATGTTTTTTCTTCATTAGTTAAAAAATCATTTAAATATGGTATTTCTAAATTTAATTTAGTACAAATTTTACAATCAAGAACTCTTAGTGGTGATACATTAACTCTAATTTGACAATTTTCACACAATTGCTTACTTTGATTTAATAATTGTTCTTTAAGTGCTATTTGATATTTATTTTTTGTTTCATTAGATCCAAAATAATTAATATTTAAAGTTAAATTTGGTATTGATAAACTTTTTATCATTTCTAAGGCCATCATCATTACTTCAACATCAACTAAAGGATGTTTAACACCAACAGTTTCGATACCAAATTGATTAAATTGACGTTGACGCCCTTTTTGAGGTCTTTCATATCGAAACATCGAACCATAATAAAAATACTTTAACGTTTGCTTAGATTTATATAATTTATTTTCAATTATAGCACGAACAATACCTGCTGTTCCTTCAGGACGAAGAGTTAATAATCTATCATTTTTATCATTAAATTGATAAATTTCTTTCTGAATAATATCAGTTGTATCTCCCACAGCTCGCAAAAATAGTTGAGCATTTTCAAAAATAGGAGTAATAAATTCTTGATAATTATATTTAATTGCACACTGTGTTAAAGATTTAATAATATTACGATATATAATAACCTCTTCATTATACATATCACGTGTTCCTCTTGGTTTTTGAAATTGCATACTTTTTTTTACTCCTTTTAATAAAAAAAATCTTCTAAAAAAACGTTCCTTTATTTTAGGAACGTTTCTTAACGCGGTACCATCCTAATTCATTTACAAAGTAAATGCACTTAATTATAATTTATCATTTTTAATTAATTAATAATACAAGCTATTTAATGTCATAAAATTAGTTAACCAGTGTTTGCACCAACCACACTGTCTCTTAATGTTTACCCAAAATTTACTTTTAAATGCTGAAAATATTATACTAAAATATTACATAATTATTCTGTTTATTGCAATAATATCAGGAATTTTTTTAATTGATGAAATAATTTGATGTAAACGTTCAATATTAGAAACTTTAATTAAAATTTTTAAACTTCCATGATTTTCCTTAAGTTTATTATTAGCATCAATACTTTGAATTTGTGCCTTTAAATAGCCCAAAATATTTAAAACATCAGTCATCAATGCTGGTCGATCTAAATATTGAATTTGAATTTTTGAATTATAAAGATGATGACTGGTTGCTAATAAATTTCACTTAGTATCAATAATACGTTCTTTTCGCTCTGGCAAACTAACATTAGGACAAATTAAACGATGAACTTTAATACCTTGCCCTTTAGTAATATAACCCGCAATTGGTTCATCAGGAATAGGTAAGCAACAATGAGCCAATGATGTTTTAGTATTGGGGGCATTTTCAATAATAATTTCATTATTACTACTTAAATTCATTGTTGTTTGTTGTTTAGTTTTTAATTCTTGAAATGTTGCTGAATCACTATATAAAATAGTAGTAACCGCCTGTTCAATTGTATAAGTTCCATTAGCAACATCTAAGCAAAAATCTTCATACGTTTTATATTTTAATGATCTAATTCTTGACATAATAACATTACGTTTTGCAATTTTTCAACGAATGTGATTTTCAATAATATATTCTTCTATTTTTTCCTTTGTTTTTTTTATTTTCTCTTTGTTTTCTGTATCTTTAATTTTATTTTCTTGATTAAATTTTTCTTGCTGATTATTTAAATATTTTTTTATTTTATGTTGAGCAAAATTGGTCTTAACAATATTTAATCAATCACGAGAAGGACGTGCGGTTTTTGCAGTTTTAATTTCAACAATATCCCCTGATTTTAAAACAGTATTAATAGGAGAGTAAATACCATTTATTCTTGCACCCACTGTTGTTTCACCAATTTCAGTATGAACTTTAAAAGCAAAATCTAAAACAGTTGAACCAAATGGTAATGTTATAACATTACCATTTGGAGTTAATACATAAATTAAATCACTAAAAATATCTTGTCGAATTTCTTTTTCTAAATTATTATCTTTGGCAATATTATCTGCTAATATGTTTTCATCAACATTTGGATTTAAGTCATTTAAATTAAATATTTCTTGAAAAATATTTAATTTTTCATCAATTTCTGCTTGACGTTTCTTAGGATTTTTATTTTCCCCTTCTTTATATCTTCAATGCGAAGCTGCACCTGCTTCAGCAAAATCTTCCATTTCTTCAGTTCTAATTTGTAATTCATAAATTTCATTATCAAAAACAACAGATGTATGTAATGATTGATACATATTATTTTTTGGTGTTGCAATATAATCTTTAAATCTACCCGGAACAGGAGTAAAACTTTGATGAATATAACCCAAAATGGCATAACAACTATCAATAGAATTAGTAACAACTCTAATTGCTAAAATATCATGTATATCATCAAAATCTTTTCCAAAATAATACATTTTACGATAAATAGAATATAAGTGTTTACTACGACCATAAATTTTAAAAATTAAATTTTTATGTTGTGATAATGTTTTACTTAATTCTTTAATAATTTCATTAACTAATTTTTCACGTTTTTCACGATCCAAATTAATAAGGTTATCAATTTTTTTATACTCTTTAGGATGTAATACTGCAAAAGAACGATCTTCTAGTTCTGATTGTAATTTACGCATACCTAGACGATGAGCAATAGAAGCATAAACTTCTAAAGTTTCTTTAGCAATAATTATTTGTTTTTCGGGATTTAAAAAATTAATAGTTCTAATATTATGTAAACGATCTGCCATTTTAATAATAATGACACGAATATCATGAGCTAAACTTAAATATAATTTACGTAAATAATTAGCTTTAATTTCATTTCTTTTTTCTTTTGCAAAATGGCTAACTTTAGTTACAGCTAAAACTAAATTAGCAACTTCCAAACCAAATTCTGCTACTAACTCATCAAAAGTTGTTGGTGTATCTTCTAAAATATCATGTAAAAATCCTGCTTGTATTGAAGAGACATCTAAATGTCATAATACTAAATTATATGCTGTTGATAAAACATGATAAACATAAGGATCACCATTCTTTCGATATTGATCTTTATGTTTTAATAATGCATATTCATAAGCTACTTTAATTTTTGTAATTTGCTTAGGATCTTTGATAAATGTTTTTGCTTCCGCTAATAATTGATTAAAATCTTTACAAGTTAAATTATTCATTATTTACTACTTATTAAAACTTAATTATTTCTAACAGCGGAATATTATCAAAATGATGTTTATTAGCAAATTCAGAAAGCGAAATTAAAGTAGCAATGCCAACTGATTGAGCGTTACTTTGCTTTATTAAATTAAGACAAGCATTAATTGTCCCTGAAGTTGCAATCAAATCATCAATTATTACTACTTTATCTTTTGTTGAAAGTACATTTTGCTGCATTTCTAATATAGCAGTACCGTACTCTAAATCATAAGTTACTTTATAAGTTTTATCTGGTAATTTACCTTTTTTACGTGCAAGAACTAATTTAATACCCAACTTATATGCTATAGCAGCACCAAAAATAAATCCTCTTGCTTCAGGTGCTAAAATTGCTGTTGCTCCACATTTTTTAATAAAATCTACAAAAATATTAACAACATTTTGAAATGCTTCTGGATTACTTAATATTGGGTTAATATCTTTAAATTGGATACCTTTAATTGGAAAATCAGGAATATTAATAATAATTTTTTTTAATGATTCTTTTGTCATTGCAACCACCTATTCATTAATACCTTTAATAACATATTCATCTGCACCAATGAAATGTTTTTTAATTTTATTAATACGTTTTTTATATCTATAAACTCTTCATTTCTCAAAATAAGTTCAAATAAAAGGAGCAATAAAGTAAGATGATACTAAACTTACTATACAACCTATTAATAATGATAAACTAACTATTCAGAAACTAGGAATAATAAACATAACAATTACTGATGTTATTAACACTACACCATTAATAACTAATGTTCTTGGTAAAGCCTTTTGAACACTTTTATTTGAAATTTGAATTATTTCTTCTGTGCTAATAACTTGTGTTTGATTATTATTAATCTTAATTTCACGAATATTATCGAAAATTGACATAATACTAATTATTGTTAAAATCATTACTCCCAATAATATTCCAACAATTGAAGTAGAAATTACAATTTGGAAAATACTAATAATAGCAAGTGTCATTAATAAACTAAAAATAATAGCTAAAATTAAAGGAATAACATAAGTCAATTGAAATCTAATAATAATATAAATTAAAATAACAATAAAAGATAAAGCAATTGAAATAATCATATTAATTAATAAATCTACACCTGACTTAGCAACAACTAGATCAATTTCTCCTCATTGTAAAATAGATTCTTGTTTTCAATTTCTAGTAATCTCTCCTAAAAAATTCTTAAACCTTTGCTGCATACTTTGAGAATTTACTGTTGTTTGAACAATAATCTTAAACTGATATTGTTTTCCTTCACCACCAGCAATTAAGGAAAAATTAATATTTTTAAAATATTTACTAAATTGACTATTATTTTGAATTTCTTTATTAATAAAATCTTTTGCTAATTCTGCTTCTTTAATAATATTGTAACTAGGATCACTTGGATCTTGAGTAATTGTACCCATTCCAACAAAATCAGTTCGTTGATCAAAACCAAAACCAAAATTAGAACCAATTACACCATAAGTAATACCTGAAGCAAGAACAATAACAGCAGAGCCCGAAAGAATTCATTTTGTTAATTTATGAAAATAATTTCAGTTATTTATTTTAAGTTTTGAAAAAACATTTTTAAAATTAACTAATATTTTTTTGTCTTTTGCTTTAACTATTTGAATTTTTAACGGTTTTAATGCATTAATTAATTCTTGTTTCAATTTATTAATTTCTTGTGAAAGATTTAATTTTAAATCTTTTACTTTTGACTTATAAACTGATCTTGATTTACTATGTTCTTTTTTTAATTTCTGCTTATCAACTTTAAATTTTTTAATTAATGCTTTAACTTTATTTTTATAATTAATTTGAAGCTGACATTTTTCTGAAATTAATTGTTTTTTTATTTTTTTATCATCAGTTTTAATATTATTTGTATCTATTGAATTATTTAAAACTATAGTGCTTTTTCTACTAATATTATTAGTTCCTAAAAGTTGAGGTTTATTTTCTAACCAGTTATTTCGTAATAATGTTCATAACATTAATCTTAATACGATAATTCCAAAAATAATTACACCAAAAGTAGCAATAGAAGTCATAATAATAAAACCTTTGATAGCACGAGTTCCAAATCAGAAAATAGTTAAATTAACAATTAAAATAATAGCGCTACAATCTAATGAAGAGGATAATGTTTTCTTATTTGCTGATTTAAAAGCACTAATCAAAGTTTTACCTTGCATATATTCATTTTTAAAACGTTCCAACAAACTAATAATCGTATCTAATAATAATGCAAAACCAATAATTAAAGCAATTACGCTTTCAGGAGCAATTATACCATTAATGAAAACAAAACTAACAATAGTAAATAATAAAAATAATGATATTATAATTAGAACAATAATTCCCAACATACGATAATAAAACAGAACAATAGTCATAAGAACAAAGGTAACTAATATAATAATAACAACTGCAATTTTTAAAGATGTTGCACCTAGCGTTGGACTAACATTAGCATAAGATAACATAGTAAAATTATTTTTTGACAATCCTGATGTTAAAACACTTTTCATTTGTTCAACTGTTTCGAGATTAAAAGTATCTGAATTAATTGAAATACTATTGCTAGTTACTTTAACTTCACCAACTCAATATGGAATATAACGATAATCAATAACATCTTCATGTAAAATATCTGAAACATCTGGTAAACGTAGTAAATCTTTAATATAAGGTAATCATGCATTCATAGGTGAACCAACAATAGAAGAAACAGAAGGATCAAAACGATTAGCAGGATCATATGTATTTTTTTCATAATTAGTATCAACAGAAAGACTATGAACTGAACCTAAATTATCAGAATAAATTCAATTAATACCAAATTGACCATTTTGATTAGGATTTAATAGTCGTGCTAAAGTAGGGTCTTGTGCTTTAACTCTAGCTAAAATATCAGTACCTTTACCAAGACCTGGTGTATTATTATCTAATAATGATGTTAATGATGCTTTAATCTTACCATCAGTATCATTTTTAAGATTATCAATTATAAAAGCAAGGGAGCGAATACCCTCCATACTACTTCGAATATAATCTAATAACTGACCAATATCTGAATAAATATAAAATGTATTTTCTTTGGCAGAAGTAAGTTCTTTTAAAACTGAATCATTTTTAACATCAAAAACAAGTTCTGGGCGATGAGTAACAGAATTATTAACAGCTTTAATAGCAGAAAACACATCACTAGTTAATAATCTTTTATCTCTTTTTGTTCAAGTAGTATCTTTGTCATCTTTCTTTTCGGTTGCTAATAAGTCATTACCATCTTTATCAACAATATAAGAATAACCACGTCGTGATACACTATGAACAAAAGTAGAAATATCAACTCCCGCATCTTTACTCATCGCTAAATTATACTTATTATTATTACTGCTAGTAATGCTTTCAATGTCAACGTTACTAGTACCTAAAGGGTCAACTCTGTCTTTTAATAAATTAATAACATCTTTTTGTTTACCTTTACCATCATATTGAACTTGTGTTTGATAACCACCAGCAAACTCAATACTTAATTTACTATTATTTTCAACATATTTAGCACTAAACACTACTGAAATTATTATTGTAGAAACAATAATTATTAAACTAAAAATTCTTAAAAAAAATCCAAGATTTTTAGTTTTTCTTGTCTTAGAAGAAGTGTTCATATTTCTTCACTCCTAAATCAATTTATTTGTATAAACATAGATTGTATATTATTTAAGCACTATATAAGAATACCAACATTCGTTATAAATAACAATTGTTTTACAGTAATATCAAAAATAATTATTTTCTAAATAAAATTAATGGAATGGCAACACTTTTTAGGACTATTTTTTGGTAGACATTTGTTTTTGATAATTAACTGGAGTTAAGTAGCGGATGGGTTACACTTTATTGGACACTAATTACGTAGACAAGTGAACAAATTAGTTGAAAGAAAGGAACTATAATTATGGCCAATATTAATTCATATACCGATGAATTTAAAAAACAAATAGTAGCTTTATATCAAAGCGGCAAATCAGTATCTTACCTTGCTAAAGAATATAATGTTACAAGAGCAGCTACTTATAATTGAATTAAGCAATTTACTAATTCAGGTAGTTTTAAAGCTAAAGATAATCGTTCTGTTGAAGAAAATGAATTAATTAAATTAAGAAAAGAATTAAAACAATTACGAATGGAAAATGATATTTTAAAGCAAGCAGCACTAATAATAGGCAGAAAATAGAAATTATTACAAACAATAAGTTTAAATATAAAATTCGCACAATGTGTCATTTTTTAAAAATTTCTAAATCAACATATTATTTTAATTTAAAGAAAAAAGAAAATAAAATTCAAAATAATATTTATGATGAAGCTATTATTAGTGCTTTTAAAGAAAATAAATGTGTTTATGGAACAAGAAGATTAAAAGTAATATTAGAAAACCAAGAAATTTATTTATCAAGACGAAAAATTAAAGAAATTATGAATAAGCATAATTTAATATCAAAATACACTAAATTATCATTCAAAAATCATAATAACAAAGTAAATGATGAAAAAATCACTAATCTTGTGAATAGAAACTTTAATAATAGGCTTAAAAATGAAGTTATTGTCAGTGATTTAACTTATGTTCAAGTTAATTGTAAATGAAACTATATTTGCTTATTAATTGACCTATTTAACCGCGAAATTATTGGACATAGTGTAGTACTAGAAAAGATGCCTTATTAGTACATCAAGCATTTATGCAATCAAATCGCTGTTTAAAAGATATTCAAATATTTCATAGTGATTGTGGTAATGAATTTAATAATAAAATTATTGATAAACTTTTACTAGCATTCAATATTACTCGCTCTTTAAGCAAAAAAGGTTGTCCTTATGACAATGCTGTTGCTGAAGCAACTTTTAAAACTTTCAAAACTGAATTTATTAATGATAAAAATTTTAGATCATTAATCCAATTAAAATTAGAATTATTTGATTACATCAATTGATACAACAACATAAGAATCCACAGCACTTTAAACTACTTAACTCCAGTTAATTATCAAAAACAAATGTCTACCAAAAAATAGTCCTAAAAAGTGTTGCCATTCCAAACTTGTGAAATAATACTTTTAATATCCTAATAATTATAATCAGATAATTGTAAAATATTAGGAATACGACTTATCAACGCTTTAGTTAAGATTCCTACTTTATTAGTAGCATCAATAAATGTAAAAGAGGGTAAATTAATTTTAACAATTTTATTATTATAATCTTTACCAATCATAATATTAATAAAATTACCTTCTAATGCAGAATATAATACTTCTAATATTTCATAATTAACAACATGAATTTCATCAATAAAAACTATATCAGATTGTTTGATATTTGCTAAAATACTAATAATATCGCTAGTTTTATTAATGCTTGTTCCTTCTAAACTATGAAAATTTACTTGCAATTCTTCTGCTATTAATCGTGCAATAGTTGTTTTTCCAATACCAGGAGGACCAATCAATAAAATATGACTTAAAGCAATATTTTGAATTTTACTACCTTTGATTAAAATTAGAATACGTTCAATAACATTATTTTGTCCAACAAAATTATTAAAACTACTAATACCCATATTTTATTTCCTTAATAGCTAATGCAATAATTTCTTCAACTTCCAAATCTCAATTAATATTTCTTAATAAAAAATTATTAATTACTATTGAACTAAAACCCAATTTTAATAATGTATCAAATACTAAATCTGATTTTTCATTTTGACTAGTTGTTAAATTACTTACTACTTTAATATGATTACTAAAATAGTTAATAATATTATTAGCAATTTTATGAGTTATACCTTTACACTGTTGCAATATCTTATAATCTTGTTTACTTATAGCCAACTTAATACTATCAAGTGATAGTTGATTTAATAATCTTAAAGCAGTTTTTGGTCCAATATTACTAATATTAAGTAAATGAATAAAAAAGGTTTTTATTGGTTTTGATACAAACCCAAAAAATTGTTCATAAGTTGGTTTTTGATGAAAATAAACATAAATTTTCACTTTAATATTTAATGGTAATGTTTGTAAATTAACACCTTCAATAATATATCCATGATCATTACATTCAAAAATAATTTTATTTTCATAAAATTCTTTAATAATACCTAAAAATATTCATCCATGACTTATTCCTCCTTTTCTATTCTTACTATTAATTAGATGAAAAAGAAAAATAAACCTTTTTATTTTTTAAAATTATGTTCAATTGAAAGCACATCATCATCATTTTCAATTGTTTCTAACAATATATCAATTAATTTAATTTGTTGTTGATCAGTAATGGTAATCAATTCATGGGGAATATTAACAATTTCATTACTAATAAAATCATTAATATTATTTTTTTCTAATAAATTAGTTACAGCATTTAACTGTTTAGGATTAACTTCAATATCAATAATATCTTCATTTTTTTCAATATTAAAAATTTCAAAATCAATTATTAACTCCAATATTTCTTCAACTGATAATAAACTTGAAAATTGAATTACCCCCGTTGTTTGAAATAAATATTGAACAGAATTAGTAGCAGCTAAATGACCACCCAATTTATTAAAATAACTTCGAATATTACTTGCAGTTCGATTTTTATTATCAGTTAAACAATGAATAATTATGGCAATATTACTTGGTCCATATCCTTCATAAGTGACTGCTTCATAATTAGTTGTTTCATTTTTATTACTAGCTTTATTAATAGCACGATTAATATTATCCTTTGGCATATTTATACGTCGTGCTTTTTCTAACATTAATTTTAATCGCGGATTATTTTCAACATTTGCACCACCTAATTTAACAGCAACATAAATTTCTCTTGATAATTTTTGAAAAATTTTACCACGTTTGTTATCTTGGGCATCTTTACGATGTTTAATATTTGCATATTGTGAATGTCCAGCCATATTCTCATTCCTTTATTTTTTTCTTGTTCATTTTGGAGCTTGCGGTACAGGTATTCTTTTGTGTGCACTATTCTGATGCATAAATTCAATTTTATTAATTACTGATGATGGTATTAATGATTTATTTCCTAGTAAATATTGATCTAATTGTTCATACTTAAATTGCATTTCCATTTCATCAGTTTGTCCATCTCATAAACCAGCAGTTGGCTTACGAATAATGATCTCTTCATTAACTTTTAATATCTTTGCTGCAGCAAAAACATCTTTTTTTAACAAATGAATAATTGGTAATAAATCAACACCACCATCACCATATTTAGTAAAATAACCAATGTGTCATTCGTCACTATTATCTGTTCCTACAACTAAATAATTATGATTTTGTGCATATGCATAAAGAGTATTCATTCTTAATCTAGCTTTTAAATTGCCTAAAATTAATTTTGATTTTTCTATATTAATTTCAGTTTCTAATGTTTTTTTAAAACTTAAAAAAACATTATTTAAATTAACTACTTTGGCATTTAATTTATGAATATTAACTAAATTATTTGCATATTCTAAATCAATATCTGGTGAAAAACAAGGCATAATTAATGCTAAATGATCATTAGGAAAAGCTTTTTTAATCAATAATGCTACTACTGCTGAATCAACACCACCACTTAAACCAACAATTAAACCTTTGGCATTTGCTTTTTTTACTTCACTTTGTAAAAATTTAATAATTTCATCTAAATATTGTTCTAAATTCATAATTATTCACTCTCTTTTATTTCTTCGGACATTTCAAAAATATTGTTATAATGTCCAGCAATTTTATTATGGGTTTTATCTAAAGTTTCAATGGCTTTATTAGTTGTATCAAAACCAGACTTAACTTTTTCTCATCTATCAACCCAACGATCAAAATCATCTTTGAATAAACGTAATTTTTTTGCCATTTTTTCTAAATTTTTATTGAAATCAATGTCTTTACGATTTTTATCAACTATAAATAAAACAGCAGATAAAGTAGTAGGAGAGGTAATTCAAACACGTTTCTTAAAAGCATATTCAACAATATCATCAGCAAATTGTGCGTAAATAAAAGCAAATATTTCTTCAGAAGGAATAAACATTACTGCGCTAGAAATCTTATTTTTAATATTAATATATTTTCCAACTTCATCAATTCGTTTACGAATATCATTACGAAAATCTTTTAAATAATTTTCTTTAACTTTAATATCTTCACTTACTAAATACCTTTGATAGTTATCAATTGAAAACTTTGAATCAATAGCAATTCCTTCTTTTTCAGAATCTGTTTTTACATAGGCATCAACAACTTTGCCATCAATTGTTTTATATTGTCGTTCTCATAATTTTTGATTTGAACCCAACATATTAGTCAAAATTTTTTCTAAAACAAATTCACCAACATTACCACGTTTTTTAGTATTAATAAAAACTTCTTGTAAACTTTGAATATTATCATTAATTTTTCCTAAAACAGTTGATGATTCTTGTAACTTTGCTAAATCTTTAATAACATCTACTACTTGTCTTTGAATGACATCAGCATTGCGTTTATAATCATCTTCTTTTTTATCTAAATTTTTTTGAAAATTATCAATATTACTCATTAAATTAATTAATTTTTCGGTTTTATCACGATCCGAACCATTTCATGATATTTTAAAATCATTTAATTGTTCTTTTAAAGTTTCTACTTGCATTTTTAAAAAGTCTTGTGCAATTGGGTCACTAGTAACATTCTGACTTTTTTTAATTTGCATATAAATTATTAAGCCACCAATACTACTAATAATTAAAATAACTACCAATAAACTAATTACTATTTCCATTTCCTATTTTCCTTTGCCCTTTTTTATTCTTCTTCTCAAATCATATCATAATTAAAAATCTTAACATGATCACCTTTTTTTATTCCTTGCTTTCTTAATTCATCATAAATTCCTAAATCTTGTAATTTAATTTTAAATAATAAAATATTATGATAATTATTTAAAGGATTTTTTTGATATATTACTTCAACGGTTTTACCAGAAATAGTTCATTGATTACTTGCAATTTTAGTAATAAAAACTTGTGGAACTTTTTCTTTATTAATATATTCATAAAGAATATGTTCTTCATTATTTTCATCATTATTAACTTGATGCAGTTGTTCTTTTTCAACAGCTTTAGCAATATCTTTAATTAATATATCCAAACCAATATGTTTCATAGCAGAAATTGCAATTATTGGTAATTTAATTTGTTCTTTCAATTTCTCTAAATTAGTTTCTGCATCTGGTAAATCAATTTTATTTGCAACAATTAAATGCGGTTTTTTTGTCAAATCTTTATTATAACTTTCTAATTCACTCATAATTAATTGATAATTTAAAAAATGATCTTGAGTCTTATCACTAATATCAATCATATGTACTAAAACTTGACAACGTTCAATATGACGCAAAAATTGTAAACCTAGTCCTTTTCCTAAACTAGCTCCCGCTATTAATCCAGGCAAATCCGCCATAACAAAATTATTATTTTTATCAACTCTAACAACACCTAAATGCGGATTAAGAGTAGTAAAAGGATAATCAGCAACTTTTGGAGTTGAAGCAGAAATAGCTCCTAATAATGTTGATTTACCAGCGTTAGGCAACCCAACTAATCCTGCATTAGCCAATAATTTCAACTCACAAATTATTTCAAAATGTTGTCCAGGCATTCCTTTTTCACATATTTTAGGTACTCGATTTATTGCCGAAGCAAAACGAGCATTTCCTCTTCCACCAAGACCACCGGCAGCAATTATTATTTCTTGTTTATCTTTAATAATATCACCAAGAATATTTTGAGTTTTGTTATCTCTAATAATAGTACCCAATGGAACTTTTACATAAGTATTGGTTCCTTTACGTCCATGCATATTTTTGGGTGCACCATTTTTACCATCTTCAGCAGTTATCTCTTTATTTTTACGTAAGTCTAATAGAGTATTCATACCCGAATCACCAATAAAGATAATATTACCGCCTCTTCCTCCATCTCCACCAGATGGACCACCTTTGGCTACATAAAGTTCACGACGAAAAGCAACAACACCATCACCACCTTTGCCAGCAGTAACTTTTAATTTTGTTACATCTATAAAACGCATTTCTTACTCCTTTTTTATATTAATAATAACTCTTATTATATAGTGTTAACATTTTTGTGTAAAATACTATTTTATTTTTCATATAAGTTTAGTATACAGATATTATTGTTAAAAAAATAATAATTTACTATATCTAGTTAATATTTTTTGTAAACCATTTTTGCTTTATGAAAATTAAAAAAATGTTTTTTTTAATGTTAAATATCATTTAAGTTATTTTCATATATGAAAAATTATATATTAAAATAAAACTTATAGATGTTTTTATTAATTTGCTTAAAATCAAATCAATAGTTTTTTTATTTAGTTTTATCTTTGAAAAAATATATTGTATATTGATTTTTTCACATATAAACTTTATTTGAGATTTATTTAAAGTAATTTAAAAAAATAAAATTTATTACTGACTTATTAGTAAACCACTTTTATTTATAGCTAACTAAAGTAATATTTACTCATAAATAATGTAAAATAATAATATGTAATTTAAGCAGTTTTTGAATTTAAAAGTACAATTCAGCAATAATTAAAATAGATTAGGAAGATTAAATTATGCCAAAACCATACAGTGAAGACTTACGAAGAAAAGTAATAGAAGCTTATGAAAGTAAAAATATGAAAATTAAAGAAATTTGTAAAGTGTTCAATATCACTAGAAAGACTTTATTTTTATGAAGAAAAAGAAAAAAAGAAACTGGGCATATAAAACCAATTTTGAATTATCAAAAAGGACATAGCCACAAAATAAAGGATTTAGATGAATTAAAAAATTATTTAGCAGAAAATAAAGATGTTACAGTTCAAAAAGTAATTGATAAATTTGGAAATATGACTAAAGAAACAGTTTATAACTATTTTAAAAAACTAAATTATACATATAAAAAAAACTTTTCTATATGAACAAAGAGATAAAAATAAACAAGAAGATTTTTTAAAAGAAATAGCTAAAATAATGAATGAAGATTTAGTATATATTGATGAATCTGGAATTGATGATAATGAATTTTATAAATATGGTTGATCTGAAAAAGGTAAAAGATTATTTGATAATAAACCCGCATATAAAATAAAGAGAATGAGTATAATTGGTTCACTAAATAAAGGTAAATTAAAAGCCTTATGAGCATTTGAAGGACATTGCAATAGTAAAATTTTTGAATCATATGTTAAAAATAAACTAATTCCAGTATTAAAGCGTGGACAAATTATAGTTTTAGATAATGTAACGTTTCATAAATCTAAATTAACACAACAATTAATTGAAAATGCTGGATGCAAACTATTATTTCTTCCGCCATATTCTCCTAATTTAAATCCAATTGAACATTTTTGATTTGCTATAAAACATAATATAAGAAAAATATTACCAAATTATTGACCAAATATTAAAAAAGCGATTGATTTTGTTTTTCAAGATATGAGTAAACATTACTTTAGTTAGCTATAGATAATAATATTACTAATATTTCTTTAAAAAATTGAAATAAAAAAATAAGTGAAGATATATGTTTTTATTTAAATGAAAAATATGAATGAAATATAAAAATATCAAATCATGATGAAGCAGATAGTGGATGGGTTACACTTTATTGGACACTAATTACGTAGACAAGTGAACAAATTAGTTGAAAGAAAGGAACTATAATTATGGCCAATATTAATTCATATACCGATGAATTTAAAAAACAAATAGTAGCTTTATATCAAAGCGGCAAATCAGTATCTTACCTTGCTAAAGAATATAATGTTACAAGAGCAGCTACTTATAATTGAATTAAGCAATTTACTAATTCAGGTAGTTTTAAAGCTAAAGATAATCGTTCTGTTGAAGAAAATGAATTAATTAAATTAAGAAAAGAATTAAAACAATTACGAATGGAAAATGATATTTTAAAGCAAGCAGCACTAATAATAGGCAGAAAATAGAAATTATTACAAACAATAAGTTTAAATATAAAATTCGCACAATGTGTCATTTTTTAAAAATTTCTAAATCAACATATTATTTTAATTTAAAGAAAAAAGAAAATAAAATTCAAAATAATATTTATGATGAAGCTATTATTAGTGCTTTTAAAGAAAATAAATGTGTTTATGGAACAAGAAGATTAAAAGTAATATTAGAAAACCAAGAAATTTATTTATCAAGACGAAAAATTAAAGAAATTATGAATAAGCATAATTTAATATCAAAATACACTAAATTATCATTCAAAAATCATAATAACAAAGTAAATGATGAAAAAATCACTAATCTTGTGAATAGAAACTTTAATAATAGGCTTAAAAATGAAGTTATTGTCAGTGATTTAACTTATGTTCAAGTTAATGGTAAATGAAACTATATTTGCTTATTAATTGACCTATTTAACCGCGAAATTATTGGACATAGTGTAGGTACTAGAAAAGATGCCTTATTAGTACATCAAGCATTTATGCAATCAAATCGCTGTTTAAAAGATATTCAAATATTTCATAGTGATTGTGGTAATGAATTTAATAATAAAATTATTGATAAACTTTTACTAGCATTCAATATTACTCGCTCTTTAAGCAAAAAAGGTTGTCCTTATGACAATGCTGTTGCTGAAGCAACTTTTAAAACTTTCAAAACTGAATTTATTAATGATAAAAATTTTAGATCATTAATCCAATTAAAATTAGAATTATTTGATTACATCAATTGATACAACAACATAAGAATCCACAGCACTTTAAACTACTTAACTCCAGTTAATTATCAAAAACAAATGTCTACCAAAAAATAGTCCTAAAAAGTGTTGCCATTCCAAATATTTTTTTAATACTTTTATCATAAAAAATGTATTAGACTTACTGCATAACGTTTTTAAGTTTTAATGATAAATTATAAAATGGTAATGTTTAGTAATCTGTGTAACTTACAAAAATAACTATGTTTAATTAATTCTAGTAAATATAATTAAATGACTAGAAAGAGTGAGTTACAGATGGCTAAAAAACAAAGTATTAATAATAATGATCCAATATCAAAAGCAGTAGATTTATTACTAGAAAATACTGAAGATTTAACAACAGTATTTAAAGAAGGAGGATTATATAAAGAATTAACAAAAAGATTAGTAGAAAAGATGTTAAATTCTGAAATGCAAAATTATTTAGGGTATGAAAAAAATCAACATAGTAATAGTGAAAATGCTCGTAATGGTATAAGTTCAAAAAAATTAATAACTCAACAAGGTAAAATTGAAATTAATGTACCAAGAGATCGTAATAGTGATTTTACTCCTGTAATAGTTGCAAAAAGACAGAGAAGATTTGATGGCTTTGATCAACAAGTTCTTTCACTATATGCCAAAGGAATGACTTTATCAGATATTAGAATGCAGTTGCAAGAGTTATATCATGGTGCAGATATTAGTGAAAGTGTTATTAGTCAAATTACTGATGATGTGATAGATGATGTCAAGGCGTGGCAAAATCGACCATTAGAAAGTATTTATTCTATTGTTTATTTTGATTGTATAGTAGTTAAAGTACGGCAAGATAAACGCATTATTAACAAATCAGTTTATATAGCATTAGGAGTGGATTTAGAAGGCAAAAAAGATGTTTTAGGTTTATGAATTAGTGAAAATGAAGGTTCTAAATTTTGACTAGCTAATTTTACAGAAATGAAAAATCGAGGCTTAAATGATATTTTGATTGCTTGTAGTGATAATTTAACAGGCATGTCAGAAGCAATACAAGCAGTTTATCCTAAAACTGAACATCAATTATGCATAGTTCATCAAATTAGAAATAGTTTAAAATATGTTTCATACAAACATCGAAAAACCTTAGTTGCAGATTTAAAACCAATTTATAGTGCATGTAGTGAAGAACAAGCAATGCAAGCTTTAGAATCATTTGAAAGTAAATGAAATAAACAATATCCGCAAATTACTAAATCTTGATATAAAAATTGAGATAATTTAATGGTTTTTATTAGTTATCCACCAGAAATTAAAAGAGTGATTTATACTACAAATGCTATTGAATCTGTTAATAGTCAATTACGAAAAGTTATCAGAAATAAAAAAGTTTTTCCTAATGATATGGCAGTTTTCAAAATATTTTACTTAGCAATTGAAAATATAACAAAAAAATGAACAATGCCCATTCAAAATTGAAATACAGCAATTGCTCATTTTATGATAAAATTTGAAGATAGAATTAATCTGAACTAGTAACTTTGTAAAACAAAGATACACAGATTACATAAAAGCCTCATCTTCAAAAACAAAATCAATCGCTTTTTTAATATTTGGTCAATAATTTGGTAATATTTTTCTTATATTATGTTTTATAGCAAATCAAAAATGTTCAATTGGATTTAAATTAGGAGAATATGGCGGAAGAAATAATAGTTTGCATCCAGCATTTTCAATTAATTGTTGTGTTAATTTAGATTTATGAAACGTTGCATTATCTAAAACTATAATTTGTCCACGCTTTAATACTGGAATTAGTTTATTTTTAACATATGATTCAAAAATTTTACTATTGCAATGTCCTTCAAATGCTCATAAGGCTTTTAATTTACCTTTATTTAGTGAACCAATTATACTCATTCTCTTTATTTTATATGCGGGTTTATTATCAAATAATCTTTTACCTTTTTCAGATCAACCATATTTATAAAATTCATTATCATCAATTCCAGATTCATCAATATATACTAAATCTTCATTCATTATTTTAGCTATTTCTTTTAAAAAATCTTCTTGTTTATTTTTATCTCTTTGTTCATATAGAAAAGTTTTTTTTATATGTATAATTTAGTTTTTTAAAATAGTTATAAACTGTTTCTTTAGTCATATTTCCAAATTTATCAATTACTTTTTGAACTGTAACATCTTTATTTTCTGCTAAATAATTTTTTAATTCATCTAAATCCTTTATTTTGTGGCTATGTCCTTTTTGATAATTCAAAATTGGTTTTATATGCCCAGTTTCTTTTTTTCTTTTTCTTCATAAAAATAAAGTCTTTCTAGTGATATTGAACACTTTACAAATTTCTTTAATTTTCATATTTTTACTTTCATAAGCTTCTATTACTTTTCTTCGTAAGTCTTCACTGTATGGTTTTGGCATAATTTAATCTTCCTAATCTATTTTAATTATTGCTGAATTGTACTTTTAAATTCAAAAACTGTTTAAATTACATATTATTATTTTACATTATTTATGAGTAAATATTACTTTAGTTAGCTATAACTCTTGCAACTGCATTCTAATATCTGATAAAGTCATTCCTTTGGCATATAGTGAAAGAACTTGTTGATCAAAGCCATCAAATCTTCTCTGTCTTTTTGCAACTATTACAGGAGTAAAATCACTATTACGATCTCTTGGTACATTAATTTCAATTTTACCTTGTTGAGTTATTAATTTTTTTGAACTTATACCATTACGAGCATTTTCACTATTACTATGTTGATTTTTTTCATACCCTAAATAATTTTGCATTTCAGAATTTAACATCTTTTCTACTAATCTTTTTGTTAATTCTTTATATAATCCTCCTTCTTTAAATACTGTTGTTAAATCTTCAGTATTTTCTAGTAATAAATCTACTGCTTTTGATATTGGATCATTATTATTAATACTTTGTTTTTTAGCCATCTGTATTCAATCATTATTATAGCGCTATTACGATCTGTTTTTTCTGCTGTGGTTATGTAAATTGCATGTGGTAAACCTTGAGAATCAACAATAATATGACGCTTTATTCCTGAAATCTTTTTACCAGCATCATAACCTTTATTTTCAGTAGTATCTGTATTTTTAACACTTTGCGAATCAATTATACAAAAACTAGTTTGTTCTTTGCGATTATTGTTGATACGAACTTTTTTAACCAATTTTTTTTAAAATTAATTGCCATACACTAGCTTCTTTACCGTTATTTTTACTTCAAATTTGAAAATAATAATATACAGTTTGTCATTTTGGAAAATTTTTTGGTAGCATTCTTCATTGACAACCACTTTTTAATACATATAAAATTGCACAAAATACTTCATATAAATCTAAACTTCTTGGTTTTGTTTTCTTTTTGCTATTTTCTAAAATTGATTTTATGTTCTCAAATTGTTCTTTGGTGACATGACTTGGATAATTTTTATGCATAATATATACCTCTGATTTTAAAATATATAATCATTTTACATTATTTTCGAAAAGATTCTAAACAGGTTCTAATATTTAAATACACTTATTGTATTTTTAAAAATTAAAAAATAAGAATATATTTTGTTTAATTGCTTATTTTCTAGTACCATGTAAAAAAGAAAAATATGTTCCAACAGCAAACAAACCAATAAATGTTAGGCAAGAAAATACTGGTTGATAAATATTGGTGAATGATAGTTTATAATCAACTGAAGGAACAATCTGAAAAAAAATATAATAATTTTTATCACTTTGACTATAAAAAATAAAATTAATTCAAGTTATATATTTTTGTGGTACAAAATATCCAATAATAATGGTTGGTGTTGAAATTGTATATGTCATATCAATAAAAAAGTCACCAAATAAAATAGAAGTTAAAAAAAATTATATTAATTGTTTGAATTATATAAGGATTTTTTATAGAACCAGAAATTAATAAAGCCAAGAAAAAAATAACAATAATATTTAGACTAATACTAAATATAAGACCAAATCATTGTGAAAAAGTTTTCATTGCTAATATTCATACTGTCATGATATTAGTTCCTTGTAACTGATCAAGAAAAAATAAATATCCAAGTAATATAAATACTGTACAAAAAGAAATAACAAAAATAACAATTAATAAACTTAAAATAAATGCAATCTTATTGATACCAAAATTGTGTAATTGTTTTAAAAAACTGATTCGCGTCATTGACAAATAAGATGACCAATTAAAAAAATATTAAATAATATTGGTAATAAAATATAACTAGAAACTATAATATAACGATTATATTTAATAATTGACTGTGATGTTAAAAAATAAACTAAACTAAGTAAAATAACAGGCATTATTAAAAAGTAAATATAAGTTCTAAATGTTTTTAAAATTGTTTTAAACATATAACTTATACAATGACTAAAAATTACTATACTATTTTTATTTTTCATATTTCACCTTTAAATTTCTATATTAAACACAAATGATTGTTGAGCAATAACATTATTGTTATAAACTGGTTTAATCATTAATTTTAACTGATTATGAATAGATTTTAAATTTTTTAAAAATAATAGTTTTGACTAGTTTCGCCAACACGATATCATTTTTTTTCATCAAAATAATAAATAGCATAATAACTTAAATTTTCAATATTAACAGCATCTCATTGAAAACGAGCATTGTATAATATTTGATTATTAACTGTTCAATTAATTACGTATTCTGATTTTGGATTTGAAATTACTGTATTTTCTTTGATTTGATTATTAGTTGTTGGGCTATTTATTTCAAATTCACCAACATTAAACTTAAAATTATTATTAGTTGCTTTAATTTGTAATCCTAATTTAGAAATACGATTAAAAGTATTAATACCACCAATTTTCTTTAAATCCAAAGTAATTTTAACTCAACCACCTTGTAACTCTTCTTCATTATTTGGTGAAAAAGTTTGACGGTTTGCTATTAACGATTTTTGATCAGTAGTAGTAACTAAAAAATTAACTTTAGCATTATTATCACCATTAGTATTATAAATAAAACTGATCTGATGGTCATTTTTAATTAAATTAGTTCCCATAATATCTCAATCATAAACTTTACTTGTATTTCAATCGCCATTAATTATACTACCTTCTTCATTAAAACCCGAACCAATAGCAATTGAATTTCCTTTTTCATACACTTGATCATAATCATAAAAACCAGAAATTTTAGAGATATCTAATGGTTGTTCTGGATGAGCATCATCACAAATTTTTCATTGATAAGTTAGTTTTCTTATTTAAAATTTGATTATCATCAAATAAAGTAGTTCGTTCTTTAACTAAATCACCAATGCCATAACTTGATGAGTTATAACCATTATTAGTTAAATAATTATAAATAGTATCTTTAACAAATGGATTTGGTTTTCCTTTAGTAACTGCAGTTTTTATTCTAGGATCCGATATAAATGCTGCCTCTTGATAATTATCACTTGCATTTCAACCTTGATAATCATTTGCATTATTATTTGCTTGCATACCAATATTATTATTTCTAATAAAAGTATTTGTTCCTGAAAATTGAATATTATTAAATAAATTTGTTGTTTGTGTCGCAAATAAATAAGCTCTAGTACCATTAACATTATGATTTTTAGCTCAATTATAAGCATACGTTCCAAATGTTCCAGCACCATTATCTAAAAAATCAGAAATTCCAGTATACACATTTTTATTATATTGAGGTTTACCAGCAATCATTGTTTCTGCATACCCTAATTGTCGAAAATCATAACTTCCAAAAAATTGGGCATTAGCTCCAGCATCAAGAATAGTATTTAAATTTTTACCACTATAATTTGGATAATCTGTTAAAAATGATGTTGTTTTATCTGGTGTTTCACCAAAAGTTAATTGAATATCAGTTGGTGTAACTTCACCATTAGTTTTACGATAACCACTATCTGCCATTTTTAATGTTTCTATATCATTATATCCACTAACACCTTTTGAAACTGTAGCACCATTACGATAAAAAATTATTTTTAATGCTTGAATATTTGGATCACTAGCAGTAGCTACTTTATAATTAAATTCTTTAATAATTTCGGCCATAACATTATAATCTAAAACTGTACCATTGGGAGCAGCGCCGTTTGGTTCATTATTAATAAATCAACCATCAAAGCCATTATAATTAGCAATATTAATTAAAATATCAACTATTTTATAAGTACCATCACTATTTTTGCTAAGAAAATCTTTTAACATTTCTTTTGTTAAACCATGATATCCATCAAGAAAAAGATTACCAAATATTGGTGTTCCATTAATGTGTGCACTATCAATAACATCAGCTGGTGATGGAACAATTGGCCCTTCAAATCAAGAACCTGATCAATTAATAAAATAATTAGTATATTGTCAATTTAATGGTGTATTTTCAAATGGATTTTTTGTCCCCACTATTGTATTATCAAAAGTACGATGTTTTCGTGTTGAAAATCCTAGTTGATTATAATTAATATTTTCATCTTGGTTACTTGAATTGTATGTTGCTACAAATTGACGTTTCTGTAAAGGTACTGTTGCTCGATTATACTTTTCATCATAGTCTTTTTGTGGATTCCAATCTAAAATTGAATTCATTCTTAAATATTTTCGAGCTGAAGAAGTTATGCCAAAATCAGAAACATAATTACCATTAGGCATAAAACCTTTATTCAAAGGAACGCCAGTCACTGCTTGTTTTTTAATGTTTTGTGTTCATTGAAAACCAGTATTAAATTTTGAATAATTTAAATAATGACCAGTATTGCTTGGTTTAACATTTCCCAAATCATTAATATTACCAATATTATTAATAATATTTTGCGAGTTAGTATTATCAAAATTAATACCATCTCCATAATCTGAATTTGTTCAGTCAAAATTTGGTAAACCATTTAAATAATCACTACCATCTAAACTACCAATATTACAAGCAACTACTAAACTAGCAGGAGCAGAAATTAAACTAAAAACACCAAAAAGTAATAATATTTTTTTCATTAATTTTTATCCTTTCATTCCTCAATTAAAAAATCTTTTTGATAAATAAGAAAACAACATAGTAAATATCAAGATTCCAATTAATGTTTGCCAAATACTAGTAAAAACAACAAATGATATTTCATTATAATTTTGAATAATTTGACTTATTCCTAGTGAATCTAAAAATTGATATGAAGTAATCAACATATTAAACCAAATAAAATATTTAGTTGGACACAAATAACCAATAACAATAAATATTAAATTATTGTTAGTTACTATTGGTTGAATTAAAACATCCGAAAAAATAATGAAAAATATGGTAAAAATAGCAAGCATTACAAATGATAAATTAAACTTGGGAAAAAATGTTGTAATAAATATGTTAGCAACTGTTAAAAAAAATGTTAAAAATATCATAGCAAATATATAGAAAATTCAAATAAATCATCTAATATTAAAAAGCAAATTTAGATGAAAATTAAATATTGAAATTAAAGAATAAATATTATAACAAATAATATTAATACTTACTGATAATGATACCATTATTAAATTTGATAAAAAAATTATTAAAATAATATAATATTCATTAATACCAATTATTTTTATTTTTTTTAAAAAGTTTTTCTTTCGCCACTCAATCATAAATATTCCTAAATAAAAAGATGAAATAAAAACTGATATTGATAAAAAATTTAACAAAATGGGGGGGTAAAATCTGATAATAACTATAATTATTTCATAATCACGATGATAATGCAGAAATTAAAAAACCTAATAAAAATACAAAAATATAAGTTCTAGGATTTATAAAAATTACTTTTGAAATTAAAGAAAAAAGTCTTGAAAATTTAGAAATAGTACTTTGTTTGAATAATTCTTTAGTTACCATTAACTTCATTTTGATAATACTCCACGATCATTTTACGTAAACTACCATATTTTTGTGTTAATTGCATCAATACTTTGGTCTTGATAAATTTCACCATTTTTTAAAATTACTACCCGATCACAAAGTAATTTAACTTCTTCTGGTGTGTGTGTGAAACAATTAATAAATTAATTTTTTTAATTTCTTTTCATGACTTAATAAAATTAACAAGTTTAATTTGCATTTTTAAATCTAAACCAGTAACTAACTCATCTAAAATTAAAATTTCAGGATCATTTAAAATTGATAAAAAACAATTAAATCTTTGTCTTTGACCACCCGAAAGTAAAGAAATTTCTTTTTTCAAAATATCATTTAACTCAAAAACATCAATTAATCCTTTTCCTTCTTCACTTTTAATATATTTTTTATTTTTATAAAATTTAATTAAATCAATAATTTGTGTACCAACTGGTCAATAACCTTCTTGAAATTAAACACAAATTTTCCGACTAACCTTTTTACCAACATCATCAAGAAATAATACTTTACCTGATGTTGGTTTTAAAACTTGTGAAATAATTTCAACCAAAGTAGTTTTACCAGAACCATTAGCACCTAAAATAGCAAGTGATTGTGAAGCAGGTATCTCTAAATTAATATTTTTTAAAACCTGATTTTTACCATAATTTTTACTTATATTTTCTAGAATAATCATTTTTATTTTCCTTGTAAATTATTATTTAAAATTTCTTCATATAATTGATTAAACATTTTTTTGATATCAGAATCCAAAATTAATAGTGGCTTTACTGTATTGGCAATGGGTGGTTTATTTCACATATAGCTAACTAAAGTAATGTTTACTCATATCTTGAAAAACAAAATCAATCGCTTTTTTAATATTTGGTCAATAATTTGGTAATATTTTTCTTATATTATGTTTTATAGCAAATCAAAAATGTTCAATTGGATTTAAATTAGGAGAATATGGCGGAAGAAATAATAGTTTGCATCCAGCATTTTCAATTAATTGTTGTGTTAATTTAGATTTATGAAACGTTGCATTATCTAAAACTATAATTTGTCCACGCTTTAATACTGGAATTAGTTTATTTTTAACATATGATTCAAAAATTTTACTATTGCAATGTCCTTCAAATGCTCATAAGGCTTTTAATTTACCTTTATTTAGTGAACCAATTATACTCATTCTCTTTATTTTATATGCGGGTTTATTATCAAATAATCTTTTACCTTTTTCAGATCAACCATATTTATAAAATTCATTATCATCAATTCCAGATTCATCAATATATACTAAATCTTCATTCATTATTTTAGCTATTTCTTTTAAAAAATCTTCTTGTTTATTTTTATCTCTTTGTTCATATAGAAAAGTTTTTTTTATATGTATAATTTAGTTTTTTAAAATAGTTATAAACTGTTTCTTTAGTCATATTTCCATATTTATCAATTACTTTTTGAACTGTAACATCTTTATTTTCTGCTAAATAATTTTTTAATTCATCTAAATCCTTTATTTTGTGGCTATGTCCTTTTTGATAATTCAAAATTGGTTTTATATGCCCAGTTTCTTTTTTTCTTTTTCTTCATAAAAATAAAGTCTTTCTAGTGATATTGAACACTTTACAAATTTCTTTAATTTTCATATTTTTACTTTCATAAGCTTCTATTACTTTTCTTCGTAAGTCTTCACTGTATGGTTTTGGCATAATTTAATCTTCCTAATCTATTTTAATTATTGCTGAATTGTACTTTTAAATTCAAAAACTGTTTAAATTACATATTATTATTTTACATTATTTATGAGTAAACATTACTTTAGTTAGCTATATATTCACCTTTGTTATTTCGTTCCACATATTTATCAAAAGTATAAAAATCAATATCAATTGATTTTTCAATTGTTCTACCTAAATCTTGAATTCAAATTTTTACTCATTGAAAATAAAAACCAGCTTCAAAATACTTCATAACTCATAAGTTTAAATATTCATTTGCATTAATATAATTACTACTTGGATCATTAATTTTATTAATAGTAAACTCAATAAAATATGTTCGCAATGTTAAAGCCATGTATATTTGCATTGATTGTGAATGAATAATTTTATTATTAATATAATCATTAATATCTGCTGTTAGTATACCAATTTCATCATAGCCAGGTTTACCAGCATTTTTACTTGCTGAATCACGGTATTTATCAAATTCAGCAAGATAAAAATTATTAAAACCATTAACAATATTATCATTAGTTTTACCTACTTTATCAATAGCATCTTGATATAAAAATTGTCAAACATTTAATTGATTTCTATCTTTTTTTGGTCAACCACGTGTTGGATAAAGAATATCATTTATACTATTTATTTGATCAAAACTATTATTTACTAAAAATGTAATAACATTGCTAATTGATGTTATAAAAATAAACATTATAAATAAAATCCATAAATATTTCTTCATATTTCCTCTTTAATATTAGTTATAAAAGTAAGGATATCATAAATAAGAATTTTATTCATTATTTTATTATACTTTTTATGATTTCTTCAACAAGAAAATTTTCACCAAAAATTTCATTAATATTAGCATTTTCAATGATATTAGTAATAGTTGCTAAATTATATTTTTGTTTTTCTAGTTTTTTTTCTAAACTAGTAGTACCTGCTGAGCCTAGGAAATCACCATATATTTTAATATTTTCAATAATTCCTGCCTTAACATTCATTCAAACGTGAATAGTTCCTTTACTAGGAAAAAGTGTTTTATGTTTTAAATCAAAATCTGGAGATTTACCATAAACTCAATCTCAAGTTCGATATTTAGTATTTGCTAATGATTCAATATCAGCAATCATTTTTTCAGAAAATTCCATAATCTTTGTATTTTTTGTACTTTTTAATTGTTCAATAATTAAATTTTGAAATTCTTCAATTGTTATTGGTGGATTTAATAATGGTAAAATATTTGTTACTCGTGCTTGTACTGATTTAATACCTTTTGATTTTAATTTATCCAAATCAGGTTTTAATACTTTTGGTAACATTTGCATATCAACATTAAAAAGAATAGTACCATGATGTAAAATTCGATTTTTATATGTATATTGGGCATTACCCGATATTTTTTTATCATCAACTAAAATATCATTTTTACCACTAAATTGAGCATTTAAACCTAGACTTTGTAAAACATTAACTATTGGTTTTGTAAAAAGAGCATAATTACGAGCATTATCTTTATTTTTATCAAAAATAAAAGTAAAATTTAAATTTCCTAAATCTTGATAAACAGCTCCACCACCAGATAATCTTCGTACAACATTAACTTTTTTTGTTCTTACATATTCATTATTAATTTCTTCAATTGTATTTTGGTTTCTACCAACAACAATAGTATTATTATTTTGTCATAATAATAAGATTTCATCAGTTATATAAGGATTAGTAATCAAATATTCTTCGGCTGCTAAATTAAAATATGGGTCTTTGCTATTATTAATATAATAAATCATTATTAATTTAATCTCCTTTATCTTCAGTTTTAAAATTTGTTCATTTATTAACAAATTTTAAAGTAGTTTTCCAATATGTATCATAATCGGTAGTGACGGCTCTTATATGTTTAGCAAATGGCATAATTAATAATTCACTTATTGTTTCTTCTTCATAATTTATTTTCTCTTCATACATTTTTTGTGCCATTGTTGCTGGTACAGTTTCATCATCATTACCATGAATAAATAATACAGGAATTGAAGAACAATATTTTAATTTATTAATAGGATCAACTATTAATATTAAATTTATCTTTTAACCTAAAGAAAAATTTAACACCATAATAAAATCAAAATCAATGAAGGTTAAAGTATTGTTTACCCATAATTTTAATAATATGACTAAAACTATCAAATCCACAATCAGAAATTGCACATTTAACACCAAATTTACCAGTATCAAATCGAGATATTGTTTCCAAAACAGTACTAGCACCCATACTATTACCAATTAAAGTAATATTGGGGGGTTGTTTAAAATCTGTTTCTGTTAAATAATTATTAAGACTTAAAATAACAGCATATAAATCATCTGCTTCTTTATTGCCAAAAGTAATTGCATCATGAATATTATTACTACCATGACCTCTTGTATCATAAGTAACAATACTATATCCCTGCTCATAAAAATGTTTAACTAAATATAAAATGCTATAGCGATTTTGTTGTCAACCATGAGTTGCAATTATTCATTTATGATTTTTATTAGATTGATGATTATTAATGAAAAAAGCTGATAACAAGCGATTATCATAAGTAGTTATCGTCATATCTTGTGCTTCCATCATATCCCAATTACTATCATCAATCATTAGTTGTAGAGAATTTTGTAATTCCATATCTCGATTATAAAAACTCAAAGTATTGAGATCAATTTTATCAAAATTTGGCTTAGTACTTCGTCCAATTCGTTGAAAATTTTCTATAACATTTCGCATCATTAAACCAATAAAAAAATTAGTAATTAAAAAAGGAATAATCCATAATGGAAAAGTAAATATCAAAATAATTTTTAATCATCAAGCAATTTTATATTTACTTTCTTTAACTGGTGAAGTCATTCTTGCTCTAAGTTTTAAATATTTTTCATTACTAACCATTATATTTTATTCCTCTCAAAATTAATTTGATAAGGCAATCTATTTTTTCTTACCTTTTAAATATGGATCTGGATATGTAACATCTTCTTTTGTTAAAATTCCTGTTGCTAAAAGTGCTGCCGCAGTAACAAAGTTATAAGGCTTATTAAAGTGTGGTAAAAAATACATATCAATTAATGGAATTTCATCAATAGTAACCTTTTTCAATATTGCTAATGAAAACATTGCAATTGTTTCTGTATGATCATGAGTTGAACCAATTTCAGCTCCAACAATACGACGAGAACTCTTTTCTCATATAATTTTAATTTTTACTTCATGATTTTCACTCATAAAAGGTGGAAACACTGTATCTTGATAAAAATATGCTTCTACATTATTAGAACCTAAAATTGCTTTTGCAGAAACTTCTGATAAACCAGTAGCACATAGCTTTCAACCAAAAACAGCAATTGCATTTGTTCCTTGAACACCAGGAAAGGCGATTCTTGTTTTAGGATCTGTTTTTGCAACATTTAATCCAGCAATTAAACCACTACGTACAGCATTAGTTGCTAAGGCAATATTAACATTTTTATTTCAAGCATTTGAACGAATATTAATACAATCACCAATTGCATAAACATTAGGATCTGAAGTTTGAAAATATTCATTAACTTCAATTGCACCACGAGGATCTAAGTTAAGTTGAACTTTACCATTCTCATCTTTCAAGATAGCAGTATTTGGTAAGAAACCAACAGCCATAATTACTAAATCAGCTTTATATGTTCCTTTATTAGTTTTTACTTCACTCACTTTATCATCTTTAATAATAAATTCTTGTAAAGTTTCTCTTAATTGTAATTTTACTCCTACTTTTTTCATATCTGCTTCAACATCATTTGTAAATTCTTCATCATAATAACGAGGCATAATACGATTTTCAAAATCAATTAAAGTAACTTCTTTTTTATCTTTATAAAAAGCTTCTACTAATTCAATACCAATATAACCGGCACCAATTACTACTACTTTTTTTACTTCCGGTTTACTCAAATCAGAAATAATTTCTTGAGCATGTTGGTATAGTTTTGATAAATGAATGCCATTTGTTAATTTAACACCATTTAAAGTATCTTTAACAATCGCACCATCTTTATGAGCAATTAAACCAGGAATTTCTTTACCACCTGGATTTAAGATTGGTCATGAACCAATTCCTAATACTAACTTATCATAATTTTCAGTAAATACTTCATTAGTATCTAAATTTTTAATAGTAACAGTTTTTGCTTTACTATCATATTTAATCATTTCATGTTTTTCTTTAATTTTAACACCTAATGCTCTTAACTTTTCAATTGTGGCATAAAATAATCCTTTTGGATCAGTAAATTCTTTACCAACTCAAAGCGCAATTCCACATCCTAAAAATGAAATATTATCATTACGATCATATGCTACTACTTCACTATTTGGATTAGACCTCATAATTGCCTTTAGTGCTGTTGTTCCGGCATGATTAACACCTATAACAAGTATCTTTTGTTTTCTTTCCATGCTAAAATCCTCTCTTACTTATTACTTTTTTTCAATTTCTTTTATTGTGTAATCACAAATACAATTATATATTATTTTATCACTTTTTATTTAATAGTTACAACTCTTTCTTTGTTCAGTAAATGAATATAACAATAATTTTAAGAAGCTGAAATTGCCATTGCTGATGGACTACTTCCATCATGATCATGATGATATTTATTAATTTCTAATAAGCCACGACAAGTATCTCAATTATTATTTAAGAACGGCTTATTAGTTTGTTTATTTTTTTTGTCATAATTATTTATTTTATTTATCATGCTTTTATCAAAATTTTCAATTTCATCTTTTTCAAAAATTTTAAAAATTTTCTTTTCTTTAATGTCTTTATATGTCATACTTTTTTCTCCTTGAATCTTTAAAGTATTTATTTTTAATTAAAATTTAATAATTATTAAGTATTTTCACTTAATTTAAACATTATATAGCTAACTAAAGTAATATTTACTCATAAATAATGTAAAATAATAATATGTAATTTAAACAGTTTTTGAATTTAAAAGTACAATTCAGCAATAATTAAAATAGATTAGGAAGATTAAATTATGCCAAAACCATACAGTGAAGACTTACGAAGAAAAGTAATAGAAGCTTATGAAAGTAAAAATATGAAAATTAAAGAAATTTGTAAAGTGTTCAATATCACTAGAAAGACTTTATTTTTATGAAGAAAAAGAAAAAAAGAAACTGGGCATATAAAACCAATTTTGAATTATCAAAAAAGACATAGCCACAAAATAAAGGATTTAGATGAATTAAAAAATTATTTAGCAGAAAATAAAGATGTTACAGTTCAAAAAGTAATTGATAAATTTGGAAATATGACTAAAGAAACAGTTTATAACTATTTTAAAAAACTAAATTATACATATAAAAAAAACTTTTCTATATGAACAAAGAGATAAAAATAAACAAGAAGATTTTTTAAAAGAAATAGCTAAAATAATGAATGAAGATTTAGTATATATTGATGAATCTGGAATTGATGATAATGAATTTTATAAATATGGTTGATCTGAAAAAGGTAAAAGATTATTTGATAATAAACCCGCATATAAAATAAAGAGAATGAGTATAATTGGTTCACTAAATAAAGGTAAATTAAAAGCCTTATGAGCATTTGAAGGACATTGCAATAGTAAAATTTTTGAATCATATGTTAAAAATAAACTAATTCCAGTATTAAAGCGTGGACAAATTATAGTTTTAGATAATGCAACGTTTCATAAATCTAAATTAACACAACAATTAATTGAAAATGCTGGATGCAAACTATTATTTCTTCCGCCATATTCTCCTAATTTAAATCCAATTGAACATTTTTGATTTGCTATAAAACATAATATAAGAAAAATATTACCAAATTATTGACCAAATATTAAAAAAGCGATTGATTTTGTTTTTCAAGATATGAGTAAACATTACTTTAGTTAGCTATATATCAAAACAAAAAAACTTAATATATTTTTTTTATTTTTTAAATATTTTTTAATAAATTATATGTATCTTGACAAATCATTAATTCTTCATTTGTTCTAATTTTAAAAATAGGAACTTCTGATTGTTTATCACTAATTTCTAAGTAATCATTATACTTATCATTATTTTTATTAGTTACTAATTTTAAAGTAAACACTTTAATTTCCTCAATAACTAATTGACGAATAATTGCAGAATTTTCACCAATACCTGCTGTAAATACTAATGCATCAATATTACTATCTAAATCATTACCATATTGAACAATATAATTAGCAATTCTTTGAACAAACATTTTTATTGCTAATTGTGATTGTAAATGATATTTATGGTTTTTATCATTACTACTTGCAAGAACATCACGTAAATCAGAAGAATGTCCACTAATTCCTAATAAACCTGAACTTTTATTTAAATCATTAGTAATAGTTTCAATAGTTGCTTCTGCTTTAACATTACACATATAACCATGAATAGAAGGGTCAATGATACCACTTCTAGAACCCATAATTAAACCATCTAATGGTGTTAATCCCATGCTAGTATTAAAACTTTTACCATTTTTAATAGCACAAATACTAGCACCATTACCTAAATGACAAATAATAGCATTAATCTTATCTTTTGGTTTATTTAAAATATTAGTTAATTTATCTAAAATATAACGATAACTAGTACCATGAAAACCATATCTTCTTACCTCATATGTTTTATATCAATCATATGGAACTGAGTAAAGATATTTTTCTTCAGGAATAGTACTATGAAATGAAGTATCAAATACTGCCACATGTTTAGCATGTGGAACTAATTTTTGAAAAGATGATAATCCTTTTAAAGCTGGTGGATTATGTAATGGTGCTAATGGAATACATGCTTTGATACCAGCAATGACTTTCTCATCAATAATAATTGAGTTATTAAATTTTTGACCACCGTGAACCATACGATGACCAATTCGTTTAATATCATCAAAATTATTAATGACCTTATATTCAATTAATGCATCAATAACTGTTTGCGCTCCTATAACATGATCGGCAATATCTTTCGTTACTTCATGTTTAATAAAGTTATCACCATTAGCAATTTCAATAATAAAATTACTATTTTTAATAGCTATCCTTTCAACTAAACCTTTACAAAGAATAGTAAAATGAGGTTGTTTATCATTATTAATAGCATTAAAAAGTTGAAATTTAATAGAACTACTTCCAGCATTAATAACTAAAATTTTATTTTGTTCTGACATATTTGTTTTATCTCCTTATTAATTCTTAATTAATGTTTGAATAGCAGTGATCAATGCTGTGTAATAAATGTCATCAATAGTAGCACCACGAGAAAGATCATTAACTGGCTGATTTAAACCCAAAACAATAGGACCAATAGCTTTATAATCACCTAATCTTTGGGCAATTTTATAACCAATATTAGCAGCATCTAAAGTTGGGAAAATAAATGCATTACAATGATTTTTAATTGTTAATTCTGGGAATTTTTTATTTCGCACTTCTTGATCTCAAGCAGCATCAAATTGAATTGGTCCTGCTACTTGCACATTCTTTAATTTTAATTGCTGAACAAAGTTAGTAGCATTACGTACTTTATTAACACTTTCACCACTACCACTAGTATTAGTAGAATAAGATAACATTGCTAATTTAATTGGATTAAATTCTAAAAGTTCGCCAAAGTGAATTGTAGATTTTGCAATATCTGCTAATTGTTCAGCTGTTGGATTTAAATTAATTGAACCATCACTAAATAAAAATATTTCTTCATTTTTATTCATAATAAATGTACTTGAAACAGTTTTAGTACCTGGTTTTGGTCCAATAATTTGTAAAGCCGGACGTAAAATATCAGCAGTAGTAAAAGTAATACCACCAACGAAACCATTAACTTCTTTATTATTTAATAACATCATTCCATAGTAATTACGACTTAATAGCAATTTATTAGCTGCTTCTAAAGTTAAACCCTTTGCTTTTCTTAATTCATATAATTGATTAGTAAAATTTGTTACTTGATTTTCTTCAATAGATAATGTTTTAATATTAGAATTTTTAATATTACTAGGAATTTCTTTATCATTATTAAATAATAAAACTGGTGTAATAAAATTTTTAACAGGTGAATTATCATTAATAATTTTTAAAGCTACTGCCTGTACTTTTTCATTATCCCCTTCTGGAAATAAAATTCTGATTGATGTTTTGCTTTTTTGTAAAATAGATAAAATAAAATCTAATAATTTCATATTATCTTCTCTCCTTTATATTTTTTATTTTTTATTACTTAATTTTTCTACTTTTTTATCAATATCTGTAAATCAGATTGATAATTAATAATAATTTCAAACTTTAAGTATCTTTTTTATTATAATAGTTAAATAAATCTACTTGTTATGAAATTGCACTATTATTAGCTGTGATTAATTTTTCTTTATTCATTATTTAGTGATATTATTATCAATTATTAAATTAAAATTAGTTATAATTTTCACTATTATATTCTTTTCTTATAAAAATATTACTGCACAAACTAATAATATTGTAATTATTACTAGAATTGCTAAAACAAATATCATTAATATAAGAAAAATATTACCAAATTATTGACCAAATATTAAAAAAGCGATTGATTTTGTTTTTCAAGATATGAGTAAACATTACTTTAGTTAGCTATATGACTATTTATGCCTCTATAACTTTTATAACAAGAAGAATGTGCTTTATTTATGTATGTATTATCTCATTTATCTTTTTTATAATTAACAACTTTATCAGTTTCTAAAATTTCTTTATTACAAAATTTGCATACTTTTATTTTTATTTTGTTAAGTTCATAATATATTTTTTTATCATTTTTAATTTGTTGTTTATTTTCTTTTAGTTCCTTTTTTAAACTATTGTCCTTTTCTTTTTCTAATTCTACTTCTCCTTGCACTATATTTATTATTCCTATTATCAATAATGGTATTCCTAACACAACAGGTGCCAATACTATTCCTAATATTATTAAAATAATACCTACTACTGTCTTCTTATCCATTAATTCAACATCCTTTATTAATTACAAATTTATTTGTTTTTAAAATTTCTTTTTTACAATCGAACACTGATTTTTTAATTTTGATTGCTAATAATAGTTACAATTGCTTTATTTTGTACTGCTTTAATGATATTATTTTCAACCTTAATATTAAATACCATAATTTTCAAGTTAGCTTCCATGCACATTGTTGAAGCAGTTAAATCCATTACTTTTAATTGTTTATTAGTAATATCTTGATATGATAAATGTGAATAACGAATAGCATTTTTGTTAATATTTGGATCTTTATCATAAACACCATCAACGCCATTTTTTGCCATTAATAATATATCCGCATTAATTTCAGTAGCACGAAGTGCTGCTGCAGTATCCGTTGTAAAGTATGGTGAACCAGTACCACCAGCAAAAATACAAACATAGCCTTTTTCAAAACTACTAATAGCTTTTTTGTAATAAAAAGGTTCAGCAACTTGATTAATCTCTAATGATGTTTGCACAATAACTTTTACGTTAAGCGCTTTTAACTTTGATTCAATTACCAAAGCATTCATAATAGTTGCTAACATTCCCATATAATCAGCATTAATTCTTTTTAAACCAATCTTTTCTCCTTGTTTAGCACCACGTCAAATATTACCACCACCAATTACTAAACCAACTTCTACTTTTGCCTTAACTAGGGTTTGAATTTGTTGACAAACATTATCAATACTTTCATTATTATATAATTCATTACTACCATCACCTAAAGCTTCACCACTAATTTTTAATAATATTCGTTTATATTTAAATTGTTCCATTTTTGATCATCCTCCTTAAATTTAATATTATAAAAAGCCACAGATTGCTTTGTGGCTTCTTATTTATTTATTGTTATCACTAGATAATGAATCATTATTTGCGCTTTCAGCGACAGTTTCTAATTCAACGTTAGCAATAACTTTTTGTGCTAAATGATCTTTAACAAAAAGTTGTGCTTGTGGAGTAATAATTGTTAAACGTTTTTTAATTTTTTTAATACCCTGTTCATAAACAATTTTTAAAACATTTTTCTTTTGTTCCAATGCAACAATTTTACTAGTATTAACGCTTTGTCCAAAGAAATAAATATTATGTTCATCAACTGCGATACCAAAATCAAAACTAAAAATATATGCTAATCCTAACATGATAACTAAAAATATATACTCTACTATTAATAAACTTAAAAAAGCAGGATCAGATTTAATATATTCTGGTTCAAATGTTCAAACTTGCATTCCAATTGGAACAATCGAGATAACTAAACCAATTACCCCAACTATTAATGTTGCTACTAATAATTTTAAATTCAAAAATTTAATAGTTGTTTTTGGTTTATTAAAACTATATCATCCTCAAACAAGAATAACTAATAATAATATAAACATTACTAATGCAATATAATATATAATTTGAAAATTCACTTTATTTACCTCCTAAATGTTTATTTGGCAGAACTATCAATTTTTTCACCTAATTGATAACGTATCATAGCTATAATTGTAGCATGATTTTTAGTTAAATACTCTTTAACCTTAATTGTATTATCTTTAATATAAAGTTTATCAACAATAGTTAATTCAGATAATACTTTTTCAAAACGACCTCTTATAATATTTTCAAGAATATTATCAGGACGTTTTTTTGCTTTCAATTTTTCTTCTTCTTTTGTTTTTTCACTAATAATTGATAATTCTTTATCACGAACTGTTGCGGGTATGTGATCAATATCAATGTATTTAGCATCTGCTGATACTAATTGCATAGCAACATTATTTGGAATATCACTTTCCTTATCAACACCTTTGATAATAACTAAACCACTATATTTACCACCACCATGGATATATGAACCAAAAACTTCATCACTATTTTTACTTAAATATTGAAAACGATTTAAAACAATATTTTCACCTAATTTAGCGATAGCAAATCTTATCTCATCATTTAAACTTTCACTACTTCCATCAGCTTTTAACATTAAAGCTTCTTCAATAGTTTTAGGTTGATGTTTTAAAATTGTTTCTAAAATCTTAGTAAATAAATCATTAAAATCTTCTAAATCAGCAACTTGTTCAGTTTGACAATTTAATTCAGCAATAATTGCATTATTACCACTAATAACAACTTTAGTAACCCCTTCAGTAGCTTTATTAATACTTTTTTTCTCTGCTTTTGCTAAACCTTTAATTTTTAATAGGGAAAGTGCTGCTTCAAAAATATTATTTTTTTCCATCAAAGCTTCTTTACAATCAGTAATTGGTAAATCGGTTGTATCTCTTAATTTTTTCAATAATTTAACATCTACTTTAACTTCTGACATATAAACTATTCTCCTTTATTCATTATTTTTTTTCAATTACATTTTCAGTTTTATTTTCATCAAGACTAGTAGTTTCTTCTACTACTATTTCTTTTTTATCAATAACTGGTTTTACACTTTGTCCTTCATTAATAGCTTCAGCAATTTTCTTTGTAATTAAAGTAATTGATTTTGTAGCATCATCATTACCAGGAATAATATAATCAATATTATCTGGATTTGAATTACTATCACAAATCGCAATAATTTTGATACCAAGTTTAACTGCTTCTTCGACAGCAATTTTATTAGTAATAGTATCAGTAACAAAAATAGCTTCTGGTAATTTATACATATTTCTAATACCACCAAGGTTACGTTCTAAACGTGCTTTTTCTTTAATTACTAACATTTGCTCTTTTTTTGTTAAAAGTTTAATTTCTCCACTTTTTTCTTTATTTTCAATATCAATTAACTTTTTAATACTTGATTTAATAGTTTTAAAATTAGTTAAATTACCACCTAATCAACGTTCTGTTACATAAGGTGAATTACAACTAATTGCAAGTTCTTGCACAGCTTCTTTGGCTTGTTTTTTTGTACCTACAAATAAAACTTTACCACCATTTTCACTAGTTTCTTTAACAAAGTGACAAGCTTCATCTAATTTACGCATTGATTTTTGTAAATCAATAATATGAATACCATTTCTTTGACCAAAAATATATTTACGCATCTTTGGATCTCATCTTTTAGTTTGGTGACCAAACTGAACTCCCGCTTCAAGGAGTTGTTCACGTGTTACAACTGACATATTGTCTCCTTCTAATTTGTTTTTCTTCCATTTATTTCTAACATTGCCACTTTTTAATTAAAAAGCACTAGGCAATGAATTCACAAATGTGTTGCTTATTTTCATTAAATTAAGCCTGTATATTGTAGCATATTTTTTATATTTTAAACAAATTATTTTTAAACATAAAAATAGAATTGTATTTTAATAAACTATATTATAGCTAACTAAAGTAATGTTTACTCATATCTTGAAAAACAAAATCAATAGCTTTTTTAATATTTGGTCAATAATTTGGTAATATTTTTCTTATATTATGTTTTATAGCAAATCAAAAATGTTCAATTGGATTTAAATTAGGAGAATATGGCGGAAGAAATAATAGTTTGCATCCAGCATTTTCAATTAATTGTTGTGTTAATTTAGATTTATGAAACGTTGCATTATCTAAAACTATAATTTGTCCACGCTTTAATACTGGAATTAGTTTATTTTTAACATATGATTCAAAAATTTTACTATTGCAATGTCCTTCAAATGCTCATAAGGCTTTTAATTTACCTTTATTTAGTGAACCAATTATACTCATTCTCTTTATTTTATATGCGGGTTTATTATCAAATAATCTTTTACCTTTTTCAGATCAACCATATTTATAAAATTCATTATCATCAATTCCAGATTCATCAATATATACTAAATCTTCATTCATTATTTTAGCTATTTCTTTTAAAAAATCTTCTTGTTTATTTTTATCTCTTTGTTCATATAGAAAAGTTTTTTTTATATGTATAATTTAGTTTTTTAAAATAGTTATAAACTGTTTCTTTAGTCATATTTCCAAATTTATCAATTACTTTTTGAACTGTAACATCTTTATTTTCTGCTAAATAATTTTTTAATTCATCTAAATCCTTTATTTTGTGGCTATGTCCTTTTTGATAATTCAAAATTGGTTTTATATGCCCAGTTTCTTTTTTTCTTTTTCTTCATAAAAATAAAGTCTTTCTAGTGATATTGAACACTTTACAAATTTCTTTAATTTTCATATTTTTACTTTCATAAGCTTTTATTACTTTTCTTCGTAAGTCTTCACTGTATGGTTTTGGCATAATTTAATCTTCCTAATCTATTTTAATTATTGCTGAATTGTACTTTTAAATTCAAAAACTGTTTAAATTACATATTATTATTTTACATTATTTATGAGTAAATATTACTTTAGTTAGCTATATAAAAATATGTTTTACTTTTCTTAAAAAAATAATACCAATAAAAAACACACAATATATTATAAAAATAAAAAGTAAATTACACATATAAAATATTTATTTATGATATAAAATAATAAAAACTTAATATTAAGTTTTTTAAACTAATTACTTTAATTTTAAAAGTAAATAGTGGAATGGCAACACTTTTTAGGACTATTTTTTGGTAGACATTTGTTTTTGATAATTAACTGGAGTTAAGTAGTTTAAAGTGCTGTGGATTCTTATGTTGTTGTATCAATTGATGTAATCAAATAATTCTAATTTTAATTGGATTAATGATCTAAAATTTTTATCATTAATAAATTCAGTTTTGAAAGTTTTAAAAGTTGCTTCAGCAACAGCATTGTCATAAGGACAACCTTTTTTGCTTAAAGAGCGAGTAATATTGAATGCTAGTAAAAGTTTATCAATAATTTTATTATTAAATTCATTACCACAATCACTATGAAATATTTGAATATCTTTTAAACAGCGATTTGATTGCATAAATGCTTGATGTACTAATAAGGCATCTTTTCTAGTACCTACACTATGTCCAATAATTTCGCGGTTAAATAGGTCAATTAATAAGCAAATATAGTTTCATTTACCATTAACTTGAACATAAGTTAAATCACTGACAATAACTTCATTTTTAAGCCTATTATTAAAGTTTCTATTCACAAGATTAGTGATTTTTTCATCATTTACTTTGTTATTATGATTTTTGAATGATAATTTAGTGTATTTTGATATTAAATTATGCTTATTCATAATTTCTTTAATTTTTCGTCTTGATAAATAAATTTCTTGGTTTTCTAATATTACTTTTAATCTTCTTGTTCCATAAACACATTTATTTTCTTTAAAAGCACTAATAATAGCTTCATCATAAATATTATTTTGAATTTTATTTTCTTTTTTCTTTAAATTAAAATAATATGTTGATTTAGAAATTTTTAAAAAATGACACATTGTGCGAATTTTATATTTAAACTTATTGTTTGTAATAATTTCTATTTTCTGCCTATTATTAGTGCTGCTTGCTTTAAAATATCATTTTCCATTCGTAATTGTTTTAATTCTTTTCTTAATTTAATTAATTCATTTTCTTCAACAGAACGATTATCTTTAGCTTTAAAACTACCTGAATTAGTAAATTGCTTAATTCAATTATAAGTAGCTGCTCTTGTAACATTATATTCTTTAGCAAGGTAAGATACTGATTTGCCGCTTTGATATAAAGCTACTATTTGTTTTTTAAATTCATCGGTATATGAATTAATATTGGCCATAATTATAGTTCCTTTCTTTCAACTAATTTGTTCACTTGTCTACGTAATTAGTGTCCAATAAAGTGTAACCCATCCATAGTTTTTTTATATTTAAAAGGGAAGATGGAAGAAAAATGTTTAAATCTAAAACACAAGAAAGACAACAACTTAAATATCATTTGCAAAATCAACAAAATAGATTAAAAGAAACTGTACTAGAAAAACAAACAATATGTGGAGTTACAGAATCATTTGTGAGAACCTGTTTAGGATCTTTTTAATAGAATTTAACTAAAACAAGAAATAATCATTTATAAATAGGTACTTAACCAATAATTTATTTTCTTTTTCATTTTTTTGTTAAAAAGATTTTATCATTTGAAAACTTATCGACTAAAAATCTATTTTTTATTATAAAATAACCATTATAATATAAATTTTATTAAAAATTAATCAAAAAAGATCCTAAACAGGTTCTGAAACTTACTGAACAACAATTAAAAAAGCACAACTATGCTAATAGAAATGAAGTAACTAATTTAGAAATAGATCAAAGATTAAGAAATAGATTTGCCATAGAAACAAAGACTAAAGGAACAACAAATGGTGGCATTTGTTCTGGTGATGTTTTATATGATAAAGAAATAAAAGCAAGTAAAAATAAAATAGCACAAAACATAAAAACTGTTTATTATGCTCCACCTTCTACACATTCAATGTGAATCTCTAAAAAACAAGGTAAACAATGAAATGAAGAAATGAAAAATAAAAGTAATCAAGATGCTGGAAGTTCTCATTGAGATAGAAAACAAAATAGTAATCCATTTAGTTATCCATTTAAATAAATTTAAATATAACTAGATAAAAAGAAGAGTGAAATTTCACTCTTCTTTTTATCTTTATTAATTTTAATAATTAAGATATAGCTAACTAAAGTAATATTTACTCATAAATAATGTAAAATAATAATATGTAATTTAAACAGTTTTTGAATTTAAAAGTACAATTCAGCAATAATTAAAATAGATTAGGAAGATTAAATTATGCCAAAACCATACAGTGAAGACTTACGAAGAAAAGTAATAAAAGCTTATGAAAGTAAAAATATGAAAATTAAAGAAATTTGTAAAGTGTTCAATATCACTAGAAAGACTTTATTTTTATGAAAAAAAAGAAAAAAAGAAACTGGGCATATAAAACCAATTTTGAATTATCAAAAAGGACATAGCCACAAAATAAAGGATTTAGATGAATTAAAAAATTATTTAGCAGAAAATAAAGATGTTACAGTTCAAAAAGTAATTGATAAATTTGGAAATATGACTAAAGAAACAGTTTATAACTATTTTAAAAAACTAAATTATACATATAAAAAAAATTTTCTATATGAACAAAGAGATAAAAATAAACAAGAAGATTTTTTAAAAGAAATAGCTAAAATAATGAATGAAGATTTAGTATATATTGATGAATCTGGAATTGATGATAATGAATTTTATAAATATGGTTGATCTGAAAAAGGTAAAATATTATGGATGGGTTACACTTTATTGGACACTAATTACGTAGACAAGTGAACAAATTAGTTGAAAGAAAGGAACTATAATTATGGCCAATATTAATTCATATACCGATGAATTTAAAAAACAAATAGTAGCTTTATATCAAAGCGGCAAATCAGTATCTTACCTTGCTAAAGAATATAATGTTACAAGAGCAGCTACTTATAATTGAATTAAGCAATTTACTAATTCAGGTAGTTTTAAAGCTAAAGATAATCGTTCTGTTGAAGAAAATGAATTAATTAAATTAAGAAAAGAATTAAAACAATTACGAATGGAAAATGATATTTTAAAGCAAGCAGCACTAATAATAGGCAGAAAATAGAAATTATTACAAACAATAAGTTTAAATATAAAATTCGCACAATGTGTCATTTTTTAAAAATTTCTAAATCAACATATTATTTTAATTTAAAGAAAAAAGAAAATAAAATTCAAAATAATATTTATGATGAAGCTATTATTAGTGCTTTTAAAGAAAATAAATGTGTTTATGGAACAAGAAGATTAAAAGTAATATTAGAAAACCAAGAAATTTATTTATCAAGACGAAAAATTAAAGAAATTATGAATAAGCATAATTTAATATCAAAATACACTAAATTATCATTCAAAAATCATAATAACAAAGTAAATGATGAAAAAATCACTAATCTTGTGAATAGAAACTTTAATAATAGGCTTAAAAATGAAGTTATTGTCAGTGATTTAACTTATGTTCAAGTTAATGGTAAATGAAACTATATTTGCTTATTAATTGACCTATTTAACCGCGAAATTATTGGACATAGTGTAGGTACTAGAAAAGATGCCTTATTAGTACATCAAGCATTTATGCAATCAAATCGCTGTTTAAAAGATATTCAAATATTTCATAGTGATTGTGGTAATGAATTTAATAATAAAATTATTGATAAACTTTTACTAGCATTCAATATTACTCGCTCTTTAAGCAAAAAAGGTTGTCCTTATGACAATGCTGTTGCTGAAGCAACTTTTAAAACTTTCAAAACTGAATTTATTAATGATAAAAATTTTAGATCATTAATCCAATTAAAATTAGAATTATTTGATTACATCAATTGATACAACAACATAAGAATCCACAGCACTTTAAACTACTTAACTCCAGTTAATTATCAAAAACAAATGTCTACCAAAAAATAGTCCTAAAAAGTGTTGCCATTCCAACTATATTTTCTAATAATATGATATTTTTTTCTGAAAAATTTTGATTCATAATTGGTAATGTTTAGTAATCTGTGTAACTTACAAAAATAACTATGTTTAATTAATTCTAGTAAATATAATTAAATGACTAGAAAGAGTGAGTTACAGATGGCTAAAAAACAAAGTATTAATAATAATGATCCAATATCAAAAGCAGTAGATTTATTACTAGAAAATACTGAAGATTTAACAACAGTATTTAAAGAAGGAGGATTATATAAAGAATTAACAAAAAGATTAGTAGAAAAGATGTTAAATTCTGAAATGCAAAATTATTTAGGGTATGAAAAAAATCAACATAGTAATAGTGAAAATGCTCGTAATGGTATAAGTTCAAAAAAATTAATAACTCAACAAGGTAAAATTGAAATTAATGTACCAAGAGATCGTAATAGTGATTTTACTCCTGTAATAGTTGCAAAAAGACAGAGAAGATTTGATGGCTTTGATCAACAAGTTCTTTCACTATATGCCAAAGGAATGACTTTATCAGATATTAGAATGCAGTTGCAAGAGTTATATCATGGTGCAGATATTAGTGAAAGTGTTATTAGTCAAATTACTGATGATGTGATAGATGATGTCAAGGCGTGGCAAAATCGACCATTAGAAAGTATTTATTCTATTGTTTATTTTGATTGTATAGTAGTTAAAGTACGGCAAGATAAACGCATTATTAACAAATCAGTTTATATAGCATTAGGAGTGGATTTAGAAGGCAAAAAAGATGTTTTAGGTTTATGAATTAGTGAAAATGAAGGTTCTAAATTTTGACTAGCTAATTTTACAGAAATGAAAAATCGAGGCTTAAATGATATTTTGATTGCTTGTAGTGATAATTTAACAGGCATGTCAGAAGCAATACAAGCAGTTTATCCTAAAACTGAACATCAATTATGCATAGTTCATCAAATTAGAAATAGTTTAAAATATGTTTCATACAAACATCGAAAAACCTTAGTTGCAGATTTAAAACCAATTTATAGTGCATGTAGTGAAGAACAAGCAATGCAAGCTTTAGAATCATTTGAAAGTAAATGAAATAAACAATATCCGCAAATTACTAAATCTTGATATAAAAATTGAGATAATTTAATGGTTTTTATTAGTTATCCACCAGAAATTAAAAGAGTGATTTATACTACAAATGCTATTGAATCTGTTAATAGTCAATTACGAAAAGTTATCAGAAATAAAAAAGTTTTTCCTAATGATATGGCAGTTTTCAAAATATTTTACTTAGCAATTGAAAATATAACAAAAAAATGAACAATGCCCATTCAAAATTGAAATACAGCAATTGCTCATTTTATGATAAAATTTGAAGATAGAATTAATCTGAACTAGTAACTTTGTAAAACAAAGATACACAGATTACATAAAAGCCTCTCATAATTACCATCCCTTATTTCGCTCATATTTGCTGTTTTTAGCGATGTTTAAGAATATGAATGGTTTTTGTATTCATATTCTTAAATTCAACGCTTTATATTTGTTTAAACACTATATTATTATACATTGTTCCATATTGTTTACAAATTCTGCTTTTCTTTAAAAGTTTTCAAAACAAAATCTTTTTCAATTTTCAAAATTTCTTCTAATGAAAAATATTTACTAAATTTTTCTCCTAAATTTTTAATATAAAACTGTCATTTTTCATTATCATTTTTTAATCAAATGGTTTCACTAATAATTTTTTGTAAATTTCATACTTGAAACACCAACATCGAAGTTTTAAAAATAAAATAAGCATTACAATAGCTACTTAAATTATACTTCTTTAATCAATTTTGATAACTTGATAAAAGCTCTTGCTCATTATTTGTTAATTGCATAATTTTCTCCTCCTAATCTTTTCAAGATATTTCGTTAGATTTATCAGTATTATTTTTTTGTTCACTTAAAATTTGTAAAATCATATCTAATTTTTGATTTATGCTATTATCAAAATTAATCATATTTTTTAAATTTAATTTGCCATAAGTAGCTAAACTTAAAGCGTCATTTGATTTGTTTAATTGCTTTTCATTAACAAATCTTGCACTAATTTCTTTTTCACCAACTGTATTATCACTTTTTCCTTTATAGGTTGCAGTTAAATCTAAATCTAATTTAGACAAATCAATTCCATAAAAATATCATAATTTCGTACTTGACTTATTTGCATAATGTTTTCCTAAATAATGAATTTTAGTTTTTTCATTTCTAACATCAATACCAGTTTCTTCTAACATTTCTTGAATTACAGTTTGATAATGACTATGCTTTTCTAAACCACCAGTGATAGTACTGTACTGACTAATCTGTTTATTTTTAAACAACGGGTTGTATTCTTTAGTTAATAAATAATGATATTCATTATCTTTTAAAACATAGGGTAATATAGCAACACCTTGGTTATTGCATCAAGGTTCTTCTACTCCATGCATAAATTCAACTTCTATAATTTTTAAATATTCTTTATTCATAAAAAAATCTTCCTTTCAAAGTATTTTTAAAAATAAAAATTGTAACATCATAGGTTACAACTCAAATTATTTTTAATTTTCCTTACTTACAAAAAAAGAAGAATAAAATAAAAAAACTAGATAGGTCTATAATAATTTCGCGAGTGTACCTATTTTAGTATTCAATTTTTATAATTTAACTTTATCATATTTAATTTTTGATTGCAAATCAAATCTTTAATTAAATTGTAGATTAGACACACTTTTTGGACTAATAAAAGTTTTTATAACTTTATATTATTAGTTGAGGTGTAGTTTAAAATGAAATATTTAATTAATAGTGCTGATTTTACTAAATTTGATTATAAATTTAACAAATTTGTAGAAAAGTATAAAAATGATAAAAATATTAATAAAGTTAATATTTATTATCGTAAATTTAGAAAATTTTGTTTTATTTTTAAAAATAAAAATACTTGTAAAGAAATAATTTCTCAATTACATATGCCAAAGCAAACCTTTTATTATTGAGCTAAACGTTTTTATGATGTTTTTTACAGAAATAAACCTTTTGAAGAATTATTATTTAAGTCAACAAAACCTAAAAATATTAAATATTTCTATAAGTTGGAATTATCAGAAAAATTTATAAATTATTTTGTTCAGTATAAAGAAGAGTTTGGTATAGGTGCTTTTCAATTTTGTTATTTAATAAGGCATATTGATGATATTAGGTTTAATTTTTTGCCAAAACCCTCGGTTAAAACTATATATCGTTGATTAAAACGTTTTGGTTTTTGTTCACAAAAAGTTATTAAGAAAAAACATTTGAGATATGAAGTAAAAGAAACTGGATTATTACAAACTGATATTAAAGTAGTATCAGATTATATAACAGGAAGTAAAAGATGATATATTATTGATTTTATTGATGAAAAAACTCGAATTACTTATTGTTATCCATCTGAACAAGCACAAACCAGAGATATTGTAAATGCTACTAAAAATGCTTTAAATTTCTATAGACTTACTGCATAACTAGTTAACTTTTCATTTTTTTGTTATTATTAAAATAAAATTTGAATAGTTAAGGATAAATTTTATGACATATTTTGAATTAAAAGATAAACCGGATCAATATTTTCGTAAAATAGTTGGTATTAATAAACTAGTTTTTAATGAAATTTTAAATATTTTATTAGATCATCAAAATCTAAAAAATACCACTGGTGGAAGGCCATATAAAATGTCAATAGAAGATAGACTAGTAATGACTTTAAGATATTTATATGAAAATCGTACATATCATAGTATTGGTGCTGAGTATGATATGGTTGATACTACTGCTTTACGAAATATTCGTTCAATTGAAGACATTTTAATAAATAATAATAAGTTTAATAATTTAACAAATAAAAATATTTTTTTAAAAAGAAGAATTCAAAAATAAAATTTTGATAATTGATGTAACAGAAGTAGAAACAGAACGACCAAAATATAATCAAAAAGATTGATTTTCTGGCAAAAAATGAATGCATACTGTTAAGTTTCAAACCATAATTAATGCACATACTAATGAAATTTTAAATATTTTTCCTGATACTGGTAAAAATCATGATTTTAAAACTTTTAAAAATTCAAAGTTAGAATTTTTGTCAGAAACTGTAATTCTTGCAGATAAAGGTTATCAAGGTTTACAAAAAATTCATAGTAATACATTTTTACCCATTAAAACTAGTAAAAATAATCCTAAAACAAGTAAAATTAAAATTTTTAATAAGATTATTAATAAAACTCGCAGAAAAATTGAACATGTTTTTGCATTTTTAAAATGTTTTAAAATTATTGGTTATAAATTTAGAAAAGGTAGAAAACGAATATTTTTAAGATTTAATTTAATTGCAGGATTTTATAATTTATCATTAAAACTTAAAAACGTTATGCAGTAAGTCTTATGAAAAATTAGGAATTAAAATTAAAAGAATTAGAACTGATAATGGTAGTCAATATACTAATACATCTTGTGGAAAACCACAAAGGAATCGTTGATTTACAAATTTTTGTAATAAAAAAGGTATAGTTCATGAAACTACACCGTTTAGATCACCACAGAGTAATGGTAAGATTGAAAGATTTCACAGAAATTGAAGTAATTTATTTGAAATAAAACCATATTTAAATAGTGATTTTAGTTTATTTCAAAAATTAGTGAATTCTTTTCAAGAATATTATAACAATTCTAAACCACATAAATCATTAGGATTAATGACTCCTATGGATTATTTTGATAAACTTTTATTAGATAAAAAATAGTCCAAAATGTCTGTACTACCTTACAAATCTTTAATTAAATATGTAGATTAGACACACTTTTTGGACTAATAAAAGTTTTTATAACTTTATATTATTAGTTGAGGTGTAGTTTAAAATGAAATATTTAATTAATAGTGCTGATTTTACTAAATTTGATTATAAATTTAACAAATTTGTAGAAAAGTATAAAAATGATAAAAATATTAATAAAGTTAATATTTATTATCGTAAATTTAGAAAATTTTGTTTTATTTTTAAAAATAAAAATACTTGTAAAGAAATAATTTCTCAATTATAGCTAACTAAAGTAATATTTACTCATAAATAATGTAAAATAATAATATGTAATTTAAACAGTTTTTGAATTTAAAAGTACAATTCAGCAATAATTAAAATAGATTAGGAAGATTAAATTATGCCAAAACCATACAGTGAAGACTTACGAAGAAAAGTAATAGAAGCTTATGAAAGTAAAAATATGAAAATTAAAGAAATTTGTAAAGTGTTCAATATCACTAGAAAGACTTTATTTTTATGAAGAAAAAGAAAAAAAGAAACTGGGCATATAAAACCAATTTTGAATTATCAAAAAGGACATAGCCACAAAATAAAGGATTTAGATGAATTAAAAAATTATTTAGCAGAAAATAAAGATGTTACAGTTCAAAAAGTAATTGATAAATTTGGAAATATGACTAAAGAAACAGTTTATAACTATTTTAAAAAACTAAATTATACATATAAAAAAAACTTTTCTATATGAACAAAGAGATAAAAATAAACAAGAAGATTTTTTAAAAGAAATAGCTAAAATAATGAATGAAGATTTAGTATATATTGATGAATCTGGAATTGATGATAATGAATTTTATAAATATGGTTGATCTGAAAAAGGTAAAAGATTATTTGATAATAAACCCGCATATAAAATAAAGAGAATGAGTATAATTGGTTCACTAAATAAAGGTAAATTAAAAGCCTTATGAGCATTTGAAGGACATTGCAATAGTAAAATTTTTGAATCATATGTTAAAAATAAACTAATTCCAGTATTAAAGCGTGGACAAATTATAGTTTTAGATAATGCAACGTTTCATAAATCTAAATTAACACAACAATTAATTGAAAATGCTGGATGCAAACTATTATTTCTTCCGCCATATTCTCCTAATTTAAATCCAATTGAACATTTTTGATTTGCTATAAAACATAATATAAGAAAAATATTACCAAATTATTGACCAAATATTAAAAAAGCGATTGATTTTGTTTTTCAAGATATGAGTAAACATTACTTTAGTTAGCTATACTATAGCAAAACAAGCAGCAGAATTAAGAGAATCTAAAGGTATTAAAGAAAAATTAGAACAACAATTAAAAGAAGCAGAAAAAAATATTAGATATTTACAAAAAATAATACAAGAAAATACAGAAAATAAAACACAATTAGAAAAAGAATTAAAAGATTATATAAATAATAACCAAAAATTAGAAAAAGAACTAAAACAATCTTGATATGAAAAAGAAAAAATAGAAAAACAATTAAAACAATCAAAAGAAAATATTGAAGAACTAAAAATAATGGTAATGTTTAGTAATCTGTGTAACTTACAAAAATAACTATGTTTAATTAATTCTAGTAAATATAATTAAATGACTAGAAAGAGTGAGTTACAGATGGCTAAAAAACAAAGTATTAATAATAATGATCCAATATCAAAAGCAGTAGATTTATTACTAGAAAATACTGAAGATTTAACAACAGTATTTAAAGAAGGAGGATTATATAAAGAATTAACAAAAAGATTAGTAGAAAAGATGTTAAATTCTGAAATGCAAAATTATTTAGGGTATGAAAAAAATCAACATAGTAATAGTGAAAATGCTCGTAATGGTATAAGTTCAAAAAAATTAATAACTCAACAAGGTAAAATTGAAATTAATGTACCAAGAGATCGTAATAGTGATTTTACTCCTGTAATAGTTGCAAAAAGACAGAGAAGATTTGATGGCTTTGATCAACAAGTTCTTTCACTATATGCCAAAGGAATGACTTTATCAGATATTAGAATGCAGTTGCAAGAGTTATATCATGGTGCAGATATTAGTGAAAGTGTTATTAGTCAAATTACTGATGATGTGATAGATGATGTCAAGGCGTGGCAAAATCGACCATTAGAAAGTATTTATTCTATTGTTTATTTTGATTGTATAGTAGTTAAAGTACGGCAAGATAAACGCATTATTAACAAATCAGTTTATATAGCATTAGGAGTGGATTTAGAAGGCAAAAAAGATGTTTTAGGTTTATGAATTAGTGAAAATGAAGGTTCTAAATTTTGACTAGCTAATTTTACAGAAATGAAAAATCGAGGCTTAAATGATATTTTGATTGCTTGTAGTGATAATTTAACAGGCATGTCAGAAGCAATACAAGCAGTTTATCCTAAAACTGAACATCAATTATGCATAGTTCATCAAATTAGAAATAGTTTAAAATATGTTTCATACAAACATCGAAAAACCTTAGTTGCAGATTTAAAACCAATTTATAGTGCATGTAGTGAAGAACAAGCAATGCAAGCTTTAGAATCATTTGAAAGTAAATGAAATAAACAATATCCGCAAATTACTAAATCTTGATATAAAAATTGAGATAATTTAATGGTTTTTATTAGTTATCCACCAGAAATTAAAAGAGTGATTTATACTACAAATGCTATTGAATCTGTTAATAGTCAATTACGAAAAGTTATCAGAAATAAAAAAGTTTTTCCTAATGATATGGCAGTTTTCAAAATATTTTACTTAGCAATTGAAAATATAACAAAAAAATGAACAATGCCCATTCAAAATTGAAATACAGCAATTGCTCATTTTATGATAAAATTTGAAGATAGAATTAATCTGAACTAGTAACTTTGTAAAACAAAGATACACAGATTACATAAAAGCCTCGATAAATCTCTTTTATTAGTTGTTTGTTCTTTTCCATCTTTATCAATGTAAATTGTATCTTGTTGTGTTTTTTTATCTAAAAGTTCAATTTTTTGTGGAGTTTTATTTAAAACAGTATTTAAAGTTCCAATAGATGTCCCAAATGCTAAAACACTTAGTGCAGTAATCAATGTTTTCATATTGAAAACCTCTCTTTTTATTTTATTCAATAACTTTTTATTAAATCTATAAGTTATTTATATCTTAGAATGCTTTTTAAGATAATGCAATAACAAATATTTATACTCCCACAAAACACTACTTTTAGCATAACATTAACAAATCAAGCAATAAAAATCACTAGCAACAATAAAGATGCTAGTGATTTTTTATTATTAAATTTTAAAAATCTATTTAAATAAATTTAACAAAAAACTATTACTAATTAGCAACAAAAACTGAATTAACAGAGTTTAATGAAGATGAATCATTATCAATATTTGTTTCATTACATCTTGTCTTAAACTCTTTATCATTAATTAATAAAGTACCATTTTCTTCATTATCCAATATTCTCTGATTTTCATTATTAGTTTCAAAATCAATAGGATTTCAAAATTTATTTATTAATCAATTAGTAGTTCCAGAAACTCTTTATCATTAATTAATAAAGTACCATTTTCTTCATTATCCAATATGCTCTGATTTTCATTATTAGTTTCAAAATCAATAGGATTTCAAAATTTATTTATTAATCAATTAGTAGTTCCAGAAACTCCATCAAGTGTAGCAAAAATTGGAGCAATAATTTTTGAATCAAGACCAGGTGTTCAAAATAATGATCCTCCTCCAATAACTGCAGCAAAAGGACATAACAAATTAAAACCATCTTCAATTGACTTTAATATTTTATTAGTTGTTGAATCTTTATTAGTAAAATAAATACGTGTAAGTGTTGTTGTTCCAGCCAAAACACCAGAAATAGCAGATATTTCAAAACTAATAAATGGTAGTAAATTAGGAATTGTTAAATCTCAATTACTTGCTTTAGTAAATATTGTTTTAATAAAATTAACATCTAATGTTGTAACTATATATGAGGTATTTGTTAATATTTTTCAAACTTCTATTAATGTTGCTACTTTTTTACTATCTGGTAAAAATGTAAATGCTGTCCCAAAAACACCCCTATTTAAAGCATTTGCTAAATTTAATCATTGTGAAACTTGACGAGCATTATGTAATAATTTAGTAGTTGCACCAGCACTACCAGCACCAATAGCATTTAAAGCAATAGTAATAATTTTTTTATACTGTTCTTGATTATTTATCATTTAATTACTCTTCTTTCTAAGTTAAAATTTCTCTAATTAAACAGCAAAAAAACCTGTTTAGTATTATTACCTAAACAGGCTTAATTATTTAAGTACATATTTCTTGTCTGTTCATATACATTATAAAATCAAAACATTTAAAAAACAATATTCAAAATAAAGAAAATAGAAAATATTGATTAAATTTCCTGTGGTTGTTGCAAGTGTTAAAACACTTAATCTTGTTAATAATGATTTCATAATTAGTCCCTTTATTTTCCCCAATAACTTTTTCTTAAATCTATAAGTTATCTATATTTTAAATTAAAATATCTAATTATTGAAGAAAATTATTGACTAATATGAAATAATTTTATTTTAAAAATTTTACTTGTAAGAAAATTAGCATTTTTAAATGTAATATCATAACTTTTATTATCTAAATTATTTTTAATTTTATAACTTAAAACTGCACTAACACTAGCATCATCGTGTTTAAATGTATTCATTGCAATATCACTTAAAGTAAAATAACTATTATTGTTAATATCAAAATATTTACTATACATATCTTTATATAAATTTTCTTGGTCCTTTAACATATTATCAAGAATACCATTATGATGTGTTTTATCAACTATTATATTTAGTAAGGAATTTAAACTACTATTAGGAGTATTTATTCAATTAGAAAAGTTTGCAAGAACACTATCTTGTTTAAAATTAGTTTCACCACCAAATTGAACACCTAATAATTGTAATATTTCTTTAGTTTTACTAATATTATCTGTTGTTGGATGATTAATAATATATTTAAGATTATTTAAAGCATTAATAAAATCTTTACTACCAAAAGTTAAATCTAAATATTTTACTAAATCTTTTAAATCAATTAATGGATTTGTTGTTAAATATTTATTAGTAAACTCAAATATTTTATTAATTGTGTCACTAATTGGAACATTTTTAATTGCTGATTCTAAACTATTAACAACTTGTTGAGGAATATCACTAATAGCTGAAATAAAAGAAAATTTCTTTTGAATCTCAGGTAATGTTCAATATGAATCAGTTCATGCAAAGGTAGCTTTCGCAATAATATCTTCACCAAAAGGTCCAGTCATTAAATTGGTAACTAATTTAAGAATATTATCTTTTGAAGATATTAATTCTTGAAAAATAGTTAATACTTTTTTTAGTTGAACTGTATTATTTTTAAGTAGTGTTTTATCATCTCAAGTAATACTATCAATGCCAAAAGTTGGATTAGTTAATTTTAATACTTCGCTTTTAACCATTGGTATTATTGTTTTTATTAAATAAGGTCATGCCACTGGATTTGTTAAAATCTTATTAAGAGTTTCACTAAATGTAGCATTAAAATTATCAGAATTAAAACCGATAGGTCCAGCACCTCATAAAGCATATTTAATATTATCACTAATCATTTCACCAATATATTTTCCTGATATTGACTTAAACATATAATTAAAATTAACACCAGCTATATATTCATAAAATTGATTTCAATTTCAATTTTTTGCTTCATCTTTAACATAGTATCACTTTTCATGACTTGGAATATTTCAAGCTTGAGCAAATGTCGCTTTCTTTGACATATAATCTTGCATTTTTTCAAAAGTAGTATTACCACTAAAATTATCTTCTTGATCTCAATCTGCTAATAATTCATCAATAGTATTAGTTATAATTGGAATATAATTAGTATAAGATAAGTAATCATTAATATTTGGTATTAATTTTTTAATATTTTTTAACATTCCATCAATCATATTAACAGTATCATCATTAGATAAAATAGAATTATTTAAATAATTTTTAACCATTGGCAATATGTCACGATAACTACTATAGCTATTAATATTATTAGTGATAGTATCAACTTTAGATTGATTAATACCATTACGTTGAAATAAAGACTGAATAGTATTAATACTATTACCATCTAAGTTGCTAGTTCAATCATTAATAAAATCATTTCCATTATTCTTACATGTAAGATTATCAATTTGAATAGAAGGGGTTTGATTATACATATCATTTAATAAATTATTAGTATTAAAACCTTTATTTTTACCAATTAATAACGATTTACCAACAATAAAGGTTTCATTAGCATACTTAGTTGCTGTTTTAGTATCAACATTGTTGTTAGCAAAATTATTAATACTAATATTGTTTGTATCAATTGTGAATGCTAAAAGCGACATACTAGAACTTAATAAAAGGCTGGTAGTAAAAAATAAATTTAATTTTCGTCTCATATTTTACACTCCATTTATAATGATTTTCTTATTATTATAAACTATTACAAAATAATGTACAGTAAATTTTATTTTTAAAAAAATATCTACTAATAAGTTAAATTAGTAGATACTTAATACATTTTAATTATGAATTTAATTAGATATTCCGTTTTTGTTAAGTTAGGACTAATAACTAGTAAAGGAACATTTATAAATTTATGAGAAAGTATGTTTATTTGTCATAATACCTTTTGATGTAGAAGCATTAGTTTGTGTTTTATTAAAAACATGTGTTGGTTTAACTGAATGATTATTCTCTTGAGTAAAATGAGAATATTTTTTGTGTTGATGTAATTTATTATTACATTTATTAAACAAATGTTTAATCAAATGTAAGGGATTTACTATACGGTGATGATGATAACATAAAATATCAACAATATTAGTTAATAAATAATTAACATTTTTATTAGCTTCCAAATTATGTTGGATAGGTTTTTCTAAAATGCTATAAAAGGTAGGAATAATATTATTATAATTAGCGATATCTCTTTCCTGTAAATATGTTAACATTTCCAATACTTTTTTATTATTTACTAAATCATTATTACTTTTAAACTTTCTATTCTTGATAATGCTACTATGATAAGAATTTGGAACACATAAACGATATTTTATTTTCCTTGATGATTTTATTTTCTTTTTTCTTAATTTCAGAAAAAATATTATTATAAAACCAATTAAAAAAATAATACTCATGATAATAATTACAATAACTATTAACTTCATATGTTGCTCCCTAATTTTATTTTTAATTAATAAGTATTAATTTAACATTTTATTTTATAAAATAAAATACTTTTTATTAAAAATAATAACGTTTAGCAGAATCTATCTTTCTTTCAACTAAACTAAATAAGATAAAGATAAAAATAAATCTTAAAATTTCAATACCAAGTAAAATAAATAATATAATTACTGAATGATTATTAAAATTAAGAATATTATTATCATATTCATCAGGTCTTGGTAAGTTAGGACTAAAATAAAGTACTACTAAAGTTAAAGCAAAAGATAAAGTAGCAATAATCGCATTTGAGGGTACTATTACTAGACCAGCACTTACTTTTTTGATAGTATCTACTTTTAAATTTTTATTTTTATTACACAATTTAAAAAGATAGTAGTAAATAAAATAAAAAGAAACAATAAATAAAATATTAGCAATATTATCAAAGAAAATTTGAATTGCTGGATGATCACTATCTGCTAATAAATGTAATCAAGGTTCGATAATACCAATTGCTAATGTATAATATAAACCAATAATTGGTAAAGCAAAAGCAATAATTAATGAATCAAAAATTCTTAATGGTAAAATTACTCCCATAAACTGAATAGGTATTTCAATTAATGAAGAAGCAACAGCTAATCCCAATAAAATTCCTGTCAAAGTAATATTAAAAATTTGTTGTTTTGAATTAATCTTTATTTTTTTCTTTGTTTTTATATCTACTTTTTCTTTTTCTTGGTCAACACTTTTAACTCTCATTATAACTTCTCCTTTTTAAAATAGGTATTTAATTAAATAAATACTTATTTATAAAAATTATAAATTACTTTTAATTAAAAAACAAGACATTTATTAAATTTTTATAAAAACTATTAATACTACTCTAATTCAGAAAATTAATTAACAATGAAAATATCATAATAATAATTTGATAGATAATTTTTATTAAAATAAAAATAACAAAAACTAAAAAAATAAATTATAATATTAATCATTAATTTAAACAGTGTTAAATCCTTATATATAGCTAACTAAAGTAATGTTTACTCATATCTTGAAAAACAAAATCAATCGCTTTTTTAATATTTGGTCAATAATTTGGTAATATTTTTCTTATATTATGTTTTATAGCAAACTAAAGTAATATTTACTCATAAATAATGTAAAATAATAATATGTAATTTAAGCAGTTTTTGAATTTAAAAGTACAATTCAGCAATAATTAAAATAGATTAGGAAGATTAAATTATGCCAAAACCATACAGTGAAGACTTACGAAGAAAAGTAATAGAAGCTTATGAAAGTAAAAATATGAAAATTAAAGAAATTTGTAAAGTGTTCAATATCACTAGAAAGACTTTATTTTTATGAAGAAAAAGAAAAAAAGAAACTGGGCATATAAAACCAATTTTGAATTATCAAAAAGGACATAGCCACAAAATAAAGGATTTAGATGAATTAAAAAATTATTTAGCAGAAAATAAAGATGTTACAGTTCAAAAAGTAATTGATAAATTTGGAAATATGACTAAAGAAACAGTTTATAACTATTTTAAAAAACTAAATTATACATATAAAAAAAACTTTTCTATATGAACAAAGAGATAAAAATAAACAAGAAGATTTTTTAAAAGAAATAGCTAAAATAATGAATGAAGATTTAGTATATATTGATGAATCTGGAATTGATGATAATGAATTTTATAAATATGGTTGATCTGAAAAAGGTAAAAGATTATTTGATAATAAACCCGCATATAAAATAAAGAGAATGAGTATAATTGGTTCACTAAATAAAGGTAAATTAAAAGCCTTATGAGCATTTGAAGGACATTGCAATAGTAAAATTTTTGAATCATATGTTAAAAATAAACTAATTCCAGTATTAAAGCGTGGACAAATTATAGTTTTAGATAATGCAACGTTTCATAAATCTAAATTAACACAACAATTAATTGAAAATGCTGGATGCAAACTATTATTTCTTCCGCCATATTCTCCTAATTTAAATCCAATTGAACATTTTTGATTTGCTATAAAACATAATATAAGAACCTGTTTAGGATCTTTTTAATAGAATTTAACTAAAACAAGAAATAATCATTTATAAATAGGTACTTAACCAATAATTTATTTTCTTTTTCATTTTTTTGTTAAAAAGATTTTATCATTTGAAAACTTATCGACTAAAAATCTATTTTTTATTATAAAATAACCATTATAATATAAATTTTATTAAAAATTAATCAAAAAAGATCCTAAACAGGTTCTAAGAAAAATATTACCAAATTATTGACCAAATATTAAAAAAGCGATTGATTTTGTTTTTCAAGATATGAGTAAACATTACTTTAGTTAGCTATATCAATATAAAAATATTAGAAAACATAAAAAAACATGTCAATTATGTAAACAACATTCAAATAAAATACAATTGGAGGAATAAATTATGAATTTATCTACAACAGTAATTTCAGCAGTATTAAGTGGAGCAGTTGCTAGTGGAGTAATTATTACTATTGTTTTATTATTTTTATCAAAATTTATTAAAAAATCAAAACATTCAAATTTAGCAAAAGAATTAAAAAATAATAAAGAATTAGAATTTATTAAAGCAAATATTAAACAAATAAATTCTCAATTACAATTAGAAACTACATCAATTGCTAAATCTTTAGATAGTTTTAATAATGATGAAGAAAAGCAAGAAGTATTTAAAAATACTATTATTAATCAAAGAGCTTCTAGAAAAGAATTATCAGAAAAAGATAAGAAAAAAGCAATTAAAGTTAAAATTTAAAGGGTTTAAATACCCTTTATTTTACATTAAGGAGTAAATTATTATGGCTATTAAAGACCCATTAATGTTTATTACAATTGAAGAATTTAAAAATTGAAATGGTTTTAATAAATTAGAATTTGATGATATTACAACACCAGATAATGAAATTTGATTTGCTATTTCAATTGCAAGTAATAATATTGATTATTTAAGTGGTTTTGAAATTAGTAAAAAATGACCAGAAACTACATTAACAGAATTTACTGATGTTGTTCAAACTGCAACTGCATATTATGTTAGATTTTTATTAACAAAAGATAGTAATTATATTCGTGGTCAATCAAGTATTAGTCAAGGTGGTATGACTTATAAGACTTACTGCATAACTAGTTAACTTTTCATTTTTTTGTTATTATTAAAATAAAATTTGAATAGTTAAGGATAAATTTTATGACATATTTTGAATTAAAAGATAAACCGGATCAATATTTTCGTAAAATAGTTGGTATTAATAAACTAGTTTTTAATGAAATTTTAAATATTTTATTAGATCATCAAAATCTAAAAAATACCACTGGTGGAAGGCCATATAAAATGTCAATAGAAGATAGACTAGTAATGACTTTAAGATATTTATATGAAAATCGTACATATCATAGTATTGGTGCTGAGTATGATATGGTTGATACTACTGCTTTACGAAATATTCGTTCAATTGAAGACATTTTAATAAATAATAATAAGTTTAATAATTTAACAAATAAAAATATTTTTTTAAAAAGAAGAATTCAAAAATAAAATTTTGATAATTGATGTAACAGAAGTAGAAACAGAACGACCAAAATATAATCAAAAAGATTGATTTTCTGGCAAAAAATGAATGCATACTGTTAAGTTTCAAACCATAATTAATGCACATACTAATGAAATTTTAAATATTTTTCCTGATACTGGTAAAAATCATGATTTTAAAACTTTTAAAAATTCAAAGTTAGAATTTTTGTCAGAAACTGTAATTCTTGCAGATAAAGGTTATCAAGGTTTACAAAAAATTCATAGTAATACATTTTTACCCATTAAAACTAGTAAAAATAATCCTAAAACAAGTAAAATTAAAATTTTTAATAAGATTATTAATAAAACTCGCAGAAAAATTGAACATGTTTTTGCATTTTTAAAATGTTTTAAAATTATTGGTTATAAATTTAGAAAAGGTAGAAAACGAATATTTTTAAGATTTAATTTAATTGCAGGATTTTATAATTTATCATTAAAACTTAAAAACGTTATGCAGTAAGTCTATAGTGAAAATAATCCTAATGATCCTTATTTTATTGTTCCAGAAGTATTTAATTGTTTAAGAAAAATTAAAGAATATCCAAATATTACTGGTTTTAATTTAGATGTTTTACCTAAAAGAAATGATTTTTTTAGTGATTTTTATAGTAATTATGGTGAAGATAGTCCTTTAACAAGATATATTGAAGTTATAAATTTAAAATCTAAAGACCCTAGAACTAAAATAATTTTAGAAAGGCCTAAAAATTTAATTGGAACTCAAGTATGAATTGATACTACTGGTATTAAATCAAGTGATAGTCATTCATTATGAGAAGTTAATAAAGATAATCCTAATTTTATTATTCCAAAAGATGATAAAGGTATTGATGTTAATGGTAAAAGAATTATTGATGTTGGTACACCTACATTTTTAAGTGATGCTACAACTAAAGTATATGTTGATGATTTATTAGAACCTGTTTAGGATCTTTTTTGATTAATTTTTAATAAAATTTATATTATAATGGTTATTTTATAATAAAAAATAGATTTTTAGTCGATAAGTTTTCAAATGATAAAATCTTTTTAACAAAAAAATGAAAAAGAAAATAAATTATTGGTTAAGTACCTATTTATAAATGATTATTTCTTGTTTTAGTTAAATTCTATTAAAAAGATTCTAAACAGGTTCTAATATTACTTTTAATCTTCTTGTTCCATAAACACATTTATTTTCTTTAAAAGCACTAATAATAGCTTCATCATAAATATTATTTTGAATTTTATTTTCTTTTTTCTTTAAATTAAAATAATATGTTGATTTAGAAATTTTTAAAAAATGACACATTGTGCGAATTTTATATTTAAACTTATTGTTTGTAATAATTTCTATTTTCTGCCTATTATTAGTGCTGCTTGCTTTAAAATATCATTTTCCATTCGTAATTGTTTTAATTCTTTTCTTAATTTAATTAATTCATTTTCTTCAACAGAACGATTATCTTTAGCTTTAAAACTACCTGAATTAGTAAATTGCTTAATTCAATTATAAGTAGCTGCTCTTGTAACATTATATTCTTTAGCAAGGTAAGATACTGATTTGCCGCTTTGATATAAAGCTACTATTTGTTTTTTAAATTCATCGGTATATGAATTAATATTGGCCATAATTATAGTTCCTTTCTTTCAACTAATTTGTTCACTTGTCTACGTAATTAGTGTCCAATAAAGTGTAACCCATCCAAATTTTAACTCATTACTTTTATACCAAAGTAAATGGACTTTTTATTGTTAAAGGAGGCATTAAAATGGCAATAATAGATAAGACTAAATCACAAACATATAATTTTCTATCAGAAAATAAATCCATAGAAGATATTAAAAAACAACCAAACACTACTTTAAAAGAAAAAAGTAGACATGGTGGATCAACATTTAAAATAATTGAAAAAATTACTGCTAGTGAACAACAACTTAATGATGACCTGTCCAAAAATATTAATGAAAATTTAAAAATAGTTTCTACTAATTTAACAGATAACGAAAAAGAACAAAAAACAAATAATGATTTTTGAACAAAATTAACCAATTACTTAAATTTACCAAAACCAAATACAGAAGAACTAATACAAGCTCAAAGAAAAATTCAAGAACTAGAAAAGGAAATTCAACAACTTAAAAAAGAATATGAAGAATTAAAACTAAAGCAAGGCAATGTAAATTTGGCTAAATTTAAATATAATGCCATAACAATTTATAATGAAAAACAAACTAAAAAAACAGGTATTGATAAAATTCACGAAGAATTTTTACCAATAGCAGATAAAATATTTTTTATAACAACTTTTGTGCATATTAATCAATCAATAAGCGAAGAAATAATGTATTTTCATCATTTTAAATATGATGCTAGTTTAAAAATAATAAAACAAACCAAATATAGCTAACTAAAGTAATGTTTACTCATAAATAATGTAAAATAATAATATGTAATTTAAACAGTTTTTGAATTTAAAAGTACAATTCAGCAATAATTAAAATAGATTAGGAAGATTAAATTATGCCAAAACCATACAGTGAAGACTTACGAAGAAAAGTAATAGAAGCTTATGAAAGTAAAAATATGAAAATTAAAGAAATTTGTAAAGTGTTCAATATCACTAGAAAGACTTTATTTTTATGAAGAAAAAGAAAAAAAGAAACTGGGCATATAAAACCAATTTTGAATTATCAAAAAGGACATAGCCACAAAATAAAAGATTTAGATGAATTAAAAAATTATTTAGCAGAAAATAAAGATGTTACAGTTCAAAAAGTAATTGATAAATTTGGAAATATGACTAAAGAAACAGTTTATAACTATTTTAAAAAACTAAATTATACATATAAAAAAAACTTTTCTATATGAACAAAGAGATAAAAATAAACAAGAAGATTTTTTAAAAGAAATAGCTAAAATAATGAATGAAGATTTAGTATATATTGATGAATCTGGAATTGATGATAATGAATTTTATAAATATGGTTGATCTGAAAAAGGTAAAAGATTATTTGATAATAAACCCGCATATAAAATAAAGAGAATGAGTATAATTGGTTCACTAAATAAAGGTAAATTAAAAGCCTTATGAGCATTTGAAGGACATTGCAATAGTAAAATTTTTGAATCATATGTTAAAAATAAACTAATTCCAGTATTAAAGCGTGGACAAATTATAGTTTTAGATAATGCAACGTTTCATAAATCTAAATTAACACAACAATTAATTGAAAATGCTGGATGCAAACTATTATTTCTTCCGCCATATTCTCCTAATTTAAATCCAATTGAACATTTTTGCTTTGCTATAAAACATAATATAAGAAAAATATTACCAAATTATTGACCAAATATTAAAAAAGCGATTGATTTTGTTTTTCAAGATATGAGTAAACATTACTTTAGTTAGCTATACTACAAAAATATAAATGAATATAAAAGTAATATTTTTTTAATTGATGAACAAAATCAAAATTTAAACAAAATAACAGCAAAAGATTTTTTAAAAAAACAACAAGATTTTAAACTAAAACCAACTAAAATTGAAAGAACTCTATGATATATTTTTACAGTAATTGTTGTATTAGCTGGCATATCTACTTTCATAGGTGTCATCATTCTTTTTTTTCCAACTGTAGCTAGTATACCTGCTGTAGCAATAGGATTAAAAGTTGTAGGTACACTTTCTAGTATTAGTTTTATAAGAATATTTGCATCAATATTTTCTTCTGCAACAAGAAAAGTTGATGTATGATTTGGTTATAAATTTTATAAAAACAAAGAACAAAAAGAAAAAGAAAAAAAAGAACGTCAATCAATAATTAAAAATTTATCAGTTGATAAATTAGAAACTAAATTACAAACACAATATGAGATTTTAAAACAAGAACTAGATAACAGAAAAGAAAAAAATCCAGACCAACTAATAAACAAAAACATTATAAATCATAATTTAAATAACATTTCTCAAAATCTAAATATTGAATCTGAAAATAATCAAAATTTTGATTCATCTATACGAAATACAGTAAATAATCAAGACTCACAACCTTTAACAAGTTCAATTAAAAATTGAAATAAAGTGAAATGTTTATTAACATAATTAATAAAGTTTTGATCACTATTTTTCAAAATAGTGATTTTTTATTATTTATTAAACATTTTTCGTTTTAAAAATATATAATTTTTTGTGAGTATTTTAAGGGTAGAAAAAAATATTCAAAAATAATAAAGAGAGGAAAAATAAATTATGCCATGAGAACCATATGACAAATGAAGTCAATCGGAAAAAGATGAATTTAAAAAAGAAGCTGAACGAATAAATAAAGCTTGAGGAGAAAAAAACGAACGTGAAAGACGAGAAAAAGTTGCTAATGCTCTTGGATTTGAAAAAGAAGACACTATAAAAAAAGAACAAGAACAGTTGAAAGAAGTATGAACAGAAAAACAAAAAGTTGGTAATTCTTTGGGATTCAAAGAAATTAAAAAAATAAATAATGAAGCTTCAACAAGTAAAAGTCAAAGTTCTAATAGTAAATCAGCAAAAATGTAAATCTTAAATACTTTAAAACTGCACAATTGTGCAGTTTATTTAGTGATTTTATTGATTATAATCTTAATTAAAATCTTTAACGTAAATAAGTGTTAAATATAAAATAAAAGTGTTATAATTAAATTGTTCTTATTTTTTATAGAACAAATAATTTTAAAAAATGAATATAAAATTTAAATAAACATAAATTCAAAAATTCCAAATAACCCCTAAAACTTTAGTTTCTATTTTTAATATAGAAACTTTTTTTGTATAATTTAATTAAACTTAATATAAGTTTTTAACTCATTATTTTATGGAATAGCAACACTTTTTAGGACTATTTTTTGGTAGACATTTGTTTTTGATAATTAACTGGAGTTAAGTAGTTTAAAGTGCTGTGGATTCTTATGTTGTTGTATCAATTGATGTAATCAAATAATTCTAATTTTAATTGGATTAATGATCTAAAATTTTTATCATTAATAAATTCAGTTTTGAAAGTTTTAAAAGTTGCTTCAGCAACAGCATTGTCATAAGGACAACCTTTTTTGCTTAAAGAGCGAGTAATATTGAATGCTAGTAAAAGTTTATCAATAATTTTATTATTAAATTCATTACCACAATCACTATGAAATATTTGAATATCTTTTAAACAGCGATTTGATTGCATAAATGCTTGATGTACTAATAAGGCATCTTTTCTAGTACTTAGAACCTGTTTAGGATCTTTTTAATAGAATTTAACTAAAACAAGAAATAATCATTTATAAATAGGTACTTAACCAATAATTTATTTTCTTTTTCATTTTTTTGTTAAAAAGATTTTATCATTTGAAAACTTATCGACTAAAAATCTATTTTTTATTATAAAATAACCATTATAATATAAATTTTATTAAAAATTAATCAAAAAAGATCCTAAACAGGTTCTTAGATAAAAAACAAGATAAATTAACTTTAATTAAAGAAGATATAACTTATAAAGTTTTACAATATAAAGAATTAGGAACTGGTATATTTACTGGTGATAAAGATATTCCACCAACTAAATTTATTAAACAATGAATTAATGAAAGTATAAGTAAAAAACAAGATAAATTAATTGCTGGTGAAAATATTCATATTAGTGATACTAATGTAATTAGTGCTACTGGTGGAAGTGAACCCCCTAATTTAGATAATTATTATACAAAACCAGAAGTTGATAAAAAATTAGAAGATAAATTAGATATAGATAAATTTTCATATGCTTTTGCTATACATGCTGTTAGTACTGAAATTCCTAATTTAGAAACTACTGATAAAACAGTTGTTGATGGTATTAATGAAAATAAAATTAATATAGATAATAAACAAGATAAATTAACTTTAATTAAAGAAGATACTACTTATAAAATATTAGAATATATTTCTGGTGATTGGAGTGAAACAACATTTCAAGGAGATAAAGATATTCCTCCCACAAAATTTGTTAAAAAATTTATTGATGAAAAAATTAATGCTTTAAATATTATTAAATGAAAATCAGTAGGTACAAAAGAAAGTAATATTAAAATTAATTATGAATTTAAAATAAATACTTTATATAGAATTGCTTATTCATGAAATGCAAATGATACTGGTGCAATAAAATATATTATTTTTAAATATAGCTAACTAAAGTAATGTTTACTCATAAATAATGTAAAATAATAATATGTAATTTAAACAGTTTTTGAATTTAAAAGTACAATTCAGCAATAATTAAAATAGATTAGGAAGATTAAATTATGCCAAAACCATACAGTGAAGACTTACGAAGAAAAGTAATAGAAGCTTATGAAAGTAAAAATATGAAAATTAAAGAAATTTGTAAAGTGTTCAATATCACTAGAAAGACTTTATTTTTATGAAGAAAAAGAAAAAAAGAAACTGGGCATATAAAACCAATTTTGAATTATCAAAAAGGACATAGCCACAAAATAAAAGATTTAGATGAATTAAAAAATTATTTAGCAGAAAATAAAGATGTTACAGTTCAAAAAGTAATTGATAAATTTGGAAATATGACTAAAGAAACAGTTTATAACTATTTTAAAAAACTAAATTATACATATAAAAAAAACTTTTCTATATGAACAAAGAGATAAAAATAAACAAGAAGATTTTTTAAAAGAAATAGCTAAAATAATGAATGAAGATTTAGTATATATTGATGAATCTGGAATTGATGATAATGAATTTTATAAATATGGTTGATCTGAAAAAGGTAAAAGATTATTTGATAATAAACCCGCATATAAAATAAAGAGAATGAGTATAATTGGTTCACTAAATAAAGGTAAATTAAAAGCCTTATGAGCATTTGAAGGACATTGCAATAGTAAAATTTTTGAATCATATGTTAAAAATAAACTAATTCCAGTATTAAAGCGTGGACAAATTATAGTTTTAGATAATGCAACGTTTCATAAATCTAAATTAACACAACAATTAATTGAAAATGCTGGATGCAAACTATTATTTCTTCCGCCATATTCTCCTAATTTAAATCCAATTGAACATTTTTGCTTTGCTATAAAACATAATATAAGAAAAATATTACCAAATTATTGACCAAATATTAAAAAAGCGATTGATTTTGTTTTTCAAGATATGAGTAAACATTACTTTAGTTAGCTATACTACAAAAATATAAATGAATATAAAAGTAATATTTTTTTAATTGATGAACAAAATCAAAATTTAAACAAAATAACAGCAAAAGATTTTTTAAAAAAACAACAAGATTTTAAACTAAAACCAACTAAAATTGAAAGAACTCTATGATATATTTTTACAGTAATTGTTGTATTAGCTGGCATATCTACTTTCATAGGTGTCATCATTCTTTTTTTTCCAACTGTAGCTAGTATACCTGCTGTAGCAATAGGATTAAAAGTTGTAGGTACACTTTCTAGTATTAGTTTTATAAGAATATTTGCATCAATATTTTCTTCTGCAACAAGAAAAGTTGATGTATGATTTGGTTATAAATTTTATAAAAACAAAGAACAAAAAGAAAAAGAAAAAAAAGAACGTCAATCAATAATTAAAAATTTATCAGTTGATAAATTAGAAACTAAATTACAAACACAATATGAGATTTTAAAACAAGAACTAGATAACAGAAAAGAAAAAAATCCAGACCAACTAATAAACAAAAACATTATAAATCATAATTTAAATAACATTTCTCAAAATCTAAATATTGAATCTGAAAATAATCAAAATTTTGATTCATCTATACGAAATACAGTAAATAATCAAGACTCACAACCTTTAACAAGTTCAATTAAAAATTGAAATAAAGTGAAATGTTTATTAACATAATTAATAAAGTTTTGATCACTATTTTTCAAAATAGTGATTTTTTATTATTTATTAAACATTTTTCGTTTTAAAAATATATAATTTTTTGTGAGTATTTTAAGGGTAGAAAAAAATATTCAAAAATAATAAAGAGAGGAAAAATAAATTATGCCATGAGAACCATATGACAAATGAAGTCAATCGGAAAAAGATGAATTTAAAAAAGAAGCTGAACGAATAAATAAAGCTTGAGGAGAAAAAAACGAACGTGAAAGACGAGAAAAAGTTGCTAATGCTCTTGGATTTGAAAAAGAAGACACTATAAAAAAAGAACAAGAACAGTTGAAAGAAGTATGAACAGAAAAACAAAAAGTTGGTAATTCTTTGGGATTCAAAGAAATTAAAAAAATAAATAATGAAGCTTCAACAAGTAAAAGTCAAAGTTCTAATAGTAAATCAGCAAAAATGTAAATCTTAAATACTTTAAAACTGCACAATTGTGCAGTTTATTTAGTGATTTTATTGATTATAATCTTAATTAAAATCTTTAACGTAAATAAGTGTTAAATATAAAATAAAAGTGTTATAATTAAATTGTTCTTATTTTTTATAGAACAAATAATTTTAAAAAATGAATATAAAATTTAAATAAACATAAATTCAAAAATTCCAAATAACCCCTAAAACTTTAGTTTCTATTTTTAATATAGAAACTTTTTTTGTATAATTTAATTAAACTTAATATAAGTTTTTAACTCATTATTTTATGGAATAGCAACACTTTTTAGGACTATTTTTTGGTAGACATTTGTTTTTGATAATTAACTGGAGTTAAGTAGTTTAAAGTGCTGTGGATTCTTATGTTGTTGTATCAATTGATGTAATCAAATAATTCTAATTTTAATTGGATTAATGATCTAAAATTTTTATCATTAATAAATTCAGTTTTGAAAGTTTTAAAAGTTGCTTCAGCAACAGCATTGTCATAAGGACAACCTTTTTTGCTTAAAGAGCGAGTAATATTGAATGCTAGTAAAAGTTTATCAATAATTTTATTATTAAATTCATTACCACAATCACTATGAAATATTTGAATATCTTTTAAACAGCGATTTGATTGCATAAATGCTTGATGTACTAATAAGGCATCTTTTCTAGTACTTAGAACCTGTTTAGGATCTTTTTAATAGAATTTAACTAAAACAAGAAATAATCATTTATAAATAGGTACTTAACCAATAATTTATTTTCTTTTTCATTTTTTTGTTAAAAAGATTTTATCATTTGAAAACTTATCGACTAAAAATCTATTTTTTATTATAAAATAACCATTATAATATAAATTTTATTAAAAATTAATCAAAAAAGATCCTAAACAGGTTCTTAGATAAAAAACAAGATAAATTAACTTTAATTAAAGAAGATATAACTTATAAAGTTTTACAATATAAAGAATTAGGAACTGGTATATTTACTGGTGATAAAGATATTCCACCAACTAAATTTATTAAACAATGAATTAATGAAAGTATAAGTAAAAAACAAGATAAATTAATTGCTGGTGAAAATATTCATATTAGTGATACTAATGTAATTAGTGCTACTGGTGGAAGTGAACCCCCTAATTTAGATAATTATTATACAAAACCAGAAGTTGATAAAAAATTAGAAGATAAATTAGATATAGATAAATTTTCATATGCTTTTGCTATACATGCTGTTAGTACTGAAATTCCTAATTTAGAAACTACTGATAAAACAGTTGTTGATGGTATTAATGAAAATAAAATTAATATAGATAATAAACAAGATAAATTAACTTTAATTAAAGAAGATACTACTTATAAAATATTAGAATATATTTCTGGTGATTGGAGTGAAACAACATTTCAAGGAGATAAAGATATTCCTCCCACAAAATTTGTTAAAAAATTTATTGATGAAAAAATTAATGCTTTAAATATTATTAAATGAAAATCAGTAGGTACAAAAGAAAGTAATATTAAAATTAATTATGAATTTAAAATAAATACTTTATATAGAATTGCTTATTCATGAAATGCAAATGATACTGGTGCAATAAAATATATTATTTTTAAATATAGCTAACTAAAGTAATGTTTACTCATAAATAATGTAAAATAATAATATGTAATTTAAACAGTTTTTGAATTTAAAAGTACAATTCAGCAATAATTAAAATAGATTAGGAAGATTAAATTATGCCAAAACCATACAGTGAAGACTTACGAAGAAAAGTAATAGAAGCTTATGAAAGTAAAAATATGAAAATTAAAGAAATTTGTAAAGTGTTCAATATCACTAGAAAGACTTTATTTTTATGAAGAAAAAGAAAAAAAGAAACTGGGCATATAAAACCAATTTTGAATTATCAAAAAGGACATAGCCACAAAATAAAGGATTTAGATGAATTAAAAAATTATTTAGCAGAAAATAAAGATGTTACAGTTCAAAAAGTAATTGATAAATATGGAAATATGACTAAAGAAACAGTTTATAACTATTTTAAAAAACTAAATTATACATATAAAAAAAACTTTTCTATATGAACAAAGAGATAAAAATAAACAAGAAGATTTTTTAAAAGAAATAGCTAAAATAATGAATGAAGATTTAGTATATATTGATGAATCTGGAATTGATGATAATGAATTTATAAATATGGTTGATCTGAAAAAGGTAAAAGATTATTTGATAATAAACCCGCATATAAAATAAAGAGAATGAGTATAATTGGTTCACTAAATAAAGGTAAATTAAAAGCCTTATGAGCATTTGAAGGACATTGCAATAGTAAAATTTTTGAATCATATAGCTAACTAAAGTAATATTTACTCATAAATAATGTAAAATAATAATATGTAATTTAAACAGTTTTTGAATTTAAAAGTACAATTCAGCAATAATTAAAATAGATTAGGAAGATTAAATTATGCCAAAACCATACAGTGAAGACTTACGAAGAAAAGTAATAGAAGCTTATGAAAGTAAAAATATGAAAATTAAAGAAATTTGTAAAGTGTTCAATATCACTAGAAAGACTTTATTTTTATGAAGAAAAAGAAAAAAAGAAACTGGGCATATAAAACCAATTTTGAATTATCAAAAAGGACATAGCCACAAAATAAAGGATTTAGATGAATTAAAAAATTATTTAGCAGAAAATAAAGATGTTACAGTTCAAAAAGTAATTGATAAATTTGGAAATATGACTAAAGAAACAGTTTATAACTATTTTAAAAAACTAAATTATACATATAAAAAAAACTTTTCTATATGAACAAAGAGATAAAAATAAACAAGAAGATTTTTTAAAAGAAATAGCTAAAATAATGAATGAAGATTTAGTATATATTGATGAATCTGGAATTGATGATAATGAATTTTATAAATATGGTTGATCTGAAAAAGGTAAAAGATTATTTGATAATAAACCCGCATATAAAATAAAGAGAATGAGTATAATTGGTTCACTAAATAAAGGTAAATTAAAAGCCTTATGAGCATTTGAAGGACATTGCAATAGTAAAATTTTTGAATCATATGTTAAAAATAAACTAATTCCAGTATTAAAGCGTGGACAAATTATAGTTTTAGATAATGCAACGTTTCATAAATCTAAATTAACACAACAATTAATTGAAAATGCTGGATGCAAACTATTATTTCTTCCGCCATATTCTCCTAATTTAAATCCAATTGAACATTTTTGATTTGCTATAAAACATAATATAAGAAAAATATTACCAAATTATTGACCAAATATTAAAAAAGCGATTGATTTTGTTTTTCAAGATATGAGTAAACATTACTTTAGTTAGCTATATGTTAAAAATAAACTAATTCCAGTATTAAAGCGTGGACAAATTATAGTTTTAGATAATGCAACGTTTCATAAATCTAAATTAACACAACAATTAATTGAAAATGCTGGATGCAAACTATTATTTCTTCCGCCATATTCTCCTAATTTAAATCCAATTGAACATTTTTGATTTGCTATAAAACATAATATAAGAAAAATATTACCAAATTATTGACCAAATATTAAAAAAGCGATTGATTTTGTTTTTGAAGATATGAGTAAACATTACTTTAGTTAGCTATATATATCTAACTAAAGTAATATTTACTCATAAATAATGTAAAATAATAATATGTAATTTAAACAGTTTTTGAATTTAAAAGTACAATTCAGCAATAATTAAAATAGATTAGGAAGATTAAATTATGGATGGGTTACACTTTATTGGACACTAATTACGTAGACAAGTGAACAAATTAGTTGAAAGAAAGGAACTATAATTATGGCCAATATTAATTCATATACCGATGAATTTAAAAAACAAATAGTAGCTTTATATCAAAGCGGCAAATCAGTATCTTACCTTGCTAAAGAATATAATGTTACAAGAGCAGCTACTTATAATTGAATTAAGCAATTTACTAATTCAGGTAGTTTTAAAGCTAAAGATAATCGTTCTGTTGAAGAAAATGAATTAATTAAATTAAGAAAAGAATTAAAACAATTACGAATGGAAAATGATATTTTAAAGCAAGCAGCACTAATAATAGGCAGAAAATAGAAATTATTACAAACAATAAGTTTAAATATAAAATTCGCACAATGTGTCATTTTTTAAAAATTTCTAAATCAACATATTATTTTAATTTAAAGAAAAAAGAAAATAAAATTCAAAATAATATTTATGATGAAGCTATTATTAGTGCTTTTAAAGAAAATAAATGTGTTTATGGAACAAGAAGATTAAAAGTAATATTAGAAAACCAAGAAATTTATTTATCAAGACGAAAAAGGTAATGTTTAGTAATCTGTGTAACTTACAAAAATAACTATGTTTAATTAATTCTAGTAAATATAATTAAATGACTAGAAAGAGTGAGTTACAGATGGCTAAAAAACAAAGTATTAATAATAATGATCCAATATCAAAAGCAGTAGATTTATTACTAGAAAATACTGAAGATTTAACAACAGTATTTAAAGAAGGAGGATTATATAAAGAATTAACAAAAAGATTAGTAGAAAAGATGTTAAATTCTGAAATGCAAAATTATTTAGGGTATGAAAAAAATCAACATAGTAATAGTGAAAATGCTCGTAATGGTATAAGTTCAAAAAAATTAATAACTCAACAAGGTAAAATTGAAATTAATGTACCAAGAGATCGTAATAGTGATTTTACTCCTGTAATAGTTGCAAAAAGACAGAGAAGATTTGATGGCTTTGATCAACAAGTTCTTTCACTATATGCCAAAGGAATGACTTTATCAGATATTAGAATGCAGTTGCAAGAGTTATAGCTAACTAAAGTAATGTTTACTCATATCTTCAAAAACAAAATCAATCGCTTTTTTAATATTTGGTCAATAATTTGGTAATATTTTTCTTATATTATGTTTTATAGCAAATCAAAAATGTTCAATTGGATTTAAATTAGGAGAATATGGCGGAAGAAATAATAGTTTGCATCCAGCATTTTCAATTAATTGTTGTGTTAATTTAGATTTATGAAACGTTGCATTATCTAAAACTATAATTTGTCCACGCTTTAATACTGGAATTAGTTTATTTTTAACATATGATTCAAAAATTTTACTATTGCAATGTCCTTCAAATGCTCATAAGGCTTTTAATTTACCTTTATTTAGTGAACCAATTATACTCATTCTCTTTATTTTATATGCGGGTTTATTATCAAATAATCTTTTACCTTTTTCAGATCAACCATATTTATAAAATTCATTATCATCAATTCCAGATTCATCAATATATACTAAATCTTCATTCATTATTTTAGCTATTTCTTTTAAAAAATCTTCTTGTTTATTTTTATCTCTTTGTTCATATAGAAAAGTTTTTTTTATATGTATAATTTAGTTTTTTAAAATAGTTATAAACTGTTTCTTTAGTCATATTTCCAAATTTATCAATTACTTTTTGAACTGTAACATCTTTATTTTCTGCTAAATAATTTTTTAATTCATCTAAATCCTTTATTTTGTGGCTATGTCCTTTTTGATAATTCAAAATTGGTTTTATATGCCCAGTTTCTTTTTTTCTTTTTCTTCATAAAAATAAAGTCTTTCTAGTGATATTGAACACTTTACAAATTTCTTTAATTTTCATATTTTTACTTTCATAAGCTTCTATTACTTTTCTTCGTAAGTCTTCACTGTATGGTTTTGGCATAATTTAATCTTCCTAATCTATTTTAATTATTGCTGAATTGTACTTTTAAATTCAAAAACTGTTTAAATTACATATTATTATTTTACATTATTTATGAGTAAACATTACTTTAGTTAGCTATATATCATGGTGCAGATATTAGTGAAAGTGTTATTAGTCAAATTACTGATGATGTGATAGATGATGTCAAGGCGTGGCAAAATCGACCATTAGAAAGTATTTATTCTATTGTTTATTTTGATTGTATAGTAGTTAAAGTACGGCAAGATAAACGCATTATTAACAAATCAGTTTATATAGCATTAGGAGTGGATTTAGAAGGCAAAAAAGATGTTTTAGGTTTATGAATTAGTGAAAATGAAGGTTCTAAATTTTGACTAGCTAATTTTACAGAAATGAAAAATCGAGGCTTAAATGATATTTTGATTGCTTGTAGTGATAATTTAACAGGCATGTCAGAAGCAATACAAGCAGTTTATCCTAAAACTGAACATCAATTATGCATAGTTCATCAAATTAGAAATAGTTTAAAATATGTTTCATACAAACATCGAAAAACCTTAGTTGCAGATTTAAAACCAATTTATAGTGCATGTAGTGAAGAACAAGCAATGCAAGCTTTAGAATCATTTGAAAGTAAATGAAATAAACAATATCCGCAAATTACTAAATCTTGATATAAAAATTGAAATAATTTAATGGTTTTTATTAGTTATCCACCAGAAATTAAAAGAGTGATTTATACTACAAATGCTATTGAATCTGTTAATAGTCAATTACGAAAAGTTATCAGAAATAAAAAAGTTTTTCCTAATGATATGGCAGTTTTCAAAATATTTTACTTAGCAATTGAAAATATAACAAAAAAATGAACAATGCCCATTCAAAATTGAAATACAGCAATTGCTCATTTTATGATAAAATTTGAAGATAGAATTAATCTGAACTAGTAACTTTGTAAAACAAAGATACACAGATTACATAAAAGCCTCACGAAAAATTAAAGAAATTATGAATAAGCATAATTTAATATCAAAATACACTAAATTATCATTCAAAAATCATAATAACAAAGTAAATGATGAAAAAATCACTAATCTTGTGAATAGAAACTTTAATAATAGGCTTAAAAATGAAGTTATTGTCAGTGATTTAACTTATGTTCAAGTTAATGGTAAATGAAACTATATTTGCTTATTAATTGACCTATTTAACCGCGAAATTATTGGACATAGTGTAGGTACTAGAAAAGATGCCTTATTAGTACATCAAGCATTTATGCAATCAAATCGCTGTTTAAAAGATATTCAAATATTTCATAGTGATTGTGGTAATGAATTTAATAATAAAATTATTGATAAACTTTTACTAGCATTCAATATTACTCGCTCTTTAAGCAAAAAAGGTTGTCCTTATGACAATGCTGTTGCTGAAGCAACTTTTAAAACTTTCAAAACTGAATTTATTAATGATAAAAATTTTAGATCATTAATCCAATTAAAATTAGAATTATTTGATTACATCAATTGATACAACAACATAAGAATCCACAGCACTTTAAACTACTTAACTCCAGTTAATTATCAAAAACAAATGTCTACCAAAAAATAGTCCTAAAAAGTGTTGCCATTCCAGATTTAATATATTAAAAATATATTATATTTTTTCTTTATTTTTTGTTTAATAATGACACTAATTGTGCTTTTGGTAAATTATTCATTTCATTTTGATATTGTTTAAACATATTTTTACATGTTGTAAGTTCAGCTAATGCTTCTTTTAAGTTACCTCAACCTTCAATTATGACTTTCTTTTTTTGTAATTCTTTATATTGTAGAAAAAAATTAACAATTTCATCACGTAAATGTTGTGGTACATCTTTTAGATCTTGATACTCATTAAAGCGTGGATCAGAATTAACAACACCAAATAATTTAGTATCAACTTCACCACCGTCAATCATTTTAATCATTCCTAAAATTCTAACTTCTACTAAGCAACCAGGGAAAGTTGGATAAGTAATTAAACTAATAATATCTAAAGGATCACCATCGTAATCTAAAGTTTCAGAAATATATCCATATTCACCGGGATAAAAATTAGCACCATAAAGAACACGATCTAATATCATAGTTTTAGATTTTCAATCATATTCATATTTATTACTTGATCCTTTGGGAATTTCAACTACCATTTGCACAATGTTATTTTCACTTTTATTCATTAATACTTCATCTCCTTTTAAAAATTAATTTTATTATATAATAAATAAACGTTTTTTTTATATATAATTAAAATAATAAATGTATTTTAAGGAGTAAAAGATGAGTTTAAAATATGAGAAAAAGTGACAACAATTTAAAAGTAATATTAATAATTCTTTAAAACTAACTACTCATAGGATAGCATTAGTTAGTAGTTTATTGGCAGTTACGACATTAATGACCTTATTAGAAACACCACCTATTTTTTTACCTTTTTTAAAAATTGATTTTGGTAATACTATTAATTTAATTGCATTGTTAATTATTAAACTTCCTTATAGTTTGTTAATTGCCATTATTGTTCCTTGACTAAGTTTAATCTTACCTCATTTTCCTTCTGGTAATGCTGAACCGATTGGTGAATTTGCTTATATGTTAAATACTATTACTTTATTGTTATTATATAGTAGTTTTAAATTATTATTTAAGCAATTACCATTTTGAAAAACGCAATCTAATAATTCTTTAAAACGATTAATGATTATTGAAATACCAACAATTGTTATTACTTGTATTTTAGTATCATTAATTAGTGTTTTTTATAATTGAACTTTTATTTTAGACATGTATGGTGCTGGTGATCTTAAAGATAAGATTTGAATTGTATTTGTACCATTTAATTTAATTAAATTTACTTCAGTTTTGCTTTTATATTTATTATTAGTTAGGCCAGTACAAATTTTAGTACAACATTTTAATATTTAAATAGAGGCTTTTATGTAATCTGTGTATCTTTATTTTACAAAGTTACTAGTTCAGATTAATTCTATCTTCAAATTTTATCATAAAATGAGCAATTGCTGTATTTCAATTTTGAATGGGCATTGTTCATTTTTTTGTTATATTTTCAATTGCTAAGTAAAATATTTTGAAAACTGCCATATCATTAGGAAAAACTTTTTTATTTCTGATAACTTTTCGTAATTGACTATTAACAGATTCAATAGCATTTGTAGTATAAATCACTCTTTTAATTTCTGGTGGATAACTAATAAAAACCATTAAATTATCTCAATTTTTATATCAAGATTTAGTAATTTGCGGATATTGTTTATTTCATTTACTTTCAAATGATTCTAAAGCTTGCATTGCTTGTTCTTCACTACATGCACTATAAATTGGTTTTAAATCTGCAACTAAGGTTTTTCGATGTTTGTATGAAACATATTTTAAACTATTTCTAATTTGATGAAATATGCATAATTGATGTTCAGTTTTAGGATAAACTGCTTGTATTGCTTCTGACATGCCTGTTAAATTATCACTACAAGCAATCAAAATATCATTTAAGCCTCGATTTTTCATTTCTGTAAAATTAGCTAGTCAAAATTTAGAACCTTCATTTTCACTAATTCATAAACCTAAAACATCTTTTTTGCCTTCTAAATCCACTCCTAATGCTATATAAACTGATTTGTTAATAATGCGTTTATCTTGCCGTACTTTAACTACTATACAATCAAAATAAACAATAGAATAAATACTTTCTAATGGTCGATTTTGCCACGCCTTGACATCATCTATCACATCATCAGTAATTTGACTAATAACACTTTCACTAATATCTGCACCATGATATAACTCTTGCAACTGCATTCTAATATCTGATAAAGTCATTCCTTTGGCATATAGTGAAAGAACTTGTTGATCAAAGCCATCAAATCTTCTCTGTCTTTTTGCAACTATTACAGGAGTAAAATCACTATTACGATCTCTTGGTACATTAATTTCAATTTTACCTTGTTGAGTTATTAATTTTTTTGAACTTATACCATTACGAGCATTTTCACTATTACTATGTTGATTTTTTTCATACCCTAAATAATTTTGCATTTCAGAATTTAACATCTTTTCTACTAATCTTTTTGTTAATTCTTTATATAGCTAACTAAAGTAATATTTACTCATAAATAATGTAAAATAATAATATGTAATTTAAACAGTTTTTGAATTTAAAAGTACAATTCAGCAATAATTAAAATAGATTAGGAAGATTAAATTATGCCAAAACCATACAGTGAAGACTTACGAAGAAAAGTAATAGAAGCTTATGAAAGTAAAAATATGAAAATTAAAGAAATTTGTAAAGTGTTCAATATCACTAGAAAGACTTTATTTTTATGAAGAAAAAGAAAAAAAGAAACTGGGCATATAAAACCAATTTTGAATTATCAAAAAGGACATAGCCACAAAATAAAGGATTTAGATGAATTAAAAAATTATTTAGCAGAAAATAAAGATGTTACAGTTCAAAAAGTAATTGATAAATTTGGAAATATGACTAAAGAAACAGTTTATAACTATTTTAAAAAACTAAATTATACATATAAAAAAAACTTTTCTATATGAACAAAGAGATAAAAATAAACAAGAAGATTTTTTAAAAGAAATAGCTAAAATAATGAATGAAGATTTAGTATATATTGATGAATCTGGAATTGATGATAATGAATTTTATAAATATGGTTGATCTGAAAAAGGTAAAAGATTATTTGATAATAAACCCGCATATAAAATAAAGAGAATGAGTATAATTGGTTCACTAAATAAAGGTAAATTAAAAGCCTTATGAGCATTTGAAGGACATTGCAATAGTAAAATTTTTGAATCATATGTTAAAAATAAACTAATTCCAGTATTAAAGCGTGGACAAATTATAGTTTTAGATAATGCAACGTTTCATAAATCTAAATTAACACAACAATTAATTGAAAATGCTGGATGCAAACTATTATTTCTTCCGCCATATTCTCCTAATTTAAATCCAATTGAACATTTTTGATTTGCTATAAAACATAATATAAGAAAAATATTACCAAATTATTGACCAAATATTAAAAAAGCGATTGATTTTGTTTTTCAAGATATGAGTAAACATTACTTTAGTTAGCTATATAATCCTCCTTCTTTAAATACTGTTGTTAAATCTTCAGTATTTTCTAGTAATAAATCTACTGCTTTTGATATTGGATCATTATTATTAATACTTTGTTTTTTAGCCATCTGTAACTCACTCTTTCTAGTCATTTAATTATATTTACTAGAATTAATTAAACATAGTTATTTTTGTAAGTTACACAGATTACTAAATATTACCTTTAAATAATATATTTTAATTGTTCTTTTTTTATTTCTATTACTTAAAGATTCTTCACTATTTTGTTTTATTTCTGACTCTTCTCAAGGTCTTCAAATATTTACTTCTTCTTTATAATCTTCATCAATTACTAATCGTTCTGAATCACTATCTTCTTCTGAATTATCAAAATAGTTGTTTTCTATTTGTTTGTTAATATTTACTGATAATAAATTTATTGCTTGCCGTTGATTTAAAAATTCTTCTTTATAATTTTGATTTTCATTATTATCACAATTTATTTCCGCAATATTGATAGATTCTTCTAAGAACCTGTTTAGGATCTTTTTAATAGAATTTAACTAAAACAAGAAATAATCATTTATAAATAGGTACTTAACCAATAATTTATTTTCTTTTTCATTTTTTTGTTAAAAAGATTTTATCATTTGAAAACTTATCGACTAAAAATCTATTTTTTATTATAAAATAACCATTATAATATAAATTTTATTAAAAATTAATCAAAAAAGATCCTAAACAGGTTCTAAGAACCTGTTTAGAATCTTTTTAATAAAACTGAAATAAAGGAAAGAACAACCATTTGTAAACTAGTATTTAGTTTTCTTTCACAATTTTTTCATAATCTTCTGTATTTTTCTAATCAAGCAAAGCTTCGTTCTACAATTCATCTTTTTGGTAATACTACAAAAGTATGTAGTTCATTGCGTTTTATAATTTCAACATTTGCATTTATGATTGTTTTGATTTCAGAAGCAAATTTTTCACCAGTATAACCAGCATCTACTATTATTTTTTGAACTGCAGAAAGATTTTCTTTTTCATTTTCAATCATTATTATAGCACTATTACGATCTGTTTTTTCTGCTGTGGTTATGTAAATTGCATGTGGTAAACCTTGTGAATCAACAACAATATGACGCTTTATTCCTGAAATCTTTTTACCAGCATCATAACCTTTATTTTCAGTAGTATCTGTATTTTTAACACTTTGCGAATCAATTATACAAAAACTAGTTTGTTCTTTGCGATTATTGTTGATACGAACTTTTTTAACCAATTTTTTTTAAAATTAATTGCCATACACTAGCTTCTTTACCGTTATTTTTACTTCAAATTTGAAAATAATAATATACAGTTTGTCATTTTGGAAAATTTTTTGGTAGCATTCTTCATTGACAACCACTTTTTAATACATATAAAATTGCACAAAATACTTCATATAAATCTAAACTTCTTGGTTTTGTTTTCTTTTTGCTATTTTCTAAAATTGATTTTATGTTCTCAAATTGTTCTTTGGTGACATGACTTGGATAATTTTTATGCATAATATATACCTCTGATTTTAAAATATATAATCATTTTACATTATTTTCGAAAAGATTCTAAACAGGTTCTAATATATCTCTTGGAGTTGAGTTGACTGAATGTTTTGTTTTAAGTTCATTCTTTCTTGCTTTTTGTTTTCAAATTCAAATTGTTGTTTTTGAAATGCCAGTTTCTTTTTTGATTTCATCATAACTTTTACCATCTTGTAAATATTGTAATACTTTTTCTTTTATTTCGGGTGTATATTTTTTTGCCATCTTTTAATCTTCCTTTTCCTTTTCAATATTTAATTTAATAAAAATCCTAATACAGAAAAATATCTATAGCTAACTAAAGTAATGTTTACTCATATCTTGAAAAACAAAATCAATAGCTTTTTTAATATTTGGTCAATAATTTGGTAATATTTTTCTTATATTATGTTTTATAGCAAATCAAAAATGTTCAATTGGATTTAAATTAGGAGAATATGGCGGAAGAAATAATAGTTTGCATCCAGCATTTTCAATTAATTGTTGTGTTAATTTAGATTTATGAAACGTTGCATTATCTAAAACTATAATTTGTCCACGCTTTAATACTGGAATTAGTTTATTTTTAACATATGATTCAAAAATTTTACTATTGCAATGTCCTTCAAATGCTCATAAGGCTTTTAATTTACCTTTATTTAGTGAACCAATTATACTCATTCTCTTTATTTTATATGCGGGTTTATTATCAAATAATCTTTTACCTTTTTCAGATCAACCATATTTATAAAATTCATTATCATCAATTCCAGATTCATCAATATATACTAAATCTTCATTCATTATTTTAGCTATTTCTTTTAAAAAATCTTCTTGTTTATTTTTATCTCTTTGTTCATATAGAAAAGTTTTTTTTATATGTATAATTTAGTTTTTTAAAATAGTTATAAACTGTTTCTTTAGTCATATTTCCAAATTTATCAATTACTTTTTGAACTGTAACATCTTTATTTTCTGCTAAATAATTTTTTAATTCATCTAAATCCTTTATTTTGTGGCTATGTCCTTTTTGATAATTCAAAATTGGTTTTATATGCCCAGTTTCTTTTTTTCTTTTTCTTCATAAAAATAAAGTCTTTCTAGTGATATTGAACACTTTACAAATTTCTTTAATTTTCATATTTTTACTTTCATAAGCTTCTATTACTTTTCTTCGTAAGTCTTCACTGTATGGTTTTGGCATAATTTAATCTTCCTAATCTATTTTAATTATTGCTGAATTGTACTTTTAAATTCAAAAACTGTTTAAATTACATATTATTATTTTACATTATTTATGAGTAAACATTATTTTAGTTAGCTATATATTAATCATAATTTAATTTTTCTCTTTATCTTTTAATTCATTTTCTTTTGGTTTTAATTCATTTTCTTGTTTTTCTTTTTTTAATTCTAATGAATTAACATTTTTCTTTTTTACTTTTGAAAATGTTATTTTTACTGTTCCATAATATTCTTTATTATCACCAGTCATAGTTGCACTTGTTGTTGTAATATCAGTATATGTTGCTTTTTTAGGATTAAATCCAACATTACCAGCATTTATTATTGCTGTATCTAATTCATCACTAGTAGGATTATCACCAGCAATAGTAATTTTTCCTAAATCTTTATAATAAATAACATCTTCTAAATTTAATTTAGTAATATCATCATATAAAGTTGATTGATAAGTTGCATTTTCATTTTTTGGATTAGTTAAAAAATCTTTTGCTCTTGCTTCTTTAATTTCATCAAGTGTAGGCATAGTTGGTCTAATTAAATACATTAAATTAGGTCTAATAGCACTTGGTAATGCAAATAAACATTTACCAATAATTTTAATATTATCTGTATCATTATCTAATTTTTGTCTTATTTTAGTAAATGAAATAGGCATACCTCACATATATAGCTAACTAAAGTAATGTTTACTCATATCTTCAAAAACAAAATCAATCGCTTTTTTAATATTTGGTCAATAATTTGGTAATATTTTTCTTATATTATGTTTTATAGCAAATCAAAAATGTTCAATTGGATTTAAATTAGGAGAATATGGCGGAAGAAATAATAGTTTGCATCCAGCATTTTCAATTAATTGTTGTGTTAATTTAGATTTATGAAACGTTGCATTATCTAAAACTATAATTTGTCCACGCTTTAATACTGGAATTAGTTTATTTTTAACATATGATTCAAAAATTTTACTATTGCAATGTCCTTCAAATGCTCATAAGGCTTTTAATTTACCTTTATTTAGTGAACCAATTATACTCATTCTCTTTATTTTATATGCGGGTTTATTATCAAATAATCTTTTACCTTTTTCAGATCAACCATATTTATAAAATTCATTATCATCAATTCCAGATTCATCAATATATACTAAATCTTCATTCATTATTTTAGCTATTTCTTTTAAAAAATCTTCTTGTTTATTTTTATCTCTTTGTTCATATAGAAAAGTTTTTTTTATATGTATAATTTATTTTTTTAAAATAGTTATAAACTGTTTCTTTAGTCATATTTCCAAATTTATCAATTACTTTTTGAACTGTAACATCTTTATTTTCTGCTAAATAATTTTTTAATTCATCTAAATCCTTTATTTTGTGGCTATGTCCTTTTTGATAATTCAAAATTGGTTTTATATGCCCAGTTTCTTTTTTTCTTTTTCTTCATAAAAATAAAGTCTTTCTAGTGATATTGAACACTTTACAAATTTCTTTAATTTTCATATTTTTACTTTCATAAGCTTCTATTACTTTTCTTCGTAAGTCTTCACTGTATGGTTTTGGCATAATTTAATCTTCCTAATCTATTTTAATTATTGCTGAATTGTACTTTTAAATTCAAAAACTGTTTAAATTACATATTATTATTTTACATTATTTATGAGTAAATATTACTTTAGTTAGCTATATATTAATCATAATTTAATTTTTCTCTTTATCTTTTAATTCATTTTCTTTTGGTTTTAATTCATTTTCTTGTTTTTCTTTTTTTAATTCTAATGAATTAACATTTTTCTTTTTTACTTTTGAAAATGTTATTTTTACTGTTCCATAATATTCTTTATTATCACCAGTCATAGTTGCACTTGTTGTTGTAATATCAGTATATGTTGCTTTTTTAGGATTAAATCCAACATTACCAGCATTTATTATTGCTGTATCTAATTCATCACTAGTAGGATTATCACCAGCAATAGTAATTTTTCCTAAATCTTTATAATAAATAACATCTTCTAAATTTAATTTAGTAATATCATCATATAAAGTTGATTGATAAGTTGCATTTTCATTTTTTGGATTAGTTAAAAAATCTTTTGCTCTTGCTTCTTTAATTTCATCAAGTGTAGGCATAGTTGGTCTAATTAAATACATTAAATTAGGTCTAATAGCACTTGGTAATGCAAATAAACATTTACCAATAATTTTAATATTATCTGTATCATTATCTAATTTTTGTCTTATTTTAGTAAATGAAATAGGCATACCTCACATATATAGCTAACTAAAGTAATGTTTACTCATATCTTGAAAAACAAAATCAATCGCTTTTTTAATATTTGGTCAATAATTTGGTAATATTTTTCTTATATTATGTTTTATAGCAAATCAAAAATGTTCAATTGGATTTAAATTAGGAGAATATGGCGGAAGAAATAATAGTTTGCATCCAGCATTTTCAATTAATTGTTGTGTTAATTTAGATTTATGAAACGTTGCATTATCTAAAACTATAATTTGTCCACGCTTTAATACTGGAATTAGTTTATTTTTAACATATGATTCAAAAATTTTACTATTGCAATGTCCTTCAAATGCTCATAAGGCTTTTAATTTACCTTTATTTAGTGAACCAATTATACTCATTCTCTTTATTTTATATGCGGGTTTATTATCAAATAATCTTTTACCTTTTTCAGATCAACCATATTTATAAAATTCATTATCATCAATTCCAGATTCATCAATATATACTAAATCTTCATTCATTATTTTAGCTATTTCTTTTAAAAAATCTTCTTGTTTATTTTTATCTCTTTGTTCATATAGAAAAGTTTTTTTTATATGTATAATTTAGTTTTTTAAAATAGTTATAAACTGTTTCTTTAGTCATATTTCCAAATTTATCAATTACTTTTTGAACTGTAACATCTTTATTTTCTGCTAAATAATTTTTTAATTCATCTAAATCCTTTATTTTGTGGCTATGTCCTTTTTGATAATTCAAAATTGGTTTTATATGCCCAGTTTCTTTTTTTCTTTTTCTTCATAAAAATAAAGTCTTTCTAGTGATATTGAACACTTTACAAATTTCTTTAATTTTCATATTTTTACTTTCATAAGCTTCTATTACTTTTCTTCGTAAGTCTTCACTGTATGGTTTTGGCATAATTTAATCTTCCTAATCTATTTTAATTATTGCTGAATTGTACTTTTAAATTCAAAAACTGTTTAAATTACATATTATTATTTTACATTATTTATGAGTAAATATTACTTTAGTTAGCTATATTATTTATTTTAACTATTTTACTTATAATTTCTGGTTTAATTCTCATAGATTTTTGTGATTATCATTCTCATATTCGTAATCAAACAACGTTAAAGTTTGAAAATATAGAAAGAAATGGATTTCAAATATTAGCTACAACTAGCATATATCATATTTTAGAATATTCACCAAAATACATATGTTATATAAATCAAAATATTGGAAATTATTATAATTGAATAGAATTACAAATTGGAGTTATTTTCTGTATAATTTTAGTACCAACTTTATTTTTTGTAATTACTTTATTAATTTTTACTAATATTTGTTTAAAAATAAAAAATAAAAGAAATAACAATTTTTGAGATGCAATCGAAAATTGTGAAATAATTAACAATTACTATATTCATTAAAATTTAATAATTTATATTTATTATTATTTCAATACTAATAATAATATATTAGACTTACTGCATAACTAGTTAACTTTTCATTTTTTTGTTATTATTAAAATAAAATTTGAATAGTTAAGGATAAATTTTATGACATATTTTGAATTAAAAGATAAACCGGATCAATATTTTCGTAAAATAGTTGGTATTAATAAACTAGTTTTTAATGAAATTTTAAATATTTTATTAGATCATCAAAATCTAAAAAATACCACTGGTGGAAGGCCATATAAAATGTCAATAGAAGATAGACTAGTAATGACTTTAAGATATTTATATGAAAATCGTACATATCATAGTATTGGTGCTGAGTATGATATGGTTGATACTACTGCTTTACGAAATATTCGTTCAATTGAAGACATTTTAATAAATAATAATAAGTTTAATAATTTAACAAATAAAAATATTTTTTTAAAAAGAAGAATTCAAAAATAAAATTTTGATAATTGATGTAACAGAAGTAGAAACAGAACGACCAAAATATAATCAAAAAGATTGATTTTCTGGCAAAAAATGAATGCATACTGTTAAGTTTCAAACCATAATTAATGCACATACTAATGAAATTTTAAATATTTTTCCTGATACTGGTAAAAATCATGATTTTAAAACTTTTAAAAATTCAAAGTTAGAATTTTTGTCAGAAACTGTAATTCTTGCAGATAAAGGTTATCAAGGTTTACAAAAAATTCATAGTAATACATTTTTACCCATTAAAACTAGTAAAAATAATCCTAAAACAAGTAAAATTAAAATTTTTAATAAGATTATTAATAAAACTCGCAGAAAAATTGAACATGTTTTTGCATTTTTAAAATGTTTTAAAATTATTGGTTATAAATTTAGAAAAGGTAGAAAACGAATATTTTTAAGATTTAATTTAATTGCAGGATTTTATAATTTATCATTAAAACTTAAAAACGTTATGCAGTAAGTCTATTATTTTTTACTATTATTATTTTTCTACATTTCAATAATGTTAAATGTTATTATATTTATATAGTTTAAAATGATATATAGGTGATATAAATGAAATTAAAAATAAAAAATATTGGTCCTTTTAATGATACTTCTTTAAATATTGGTGATATTACTATTATTGCTGGTGTTAATGATACTGGTAAAAGTTACTTAAGTAGATTAGTTTTTGCTATGGTGAAAATTGCTACTAGTGATATTAAGTCAGAAATAATTAAGAATTTTTTTAACTTTGCTGAAGATACTTTTACACAAATTGAAAATACTGGTAGTAATTTTCTTGAAACAAATTTTAATAGTAGTGAAAAAGAAAGTACTTTATTTAAAGAAATTGAATCTATTTATAATAATATTAATCTAAATAATAAAACATTTATGCAAAAATGAATAACAAATTTCAACTATAAAATTGAAAAATTTAAAAATTTTTGAATTAATTTATTAACAGACTATCATCAATTGCTAAAAATAAATGATGATTTAATTACCAAAACATTACAAAGAATTGAATTAGATACTAATAAAGATAGTTACAAAATTAAAATTATTAAATATACAATTAATATTATTAATAATGATATTTTACAAACCTTAGAATTATTTAATAATAAAGATACTGATATCATTTCATATTTAATGGCTAATATTCTTCGTGAAAACTTTCATGGTGAAAACTTAAGAAATAAAAAATATAATAATAAAGATAGTTATTTAAAACTTAGTTTAGACAATAACAAAACTTTAACGATCAATACTAATGAAATTTTAAATATTTTTCCTGATACTGGTAAAAATCATGATTTTAAAACTTTTAAAAATTCAAAGTTAGAATTTTTGTCAGAAACTGTAATTCTTGCAGATAAAGGTTATCAAGGTTTACAAAAAATTCATAGTAATACATTTTTACCCATTAAAACTAGTAAAAATAATCCTAAAACAAGTAAAATTAAAATTTTTAATAAGATTATTAATAAAACTCGCAGAAAAATTGAACATGTTTTTGCATTTTTAAAATGTTTTAAAATTATTGGTTATAAATTTAGAAAAGCTAGAAAACGAATATTTTTAAGATTTAATTTAATTGCAGGATTTTATAATTTATCATTAAAACTTAAAAACGTTATGCAGTAAGTCTTATATTTGCTTATTAATTGACCTATTTAACCGCAAAATTATTGGACATAGTGTAGGTACTAGAAAAGATGCCTTATTAGTACATCAAGCATTTATGCAATCAAATCGCTGTTTAAAAGATATTCAAATATTTCATAGTGATTGTGGTAATGAATTTAATAATAAAATTATTGATAAACTTTTACTAGCATTCAATATTACTCGCTCTTTAAGCAAAAAAGGTTGTCCTTATGACAATGCTGTTGCTGAAGCAACTTTTAAAACTTTCAAAACTGAATTTATTAATGATAAAAATTTTAGATCATTAATCCAATTAAAATTAGAATTATTTGATTACATCAATTGATACAACAACATAAGAATCCACAGCACTTTAAACTACTTAACTCCAGTTAATTATCAAAAACAAATGTCTACCAAAAAATAGTCCTAAAAAGTGTTGCCATTCCATTAATAAATATTTAACAATTGATTTTGAAATTCCAGAATTTGATATTGAAAGATTTATGAAAGCACCAAAAGATATTGCAGTACAAATTGTTTCAAATTGAACAGCAAGTTTTATGAGAAATTTAGGTGAAAATTTAGAATTAATATTTTTAAATGGTATTCAAGATTATGCAATTGCTAAATCATTAGTATTACCTTTAGATTTAATTAATATGAATGCAGAACAAGCAAAAGAAGCTTATTATAAAATTTGAGCAAGAAATAATAAATTAATTAAATTAGTAAATTATATTACTGTTGGAACAAATAGAGAAGATTTAATGGGAGCAACTGGAATTGATAGTAATTTAGGTTTATCAAAAGCATTTACTGTTTTAAATTATAGTCAAATTTCAGCAGATACATTAGCATATGGTAGAAGATATACAAGTTTAATTGCTGGTATGGAATTTTGAGAAAGTTTTTATTTAGAACAAGAATTTATTCATGATACTGAAAAAGCAATGCACTTAGAAAAAGATTATAGTTTAAAAAATACACATGGTTTTGTAGTTAATAGATATAGCTAACTAAAGTAATGTTTACTCATATCTTCAAAAACAAAATCAATCGCTTTTTTAATATTTGGTCAATAATTTGGTAATATTTTTCTTATATTATGTTTTATAGCAAATCAAAAATGTTCAATTGGATTTAAATTAGGAGAATATGGCGGAAGAAATAATAGTTTGCATCCAGCATTTTCAATTAATTGTTGTGTTAATTTAGATTTATGAAACGTTGCATTATCTAAAACTATAATTTGTCCACGCTTTAATACTGGAATTAGTTTATTTTTAACATATAGCTAACTAAAGTAATGTTTACTCATATCTTGAAAAACAAAATCAATCGCTTTTTTAATATTTGGTCAATAATTTGGTAATATTTTTCTTATATTATGTTTTATAGCAAATCAAAAATGTTCAATTGGATTTAAATTAGGAGAATATGGCGGAAGAAATAATAGTTTGCATCCAGCATTTTCAATTAATTGTTGTGTTAATTTAGATTTATGAAACGTTGCATTATCTAAAACTATAATTTGTCCACGCTTTAATACTGGAATTAGTTTATTTTTAACATATGATTCAAAAATTTTACTATTGCAATGTCCTTCAAATGCTCATAAGGCTTTTAATTTACCTTTATTTAGTGAACCAATTATACTCATTCTCTTTATTTTATATGCGGGTTTATTATCAAATAATCTTTTACCTTTTTCAGATCAACCATATTTATAAATTCATTATCATCAATTCCAGATTCATCAATATATACTAAATCTTCATTCATTATTTTAGCTATTTCTTTTAAAAAATCTTCTTGTTTATTTTTATCTCTTTGTTCATATAGAAAAGTTTTTTTTATATGTATAATTTAGTTTTTTAAAATAGTTATAAACTGTTTCTTTAGTCATATAGCTAACTAAAGTAATATTTACTCATAAATAATGTAAAATAATAATATGTAATTTAAACAGTTTTTGAATTTAAAAGTACAATTCAGCAATAATTAAAATAGATTAGGAAGATTAAATTATGCCAAAACCATACAGTGAAGACTTACGAAGAAAAGTAATAGAAGCTTATGAAAGTAAAAATATGAAAATTAAAGAAATTTGTAAAGTGTTCAATATCACTAGAAAGACTTTATTTTTATGAAGAAAAAGAAAAAAAGAAACTGGGCATATAAAACCAATTTTGAATTATCAAAAAGGACATAGCCACAAAATAAAGGATTTAGATGAATTAAAAAATTATTTAGCAGAAAATAAAGATGTTACAGTTCAAAAAGTAATTGATAAATTTGGAAATATGACTAAAGAAACAGTTTATAACTATTTTAAAAAACTAAATTATACATATAAAAAAAACTTTTCTATATGAACAAAGAGATAAAAATAAACAAGAAGATTTTTTAAAAGAAATAGCTAAAATAATGAATGAAGATTTAGTATATATTGATGAATCTGGAATTGATGATAATGAATTTTATAAATATGGTTGATCTGAAAAAGGTAAAAGATTATTTGATAATAAACCCGCATATAAAATAAAGAGAATGAGTATAATTGGTTCACTAAATAAAGGTAAATTAAAAGCCTTATGAGCATTTGAAGGACATTGCAATAGTAAAATTTTTGAATCATATGTTAAAAATAAACTAATTCCAGTATTAAAGCGTGGACAAATTATAGTTTTAGATAATGCAACGTTTCATAAATCTAAATTAACACAACAATTAATTGAAAATGCTGGATGCAAACTATTATTTCTTCCGCCATATTCTCCTAATTTAAATCCAATTGAACATTTTTGATTTGCTATAAAACATAATATAAGAAAAATATTACCAAATTATTGACCAAATATTAAAAAAGCGATTGATTTTGTTTTTCAAGATATGAGTAAACATTACTTTAGTTAGCTATAATATATCAATATAAACATATTAGAAAACATAAAAAAGAATGTCATTTATGTAAACAGCATTCAAATAAAATACAATTGGAGGAATAAAAAATGAATTTATCAAAAGAATTAATAACAGCAGTATTAAGTGGAGCATTAGCTAGTGGAATTATAGTTACTATTGTTTTATTATTTTTATCAAAAATTATTAAAAAATCAAAACAAAATAAAATATCAAAAGAATTAAAAAGAGATAAAGAAATTCAATTTATTATTGAAAATATTAAACAAATAAATTCTCAATTACAATTAGAAACTACATCAGTTGCTAAATTACTTGATAGTTTTAATAATGATAATGAAAAAGATGAAGTATTTAAAAATACTATTATTAGTCAAAGAGCTTCTAAAAAAGAATTATCAGAAAAAGATAAGAAAAAAGCAACTAAAGTTGGAATTTAAAGGGTTTAAATACCCTTTATTTTACATTAAGGAGTAAATTATTATGGCAATTAAAGAACCATTAATGTTTATAACAGTTGAAGAATTTAAAAATTCTAAATATTTTAATGAATTATTATTTGATAAAGTAACTACTCCAGATAATGAAATTTGATTTGCAATATCTGTAGCAAGTAGTAATATTGATTACTTAAGTGGTTTTACTATTTCAAAAAAATGACCAGAAATAACACCAACTGATTTTACTGATAATATTCAAACAGCAACTACTCATTATGTTAGATTTTTATTAACTAAAGATGTAGATTATTTACGTGGTCAAGGTTTAATTAGTCAAGGTGGATTAACTTATAGTGAAACTAATCCAGATGACCCTTATTTTATACCACCAGAAGTATTTAATTGTTTAAGAAAAATTAAAGAATATCCAAATATTAAAGGTTTTAATTTAAAAGATATAGAACCACAAAAAAATAATTGATTTAATAAATTTATTTCAAATTGTGGTGAAGATAGTCCATTAACTGCATATATACCTTATAATAATATAAAATCATTAGATTCTAGAACTAAAATTACTATCAGTCATCCACAAAATTTATTAAGACCAATAGTTAATATTGATACAACTGATATTAAAACAAATATTGATAATTTATTATGAGAAGTTGATAAAGATATTCCTAATTTTATTAAACCAAAAGATGATAAAGGTATTAGTGCTAATGATAAAAGAATAATTGATGTTGGAACACCTACATTTTTAACTGATGCTACAAATAAAGTATATGTTGATAATTTATTAGATAAAAAACAAGATAAATTAATTGCTGGTGAAAATATTAAAATTGATGAAAATAATAAAATTAGTGCTACTGGTGGTAGTAGTGAATCATTATGAGAAATAGACATTAATAGTCCTAATATTATTCAACCTAAAGAAAAAAGAAAATGGTAAGGTTAAAAATTATGAATTTACTTGAAATCAAAAAGAAAAATCTGGATGGGTTACACTTTATTGGACACTAATTACGTAGACAAGTGAACAAATTAGTTGAAAGAAAGGAACTATAATTATGGCCAATAAAGTGTAACCCATCCATAATGATAGAATAATAATTTCTTTACAAATGCAAAATGATACAATTGCTATTGTTAGTGACCCTGTAAGATATGGACAACTTTTAAAATTAGAAGAATTACAGGAATAATATTATGAATAAAGAATTTACTTATTTACATGAAATTAGTTATTGATTATTAAATAAAAGTGATTTTACTCATAGTGAATATAATTTAAGTGGAAGTCGTTATTCAAGTAAAACATATAGTATTGCAGAAGAATTAGCAATATTAATTGCAATTTCAATTAAAGTTAATAAATTAATTGCTATATATTGTTTTAGAAAATTAAATAAAGATATTAATGATTTAGTTAAAGAAATTTATAATGCTTTAATAACAATTGGATTAAATGATTATAAAGATTTTACTTTAAAATATCCTAATAAACAAGCAGACTTTCGTTTTAAAGGTTCAAAATCATTTATTAGAGTTATGGGTGTATATAGTAATTCAAATGATAGAATACCTTTAAAAGGGCTTTCTCGTAGTGAAATAAAAGGATTTGATTTAGCAATTGAATGATGTGAAGAAGCAAATGAATTTAGTCAACAAGAATTTCAAGCAATAACATTTGCATTAGGAAATGCTAAAAAAAGAATAAAAATTAAAAGTTGTAATCCAGATAATATTTATCAATATTTTATTGAATATATGAATAAAATAGTACCTTTTAATTTAGAAATTATGAAAACTAATAATGAACAAATTAAATCAATATTTGATAATAATATTTTTAAATTATTTCATTATTCAAATTGAAAAGTAAATTCTCATAATTTGACATTAGATATGATTAATGATTTAGAAGAATTAAAAATATTAGACCCTATTAAAGCACAAAGTTGATATTATGGTGTACCAAGTGTTCTAACTGGTGCTATATTTGCAAGATATCTTGATAAAGTTGGTACTAAATTAGATTTTCAAGTACAAAGATTAACTGGTGGATTAGATATTGGTATGGCAACAAGTAGTAGTGGTCATCCAACTGCTGCTTCATTATGATTTATTGGTGAAAATGAATATAGTAGAAGAGCACATAAAGAAAGTGAATTTTATCATAGTAATGTAACAATGCAATATAAAGATACTGATACATTAGCAAATGATATTATTAATTATTATTTAAATGAAAGTAAACGTTATATAGCAATGTTATTTGGTTTTATTTGTTATGTTGATTATGGTAATGGTGGATTAGTATTTATTGATGTTTTAAAAAGTTGAGTTAAAAAACGTAATATAACATGATTAAAATTTATAGCAGTAGATAAATCAACTTTATATTTAAATGATAGAATTGATTTTACAACAATTTGTATGCTTAAAAATATTATTAGTTTTAATTGAGAAAGATGTCCAGAAACTAAAAGACAATATAGTTTAATGCAATGATTATCTAAAGTAAAAATAGATACTAATAATAATACTCCTAAAATGTTAGATTTACATGATGATACTTGAGATAGTGATATGTATGCTTTAATGCATGAAATGAAATGATTAATTAATGGTATTAATAATAAATTATTAATTAATAAAAATAAATTTAATGGTGATGAATTATGATAAATACAATGGAATATTTAAGTTGTGATAAAAGTAATTGATATATTGATATACCTATGATTATTGCTCAAAAATCAACTAAATTATGATTAGGTAAAGGATTTTTATTTAATTCAAGTAAAAAAGAAATATTAGAACCTGTTTAGAATCTTTTTAATAAAACTGAAATAAAGGAAAGAACAACCATTTGTAAACTAGTATTTAGTTTTCTTTCACAATTTTTTCATAATCTTCTGTATTTTTCTAATCAAGCAAAGCTTCGTTCTACAATTCATCTTTTTGGTAATACTACAAAAGTATGTAGTTCATTGCGTTTTATAATTTCAACATTTGCATTTATGATTGTTTTGATTTCAGAAGCAAATTTTTCACCAGTATAACCAGCATCTACTATTATTTTTTGAACTGCAGAAAGATTTTCTTTTTCATTTTCAATCATTATTATAGCACTATTACGATCTGTTTTTTCTGCTGTGGTTATGTAAATTGCATGTGGTAAACCTTGAGAATCAACAACAATATGACGCTTTATTCCTGAAATCTTTTTACCAGCATCATAACCTTTATTTTCAGTAGTATCTGTATTTTTAACACTTTGCGAATCAATTATACAAAAACTAGTTTGTTCTTTGCGATTATTGTTGATACGAACTTTTTTAACCAATTTTTTTTAAAATTAATTGCCATACACTAGCTTCTTTACCGTTATTTTTACTTCAAATTTGAAAATAATAATATACAGTTTGTCATTTTGGAAAATTTTTTGGTAGCATTCTTCATTGACAACCACTTTTTAATACATATAAAATTGCACAAAATACTTCATATAAATCTAAACTTCTTGGTTTTGTTTTCTTTTTGCTATTTTCTAAAATTGATTTTATGTTCTCAAATTGTTCTTTGGTGACATGACTTGGATAATTTTTATGCATAATATATACCTCTGATTTTAAAATATATAATCATTTTACATTATTTTCGAAAAGATTCTAAACAGGTTCTTAGATTATTTAAATGAAATGAATTTAAAAGATAAATGATTAGAAAAATTTTATAAATTTGGTTTACAAAATAGTTTAATGGGTAAAGTATTTATTATGATTATAGTTAATGAAGATAATAGTAAATCACTTAAAATATTACCTAATAGTTTTTGTGGTAGAGTTGCTAAATATAGCTAACTAAAGTAATATTTACTCATAAATAATGTAAAATAATAATATGTAATTTAAACAGTTTTTGAATTTAAAAGTACAATTCAGCAATAATTAAAATAGATTAGGAAGATTAAATTATGCCAAAACCATACAGTGAAGACTTACGAAGAAAAGTAATAGAAGCTTATGAAAGTAAAAATATGAAAATTAAAGAAATTTGTAAAGTGTTCAATATCACTAGAAAGACTTTATTTTTATGAAGAAAAAGAAAAAAAGAAACTGGGCATATAAAACCAATTTTGAATTATCAAAAAGGACATAGCCACAAAATAAAGGATTTAGATGAATTAAAAAATTATTTAGCAGAAAATAAAGATGTTACAGTTCAAAAAGTAATTGATAAATTTGGAAATATGACTAAAGAAACAGTTTATAACTATTTTAAAAAACTAAATTATACATATAAAAAAAACTTTTCTATATGAACAAAGAGATAAAAATAAACAAGAAGATTTTTTAAAAGAAATAGCTAAAATAATGAATGAAGATTTAGTATATATTGATGAATCTGGAATTGATGATAATGAATTTTATAAATATGGTTGATCTGAAAAAGGTAAAAGATTATTTGATAATAAACCCGCATATAAAATAAAGAGAATGAGTATAATTGGTTCACTAAATAAAGGTAAATTAAAAGCCTTATGAGCATTTGAAGGACATTGCAATAGTAAAATTTTTGAATCATATGTTAAAAATAAACTAATTCCAGTATTAAAGCGTGGACAAATTATAGTTTTAGATAATGCAACGTTTCATAAATCTAAATTAACACAACAATTAATTGAAAATGCTGGATGCAAACTATTATTTCTTCCGCCATATTCTCCTAATTTAAATCCAATTGAACATTTTTGATTTGCTATAAAACATAATATAAGAAAAATATTACCAAATTATTGACCAAATATTAAAAAAGCTATTGATTTTGTTTTTCAAGATATGAGTAAACATTACTTTAGTTAGCTATATAATGAACAAGAACAATCAGCAGAATTTTATTTTATTAATGAACAAGCAGATAGTGCAACTTTAACATGAGTAACAATACAAAATGGAAAAGTTAAATATGAAACATATAAAGATAATAATAAAGATATTATTTTAGGTTCTACACGTACTAAATTAAAACCAAATATTACTCCTTTAAAAACTTATGAAATTAAAAATCCATTTAATTATATACCTATTTTTGAAATAACGAATTTGCCAATTATTAATTTATATGGTAATGCTACAACTTTAAATGCTTATCCAGATTGTACACCAGTATGAGATTTAATTTGAGATTTAAATCGTGTAATTAGACAAAAAAGATTAGAAAGAGAATTAAATGTTACTACTTTATTTGCTGCATTAGATAATGAAACAGTTAAAGAAATGCAAGAAAATGGTAATATTGCAGAAAATCCTAAAAAAGATATGTTTGTTAATGTTGGTAGTGCTGGATATGATAAAAATGGTAATGGTGGTATGCAAATTATTCAAGGTGACCCTAAATTTAATGAATATTGATTAGATTATAATGGTACTGCTAAAGTAATATTTAATGGTGCTGGTTATGATTATGATGAACATGGTAATGATGTTTATACTAATAAAACACAAAGTATGTTTAATAATAAATATGATATGGAAACAACAGAAATAAAAATAGCATTTTATAGTGCTTATTTTTATCGTATCTTTGATTTATTACTTATTAGTGAAAAATTATGAAATGGAAATGGTGAAAGACCTTATAGTTTTAAATTTATTCCAATTGCTATGACTGACCAAATAATACAAGACCAAATTATTAATTCAAGATTAAATAATGGCACAATGACAATAATTGAAGCAATTGGTGAATATGATAATATTGACCAACTTATGGCTGAAAATAAATTAGAAAATATTATTAATGAAAATCAAAAATTAAATAAAGATTTAGGAGGTAATGATAATGAGCAGACATCAACAAATTCAATTAATGAAACACGCTCACATGAGATTAAAGATGCAACAAATATTAATTAAAAGACAATCACATTGAAAAATATTTCCATTTGTTATAAATAATGGAGCAATTCCTTTAACTGAAACTGGTTATAAACCTATTAATAGTAAAATAAGTGATTTTGGTCAATATGAATTAATTTTAACTGGTAATACTCCAGTTGTATGTATTTGAAAAAATAGTACAAAAATATATCAAAAAAAATAAAGGGATTATTAATCCAGATACTCATAAATTTACAGGTCAAGATGAATTTTATACAAAACAATATAAAATTGGTGATTATTGAAATGCTTATTTAATTGATGATACAAGTGGTGTTGATTTTAGTAATTTACCAAATAATCAAATATTTAAAACAGTACAAACTAAAAGACAATATACTTTAGTAATGTTTGAAGAACATATTACAATTGATGATTATTTACAATTTTTTGTTGTATTTAATGATGAAAATGAAAATATTGGTGGTAATAGTGGTAAAAATCAAGATAGACAATTATTATATATTTCAAATGTAACAAATTATTATAGTCCTTATAATGGTGCATTTAGTATGCAAGTTTTAACTTTTAGTAGTTTAAATGATAGAGTAGTTTCTAGTGGTCAAAATACACTTGATTTTGTACAATATGCTTCACCAGGTAGTGGTTATGCTTTCCCTACTATTAAACAAGGAAAAGTAACTTTAAATCGTACTTTAATGCGTGATATTGGTGTACGTTATAGTCATAGACAATCATATGGATTAGAATTATTATCAAGTTGTTATTATTATGGAAGACCAATAATTCAAGGTCAAGAACCTATTCAACAAAATAATGATGAAATATTTGAAAGTAAAGTATTTGCTTCAAGAAGATTATTTATTGCTGGAAATAATGAAAAATCTACAACTGATATTAAAAATAATGGTGGTTTACTTGCTGGAATAAATGATAAAATAACAACAAGTAGTCATCCAGAAACTACATTTTATAATATTATGGATGCAAAACCAACTGGATTTACTAATTTTAAAAATTTTACAGAATGATTGAAAACTTCATTAAATTTTCAAGATAATTTATTTGTAACAAAAGATTTTAAAGGTATGTTATCTTTTGATAAAGATAAAGCAACAAAAAGTAATGGTACAGCAATTGGAGAAGCTAAATTCTTTTGAGATAGTGAATGAAATATAAATAATATCTCTGGTAATTATAAGGTAATGTTTAGTAATCTGTGTAACTTACAAAAATAACTATGTTTAATTAATTCTAGTAAATATAATTAAATGACTAGAAAGAGTGAGTTACAGATGGCTAAAAAACAAAGTATTAATAATAATGATCCAATATCAAAAGCAGTAGATTTATTACTAGAAAATACTGAAGATTTAACAACAGTATTTAAAGAAAGAGGATTATATAAAGAATTAACAAAAAGATTAGTAGAAAAGATGTTAAATTCTGAAATGCAAAATTATTTAGGGTATGAAAAAAATCAACATAGTAATAGTGAAAATGCTCGTAATGGTATAAGTTCAAAAAAATTAATAACTCAACAAGGTAAAATTGAAATTAATGTACCAAGAGATCGTAATAGTGATTTTACTCCTGTAATAGTTGCAAAAAGACAGAGAAGATTTGATGGCTTTGATCAACAAGTTCTTTCACTATATGCCAAAGGAATGACTTTATCAGATATTAGAATGCAGTTGCAAGAGTTATATCATGGTGCAGATATTAGTGAAAGTGTTATTAGTCAAATTACTGATGATGTGATAGATGATGTCAAGGCGTGGCAAAATCGACCATTAGAAAGTATTTATTCTATTGTTTATTTTGATTGTATAGTAGTTAAAGTACGGCAAGATAAACGCATTATTAACAAATCAGTTTATATAGCATTAGGAGTGGATTTAGAAGGCAAAAAAGATGTTTTAGGTTTATGAATTAGTGAAAATGAAGGTTCTAAATTTTGACTAGCTAATTTTACAGAAATGAAAAATCGAGGCTTAAATGATATTTTGATTGCTTGTAGTGATAATTTAACAGGCATGTCAGAAGCAATACAAGCAGTTTATCCTAAAACTGAACATCAATTATGCATAGTTCATCAAATTAGAAATAGTTTAAAATATGTTTCATACAAACATCGAAAAACCTTAGTTGCAGATTTAAAACCAATTTATAGTGCATGTAGTGAAGAACAAGCAATGCAAGCTTTAGAATCATTTGAAAGTAAATGAAATAAACAATATCCGCAAATTACTAAATCTTGATATAAAAATTGAGATAATTTAATGGTTTTTATTAGTTATCCACCAGAAATTAAAAGAGTGATTTATACTACAAATGCTATTGAATCTGTTAATAGTCAATTACGAAAAGTTATCAGAAATAAAAAAGTTTTTCCTAATGATATGGCAGTTTTCAAAATATTTTACTTAGCAATTGAAAATATAGCTAACTAAAGTAATGTTTACTCATATCTTGAAAAACAAAATCAATCGCTTTTTTAATATTTGGTCAATAATTTGGTAATATTTTTCTTATATTATGTTTTATAGCAAATCAAAAATGTTCAATTGGATTTAAATTAGGAGAATATGGCGGAAGAAATAATAGTTTGCATCCAGCATTTTCAATTAATTGTTGTGTTAATTTAGATTTATGAAACGTTGCATTATCTAAAACTATAATTTGTCCACGCTTTAATACTGGAATTAGTTTATTTTTAACATATGATTCAAAAATTTTACTATTGCAATGTCCTTCAAATGCTCATAAGGCTTTTAATTTACCTTTATTTAGTGAACCAATTATACTCATTCTCTTTATTTTATATGCGGGTTTATTATCAAATAATCTTTTACCTTTTTCAGATCAACCATATTTATAAAATTCATTATCATCAATTCCAGATTCATCAATATATACTAAATCTTCATTCATTATTTTAGCTATTTCTTTTAAAAAATCTTCTTGTTTATTTTTATCTCTTTGTTCATATAGAAAAGTTTTTTTATATGTATAATTTAGTTTTTTAAAATAGTTATAAACTGTTTCTTTAGTCATATTTCCAAATTTATCAATTACTTTTTGAACTGTAACATCTTTATTTTCTGCTAAATAATTTTTTAATTCATCTAAATCCTTTATTTTGTGGCTATGTCCTTTTTGATAATTCAAAATTGGTTTTATATGCCCAGTTTCTTTTTTTCTTTTTCTTCATAAAAATAAAGTCTTTCTAGTGATATTGAACACTTTACAAATTTCTTTAATTTTCATATTTTTACTTTCATAAGCTTCTATTACTTTTCTTCGTAAGTCTTCACTGTATGGTTTTGGCATAATTTAATCTTCCTAATCTATTTTAATTATTGCTGAATTGTACTTTTAAATTCAAAAACTGTTTAAATTACATATTATTATTTTACATTATTTATGAGTAAATATTACTTTAGTTAGCTATATATGCAATCTAAAATTGATGATTATATTGTTGCACAAAGCATTGAAAATAAAAAAGATACAATGTTAGGATTTTGTGATTTTTATGATAAAGAATTTAATTTAATTGTTCAATTATTTCCAAATATCATGCAATTAGAACTTGCGCTTTTTAGTGAAAAAGATATTTTAAGAACCTGTTTAGGATCTTTTTAATAGAATTTAACTAAAACAAGAAATAATCATTTATAAATAGGTACTTAACCAATAATTTATTTTCTTTTTCATTTTTTTGTTAAAAAGATTTTATCATTTGAAAACTTATCGACTAAAAATCTATTTTTTATTATAAAATAACCATTATAATATAAATTTTATTAAAAATTAATCAAAAAAGATCCTAAACAGGTTCTAAGACCAATAACACAATATATAAGATATTATAAATACTATAAATTAACTATTTCAAAAATAGTATTTAATCCTAGATAATGTGCTATAATAAAATCATTAATAATATAAGTAGGTGAATAATTTCATGAAAAAATTAATTAGAATTTTAACAACAATAATTTTATCAAGTATATCTAGTGCTAGTATAATTGCTTGTAATAATAATCCAAATGTTTTACCTCAAAAATATGATATATCTTTTAGTGAAATTAAAGGAATTAATGTTGAAACATTTGATAAAAAAAACCTTTTATTTTCTTTAAAATTGATAAAAAAAATATTATTGGTAAAACTTCTATACCGGATGATATAAATTCTCTTTATGAAAAAGCAAAATATGTTTATTTTGTTGTAAATAATAATAGTAATTTAAAACAAATTTTAGATGTATATAAACTTAATGAAAACTCTACAGAAAAAGAAATAAAAGATAAATTATCTAATACTGTTATTAAAAATGCTAATATTAATGTTTCTAAGAATGGTTCTCCTTATTTTAATATTATTGTAAATTCTTTTTCGGGAAAAATATAAAATAATATTCCCCCACAATCTTAAATATTTCATGTTATAATTTACTGATACTTACTTTTGTAAGTATATGAAATAAAAAGTTCTCAAACTTATATTGTTGTTAGGTTGGCACCTAATTAAAAAGTTACCAATTAAGGTAACTTTTTTGTTTATATTTTTATAAACTTGTTATATTACTTGTAGAGAAATTAGTTTTATTATCAATTGGTAAATGTTGTTCATTATTTATTGATTTTGTAAATTCATCATTTCATTTAGTTACATTTTTAAGTTCATTTTTTTCTTCTAATTTTTTTGTAAATTTTTCATTATTATTTGAATTATTGTCAAAAACACTTCTTTTACTTCTGTCAGAATTATCATTATATAATCTGATTCCAGAACCAATCTTAAGTCAACAATCCAAATCCGCATAAGAACTTTTTCAATTTAAATATTGAAAAACTAAAAATTGTAAATAATAATTTTCATTTTCTCAATATCAAGTTAGTCCTATTTTTTGCCTACCTTCAACCCAAGCCAAAAAATCATGCTCAGAAATACTTTGAAGAAGGATATTAGTATGGGTTTCAAATTCTTCTCGAGAAATATTATCATAAACTATTTGATTTTTAATTATATCATGAAATTTATAGTTTCTATTTTGCATATAATAATCAAGACTATAAGTATTTTCTGGTAGACGATTTTGATGTTGACCATCATAAATTCAACTTCCTCATTTGATTTTTACTCCTCAATTATCAGAAAAAGTATCACCTAAAAAATTAAATCTATTAAAATTATCAATAGGATTACGTTTTCCTAAATTAACAGTATAAATTTTTTGTTGTCTAATTACAGAATTTGTTGGAGCAAAATGTATTATTTCATTTGATCTATCACCATTTCAATAAATTTCCAATTCATATGAAATTTTTTTTAAACAATATAGTTTTTTTGAAATTTCTCTTTTATTGAAATTTCTTTTATTGAAACACTCATTAACAAAACGATCTATTAATATACCTTGAAGTACAGTTAATAAACGTGTGTAATATGTTGATAAAGAACCTTCTTCTCTTAGTTGATCTATTGCCGATGAAGTACTAGCTTCTCAATTATTTATAGTTGGTGAAAAATGATTTCATGTAAAGGAAGTAATATGATCAAAATGATTTTGATTATTTGAATTAATATTTTCTCTTATTGTATTAATAAGATCTTGATTGTTAACATCCAAATGTCTATTAGTTGAAAGAATATCTTCTCGAACGTTTTTAAAACGTATACTTTCTGATGTTGCTAAAATTACAAATGGTAAGCTTAATCTTAATCTTTGTATAGCAGTTCTGATTGTTTGCGGATTGGGGGTTGGGGCGGTGCGGATTTGATGATAATTAATTATATTATTAAAGGCATCAAAGATATTTTGTCAATTAACGGTCGGATTTTCACCTTGAATCATTGAATTATAATTTGAATTAAAACTTAATTGATAATTATTATTTACATCATCTACATTTACACTTCTTGTATCAGAGTCGCTAAAATAATAATAAGTATTATTTACAATAAAACCCTGTAAATATAGATTATTTGTTCTAAATACTAATTGTATTCTTTGTCCATAATCTTGTTGCTCATTAGTATTAACTATATTAATAGGAATAATAAAATTTTGATAATTAGAATTTTCATTTATATAATAAATAGGATTATTACTACTTCTTGAATATCCAACATTAATAATTCAAGGAGCGATTTCTCTTAAAATATCATTATCTCTTAAAAATTCAATAACATTAAGTAATTCTCTAAAATAAATTCCATCTTGATCAACTGCAATTAAATTTATAATAGGAGTTGTTAAACTTCTATTATTATTTCTTGATTGTCTTTTATGTCTATTTCTACTTTTTTCATGACGGTTTTTATGAGTACTTGTTTCTAATTGTTGACTTAAAAATGAATCTAAATATGGTTGATAAATAGGGTCAATATTTTGATTTGTTTCATTTAAATTATATGGTTGATAATTAGTAATTGAGTTTGTATAACTTATTTCTTGATTTATTGATTCTAAAATGGTATTGTTGCTAGCTCAATCTTTAATCTTTTTATTATCAATTGACTTAGCATTAATACCTTGTGTTTTATCATTAAATAATGGTGCAGATAATACTGATAATTTAAATCAATAACTTGGATTAAAATATTTCATAATTTTATACCTCTTTATTTTAAAAATAAAAAACCCAATTACTTTAAAAATAAAGTAATGAGTTAAAAACTTATATTAAGTTTTATTAGTGTATTCTACACCATTATTTTATTTATACTTGTTTAAACTTTTGGAATGGCAACACTTTTTAGAACCTGTTTAGAATCTTTTTAATAAAACTGAAATAAAGGAAAGAACAACCATTTGTAAACTAGTATTTAGTTTTCTTTCACAATTTTTTCATAATCTTCTGTATTTTTCTAATCAAGCAAAGCTTCGTTCTACAATTCATCTTTTTGGTAATACTACAAAAGTATGTAGTTCATTGCGTTTTATAATTTCAACATTTGCATTTATGATTGTTTTGATTTCAGAAGCAAATTTTTCACCAGTATAACCAGCATCTACTATTATTTTTTGAACTGCAGAAAGATTTTCTTTTTCATTTTCAATCATTATTATAGCGCTATTACGATCTGTTTTTTCTGCTGTGGTTATGTAAATTGCATGTGGTAAACCTTGAGAATCAACAATAATATGACGCTTTATTCCTGAAATCTTTTTACCAGCATCATAACCTTTATTTTCAGTAGTATCTGTATTTTTAACACTTTGCGAATCAATTATACAAAAACTAGTTTGTTCTTTGCGATTATTGTTGATACGAACTTTTTTAACCAATTTTTTTTAAAATTAATTGCCATACACTAGCTTCTTTACCGTTATTTTTACTTCAAATTTGAAAATAATAATATACAGTTTGTCATTTTGGAAAATTTTTTGGTAGCATTCTTCATTGACAACCACTTTTTAATACATATAAAATTGCACAAAATACTTCATATAAATCTAAACTTCTTGGTTTTGTTTTCTTTTTGCTATTTTCTAAAATTGATTTTATGTTCTCAAATTGTTCTTTGGTGACATGACTTGGATAATTTTTATGCATAATATATACCTCTGATTTTAAAATATATAATCATTTTACATTATTTTCGAAAAGATTCTAAACAGGTTCTTAGGACTATTTTTTGGTAGACATTTGTTTTTGAGAATTAACTGGAGTTAAGTAGTTTAAAGTGCTGTGGATTCTTATGTTGTTGTATCAATTGATGTAATCAAATAATTCTAATTTTAATTGGATTAATGATCTAAAATTTTTATCATTAATAAATTCAGTTTTGAAAGTTTTAAAAGTTGCTTCAGCAATAATTAAAATAGATTAGGAAGATTAAATTATGCCAAAACCATACAGTGAAGACTTACGAAGAAAAGTAATAGAAGCTTATGAAAGTAAAAATATGAAAATTAAAGAAATTTGTAAAGTGTTCAATATCACTAGAAAGACTTTATTTTTATGAAGAAAAAGAAAAAAAGAAACTGGGCATATAAAACCAATTTTGAATTATCAAAAAGGACATAGCCACAAAATAAAGGATTTAGATGAATTAAAAAATTATTTAGCAGAAAATAAAGATGTTACAGTTCAAAAAGTAATTGATAAATTTGGAAATATGACTAAAGAAACAGTTTATAACTATTTTAAAAAACTAAATTATACATATAAAAAAAACTTTTCTATATGAACAAAGAGATAAAAATAAACAAGAAGATTTTTTAAAAGAAATAGCTAAAATAATGAATGAAGATTTAGTATATATTGATGAATCTGGAATTGATGATAATGAATTTTATAAATATGGTTGATCTGAAAAAGGTAAAAGATTATTTGATAATAAACCCGCATATAAAATAAAGAGAATGAGTATAATTGGTTCACTAAATAAAGGTAAATTAAAAGCCTTATGAGCATTTGAAGGACATTGCAATAGTAAAATTTTTGAATCATATGTTAAAAATAAACTAATTCCAGTATTAAAGCGTGGACAAATTATAGTTTTAGATAATGCAACGTTTCATAAATCTAAATTAACACAACAATTAATTGAAAATGCTGGATGCAAACTATTATTTCTTCCGCCATATTCTCCTAATTTAAATCCAATTGAACATTTTTGATTTGCTATAAAACATAATATAAGAAAAATATTACCAAATTATTGACCAAATATTAAAAAAGCGATTGATTTTGTTTTTCAAGATATGAGTAAACATTACTTTAGTTAGCTATATAATAAATATTTTATACAATATTTCATTTTTTTTATTATAATTTAGTAGACTATTAATAAACATATTTTATAAGGAGTGAAATATATATAATGTTAAAAATGAAAGGTATTGGTGCTAGTAATGGCATTGCTCTAGCCAAAGCATTAATCTTAAAACATGAAACTATCAAAACTAATCCTAAAAAAATTAATGAAAAAGAAATAGAAGGAGAAGTTAAAAAGTTACATGATGCCTTAAAAATAGCAGGTGATGAAATTAAACAACTCATCCAAAATACAACAAAAACTTTGGGTGAAGAAAAAGCCGCTGTTTTTGAAGCTCATTTTTTAGTAACAACTGATCCAGTATTAATTGAAGATACTGAAAAGTTAATTAAAGAAGAAAAATATAATGCTGCTAATGCTTTAGAAAATACTGCTAATAAAGCAATTGCAACATTGCAAGCAATGGATGATGATTATTTTCGTGAACGTGCTGCTGATGTTATTGATGTTCGTGATCGAATTTTACGTAAAATTTTAAATATTAAAACTATTGATTTAAGTGCAATTAAAGAAGAAACAATTATTGTTAGTCATGATCTAACACCTTCAGAAACAAGTCAATTGAATCCTAAATTTGTTAAAGGATTTTTATGTGATATTGGTGGTAGAACTTCTCATGCAGCAATTATGGCTCGTAGTCTTGGTATTCCAGCAGTTCTTGGGTTAAAAAATGTTACTACAAAAGTAAAAAATAATCAATTTTGTGTATTAGATGGTAATACTGGTGAAATTGAAATTGATTTAAATAGTAGTGAAAAAAATAAATGAGTTGCTAAACAAAACGCATGAATTGAAGAACAAAAAGAGTTATTAGTATTTAAAGGTAAATTAACTAAAACCAGTGATAATCATGAAGTAAAGTTAGAAGCAAATATTGGTTCACCTAAAGATATGATTAAAGCAATTGAATATGATGCACAAGGAGTAGGGCTTTTTAGAAGTGAATTTCTTTATATGGAAAGTAGTGATTTTCCAAGTGAAGATATTCAATTTGAAGAATATAAAAAAGTATTGTCTGCTACTAAACATAAAGTTGTTATTAGAACTTTAGATATTGGTGGTGATAAAGAATTATCATATTTAGATTTACCAAAAGAAATGAATCCTTTCCTTGGTTATCGTGCCATTCGTTTGTGTTTAGATCGTAAAGATATTTTTAAAACTCAGTTACGTGCTTTAATTCGTGCTTCAGCTTTTGGTAAATTAGCTATTATGTTTCCAATGATTGCTAATGTTGAAGAATTTAAAGCAGCTAAAGCATTATATGAAACTTGCAAAAAAGAATTAATTAAAGAAAAAGTTAAAGTTAGTGATGATATTCAAGTTGGAATGATGATTGAAATTCCAGCAGCAGCAGTTAATGCAGAAATATTTGCTAAATATGCGGATTTCTTTTCAATTGGAACTAATGATTTAATTCAATATAGTTTAGCCGCTGATCGTATGTCAGAAAAAGTGTCTTATTTATATCAACCATATCATCCATCAATTTTACGTTTGATTAAGATGACAATTGATGGTGGACATAAATATAATCGTCCTGTTGCCATGTGTGGTGAAATGGCTGGTGATAAAATTGCTGTTCCACTACTAGTTGGTCTAGGGCTAGATGAATTTTCAATGTCTGCATCTAGTGTTTTAGAAACTAGAAAAATTATTAGTACTTTAAATAAAAAGGATACAGAAATATTAGCATCAAAAGCATTACAATGTGAAACCAATGAAGAAGTTAAATCATTAGTAGAAAAATTTTTATCAAAAAAATAAAAATATTATTTATTTTTAAAGTTACATTATTTAATGTTAAAATTATAAACATCTAATTTACATAATTTTGAGGAGAATCGACATATGTTTTTCAAGAAAAAAAAACAATTACCTTTATTAATTTATGCACCAGTTACTGGTAAAGTTATTAACCTTAGTAAAGTTGAAGATCCGGTATTTGCTCAGAAAATGTTAGGGACTGGTTTTGCTATTATTCCTGAATATAAAGGTAAAGATGGAGTTGAATTTGTATCACCATTTGATGGAAAATTAGCAACAGTATTTAATACAGGACATGCTTATGGTATTAAAGATGTAAATACAGGTATTGAATGTTTAGTTCATATTGGTATTGATACTGTTGAATTAGCTGGTAAGGGCTTTGATATTAAAGTTGAACAAGGTAAACCAATTAAAAAATCAGAAGTAATGGTAGTTGCTAATTTACAAGAAGTTAAGAATAAAGGTAAAAAAGTAACAACACCAATTGTTTTCACTAATGAAACAATGGAAGGTTATGTTGTAAAGCAAGTAGTAAAAGATGATGAACAAGTAACGGTTGGTCAATTAATTGCTGAAGTCACTAAGAAATAAATATTTTTATTAAAACAAAATTAATTTGATAAAATATTAGTAAGTATTTATATATTATTGGAGGGTATCATTTATTATGGATAATTTTTGGCAACATTATTGATGAGCAATACTTATCGTAGTTTTAGCTATGTTAATAATACTTTATATTTTATATAGAATTTATCAAATTTTCCATATTGATTATCACTGAGAACTGAATCGTCATTTTCCACAATGAAGTAACGAGGGAATCATTACTAGGGATAACTATTTTTTACATACTGAATTTAAATTTGTTGATAATAGTAAATATATTATTATTGGTATTCATGGTATGGGTGCCTCTTTAACAGACTTTAAAACAGCTGCTAAGTTTTTTACTAAACATGGTATTTCATTTTTAAGTTTTGATCAACGAGGTTGAGGAGAAAATGAAAAATGAAAATATCATACTTTAGGAACAACTATTAATGATATTAAAGATATTATAACGGTTTTGAATGAACGTTATCCTAATAAAAAAATTTTATTAATGGGTGAATCATTAGGTTCTGCATTAATAGCATTAGCAATTAAAAGATTACCAAAAATGATTGATCGTGCAATTTTAACTAATTTTGTTACTAAGAAACAAATATTTAAAATAAAACCTTCATTAGTTTGTAATGCAATTTGAGGATTTCTATTTTATAAACATCATCCATTACCTATTACTTTTGATATGGAAACAATTTCTATTAACTCTAATTATATTAAAAAAGGGAAAATTAGAGCAATGACTAATATGAAATTTACATTATTATTTTCCTTACAAGCACAAAAATTAAGTAAACAAGTACCGAAAAATCTTAATAGTGCTAAATGTCCGGTTTTGATTGTTCAATCTGCAAAAGATATATTTGCTGATTTTGATAAAATTGAAAAAAATAATAAACGTTGAAGACAGGGGATAACTTATAGTTTTTATGAAGAAGGTAATCATGCAATTTTAAATGAACCCAATATTAATATTATTTTAGAAGATATTTTAACTTGAATAGAAAAAGAACATATATAATGATTATTTATGATATTAGATCAAAAAAATAAATTAGAAAATTTAAAAATAGTAAATAATAGTTGATTGAGTAATTTTTATTTTATAGTTATAATAGTATTTATAATTTAATAATTATTCATACCTAGTATAGTAATTTAACTATACTAGGTTTTATTAAATTAAAATTATATAGCTAACTAAAGTAATATTTACTCATAAATAATGTAAAATAATAATATGTAATTTAAACAGTTTTTGAATTTAAAAGTACAATTCAGCAATAATTAAAATAGATTAGGAAGATTAAATTATGCCAAAACCATACAGTGAAGACTTACGAAGAAAAGTAATAGAAGCTTATGAAAGTAAAAATATGAAAATTAAAGAAATTTGTAAAGTGTTCAATATCACTAGAAAGACTTTATTTTTATGAAGAAAAAGAAAAAAAGAAACTGGGCATATAAAACCAATTTTAAATTATCAAAAAGGACATAGCCACAAAATAAAGGATTTAGATGAATTAAAAAATTATTTAGCAGAAAATAAAGATGTTACAGTTCAAAAAGTAATTGATAAATTTGGAAATATGACTAAAGAAACAGTTTATAACTATTTTAAAAAACTAAATTATACATATAAAAAAAACTTTTCTATATGAACAAAGAGATAAAAATAAACAAGAAGATTTTTTAAAAGAAATAGCTAAAATAATGAATGAAGATTTAGTATATATTGATGAATCTGGAATTGATGATAATGAATTTTATAAATATGGTTGATCTGAAAAAGGTAAAAGATTATTTGATAATAAACCCGCATATAAAATAAAGAGAATGAGTATAATTGGTTCACTAAATAAAGGTAAATTAAAAGCCTTATGAGCATTTGAAGGACATTGCAATAGTAAAATTTTTGAATCATATGTTAAAAATAAACTAATTCCAGTATTAAAGCGTGGACAAATTATAGTTTTAGATAATGCAACGTTTCATAAATCTAAATTAACACAACAATTAATTGAAAATGCTGGATGCAAACTATTATTTCTTCCGCCATATTCTCCTAATTTAAATCCAATTGAACATTTTTGATTTGCTATAAAACATAATATAAGAAAAATATTACCAAATTATTGACCAAATATTAAAAAAGCGATTGATTTTGTTTTTCAAGATATGAGTAAACATTACTTTAGTTAGCTATATGTGAAAAGGAAGATAAAAATTATGAATATTATTACAGATCAAAAAGAATTAATGAATGAAATTGAAGTAGAAAGAAGAATTGATAAAACTAAAAAGAAATATTGGGTGATATTTCAGATTCTGTAGGGACTCCTACCTATATGAAAACATCTGGACTAGTACAATATATTAAACAACAATTAAAGAGGCTTTTATGTAATCTGTGTATCTTTGTTTTACAAAGTTACTAGTTCAGATTAATTCTATCTTCAAATTTTATCATAAAATGAGCAATTGCTGTATTTCAATTTTGAATGGGCATTGTTCATTTTTTTGTTATATTTTCAATTGCTAAGTAAAATATTTTGAAAACTGCCATATCATTAGGAAAAACTTTTTTATTTCTGATAACTTTTCGTAATTGACTATTAACAGATTCAATAGCATTTGTAGTATAAATCACTCTTTTAATTTCTGGTGGATAACTAATAAAAACCATTAAATTATCTCAATTTTTATATCAAGATTTAGTAATTTGCGGATATTGTTTATTTCATTTACTTTCAAATGATTCTAAAGCTTGCATTGCTTGTTCTTCACTACATGCACTATAAATTGGTTTTAAATCTGCAACTAAGGTTTTTCGATGTTTGTATGAAACATATTTTAAACTATTTCTAATTTGATGAACTATGCATAATTGATGTTCAGTTTTAGGATAAACTGCTTGTATTGCTTCTGACATGCCTGTTAAATTATCACTACAAGCAATCAAAATATCATTTAAGCCTCGATTTTTCATTTCTGTAAAATTAGCTAGTCAAAATTTAGAACCTTCATTTTCACTAATTCATAAACCTAAAACATCTTTTTTGCCTTCTAAATCCACTCCTAATGCTATATAAACTGATTTGTTAATAATGCGTTTATCTTGCCGTACTTTAACTACTATACAATCAAAATAAACAATAGAATAAATACTTTCTAATGGTCGATTTTGCCACGCCTTGACATCATCTATCACATCATCAGTAATTTGACTAATAACACTTTCACTAATATCTGCACCATGATATAACTCTTGCAACTGCATTCTAATATCTGATAAAGTCATTCCTTTGGCATATAGTGAAAGAACTTGTTGATCAAAGCCATCAAATCTTCTCTGTCTTTTTGCAACTATTACAGGAGTAAAATCACTATTACGATCTCTTGGTACATTAATTTCAATTTTACCTTGTTGAGTTATTAATTTTTTTGAACTTATACCATTACGAGCATTTTCACTATTACTATGTTGATTTTTTTCATACCCTAAATAATTTTGCATTTCAGAATTTAACATCTTTTCTACTAATCTTTTTGTTAATTCTTTATATAATCCTCCTTCTTTAAATACTGTTGTTAAATCTTCAGTATTTTCTAGTAATAAATCTACTGCTTTTGATATTGGATCATTATTATTAATACTTTGTTTTTTAGCCATCTGTAACTCACTCTTTCTAGTCATTTAATTATATTTACTAGAATTAATTAAACATAGTTATTTTTGTAAGTTACACAGATTACTAAACATTACCCAATTAAACGAGGAAAAGTCAAAAACAATTCCTAATATTAAACAATTAATTTCAATTGTGTCAGAACTTAATGAAGTAAAAGAAAAAATAGATGTCGCAGGTCAAGAGTATAATTGACGTAATGCTAGAAAATATCAAACATCTAATAATCCTGAATTTTTAAAAAGAATTGAAAACCTTAAAGTTGAGTGTTTAGAAATTCACGAAGAATATTTAATTAATAATTCTAATCAAATGGCAGAAAACCAATCATCAGCATCTAATCAAAGTAGTGTAAGACAACATTCATTGTAAAAATGATGCCTTAATTAAGGCATCATTTTTTATATATTAAATTTAATTATTTTTTAAATTGAAAACTAATATTATCTAAATCAATTGCTAAACTACAACCAGCAATTAAATTTGGTGATGAAGTAACACGTGCATTTCATTGATAATAAATATTATTATCATCATGGTATACATAAAGATCAATAATTGGAAGTTGAATAATAAGATCAGAAATTGCTACAACTTTATAAGGATTTTGTAGTTCATATTTAATATTTTTATTAGTAGTAATATTATTAGTATCACCAGTAAGATTATTATTTTCTTTATATGTACCCATATTATTAATTGATAGTTTAGAATTATTAAAATTAAATTTAGGATAAAGTTGTGAAAATTGTTCTCAATTTTTTGCATATTTAGTTCAATTTAAAATGATTTGTTGATCACTATTTTTGATCAATCATTTTTATTAATATTGCTAAAGTCTTCTTTATAATGATAGTTAATACTTTGTTTTATATTTTGGACATTTCATTTTGTATAGTAAATTGCTACTAAGTTATTATCATTATCAAAAATAAAGTTTAATGAATAATCTTTTATATTTAGGAAAAGGGGTGAATTTTTAATAAAGTTAAAGATGTTAGTATTTTCAACAATTAAGTTAATAATATTATTTGTTAATTGGTTACTAATTAGTTTGTTTAAACTGCTTTTATTAATGAATTGTTGGCTGATATTATAAGCTATTGCTAAAGAAATTTTATTATTAATAGCAGCATCAGCAATGTAATATAATCCTAAGTTCTCACTAAGATTTGTTATTATTTTCAATTTTAGAAGCACCAGCAATGTTAGAAATATCAATATTTTGTTCAAGACCACCAAATTGTAAATATGTTCAATTATTGTCACCAATAAAATTATTTTGTTGATATTCACTAAAATTGTAAGCATCAGAATAATTAGGATTGCTTTTAAGTGATGTTACTTTCTTCTTAGTAATCATTTCTTGTTTTGTATTTTCAATATCTGATTTATCTTCATTAGGAATAGTAACTTTGGTATTATAAACTAGGTTACTTGTTGTATCTACTAAGAAGACGTTTCTAGCATTGGTAAAAGTGTAACTTTTTAATGCTGAAGTATCATAACTATAAAATTTATGATCGGTTGTTGATTGGTTAGTAATTCAGTCACTATTATTTAAATATTGATATTGATTATTAAATAATGATGTTTGATTAGTAGTGGCATTTGCTTTTTGTAAATCATTTTTGCTAGTATTAAAGTGATTCATACTAGTTAAAATAGTGGTACTTGTTGCTAGTGAAAAAATACCAATTGTTAAAATATTTATTGTTTTTCTCATATTTTATACCTTTAAAGTTAATATATAATTTTAATAAAGATATAAAGTTTATATCATCATTAAAATTATAACGATATTAAACTATCGTTATTTATATTATAGTACTTTTAGGGAAATTCTACAATTATGAGTTAAATATTTATTTTACTTTTATTTTTTTTAGTTAAATTTTTACTTTTATATATGTTTAAAATTTCAAAAGAAAAATAAACAAGTTCATACACATCATATAAATAATTTACTAAAGTTTTAATATTAGTAATAATACTACATTTAGATTTTTCTAATATAATTAAATCATTACTAATACTTGTAATATTAACTCTAGCATTTCGTAATTTTTGTATTTGGTTTTGATCATAAGATCACTTTTTTTCTTTAGAAGCCTCATTTAATAAAACTGAACCAAAAAATTTATATATTCATATATAACTTTCTAATTTAACTATTGCGTTAAGTTTATCTTCATAGGAATTATTATTTTTCATATTATTATATTCCTTACTAAATTTGAAAATATTAATTTTATTTTTTAATTTAAATATGGGAATATTAATGATTCATTAAAAATTTTACCCCATAATTCCAGCTTCATATAAATGTTTAAAGTGACCTTCTTTAACTTTTAATTCATCAAAAGTACCAACTTGAACTAAACCTTTTTCTTTTTCTAAAACTAAAATCTTATCAACAGTTTTAATTGTTGATAAACGATGGGCAATAATAATACTAGTACGACCAATCATTAATTTATTAAATTGTGCTTGTATTTCCTTTTCGACAATATTATCTAAAGCACTAGTAGCTTCATCTAAAATTAATAGTTCTGGATTTTTTAAAAAGATACGAGCGATAGCTACTCTTTGTTTTTGACCACCAGATAAGTTAATTCCACGTTCACCTAAAATTGTATTATAACTATTAGGTAATTGTTCAATGTAATCATGTAAGTTAGCTTTACTTGCAGCAATTTTGATTTCTTCTAAAGTTGCTCCTTGCTTAGTATAACTAATGTTTTCAGCAAATGTACCAAATAAAATTTGTGGATCTTGTTGAATATAGCCAATATGATGTAAGTATTGTGCTAAGTCAATATCACGTAAATCAGTATTATTATTAATTAAAATTCTTCCTTCAGCAGGGTCATAGTAACGTAGTAATAACTTAGAAATAGTAGTTTTTCCGACACCAGTTGCACCAACAATAGCATAACTTTTACCTTTTTCAAAAGTGAAAGAGAAGTTATTTAAAATTCAGTCTTCTTTTTCATCATAGCGGAAATTAACATTTTCAAAAATAATATCACTAGTAATTTGTTTTACTGGTAAGGTTTTTTCTTTATTAACTATTTTTGGTTTAATATTAAGAATTTCATTAACTCTTAAAATTGAAGTTGATGTTTTAGCCCAATTACCTAAGAATTGAATACTTTGAATAACTGGGAAAATTAAAGTGTTGACTGCTAATAAAAAAGCAATTAGTGTTGGAATACTAATGATGTGTTTACTTACAAACATGAAACCAGCAACTAAACCAACAATGTTAATTCCTGTTAGTAATGTAATTAGTAATGCTCTAGTAAAACTTTCAAAAGTAATAGTTTTTTTTGCTGCTTGGTAATATTTAAGATGTTCATTAGAAAATCTTTTATTTTCACTTTTTTCTGTAGCATTACTTTTAATTAAAGTAATAGTATTTAGTCGATCAATAATATCAGCATTAACTTCAGTATAAACTTTTCTTCATTTATAGTTTAAATAACGAATAATTTGAACATTTAATACTGATATTATTAAAATTGATAAAACAATACCTAAAACAATTAATGATAATTGTCAATTTAAAGAAAAAATAACGTAAATTGAACCAAAAAAGGTCACAATTGAACTAAGCATAGTTAAAGGAATAGATTGCATGTTTTCACCAATAACACTAGTATCACTAATTAGTTTTGTTAAAGTGTCACCAATTTTGCGGTCTTCATAATATGACATATCTAAATCTAGTAAATGTTTTAAAACTTTATTTCGATATTCAATTTCAACTTTAACACCAATGATGCTTCCTGTTAAATTACGAAAGTACATAAATAATCCTGATGCAATTTGTAAACTAATTAAAATATAAGCTAAAGTAGTAATTTTTTCTCATTGAAAACCATCGGGGGTAGCTAAAAAATTATTAGTAATTTTAGGAATAATTACTGAAATTATTGAAGAAGCAATAGTGGTTAGTATTGCAATTAGATAAAGTAGCGGATATTTTTTAAAGTATTTAATAACTGCGCTTAAGAAACCACTTTTTTTTATTTTTAGTTCGTTATAATTAGTCATGCTTTTTTTTATTTTTGCTGTTGTTTTTTCTTTTGTCGGCGAAGCAGTAATTTTTGTTTTATTTTTTTTGGACATAATATTTGATCTCCTTATTAATAATTTATTTTTATTTGTTATAGTGGTAAACCCAATTCTTTTAATGGAATATAATTAAAAAAATAACGACAATTACTATCTATTATATAGCTAACTAAAGTAATATTTACTCATAAATAATGTAAAATAATAATATGTAATTTAAACAGTTTTTGAATTTAAAAGTACAATTCAGCAATAATTAAAATAGATTAGGAAGATTAAATTATGCCAAAACCATACAGTGAAGACTTACGAAGAAAAGTAATAGAAGCTTATGAAAGTAAAAATATGAAAATTAAAGAAATTTGTAAAGTGTTCAATATCACTAGAAAGACTTTATTTTTATGAAGAAAAAGAAAAAAAGAAACTGGGCATATAAAACCAATTTTGAATTATCAAAAAGGACATAGCCACAAAATAAAGGATTTAGATGAATTAAAAAATTATTTAGCAGAAAATAAAGATGTTACAGTTCAAAAAGTAATTGATAAATTTGGAAATATAACTAAAGAAACAGTTTATAACTATTTTAAAAAACTAAATTATACATATAAAAAAAACTTTTCTATATGAACAAAGAGATAAAAATAAACAAGAAGATTTTTTAAAAGAAATAGCTAAAATAATGAATGAAGATTTAGTATATATTGATGAATCTGGAATTGATGATAATGAATTTTATAAATATGGTTGATCTGAAAAAGGTAAAAGATTATTTGATAATAAACCCGCATATAAAATAAAGAGAATGAGTATAATTGGTTCACTAAATAAAGGTAAATTAAAAGCCTTATGAGCATTTGAAGGACATTGCAATAGTAAAATTTTTGAATCATATGTTAAAAATAAACTAATTCCAGTATTAAAGCGTGGACAAATTATAGTTTTAGATAATGCAACGTTTCATAAATCTAAATTAACACAACAATTAATTGAAAATGCTGGATGCAAACTATTATTTCTTCCGCCATATTCTCCTAATTTAAATCCAATTGAACATTTTTGATTTGCTATAAAACATAATATAAGAAAAATATTACCAAATTATTGACCAAATATTAAAAAAGCGATTGATTTTGTTTTTGAAGATATGAGTAAACATTACTTTAGTTAGCTATATAATTTAAAGTATCTTTATATTCTGGTTTTTTAAATCAATCACTTAATAAATATCAGTATTCAATTTTGCAATTTAATATTGATAAAAGTTTTTGTCATTGTTTTCTTTTAAAATCACAAGTTTGTAGTTTTTCATGAACACTTCCAGCAACATTTTGTGTTTTAATTTCAATAATGAAAAAAGTATTATTCTTATATACAAAAATACTGTCATCTGGTAGTAATTTTTTTGATAAAAAGTAATTTCAGTTTAAATTGTGGTGTTTTTCTAAATAAACATAGATTGCATGTTTTTTGAAAATATTAGCAACATGTTCTCCCATATAAAACAATTCAAATGCATCATTTCGTTTTAAATTGTGAATTCCAATCATATTTTTAATTTCATAATTTTCCTGTTTTTTAAAAAATGAATATAACTCTTTTTCTCCTTCAAAAGCGAGACCAGTTTTTGTATTTGCGACACAAACAACAAATTTATTTAATAATATTCAATATTATTTTCAATTCCTATGAAATTTCTATTGTGCATTTTACATGCAAGACCAGTTGTGCCACTACCCATAAACGGATCTAAGACAATATCATTTTCATTAGTACAAGCAATTATAATTCTTTTTAAAAGATCTAATGGTTTTTGTGAAGGATGTTTACCATAAATTTTTTCAAATGGTTTAGGAGTAGTTATTGCTCAAACACTTCGCATTTGCTTATCTTCATTCTTAAAATTATCTTCTTCTCATTTAGAATATTTCATATCTTTGTAATTAAAAACATGTTTAGAATTGCTATCTTTTTTTGCTCATATTAATGTTTCATGACTAGCAGTAAAATTTCTACAACCAATATTAGGTGTACAATTAGGTTTGTATCAAGCTATATCATTAAGAATGTGAAAATTTAGTTCTTGTAAAATAAAACCACAAATATAAATAGAATGATAAGTTCCGGTAATTATTAAAGTTCCATTTGGTTTTAAAATTCTTTTGCATTCTTTAATTCATTTTTGATGAAATTTATAATTTTCAAGAAAACCTTTACTTTTATCTCATTCACCTTTATTAACAGATGTTCTTTTGCCGGCGTTAACACTATAACCATCATTTGATAAAAAATAAGGTGGATCGATAAAAATAAAATCAACTAATTCATTTTTCATTTTTTTCATTTCAACAAAACTATCTCCAAAAATAAGATTTATTTTTTTAACTTGATTTGAATTTGAATTATCTATTTTAAGTTTAACTGTTTTTCCATTTTTGGTTTCTAATTCTTTACTCACTAAACTCATTATTAGTACTCCTTAGTTACAATTATTTGTTTATATTATTACAATACTATTTAGTTTATTAAACTTCCCTTTTCTTTAATATTATATAGCTAACTAAAGTAATGTTTACTCATATCTTGAAAAACAAAATCAATAGCTTTTTTAATATTTGGTCAATAATTTGGTAATATTTTTCTTAGAACCTGTTTAGGATCTTTTTTGATTAATTTTTAATAAAATTTATATTATAATGGTTATTTTATAATAAAAAATAGATTTTTAGTCGATAAGTTTTCAAATGATAAAATCTTTTTAACAAAAAAATGAAAAAGAAAATAAATTATTGGTTAAGTACCTATTTATAAATGATTATTTCTTGTTTTAGTTAAATTCTATTAAAAAGATCCTAAACAGGTTCTTATATTATGTTTTATAGCAAATCAAAAATGTTCAATTGGATTTAAATTAGGAGAATATGGCGGAAGAAATAATAGTTTGCATCCAGCATTTTCAATTAATTGTTGTGTTAATTTAGATTTATGAAACGTTGCATTATCTAAAACTATAATTTGTCCACGCTTTAATACTGGAATTAGTTTATTTTTAACATATGATTCAAAAATTTTACTATTGCAATGTCCTTCAAATGCTCATAAGGCTTTTAATTTACCTTTATTTAGTGAACCAATTATACTCATTCTCTTTATTTTATATGCGGGTTTATTATCAAATAATCTTTTACCTTTTTCAGATCAACCATATTTATAAAATTCATTATCATCAATTCCAGATTCATCAATATATACTAAATCTTCATTCATTATTTTAGCTATTTCTTTTAAAAAATCTTCTTGTTTATTTTTATCTCTTTGTTCATATAGAAAAGTTTTTTTTATATGTATAATTTAGTTTTTTAAAATAGTTATAAACTGTTTCTTTAGTCATATTTCCAAATTTATCAATTACTTTTTGAACTGTAACATCTTTATTTTCTGCTAAATAATTTTTTAATTCATCTAAATCCTTTATTTTGTGGCTATGTCCTTTTTGATAATTCAAAATTGGTTTTATATGCCTAGTTTCTTTTTTTCTTTTTCTTCATAAAAATAAAGTCTTTCTAGTGATATTGAACACTTTACAAATTTCTTTAATTTTCATATTTTTACTTTTATAAGCTTCTATTACTTTTCTTCGTAAGTCTTCACTGTATGGTTTTGGCATAATTTAATCTTCCTAATCTATTTTAATTATTGCTGAATTGTACTTTTAAATTCAAAAACTGTTTAAATTACATATTATTATTTTACATTATTTATGAGTAAATATTACTTTAGTTAGCTATATATTAAATAATTAATAAATAAGTATTTTACTATAGATACTATTTGTTAATTTTTATTACTTCACGCTTCATATATTGTTAAAAACTTATTATTTAATGGTTTTTTTTGTTCTAGTAAATATTTTTTTAAAATTTCTAGATAGTATTTAAAAGCAACAGTTAAATCTTGAAAAGCAAGTTTTCTTAATTCTTCAACATAATAATGGTTACGTTCAATTGATATTTTATCTGCTAATAATACTATTAATTCTAAAGGTTTCATTTCGGTTGCACCAGTAGTGTGTTTAGCAATTGCACGAAGAACTAAATCATCATGGTACTGATAATGATTTTTTAAATACAATGCTGCTACATAACCATGTCAAACTGGAAATGGTTCTTGTAAAATTTCTTTATTATATTTTGTTAAATATTTAGTCATTTTATTTTTACTTCATTGTTTGCAAAGGTCATGATAAGTTCCAGCAATTAGCACTTTATTAGCATCTTCATTATAATGGATTGCTAATTTAACAGCCATTTTACCAACATTAATACAATGTTCAGTTCTATTGTTATCCAAATTTGCTTTTAAACGCTCATAACTATATATTAAATTATTGTTAATATAATCATTAATTTTAATATCAATTTGATTAATAATTTCACCATTTCTAATTTTGGCAGAGCTAATATCACTACTTGGTCGAACTACTAAATTTTGACACTTGTATTTTGACATTAGTTCTAATGTTTTACGATAATGAGGGCGATTAACAACAATAATTTTAACTAAATTAATTAACTGTTCAATTCCTTGTCATTTATTTAAGGTATATAAATTATCAGAACCGATAATAAAAAAGAATTTGTGATTTGGATAGTTTTCAATAAAGTAGTTAATAGTATTAATAGTATAACTAGGTTGTTTACTTGTTAGTTCATAATCATTTAATTTTATTCAAGAATAGTTTTTAATAACTAAATTAATCATATCAACTCTTTGTTGATCGCTGGCACTGACACTATCTTTTAACGGATTTTGTTTTGTTGGTAAAATTCAAACTTCATCAAGTGAAAGTTTATGATAGGCTGTATTTGCAATGTTCAAATGTTGATTATGAAATGGATCAAAAGTTCCACCAAAAATACCAATTCTTTTCATTATTTGCTAGTTCCTAATGATTCTAAAATTTCTTTATTATATTTTTTTGTTCTTATCATTTTAATTTCATGTAAATAAGGTGGATGACCGTTAATTCATGGCGTTTCTAAAATTTTTATTTTAGTAAGCAACAATGGATGGTAAATAATGTTAATTAAAGTTTGAAAACCAAGGTAACCCATTCCTAAGTTAGCATGACGATCTTTATGAGCATTGATTGGGTTTTTAGAATCATTAACATGAATAACTAATAATTTATCTAATCCAATAAGTTGATCAAATTGTTGTATTACTTGTTCTAAATTATTATTAAGATCATAACCAGCATCAGATAAGTGGCAAGTATCTCAACAAACCCCAATTAGTTCGGGTCTTTTTACATTATTAATAATATATTGAAGTTGTTCAAAACTAGTTCCTACTTCACTACCTTTTCCTGACATTGTTTCCAAAGCAATTTTTACAGTTTGTTTTTCTAAACATGCTGCATTTAGTCCTTTAACAATTTGATCTAAAGCAGTTTGTGGTAAAGCACCAACAGCGCTACCTGGATGTAAAACCAAAGTTTTAATGCCAATATCTTGACAGCGAATTATTTCTTGTCGTAAGAAATCTACTGCTAATTGGTAAGTACTTTTGTTAATACTATTAGCCAGATTAATAATGTAAGGAGCATGAACAATAAGATTATTAATATCAATATTTTTTTCAATTAGTTTTTCTGTAAATTCTTTAATAAATAATGCTTTGGTTGGTTTACGAATTGTATTTTGTGGAGCACTTGTATAAAACATAAACGTATTGGCATTATAACTTAGAGCTTCTTCAAGAGCACCTAATAAATATTTTGGTGCTTTCATTGAAACATGAGATCCAATAATTAATTTGTCATTTTCCATCTTGCTTCCTCTTTCATTATTAATTTTCATCAAAAAGTTTTTTTCTTCTTGCAATTGCTTGTGTTTTTTTAATTTTCTTAATTGATGCTTTAATGTGTTGTTTTCTTGTTTCTTTTTTTATTGCTTCTAAATCTTTATTAAATTTTTTCTTATAACCAGGAGTTACATTTTTATTTTTTTTAAAGCGATTAATAACATATTGCTCTTCTTTATTTCTTTCTATTTTTCGTTTATGAGCAACGATGTTGTCATTAGTAATTTCTGGTAGTAACTTATTATCTTTAATTTTATAGTATTCTATTGGAACATTTAAATTTTTTAACTTATGAATAGTAGAATTATCACTCTTATCATAAAATACATAAGAAATACCTGAATAGTTAGCTCGTCCTGTTCGCCCTGCTCGATGAAAATAATATTCTAGATTATTTGTCGGTAATTGTAAAGAGATAACATGAGATACCCCTTCAATATCAATACCACGTGCTGCGATATCTGAACAAACAACATATTGATATTCAAAATTTTTAATACGTTTAAAAGTTTGAGAACGTTCTCGTGCTGGTAATCCACCATGTAAGATTGCTACTTTTTTATTTTCTTCAATTAAGATGTTTGCAATTTCTTCAATATTTTCTTTGTTATTAACAAAAATTAAACATAAATAAGGATCAAACATTGCTAATAATGACTGTAGTTGTTTTTTACTATCTTGATGATGACGATTAATAAAAATATGTTGAATTTTTTGAGATTTATTATCAATACTAATTGTAGTAGCGTTAGTAATATATTTTTTTAATCAAGTAACTAGTTGGGGTAATATTGTTGCTGAAAAAGTCATAATTTGAGTATTTTTATTCATTTTAGTAATTAAAAAATCTAAATCTTCCATGAATCCCATATCAAATAACATATCACATTCATCAATAACTAAAGTGTTAGTAGTAGTAATTGCTAACATATTAAGTTCATATAAACGTTTTAATCTAGTTGGAGTGCCAATTACAATTTGTGGTTGATTATTACTTAAATTATTACTTTGACGAATAATATCTTTGCCACCTACTAAACAAGCAATGCTAATATTTTGATCTTTGATTAAAGCTTTTAAAAAATTGAACGTTTGTTGAGCAAGTTCACGAGTAGGTGTAATAATAACTGCTTGTGTTACTTTTAAAGTAACATTACAATTATTTAAAATTGGAATTAAATAAGTATGAGTTTTACCACTACCAGTAGCACTTTTAATAATTAAGTTTTTATTAGTTAATGCTAAAGGAATAATTTCGGTTTGGACTGATGTTGGATTAATTAGTTTTTCTTTTTTTAAATTTTCAATTAGTCATGGTTGTAAATTAAATTGTTGAAATGACATACGTTCACCTTTTTCTTTAATGCAATATTAATATTTTATCTTATTTTTACTAAGTTCTTTAAAAAAAAAGATAAAAAACTTTATTAAAAGTAATAATAATTACTATTTTAATGTTTAAGATTATTAATTTTCAAAAAATAAAAAAACACATCAGTAATTTATACAACTAATTGTTTATCTAAATTTCTACTCTAATAAAAGTAAAATGTCAATAGAATATTTTTAATCATGTAAAATTAATTTAGAAAAAATTTAAGGGCTTAGAAAAGGGGTTTGTAATTTATGTCAGAAGAAGATGAAGAAGAAATCAACAAAAATTATTGTTGGTCTTATCGGCTCTGCAGCTTTAATTGGAGCCACCATTGCTGGTGGTATGACAGCTATTGCTGAAACAGAAGGAGAAAAAGAAGAAGAAGAGGAAGAAAAAAATAAAAAAAATCAAATGATTTGATTTCTAAACAATCATCAATTAGTGATAATAAACGAATTTTAGTAGTAATTTTCAAAAACAAAACAAATCTGCAATTAAAACCTGAAGACAAATTGAGAATGACAAGTCCAGAAACTGTAAAAGAGGTTATTAAGGAGAGATTAATTGAAAATAATCAACAATCAAATTTAATAAAAGAAAAAATTATTTTAGGTGATTTAAAATATAATAATATGAACATTAAACCAACTACTTTAACAGTTGAAATGACTTATGATGACCCTTTAGTTATTGGAAGTGTAATTTTAAATGTAATTTATCCAAAATAAAAAATAAGAAGAACTTGTTTATAAAATCACGCAAATTTATATATTAAGAAAATTTAGGGGGTTATTTATATGCAAAATAATTTAAATATAATGTTTTTAGTTAATTGATCAGATTTTTCAATAAAGGACTGAATAATAATAGGATTATCAATATTATTATTAATAATAACTTTTATTTTTATTTTAGTTATTTTTCTTTTTAAAAGAAAAAGATTTAAGTTTAAAATAAACAATATTATAAGTGATAATTTAGTAAAAATAGGTAAAAATAATTATAAATTTTCAAGTAGAAATGCTTTTATACTCTTTAATGAAATTAAATCAATAATTCTAGATAAGCGTTATAAGTATTTTTATAAATTTAAAAAGAGATATAAAGATGGTAGTTTAAATAATGAGCTTTTTGATATAGTTCAAAAATATTATTTAAAAAATGAAAAAGAATTAAAGAAAAAACCAAAACCTTTATTTGAAGATAAAAAAAATGATAAAGCCAGTGATGTTGTTAATAAAGAAGATGATAAAAAAGTTAAATTTGTTTTTGATGATCAAGAAATGACAGTAAAAATTGAAGAAGATAAATAAAACTACTCAATTGAGTAGTTTTATTTTTTTATAACTATTTTCTTATTTTTAAAAATATGTATAAAATTTAATACCAAATACCATATATAGCTAACTAAAGTAATATTTACTCATAAATAATGTAAAATAATAATATGTAATTTAAACAGTTTTTGAATTTAAAAGTACAATTCAGCAATAATTAAAATAGATTAGGAAGATTAAATTATGCCAAAACCATACAGTGAAGACTTACGAAGAAAAGTAATAGAAGCTTATAAAAGTAAAAATATGAAAATTAAAGAAATTTGTAAAGTGTTCAATATCACTAGAAAGACTTTATTTTTATGAAGAAAAAGAAAAAAAGAAACTAGGCATATAAAACCAATTTTGAATTATCAAAAAGGACATAGCCACAAAATAAAGGATTTAGATGAATTAAAAAATTATTTAGCAGAAAATAAAGATGTTACAGTTCAAAAAGTAATTGATAAATTTGGAAATATGACTAAAGAAACAGTTTATAACTATTTTAAAAAACTAAATTATACATATAAAAAAAACTTTTCTATATGAACAAAGAGATAAAAATAAACAAGAAGATTTTTTAAAAGAAATAGCTAAAATAATGAATGAAGATTTAGTATATATTGATGAATCTGGAATTGATGATAATGAATTTTATAAATATGGTTGATCTGAAAAAGGTAAAAGATTATTTGATAATAAACCCGCATATAAAATAAAGAGAATGAGTATAATTGGTTCACTAAATAAAGGTAAATTAAAAGCCTTATGAGCATTTGAAGGACATTGCAATAGTAAAATTTTTGAATCATATGTTAAAAATAAACTAATTCCAGTATTAAAGCGTGGACAAATTATAGTTTTAGATAATGCAACGTTTCATAAATCTAAATTAACACAACAATTAATTGAAAATGCTGGATGCAAACTATTATTTCTTCCGCCATATTCTCCTAATTTAAATCCAATTGAACATTTTTGATTTGCTATAAAACATAATATAAGAAAAATATTACCAAATTATTGACCAAATATTAAAAAAGCGATTGATTTTGTTTTTCAAGATATGAGTAAACATTAATTTAGTTAGCTATATATTATGATATAATTCTTTAAACTTAATTTAAGTTTTCAACTCATTATTTTAATTTTTAAAGTATATGAGTTTTTTATTTTTGAAAGGAAGATTAAAAGATATGTATAGTAAAGTTAAAAAAATAAAAAGTATATATAAATTAATTACCGAAATTAAAGAAAAAATAAAACTTCCAGAAGAATTTGAAGAAAGAAAAATGTACCACGCTTGAGTAGAAGAACCACTTTGGAATGTTGTAGATACCACTTGATATCATGAAATTGATATAAAAATTCAAAATTTTGAAAAAAGATTAAATAATAATATTAATAAAACTAGTGGAATGGCAACACTTTTTAGGACTATTTTTTGGTAGACATTTGTTTTTGATAATTAACTGGAGTTAAGTAGTTTAAAGTGCTGTGGATTCTTATGTTGTTGTATCAATTGATGTAATCAAATAATTCTAATTTTAATTGGATTAATGATCTAAAATTTTTATCATTAATAAATTCAGTTTTGAAAGTTTTAAAAGTTGCTTCAGCAACAGCATTGTCATAAGGACAACCTTTTTTGCTTAAAGAGCGAGTAATATTGAATGCTAGTAAAAGTTTATCAATAATTTTATTATTAAATTCATTACCACAATCACTATGAAATATTTGAATATCTTTTAAACAGCGATTTGATTGCATAAATGCTTGATGTACTAATAAGGCATCTTTTCTAGTACCTACACTATGTCCAATAATTTCGCGGTTAAATAGGTCAATTAATAAGCAAATATAGTTTCATTTACCATTAACTTGAACATAAGTTAAATCACTGACAATAACTTCATTTTTAAGCCTATTATTAAAGTTTCTATTCACAAGATTAGTGATTTTTTCATCATTTACTTTGTTATTATGATTTTTGAATGATAATTTAGTGTATTTTGATATTAAATTATGCTTATTCATAATTTCTTTAATTTTTCGTCTTGATAAATAAATTTCTTGGTTTTCTAATATTACTTTTAATCTTCTTGTTCCATAAACACATTTATTTTCTTTAAAAGCACTAATAATAGCTTCATCATAAATATTATTTTGAATTTTATTTTCTTTTTTCTTTAAATTAAAATAATATGTTGATTTAGAAATTTTTAAAAAATGACACATTGTGCGAATTTTATATTTAAACTTATTGTTTGTAATAATTTCTATTTTCTGCCTATTATTAGTGCTGCTTGCTTTAAAATATCATTTTCCATTCGTAATTGTTTTAATTCTTTTCTTAATTTAATTAATTCATTTTCTTCAACAGAACGATTATCTTTAGCTTTAAAACTACCTGAATTAGTAAATTGCTTAATTCAATTATAAGTAGCTGCTCTTGTAACATTATATTCTTTAGCAAGGTAAGATACTGATTTGCCGCTTTGATATAAAGCTACTATTTGTTTTTTAAATTCATCGGTATATGAATTAATATTGGCCATAATTATAGTTCCTTTCTTTCAACTAATTTGTTCACTTGTCTACGTAATTAGTGTCCAATAAAGTGTAACCCATCCATAATGCTGTCAATATTTTTTTCATTTTTTCATCCTTCTATTTTATTTTAACTTTATTTAAGAAGTCAATTTTACTTTACTACTTTTTGAAGGTAAATTCACAAAAATTATATTTTTTTGACTAAAAATTTTTATTTTTTAAAGTTAAAACTTTTTTGCTGCTTCTTTAATATACTGTTCAAATTTATCCATCGTTTTTTCTGGTCCTAATGTCGGCAAACCTCCACCTTTTGCTAATATTTTAGAACCAATAAGTAAATTAGCATCATTTTGATGAAGTTCTTGAACCTTAGTACCACAAATAAGAATTGGTTCTACTACTTTAGCACCTACAAATTCTCATGTTCCTTTTAAATAAGTTGCGTGATTGCCTCATAAATATCAACCATATGGTGCTCCTTGTGTCGCCAAAATTTGAACTTTTAAATGTGGTAATAATCCTCTAGCTTCACCTTGTTTGGTATATTTATAATCAAAAGTTTTACCAGCAACTAAGATGTGATCTAAATAATTTTTTGTCATGCTAGTAACATTAAAATTTGTCATTGGTGTTGTATATATAACTTTATTAACATTTTTTAGCTGATTAATATAATAATCAGAATCTTTTTCATTAAAATATGAAGTAAAGTTTTTTTGCGTAATAGTAATACTTGCCATTGGTATTTGATTTAAATCTAATTCAATTATTGAATCTTCTGGATGAAATTCACGATAATATTTAATAAAACGAGATACTAAACTTTCAGAATAAGATAGTTCTTTTTTAATCATAGAAGAACGAATTACTAATACTTTATTTGCCATTATTTTTGCCTCCGAAATATCTAAAATAACTTTGTAATTTGATTTTATCAGTTTTTATTTATTATTTTTTAAAAAATAATAAATAAAAATATAGTTTTATAAAAAAAATGAAATATTTATTATAATTTTATCAATTTCTATAAAGTGTTATTATTAAAGTGTGTAAAACTTTTAAAAAAGTTTATAGAAAAATTTTAAATTAAATAAATATTAAATCTAAAAAATAGATATAAGTTAGTTATTATAGAAATTTTAGTACTTGTACACAAATTATAATTATTAAGAAATTTGAGACCAGACTATCAAAAAAATGGAAAGAGGTAAAAATATGAATCAAAGAAAACAAAAATTACTTGAATTGATGAATAGAAATTTTAAAATTAGTACTTTAATTAATTACAGATTTAAAATTTCTGAAATAACTAATGCAATTGCGAGTATGAATAATGATTTATATAAACAACAAAAATATTTTTTAGAATTAGAAAATAATAGAAAATATAGAAATAAAATTCAAAGAAAATTCAATAAAAACAAAAAGATAAAAAAGAAATTAAATAAAATTTTAAACAAATATTTAACACAAATAAAAAAATTTATTTTTTTTATTAATAAATATAAAAAAGAACCTCAACAATTATTTGAAATATTAAGTGAATTAAATTTATTTGTAGGTGAATTAATAAATCAAGAAAACATAACAGATGAAGAATTACAATATTTATTTACAATATCTCATCAATTTTCAGAACAATTAAAAAATGAAAAACCATTAGATTTATCACTATCAAGTAAAAAACAAAGACTACAACAAGAACCATTAGATTTATCATTACCAAATAAAAATCAAATATGAGAATTAACAACAAAAATTAACACATCTTTAATTATTAAAAAACATTATAATAATAAATTAGAAACACACACTAAAGACAGTTTATTTATCGAAATAAAAATATCAAAACCTAGTAGCAGTTTTATATATACAAATAATTTTAATGATATACAAACATACTTATTAAGCCAACAAATTCAACAAAATAATTTTTTAAACAATAATGATAAAAGTACATATAGAAATAAAACTGATGAAAATGAAAAAAAATCACAAATCATAACATTTAGACAATTATTATATGTCAAAAAAATCACTTTTAATAAATTATTTTTTTAATTATTTTACTAAATTTAAAAATATTGCGTATAATTTATATAATGTCAAAATTTAAGAATAACGGAGAATGAATAATGTCTGAACAAGAAAAAGTTTCTGCTGAACAAAAAATTATTAATATTGCAGTGATAGCACACGTCGATGTTGGAAAGTCAACATTAGTTGATGCTTTATTAAAGCAATCAAATATTTTTCATCAAAACCAAGTTATTGTTGAACAAATAATGGATAGTAATGATCAAGAACGTCAACGAGGAATTACTATTTATTCTAAAAATTGTTCAATCATGCATGGTAATACAAAAATTAATATTATTGATACACCTGGTCATGCTGACTTTTCCTCTGAAGTTGAAAGAATTATGAAAACAGTAGACTGTGTTATTTTACTAGTTGATAGTGTTGAAGGACCAATGCCACAAACTCGTTTTGTATTGCAAAAAGCACTAGAACATAACTTAAATCCAATTTTAATGATTAACAAAATTGATAAAAAGGACCAAAGAATTGAAGAAGTAAAAGATGAAGTATTAGAACTTTTTATGGAATTAAATGCTAATGATGAACAGTTAGACTTTCCAACACTTTATGGAATTACTAAACAAGGTATTGCCCAATATGAACTGAATCAATCAAGTGAAAATTTAGAACCATTATTTGAAACAATTATTAAACATGCTAAAATTTCTAAATTAGTAAAATATAATGAGCCCTTACAAATGCAAATTAGTTCATTAGATTATGATAGTTTTATTGGCAGAATTGGAATTGGTAGATTATTTCAAGGTACTATTTCTGAAGGACAAGAAATAATTGTTGTTGATGATTATGATTTAAAAAGAAAAGCAAAAGTAAAATATTTATTTGTTTATCAAGGATTAAAACGAGTAGCTGTTAAAAACGCTGTTGCTGGTGATATTGTTTGCATAGCAGGTATTGAAAATATAACAATTGGTAATACTATTTGTGATAAAGATAATGTTGTGCCAATGGAACCAATTACAATCCAAGCTCCAACAATGTCAATGAATTTCCTTGTCAATAATTCACTATTTTCTGGAACTGAAGGTAAACTAGTAACTAGTAATAAAATTAAAGAACGTTTAACAAGAGAATTAGAAACTAATGTTGGTTTAAAAATAGAACAATTATCTGGAAGTAATGCTGATGGTTTTAAAGTTTTTGGTCATGGTGAATTACATTTATCTGTTTTAATTGAAAATATGCGTCGCGAAGGCTTTGAATTAGGTATTTCTAAACCGGAAGTAGTATTTAAAAAAGATGAAAAAGGACACACCACTGAACCAGTGGAAGAAATTATTTTAAATCATCCTACTGAATATAGTAGTACTGTTATTAATAATTTAAATCTAAGAAAAGGTATTATGACTAATATGGATTCTGATAATGTTCGTGATAAAATTATTTTTCATATTCCAACAAGAGGATTAATTGGATTTGGTCGTCAATACGTTAATATTACTCGCGGAACGGGTGTTATGGTTCGTAGTTTCCTTACATATGAACCATTAAAAGGCGAAATTAATAATAATAGAAATGGCGTTCTAGTAAGTATGATTACAGGGACAACATTACCTTATGCTTTAAATTCTTTAGAAGAACGTGGTACTTTATTTGTTAAACCACAAACTAAAGTGTATGAAGGAATGATTATTGGTTTAAGTAATCGTGATAAAGATTTAGATGTTAATCCTTGTAAAGCAAAACAATTAACAAATACTAGAAGTTCAGGTAATGATGAAGCTGTTAGATTAACAACACCAACTATTTTTAGTTTAGAAGAATCTTTAGAATTTATTGCTAGCGATGAATTAGTTGAAGTAACACCACAAAATATTCGTATGCGTAAAAAATTCTTGACTGAAAATGAACGTAAACAAAAAAATCGTAAGTAATACTTACGATTTTTTTGTTTAAAGATTAAAAGGATTATAATTTACACAGTTAACTGTAGATACTCTAAATCAACAGGTAATTTTATAGCCACTGATAAAATTACAGTTAGAACCTGTTTAGGATCTTTTTAATAGAATTTAACTAAAACAAGAAATAATCATTTATAAATAGGTACTTAACCAATAATTTATTTTCTTTTTCATTTTTTTGTTAAAAAGATTTTATCATTTGAAAACTTATCGACTAAAAATCTATTTTTTATTATAAAATAACCATTATAATATAAATTTTATTAAAAATTAATCAAAAAAGATCCTAAACAGGTTCTTAGATTTAAAATCGGTGAATTTATGATTTTTGTAGGAGAAGAATTAATAGTTAACCCTTAATAATAACATCATACTCAATGCTAATTATTTTAATAAAATATATCAAAAAAATAAAAAATAGTTTTTAAAACTATTTTTTATTTAATATAACAGGAATAATTAAAGGGTTTCTTCTTTTCTTTTTAAATATATAAGGTGCTAATGTTGATTTGATAGCATTTTTTATTGTGGCAAAAGTAGGTCTTTCGCTTTTTAATACTTCATTAATAGCTTTTGTTAGTAATGATATTGCTTCAGATACTAAAGGTGCTGCATCGCGAACATAGAAAGAACCGCGAGAAATAAATGTTGGTGGTGCTAATAATTTATTATTTTGTGAATCAATAGAAACAACAATTGCAATTAAACCATCTTTAGAAAGAATTTGTCTATCACGGATTACTGCAGCAGTTGTTACTCCTGACATATCTTTTCCACCATCAACATAAATAGGATCGGCAGCAATGCGTTTATCACTTAAAGAACATTTACCATTATCCATAATAATTGGATCACCATTAGCACAAATAAATATATTTTCTTCGGGGATTCCGATTGATACAGCTGTTTCTTTATGAACTTTTAACATTCGATAATCACCATGCATTGGCATAAAGTATGATGGTTTAATTAAATTTAACATTAGTTTTTGTTCTTCTTGTGAAGCATGACCAGAAGTATGTAATCAATTTAATGGTGAATTTTCTTCAACAATCGCACTAAGTCGTGTTAGTTTATTAACTACTCTTTCAACGTCAGCACGGTTACCGGGAATTGCCGATGAAGAGAATATTACTGTATCACCGGGTATAATTTTTATTTGACGATGTTCGCGATTAGCAATTCTTGATAATGCTGCCATTGGTTCACCTTGGGAACCCGTACAAATAATAACAATTTGATTATTATCATATTTTTTAGCTTCTTCTGCTTTAATAAATGAACTATCACGAACTTTTAAATGTCCCATTTGACGAATAACATTAACTATTCTTTCTAAACTTCTTCCAACAACAATAACTTTTCTATTATGTTTTGTTGCAACTTCAATAATTTGTTGTAAACGGTGTACATTAGAAGCAAAAGTAGAAATTAAAATTCTGCCCTTCGCTTTAGCAAATATTTCACTAATTCTTTTAACAACAAGCATTTCTGTCATTGTATAACCGGGTACTTCAGCATTGGTTGAATCTGCTAAAAATAATGTTACTCCTTTTTGACCCATTTGTGCCATTTTATCAATATCTGCCTTATGACCCAAAGGTGTTCAATCAAATTTATAATCACCTGTTGTAACAACAGTTCCATTTGAATTTTCTACACAAATTCCATATGCATCAGGAATTGAATGATTAACAGCAAAGAAACTAATAATAAATCTGTTAGTTTTAATTTTACTATTACCATCAACAATATTTATTTTTATTTTTGATTTTATTCCTTTGTCTTTAATTTTATGACGAATTAAAGCTGCTGCTAAATTAGGAGCGTAGATAGCCGGAATATCACTAATTTCTTTTAATAAGTATGGTATACCACCAATATGATCTTCATGACCATGAGTAATAAATATTCCTTTAATTTTATGTTTATTTTCTTTTAGGTAGCTATAATCAGGAATTACTGCTTCAATTCCTGGCATAGAAGCATCAGCAAATTTTACTCCAGCATCAATAATAATAATTTCATTATCTTGTTCAATTACATAAGTATTTTTTCCAACTTCTTCTAGCCCACCAAGCGCAAAGATTTTCGTGACGAACTTTTTAACTGGCATAGTATTTTTTGTGGATGTATCACTCATATTTTTTCTCCTTCATTCATTTTAAAATTATAAGAAAATAACATAAAACATAACATAAAAAAATGTAATGAATTTAATCATATTTTTACTTATTACTTATTTGGTATATTATATTTAACTATAATAAAACAATTTAAAAACTTAAGTTTATCATTCTACTTTATATCATAATCCATTTATCATCATTAAGTCAAGGATTATCCTTATTAATGTGATGATAAAAGAGTTTTCCTTCTAAATGGTCTTGCTCATGTTGAAAAACAATTGCTTCATAACCTCTAACAGTTAAAGTTACTTTCTTCTTTTTTAAATAGTCATAACCTGTAACATTGATTTTATAATTACGTGGAACTAAACCTTCATGAGGGTGATTAGTTACACTTAAACAACCTTCACCTTTTTTTAAATAAGCTATTTGTTCGCTTTTACCAATGATTTTTGGATTTATTAATGCATGTTCATAGTAAATAATCTTTTCATTTTTATCAGGAATTGGTAATAAAATATAATACATTTTTATATTTTCTCCAATTTGTGGTGCAGCAATACCAATAGCTTCGGTTAAAATGTTGTTAGCATTAAATTCTTTATCTTGTGATGCTTTTATTCAATCAATCATACGTTTCATAATATTTTCATCTTTAGGTGTTAAGGGTAAAATAACATCAGCACAAGGTTTTAATAAACTAGGTTTTGTATCTTCAGTAATTCAAGATGCTGATGGTACTTCGTTTTGTAATTTTTTTAACATTGCAGATCCTTTCATCAGTTTGTAATAAATAATAAATTAAACTAATTTGCTTTTATCAAATTTAATGATAAAGTTATTATAAACTAAATTTTGGAGAAAACATGAAAATTATTGCTGGAAAATTAAAAGGAAAAAAAATAATTACTTTAGATGGTTTATCAACACGGCCAACATTAAATCGAATTAAAGAAAATATTTTTAATATTATGTTAAATTATTGTAGTTTTGAAGATAAAATTGTTGTTGATTTATTTGCTGGAAGTGGTAATTTAATTCTTGAAAGTTTATCACGAGGGGCAAAATTTGCTTTTGCAAATGATATTAACAAAGCTGCTTGTAATATTATTAATCAAAATTGTTTTGCTTGTAATTTACAAGAACAAGTTAAATTAAGTAATTTGGATTATCAAATTTTTAGTAAAACACTAGTACAACAGTGTGATATTGTTTTTATTGATCCACCGTTTGCAAATATTACTTGTCAACAGTGAATTATTGATTTCTTTTATAAAAATAATTTACTTGCTAATAATGCTTTAATTGTTTTAGAAACAAATGTACCACTTGAAAATTTACAATTAAATTTCCATTTTAAAGTAGTATCTAATAAAAAATACGGTAAAATATATATTAAAATAATTCAATTTTATGAAAAGTAGAAAGTAGAATGTAAATGGCACAAAAAAAAGGAAAATTAATTATTCTTTCTGGACCAAGTGGTGTTGGTAAGGGTGCAATTATTGCTAAATTATTTGCTGATAAATCATTAAATTTAGCATATTCAGTTTCGATGACAACAAGAAAACCACGTAATAAAGAACAAGATGGCATTAATTATTTTTTTGTTGATGTATCAACTTTTTTAAATCATGTTAAAGGTAATGATTTTTTAGAATATACAAATTTTATTGGTAATTACTATGGTACTAGTAAGAGTTATGTTTTAAATTTGCAAAATCAAGGTTATAATGTTATTTTGGAAATTGAGGTTGATGGTGCTAGTCAAGTTTTAAAAAATTATGAACATCGCAATGATATTATGAGTATTTTTATTATGCCTCCTTCTTATCAAGAATTAGAACAAAGAATTCGTATGCGTGCTAGTGAGTCAGAAGCAATTATTGAGAAAAGGTTAAATAAAGCAAAAGAAGAATTTAAAGTTCAACATGAATATGATTATATTGTTATTAATGATGACTTAGATATTGCTGTTAAAGAAATAACAGATATTATTAAAAATAATATTAATTAGTTTTTGATTTGATAGTTTAGAATTAAATATTAAAAACATTTAATGGTGTTAATTAGTATAAAAATATAATATTATAAAAAACTATATTACAATAATTTTATAAACTTAATAAGTTTTTAAACCTATTATTTTAATTTTAAAGTAGTAGATTTTTTATTTAATTAGAAAAAGGTGAATAAAATATGGACGCTAAATCAATTGCAATCTTGCTGAAAACACTAGTTGGGTTAGGGAAAGTAATATATGAAGGAATAGAATCAATCAAAACCAGTAAGACAAAAAATAAAGCAAAAGAAAAATTAAAAGATGAGACAGAAAATATTAAACTACAAGATATAAAAACATTAGAAACAAAAGTATTAACAGCATTAAAAGTATTACAAACATTACAAACATTAAAAGAAAAAGTATGAGAAGATGAAATATTAAAAGAATTAGTAGAATCTTTAAAAAAATTAGAAGAACAATTATCAAATGCATCAGAAAAATTAGAAAAATTAAAAACAGAACCAGCAACAGTAACAATTACAGATATATCAGTAGCATCAGTATGATTACAGGAAAAACTATCAAATTCACTAAAATTAATTGAAGAATTACAAACTAAATTATCTTCAAGATGAAATAGTAAAGATAGTGATAATGATTTTTCAATAAAAGCAGAAGTAAATGAGAATTTACCAGCATTATCGGTAGTAAATAAAAATAATGTTCATAACACTGTACCAAATTTATAGTAAATAAAGATAATTAACAAATAATAATTTTATAAACTTATATAAGGTAAAATCTAAAATTATTAGTAATATTAATACTCCTTTTAAATTTATTTTTAAAAGGAGTATTTTGTAAATTATGATAAGTTGTTATACTAATAATATCAAAAATAATTTTTTTACTTTATAATTAAAGTAGTAGAATCAAAAAATAAAGGAATGGTGGTATTTAATATGAGTGTATTACCGTTAAATATTATTTCGACTGTAATTTCAGCAGATATTGGAACAGTTATTGCTGAAATAGCGGTTTTATTTGGAATAACCATTTCTTTATTAATGACAATTCTTATTTTAATAGTTATGAATACTTTTATTCGTGCTAAAAAAGTTTGATGAACAACAAGAAATAAATCTCATATGAAACTACTAGCAACTTCAGAAAAAAGAATGTTAGCAAGTGTTTTAGCAGAAGCAGTGATTAAATTAGCAGAAGAAAAAATTGGAGCACTAATTACTATTGAAAGGAATGTTTCATTAAATGAATATACTGATTTGGGACTAAAAATTGATGGTGAAGTTACTTCACAACTATTACAGTCTATTTTTATTAAAGGTTCACCATTGCATGATGGTGCAGTTATTATTCGTTTAGGTCGTATTGAATGTGCCTCTACTTATTTTCCACTAACTAATAAAAAAATATCTAGTCAATTTGGTTCACGTCATCGTGCTGCTATTGGAATATCAGAACAAACTGATGCAGTATCAGTTATTGTCAGTGAAACTAATGGTTCTGTTTCAATAGCTCGTAGTGGTAAGTTTTTACAAGTTGAAAACTTAAATAATCTTGTTCGTACACTATATGATGAATTAGCTTCAACTAAAGAAATGGTTCAACAAGTATAATAATGAAAAGTTTGTTATTAGTAGATATTGGTAATACATTAATTAAGATTGCTATGATTAATGATAGTGAAATTATTGAACAATGAGCAGTAATAGAAACCAAAAGTAAAACTGCAATTGATCAATTGAAAAAAGCATTTAAATTAAATAAAAAATTACATTTTGAAGAAGCTGTTATTAGTTGTGTTGTTCCAAATTTTTTAATAATAATAGAGAAATTAATTGTTTTTACATATAATTTAAAACCGTTAATTGTTGATTTTAATTTACTAAGTTCTTTACCTTTAAAACTTAATTTAGAAAATCGTCAATTAGGTAGTGATTTGATAGCATTATCATATGCTGCTTATACTAAGTATCACAATGCGATAGTTGTTAGTTTGGGAACTGCTACTACCTATAGTATTGTTGTTAATGATGTTTTGGTTGGCGTTATTATTGGACCTGGATTTAGTACAAGTAAAGATGCATTGATTGATAATGCTGCTTTACTTGTCGATTTTGAAATGCAACATTATCAATCAATGTTAGGTAAAAATACTAATCATGCTTTATCAATTGGTTATGGTTATGGTTTTAGTGCAATGATTAATAGTATAGTTGCTAGAATTCAAAATGAAACAAATATTAGTTTACCTGTAATTTTAACAGGAGGTAGTGTACCTATTTTAAAATCTTATTTTAATTTTTCTTATATTTATGAACCACAAATGTTATTTTTAGGTTTAGTTGATATTATTAAATATTTTAGAAGTAATAATAAAATAAAAGATTAATATCTTTTAATATATTTAAAATATAAGGAAAGGAGAAAAAAACTATGTTGATGTTAATAAAAATTTATAAATTAACTAGTGCACAAATTATTATAATAACTATTATTAGTTTATTAATTTTTACTATTATCGTTTTAACAAGTTTATTAGTAATTTTTAGTTCGTATAAAAATAAACAATTTATGGTTTATAAAAATTTGCAATATATTCAAAATATTAATATTAAAGAAAGATTAAATCGTATTAATCAAATGGTACAAGCAAATGAACAATATAGTTCTATTTTAGGAATTTGAATTAGTCGTTATAATCTTTTTTTAAAAAAAGATTTAAATAAGATTTTTAAAAATTATATTCAAATTTTAAAATTACAAAATAATAAAGAATTATGAAAAAGATATAAATTAATGTATAGAATGCATAATAAGAGTAATAATTTAAAAAATCATTTGCAGTTATTAACAATTGAAATAGATTATTTTATTAGTATTGATCAATTATTACGAGAATATCAATTATTTTTTAAACAAAATTTTAATTATTTACAAGATCAAATGATCAAGATTAATTTACAAAACGATCTTAATCGAGAACAATTAGATGAAGTTATTAAAATAATTAATGATATGTTTAAAGAATTAGAAACAAATATTAATGCTATTAATGTTAGTCAAATTATTACTATTTTAAGTGAGATTGCGATTGCTATTGTAACATTGGCAGAAATTTTAGATAATTTACCAACACTTCGTTATATTATAACATATGAAATTAAACAGAAAATGGCTGCCTTAAAAAATAAATATCAAATGATAAAAATAAATAATACTTTACTTTTACAATACGAACAATTAGTAGCAAACGTTGATGAAAAGTTAAGTTTTATTAATAAACAAATTAATAATTTACAATACAAAAAAGCTAAGGTTAACACTCAAGAAATATTAAAATTAATTGCCACTTTTAGTAATAAAATTGATAAAGAACAAATATTTTATAATATTTTTAAACAAAATTATGAAAAATTTTTAGTTATGAGTTTTAATTTTAATGAAATATTTGAAACTATTAAAAATGAAATTGCTCTTTCAAATAAAATTAATTCTAAAATGATAGAAAATAGCAAAATAACTAACTTAGAAACTATTATTAATAAACAACTTGCTTCTGTTAATCATTTTGATAATTTATTAATCATAGAACATCAAAAATCAATAAAAAATACTAGTTATGAAACATTAGTGATGTTATTAGCGGCGTTATTTGAAAATAGTATTGTTGTTTTTAATAGTTTAAAAGAGTATAATAAATTGTTGAATGAACAAAATAAAGCAAAAATTAAATTTAAAACTTATGTTGATAAAATCAATTCAATGATGTTACAAATTGATAATATTTTAAATAATATTAATTTTTATTATTTAAATGAAATTTATAAAGAAAAGTTTAGTGATTTACAATATTTAATAAATGATACTATTTTAAATTTTAAAAATGGAAATTATGATAATTCTTCTTTTAGTAAATTTAATGATTTACAAAATAAAATTTTTCATCTTTATACTGAATTAAAAATGGAAATTACTATTCATAAATTATCACATTTAACTCTTGTTTATGCTAACCGTCATCGTTCAATTAATCAGCAACTTAATAGTAAATTTAATGAAATTGAAAATAATATCACTAATAATCATAATCAAAAAGCATTAACATTATTATTGGAATTAATGGAATAAATTTTAAAAAAGAGGAAAATTAAATGGTACCAATTATTATTATTCGTTATGGTGAATTAACAACTAAAAGTAAAAATCGGATTGATTTTATTAAACAATTAAAAATAAATATTAAGTATGCTCTTAGTGATTATAAACAAATAAATATTATTCATTTTCATGATCGGATGGAACTAACCAATTTATCTCTTGATGTAATGAATGATGTTATTAATATTTTGGTGAAAATATTTGGTATTAGTTCATTATCACCTGCTTTTAGAATTGCTAAAAATATGGAAATATTATCAAAAAAAGTAATATCATTAATTTTAAGTCAAGATCTAACAAATTTTAAAACATTTAAACTTTTTGTTAGTCGTAGTGATAAGGGTTTTTCATTAAATTCAGAACAAATAGTTAAAATTATAGCTTCTATAATTTTAAAGAAAACAGATTTAAAAGTTAATGTTACTAATCCTGATTTAAAAATAAATATCAAAGTTAATAAGGATGATATTTATTTATTTGCAAATAAAATTATTGGTGCTGGTGGATTTCCAGTAGGTAGTTCAGGGAAAGTGTTATTATTATTGAGCGGTGGTATTGATTCCCCTGTAGCAGCATATAAATTAATGAAACGAGGATTACAAGTTCAATATTTACATTTTGCTACTCCACCTTTTACTTTACCAACAGCATTAAAAAAAGTAGAAACTTTAGTTCAAATTTTAGCACCTTATAATGCTGGCAGTAAAAATTTATATATTTGTAATTTTATCAACTTGCAAAATGAATTAAGTCATATTAAGAAAGAAAGTTATGCTATTACTTTAATGCGTAGAATGTTTATTAGAATTGCTAGTTTATTTGCAGAAAAATATAAAATTCAAGCATTAGCAACTGGTGAAGCAATTGGTCAGGTTGCTTCACAAACATTAGCAAGTATTAATGCTATTAATATTGTTAGCAATTTACCAATTTTGCGTAGTTTAATTGCCGAAGATAAAGTTGATATTATTAATCTTGCTAAAAAAATTGGTACTTATGAAACATCAATTTTACCATTCGCTGATTGTTGTTCATTATTTGTTCCCAAAAACCCTGTTACACAACCAAAGATTAAAGAATGTGAACTTTTAGAAAATTATTTAAAGCAAATAATTGATTGAGAACAAATTTTAATAAATAGTTTTAAAGATATTGAAAAAATATAAATAAATTTATTAATAATTTAATAGTTTTAATAAATTGCAGTTTATTTACTTTAAATATAAAAAAAGAGTGAAGTTTCACTCTTTTTGTTATTTTTTAATAGTAAACTATAAAATATTACAATAAGTATTTTGATTACTTGTTGAAGGTTGATTTTGTAAATCGATTGCATTTATTTCATTTACTAATAATTTTGTTTTTTCAATTCTTTTATTGATTTCATTTATTTTTTTCTTATCAATTTCTAATTGAGCAAGTTTTAAATTTATTTGTAATTTTTGATATGGATTTGGTTCTCTAAAATCAATATTTGTTGTTATTTTTTGTACTTCATTTGCTAATTCTTGAAGAGATTTAACTTCAAAATTATTTTTATTGGTTGTAACATTAAGAATAGTAGGTAATCCAAATTTATATCGTTGTTTTATTTCTTGTTCATAAATTTCATAGGCTAATCTTTCAACTATTTTTGGGTGTTTGTTTTTAGCAGCTATTGTTAAAGCTGTATCACCATTTTCAATAGTATCTAGTAAAAGATTAGCATAGTTATAATAACCATTTGTTTTTAAATATTTGGCTATAATTATTTGTCCATTAATATTATTTAATATTCAAGGATCAGGTCTATTTTTAACTACATGATAAATATTAACATCATTATCTATTAAGATATTAACTACATCTAAATGACCATTTTGCGCTGCTCATATTAAAGCGGTTATATCATCGCATATATAGCTAACTAAAGTAATGTTTACTCATATCTTGAAAAACAAAATCAATAGCTTTTTTAATATTTGGTCAATAATTTGGTAATATTTTTCTTAGAACCTGTTTAGGATCTTTTTAATAGAATTTAACTAAAACAAGAAATAATCATTTATAAATAGGTACTTAACCAATAATTTATTTTCTTTTTCATTTTTTTGTTAAAAAGATTTTATCATTTGAAAACTTATCGACTAAAAATCTATTTTTTATTATAAAATAACCATTATAATATAAATTTTATTAAAAATTAATCAAAAAAGATCCTAAACAGGTTCTTATATTATGTTTTATAGCAAATCAAAAATGTTCAATTGGATTTAAATTAGGAGAATATGGCGGAAGAAATAATAGTTTGCATCCAGCATTTTCAATTAATTGTTGTGTTAATTTAGATTTATGAAACGTTGCATTATCTAAAACTATAATTTGTCCACGCTTTAATACTGGAATTAGTTTATTTTTAACATATGATTCAAAAATTTTACTATTGCAATGTCCTTCAAATGCTCATAAGGCTTTTAATTTACCTTTATTTAGTGAACCAATTATACTCATTCTCTTTATTTTATATGCGGGTTTATTATCAAATAATCTTTTACCTTTTTCAGATCAACCATATTTATAAAATTCATTATCATCAATTCCAGATTCATCAATATATACTAAATCTTCATTCATTATTTTAGCTATTTCTTTTAAAAAATCTTCTTGTTTATTTTTATCTCTTTGTTCATATAGAAAAGTTTTTTTTATATGTATAATTTAGTTTTTTAAAATAGTTATAAACTGTTTCTTTAGTCATATTTCCAAATTTATCAATTACTTTTTGAACTGTAACATCTTTATTTTCTGCTAAATAATTTTTTAATTCATCTAAATCCTTTATTTTGTGGCTATGTCCTTTTTGATAATTCAAAATTGGTTTTATATGCCCAGTTTCTTTTTTTCTTTTTCTTCATAAAAATAAAGTCTTTCTAGTGATATTGAACACTTTACAAATTTCTTTAATTTTCATATTTTTACTTTCATAAGCTTCTATTACTTTTCTTCGTAAGTCTTCACTGTATGGTTTTGGCATAATTTAATCTTCCTAATCTATTTTAATTATTGCTGAATTGTACTTTTAAATTCAAAAACTGTTTAAATTACATATTATTATTTTACATTATTTATGAGTAAATATTACTTTAGTTAGCTATAATTAACATTGCAACCATTTTTAATTATTTTTTTAATTACTTGTAGATCACCACTTTTAGCAGCTTTTATTAAATTAATATTTTGAATATCCATTTTTTTCTCCTTATTTGATTAAAAATAACAAACTCACTTACTTTAAAATGAAGTAATAAGTTGAAAACTTGTATTAAGTTTATGCAGATTTTAGCATATTATTGGTTTTAATATTCAAAAAATATATTATAATTTTTCCAAATTATTTATTATTAATTATTGAAAAAAATAATGTTTATTTTTTCTTTTTTAATATAAATTTTATTTCTAAAGAAGTTTATTTTAAGTGTTTTAAATAGGTTTGTATCGAAAACAATAACTTAAGAATAACCTAGCAAGATAAAATTATGTTAAAATTAACTTGTAATATAAGTCATTCAAGAATTGTAGGAGATAGTATGAAATATATAGTTAATTTAAATGTTCGTTCTAATTATTCATTTCTTTCATCAACTATTAAAATAAGTGATTATATTGAATTTGCTAAAAAAAATAATTTAAAAGTTCTATCTTTAGTAGATAAAAATATAATGTATGGTGCTTATGAATTTTGTAATTTATGTATAGAGAATGATATTAAACCATTAATTGGTTTAAATTGTGTTTGAGAAAGTGCTAGTGATAAAGTTGAATTAACTATTATGGCAACTTCATATGCTGGTTATCAAAGATTAATAGAACTTTCTACTATTATTAGTACTAATAATAATATTGTTACTACTAATGATGTAAAAAAATATCTTAATCAAACACGTGAAGTTTTAGTTATTATTCATGCTAATAACAAAAATATTAGATATATTAAAAATAATTATGATATTTTAAATTCAACAGGTCATGAACTAGTTTATTTTGGTTTAGTACCTAGTGATATGGATAATATTACTTTATTAAAATCGATTACATCTAATATTATTCCAATTGATTTGGTTTTATATTTAGATGAAAAACAACATCGTACTTATCAAATTTTACAAGCTATTAAAAAACAAAAAACATTAAAATCAGAAGATTTATCAAAAAGTAATGAGTTTTTATATAAAACTAAACAAGATTTAATACAACATTATCCAAATAAAATTATTGAAAACATTGAAAAGGTTATTTGATTATGTAATTTAAAATTTCCTAAAAATAAGCCAAATAGTGCAGAATTAAGTTTACCAAAATTTACTTGCCCTAATAATCTTACTAGTAATTTATATTTGCAAGAATTATGTAAGCAGGGATTAGAAGCGCATTTTCAAAGTCGCGAAATTCCTGAAACATACGTTAAAAGAGTTTTATATGAATTACAAGTAATTAATGAAATGGGTTTTGCTGATTATTTTTTAATTGTTAATGATTATGTTAAATTTGCAAAAAGCAAGAATATAATGGTTGGACCAGGTAGAGGAAGTGTTGCTGGTAGTTTAGTGGCATATGTTTTAGGAATTACTGGTGTTGATCCTATTGCTTATAATTTAATTTTTGAAAGATTTTTAAATCCAGAACGAATATCATTACCAGACATTGATATCGATTTTGAAGATACAAGAAGAGATGAAGTTATTAAATATATTCATCAAAAATATGGCAAAGAACATGTTGCATATATTGTTACTTTTCAAACAATTGCTAGTAAAATGGCAATTCGTGATTTGGGAAGAGTTTTTCAAGTTAATATTGAAGATATTAATGAAATGACAAAATTAATACCAATTCAATATAATTTTGAAATAGATATGGCTATTAAACAATCACCAAAATTAGCATGATATGCAAATAAGTATCCTTTATTGTTTACTTTAACCAAAGAAATTCTTGGTTTTCCACGACAAACTAGTACTCATGCAGCAGGAATCGTTATTACAAGTGCACCATTAGTTACTGCTATTCCATTACAATTAGGATTTCAAGGTATTTATCAAACGCAATTTCCAATGCAAACCCTAGAAGCTCTTGGTTTGATAAAAATGGATATTTTGGGATTACGTAATTTAACTATTTTGCAAAATATTTTACAACAAGTAAGTAAACATTATTTTTTAAATTTAAAATTATCTCAAATTCCTTTAAATGATGAAAAAAGTTTTAGCATTATTAAAAATGGTGATACAACCGGTATTTTTCAATTGGAATCTTCAGGAATGCGTCAAATTTTAATTAAAATGAAAGTTGATAACTTAGAAGATATTATTGCTAGTTCTTCTTTATTTCGTCCTGGACCACAAGAGTACATTCAAGATTATATTAATCGTAAATTAGGAAAACAAAAAGTTGCGTATATTCATGAAGATTTAAAACCTTATTTAGCATCAACTTATGGCATTATTATTTATCAAGAACAAATATTATTAATTTTACAGAAAGTTGCTGGTTATTCATTAGGAAAAGCTGATTTAATTCGTCGTGCAATTAGTAAAAAAGATACTACAGTTATGAAAGAACAAGCAAACTCATTTATTAAAAGTGCTGTTAATAGAGGTTATTCATCAAGAGTTGTTAAGAAAATATGAGAAGATATTGAAAAATTTGCTGGTTATGGATTTAATCGATCTCATGCTGTTGCTTATTCATTAATTAGTTATTATTTAGTTTATTTAAAAGCAAATTATCCATTGGCATTTATGGTATCGTTATTAAGCAGTGTTATTGGTAATGATCAAAAAATGTTACAATATTTGAATGAATGTCAAAAATATCAAATTAAAGTTTTACCACCATCAATTCAATTTTCTGGCATTGATTTTTTAATTGATGATGCTAAAAAAGCTATTCGTTATAGTTTACAAGCAATTAAGCAAATGAGTCAAGGTAGTTGTAGTAATCTTATTAAAGAACGTACTAGTAATGGATTTTTTCAAGATTTTTTTAATTTTTGTGCTCGAGCAATATTTATTGGTTTGAATCGTAAAAACATTGAACATTTAATTGCCGCTGGTGCTTTAGATGATATTCAATCAAATCGAACAATGTTATTATTAAACTTGGATGCTGCATTAGAATATGCCAATATGGTGCAGGTAAAAGATGAAACTAGTGGCGAATTATCATTAAATTTTAATTTAATTGCTAAACCAATTATGTTACAAAGAGAAGATGATTGAAATAATAATAGTATTAATGAACATCGTGCATTAGGACTTTACTTAAAATATAATCCTAAATTACTATGAAAAGAGCAATTAGATCCTCATAATAAAGCTATTGATTTAGCATATATTAATAATTATGTTGATCAACATGTTAGAGTATATGGAGTTATCAATAATATTAGAGTAATTAAAACTAAAACTAAAAAATTAATGGCTTTTTTTGAAATGCAAAATGATAGTAATGTTATTGAAGTAACGATTTTTGAAAAGTTATATCAAATATACCAAGAATATTTACAAGTTAATAAAGTAATTTTAATGGAAGGAAAGGTAGAAATTTATAATGATAATATTCAGTTAATTTTATCAAGAGTAATTAAAAATTTATAGTAAGCATATAATTTTATCTATGCTTACTATATTAAATAATAAATATAATCAATAGTTTTTAAGTTTCTTACTTTAATTTCTAATAATAAATAAAAAAAATAATGAAAATAATAATTATTAATAATTTCACAATTTTCAATAGCATCTCAAAAGTTATTATCTACTTTTTTTATTTTTAAATAAATATTTAAAAAGATTAGTAATATAGTTATAAATAATAAAATTGGACTTAAAATTATAGCAAAAACAATTCCAATTTTTAGTTGTACTAATGATTTAAGATTATAGTTTTCAACAATATTTTGAAAGAGGTAATGTTTACAAAAATATAATTTATTATTAGTTAATATATAAATTAAACCATGTTCTTTTATTAAATTAAAACCATTTTCTTTTGTTATTATTTCTTGTTTTCGATAATGATTATAGAAAGAAGGAATATATTTTATATCATTTTTTATGTTAAAAAAATCTATTAAGGTTAAAGATGTAAATATAACCAAAATAGTTAAAATCAATAGTGATAGTGTTATTAAATTTCTTTTTTTAAGTTTCTGAATTTTCATTTCTAAAAATCTCCTTATATTTTATTTATAGGTTAATTTTATTTGTTAGGAAAGTATTGTAATATATTTTTTATTAAATAAAATTAAATTATAAAATATTTATAGCTAACTAAAGTAATGTTTACTCATATCTTGAAAAACAAAATCAATCGCTTTTTTAATATTTGGTCAATAATTTGGTAATATTTTTCTTATATTATGTTTTATAGCAAATCAAAAATGTTCAATTGGATTTAAATTAGGAGAATATGGCGGAAGAAATAATAGTTTGCATCCAGCATTTTCAATTAATTGTTGTGTTAATTTAGATTTATGAAACGTTGCATTATCTAAAACTATAATTTGTCCACGCTTTAATACTGGAATTAGTTTATTTTTAACATATGATTCAAAAATTTTACTATTGCAATGTCCTTCAAATGCTCATAAGGCTTTTAATTTACCTTTATTTAGTGAACCAATTATACTCATTCTCTTTATTTTATATGCGGGTTTATTATCAAATAATCTTTTACCTTTTTCAGATCAACCATATTTATAAAATTCATTATCATCAATTCCAGATTCATCAATATATACTAAATCTTCATTCATTATTTTAGCTATTTCTTTTAAAAAATCTTCTTGTTTATTTTTATCTCTTTGTTCATATAGAAAAGTTTTTTTTATATGTATAATTTAGTTTTTTAAAATAGTTATAAACTGTTTCTTTAGTCATATTTCCAAATTTATCAATTTGGAATGGCAACACTTTTTAGGACTTTTTTTTGGTAGACATTTGTTTTTGATAATTAACTGGAGTTAAGTAGTTTAAAGTGCTGTGGATTCTTATGTTGTTGTATCAATTGATGTAATCAAATAATTCTAATTTTAATTGGATTAATGATCTAAAATTTTTATCATTAATAAATTCAGTTTTGAAAGTTTTAAAAGTTGCTTCAGCAACAGCATTGTCATAAGGACAACCTTTTTTGCTTAAAGAGCGAGTAATATTGAATGCTAGTAAAAGTTTATCAATAATTTTATTATTAAATTCATTACCACAATCACTATGAAATATTTGAATATCTTTTAAACAGCGATTTGATTGCATAAATGCTTGATGTACTAATAAGGCATCTTTTCTAGTACCTACACTATGTCCAATAATTTCGCGGTTAAATAGGTCAATTAATAAGCAAATATAGTTTCATTTACCATTAACTTGAACATAAGTTAATGGTATAGCTAACTAAAGTAATGTTTACTCATATCTTGAAAAACAAAATCAATCGCTTTTTTAATATTTGGTCAATAATTTGGTAATATTTTTCTTATATTATGTTTTATAGCAAATCAAAAATGTTCAATTGGATTTAAATTAGGAGAATATGGCGGAAGAAATAATAGTTTGCATCCAGCATTTTCAATTAATTGTTGTGTTAATTTAGATTTATGAAACGTTGCATTATCTAAAACTATAATTTGTCCACGCTTTAATACTGGAATTAGTTTATTTTTAACATATGATTCAAAAATTTTACTATTGCAATGTCCTTCAAATGCTCATAAGGCTTTTAATTTACCTTTATTTAGTGAACCAATTATACTCATTCTCTTTATTTTATATGCGGGTTTATTATCAAATAATCTTTTACCTTTTTCAGATCAACCATATTTATAAAATTCATTATCATCAATTCCAGATTCATCAATATATACTAAATCTTCATTCATTATTTTAGCTATTTCTTTTAAAAAATCTTCTTGTTTATTTTTATCTCTTTGTTCATATAGAAAAGTTTTTTTTATATGTATAATTTAGTTTTTTAAAATAGTTATAAACTGTTTCTTTAGTCATATTTCCAAATTTATCAATTACTTTTTGAACTGTAACATCTTTATTTTCTGCTAAATAATTTTTTAATTCATCTAAATCCTTTATTTTGTGGCTATGTCCTTTTTGATAATTCAAAATTGGTTTTATATGCCCAGTTTCTTTTTTTCTTTTTCTTCATAAAAATAAAGTCTTTCTAGTGATATTGAACACTTTACAAATTTCTTTAATTTTCATATTTTTACTTTCATAAGCTTCTATTACTTTTCTTAGTAAGTCTTCACTGTATGGTTTTGGCATAATTTAATCTTCCTAATCTATTTTAATTATTGCTGAATTGTACTTTTAAATTCAAAAACTGTTTAAATTACATATTATTATTTTACATTATTTATGAGTAATCATTACTTTAGTTAGCTATAATTGTAATAAATCTTTTTGAGTATCGTTATTAGATTCTTGCATTTTTTGTTTTAATTCTTTTAAATTAATAAAGTATTTATTAAAAACTAAAACTATTTTAACTGTTTTGCCATTAAAATCATTATGTCCATTTCAAACATCAATTTTACCTTCCATTTCACCACTATTAAATGAACTATTTAAAAGAAATCCTTCTTTTTTATAAAAATCTTGTCTTTTACTAATAACTTCCTTTTTATTAATATTTTGTAATTCATCAATTGTTAAACTATTATAAAAATCAGCAATATTGGATGGGTTACACTTTATTGGACACTAATTACGTAGACAAGTGAACAAATTAGTTGAAAGAAAGGAACTATAATTATGGCCAATATTAATTCATATACCGATGAATTTAAAAAACAAATAGTAGCTTTATATCAAAGCGGCAAATCAGTATCTTACCTTGCTAAAGAATATAATGTTACAAGAGCAGCTACTTATAATTGAATTAAGCAATTTACTAATTCAGGTAGTTTTAAAGCTAAAGATAATCGTTCTGTTGAAGAAAATGAATTAATTAAATTAAGAAAAGAATTAAAACAATTACGAATGGAAAATGATATTTTAAAGCAAGCAGCACTAATAATAGGCAGAAAATAGAAATTATTACAAACAATAAGTTTAAATATAAAATTCGCACAATGTGTCATTTTTTAAAAATTTCTAAATCAACATATTATTTTAATTTAAAGAAAAAAGAAAATAAAATTCAAAATAATATTTATGATGAAGCTATTATTAGTGCTTTTAAAGAAAATAAATGTGTTTATGGAACAAGAAGATTAAAAGTAATATTAGAAAACCAAGAAATTTATTTATCAAGACGAAAAATTAAAGAAATTATGAATAAGCATAATTTAATATCAAAATACACTAAATTATCATTCAAAAATCATAATAACAAAGTAAATGATGAAAAAATCACTAATCTTGTGAATAGAAACTTTAATAATAGGCTTAAAAATGAAGTTATTGTCAGTGATTTAACTTATGTTCAAGTTAATGGTAAATGAAACTATATTTGCTTATTAATTGACCTATTTAACCGCGAAATTATTGGACATAGTTTGTAGGTACTAGAAAAGATGCCTTATTAGTACATCAAGCATTTATGCAATCAAATCGCTGTTTAAAAGATATTCAAATATTTCATAGTGATTGTGGTAATGAATTTAATAATAAAATTATTGATAAACTTTTACTAGCATTCAATATTACTCGCTCTTTAAGCAAAAAAGGTTGTCCTTATGACAATGCTGTTGCTGAAGCAACTTTTAAAACTTTCAAAACTGAATTTATTAATGATAAAAATTTTAGATCATTAATCCAATTAAAATTAGAATTATTTGATTACATCAATTGATACAACAACATAAGAATCCACAGCACTTTAAACTACTTAACTCCAGTTAATTATCAAAAACAAATGTCTACCAAAAAATAGTCCTAAAAAGTGTTGCCATTCCAAGTATTTCTCTTTTCATTCTATTTATAAAATATGGTTTATATATATTTATTGATTTATTAAATAAAGCTTTTGATAATTCTTGTGATTTTAGAAAATTTTGATATATTTGGTCAAGTTTATTTTTATATTCTTTGATAGGATTTGTTCAATTGTTAATTTCTATAATGGTGTTTAATGAACTATTATTAATAGATTTTGTTAGTTCGTTTGAAAAATTAAGTAAAATTTTCATTTTTTTATTTTTCCTTTCAATGATATCAATTAAAACATAAAAACTCATTTACTTTAAATTAAGCAATGAGTTAAAAAACCTTTATAATTTTTTTAATAATTCTTATTATATGTGTTAATTATATTTGAGTTTAAAGAAAATACAACGAAAATGATATTTTAAGCATTTTAAATTATTTAATTAATTATTAATTAAAAATAACATTAAATTTTGAAGGATAGTAGTTATGTGATAAAATTTCAAACATATACTAAAAAAACATTATAATTAAATATAAAATTATAATTAAATTATATTTAATTATTTAAAGCATTATATTTATAGTCTACTTTAAATAAAGTATTTTATTAAAAAATTGATTTAGGAGTAAGCAATGAATAAAGATTGAACTATAGGTTTAACTAATTTAACTTTAACACCAATAATGGAACAACAATTAAGTCGGTATTATAAAATTTTAATTGCTGAAAATAAAAAATATAACTTAACAACAATTATTGAAGAAGTAGAAGTTTATTATAAACATTTCTATGATGCTCTTTTAATTAGTAATAACATCACTTTGGATGATCAAAATATTTGTGATGTTGGTAGTGGTGCTGGTATACCAGGAATAATTTTAAAAATTTGTTTTCCCAAATTACAATTAACCATTATTGAATCAAATGCAAAGAAATGTCAATTTCTAAAAACAGTAATTACTGAATTAAACTTAGAAAACGTTTATATAATTAATCAAAGAGCAGAAGCATTTGCTCATCAATATCGTGAAACATTTGATATTGTAACAGCAAGAGCATTAGCACCGCTAAATATTTTAAGTGAATTATGTTTAGGATTAGTAAAAGTTGAAGGATTATTTATTGCTTATAAGGGTCTTAAAGTTGAAGAAGAACTTGCGTTGGCACAAAATAGTATTAACACAATGGGTGCAAAGTTAATTAATCAATTTACTGTTCAATTACCAAACAACTATGGTCAAAGAACAATCCTTCATTTTCAAAAATATAAATTATGTGCTTTAAAATATCCAAGACCTTATCAACAAATTAAAAGTAAACCTTTGTAAATAATATTAATTAAAATTAGTGTTAAACTTAATTAGTAGGATAAAATATTAGTCTATTAATTTAGAAAGGTAATTATTATGGGCAAAATTATTGCAATTGCTAATCAAAAAGGTGGAGTTGGAAAAACAACTACTGCTACTAATCTTGCTGCAGGTTTAGGTATAAAAAATAAAAAAGTGTTACTTATTGATTTGGATCCACAAGGTAGTGCTACTATTTCAATGGGTTTTGCTGCTGATAAAGTTGAACAAGATATATATGATGTTTTAGTACATGATGTTCCATTGGAAAAAGTCATTAAAACTGAAGTTTGTCAAGGAGTAGATTTATTACCATCGACCATTTCTTTGGCGGGAGCCGAAATATTTTTATTAGAGCAATCTCGTAATAAAAGAAATATTTTATTAGAAAAATTAGAACCCGTAAAGGAAATATATGATTTTATTATTATTGACTGTCCGCCTAGTTTAGGATTAGTTAATCGTAATGCTTTAGCTTCGGCTAATTCAGTTATTATTCCGTTACAAGCTGAGTTTTATGCATTAGGTGGTTTGGTACAATTATTATCTACTATTCGTTTAGTACAACAATTATTTAATCCCAATTTAGAAATTGAAGGCATTTTATTAACTATGGTTAATATTAGAACAACTTCTTCTGTTGAAGTTATCAAAGAAATTCAAAAAAATTTTAGAGAAAAAGTTTATAAAAATTATATTCCAAGAAATGTAACCCTAAGTGAAGCACCAAGTCATGGTAAAAATATTTTTAGTTATCGGCCACGTTGCAGTGGTGCTATTGCTTATCAAAGTTTAGTGAATGAGGTGTTAAATAATGTCTAATGATAAAAAAAATCGTATTTCTGCTAAAGGTTTAGCATCAATTTTTGGTGAAGGTTTAAATGATTTGATAACTAACATTGAAAGTTCACCAGAAATTGCTAAAACTTTTTCACAAACTATTTCTCTTGCTAAAATTATTCCTAATCCATATCAACCGCGTGTAGTATTTAATGAACAAGAAATTAAAGAACTAAGTGATTCAATTAAAATTCATGGTTTAATTCAACCAATTATTGTTAAGAAAACGATAACAGATGGTGTTTTTCAATTAGTTGCTGGTGAACGTAGAACTAAAGCTGCAAAATTAGCAGGTTTAACAGAGATCTCTGCAGTAACTATTGAAGTAACAGATCAACAATTAATGGAATTTGCTTTGATTGAAAATATTCAACGTGTTGATTTGAATGCTTTTGAAGAAGCACAGGCATATCAAACTTTAATTAGTAAAATGAAATGAACTCAAGAACAACTCTCACAAAAAGTTAATAAATCACGTAGTCACATTGCTAATACTTTACGAATTTTGCAATTGCCAGTAGAGATTTTACAAATGCTTCAACGCAATGAATTAACAATGGGTCATGTTAAACCATTATTAAGTTTAGGTACTAATCTTAATTTAATGGTAACTATTGCTAAAAGGGCATATAGTGAACAATGGAGTGTTCGTAAGGTTGAAGATGTTATTAAGATGCAACAATTAAGTTTAAATCAAAAACAAAATGTTAATAAAAAGTCAGATCTTCATTTAGTAGCATTAGAAAATACTTTATCAAGAACTTTAGATACTAAAGTAAAAATCAATAAAAAACAATTAATCATCAATTATAGTAATCACAAAGAATTAAATCGAATTTTAGAATTTTTAAAATTAATATAAATTTAAAATGAGTATAAATGTTTTAAAGCATTTATACTCATTTTTTATCTTGTAAATTTATTTTATGATATTTCTCTAAAAGGAAATATTAATCCTGAATTAGTATAGATAATTAAGTTTGTAATAAAAACAAATAAGATAGACAAACCAATTGCAATTTTACTTATACCTAGTATGATTAATAATTTTTTGATATATCATGAGGATAAGTTAAAAGTTTTTTTTCCATATTTTCCTCCTAAAAGTTATATTTATTTTTAAGCCTTACTTATTTATAATTATAGCTAACTAAAGTAATGTTTACTCATATCTTGAAAAACAAAATCAATCGCTTTTTTAATATTTGGTCAATAATTTGGTAATATTTTTCTTATATTATGTTTTATAGCAAATCAAAAATGTTCAATTGGATTTAAATTAGGAGAATATGGCGGAAGAAATAATAGTTTGCATCCAGCATTTTCAATTAATTGTTGTGTTAATTTAGATTTATTAAACGTTGCATTATCTAAAACTATAATTTGTCCACGCTTTAATACTGGAATTAGTTTATTTTTAACATATGATTCAAAAATTTTACTATTGCAATGTCCTTCAAATGCTCATAAGGCTTTTAATTTACCTTTATTTAGTGAACCAATTATACTCATTCTCTTTATTTTATATGCGGGTTTATTATCAAATAATCTTTTACCTTTTTCAGATCAACCATATTTATAAAATTCATTATCATCAATTCCAGATTCATCAATATATACTAAATCTTCATTCATTATTTTAGCTATTTCTTTTAAAAAATCTTCTTGTTTATTTTTATCTCTTTGTTCATATAGAAAAGTTTTTTTTATATGTATAATTTAGTTTTTTAAAATAGTTATAAACTGTTTCTTTAGTCATATTTCCAAATTTATCAATTACTTTTTGAACTGTAACATCTTTATTTTCTGCTAAATAATTTTTTAATTCATCTAAATCCTTTATTTTGTGGCTATGTCCTTTTTGATAATTCAAAATTGGTTTTATATGCCCAGTTTCTTTTTTTCTTTTTCTTCATAAAAATAAAGTCTTTCTAGTGATATTGAACACTTTACAAATTTCTTTAATTTTCATATTTTTACTTTCATAAGCTTCTATTACTTTTCTTCGTAAGTCTTCACTGTATGGTTTTGGCATAATTTAATCTTCCTAATCTATTTTAATTATTGCTGAATTGTAGTTTTAAATTCAAAAACTGTTTAAATTACATATTATTATTTTACATTATTTATGAGTAAACAAAATCAATCGCTTTTTTAATATTTGGTCAATAATTTGGTAATATTTTTCTTATATTATGTTTTATAGCAAATCAAAAATGTTCAATTGGATTTAAATTAGGAGAATATGGCGGAAGAAATAATAGTTTGCATCCAGCATTTTCAATTAATTGTTGTGGATGGGTTACACTTTATTGGACACTAATTACGTAGACAAGTGAACAAATTAGTTGAAAGAAAGGAACTATAATTATGGCCAATATTAATTCATATACCGATGAATTTAAAAAACAAATAGTAGCTTTATATCAAAGCGGCAAATCAGTATCTTACCTTGCTAAAGAATATAATGTTACAAGAGCAGCTACTTATAATTGAATTAAGCAATTTACTAATTCAGGTAGTTTTAAAGCTAAAGATAATCGTTCTGTTGAAGAAAATGAATTAATTAAATTAAGAAAAGAATTAAAACAATTAAGAATGGAAAATGATATTTTAAAGCAAGCAGCACTAATAATAGGCAGAAAATAGAAATTATTACAAACAATAAGTTTAAATATAAAATTCGCACAATGTGTCATTTTTTAAAAATTTCTAAATCAACATATTATTTTAATTTAAAGAAAAAAGAAAATAAAATTCAAAATAATATTTATGATGAAGCTATTATTAGTGCTTTTAAAGAAAATAAATGTGTTTATGGAACAAGAAGATTAAAAGTAATATTAGAAAACCAAGAAATTTATTTATCAAGACGAAAAATTAAAGAAATTATGAATAAGCATAATTTAATATCAAAATACACTAAATTATCATTCAAAAATCATAATAACAAAGTAAATGATGAAAAAATCACTAATCTTGTGAATAGAAACTTTAATAATAGGCTTAAAAATGAAGTTATTGTCAGTGATTTAACTTATGTTCAAGTTAATGGTAAATGAAACTATATTTGCTTATTAATTGACCTATTTAACCGCGAAATTATTGGACATAGTGTAGGTACTAGAAAAGATGCCTTATTAGTACATCAAGCATTTATGCAATCAAATCGCTGTTTAAAAGATATTCAAATATTTCATAGTGATTGTGGTAATGAATTTAATAATAAAATTATTGATAAACTTTTACTAGCATTCAATATTACTCGCTCTTTAAGCAAAAAAGGTTGTCCTTATGACAATGCTGTTGCTGAAGCAACTTTTAAAACTTTCAAAACTGAATTTATTAATGATAAAAATTTTAGATCATTAATCCAATTAAAATTAGAATTATTTGATTACATCAATTGATACAACAACATAAGAATCCACAGCACTTTAAACTACTTAACTCCAGTTAATTATCAAAAACAAATGTCTACCAAAAAATAGTCCTAAAAAGTGTTGCCATTCCAACTATTAAATACCAAGTAAAATAAATTTAAAATATACTAAAAATAACCAAATATTTGGTTATTTTTTATTAATATAACAAATCAATAAATATAAAATTGATAATACTAATTAATTAGTATTTGTATTAGTACTTTCTTTTAATAATTGTTGATCTCCTGTTTTTGAACCATTAATTATTGGTTTAATAAATGATTCAAAAACAAGATTAGGATTTATAAATAATTGATCTTGATTATTTAATTCAAAAATAGATTTTTCTAATATTTCATTTTTTTGATGTGCTGGTACTTTAATTATATCTTCAATAAAAATATCAATTATAGCATTTTGTGTTTCTTCATTAATTTCTTTATCAGACAACTGATTTTTAAGTTTCAATCTAGCATTAATTAAAAAATCAGCACTTTCCTTTCTTGGAAATAAAATACTTTCTTGAGAACTATTATTACTTGAATTAACCTCAAATGAAGGCGTCACTACTTTTGTAGTTTCTTCCTCATTCCTTTTTGCTGGTGTTTGATTAGTAACATTTGAAAAATATTGATAATGTCGAGCTTGATAGTATAACTTCACCTCATTATTAGCAATTACATTATCTGGTTCAAATCTTTCCCTACTTGCAACATCAAAATCTTCATTAATTCTAATAATATCACAATTTAAAATATTACAAATTGCTTCAATTTCAACAGAACCTGTTATTTCACCATTTTTTCTCATTTGTTCTAAAGTTTTTCTTATTTGTGTATCTTCACTATTGTTAGGATACAATTCTTTATTTTTATTATTGATTTCACTATCTAATAACATTGATCTAAAATTAGCTTTATTATCTGGCCGTTTTGTATCTAAATTTTTTTCAATATAATTACAAATACGATTACGAAAGACTTTAACTAATTTTTCATTTTCTTTATCAGCAAAACTAAAATCAGCAAAACTAAAAATTCGTTCTCAACCGATTTCTATACCAAAAAGTGATTTATATCTTTTTTTAAATTGGTTTTTATTAGTTTTAACTTGTTCTAAATATGAAACGATTACTGCTCATAATAAACAATTACCATCTCTTTGTACATCTTTAATTGCCATGGTGATGTGCACTCCTTTAAAAGAAAAATAGTTACTTTAAAATAAAATAATAAACTAAAATTTTAAATAAATATATTGGGATTTTAATGCTCGTTGCTTTGTAATTCATCGCAAAATTGGTAATAAATATTACTACTTATAATATAACAAAAAAACAATAGCAAATCATTATTAAAATATTATATAGCTAACTAAAGTAATATTTACTCATAAATAATGTAAAATAATAATATGTAATTTAAGCAGTTTTTGAATTTAAAAGTACAATTCAGCAATAATTAAAATAGATTAGGAAGATTAAATTATGCCAAAACCATACAGTGAAGACTTACGAAGAAAAGTAATAGAAGCTTATGAAAGTAAAAATATGAAAATTAAAGAAATTTGTAAAGTGTTCAATATCACTAGAAAGACTTTATTTTTATGAAGAAAAAGAAAAAAAGAAACTGGGCATATAAAACCAATTTTGAATTATCAAAAAGGACATAGCCACAAAATAAAGGATTTAGATGAATTAAAAAATTATTTAGCAGAAAATAAAGATGTTACAGTTCAAAAAGTAATTGATAAATTTGGAAATATAACTAAAGAAACAGTTTATAACTATTTTAAAAAACTAAATTATACATATAAAAAAAACTTTTCTATATGAACAAAGAGATAAAAATAAACAAGAAGATTTTTTAAAAGAAATAGCTAAAATAATGAATGAAGATTTAGTATATATTGATGAATCTGGAATTGATGATAATGAATTTTATAAATATGGTTGATCTGAAAAAGGTAAAAGATTATTTGATAATAAACCCGCATATAAAATAAAGAGAATGAGTATAATTGGTTCACTAAATAAAGGTAAATTAAAAGCCTTATGAGCATTTGAAGAACATTGCAATAGTAAAATTTTTGAATCATATGTTAAAAATAAACTAATTCCAGTATTAAAGCGTGGACAAATTATAGTTTTAGATAATGCAACGTTTCATAAATCTAAATTAACACAACAATTAATTGAAAATGCTGGATGCAAACTATTATTTCTTCCGCCATATTCTCCTAATTTAAATCCAATTGAACATTTTTGATTTGCTATAAAACATAATATAAGAAAAATATTACCAAATTATTGACCAAATATTAAAAAAGCGATTGATTTTGTTTTTCAAGATATGAGTAAATATTACTTTAGTTAGCTATATTTAAAAATAATATATTTTATTGCACCAGTATCATTTGCATTTCATGAATAAGCAATTCTATATAAAGTATTTATTTTAAATTCATAATTAATTTTAATATTACTTTCTTTTGTACCTACTGATTTTCATTTAATAATATTTAAAGCATTAATTTTTTCATCAATAAATTTTTTAACAAATTTTGTGGGAGGAATATCTTTATCTCCTTGAAATGTTGTTTCACTCCAATCACCAGAAATATATTCTAATATTTTATAAGTAGTATCTTCTTTAATTAAAGTTAATTTATCTTGTTTATTATCTATATTAATTTTATTTTCATTAATACCATCAACAACTGTTTTATCAGTAGTTTCTAAATTAGGAATTTCAGTACTAACAGCATGTATAGCAAAAGCATATGAAAATTTATCTATATCTAATTTATCTTCTAATTTTTTATCAACTTCTGGTTTTGTATAATAATTATCTAAATTAGGGGGTTCACTTCCACCAGTAGCACTAATTACATTAGTATCACTAATATGAATATTTTCACCAGCAATTAATTTATCTTGTTTTTTACTTATACTTTCATTAATTCATTGTTTAATAAATTTAGTTGGTGGAATATCTTTATCACCAGTAAATATACCAGTTCCTAATTCTTTATATTGTAAAACTTTATAAGTTATATCTTCTTTAATTAAAGTTAATTTATCTTGTTTTTTATCTAAGAACCTGTTTAGGATCTTTTTTGATTAATTTTTAATAAAATTTATATTATAATGGTTATTTTATAATAAAAAATAGATTTTTAGTCGATAAGTTTTCAAATGATAAAATCTTTTTAACAAAAAAATGAAAAAGAAAATAAATTATTGGTTAAGTACCTATTTATAAATGATTATTTCTTGTTTTAGTTAAATTCTATTAAAAAGATCCTAAACAGGTTCTAAGTACTAGAAAAGATGCCTTATTAGTACATCAAGCATTTATGCAATCAAATCGCTGTTTAAAAGATATTCAAATATTTCATAGTGATTGTGGTAATGAATTTAATAATAAAATTATTGATAAACTTTTACTAGCATTCAATATTACTCGCTCTTTAAGCAAAAAAGGTTGTCCTTATGACAATGCTGTTGCTGAAGCAACTTTTAAAACTTTCAAAACTGAATTTATTAATGATAAAAATTTTAGATCATTAATCCAATTAAAATTAGAATTATTTGATTACATCAATTGATACAACAACATAAGAATCCACAGCACTTTAAACTACTTAACTCCAGTTAATTATCAAAAACAAATGTCTACCAAAAAATAGTCCTAAAAAGTGTTGCTATTCCATAAAATAATGAGTTAAAAACTTATATTAAGTTTAATTAAATTATACAAAAAAAGTTTCTATATTAAAAATAGAAACTAAAGTTTTAGGGGTTATTTGGAATTTTTGAATTTATGTTTATTTAAATTTTATATTCATTTTTTAAAATTATTTGTTCTATAAAAAATAAGAACAATTTAATTATAACACTTTTATTTTATATTTAACACTTATTTACGTTAAAGATTTTAATTAAGATTATAATCAATAAAATCACTAAATAAACTGCACAATTGTGCAGTTTTAAAGTATTTAAGATTTACATTTTTGCTGATTTACTATTAGAACTTTGACTTTTACTTGTTGAAGCTTCATTATTTATTTTTTTAATTTCTTTGAATCCCAAAGAATTACCAACTTTTTGTTTTTCTGTTCATACTTCTTTCAACTGTTCTTGTTCTTTTTTTATAGTGTCTTCTTTTTCAAATCCAAGAGCATTAGCAACTTTTTCTCGTCTTTCACGTTCGTTTTTTTCTCCTCAAGCTTTATTTATTCGTTCAGCTTCTTTTTTAAATTCATCTTTTTCCGATTGACTTCATTTGTCATATGGTTCTCATGGCATAATTTATTTTTCCTCTCTTTATTATTTTTGAATATTTTTTTCTACCCTTAAAATACTCACAAAAAATTATATATTTTTAAAACGAAAAATGTTTAATAAATAATAAAAAATCACTATTTTTCAAAATAGTGATCAAAACTTTATTAATTATGTTAATAAACATTTCACTTTATTTCAATTTTTAATTGAACTTGTTAAAGGTTGTGAGTCTTGATTATTTACTGTATTTCGTATAGATGAATCAAAATTTTGATTATTTTCAGATTCAATATTTAGATTTTGAGAAATGTTATTTAAATTATGATTTATAATGTTTTTGTTTATTAGTTGGTCTGGATTTTTTTCTTTTCTGTTATCTAGTTCTTGTTTTAAAATCTCATATTGTGTTTGTAATTTAGTTTCTAATTTATCAACTGATAAATTTTTAATTATTGATTGACGTTCTTTTTTTTCTTTTTCTTTTTGTTCTTTGTTTTTATAAAATTTATAACCAAATCATACATCAACTTTTCTTGTTGCAGAAGAAAATATTGATGCAAATATTCTTATAAAACTAATACTAGAAAGTGTACCTACAACTTTTAATCCTATTGCTACAGCAGGTATACTAGCTACAGTTGGAAAAAAAAGAATGATGACACCTATGAAAGTAGATATGCCAGCTAATACAACAATTACTGTAAAAATATATCATAGAGTTCTTTCAATTTTAGTTGGTTTTAGTTTAAAATCTTGTTGTTTTTTTAAAAAATCTTTTGCTGTTATTTTGTTTAAATTTTGATTTTGTTCATCAATTAAAAAAATATTACTTTTATATTCATTTATATTTTTGTAGTATTTGGTTTGTTTTATTATTTTTAAACTAGCATCATATTTAAAATGATGAAAATACATTATTTCTTCGCTTATTGATTGATTAATATGCACAAAAGTTGTTATAAAAAATATTTTATCTGCTATTGGTAAAAATTCTTCGTGAATTTTATCAATACCTGTTTTTTTAGTTTGTTTTTCATTATAAATTGTTATGGCATTATATTTAAATTTAGCCAAATTTACATTGCCTTGCTTTAGTTTTAATTCTTCATATTCTTTTTTAAGTTGTTGAATTTCCTTTTCTAGTTCTTGAATTTTTCTTTGAGCTTGTATTAGTTCTTCTGTATTTGGTTTTGGTAAATTTAAGTAATTGGTTAATTTTGTTCAAAAATCATTATTTGTTTTTTGTTCTTTTTCGTTATCTGTTAAATTAGTAGAAACTATTTTTAAATTTTCATTAATATTTTTGGACAGGTCATCATTAAGTTGTTGTTCACTAGCAGTAATTTTTTCAATTATTTTAAATGTTGATCCACCATGTCTACTTTTTTCTTTTAAAGTAGTGTTTGGTTGTTTTTTAATATCTTCTATGGATTTATTTTCTGATAGAAAATTATATGTTTGTGATTTAGTCTTATCTATTATTGCCATTTTAATGCCTCCTTTAACAATAAAAAGTCCATTTACTTTGGTATAAAAGTAATGAGTTAAAATTTATATATTGGATAACAACTATATGTTATCAAATTTTGTATATTTTACAATTAGTTAAGTGGATGGGTTACACTTTATTGGACACTAATTACGTAGACAAGTGAACAAATTAGTTGAAAGAAAGGAACTATAATTATGGCCAATATTAATTCATATACCGATGAATTTAAAAAACAAATAGTAGCTTTATATCAAAGCGGCAAATCAGTATCTTACCTTGCTAAAGAATATAATGTTACAAGAGCAGCTACTTATAATTGAATTAAGCAATTTACTAATTCAGGTAGTTTTAAAGCTAAAGATAATCGTTCTGTTGAAGAAAATGAATTAATTAAATTAAGAAAAGAATTAAAACAATTACGAATGGAAAATGATATTTTAAAGCAAGCAGCACTAATAATAGGCAGAAAATAGAAATTATTACAAACAATAAGTTTAAATATAAAATTCGCACAATGTGTCATTTTTTAAAAATTTCTAAATCAACATATTATTTTAATTTAAAGAAAAAAGAAAATAAAATTCAAAATAATATTTATGATGAAGCTATTATTAGTGCTTTTAAAGAAAATAAATGTGTTTATGGAACAAGAAGATTAAAAGTAATATTAGAAAACCAAGAAATTTATTTATCAAGACGAAAAATTAAAGAAATTATGAATAAGCATAATTTAATATCAAAATACACTAAATTATCATTCAAAAATCATAATAACAAAGTAAATGATGAAAAAATCACTAATCTTGTGAATAGAAACTTTAATAATAGGCTTAAAAATGAAGTTATTGTCAGTGATTTAACTTATGTTCAAGTTAATGGTAAATGAAACTATATTTGCTTATTAATTGACCTATTTAACCGCGAAATTATTGGACATAGTGTAGGTACTAGAAAAGATGCCTTATTAGTACATCAAGCATTTATGCAATCAAATCGCTGTTTAAAAGATATTCAAATATTTCATAGTGATTGTGGTAATGAATTTAATAATAAAATTATTGATAAACTTTTACTAGCATTCAATATTACTCGCTCTTTAAGCAAAAAAGGTTGTCCTTATGACAATGCTGTTGCTGAAGCAACTTTTAAAACTTTCAAAACTGAATTTATTAATGATAAAAATTTTAGATCATTAATCCAATTAAAATTAGAATTATTTGATTACATCAATTGATACAACAACATAAGAATCCACAGCACTTTAAACTACTTAACTCCAGTTAATTATCAAAAACAAATGTCTACCAAAAAATAGTCCTAAAAAGTGTTGCCATTCCAGATATTTTAAAGCAAGCAGCACTAATAATAGGCAGAAAATAGAAATTATTACAAACAATAAGTTTAAATATAAAATTCGCACAATGTGTCATTTTTTAAAAATTTCTAAATCAACATATTATTTTAATTTAAAGAAAAAAGAAAATAAAATTCAAAATAATATTTATGATGAAGCTATTATTAGTGCTTTTAAAGAAAATAAATGTGTTTATGGAACAAGAAGATTAAAAGTAATATTAGAACCTGTTTAGGATCTTTTTAATAGAATTTAACTAAAACAAGAAATAATCATTTATAAATAGGTACTTAACCAATAATTTATTTTCTTTTTCATTTTTTTGTTAAAAAGATTTTATCATTTGAAAACTTATCGACTAAAAATCTATTTTTTATTATAAAATAACCATTATAATATAAATTTTATTAAAAATTAATCAAAAAAGATCCTAAACAGGTTCTAAGAAAAATATTACCAAATTATTGACCAAATATTAAAAAAGCGATTGATTTTGTTTTTCAAGATATGAGTAAACATTACTTTAGTTAGCTATATATAATCATTTTACATTATTTTCGAAAAGATTCTAAACAGGTTCTTAAAAATATTTTATTTTAAATAATAGTTTAAAATTAAAATAAAAAGACCTTAATAGTATTATATTACATAAAAGATAATGGCTGTTTTTAATATTAGTGTTATAGTATAATTAATAATATTAGAAGGAAGTGACAAAGTGTTCAAATCGTTAAGAAATTATCATTTAATAATGATTATTTGATTAGTAATTGAAATTTTAATTGGCTTGACTTATTTTATTGTTAATATTGAGACAGCAGAACAAGTGGTCACTATTACTGTAATTTTAAGTTTAGTTTTAGGTAATTTTATTATTGTTTGTCTTTATATTTTTTTATTTAGTTTATGAATTCGTCATCGTTATATTAACACAGCTGAAATCATAAAATTAAATAATGCACAAGCTTTAACTTTTGGTAGTGTTGGTATGATTGTTTTAGATAGTGATTTATCAATTATGTGAGTAAGTGAATTTTTAGAAGATAAAGGTTTAGGTAGATTAATTGGAAAATCAATTGTTAAACTATCAAGAGATTTAGAACAATTAATTAGTAATAATATTACTCAAATTACACTTAAAATTGAAGATATGCTTTATGATGCTATTTATTTAGTACAAACTAGAACAATTTTGTTACAAGAAACAACTAAATATCATTTCTTATATAATAAATTACAGCAAGAAAAATTAGTTTTTGGTGTAATTAGTATTGATAATTTTTATAATTCTTTACAAAAATTAAGAGTTGAGAATCAAATTCGTGTTGAAGCATTTATTAAAACTGAATTAAATGATTTTGCTAATAATTATTCAGGTTTATTATTAGGTAATATTGAAGATGGTTACAATATTTTACTTTATCAAAATGAATTTAATAAAGCAAGAAATGATAACTTTCCACTTATTAAAAATATTCGAGAAGGTGTTAAAAAATTTAAAGCAGATATTACGTTATCTGCTGGTTTCTCTTATGGTAATGCTATTAGTAAAGATCTATATGATTTGGCTATTGAAAGTAAAGAGTTAGCAGTTTATCGTGGTGGTGATCAAGTAGTTATTCGTGAATTTGGTGGTAATACAGTTTTTATTGGAGGTACTATTGAAGCAAAACAATCAGAATCTAAAATTAATATTAGAATGTTTGCACAATCATTATATAATGAAATAAAATTAGCAGAAAACATTTTAGTTATGGGACATGCGGCTGCTGATTTTGATAGTATTTCTTCAGGAACAGCTATTATTGAAATTGCTAAAAGTTTAAATAAAAGTGCTCATTATGTTATTAATCAAAATGAAGTTGATGAAAAAACATTAAAAATTCTTCATGAACTTGTTCCTGAAAGTTATATTAGTCGTAATTTTATTACAGGTAAACAAGCACTTAAATTTCTTCATGCAAATACTTTATTAATTGTTGTTGATACTCATAATCCGCAACGCGTTGATAGTCCTGATTTATTAAGTAAAGCTGTAAAAATTATTGTTATTGATCATCATCGTGTTTCTGATGAATCAATTAGTAGTACCATTACTTCTTATATTGATGCAGGAACTTCTTCAACAGCTGAAGCAATGACAGAAATTATTTATTATAATGATTTTAATAATATTGAATCATTATTTTTATGAAATATAATGTTTGCAGGTATTTTAATTGATACTAATAATTTCCAAGTAAGAACAACAAGAAGAACTTTTGAAGCCTGTGGATTATTAACTGATTGAGGAGCTTCTCCTTCTAAAGTTAAAGGATTATTGAAAAATAGTTTAAATGAACTAATTGATAAATTTGCTTTAATTAGTCACGCCCAAGAAATTAAAAAAGGATTTTTAGTTGCTGTTGGTGATGAAAACTTAGAAGTACATACTTCATATTTAGCCCAAATTTCAGAAATGTTGTTAGACTTACGTGATTGTAAAGCATCATTTACTATTGCTTATGATCGTCAAGGACGTGCCTGTTTATCAGCACGAAGCAACGGTGAAATAAATGTTCAAATTATTTGTGAAAACTTAGGTGGTGGTGGTCACTTTAGTGCTGCTGCTGTCCAAAGTAGTAAATTGGGAATTAGAGCATTGTATGATGAATTGGTAAAACTAATTGAAAGTGGCGTATATCAAAGTGAGAGTGCTACTACTGAAAGGTATTAAAAATTATTAAAATAGAAAGTGAGATGTTTACAATGAAAGTTGTCCTTTTAACGGATATTAAAAATTATGGTAAAAAAGGTGAAGTTGTTAATGTTAGTGATGGTTATGGTAAAAATTATTTATTACCTAGAAAATTAGCTGTAATTGCTACATCAGAAGCATTAAAAATTAATCAAAAAGTAATTGAAAATAAAAAAATACAACGAGAAATGGAATTAGAAGATTTACAAAAAATTAAAGAACAATTAGCTTTAATTACTTTACAATTTAAATTAAAAAGTAATAATGGTAAAGTTTCTGGTGCTATTTCTTCAAAACAAATTTGTGAACAACTAGTGCAAAAATATAACATTAAAATTGATAAACATAAATTTGTTAAATTTAATCCTATTAATGAATTAGGTATAACTAACATTAATATTAAATTAGATGTTACAATTATTGCACAATTAAAGGTTGAAGTTTTAGGAGAATAATTATGTCTAACAATGGTCAATATATAAATAATGCAGAAGTTAATGTTTTAAGTGCGATGATTCAATCATCACCAGCATGTGAAAGTGCATTAAATTTATTGGCACCACATGACTTTACAATTAATTCTAATCAAATTATTTTTAAAACAATTACCAATCTTTATAAAAATAATTCTGGTATTGATGTAACAACTATTGCCGAAGAATTAGTTAAGCAAAATAATTTGGATAAAATTGGTGGAATTGAATATTTATCTTCTTTAGTGGCTCAATATATTACTGATGCTAATTTAAAAGAACACATTGATATTTTGATTGAAAGAACTACTAAACGACAATTAGAAAATGCTTTAAAAAATATTGGTAAAGAGTTACAAAGTGAAAAGTCAATTAATGAAGTTTTAATTGCTGCTGAAGCTCAAATTGTACAAGTAAGTAGTGAACGTAATCATGAAGAGATGTTGCCAATTAGTGAACACATTGATGATGTGGTAACTAAAATTGAACAACTACAAAAATCAACAGTTAATATTACTGGTACAAGTTCAGGTATTAACAATTTGGATATGATTACTAGTGGTTTTCAACGAGGTGACTTAATTATTTTAGCAGCTAGACCTTCAATGGGTAAAACCGCCTTAGCACTTAATTTTGCTTTAAATGCTGCTAATGAACAAGATAATAAAAACGATGTTGTTGTTATTTTTTCATTAGAAATGCCAAAAGATCAATTAATTACAAGAATGATTTCTTGTCAAGGACATTTTGATGCTAATCGTTTACGTAATAAGTCTAAATTTACACAGGCTGATTGAAATCGTATTAGTGCTACTGCTGAGCAATTGAAACAAAAAAGAATTATTATTGATGATACACCTGGTTTAAGAGTTTTAGAGTTGCAAACTAAATTAAGAAAATTAAGTCGTGAAAATAGCATTAAGTTAGTAATTATTGATTATTTACAGTTATTAACTGGTAGAGATAGTGAATCACGTCAACAAGAAGTTTCAAATATTTCTCGTAGTTTAAAAATTTTGGCAAGAGAATTAAGAGTACCAATTGTTTGTTTATCACAATTATCAAGAATGGTGGAGAGACGTGAAGAAAAACGTCCTTTAATGTCTGATTTACGTGAGTCAGGGGCTATTGAACAAGATGCTGATGTAATTATGTTTTTATATCGTGATGATTATTATAAGGAAAAAAATAGCGAAGAAACAACAAGTTCACAAGAAAGTAATCTTGCTGAAATTCTTATTTCTAAACATCGAAACGGCCCGACAGGAAAAGTAGTAACTGTTTTTATTCCAAAATGAGGTAAGTTTGAAAATTATACAGGATAAAAATAATAAAAAACCTAAAATTTAATTTTAGGTTTTTTTAAAAGAAGTTAATAAATTAAATTAATTAGTTTTTATTATCCTTCTGGATTTAAACTTTTAAATAGTTTTCCTTTATTATCACTAATTTTAGTTCCAGCCTAAACAATACCATTGACATTTAATAAACTATGTACTTCACCACCACTGCTACTTCAACTAAAAATACCAATTGCTACTGTATAGACAACTTTAAATAATCTTCCTTTACCATCAATAGTTCTTGTTCCAACAAAGATTGTATTATTATCATTAACTAGACTTAAAACTTCACCATTAGTATCTTTTCAGTTAGTTACTACTGTATTTTCACCATCTTCTTTAACTTTATATAAATATCCTTGACCATCACCAGTTTTGGTTCCAATATAAATACTTTCGTTTGTTGAATTAGTTAAACTATAAATTTCACCGTTGTTTTCATCTCATTTAGATAGTGCTGTTATTGTATCATCATCAGTAATTTTAAATAAATTACCTTTGCCATCGCCAGTTTTTGTTCCAACATAGATCGTATCATTAACATTTAATAAACTTTGAACTTTACCATTACTTTCTTTTCAATTTGTTAAAGGTGTTGTTGTGTCTTCTTTTGTAATTTTAAATAAATTACCTTTGTCATCACCAGTTTTGGTTCCTGCATAAATAGTATTTTTATTATTAACTAAGCTTTGAATTTCACCATTACTTTCTTTTCAATTTGTTATTTCTTGAAAATTACTTGTTATATTACTTATACATGCAGTGACATTGCTTGTTGTTGCTGCTGTAAATCCTAAAACACCTACAATTGATAGTATACTTTTTAAATTTTTCATAAAATACCCCTTTTTCAAAGTTTAACCCCTTTTATAAAATAATTTTACATTATTTCAAAAATAAAATAGTATTTATAATACTTTTAAGTGTTATTTATGAAGTTAATGCAAGTATTTTAGAAAGATATTAAATTAGAAATCTATATTAAATTTTTTTGATTAATATATGAAGTATTTACAAAAGGTTCATTTAATAAATCATTAATTTCTTCGATATTTATGATTTTTTCTGTAGTTATTTCTTGAATTTTATTTCAACTTAAACTTAAAAAATTATTTATTTCAGTATCATTTAGTTTTAAAATTTTGCTTGTTATTTCCAAAATATTATTTGTTATTTTAACAGTTTTTTTAATTTTTTTATAATATAGTGAAACATCCGCTAGTAATTCTAAGTTACTATAAAATTTATTTTCTTCTTTTTTTGAATTTATAAGTTTTACTAAGAACTCTTTGATTTGATCATTTTTATATTGTTTTTCTAAAATTGATTTAACTTCTAAGTCACATTTTTCATCTTCATCATTCATTGTTATATTGCCCCTTTTCATTATTATAATTAATAAATTTAGCTTAAATATACACTATTTATTTGAAGTTTAAAGTGTGCTCCTTCTACAGCATTTTTTGATTCTTCTTTTAAATGAATAGATAAATATATATTGCCATTATTACTATATCAAAAAAATGCTTGAGGATAGATATGAATAAAAACTAAAGGAGTAAGTCAACTGCCATAATAATACATAAATTCTATATTTCAAATTTTGTTTTTTTCATCATTTGTGTTGTTTGATGTATTAATTTTTGCTGTATTAACTGATAAGTTAGGTCCTGTAATTTGAGATGGTAAATTATGTCATATACAGTTTTTATATGTGGCAGTTTCAACTTTAATAATTGCTTTATCATCAAAATTTAACAATTGATACTTTTTAATAAATGATTGTCAATTTAAATGATATTTTTTTCAAGACATTATATTGATATTGTCTACAATATTACCTTCATATTGAGAACTTGTGCCATTAAATCATTCTTCATTTTCGTACAAAGGTTTTGATTTGTGAGGGTTATTATCAAAAAAATCACAAGCGTTAATGTTAATAGTAGTTAATGCACTAAATGTTAAACAACTTAAAATATTTAATATTCTTTTCATTTTATACCTCTTTAAAATTTTTAAACTTATGGTGACATATCCAAATATATCATTTATTTATTATAATATTTTTACATCTTTTTTGAGTGTATAAAAGGTAATTTATTTTATTTCATTTCAATGATATATGAAATTATATAGCTAACTAAAGTAATGTTTACTCATATCTTGAAAAACAAAATCAATCGCTTTTTTAATATTTGGTCAATAATTTGGTAATATTTTTCTTATATTATGTTTTATAGCAAATCAAAAATGTTCAATTGGATTTAAATTAGGAGAATATGGCGGAAGAAATAATAGTTTGCATCCAGCATTTTCAATTAATTGTTGTGTTAATTTAGATTTATGAAACGTTGCATTATCTAAAACTATAATTTGTCCACGCTTTAATACTGGAATTAGTTTATTTTTAACATATGATTCAAAAATTTTACTATTGCAATGTCCTTCAAATGCTCATAAGGCTTTTAATTTACCTTTATTTAGTGAACCAATTATACTCATTCTCTTTATTTTATATGCGGGTTTATTATCAAATAATCTTTTACCTTTTTCAGATCAACCATATTTATAAAATTCATTATCATCAATTCCAGATTCATCAATATATACTAAATCTTCATTCATTATTTTAGCTATTTCTTTTAAAAAATCTTCTTGTTTATTTTTATCTCTTTGTTCATATATAGCTAACTAAAGTAATGTTTACTCATATCTTGAAAAACAAAATCAATCGCTTTTTTAATATTTGGTCAATAATTTGGTAATATTTTTCTTATATAGCTAACTAAAGTAATGTTTACTCATATCTTGAAAAACAAAATCAATCGCTTTTTTAATATTTGGTCAATAATTTGGTAATATTTTTCTTATATTATGTTTTATAGCAAATCAAAAATGTTCAATTGGATTTAAATTAGGAGAATATGGCGGAAGAAATAATAGTTTGCATCCAGCATTTTCAATTAATTGTTGTGTTAATTTAGATTTATGAAACGTTGCATTATCTAAAACTATAATTTGTCCACGCTTTAATACTGGAATTAGTTTATTTTTAACATATGATTCAAAAATTTTACTATTGCAATGTCCTTCAAATGCTCATAAGGCTTTTAATTTACCTTTATTTAGTGAACCAATTATACTCATTCTCTTTATTTTATATGCGGGTTTATTATCAAATAATCTTTTACCTTTTTCAGATCAACCATATTTATAAAATTCATTATCATCAATTCCAGATTCATCAATATATACTAAATCTTCATTCATTATTTTAGCTATTTCTTTTAAAAAATCTTCTTGTTTATTTTTATCTCTTTGTTCATATAGAAAAGTTTTTTTTATATGTATAATTTAGTTTTTTAAAATAGTTATAAACTGTTTCTTTAGTCATATTTCCATATTTATCAATTACTTTTTGAACTGTAACATCTTTATTTTCTGCTAAATAATTTTTTAATTCATCTAAATCCTTTATTTTGTGGCTATGTCCTTTTTGATAATTCAAAATTGGTTTTATATGCCCAGTTTCTTTTTTTCTTTTTCTTCATAAAAATAAAGTCTTTCTAGTGATATTGAACACTTTACAAATTTCTTTAATTTTCATATTTTTACTTTCATAAGCTTCTATTACTTTTCTTCGTAAGTCTTCACTGTATGGTTTTGGCATAATTTAATCTTCCTAATCTATTTTAATTATTGCTGAATTGTACTTTTAAATTCAAAAACTGTTTAAATTAGATATTATTATTTTACATTATTTATGAGTAAATATTACTTTAGTTAGCTATATATGTATAAAATTAATAATGTCACTACCTTATAATTTCTCCAAACACTACTATAAATGAATTAATGAAGTAAAATATTAAATATTTTTCCAATTTTTAAAATTAATTAGTTGCGTAATATGTCTAAAGTTTTAAAGTATCTAAGATTTATATTTTTTATAATTTATTACTAGAACTTTGACCTTTACTTGTTGAAACTTTGCTATTTTCTTGATTAATAAATTCTATATCTGTTTTATTTCATTGTGAATAAAATGGTATTTCTTTTCATAATATTTTACTTAAAATAGTTTCAGTAAAATTTATAGATGCATTATTTCAATCTTCTGCTACTGTTATTGATTTTTTAACAATTTCTTCAACTACTTTTGTATATTCTTTAATAATTTTTAATTTCAATGAATCATTTTTCAAACACAAATCAATCATTTTATCACTAAAGTTTTCATAAGCATTTGCTTCGGATTTTAAATTTGGATAGAAATTTAATAATGTCTTAAATTCAAACAATTCATATTTAAAAAAGTCTTCAAAACTATAATTTTGATATTTTTTAAAACTTTCGACATTAAATTCTGAATTTAAAAAATTATTCAAATTTGTATCTTGTTCTATTTTACATTTGATGTGTTTTGGTAACTCTTTATATTTATAAATAAATTCTATTTCTTCTTTATTATTTTCTTTTTTAACAATACACATTATTGCAATTAAATGTATTGTCTTATAATTTTCTATTAATGTATTTACGGTTTCTTGTGTTTGTTTTAGTAAAATTTTTGGTATTTTATGACTTAAATTTATTTTTGATAATTCATCTAATAATTCTAAAATATTTTGTATATCATGTGAGGCTGATTGAGGAATTGATTTTCCTATCATAATTTTTTCAGCTATTTTTCCCGCAAGATTAGAAGATATCATTGATAATAATGAAACATTTTCTGATGGTTCTATCATTGTATGACCACCGCCATTGTTTTTAATAGTAATTCCTTCTTCTGATAATGAAATACCTTTTGCTAAGTTTATAAAAGCATGTCCTGCCTCATGATAAATTGTATTTATTAAATTGTCATTGATATTCATTTTTAACTTTCTCCTTTTTTAAAATATAAATAACTCAATTACTTATTCAAAAGTAATTGAGTTATAAACTATATTAGATTCATATACAGTATAGATATTAAAAATAAAAATGTCAATGTTATTAAATATTTTAATTGTAGATTAGACACACTTTTTGGACTAATAAAAGTTTTTATAACTTTATATTATTAGTTGAGGTGTAGTTTAAAATGAAATATTTAATTAATAGTGCTGATTTTACTAAATTTGATTATAAATTTAACAAATTTGTAGAAAAGTATAAAAATGATAAAAATATTAATAAAGTTAATATTTATTATCGTAAATTTAGAAAATTTTGTTTTATTTTTAAAAATAAAAATACTTGTAAAGAAATAATTTCTCAATTACATATGCCAAAGCAAACCTTTTATTATTGAGCTAAACGTTTTTATGATGTTTTTTAGAACCTGTTTAGGATCTTTTTTGATTAATTTTTAATAAAATTTATATTATAATGGTTATTTTATAATAAAAAATAGATTTTTAGTCGATAAGTTTTCAAATGATAAAATCTTTTTAACAAAAAAATGAAAAAGAAAATAAATTATTGGTTAAGTACCTATTTATAAATGATTATTTCTTGTTTTAGTTAAATTCTATTAAAAAGATCCTAAACAGGTTCTTAGAACCTGTTTAGAATCTTTTCGAAAATAATGTAAAATGATTATATATTTTAAAATCAGAGGTATATATTATGCATAAAAATTATCCAAGTCATGTCACCAAAGAACAATTTGAGAACATAAAATCAATTTTAGAAAATAGCAAAAAGAAAACAAAACCAAGAAGTTTAGATTTATATGAAGTATTTTGTGCAATTTTATATGTATTAAAAAGTGGTTGTCAATGAAGAATGCTACCAAAAAATTTTCCAAAATGACAAACTGTATATTATTATTTTCAAATTTGAAGTAAAAATAACGGTAAAGAAGCTAGTGTATGGCAATTAATTTTAAAAAAAATTGGTTAAAAAAGTTCGTATCAACAATAATCGCAAAGAACAAACTAGTTTTTGTATAATTGATTCGCAAAGTGTTAAAAATACAGATACTACTGAAAATAAAGGTTATGATGCTGGTAAAAAGATTTCAGGAATAAAGCGTCATATTATTGTTGATTCTCAAGGTTTACCACATGCAATTTACATAACCACAGCAGAAAAAACAGATCGTAATAGCGCTATAATAATGATTGAAAATGAAAAAGAAAATCTTTCTGCAGTTCAAAAAATAATAGTAGATGCTGGTTATACTGGTGAAAAATTTGCTTCTGAAATCAAAACAATCATAAATGCAAATGTTGAAATTATAAAACGCAATGAACTACATACTTTTGTAGTATTACCAAAAAGATGAATTGTAGAACGAAGCTTTGCTTGATTAGAAAAATACAGAAGATTATGAAAAAATTGTGAAAGAAAACTAAATACTAGTTTACAAATGGTTGTTCTTTCCTTTATTTCAGTTTTATTAAAAAGATTCTAAACAGGTTCTTACAGAAATAAACCTTTTGAAGAATTATTATTTAAGTCAACAAAACCTAAAAATATTAAATATTTCTATAAGTTGGAATTATCAGAAAAATTTATAAATTATTTTGTTCAGTATAAAGAAGAGTTTGGTATAGGTGCTTTTCAATTTTGTTATTTAATAAGGCATATTGATGATATTAGGTTTAATTTTTTGCCAAAACCCTCGGTTAAAACTATATATCGTTGATTAAAACGTTTTGGTTTTTGTTCACAAAAAGTTATTAAGAAAAAACATTTGAGATATGAAGTAAAAGAAACTGGATTATTACAAACTGATATTAAAGTAGTATCAGATTATATAACAGGAAGTAAAAGATGATATATTATTGATTTTATTGATGAAAAAACTCGAATTACTTATTGTTATCCATCTGAACAAGCACAAACCAGAGATATTGTAAATGCTACTAAAAATGCTTTAAATTTCTATGAAAAATTAGGAATTAAAATTAAAAGAATTAGAACTGATAATGGTAGTCAATATACTAATACATCTTGTGGAAAACCACAAAGGAATCGTTGATTTACAAATTTTTGTAATAAAAAAGGTATAGTTCATGAAACTACACCGTTTAGATCACCACAGAGTAATGGTAAGATTGAAAGATTTCACAGAAATTGAAGTAATTTATTTGAAATAAAACCATATTTAAATAGTGATTTTAGTTTATTTCAAAAATTAGTGAATTCTTTTCAAGAATATTATAACAATTCTAAACCACATAAATCATTAGGATTAATGACTCCTATGGATTATTTTGATAAACTTTTATTAGATAAAAAATAGTCCAAAATGTCTGTACTACCTTACAATTAAATATTTTAATGATTTTCAATTACCAAAAAATATAAAAAATAAAAAAATATAATCTATTACTAGATTATATTTTTTTATTTACATTTAATATAATACTTTTTATAAAGTTGAAGATTGTTTTTGAACAGTTGTTTGTTCATCATAATAATTATTCATATCATTTCTAGTAATTCAGCAGTTAACATATTATTGAGAATATTGAAAATTAAAAAATAAATAACTTTTTATTTAAAAAATAAGATAAGGATGAATGTTATAATTTCTTTGTGAAGTAAAATTAAAAATTTTGTAAAAAGAGCAAGGAGGTCTTACTTTGAGTAAATTAAAATTTATAGATTTATTTGCTGGAATTGGTGGCTTAAGTTTACCTTTTAGAGAATTAGGAATGGAATGTGTTTTTAGTAGTGAAATAGATAAATTTGCAGTGCAAACATATAATGAAAATTTTAATGAAATACCTTTTGGAGATATCAGAGAAATATCTGAAGAAAGTATACCAAATCATGATTTATTATTAGGTGGTTTTCCTTGTCAAGCTTTTTCAATTGCAGGAAAAAGAAAAGGTTTTAACGATGATCGTGGTAATTTATTTTATGAAATAGTTAGAGGGCGGTTGTCAAAGTTACGAAATAATTAATTATCATATTAGTAACTTATTTCCAAAAATGAATTATTTGAAAAATAATGAAAATTAGACAAAATTACTCTCTTTTTTACCCTTAAATTTAAATTTATATTCGACGTATTTTAAAAAATATATATTTAAAAAATAAAATAAAAATTATTCTCAAAGTTATTATTAAGGAAAAAGACAAGAAATAATCTTGTCTTTTTTTTGTAATTGTAAAATTTTAAAATTTTTAATAACCGTCTTTAACGCTATTATCAACACGTGTTAGGGAACTAAAAAAGTGAACTACAACACAGTTGTTAAAAATAGTAGCTAGAACATATGGACTTGCATGGATAAATAAAAAGTGGAGTGATACCTAATAAAATATACTAACCATTTAATGGTAATTCTTGGGGTGGGAGCGAATTGGAAACTAGTATATATAGACCTGCTTAGGGAACCTACTATATTAATTCTATTCTTTATTTAACCAACCTTGCCACTCCCCAGTGAGCAAGTGTTGGTTTTATTTTTTATTTTTTTTTGAAAATTTTTTTGGGCGAGAAAATAAATTTCAAACTTGTAAAAAAAATTGAGCGGTGCCGGTTCAATTAAAATATTAATTTGTTTAACACAAATTAAATAAATATTGAATCGAATGCCTCGATTTCTTTTTAAAATTTCACAATTTATTTTTGAGCCCAGAATTGCTGGAATGAATAAAACTAATAATAGTAGTATTAATAATCTAAAAACAAAATATATGTTCTTTATGCTAGAAGCAACAGAACATATTAGGAAAGGATTATTATGGCAATAGAAATTCTTGATTATGAAGCACTAAGAAAGATTGATAAAAAAATTAAAAAAAGAAGAAAAAGATGTGTTGAATGTAATGAATTATATGAAGATGACAAAATCCAAATGCTTTATCGCTTTAAAACAGAATTAGAAGCAGAACAACATGATATTAGAAAATTTGAAGATGATTATGATATTGATAAACATTTGGATTATACAAAAAACCATTTGGGTATGTTTGTGATTGATGTAGAAGTGATTAATTATGCAAATAGAATTTAAAAAAGAACAAATTGTAAAAGATAAACCACAATCTATTCTTATTGATTATGTTGAATATAAATTATCGCTTCCAAAATGAATGATTAAAAATAATTCTTTTATTGTTGATAACAGTTATACATATTGAGTTTTTAATTTAGAAAATATTAAAAGAGAATTAAGTGGTAATGAATTAATAAAATTATTAGAACCATATATTAAAGACCAAAAAATAACTGTTAATAAACCAAGTGCTCCAAAAGAATATTATCTTAATGATATAAAACTTGAATCACTAACATTTTATGACCATCATAATAGTTGATTTATGGGTGAAATAACAGATAACAAAACTAAAATTACTAATCCTTGTTTTAAATATAACATTACGTGAGAAGAAAACAGAAAAGGTTTTAAAATAAATAATCCATATAACCATAATGATTTAGCAATTAATTATATAGTTACTTCTTATAAGAACCTGTTTAGGATCTTTTTAATAGAATTTAACTAAAACAAGAAATAATCATTTATAAATAGGTACTTAACCAATAATTTATTTTCTTTTTCATTTTTTTGTTAAAAAGATTTTATCATTTGAAAACTTATCGACTAAAAATCTATTTTTTATTATAAAATAACCATTATAATATAAATTTTATTAAAAATTAATCAAAAAAGATCCTAAACAGGTTCTTAGACATAAAAGCAAATTTCTTATTACTTGATTGACTTTCAAAATTATAATAAATTTTATATTTAGTATTTGATTTAAAAGTATATTTAATATGATTTATATTAACTTTTGTTCCTACTTCTTTTCAATTTGAACCACTTGGACTTGGTTGTTGTTGTTTTTCTAATATTTCATTAATTGCTTGTAATAATTTTTTATTTTGAGTTTTTAATATTTTATATTCATTATTTTCCAATAAATCCCTACAAAGTAATGAATTTTCTTCATCATGTAATGCAATTTCATTTGTTTCAGTATTATATTTAAAATAATCATTTGAAAATTTTTTATCTTTTATTTTTTCTTTTAATTCATTAATAGCACCGGCAATGGTTTTATCAGTAGTTTCTAAATTAGGAATTTCAGTACTAATAGTATTAATAGAAAAAGCATATTTAAAATGGTCTTTATCGATTTTGTCTTCTAATTTTTTATCTATTTCTTCTTTTTTATAATAATCCGATAAATCTACTTTACCGCCAATAGAATTAATTTTAATATCTGAACCACTTCCAGTAATAGTAATATTTTCTCCAGCATTTTCTGATTTTAATTGTGATTGTTTACTTTCAATTAATTTACCTATTTCATCACTAATACTAATAACTTTCTTTTCTTGACCTTGTTTACCGTCTACTAACTGTAAACTGTCATTACTAAAATATTTAATAAATAATTCAAGTGTTGTTAAATTATCAAATGATTTTATACCCTTAGAACCTGTTTAGGATCTTTTTTGATTAATTTTTAATAAAATTTATATTATAATGGTTATTTTATAATAAAAAATAGATTTTTAGTCGATAAGTTTTCAAATGATAAAATCTTTTTAACAAAAAAATGAAAAAGAAAATAAATTATTGGTTAAGTACCTATTTATAAATGATTATTTCTTGTTTTAGTTAAATTCTATTAAAAAGATCCTAAACAGGTTCTAAGGAAATTTCAATTCATAATGAAAAAGTATTTTTGTTGAACATGTAAACAACATAAATTAGAATATTTATTTTTTAATACTAATGATATAAAAACAAGAAAATATTTTTTAAGAGATAAAAATAGTAAAGCAATTTGTTATGACTGTATTTTAAATATTAGGTTAAGGAGGAGGTATAAATATGAATAAACAAAAACCATTTTCTTATAAAGACCAAGAAATTATTAATGAATATAATAAAAAACGTAATCAAAAAATAACAGAAGAACATTTAAATAATATAAAAAAAATAAGAGCAGATTTTAAAAAAGAAGAATTTAATGAATATAAAGAAAATTTAATTTGTTCATTAAATATATTTTTGGGTCATTATATAGAACAATATAATAAAGAAAAAGACATATAGCTAACTAAAGTAATGTTTACTCATATCTTGAAAAACAAAATCAATCGCTTTTTTAATATTTGGTCAATAATTTGGTAATATTTTTCTTATATTATGTTTTATAGCAAATCAAAAATGTTCAATTGGATTTAAATTAGGAGAATATGGCGGAAGAAATAATAGTTTGCATCCAGCATTTTCAATTAATTGTTGTGTTAATTTAGATTTATGAAACGTTGCATTATCTAAAACTATAATTTGTCCACGCTTTAATACTGGAATTAGTTTATTTTTAACATATGATTCAAAAATTTTACTATTGCAATGTCCTTCAAATGCTCATAAGGCTTTTAATTTACCTTTATTTAGTGAACCAATTATACTCATTCTCTTTATTTTATATGCGGGTTTATTATCAAATAATCTTTTACCTTTTTCAGATCAACCATATTTATAAAATTCATTATCATCAATTCCAGATTCATCAATATATACTAAATCTTCATTCATTATTTTAGCTATTTCTTTTAAAAAATCTTCTTGTTTATTTTTATCTCTTTGTTCATATAGAAAAGTTTTTTTTATATGTATAATTTAGTTTTTTAAAATAGTTATAAACTGTTTCTTTAGTTATATTTCCAAATTTATCAATTACTTTTTGAACTGTAACATCTTTATTTTCTGCTAAATAATTTTTTAATTCATCTAAATCCTTTATTTTGTGGCTATGTCCTTTTTGATAATTCAAAATTGGTTTTATATGCCCAGTTTCTTTTTTTCTTTTTCTTCATAAAAATAAAGTCTTTCTAGTGATATTGAACACTTTACAAATTTCTTTAATTTTCATATTTTTACTTTCATAAGCTTCTATTACTTTTCTTCGTAAGTCTTCACTGTATGGTTTTGGCATAATTTAATCTTCCTAATCTATTTTAATTATTGCTGAATTGTACTTTTAAATTCAAAAACTGTTTAAATTACATATTATTATTTTACATTATTTATGAGTAAATATTACTTTAGTTAGCTATAGAAAAGTTTTTTTTATATGTATAATTTAGTTTTTTAAAATAGTTATAAACTGTTTCTTTAGTTATATTTCCAAATTTATCAATTACTTTTTGAACTGTAACATCTTTATTTTCTGCTAAATAATTTTTTAATTCATCTAAATCCTTTATTTTGTGGCTATGTCCTTTTTGATAATTCAAAATTGGTTTTATATGCCCAGTTTCTTTTTTTCTTTTTCTTCATAAAAATAAAGTCTTTCTAGTGATATTGAACACTTTACAAATTTCTTTAATTTTCATATTTTTACTTTCATAAGCTTCTATTACTTTTCTTCGTAAGTCTTCACTGTATGTTTTTGGCATAATTTAATCTTCCTAATCTATTTTAATTATTGCTGAATTGTACTTTTAAATTCAAAAACTGTTTAAATTACATATTATTATTTTACATTATTTATGAGTAAATATTACTTTAGTTAGCTATATTTACTAGAATTAATTAAACATAGTTATTTTTGTAAGTTACACAGATTACTAAACATTACCTAAAAAAATAAAAAATGTATAATTTTTTATACATTTTTGGTGAAAATTAAGAGTTAAATATGAAATTTATTCGGGTTCATAAAATGGAACAATAACTTTTAAAGTATCTGGCTCTTCAGTTTTTAGTAAACGTTTGTCAATTTTATAAAGGTTACTATTAGACATTGCAATTCAATCCAATAAGTCTTTTTCATAAGCAATTTCTTCATAGAAATCAATTAAGAATCAGTCATAAAATTTCGCAGTTAAATTATCATTATTTTCACGAGCACTTTTAACAAGTTTATTGGTAAAATCAAGTAATTCTTCTTTAGTAGATTTTAATTTTTTTAATGCTTCTTCAATGTTTTTTGTAGTAAAAGTTGGAACTTTAATGTCTTTAATTTCAACTTGAGCATCTTGATCCATTAAATAGTTACAAATTTTACGAATATGAACAACAGCATCAGCTGCTTCTACTTGGAAGAAGCGTGCAAACCCAGGATATCCTTTTTGATTTGCATCATTACTTAATTTAAAACTAAGCATTTGATATTTTAGATGTTCGCTAATATAATCATTTAGATCATCGTTAATTTTTTTAATCATTAAATACACCTTCTTTCTTGGCTTTATATGTATTATACTACTTTAATACTATATATATTAAAATAAATTAAGAATAAAAATATTGTTAATTTATTGTTTTTGTTACATTTTTTATGAAGTAAGTTCAGTGAATAGTTCAAAACCAATTTGATCATGTGCTCATTTATTTGGATGAACATAATCAAAGAAAAAATTATTATTAATAGTTTCTGGAGTTGTTCCATCAATATATAGCTAACTAAAGTAATGTTTACTCATATCTTGAAAAACAAAATCAATAGCTTTTTTAATATTTGGTCAATAATTTGGTAATATTTTTCTTATATTATGTTTTATAGCAAATCAAAAATGTTCAATTGGATTTAAATTAGGAGAATATGGCGGAAGAAATAATAGTTTGCATCCAGCATTTTCAATTAATTGTTGTGTTAATTTAGATTTATGAAACGTTGCATTATCTAAAACTATAATTTGTCCACGCTTTAATACTGGAATTAGTTTATTTTTAACATATGATTCAAAAATTTTACTATTGCAATGTCCTTCAAATGCTCATAAGGCTTTTAATTTACCTTTATTTAGTGAACCAATTATACTCATTCTCTTTATTTTATATGCGGGTTTATTATCAAATAATCTTTTACCTTTTTCAGATCAACCATATTTATAAAATTCATTATCATCAATTCCAGATTCATCAATATATACTAAATCTTCATTCATTATTTTAGCTATTTCTTTTAAAAAATCTTCTTGTTTATTTTTATCTCTTTGTTCATATAGAAAAGTTTTTTTTATATGTATAATTTAGTTTTTTAAAATAGTTATAAACTGTTTCTTTAGTCATATTTCCAAATTTATCAATTACTTTTTGAACTGTAACATCTTTATTTTCTGCTAAATAATTTTTTAATTCATCTAAATCCTTTATTTTGTGGCTATGTCCTTTTTGATAATTCAAAATTGGTTTTATATGCCCAGTTTCTTTTTTTCTTTTTCTTCATAAAAATAAAGTCTTTCTAGTGATATTGAACACTTTACAAATTTCTTTAATTTTCATATTTTTACTTTCATAAGCTTCTATTACTTTTCTTCGTAAGTCTTCACTGTATGGTTTTGGCATAATTTAATCTTCCTAATCTATTTTAATTATTGCTGAATTGTACTTTTAAATTCAAAAACTGTTTAAATTACATATAGCTAACTAAAGTAATGTTTACTCATATCTTGAAAAACAAAATCAATCGCTTTTTTAATATTTGGTCAATAATTTGGTAATATTTTTCTTATATTATGTTTTATAGCAAATCAAAAATGTTCAATTGGATTTAAATTAGGAGAATATGGCGGAAGAAATAATAGTTTGCATCCAGCATTTTCAATTAATTGTTGTGTTAATTTAGATTTATGAAACGTTGCATTATCTAAAACTATAATTTGTCCACGCTTTAATACTGGAATTAGTTTATTTTTAACATATGATTCAAAAATTTTACTATTGCAATGTCCTTCAAATGCTCATAAGGCTTTTAATTTACCTTTATTTAGTGAACCAATTATACTCATTCTCTTTATTTTATATGCGGGTTTATTATCAAATAATCTTTTACCTTTTTCAGATCAACCATATTTATAAAATTCATTATCATCAATTCCAGATTCATCAATATATACTAAATCTTCATTCATTATTTTAGCTATTTCTTTTAAAAAATCTTCTTGTTTATTTTTATCTCTTTGTTCATATAGAAAAGTTTTTTTTATATGTATAATTTAGTTTTTTAAAATAGTTATAAACTGTTTCTTTAGTCATATTTCCAAATTTATCAATTACTTTTTGAACTGTAACATCTTTATTTTCTGCTAAATAATTTTTTAATTCATCTAAATCCTTTATTTTGTGGCTATGTCCTTTTTGATAATTCAAAATTGGTTTTATATGCCCAGTTTCTTTTTTTCTTTTTCTTCATAAAAATAAAGTCTTTCTAGTGATATTGAACACTTTACAAATTTCTTTAATTTTCATATTTTTACTTTCATAAGCTTCTATTACTTTTCTTCGTAAGTCTTCACTGTATGGTTTTGGCATAATTTAATCTTCCTAATCTATTTTAATTATTGCTGAATTGTACTTTTAAATTCAAAAACTGTTTAAATTACATATTATTATTTTACATTATTTATGAGTAAATATTACTTTAGTTAGCTATAGATGATGTCAAGGCGTGGCAAAATCGACCATTAGAAAGTATTTATTCTATTGTTTATTTTAATTGTATAGTAGTTAAAGTACGGCAAGATAAACGCATTATTAACAAATCAGTTTATATAGCATTAGGAGTGGATTTAGAAGGCAAAAAAGATGTTTTAGGTTTATGAATTAGTGAAAATGAAGGTTCTAAATTTTGACTAGCTAATTTTACAGAAATGAAAAATCGAGGCTTAAATGATATTTTGATTGCTTGTAGTGATAATTTAACAGGCATGTCAGAAGCAATACAAGCAGTTTATCCTAAAACTGAACATCAATTATGCATAGTTCATCAAATTAGAAATAGTTTAAAATATGTTTCATACAAACATCGAAAAACCTTAGTTGCAGATTTAAAACCAATTTATAGTGCATGTAGTGAAGAACAAGCAATGCAAGCTTTAGAATCATTTGAAAGTAAATGAAATAAACAATATCCGCAAATTACTAAATCTTGATATAAAAATTGAGATAATTTAATGGTTTTTATTAGTTATCCACCAGAAATTAAAAGAGTGATTTATACTACAAATGCTATTGAATCTGTTAATAGTCAATTACGAAAAGTTATCAGAAATAAAAAAGTTTTTCCTAATGATATGGCAGTTTTCAAAATATTTTACTTAGCAATTGAAAATATAACAAAAAAATGAACAATGCCCATTCAAAATTGAAATACAGCAATTGCTCATTTTATGATAAAATTTGAAGATAGAATTAATCTGAACTAGTAACTTTGTAAAACAAAGATACACAGATTACATAAAAGCCTCTTTTTTTATAAAAATTTTGTTGTATTTTTTTGATTTTCTTCTGCTTGATAGTTTAAACTGTATTCTCTTTTTTTTACCTTCAATATTTATTTCATCTTTACTTTTATTACTTCATTCAATAACTTTTAACTTATTTTCTCCTAAATCAGTTTTAATATTAATTATTACTCATATATACTCATTATAAATCTCTTTAAGTTTTTGAAAATGCTTTTGAAATAAAAATTTATCTTTTTCACTATAATTACCCTCAAATGTAATCATTATTGAAATGTTTTCTATTATTTTTATTTGTTTTACATACTCTTCTGATATTTTTTGTAATCTTCTTTGTTTATTATATTCGGTTTCATTTATTTCATTTCAATTATTGGAACCATGTTGATAACCAATATCAAAAGAAGAAAATAATTCTGATGGAAATGCCATTTTTCTAAAAGTCTTTAATGAAAAATATAAATTATTTTTCATTGAATAAAAATCTACTCCTATATATTGACTATTAGCATCATATAATATTTCTTTTTCTTCTTCTTTAAAATTATTTTCAATTATATCATTAACAATTTTTTCAATTTTTACCAATTCTCCTACATCATATGTTGGATTATTTTTTTGATCTAATTCTTCTCTTAATTCATTTATGACCTTACTAATAATTTTAGAATGCTTTGTGACAACAATTACATCATAAAAATCTGTATCAAAATATAATTTATAATTATCATTTTTTTGAATTTTAATATTTAATAAAATACCATAACAAGCATAAAGAAATCTAGGGATTGAACGTTTTAATTCAACATCACCATCTAAATAAATGCCTCCATATTGGTTTAATATAACAATTCTTATAAAATCTAATGCTGATTTTAGTTTTTCTTTAATTGCTAATCTATTACTTTTAAATATTTGTTCAAATATTAATACATCATTATTTTCTAAATTTTCTATTTCTTTTAAACTAATAATTTTAATATTATTAAGTAACTTATGTTGTTGTTTTTCATTTTCAGTAATTTCTCTATTTTTTTCATTTTTAGAAATTCATAAAATAACTTCACGTTCATGTTGATGTAATAAAGCCGCATAAATTATATTATTTCTTAGAACCTGTTTAGAATCTTTTCGAAAATAATGTAAAATGATTATATATTTTAAAATCAGAGGTATATATTATGCATAAAAATTATCCAAGTCATGTCACCAAAGAACAATTTGAGAACATAAAATCAATTTTAGAAAATAGCAAAAAGAAAACAAAACCAAGAAGTTTAGATTTATATGAAGTATTTTGTGCAATTTTATATGTATTAAAAAGTGGTTGTCAATGAAGAATGCTACCAAAAAATTTTCCAAAATGACAAACTGTATATTATTATTTTCAAATTTGAAGTAAAAATAACGGTAAAGAAGCTAGTGTATGGCAATTAATTTTAAAAAAAATTGGTTAAAAAAGTTCGTATCAACAATAATCGCAAAGAACAAACTAGTTTTTGTATAATTGATTCGCAAAGTGTTAAAAATACAGATACTACTGAAAATAAAGGTTATGATGCTGGTAAAAAGATTTCAGGAATAAAGCGTCATATTGTTGTTGATTCACAAGGTTTACCACATGCAATTTACATAACCACAGCAGAAAAAACAGATCGTAATAGTGCTATAATAATGATTGAAAATGAAAAAGAAAATCTTTCTGCAGTTCAAAAAATAATAGTAGATGCTGGTTATACTGGTGAAAAATTTGCTTCTGAAATCAAAACAATCATAAATGCAAATGTTGAAGTTATAAAACGCAATGAACTACATACTTTTGTAGTATTACCAAAAAGATGAATTGTAGAACGAAGCTTTGCTTGATTAGAAAAATACAGAAGATTATGAAAAAATTGTGAAAGAAAACTAAATACTAGTTTACAAATGGTTGTTCTTTCCTTTATTTCAATTTTATTAAAAAGATTTTATCATTTGAAAACTTATCGACTAAAAATCTATTTTTTATTATAAAATAACCATTATAATATAAATTTTATTAAAAATTAATCAAAAAAGATCCTAAACAGGTTCTTACAGTAATTGGTATTTCTCCAATCATACAAAATGAATTGGATATTTATTATCTATAAACTGGCATTTTTTAATAACTCTTATATTTTATTTAAATGCATTGTTTAAAAATGATAATTCATCTTCAATATTTAATCTTGGAAATAATAACTCTTTTTTATTAACAGATTTATTAAAAACTTCATTCAAGTTAATATTGACTATTGGCTTAGTAATTTTTAAGACACCCAATTGTTCATGAATTTTTAATGAACTATTAACCAAAATTGGACTTAATAAAGCACTACTAATAATTAAAATATTTGCTAATAAATTTAAAATATTATGTAATTCAATAGTTTTATTATTTTTATGTAAATCTCATGGTTTTGTTAAATCAATTAATTTATTACCACTAGTTATTAATTTAAAAACGACATTAATTGCTTCATGAATTTGATACTCATCCATTTCAATATTAAAATCATTAATAGTACTTTTAATAATTTTAATTATTTCTATTGCTTCTGGTTGTAACTTATTTAAATTAACTTTGGGAATTTTACCATCACAATATTTAATGATCATTGTAACTGTTCGCGAAAGCAAATTGCCTAAATCATTAACAAGATAAGAGTTATAACAATTTAAAAATAATTCATGACTATATTTTGCATCATGACCAATAATAATTTCTTTCATTAAAAAAAACCGTAATCCATCTGCACCATAACGATTTACTAATACTAAAGGATCAATAACATTACCTTTTGATTTTGACATTTTTCCTTCTTCATTAGTAATTCAACCGTGAGCCAAAATTCGATTTGGTTGTCTCAAGTTTAATCCCATTAATAAAATTGGTCAATAAATCATATGAAAACGACTAATTTCTTTACCAACTAAATTCACAATTTCACAATTTGAATCTAGTCAAAATTTTTTAAAATTAATGTCATCATCTTGTAAATAACCTAATCCTGTTAAATAATTACTTAATGCATCAATTCAAACATAAATAACATGTTTTGGATTTTCTAATACTGGTACGCCTCAAGTAAAACTCGTTCTAGTAACACTTAAATTTTCTAAGCCTGGTGTAATAAAATTATTAATCATTTCCGTTTTACGATTAAGTGGTCATAAAAATAATGGGTGTTCATCATAATATTTTAATAATTGTTTAGTATATTTTTCCAATTTTAAAAAATATGATGGTTCTGATAAAGTAGTAATATTACCTTGACATATTTTACATGTATTATTAGTTTTATTAATTTGGCTATCTGTCAAAAATTCTTCACAAGAAATACAATATGAGCCTTCATATTTTCCCAAATAAATATCATTTTGTTTTAATAATTTGCTGAATATTTTCTGAATACTTAAAATATGATTTTTATCAGTTGTTCTAATAAATTTATCATAATCAATATTTAAGTTTTTTCATAAATTCTTAAACCCAACAACAATATCATCAACAAATTTTTGTGGAGTTTGTTTATTTTCATCCGCCTTTTTAGCAATTTTTTGACCATGTTCATCACTTCCAGTTAAAAAGAATACTTCATAACCTTGCATTTTCTTATAGCGAGCTAAAACATCAGCAATAATTGTTGTATAAGCATGTCCCAAGTGTAACTTAGCACTAGGATAATAAATAGGGGTAGTAATATAAAATTTTTTTGTCATTATTTGCTCCTAAATTTAATAATTATAATTTTACATTAAAATAGTATTATTTATTGTAAATACTTATTTAAATTAATAATATTTTATTAATCTTTTTTTTATAAAACGGAACATTTTTGTTGATATTGATTTTTATTAAAACCATTATCAGAGTTAACAGCATCTATATCAACATTTAAGTAAAACTGATAATCACTATTTACGCGTGAAATAACACTATTTTTTCATTATCAGAATTATTTATTAGTAAATACTGATTACCATTACTCATTAATGGTTGATTTTGTAATTTTCTTGAAATTGCAACATCATATCAATGTCTCAAAAGATCATTTTTTTCTCATTGTCTTCTTTTTTCTTTTTCTATTTTTTCTAAAATATTATTAAGTTTTAAAATTTTTAATCCAACCTTTTTCAATTCTTCTTTTTGATTACTTATATTAACTTTTTCGCATACTATTTTGTTAATTTGTTTTTTTTCAAAATTATAATAACCAAAAGTAAAAAAAATAACTAATTTATTCTTAAATTTAAAAATTTTACTTGTTTTTTGTTTTTCGAAAATTTCTAATTTTTTAAGACTATTTATATTATAAGAAAGAAATATAGATTGTTTTTTAATATATGACTGCAATGTTTTTTCACATTTATATTTCTTATTACTAATATAATATTATTTTTATTTTATTAATTTTCTTTTTTAATAAATTAATATCTAATTCTCCATTATCTTTTAAGTATCGATCATCTAAAACATCATAAAAATGTTCTTCATTATCATCATGGCTTGTAATAAAATTAAAATGTTGATCTATAAAAGGAAAACTATTATCGATTTTGTATTTCTTCATAATTTTCACTCCTTAAACTGACATAATCTAGTGACTAATTACAATATTTTCTTAATCTTTTATATTTATTGATTATTAGATAAAATAAAAAAACAAAAATTAATAAATTAAATGCTAATTAAATTTAATATTAAACATTATTTATCTTTAAAAACTTTTTTAAAAATATAATCAACATTTATTAAAAAAATATTATTATTACAACATTCATTTAACTGTTCACTAGTTAAATATTGATTAATATTATTCTTTATTAATACATCTTTAAAATTAATCATTTTATTTTGTGCTTCTAAAGTGCATTTTTGAATAAAATCATAAGCAATTTCACGTGTTATTTTTGGATTATTTTTAATAATAGCCAATAAAACTACTTGTGAAAAATAAAGTTCATTAGCTTTAGCAATATTAATTGCCATAGCACTAGTATTAATCACTAAATTATCTAAAATATTTGTCATTCTATTAATAATAAAATCTAATATATGATAAATATCAGGTAACATAATGCGTTCATTAGAACTATGTGAGATATCACGTTCATACCATAATAAATTATTCTCATATACTATACTATTATAACTTCGAACTAATCTTGCTAAACCACAAATATTTTCAGAACCAATTGGATTTTTTTTATGTGGCATTGAACTTGAACCTTTTTGTGAAATAGAAAATCCCTCTAAAAGTTCATTAACTTCGCTACGTTGACTCAAACGAATTTCTAAAGCTATTTTTTCAATTGTTGTAGCAATTGAACTTAATTGTGTAATTAAAAAAATCAAACGATCACGTTGTACTACCTGCGTAGCACAACTGTCAACTTCCATTTTTCATTTTTTGGCAATAAATTCACTAACTTTTGGCGAAATATGAACAAAATTACCCATAGCACCCGTAATCTTAATAACTTCAACTTGTTTTCTTGCTAATTCCAACTTTACTAACTGTCTATTTATTTCATCGTATCATAAAGCAAATTTTAATCCTAATGAAGTTGGTTCACCAAAAATACCATGACTGCGACCAATTACTAATTGATTTTTATATTTAAACGCTAACTCTTTTAATTTCAATTGTAAAGTAATTAAAGCTTTTTCAATAATTTCATTTGAAAATTTTATTTGTAGATTTTGGACACTATCAACCATATCAGTTGAAGTTAAACCATAATGAATTCAACGACTTTCAGTTTTTAAGTTAGCACTTAACATTCTAGTAAAAGCAACTACATCATGCTTAGTTTCTAATTCTAATTTATTCATTAATTCAATATCTAACTTAGCATTTTTTTTAATTAATTGAAAATCTTTAAGAGGAATTATATTTAAATGTTGTAATGATTCACAAACATCAATTTGAAAATTCATTCATAAGTTTAAACGATTTTTCATATTTCAAATATTAGTCATTGCTTTTGTTTCGTAACGTTCAATCATTTTTACTCCTTAATAAATATAGTTTGTTTACGATCTGGACCAACAGAAAATATTCTAATTGGAACACCCACCAACTCACTAATTTTTTTTAAATAATTTTTAGCATTTTCTGGTAATTCATCATAACTAGTAATATTAGTAATATCTTCATTTCATCCAGGCATAGTAATAAAATGTGGTTGACATTTATTAAAGTTATTAATTTGAGAAGGTATGTATCTAATTATTTCACCATTTAAAGTATAATGCGTACAAATGCTTAATGTTTCAATACCAGTAAGCACGTCTAACAACATAATAGCTAAACTAGTAAATCCATTAATTTGTGCACTATACTTAGCAATAACTGTATCAAATCATCCAATTCTTCTTGGTCTTTTTGAAACTGTGCCATATTCATTACCAGTCATACGAATATAATCTGCTAATTTACCAAAAACTTCACTAGGAAACGCACCAGCACCAACTCTTGTACTGTATGCTTTAGTTACACCAATAATTTCATTAATTGCTTTTAAAGAAATACCTGAACCAATAGCAATTGAACTAGCACTTGGATTAGAAGATGTTACAAAAGGATATGTACCATGATCTAAATCTAATAAAGTACCTTGTGCTCCTTCAAATAATATCTTTTTATTTCTAACTAATTGTTCATTTAAAAATTGACCAGTATCAATAATTAAATCTTTAAAGTATGGTAATAATTCTAATAAACGATTATATATTGTTTGCGCATTAAATTCTTTTTCATATCCATAAACATTTTTTAATATTTTATTTTTAATTAACAAATTATCAGTAATCAATTCTAATAGCCGATCCTTATCTAATAAATCACCCATTCGAATTCCAATCCGATTAACTTTATCAGCATAACAAGGTCCAATTCCTTTTTTAGTAGTCCCAATAGCTTTATCACCTTTAATTTTTTCTTCATATTCATCAAATGCTAAATGATAAGGTAAAATAATATGAGCACGATCAGAAATTCGTAAATTTTGACAACTAAAACCAGCAGCTTTTAAATATTCAATTTCAGAAACTAATTTTTCTGGATTAACAACACAACCATTAGCAATAACACAATATGAATCTTTATTAAAGATACCAGAAGGAATAATACTTAATTTATATTTTTGATGATCAAAAACAATTGTATGTCCGGCATTATCACCACCACTTCAACGAACAATAACATCAGAATTTTGACTATAATAGTCAGTTATTTTACCTTTTCCTTCATCACCTCATTGACAACCAATAATAGCAGTAGTTTTAAATGGTTTTGGTTGATCGATTTTTGATATTAAAATATTTTTAGTATCGACAATTTTATTAGCAATTTTTTGATTTTCTTCTTTTATTATATGTTTTGATTTTTCAAAATCTACTTTCATCTTATTAATGATTGGCTTAACAGTGTCAGTTTTTATTGATTGCGTTTTTACTTTAGTTGCTTTTTTTACATCTTTAACTTTTGGTTTAATAGTTTTATTAAGTCGTTCAACTTTAGTTTTTGCCTTTTCTATTGTTGGCTTGATTATATTTTTTTTTGCTTTCATATTGTCTCCTTTATACTCAAAAAAAGTATTTATAAATTTATAAATTAATTATATAATTATTTAATAATGATTATCAAAATATTGTTATTAAAATAAACTAGTAAAGGAAACTTAAAAAATGAAATGAAATTTTGATAATGACAGTTTTCAAAATGATAATAATGATGATTTTGACAAACTTTGTCCTATTTGTAAGCAAAAATTACTAGAAGCAAAACTTGAAAAAATAAATGAAATAAATCAATATCAGCAAACACAAAATGATATTTTATTAATTGAAGAAATAAAAAAAGAATTAGAAAAAATTAAAAAAGAAAAAGAAACACAACTTTATGTTTACTTATGTAGAAAACATAAAAATGAAAATATTCTTTAATATTTTTATAATATAGCTAACTAAAGTAATATTTACTCATAAATAATGTAAAATAATAATATGTAATTTAAACAGTTTTTGAATTTAAAAGTACAATTCAGCAATAATTAAAATAGATTAGGAAGATTAAATTATGCCAAAACCATACAGTGAAGACTTACGAAGAAAAGTAATAGAAGCTTATGAAAGTAAAAATATGAAAATTAAAGAAATTTGTAAAGTGTTCAATATCACTAGAAAGACTTTATTTTTATGAAGAAAAAGAAAAAAAGAAACTGGGCATATAAAACCAATTTTAAATTATCAAAAAGGACATAGCCACAAAATAAAGGATTTAGATGAATTAAAAAATTATTTAGCAGAAAATAAAGATGTTACAGTTCAAAAAGTAATTGATAAATTTGGAAATATGACTAAAGAAACAGTTTATAACTATTTTAAAAAACTAAATTATACATATAAAAAAACTTTTCTATATGAACAAAGAGATAAAAATAAACAAGAAGATTTTTTAAAAGAAATAGCTAAAATAATGAATGAAGATTTAGTATATATTGATGAATCTGGAATTGATGATAATGAATTTTATAAATATGGTTGATCTGAAAAAGGTAAAAGATTATTTGATAATAAACCCGCATATAAAATAAAGAGAATGAGTATAATTGGTTCACTAAATAAAGGTAAATTAAAAGCCTTATGAGCATTTGAAGGACATTGCAATAGTAAAATTTTTGAATCATATGTTAAAAATAAACTAATTCCAGTATTAAAGCGTGGACAAATTATAGTTTTAGATAATGCAACGTTTCATAAATCTAAATTAACACAACAATTAATTGAAAATGCTGGATGCAAACTATTATTTCTTCCGCCATATTCTCCTAATTTAAATCCAATTGAACATTTTTGATTTGCTATAAAACATAATATAAGAAAAATATTACCAAATTATTGACCAAATATTAAAAAAGCGATTGATTTTGTTTTTCAAGATATGAGTAAACATTACTTTAGTTAGCTATATATTAATTATTTTTTATTATATTTATTCATAATATTTTCAAATTTACTATCAGTAATTCAACTACTAATGCTTTCTACAAAAAATTGTTTATGATCCTTTATATTCTTTAACTCATCATTACTAAACTTACTCAAAACTCAATCAGCCGTGTTAAAATTAGGATTTTTACCAACACCAATTCTTAATCTTTGAAAATCTTTGCTACCAATTTGATTAAAAATACTTTTAATTCCATTATGACCAGCAGCACTAAATTTTTGTTTGTATTGAAATTGACCAAAATTTAAGTCAACTTCATCGTGAATAATTAACACGTTTTCAATTTTAATTTTAAAATAATTCATAAAATTTGAAACACAAAAACCTGATAAGTTCATAAAAGTTAATGGTTTCAAAAAAATAACATCAGTGCCATTAACAACAGTTTTAACATATTGACCATTAAATTTAGTTTGATTAATTTTTAATTGTAATGTTTCACAAATCATATCAATAATAATAAAACCAATATTATGACGTGTCAATTCATACTCTTTACGTGGGTTTCCTAATCCAATAACTAATTTCATCTATTTTAAATTTCCTCTTTATTATTTTTTACTATTTTTATTATTAATTTTTTTTATTAATTCATTTGTTTTATCATCATAAACTTTTGTTAATGATTTATTATTAATTGAAGCATCAATCATTTTTGCAATAAAATCAACTATTGAAATAATTTTTAAACCATTAAACTTTTTTTCCTCAGAAATTTCAATAGTATTAGTAATAACAACTTCCTTAATAATTCCATCAATAACAGCTTGTTTCAAATTTTTTGAAGCTTGACCACTAAAAATACCATGAGTAGCTAAAATATAAACTGATTTTGCACCATGTTCTTTAATAGCTTTTGCTGCATTAATAATAGTACCACCTGTATCAATCATATCATCAATAATAATAGCATTCTTTTCTTTAACATCTCCTAATACAAACTTAACTTGACTTTGATTAGGAGTTGTTCTTCTTTTATCAATAATTGCCAAAGGTACACTTAAATAATTACCTAATCTTCGAGCACGAGTAACACCACCATGATCTGGAGATACAACAACTAAATTAGTTAAATTTTCTTCAATTAAATAAGATGCTAAATCTTGAGTTGCTCGTAAATCATCAACAGGAACATCAAAAAATCCTTGTTCTTGTGGTGAATGTAAATCAACAGTAATAACACGATCAACACCCGCAATAGTTAATAAATTTGCAACAAGTTTACAAGTAATAGGTTGTCTACCACCTTGTTTTCGATCTTGACGAGCATAACCAAAATAAGGAATTACTACATGAATTTTAGCAGCAGATGCACGAACTAAAGCATCAACAAAAATTAATAATTCCATTAAATTATCATTAGTTGGCGGCGAAGTTGATTGGATAATATATACCACTTTCCCTCGTACTGATGTTATAGATTGAATGTTAAATTCACCATCAGCAAAACGACTAATTTCTGCTTTTCCAGGTTCAATATTAAGTTTTTTACAAACTTCTTGTGTAAATTTTTGACTAGCACTTAAACCAAAAACTACAATGTTTTCTACATTATTCATTAAATCCTCCTTTACATGTTTCTAAAAAATTATAATTATAATTTCATTATACAATGTTTATTACAATTTAAGTATATTAAATTTAAAGACTATTAATTAAAAATAATTAATAAAAAGTTATATCTTTTGTAAGAACCTGTTTAGAATCTTTTTAATAAAACTGAAATAAAGGAAAGAACAACCATTTGTAAACTAGTATTTAGTTTTCTTTCACAATTTTTTCATAATCTTCTGTATTTTTCTAATCAAGCAAAGCTTCGTTCTACAATTCATCTTTTTGGTAATACTACAAAAGTATGTAGTTCATTGCGTTTTATAATTTCAACATTTGCATTTATGATTGTTTTGATTTCAGAAGCAAATTTTTCACCAGTATAACCAGCATCTACTATTATTTTTTGAACTGCAGAAAGATTTTCTTTTTCATTTTCAATCATTATTATAGCGCTATTACGATCTGTTTTTTCTGCTGTGGTTATGTAAATTGCATGTGGTAAACCTTGAGAATCAACAATAATATGACGCTTTATTCCTGAAATCTTTTTACCAGCATCATAACCTTTATTTTCAGTAGTATCTGTATTTTTAACACTTTGCGAATCAATTATACAAAAACTAGTTTGTTCTTTGCGATTATTGTTGATACGAACTTTTTTAACCAATTTTTTTTAAAATTAATTGCCATACACTAGCTTCTTTACCGTTATTTTTACTTCAAATTTGAAAATAATAATATACAGTTTGTCATTTTGGAAAATTTTTTGGTAGCATTCTTCATTGACAACCACTTTTTAATACATATAAAATTGCACAAAATACTTCATATAAATCTAAACTTCTTGGTTTTGTTTTCTTTTTGCTATTTTCTAAAATTGTTTTTATGTTCTCAAATTGTTCTTTGGTGACATGACTTGGATAATTTTTATGCATAATATATACCTCTGATTTTAAAATATATAATCATTTTACATTATTTTCGAAAAGATTCTAAACAGGTTCTAAGAAAAAATAAAATCATTATAATAGTTAACGGATAATAAATATTTAAAAATATGTTTATTAATAAACAAGGATTATTGCTGAAGTGTTTTATATACTTATTATCCACATTCTAATATCATTAATTTTAATAATTATTCTGAAAGGTATTTATTATTAATAATAGTAAATAACTGGTAAAACATTGAAAATGTTAATTCTTCAGATCTTATTGTTAATGATCAAGATAAGTCGTTAATTAAATTAACGGCTTTTTCTTTGCTATTTAAATAAATACCCAAATTGTTAACTAATGTTTTTCTCTTATTAACAAAACAACTTCTTACAAATTTTCAAAATAATTGTGGTTCATCAAGTTGAAATTTAGGATTTACTTTAAAATAAACAACACTACTTGTAACATTAGGTATCGGAGTAAAATTATTAGGACTAACATCAAAAATAATTTTAACATCACAATAAAATTGACACATAACAGAAAGATTATTATATACTTTAGTTTTAGGTTTAGCACAAAATCTTTGTGCAACTTCTTTTTGCATCATTAATGTAAATGAATCAAATAATTCAATATTTTCTAATAATTTTAAAACAATTTGTGAAGTAATATAATAAGGCAAATTTGCAATTACATGAATTTTTTGATTTATTGCAAATTCTTCATTAATGATTTTTTTTAAATCTAAATTTAAAAAATCATCATTTATAATTTTTAAATTTTTATATTCATTTAACTCCTTTTCTAAAACAGGAATTAATTTTTTCTCAATTTCAATTGTCACAACTTTTTGCGCAGTGCTGAGTAATTTATTAGTTAAATGACCAATGCCCGCTCCAATTTCAACAATGCCATCTTCATCTTTAAAATTACTAGTTTTAACAATTTTATCAATTATATTATTGTTAATTAAAAAGTTTTGCCCAAACTTTTTAACTGCATGTAAGTCGTATTTTTTCAATATTTTTTTTGGATTTTCCATTATTATTCTCCAATTCACATTTTTAGTTAATTATATACTAGTAATAATTAAATAAATAGTTAGCCAACTAATCATATATGCTAAATTTACTACTAGCAAATCTACATGTGGTAATATTAACATATATCAACTTAATAAATAAATATTAATTTGAGTGGGAAAAGGAGATGATTTTTATATGGCAACAAAAATAGAGGTTGCTAATGACGGACACAATAACCAAGACGTTAATATTGTTTCTCTAGATTTAGGAACAAGAAATTTAATTGTCAGAGTTAATGGAAGGGTTGTTTATAGTCAACCATCAGCAATTGTATTTGATACAGAAAACGGAGAAGTATTCATTGGTGAAGCCGCTTTATTAATGAAAGAAAAAACTCCAGCGAATAAAATTTTCAGAGAACCAATGGCTAATGGTGTTATTAGTGATAATAATGCTTTGATTGCTTTATTAACTGAAATTTTTACACAAATTATTGATGTGAAATCTGAAAAAATTTGAGAAAATTCAGTAGCACTTGTAGCTATTCCATCTAAGGTTTATAAATTAGATAGAACTGTTTTACGTGAAATTCTACGAGGAAAAAAAATAGCTAAAATTCCAATTTATAGTGATAAATTTCCCAATAGATATAATGCAAGTAATGAAAGCGTAATGAAAGCTGAAAAAGTTGTTATTGTTCCTGAAGTAAAATTGGCAGCTATTGGTGCTGGGGAAGCACTTTGAGATGCTTCAGGAGTATTTATTCTTGATATTGGTGGTGGAACTTCTGACTGTGCCATTTTATCAAGTGGAGAAGTTATTGTTCAAGATTCAATTCCAATTGCTGGAAATGCTATTGAACGTAGTATTAAAGAACATTTTGAAAAAATGCACTATATATCTCTTAGCTCAATGGAGGCTGAAAAAACAAAAATTAGTGCTGGTATTTGAATAGATGGTGAAAAAGATAGTGAAAATAAAATTACTATACATGGAAAAAGTACTAAAACTAAAAAACCTGAACAAATTACAGTCCCTAAGCAAGAAGTAGCTAGAGTAGTTACTGAAGCCTTTGAACCAATTGTTGCACTATGTAGTGACATTATTGATAAAGCTGGACCTGCCTTTTCAGAAATGATTATGAAAGACGGTTTAACTGTCACTGGTGGGGGTGCTTTGCTTGAAAATATTACAACTTATCTAAAAAAACGACTAAATTTAGAACATGTGGTATCTGCTAATAATCCAAGAGAATGTGTAATTAGAGGGACTCAAGCCTATGAAACTCATAAACAGGATGTATATGAAAAAGGATTCATTAGACCAAGTAATTAAAATTCCAGGTGTGTAGAAGGAGGAAAAAAATGGGATTATTTGATAAAAAACCCAAAGAAAACTTAAATAAAAAAAGTAATATTAAGTCTATTAATGACTACCAATGATTAGCTTTAGATGTCGGAACAGAAAACTTTAAAGCAAGGTATGTTAACATTGGACTTACATATGATGCTCCAACTTATCTTGCTGAAGACTATGAAAAAAATGTTATTCTTTATGGTGAAGAAGCTAAAGCTTTAATTGATAAAACAAATGAAAATGTTGTTATTAAGCGTCCAGTTCGTGATGGTAATATTGCTGATCCAGATGCTTTACAACGTATGCTTGCTAAAATTTTTCAAGATTTTAGACTTGAAATTAAAGATTCAAAACAAGCTGATAAAAACCGTAATTTAATTGTTTTAATGGCAACACCAAGTGAAATTAATTCAGTACAAAGAGAAGCATTAGAAAATATAGTTCATCGTTTAGGAGCACTTCGTGGATTTGTTCAAGAAGAAGTTAAAATGGCAGCATTAGGTTCAGGCCAAGATATTTTTGGAACTGCAATTATGTGTGTTGATATTGGTGGGGGAAGTACTGATATTGCCGTACTTAGCAACGATTCAATCCTATATTCATATACAACACATTGTGCTGGAGACTATTTAACACAAAAAATTCAAGAATACATAGCTAAAAAGCATGCTTTAAAAATTGGTACTAAAGAAGCAGAAGATGTTAAAAAGAACATCGGTTCACTTCTTAAATATCAAGATGAAAAACCATACACTATTTCAGGTGTTTCATTACCTAGATTAGACTCTCAGCCAGGAGAAACAATGTCAATTTCTAAAACTATTGAAATTACACCAGAAGAAATTCGTGAAAATGTAATGCAAGTTCAATTTAGAGAACATGTTATTCCATCAATTCGTAGAGTACTAAGAACTTCTGGGGAAAAAGCTGCTGGTAGTGTTAGTGACTTAAAGAAAAAAGGTAAGGGAATCACAATTTGTGGTGGTGGAGCTTACATTAAAAAAATTGATGAATTTATTAAAGAAGAATTGGCTAAGGAATATTTCATCGAAGTTAAAGCTGAAAAAGGTACAAAACCAATTCGTCAAAAATATGAGGGAGATATCTTTGAAGTACGTGTTGCTCAAAATCCTTTAGATAATGTTATTGATGGTTGTGTAAAATATCGTGATACAATTTACAAACAATTAATAGCTGAACAAAATCCTAACCGCGAAATTCTAATAAAAGACGAAGATTTAGGATAAAAAATAAGTTTAAATAAAATGCACTTTTAAAATTTATAGAAGTGCATTTTTTACTTATATAAATAATAAATTACTATATAAAATAAAAAAAATTAATAATCATACTTAAAATACATCATTAACTATTTCAAAAAAATATCATAGAAATCATATAAAATTATTAATACATCTTAAAAGATTTAAAGATTATAATAGTATTAAACTAAGATATGAAAAGATTACTAACTATTTTAGGGACACTAATTTTAATAACAACAAGTTTAACAATTATGGCGTGTAGTGAAACCGAACAATAAATACAATCCTTACCAATACAAGTATTAAAATGAAATGAAAAAATAATGGTAATGATTTAGTTATCAATTTCAAAAAAAAGCAAACAAAAATATGAAATGTCTAGAAGGTACAAATTATTTTTTTCTTTCTATGATTATTAATTTAAATAAGGAATTGAAATTATTAATAATATTTTTTTAAAAGGAGATTTTATGAAAAAATATCGTAAATTTTTTATAATTTTTATATCTTTATTGATTACTGGTTTACTTGCTTGAATTATTGTTTGAAGTTGTCAACTTAATTATAATCGTGATTATTATCTTAGTTTATTACGTTATCATTGATCATCAGAAATGAGTAGTTTTATTAAAGAGAATGAACGAAAAATTAAAAACCCAGCTAGTCAAATGGCAAATAATGAATTTAATAGTTTTTATGATAATGCTAGTAAACCGTTACCTTTTCTTGATTTTAATCAATTAGCACATGATTTAACTAATACACGACTAGGAACTCAAAACAGTAATGTTGATTGAGAAAAATTATATCAAAGATGTTCGTTTAAGTCAACTTGCTACTGAAACAGCAAAAAAAGAACAATTACGTTTTTATAATATTATGGCAGGAGTATATGGTAAAAATAACATTTTACGTTTAATGCAAAGTGTTACTCAAGCACCAATATCAAATAAAAACGTCGTTGCTTATAATCAATATTCTTATCTAATTAATAGTCAACGTCAAATTTATAGTCCAGATTTTGTTAATACTAAAAAAATTAGCGCAAACTATCAAGCGGGTTGATGACCAACTAATAACATAATTAGTGTTAGTACTCATGAATATGGTCATGCTTTCGATAATTTTTTATCATTAACGGATGATGAACGTAGTACGTTTAATAACAATTGAAATTGGCCTAAAAATAATAAAATCGAAAATTATTTACTTAATAAAAATATTTTTAAAATTAATAATGATTATTCATCTGTTTGAAGAGCACAAAATCACGTGATGAGGGCGCCAATTTCTGATTGTAGTCAATTATTAATGGATTACTTAAATGATAAAGTTAATATTAGTAGTAGTGATTATCAAAAAAGATTAGTATTCCCAATGATTATTGTCCAAAGTAATTATGGTCGTATGTTTTGAAGCCAAGCGAAACCTTATAAAAAAGGTGAATTTTTTGCTGAAGCCTTTGCTGAATGATTATTAACGCCACAATCTGGAAGAGGGTGAAATTGAGAATTATTAAATGATTTTTTTATTAAAAAATTACCAACTTGTTTATAAATTTTTCCATAAAATATTTTAATTAATAAACTTTTTTAATTCTTCTGTTTTTAAAATTCCTAGAATTTTATTAAAAGTAATATTATTTATACCAGTTAATCTTAATAATCTTGTATTTTTAATAGTTTTTAATTTATCAAATATCATAGATTCCTATCTTTTTTAATTTTAATCATATTCTAAAAATTAAATTTTAATAAATAACTATCCACAAGAAGTCTATTATATAGAGAAACATGAAGCAATATTAATAAAGGAAAATTATATAAAATAATAACCTAAAAATAAAATAATATTTATTTTATTTACAAATTAATTATTATTAATAAGTTTTATTAATTTCTTTTGTCTAACAAAATAACCAATTAAAATTAAAACTCCAGGAATAACAAATGTTGTTAAACTAAATAAACCTGTTAAAATAATCATTTTTCTTCAATAAAATAATTATTTAAACAAAGTAAAAAGGGAATCACCTGAAATAGTCCATAAATAATTATTAAAATAATAACTAATGAAAAATAATTAAAAAATGTAAATATTCCATAAATAATACAACTAATAAGTAATATTATTGACATAATCATTCCAATTATTAAACCTATTTTAATAAAATTATTATTATTTATCATTTTTTCACTACTCCTTTTTTTACTTTATATAAAATTTTAATATAAAATATTATAATATTATTATACTACTTATGGGAGAAAGATAATCTAATGCAAAAAATAAATATTTTGTTTAAAAATCAGATTCAAAAGAAAATTAAAGTAAATAATTTATTAAAACATAAAAATCAAATTGTATATTTTTATAATGTAATTGTCTTTAAAACATATATATTAGTTTATTATTATTACTATAAATAAAAAACACAAACTTAAAATACTACCAATTGATAATAATATTATAAACTACTACTTTTTCATCTAGATTAATAATTTAACAAGTTAATATTATTTTTTTTTTTAAAAAAATTCTTTAAAAGAATACTATAAAAATAGTAGCCACTGATAGTTAGAATATTATCTTTTCATAAACCAAAAGCATTTTTATTAGAAAATGTGAAAGGTTTAATGAATCACGAAAAAGGTAATACCTTTAGAACTATTTTAAATAATCTAACAGATTTAGGTTATAAAGTTACTTATAAGATATTAAATGCTCGAAATTTTGGTCTTCCTCAAAATAGAGAAAGAGTATACATAGTTGGTTTTTTAGAACATAGTATAGATTTTCAGTTTCCTACTTCTTTTAATAAGCCAACAGCAGTTTCCGATATAATAGAAAATAATATTGATAAAAAATATACAATTTCTGATAAACTTTGAAACAGTCATCAGGAAAGAAAAGAGGGTAATAGGTCTAAAGGAAATGGATTTGGTTATTCATTGGTGTATAAAAATTCAGAGTATACAAGTACTTTATCGGCCAGATATTATAAAGATGGATCAGAAATATTATTATATCAAGAAAATAATAATCCAAGAAAATTAACTCCAAGAGAGTGTGCTAATTTGCAAGGATTTCCAAGTAATTTTAAAATTATTGTTAGTGATAATCAATCTTATAAACAGTTTGGCAATTCGGTTGCTGTAGCGGTCGTTAGAGAAATAACTAAAGAAATTGTTAAATTATTAGAAAGAGTAAAATTTTAATCATGAATATTGATAGTATTGAAAAAACAATATGAGATGAAAATATTTTGTTTTATAGAATATTAAAGTGACTAATTCAATCAAAAGTAAAGTCATCTGTTTTATTTGATTTACAAGTATTAATTGAAAGAAATAAAAATAAAAATTTGGATAGTAAATCTTGATATGAACTTATTATTAGTATATTAAATTATAAAACTAATGGCGAATCAAATAATATATCTGAATTATTATTAACAAATAATAAAAATGTAAATAATTTTATTATTTTTTTAGATTTTGCAATTTCTTTATTTCAATTAAAATAACTTTTATGAGAAGAAGTTAAAACATTTACAAATTCCAGATTTGTAAAAAAAATTAGTAGTATAAATGATCCACTTAGTATAGAGTATGATATTAGTAGTTTAGAATATCCATATAGTTTTAGAGTAATTTTTTCATTAATAATTGATATGCTTATAAGAACCTGTTTAGGATCTTTTTTGATTAATTTTTAATAAAATTTATATTATAATGGTTATTTTATAATAAAAAATAGATTTTTAGTCGATAAGTTTTCAAATGATAAAATCTTTTTAACAAAAAAATGAAAAAGAAAATAAATTATTGGTTAAGTACCTATTTATAAATGATTATTTCTTGTTTTAGTTAAATTCTATTAAAAAGATCCTAAACAGGTTCTAAGATTTGATAATGATAAAAGTAGTTTTATTTTAAATATATCAAATAATGAAATATTAAAATTAAATGAAAAAATTAAATTTTTATCAAAAAATAGTAATTTAAATAGTGCTGCAGTTTTTAATTTGATTATTAGTGAGAGTGTTAATCAATCAATAAAATCTACAGCTGGTTCAAGTTATGAAGCTAGAGTTAAGGAGAAATTTTTAGAATTCAAAGAAAATATTGAATTATTAAATAATTCTCATGATTCAAAAGTTCATTCAGTTGAATATGATTTTATTGTAAAATATAATAAATTTAATATTGGTATTAGTGCAAAAAGAACGCTTAGAGAAAGGTATAAACAAAACTCTGAAAATGTATCAGAATTAGATGTTGATGCAATGATAGTTGTAATTTTAGGATTAGATTTAACAGAAAAAGTGATGAATAATATTTTACAGAAAAAAGGACAATATATTTTGGTTTCTCAGAGGCTTTTATGTAATCTGTGTATCTTTGTTTTACAAAGTTACTAGTTCAGATTAATTCTATCTTCAAATTTTATCATAAAATGAGCAATTGCTGTATTTCAATTTTGAATGGGCATTGTTCATTTTTTTGTTATATTTTCAATTGCTAAGTAAAATATTTTGAAAACTGCCATATCATTAGGAAAAACTTTTTTATTTCTGATAACTTTTCGTAATTGACTATTAACAGATTCAATAGCATTTGTAGTATAAATCACTCTTTTAATTTCTGGTGGATAACTAATAAAAACCATTAAATTATCTCAATTTTTATATCAAGATTTAGTAATTTGCGGATATTGTTTATTTCATTTACTTTCAAATGATTCTAAAGCTTGCATTGCTTGTTCTTCACTACATGCACTATAAATTGGTTTTAAATCTGCAACTAAGGTTTTTCGATGTTTGTATGAAACATATTTTAAACTATTTCTAATTTGATGAACTATGCATAATTGATGTTCAGTTTTAGGATAAACTGCTTGTATTGCTTCTGACATGCCTGTTAAATTATCACTACAAGCAATCAAAATATCATTTAAGCCTCGATTTTTCATTTCTGTAAAATTAGCTAGTCAAAATTTAGAACCTTCATTTTCACTAATTCATAAACCTAAAACATCTTTTTTGCCTTCTAAATCCACTCCTAATGCTATATAAACTGATTTGTTAATAATGCGTTTATCTTGCCGTACTTTAACTACTATACAATCAAAATAAACAATAGAATAAATACTTTCTAATGGTCGATTTTGCCACGCCTTGACATCATCTATCACATCATCAGTAATTTGACTAATAACACTTTCACTAATATCTGCACCATGATATAGCTAACTAAAGTAATGTTTACTCATAAATAATGTAAAATAATAATATGTAATTTAAACAGTTTTTGAATTTAAAAGTACAATTCAGCAATAATTAAAATAGATTAGGAAGATTAAATTATGTCAAAACCATACAGTGAAGACTTACGAAGAAAAGTAATAGAAGCTTATGAAAGTAAAAATATGAAAATTAAAGAAATTTGTAAAGTGTTCAATATCACTAGAAAGACTTTATTTTTATGAAGAAAAAGAAAAAAAGAAACTGGGCATATAAAACCAATTTTGAATTATCAAAAAGGACATAGCCACAAAATAAAGGATTTAGATGAATTAAAAAATTATTTAGCAGAAAATAAAGATGTTACAGTTCAAAAAGTAATTGATAAATTTGGAAATATGACTAAAGAAACAGTTTATAACTATTTTAAAAAACTAAATTATACATATAAAAAAAACTTTTCTATATGAACAAAGAGATAAAAATAAACAAGAAGATTTTTTAAAAGAAATAGCTAAAATAATGAATGAAGATTTAGTATATATTGATGAATCTGGAATTGATGATAATGAATTTATAAATATGGTTGATCTGAAAAAGGTAAAAGATTATTTGATAATAAACCCGCATATAAAATAAAGAGAATGAGTATAATTGGTTCACTAAATAAAGGTAAATTAAAAGCCTTATGAGCATTTGAAGGACATTGCAATAGTAAAATTTTTGAATCATATGTTAAAAATAAACTAATTCCAGTATTAAAGCGTGGACAAATTATAGTTTTAGATAATGCAACGTTTCATAAATCTAAATTAACACAACAATTAATTGAAAATGCTGGATGCAAACTATTATTTCTTCCGCCATATTCTCCTAATTTAAATCCAATTGAACATTTTTGATTTGCTATAAAACATAATATAAGAAAAATATTACCAAATTATTGACCAAATATTAAAAAAGCGATTGATTTTGTTTTTCAAGATATGAGTAAACATTACTTTAGTTAGCTATATAACTCTTGCAACTGCATTCTAATATCTGATAAAGTCATTCCTTTGGCATATAGTGAAAGAACTTGTTGATCAAAGCCATCAAATCTTCTCTGTCTTTTTGCAACTATTACAGGAGTAAAATCACTATTACGATCTCTTGGTACATTAATTTTAATTTTACCTTGTTGAGTTATTAATTTTTTTGAACTTATACCATTACGAGCATTTTCACTATTACTATGTTGATTTTTTTCATACCCTAAATAATTTTGCATTTCAGAATTTAACATCTTTTCTACTAATCTTTTTGTTAATTCTTTATATAATCCTCCTTCTTTAAATACTGTTGTTAAATCTTCAGTATTTTCTAGTAATAAATCTACTGCTTTTGATATTGGATCATTATTATTAATACTTTGTTTTTTAGCCATCTGTAACTCACTCTTTCTAGTCATTTAATTATATTTACTAGAATTAATTAAACATAGTTATTTTTGTAAGTTACACAGATTACTAAACATTACCGTTTCTCAAGAAATTTATAAAACAAAAGAATTTTTAAAAAGAAATAACAGAGTTTTTTCATCCGAAGATTTTGATTTTTCAATGTTAAAAATTAATTAGTATATATTTTTGATATTAAAATCAAAAATTTTAATGATTTTCAATTACCAAAAAATATAAAAAATAAAAAATTATAATCTAGTAATAGATTATAATTTTTTATTTACATTTAATATAATACTTTTTATAAAGTTGAAGATTGTTTTTGAACAGTTGTTTGTTCATCATAATAATTATTCATATCATCATCTGTATTAATTGAAGGTTGAACTTGTAGTTGGTTAACTTCGGTAATTATTTGATCAATAACTTTATTATTTTCATTTTCTTCAATAGTTTGTAATTCTTTTTTAATTTTTGTAATTTCTTGATCAATTTGTTTACATTTAGTATTATTTCAAGGTTTAAATTTAAGTTTCTTTTTCTCATCAAGTTTTTTATTTAATAATTCATAAAGAGCAATTTTTCTATTAGTATTGTTACTTTTTAATTCTTTAATTTCATCTTCTTCTGTTATATCTCATTCTTCATTTTCTTGCTCATTTTCTTTTGCCAATTGTTTAATATTTCTTTTTCTGTTTTGCATTTCATTCATACTATTTTTACTTGTACTTTCTTGAAATTCTGGTAATAGTTCTTCTAATAAAAAACAATTATCAGTAAAAACATCATCAAATTTATTAAGTTCTTTATAGATTTTTTCTAATTCTTTTAAATTTTTTAAAATTTCAGAAATTATCAAAGTATTATAATCATTATTAAAATATTCACTAATTCTTTGATAAATAGCATAGTGAGTTTGAAATATTTGATCTGGATAATTTTGACGACTATATTTTACTCCTCTTTCTTCAAGAGCATAAATTTTTTTAAAATTTTTTATTTTTCATTCTTGTAGAGTTTTTTTTACATCATCAAAAATAAACATTTTAATTTCTTTTTCAATTAGTGATTTAAATTCTTTGAAATCATTAGTTTCTTTTAATATTAATTCCTCTTCTGAAATATTAATTACATTTTCATTTTTTCTATTTTCTTTAATTATATTTTTCATGATTGAATCAAAATATTCACCATCACTTTGTAAATCAAAATATTTAGCAAAATCTAACATCTTTATTTTCTCCTTTAATATATTTCTAAATAAAAAACCTATTTACTTTTAAATAAAGTAATAGGTTTTTTTAAAACTTATATGTTTATGATTAAAGGTTATCAAATTTTATATTTTTTTCAATATTTTTTTATATATTAATTAATTTTACAAAAATTAGATATTTCTTAGAACCTGTTTAGGATCTTTTTAATAGAATTTAACTAAAACAAGAAATAATCATTTATAAATAGGTATTTAACCAATAATTTATTTTCTTTTTCATTTTTTTGTTAAAAAGATTTTATCATTTGAAAACTTATCGACTAAAAATCTATTTTTTATTATAAAATAACCATTATAATATAAATTTTATTAAAAATTAATCAAAAAAGATCCTAAACAGGTTCTTATAGAGTTATTAATTTATGTAGTGGTGATATTGGTTTAGTGTTACTAAAGACTTATGATTTAGAACACTATATCATGATTAAAAGAAATATCATTATTAGTTCTAATTAATAAAATTCCAAAAAAATATAATAAATTTTAAATTACTAATGCTACTGATATTAGTAATTTAAAACTAGGATAACTTTCTAATGATTTTTGTAATGATGGTCAATATAGTAAGTTATGAAATGGTTATACAACATTAAATTTTAATAATAAGTTTGTGGTCTATGATGTTTGAACTCTATTCGATCAAGATATTCCTAAGAACCTGTTTAGGATCTTTTTTGATTAATTTTTAATAAAATTTATATTATAATGGTTATTTTATAATAAAAAATAGATTTTTAGTCGATAAGTTTTCAAATGATAAAATCTTTTTAACAAAAAAATGAAAAAGAAAATAAATTATTGGTTAAATACCTATTTATAAATGATTATTTCTTGTTTTAGTTAAATTCTATTAAAAAGATCCTAAACAGGTTCTAAGATTACAACTGCCCAGTTATATCTTGTTCTTGCTTTTATTAAAGGTGAAGTGAAACGTAATCTTTTTCAAAAAGATAAAGAATTAATTATAGTTATTGGTGAAGCCCATTTAGCAATTGATAAAGATAATCCTGTCGCTCTTAACTTTATGTATCAAATGGTAAAACGTTGTCGTAAGTATCACGCGGGAATTATTATTACCACTCAAAATATTGATGATTTTACAGGTACTAAAGATATTAAAAAGAAAACCACAACCATGATTAATAATACCGATTTAGCTAACTAGGGGGTTATTTTTGTTTTAAAAGCATGCTAATATTAATGCATTAATAAAAGTTAAATTTATGAAAAATTTAAGGAGGAAAAATGTTAAATTTTAAAATAAAAGAATTTAAATCAATTGTAAAAGAAATTGAATTCAAAGTTTATCCTAAAAAAATTAGTTTTATAGTAGGTAAAAATGGATTAGGAAAATCTAATATTCTAGATGCAATTGATTGATTTGTTAATGGTGCTTCTAACTCATCTAATTCTAATAATATATCATCTCAATCAACTAGTCCTAATTATAATTCTAAAGCGATAGTTTCTTTGAAATATAAATTGAGTGAAGAAAAAATTAAAAAAATTAATGATATTCTAAAAGAACACTATAATATTTTATCTGATAGGAAATTGGTTAATAGTTATATTGAAAAAACTGCTGATTCTCCTGCTTATAATTATTTATATGAATCTAGTGGTAATTTAACAGAATTAGCTGAAATTATAAATGGTTTAATTAAATTATATTCAGAAAAATGATTAGATCCACGCTTTTTTAAAATTTCTACAAAAGGAAACTATAGTGTTAATCTTGATTTAACTAGAGAAAAATTAGAAAAATGAACAGAAATGACAAAAAATTTAAAAGAAAAACATATTAAACTATTTGATGATATAAAACTTTTAGAATCTTTGTATAAAGAAAGACCAATACTAATTTATATAAGAAATGCTGATTTAGAAAATAAAACTAAATATTCTTATTATTTTGATGAGTATACACAAAAAGAAAAAAATAAAGAATTTATGGATTTATTAAGATTTTTAGGTAATGATGTTTTAAATGAAATGACAAGATTAACAGAAATGAATTCTGTTGATGAAAATGAGAAAACAAGCTAATAAAATAATTAATAGAATTGATAAGACTGCTAATGCCAAGTTAAAAGAACTGTTTACAAAATTTGATATTTATGGTTATCCTGAAATTAAAACTCATGATACTAAAATTAATATAGAAGTTAGAAGCAAAGAAGAATATGAGTATGATGATTTTGACACTGAATTCAATAGTTCGGGTTATAAAGCGTTTTATCAATTAATGTTAAATTTAGAAAATGCTAAATATTATGTTAAGACTAATAATCAAAAAGTTATTATTTTAGCTGATGAACCAGATAAAAATCTTCATCCATTGTTACAACAACAACTTGCAGATTATCTAACAGACTTTGCAAAAAATAATCCTGATATTTATTTAATTATTACTACACACTCACCATTTTTATTAAAAGATCTTAAAAATAATTTTTATATAACAGAAAGAACTGTAAATTTAACAGAAAATTGCAAAAAAGAGGGTTCAACTTTTTTTAGTCATTTTAAGGCAAAAATGCCAGATAAAATAAATAAATTTCAAAATTTATATACCCTATTAGTAGCTTCAGAATTGTATTCTAATGATAAAAGTTTTTTTCTAGTTTATCAGAAAAATATATAATTTATACTAATGGTGATTCAAGTATTGATAGCGAATTAAAAAATAGTTTAAATAAAATGGGGATTAATGATATAAAAATTAGACCTTTAAATTCTATTTCTGATTCTAATAAAATTTTTAGTAGTGCTTCAATATGTGAGTATTTTTCCGAAATTACTAATATTAATGATGTTATTAAAATCAGAGAAAAATTAGAAAAGGGAGAAATTGTATTATTTCAATCTAAACAAAAAGAAAATTTAAAGGAAACTGATTCTGAAATGAGTATTCAATCAAATGAATTAGTTAATAACGATGAAGAAGTAATTAATTAAATTAAAATTTAGTAAATAAAATATATTAATTTATCTAGCCCACTTAAAGGTTTAACTCTAAGTGGGCATTTTTTATTTAGTTAGTAAAATTAATATAGTATTAATTAATTTTTAAAAGCAAAATAGGGAATTGATATCAATGTAACAATAAATTAGTATTGAAAATCAATTTAGTTTATATGAGAAAATTTAGTAGACTTACTGCATAACTAGTTAACTTTTCATTTTTTTGTTATTATTAAAATAAAATTTGAATAGTTAAGGATAAATTTTATGACATATTTTGAATTAAAAGATAAACCGGATCAATATTTTCGTAAAATAGTTGGTATTAATAAACTAGTTTTTAATGAAATTTTAAATATTTTATTAGATCATCAAAATCTAAAAAATACCACTGGTGGAAGGCCATATAAAATGTCAATAGAAGATAGACTAGTAATGACTTTAAGATATTTATATGAAAATCGTACATATCATAGTATTGGTGCTGAGTATGATATGGTTGATACTACTGCTTTACGAAATATTCGTTCAATTGAAGACATTTTAATAAATAATAATAAGTTTAATAATTTAACAAATAAAAATATTTTTTTAAAAAGAAGAATTCAAAAATAAAATTTTGATAATTGATGTAACAGAAGTAGAAACAGAACGACCAAAATATAATCAAAAAGATTGATTTTCTGGCAAAAAATGAATGCATACTGTTAAGTTTCAAACCATAATTAATGCACATACTAATCAAATTTTAAATATTTTTCCTGATACTGGTAAAAATCATGATTTTAAAACTTTTAAAAATTCAAAGTTAGAATTTTTGTCAGAAACTGTAATTCTTGCAGATAAAGGTTATCAAGGTTTACAAAAAATTCATAGTAATACATTTTTACCCATTAAAACTAGTAAAAATAATCCTAAAACAAGTAAAATTAAAATTTTTAATAAGATTATTAATAAAACTCGCAGAAAAATTGAACATGTTTTTGCATTTTTAAAATGTTTTAAAATTATTGGTTATAAATTTAGAAAAGGTAGAAAACGAATATTTTTAAGATTTAATTTAATTGCAGGATTTTATAATTTATCATTAAAACTTAAAAACGTTATGCAGTAAGTCTAGTGATGTTTTTAAAAAAGCATTAGAAGATTTAAAAGTTGAATATGAAGATAACCAAGATTATATATTCCTCATGGTACAAGAACAAGAAAAATTAATAATATCTTTGGTATCAATACCAAGCATTAAGATAAATATAAATATTGTTATGTTTATCTTTCTAATTTAGCATTAGGTATTAAAAAATATCAAAGTATTACTAATCATTTATAAATTAAAATTTTATCTTTAATTACTGAAAGTAAATATTTTTTTATTGTATTTAATTAACTGAAAAATGTATCAATTAGGTAAATAATATTTTTTTTATTCATATAAAAACAATTTTTAAGTTTTAGATTTCAATAGAATATATAATTTAAAAAAAATAAAATTCATGATATCTAGTTAATTGAATTAGAACACATTTTTACAACATAATCTACCAAAATAAAAACTCTATCTATCATTAATATTGTAAGGTAGTACAGACATTTTGGACTATTTTTTATCTAATAAAAGTTTATCAAAATAATCCATAGGAGTCATTAATCCTAATGATTTATGTGGTTTAGAATTGTTATAATATTCTTGAAAAGAATTCACTAATTTTTGAAATAAACTAAAATCACTATTTAAATATGGTTTTATTTCAAATAAATTACTTCAATTTCTGTGAAATCTTTCAATCTTACCATTACTCTGTGGTGATCTAAACGGTGTAGTTTCATGAACTATACCTTTTTTATTACAAAAATTTGTAAATCAACGATTCCTTTGTGGTTTTCCACAAGATGTATTAGTATATTGACTACCATTATCAGTTCTAATTCTTTTAATTTTAATTCCTAATTTTTCATAGAAATTTAAAGCATTTTTAGTAGCATTTACAATATCTCTGGTTTGTGCTTGTTCAGATGGATAACAATAAGTAATTCGAGTTTTTTCATCAATAAAATCAATAATATATCATCTTTTACTTCCTGTTATATAATCTGATACTACTTTAATATCAGTTTGTAATAATCCAGTTTCTTTTACTTCATATCTCAAATGTTTTTTCTTAATAACTTTTTGTGAACAAAAACCAAAACGTTTTAATCAACGATATATAGTTTTAACCGAGGGTTTTGGCAAAAAATTAAACCTAATATCATCAATATGCCTTATTAAATAACAAAATTGAAAAGCACCTATACCAAACTCTTCTTTATACTGAACAAAATAATTTATAAATTTTTCTGATAATTCCAACTTATAGAAATATTTAATATTTTTAGGTTTTGTTGACTTAAATAATAATTCTTCAAAAGGTTTATTTCTGTAAAAAACATCATAAAAACGTTTAGCTCAATAATAAAAGGTTTGCTTTGGCATATGTAATTGAGAAATTATTTCTTTACAAGTATTTTTATTTTTAAAAATAAAACAAAATTTTCTAAATTTACGATAATAAATATTAACTTTATTAATATTTTTATCATTTTTATACTTTTCTACAAATTTGTTAAATTTATAATCAAATTTAGTAAAATCAGCACTATTAATTAAATATTTCATTTTAAACTACACCTCAACTAATAATATAAAGTTATAAAAACTTTTATTAGTCCAAAAAGTGTGTCTAATCTACAATCTATCATTAATATTTATTTGCTTTTTTATATTGTTAATGATATTATTTTTAAGTACTTTTTATTAATAGTAATTTTATAAGTGAGGTGAAACCATGGCAAAAGCAAGCATCCATCCAGAGTATTTTCAAACTAAAGTAACATGTATAACATGTAGCAATAATTTTATAAGTGGTTCAACTAAGGGTAAAGAAATCCGTGTTGATACATGTTCAAGTTGTCATCCATTTTATACTGGAAAACAATCATTTGTTTCAGCAAAAGGAAGAGTTGAACGCTTTAATACAAAAGCAAGCAAACAAGTTGAAACAAAATCAAAAACTGTTGAAATAAACAAAGCAAAACCACAAAATACTAAAACTATTGTATTAGAAACAGCAAAAGATGTTCTAAAACTAACTGATACTAAACAAGTTAAAAAATAATTTTAATTAAACTAGAAACTAATCATAGTTTCTTTTTTTATACTCTAAGAATAAAATTATTTACAGACATATTTAACATTAATTAAGTTAAAATATTGTATGTATACAACCCAATAAATATAGAATATAATTTTAATAGTATATGAAATAAAAAACTTTAAGGTAGGGAATGGTTTTATGGAAAAATCATCTGATTTTAATAAATTGGTAATAAGTAAAGGTATTAGATATAATACTGAGCAAACTAGTAACTTTAATTTTAGTATTATTAATTTATCCGTTGAAAAAGCCGTAAAAGATTGAAGTTTTGAAGGAAAATATCCTAGTTGCTTGGCAATTTTTAGTAATGATGAAAATAATATTGAAAAATTAATTAATGCTCTAGCAGGTTCTTCTACTATTATGGAGGGTAAAATTTTAATTGATGATATTGATGTTACTTATAATAGTATTGGTTTTGAACGAAAAATGGCTTATGTTAGTATGCATTTACAGAGTTGAAATAAATTATTTAGTATTCAACGTAACTTAGCAAGAACAGCAATTACTAATAAACCTTTTTTACAAGAAATAAGTAATATTAATCAAAAAATTAAGACTGATATTGAAAACTTAAAAAATACAGGTTTAAATTTAGACAGTGGTTATTTTAAAGAAAAATTAATTAATATTATTAAAAATTTTATTAATGAGACACAAAGCACTCGTAATAATTTTATTAAAGAATATCAATATCAAATTAATCATTTTCATAAAAACTTTGCTCAAGAGAAATTTAATTTTGCTGGAAGTGAAAAATTAACAGATATTCTAATTAAAAAATTCACTGCCGAAGAAAAAAATATTATTGCAAATAATAACTTATTATTTTTACAATCTTTGCAAGATCGTATTTCTAGTTTGGAAAGTTTAGTGGGACCATGTTTTTGTGGATGTAATCCACCAAAAGAAAGAAAATGAGAGTTTCAACTACGAGAAATTAGTTTTGTTATTAAAGAAATAAATAATTATTTAAATAGAGAGATTAGTACTATTAGAAGTGAAATTAGAACTACGTTAAAAACTTGTAACAATCATAATCAAAATTTTAATAGTGAACTTAATCATTTAGTTTCATATCAACAAATTAAATGTACTCGTAGTCAAATTGATCAAATTTTAGACCAGTGAATTGACTTAGCAGAAGTACAAAGAATTAAATTTAATATGAAACAAGATTTTGTGGCAATGCAACTTTTACCAGATGAAATGCATTTACTTTTAAAAAATATTAAAGATGAAATTAAAATTTATCATGATAAAATTTTAAAAAATCCACAGTTACAAGATAAAGAAACATATCAACAACAATTACAAACTTTATATTCACAGTTAATTGATGTCCGTGATTTAATTAGCGAAAATATTGTTATGATATTTAAACATTTAGATCTAAGTCATTTATTGTCATTACGTTTAACGCAATTAACAATAGTAGAGCGACAAATAATAAAAATCATTCAACAATTAATTGTGCCTACTAAAATTTTAATTTTACATAACCCATTTGAACTTTTAAATGTTGATAATAAAGAACAATTAGCAAATTGAATTAAAAAATTACAAAAATTTTTGAAAATAATTATTATTTTTACAACTAATAATCAAGTTGATATTAATTTATTAGCAACTAATGTTACTGTTATTGAAAATGAAATAATTATTCAACAAGGAAATGTTAGTGAAATCACTGATAAACCATTATCTTTAAATTTATTAAAAGAAATAAATGAACAGCATATTAATATCGCAAAGGGAGAATGAAATGCTCATAATTTATATTTTTATAATGTAAATTTAGGTAAGTTTGGTGCTAAAACCGCTTCTACTATTGCTTTTAAATCAAATGCCATTTTGTTTAGTGCAAAGAAACCACGATTTACTTTTTTAAAAAATTCAATTATTATTAATGGTGTTATTAAAAATATTACTAAAGTTGATGATAAAAAAGCATATTTATTGGTTGAAACTACTAAATCAGAACAATTTGAAGTTTTAACCAATAATAATGATAATTTAGAAGTGGGAACTGTTGGTTGAATTAGTATTACTAAAAATTCAATTTTTGTTTTTGATGATGAAACAAAACAATTAATTGGTACATGATAGAAAGGATATATAATATGAATAAGTTTAAAAAAGAAGCACAAGCAATTTATGAATTAATAAAAATCAGTAATCCAATTATTATTCATCGTCATATTAATCCTGATGGAGATGCTTTGGGTTCACAATGAGGATTAAAAAAAATTATTGAAGATAATTTTGAAAATAAAAAAGTACTTGTTCCAGGTGAAACAAATGAACATATGGCATCATTATTTCCACAACCAACTTTTGTTAAAAAAGAAGATTATGAAAATGCACTAGTAATAGTCACTGATACAGCCAATCGCGAACGAATTAGTGGTGAATTTTGAGAAGAAGGAAAAAAAATAATTAAAATTGATCATCATCCAATTGTTGATAAATATGGTGATATTGATTTAATTGAAGAAAAGGCTTCTGCTGCTTGCCAAGTAGTGGCAAAATGAACACAAGTATTGAATTTAAAAGTTTCTGCTTTAGCGGCTAGAAATTTATTTCTTGGTTTAGTTACTGATTCTGGTAGATTTTTGTATCGCTCTGTTAATGAAGAAACTTTTCAGATTGCTAGTTTTTTAGTTAAACAAAATTTTAATTTATTAGACTTATATCAAAGTTTATATATTCAAAATTTAAAAATCGCAAGATTGAAAGGATATATATTATCAAATTTTAAAATTACTGATAATGGTGTTGCTTATATAATATTTAACGATAAAATAATTACTGACTTACAAACAAAAATTATTAGTCAAAATAAAATATTAAATATTAAAGGTGAACTTTTTTTAACTAGAGAAGATTTAACTAGCCAAGTTAATGTAATGTCAAATATTGATGGTATTAAAATTTGATTAATTGCTGCTTATGATCAAATGAATAGTAAAATCAAAGTTAGTGTTCGTAGTGCAAGATGAATAATTAATGATACTATTGCCAAGTTTGGTGGTGGTGGTCATCAGACAGCAGCTGGTGCATATTTACAAAATATTAATGAAGTTGAAAAATTGATTGATAGTTTAGATAAAATTGCTAGTAAATCACCAAAATTAACAAACAATTAAAATTAGAGATGGAGTTGGATATAAATGTATAGTCGTTATAATGAGGGATGAATTGAAGTAATTACTGGTTGTATGTTTGCCGGAAAAACAGAAGAGTTTATGCGACGTATAAATCGTTTACAGTATGCTAAACGCAAAGTGCTAGTTTTTAAACCCAAGGTTGATATTCGTTATGATGCTAAAAAAGTAGTAAGTCATAAAGGGGTATCTATCACAGCGATAGTAATTGATGATCCAATGCAAATATTAAAACATGTAGATAAAGAAATAGAAGCAGTTGCAATTGATGAAGTACAATTTTTTAAACCATCAATTATTGAAGTGATTAAAACATTAGCAAATCAAAATAAGCAAGTTATTGTTGCAGGGTTAGATCAAGATTTTCGTGGTGAACCATTTCCTGTTACTAAAGAATTATTAGCCTTAGCAGAATTTGTAACTAAATTAGATGCTGTTTGTGTAAAATGTGGTAAAGCAGCAACAAGAACACAACGTATTATTAATGGCCGAGAAGCTAGATATGATGATGAAATTATTTTAATTGGTGCGCAAGAACAATATGAAGCTCGATGTCGTAGTCATCATCGTGTCTTAACAAATAATCAGAATAGATAAATCAGGTGTGATATTATGAATGAAAAAACATTAGAACAGTTAATGCAACTTACTAAAAAATATAGTGAAATTGAAAAGCAGTTAGAAAATCCCGAATTAATTCCTCGTGATAAATACACTGAATTAACAAAAGAACATAGTAGATTAGAACCAATTATTGAACAATATTGAAAATATGAAAAAATTAACAAAGAAATTATTGAAGCAAAAAAGGCATTAGCAACCGAACAGGATCAAGAACTTTGTGAAATGCTTAAAATAGATATTAAAGCAAATGAAATAGAATTAGAAAAAGCAGAAAATGAATTAAAACTAACACTAATTCCTAAAGATATAAATGATGATAAAAATGTTATTATTGAAATCAGAGGAGCTGTTGGTGGCGATGAAGCAAATATTTTTGCTGGTGATTTATATCGTATGTATAGTAAGTATTGTGAAATTCAACGATGAAAAATTGAAACTATTGAGGCAAAGGAAGCAATAAATGGTGGATTTAGTTATATTGCTTTTATGGTTAAAGGTAAACATGTATTTGCTAAATTAAAGTTTGAAGCTGGTGGACATCGTGTTCAGAGAGTTCCAAAAACCGAATCACAAGGACGAGTTCATACTTCAATTGCAACGGTTGCTGTATTGCCAGAAGTTAATGAAGTTGAAATTAAAATAAATAATTCTGATTTAAGAATTGATACTTATCGTTCTAGTGGTGCTGGTGGTCAACATGTTAATACTACCGATTCAGCAATTAGAATTACTCATATTCCAACAGGTGTTGTTGTAACTTCACAGGACGGACGAAGTCAATATGATAATAAAGATAAAGCAATGCGGGTATTAAGAGCTAAACTTTATGAAAAAAAAGTTGAAGAAGAACAGGGAAGAATTGGTAATTTAAGAAAAACAGCTGTTGGTAGCGGTGATCGTTCAGAAAAAATTAGAACATACAATTATCCACAAAATAGAGTAACTGATCATCGAATTGGATTATCTTTATTAAAGTTAGATCGTATTATGGAAGGTAATATTGATGAAATTATTATTGCTTTAATTAGTAGTGAACAAAAAGAAAAATTAGAAAATATTGATGAAAATATTACAGTATTAAAGTAAAAAAGGAAGAAATTATTATGGATTTTAAGATTTTAGACTCTAGAACAAAAATTTTGTTTTTAATATCAGTTATTTTTTTATATGCGACATTAGGAACATTTATTACATTAACTTTTAGTAGTGGTATTATTCACATTTTATTTTTAGTTTTAACATTATGATTTGCTAGTGCATCTAGTTTAATTTTTCATTATTTATTATGAAAAAATTTAGAATTTTTACGAAATATTGATGGTAATAATATTAATAATTTTGGTTTTATTATTAGTATTTGTAGTTACATTATTCTTTTTCCAATTATTTGTTTATTAACAATTAGTTTTTTATTTATTTTTAGTATTATTGTTTTAATTCTCGTTGTTAATAATTTAATAAAAAAAACTTCAAGAAATAATAATTCATCTGTTAATTTTCAATAAAATATTTATTTTTGGAGTATAAATTAATGACTTATAGAGATTATCTTTTATTAGCAAAAAAAATTAATAAAAAAAATGAACAAATTAATAAGATAATTTTATTAAAGTTTATTAATAAAGATTTATCTTGATTATATGCAAATCTTAATCAAACAATAGCAATAGATTTTTTAGAATCATATTTACAACTAGTTAAAAAATTTGTTGCTGGCTATCCTTTACAATATATTATTGATTATCAATGATTTCTTGATCATAAGTTTGTTGTTGATAATAGAGTATTAATTCCTCGTAATGAAACTGAAGAACTAGTTAAAAATGTTTTTGTCTATGCACAAAACATTTTTAATAATGATAATTTAAAAGTATTAGATTTTGGGACAGGCAGTGGTGCTATTGCTATTAGTTTAGCGTTAAAGAAACCTAATTGAAATATAGTAGCAAGTGATATTAGCAAAGATGCATTAACTATTGCTAAGATTAATAATGATAATTTTAACTTAAAAAATATTAATTTTGTTGAAAGCGATATATTTACAAATCTTAAAAATCATAAATTTAATATTATTGTTTCAAATCCGCCATATATTGATGAGACAGCAAATACTTTTTCAAAACATAATTTACAATATGAACCAAAATTAGCTTTATTTGCTGATCATAAAGGATTATATTTTTATGAAGTAATTTTTCAACAATGTCATGCAGTTTTAGAAAAATCTTTTTTATTAGCATTTGAATTTGGTTTTGATCAAAAAGAAGCACTAACTATTCTTATTAAAAAGTATTTACCACAATATAATTACAAATTTATTAAAGATATTAATAATAAATGAAGAATGCTATTTATTTGGCAAACATTATAACATATAAAAATAATTTAAGAACAATAATTTTGTCACTCAAAAAGTGACTATTTTATTTTTTGAAAAGGAAAATCTCATTTAATAGACTTACTGCATAACTAGTTAACTTTTCATTTTTTTGTTATTATTAAAATAAAATTTGAATAGTTAAGGATAAATTTTATGACATATTTTGAATTAAAAGATAAACCGGATCAATATTTTCGTAAAATAGTTGGTATTAATAAACTAGTTTTTAATGAAATTTTAAATATTTTATTAGATCATCAAAATCTAAGAACCTGTTTAGGATCTTTTTTGATTAATTTTTAATAAAATTTATATTATAATGGTTATTTTATAATAAAAAATAGATTTTTAGTCGATAAGTTTTCAAATGATAAAATCTTTTTAACAAAAAAATGAAAAAGAAAATAAATTATTGGTTAAGTACCTATTTATAAATGATTATTTCTTGTTTTAGTTAAATTCTATTAAAAAGATCCTAAACAGGTTCTAAAAAATACCACTGGTGGAAGGCCATATAAAATGTCAATAGAAGATAGACTAGTAATGACTTTAAGATATTTATATGAAAATCGTACATATCATAGTATTGGTGCTGAGTATGATATGGTTGATACTACTGCTTTACGAAATATTCGTTCAATTGAAGACATTTTAATAAATAATAATAAGTTTAATAATTTAACAAATAAAAATATTTTTTTAAAAAGAAGAATTCAAAAATAAAATTTTGATAATTGATGTAACAGAAGTAGAAACAGAACGACCAAAATATAATCAAAAAGATTGATTTTCTGGCAAAAAATGAATGCATACTGTTAAGTTTCAAACCATAATTAATGCACATACTAATGAAATTTTAAATATTTTTCCTGATACTGGTAAAAATCATGATTTTAAAACTTTTAAAAATTCAAAGTTAGAATTTTTGTCAGAAACTGTAATTCTTGCAGATAAAGGTTATCAAGGTTTACAAAAAATTCATAGTAATACATTTTTACCCATTAAAACTAGTAAAAATAATCCTAAAACAAGTAAAATTAAAATTTTTAATAAGATTATTAATAAAACTCGCAGAAAAATTGAACATGTTTTTGCATTTTTAAAATGTTTTAAAATTATTGGTTATAAATTTAGAAAAGGTAGAAAACGAATATTTTTAAGATTTAATTTAATTGCAGGATTTTATAATTTATCATTAAAACTTAAAAACGTTATGCAGTAAGTCTAATCTTTCAATTAGGATAACGGGGGCAGTTTTAATGTGGCGTATCATTGAAATATTAAAATATTTTCAGTATTCTTGTTCGGTTAATATAGCATTTCTAATGGAAAAATTTAATGTTACATTTCGAACTTTACAAAGAAATATTACTTTTATTAATACAATGTTAATAAAAATTAGTAATTGTAATATTTCCAGAAAGCAAGATTACTTTGTAATTAATGGTGACAATGAAATAATAGCAATAAATACTTTGCTTACACAGTTTATCCACATATCCAATGAATATCCTTTTGTTAGAATGAGTAATTTGTTCTTAATATGTATATGACAAAAAAATATTTAAGTAGTGAGTGACTTATCAATATAAGTAACACAAATAAGTGTAGATTAGACACACTTTTTGGACTAATAAAAGTTTTTATAACTTTATATTATTAGTTGAGGTGTAGTTTAAAATGAAATATTTAATTAATAGTGCTGATTTTACTAAATTTGATTATAAATTTAACAAATTTGTAGAAAAGTATAAAAATGATAAAAATATTAATAAAGTTAATATTTATTATCGTAAATTTAGAAAATTTTGTTTTATTTTTAAAAATAAAAATACTTGTAAAGAAATAATTTCTCAATTACATATGCCAAAGCAAACCTTTTATTATTGAGCTAAACGTTTTTATGATGTTTTTTACAGAAATAAACCTTTTGAAGAATTATTATTTAAGTCAACAAAACCTAAAAATATTAAATATTTCTATAAGTTGGAATTATCAGAAAAATTTATAAATTATTTTGTTCAGTATAAAGAAGAGTTTGGTATAGGTGCTTTTCAATTTTGTTATTTAATAAGGCATATTGATGATATTAGGTTTAATTTTTTGCCAAAACCCTCGGTTAAAACTATATATCGTTGATTAAAACGTTTTGGTTTTTGTTCACAAAAAGTTATTAAGAAAAAACATTTGAGATATGAAGTAAAAGAAACTGGATTATTACAAACTGATATTAAAGTAGTATCAGATTATATAACAGGAAGTAAAAGATGATATATTATTGATTTTATTGATGAAAAAACTCGAATTACTTATTGTTATCCATCTGAACAAGCACAAACCAGAGATATTGTAAATGCTACTAAAAATGCTTTAAATTTTTATGAAAAATTAGGAATTAAAATTAAAAGAATTAGAACTGATAATGGTAGTCAATATACTAATACATCTTGTGGAAAACCACAAAGGAATCGTTGATTTACAAATTTTTGTAATAAAAAAGGTATAGTTCATGAAACTACACCGTTTAGATCACCACAGAGTAATGGTAAGATTGAAAGATTTCACAGAAATTGAAGTAATTTATTTGAAATAAAACCATATTTAAATAGTGATTTTAGTTTATTTCAAAAATTAGTGAATTCTTTTCAAGAATATTATAACAATTCTAAACCACATATAGCTAACTAAAGTAATATTTACTCATATCTTCAAAAACAAAATCAATCGCTTTTTTAATATTTGGTCAATAATTTGGTAATATTTTTCTTATATTATGTTTTATAGCAAATCAAAAATGTTCAATTGGATTTAAATTAGGAGAATATGGCGGAAGAAATAATAGTTTGCATCCAGCATTTTCAATTAATTGTTGTGTTAATTTAGATTTATGAAACGTTGCATTATCTAAAACTATAATTTGTCCACGCTTTAATACTGGAATTAGTTTATTTTTAACATATGATTCAAAAATTTTACTATTGCAATGTCCTTCAAATGCTCATAAGGCTTTTAATTTACCTTTATTTAGTGAACCAATTATACTCATTCTCTTTATTTTATATGCGGGTTTATTATCAAATAATCTTTTACCTTTTTCAGATCAACCATATTTATAAAATTCATTATCATCAATTCCAGATTCATCAATATATACTAAATCTTCATTCATTATTTTAGCTATTTCTTTTAAAAAATCTTCTTGTTTATTTTTATCTCTTTGTTCATATAGAAAAGTTTTTTTTATATGTATAATTTAGTTTTTTAAAATAGTTATAAACTGTTTCTTTAGTCATATTTCCAAATTTATCAATTACTTTTTGAACTGTAACATCTTTATTTTCTGCTAAATAATTTTTTAATTCATCTAAATCCTTTATTTTGTGGCTATGTCCTTTTTGATAATTCAAAATTGGTTTTATATGCCCAGTTTCTTTTTTTCTTTTTCTTCATAAAAATAAAGTCTTTCTAGTGATATTGAACACTTTACAAATTTCTTTAATTTTCATATTTTTACTTTCATAAGCTTCTATTACTTTTCTTCGTAAGTCTTCACTGTATGGTTTTGGCATAATTTAATCTTCCTAATCTATTTTAATTATTGCTGAATTGTACTTTTAAATTCAAAAACTGTTTAAATTACATATTATTATTTTACATTATTTATGAGTAAATATTACTTTAGTTAGCTATAAATCATTAGGATTAATGACTCCTATGGATTATTTTGATAAACTTTTATTAGATAAAAAATAGTCCAAAATGTCTGTACTACCTTACAAGTAACACAAATAAGTATAATTTAAAAAAAGACATTATTTACTTGAATAACTTTTTCTTTGAACAAAATTTAAGATTAAAATTAAAATTTGAACATAATAAAGGGTTTCAATTAGATGGTTATGAATGACATTTAAGATTTATAACCGCTATTATTATTATAAAACTTATTAGTAAAGATAAAAAAATTCTCTTAACTAATGATAAAGTCCTAACCTATAGCTAACTAAAGTAATGTTTACTCATATCTTGAAAAACAAAATCAATCGCTTTTTTAGTATTTGTTGAGGCTTTTATGTAATCTGTGTATCTTTGTTTTACAAAGTTACTAGTTCAGATTAATTCTATCTTCAAATTTTATCATAAAATGAGCAATTGCTGTATTTCAATTTTGAATGGGCATTGTTCATTTTTTTGTTATATTTTCAATTGCTAAGTAAAATATTTTGAAAACTGCCATATCATTAGGAAAAACTTTTTTATTTCCCTGAATTGTAAATATAAATGGGACATTTTTTTAAAATAATTGTATTAAATCTATTGGTCTTTTATAAGAGAGTGATTTTCTTGGTGTAGAATTAATTTGAAATGCTATTTGATTCAATGATTTTTGATTAAAATTAGATAAATCAATGGATTTTGGTAAATATCTTCTTAAAATACCATTATTATTTTCATTTAAACCCCTTTGACAAGGTTTACCAGGATCTGCAAAATAAATTTTGACATTACAAATTTTTTCGATTAATCTTCATTTACTAAATTCTTTGCCACGATCAAAAGTAATGGTTTTAACTGTTCCTTTTTGTAATTTTGAAATAAATTTTATTATATTTTTCATAATATTTTCTGATTTATTATTTTTAGTTGCTAAAGGAATTGTGGTTTTTGATCATATAGCTAACTAAAGTAATGTTTACTCATATCTTGAAAAACAAAATCAATCGCTTTTTTAATATTTGGTCAATAATTTGGTAATATTTTTCTTATATTATGTTTTATAGCAAATCAAAAATGTTCAATTGGATTTAAATTAGGAGAATATGGCGGAAGAAATAATAGTTTGCATCCAGCATTTTCAATTAATTGTTGTGTTAATTTAGATTTATGAAACGTTGCATTATCTAAAACTATAATTTGTCCACGCTTTAATACTGGAATTAGTTTATTTTTAACATATGATTCAAAAATTTTACTATTGCAATGTCCTTCAAATGCTCATAAGGCTTTTAATTTACCTTTATTTAGTGAACCAATTATACTCATTCTCTTTATTTTATAGCTAACTAAAGTAATATTTACTCATATCTTGAAAAACAAAATCAATCGCTTTTTTAATATTTGGTCAATAATTTGGTAATATTTTTCTTATATTATGTTTTATAGCAAATCAAAAATGTTCAATTGGATTTAAATTAGGAGAATATGGCGGAAGAAATAATAGTTTGCATCCAGCATTTTCAATTAATTGTTGTGTTAATTTAGATTTATGAAACGTTGCATTATCTAAAACTATAATTTGTCCACGCTTTAATACTGGAATTAGTTTATTTTTAACATATGATTCAAAAATTTTACTATTGCAATGTCCTTCAAATGCTCATAAGGCTTTTAATTTACCTTTATTTAGTGAACCAATTATACTCATTCTCTTTATTTTATATGCGGGTTTATTATCAAATAATCTTTTACCTTTTTCAGATCAACTAATCTTTTACCTTTTTCAGATCAACCATATTTATAAAATTCATTATCATCAATTCCAGATTCATCAATATATACTAAATCTTCATTCATTATTTTAGCTATTTCTTTTAAAAAATCTTCTTGTTTATTTTTATCTCTTTGTTCATATAGAAAAGTTTTTTTTATATGTATAATTTAGTTTTTTAAAATAGTTATAAACTGTTTCTTTAGTTATATTTCCAAATTTATCAATTACTTTTTGAACTGTAACATCTTTATTTTCTGCTAAATAATTTTTTAATTCATCTAAATCCTTTATTTTGTGGCTATGTCCTTTTTGATAATTCAAAATTGGTTTTATATGCCCAGTTTCTTTTTTTCTTTTTCTTCATAAAAATAAAGTCTTTCTAGTGATATTGAACACTTTACAAATTTCTTTAATTTTCATATTTTTACTTTCATAAGCTTCTATTACTTTTCTTCGTAAGTCTTCACTGTATGGTTTTGGCATAATTTAATCTTCCTAATCTATTTTAATTATTGCTGAATTGTACTTTTAAATTCAAAAACTGTTTAAATTACATATTATTATTTTACATTATTTATGAGTAAATATTACTTTAGTTAGCTATATATACAAAAAAATAGAAATTATAATGATCAATATCGGTTATAAAAAATATTATGATGATCAACTAATATGATTTTTAACAATTCATGTACGAAAAATTAAACTTAATTTTTTTCTTGAAAAAGATGAACAAATTGAATTTAATTTAAACTTAAGTATAAAAAGAGAAGTCGAACATTTTAGATTAATAATTGCTAAAGAGTTTGCTATTGAGTTTGATAAGTTTAAAACTAATTATTTTAATTTCATTTGTTTACTTAATATTAAAGTTGACAGTCAATTATTTCCAAATATAACTTCAGAAATTAGTAACATTACTCAAAAAATATTTTCTTTTATTACTTGTGAATATCAGGTGTCTTTATATTCAAATACTTTTAAAAGTAATTTGAATAGTTTTCTTAGAACCTGTTTAGAATCTTTTCGAAAATAATGTAAAATGATTATATATTTTAAAATCAGAGGTATATATTATGCATAAAAATTATCCAAGTCATGTCACCAAAGAACAATTTGAGAACATAAAATCAATTTTAAAAAATAGCAAAAAGAAAACAAAACCAAGAAGTTTAGATTTATATGAAGTATTTTGTGCAATTTTATATGTATTAAAAAGTGGTTGTCAATGAAGAATGCTACCAAAAAATTTTCCAAAATGACAAACTGTATATTATTATTTTCAAATTTGAAGTAAAAATAACGGTAAAGAAGCTAGTGTATGGCAATTAATTTTAAAAAAAATTGGTTAAAAAAGTTCGTATCAACAATAATCGCAAAGAACAAACTAGTTTTTGTATAATTGATTCGCAAAGTGTTAAAAATACAGATACTACTGAAAATAAAGGTTATGATGCTGGTAAAAAGATTTCAGGAATAAAGCGTCATATTATTGTTGATTCTCAAGGTTTACCACATGCAATTTACATAACCACAGCAGAAAAAACAGATCGTAATAGCGCTATAATAATGATTGAAAATGAAAAAGAAAATCTTTCTGCAGTTCAAAAAATAATAGTAGATGCTGGTTATACTGGTGAAAAATTTGCTTCTGAAATCAAAACAATCATAAATGCAAATGTTGAAATTATAAAACGCAATGAACTACATACTTTTGTAGTATTACCAAAAAGATGAATTGTAGAACGAAGCTTTGCTTGATTAGAAAAATACAGAAGATTATGAAAAAATTGTGAAAGAAAACTAAATACTAGTTTACAAATGGTTGTTCTTTCCTTTATTTCAGTTTTATTAAAAAGATTTTATCATTTGAAAACTTATCGACTAAAAATCTATTTTTTATTATAAAATAACCATTATAATATAAATTTTATTAAAAATTAATCAAAAAAGATTCTAAACAGGTTCTTAGTGATAATTGATTTAAATTAAAATTTAATTATTATAGTGATATTAGTTTTGCCTTGGATGATACTTTTAAAATAGAAAGTGACTACCAATGAGGGCAACAACTCCTTTTTATTATAAATTCGCAATTAAAAAATAATTATTTTCCCAATCTTAATCTTTTACAAAATAAATTTTTAATGATTACTTTTCATAAAAGTTTTATAGCAAACGAGAACTGAAACATTCCCTTATATATATTCTTAATTGATGACTCCTATGCTAATAAAATTCAAATAACTTCATTTATAAAAGTAAATTTCCCTAATATTTTAATTATTTCCCTAAAAAATAACTTAAGTAATAATTTTAAACTTCATTTACTAAATCAAAAACCTTGTATATTAATTGAAAAGGTAAATATCTATAGTAATTATAATTTAGATAAATATAAGAATATTTCTGTTATTAATATTAAGGAAAATTCATGAAATTATGAATTAGAAAAAAATATTAATGAAAAAATAAAATGAGTAATGTTAAAAAGAATTCAATATTCAATTGTGGTATTTAATTTTTATATCCAAGAAAAATTTTATAGTATTAAATCTATTTTGTGAGCATTTCAAAAAACATTTATCAAAAAATATAATTTAAATTTAGAATTTTTAGATATTGATGAATGTTCTATAATTAAAAATCATATTTATGAAAAAATATTATTAATAAATCAATTAGTACCTATTCCTAATTACGAGTTCCCTATTATCCTTTTATATATAAAAAACCCTTTGATATTTTAAAACAAATTTAAAATTCATTTTATTTTCATTTTATTTACTAATAAAAACAATACTCAAAATTATAATTGAATCAATTTGTGAATTTCTTTATTTAAGAAAATGATTAATACTAATATTAAAAGTATTAGTCATATATATAAAATAATACAATCAATCATGACAATTTAATGTTAATTTCCCTTAGAACCTGTTTAGAATCTTTTTAATAAAACTGAAATAAAGGAAAGAACAACCATTTGTAAACTAGTATTTAGTTTTCTTTCACAATTTTTTCATAATCTTCTGTATTTTTCTAATCAAGCAAAGCTTCGTTCTACAATTCATCTTTTTGGTAATACTACAAAAGTATGTAGTTCATTGCGTTTTATAATTTCAACATTTGCATTTATGATTGTTTTGATTTCAGAAGCAAATTTTTCACCAGTATAACCAGCATCTACTATTATTTTTTGAACTGCAGAAAGATTTTCTTTTTCATTTTCAATCATTATTATAGCGCTATTACGATCTGTTTTTTCTGCTGTGGTTATGTAAATTGCATGTGGTAAACCTTGAGAATCAACAATAATATGACGCTTTATTCCTGAAATCTTTTTACCAGCATCATAACCTTTATTTTCAGTAGTATCTGTATTTTTAACACTTTGCGAATCAATTATACAAAAACTAGTTTGTTCTTTGCGATTATTGTTGATACGAACTTTTTTAACCAATTTTTTTTAAAATTAATTGCCATACACTAGCTTCTTTACCGTTATTTTTACTTCAAATTTGAAAATAATAATATACAGTTTGTCATTTTGGAAAATTTTTTGGTAGCATTCTTCATTGACAACCACTTTTTAATACATATAAAATTGCACAAAATACTTCATATAAATCTAAACTTCTTGGTTTTGTTTTCTTTTTGCTATTTTCTAAAATTGATTTTATGTTCTCAAATTGTTCTTTGGTGACATGACTTGGATAATTTTTATGCATAATATATACCTCTGATTTTAAAATATATAATCATTTTACATTATTTTCGAAAAGATTCTAAACAGGTTCTTACATTTTTATATAAAATTAATAGTACAAATAAAAAACAAATATGAAATCATTTATTTTTAATAAATTTAATAATGATTATTTAACTAAATTATCATCAGAAAGATAAATCTTAACTTTCATTATATTTTTGGTAAATGAGAATTAAATTTAATATAGTCTATTTCTGCATCTTTAAATTGAGCTTCTAATTTTATAATTTCTTTTTTATAGTACTATCTAATTCTTTATTGGGAAAAATCATTTTTGTAAAATCATTATTATTAAATTTTTTATCAATTGTTTTTTCAATGATATTTTGAATACAAATTGTTTCTATTATGAATGGTTTATTATCATTATCTTCAATTTTTTTTCTTATTTTTTCAATTTCTTCATTAGTATGTTGTATTCCTATTTTTCTTTTGGACATATTTTTTGATTCTCCTTCTATATTTAATTTAATAAAAATCTAATATAAATATTAATCTATATTAAATTAAGATGTTTATTAAACCATTAATTAATGATTTTCCAATCTTTAATGAGTAATTTTAAGCTTTATTTTAAATTACAAATATCATTTATAAGTTTTTTTATTCATTATTTTGAAACAACTATTATATTTAAAATAATAGGTGTATAATTTAGTTAAAATTTATAGTGGTGTTTTCATGATAACTTTACAGCAAAATCAAATTAAAGAAATTAGCCAAATCATCGCTAATGGCGAAGTGGTTGCTTTACCAACAGATACAATTTATGGTCTTGTTTGTAAATTTGATGATGACAAAGCTATTAATAAAATTTATCAAATTAAAAAACGTGATTATAGTAAAGAACTGCCAATTTTAGTTGCTAGTTGAGAGCAAGCTAAAAGCATTGGTATAATTAGCGATCAATTACAGTCATTTTTAATAAATAATTTTAGTGCTGGTAAAGTTACTGTTATAGTTTTAAAACAACCTAGTTTAAACACATCATATTGAATAAATAAAAAGACAATAGCAATTAGAGTTAGTGCTTCACATTTTATTCAAAAATTAATTAAATTAACAGGGCCTTTAGTAGCTACAAGTTGTAATTTAAGTAATGAACAACCAATTAACGATTATCATAATATAAACTTGCCTAATTTAAGGTATAGAGTAGCAGGTGAGATTTTAACAAATAAACCATCAACTATTTTTAATAGTTTTAATGATAAAATTATTAGATAATAATTAGATAACAGTATTAAAAAAGGAGATAATACTATGAATTGATGAATAATTTTAATTATTATTGCGTGCACAACAATATTGATTTTATTAATTGCACTAATTTTATTAATTAAAAAAAATAAACAAAAGAAAATATTAAAAATTACTAAAGATATAAATACTTTATATAAATACTTAAAATTAAAAAAAATAAATACTAAAGAATTACCAGTCTCAATAGAAAAAATTAAAGAAGATATTTATTATAGTGACAAAGTCATTTTGGGAAAGTATGAAGATCTTAATAAGATTTCTGACCAAAATATTTTGTTAAAAACTGAATATAGTGCTACCAAAAAATTATTTTTACGTTATAAAATTAAAGACGTTAATCTTATCAAATTATCAGATTTTATACCTTTAAATCAAATAGACTTGTTAATTTCACAAAATAATCTTTATTTTATTGATTCTTTTGAACTACAAATAATACCATTAGTTGATGTTAAAAGTATTACATTTTTTTGAGAAAAAAATAATTATATAAAAAATAAACAAAAATATATTGGTATTGAAATTAATTTTCAAAATAAACGTTTATTTTTTCTTTTTAATAAATATGAAGAAGCAATTAGTTTTGCTGTTCATGTTATTAGTTTATAACAATTATTATTTAATAATTAAAAATTTTGCTTTTTTTGTGAAAATGATATAATTATACAAAATATATTATTAGGAGCAAAATTATGTCAAAAAAACACTTTAAATTTAATACTTGAAAGTTTATTCAATTTACTGGCTTTTTTTTAATTACTTTAGGAATTATTTTTTCTTTTTCTTCTTTTAAAGTTAGCCTATTGTTATATTTTGGTTTAGTATCAGTATTAATAGGTTCTATTAATATTTTAATTTACTATATTTTTATTGGAACAAATAGTTATAAAAAATATTCAAGAAAACAAAATAATAATAAGTTAATAATCAAAAATAATTAAGAAATATAAAGTTAAAACTAAGAAGATTAGTTTTTTCGAGAGAATAATAGGTGAAAAACTATGAGAAAAATATTAAAAGTATTTAAAGCGATGTTTTTAACGAGCATTATTTCTTTACCGCTTATTGCATGTGATAAGGTAAATGATGCAAATCAAAAATATGTTGATATTAGTAATATTAATATGAAAGTTACTAATGCTCCTATTGAATTAAATAAAGATATTTATAATACAGCTTTAATTAAATTTAAAACTAAAGTACAAACTGAAATTAGTAAATTAGTTCCAGAAGGAAAAAAACCAGAAAATGGTACTGATTATAAAATAACAATTGTTAATCATAATGATATGTATGCTAAAATTGATAAATTTGAATCACTTGCTGTTAATGTATCTGCTTCAAATAATAGTAATATTTTAAAAGGTAGTTTTAATGCTCGTGTAAAATTAGTACCAAAGGCTAAAGACATTAGTAATATTAATATTGATAGGCAAGAAGAAAAAATTAAAATTAATACCACTACTTTTGGTAAAGCAATTGCTTTACGTTGTTTATCATTAATTGAAAGTAAAATTAACGCTATTGTTCCAACAGTAAAACAAGATAGTGACTATGTTGTTAATGTAGAAGGTCATACTTTATCAGAATCTATTAAAACATTTGATGATGTTCATATTAATGTTAGTGCTATTGAAGATGATTATCATTTTTTATTACATGGTAGTTTTAGTTTTGTCTTAGCCTTTGTTAAAGATTAATTTATATTATTTTGGGTAATAAAAAAGAAAACTTAATTTTCATTATTATCATAAAAATAAAGTAGTATAGTATGGGGTAAGCATGTCAGAAGTAGAAAAATTATTAACAATGAATTATGAAAATGTTTGTAATTTTTTAAAAAATAAATATGGATGTATTTCAAAAAAATATTTTTCAGATGCAACAATGTCTAAGAAATCACAAGGAATAACAAGGGGAAAAGAAGGTTTATATATTCATCATATTGATGAAGATAAAGCAATTTTGTTATCTACTCCCAAATGAGCTCAAAAGTCACTATTTGCCTATCAATATGCTGATCGATTAGTTTATTGTAATTTATTAGAACATTTGGTTTTGCATATTAAAATTTTTGAATATCCTCATCCAAATAAACATAATTTTATGGAAGTTGGTGTTGGTGGAATTTATGCTTTTATTGTTCCTGAATTAAATGATATTTATAGTGGTATTCAATATAAACAACCATGAAAACAGAAGGTTACTGAACTTGTTTTACCATTAAAAGAAGATTATTTTAAATGTATTAAAAAATTAGTAGAACTTGGGTTTTCTTATCCTTTGCTTACTTCTTTTAATCATCAATTTGGTACATGAAATAATAGAAATAATAATAAGTTATATGAAGAAATGAAAAAAATGGGTGTTAAACAGTAACTTTTTTTATTGTTATTTAATCATAAATAAAAAATGTTAGTAAATTACCAACATTTATTTTTATTAAGTTTATTAAAAAGTTAATTGACAATGATTTTGATTAATTATTGGTAATTGTTCACTATTAATACTTGTTATATCGTTATTTCTTAATAATGGAGTTCTTTCAGATATTTGTTGTTCGTTATTACTTTCAACATTAATATCAGAAATATCTGTTGGAAAACATTTATCAGAAATCTTTGAAATGGAAGTGCCAATTCCATACCCTAGTTTAGAACCTAAAAACGTTCCAATAAAAGTTGAACCTGCTATAGTAAACATTATTCCAAAGAGTGCCATTCCTACTTCTGGATCACGGAAAGCGTCCTTATTTTTTGAAATTAAATCATAATAAAAATAACTTATACCACTTAATGCTGTACTACCACCTAATATTCTGCCTGTATATGTAAAGTATTTTTGAATTTTTTTCATTTTTTCTCCTTTCAAAATAAAAAAAACTATTTATTTTAATTTTAAAATAAATAGTTTAAAAACTTGTATGAAGTTTTATATTTTAATTTTAACATAAGATTTTTTTTGATAAAAATAAGACAAAAATTACTATTAATAGTTTATTTCAAATATATAATTTTCTATATCAATAAAAGAAATTTATTAAATTTATATTTTATATTATATTTTTTTAAAATAAAAACAAAGTTATTAAAATAAAATTTATAAATTATATTTTTATTTAGTTAATTTTGAACTATAAAGAATGTTATTAACAATTAAAAAAATAATTTTTGAATAAATCTTTTATCTTTTTTCGTTATTTTTATTGTTATTTTATTGATTTATAAATTAAAAGGCGTAAAATTTCATATTAGTATATATTTTAAATTATTGAAAATATACGCATTAAAGATAAAGGAGTGTTTTTAGTGGAAAGTAGTAAAAATCTGTTTATTGTTAATCATCCTTTAATACAAGATAAATTAACAAGAATTAGAAATCACTTAACCCAAAAAAAAGATTTCAAAGAGAATTTAAGCGAAATTGCAACGTTAATGGCTTATGAAGTATTTAAAGATATTCCTCTTGATGAAATTGAAGTTGAAACACCCATTACTAAAGTTATTGGTAAAACATTAACCAAGACAATCATTCTTTCTCCGATTTTAAGAGCAGGATTAGGGATGACAAATGGATTTGAGTATGTAGTACCTAATGCAATTATTAGTCATGTTGGTCTTTATCGTGATGAAGAAACTTTAAAACCACAAAAATATTTTTTTAAATATCCCAAAAATATTAAAAATATAAGTGATGCATTAGTATTTATCTTAGATCCAATGCTTGCTACTGGTGGTACTGCTGATGCTGCTATTAAAGAATTAAAAAAAGTAGGTTTTAAAAACATTACTTTAGTTTCCATTGTAGGAGCACCAGTAGCTATTAAGAAAATTAATCATAATTATCCTGATGTTAAGATTTTTTTAGCAGCGTTGGATAAAGAATTAAATGATGATGGTTATATTGTACCTGGATTGGGTGATGCTGGTGATCGAATTTTTGGAACTAAATAAATATTTTAATGGAAAAAATTAGAAATAACCTTTTTCTTTCAATACTTTTTACAATGTTATGCTATTGATTATTAATTAATGTAGGATTAATTATAACTGTTATAATTAATACAAACCATTGGTTATTAATTGCTGGATTTAATATTGGTTTTGTAGGAAGTATGATTGGGTTATGCTTTTTATATTTATCGTCAAAATGATTAACCAGCGGAATACATTTAAAACAAACCTTAGCATATTTTGGATTCTTATTAAGAATGTTAATTTATGGTTCAATTATAGTTTTGAATATTTTCTTTAATTTTGCTAATATTTTTACTATAATTGCCGGAATGTCAATATTAATGGTTGCTACTATTACTGCAACATTATGTGTATATAAAAAAATAACTTAAAAGAAGGAATTTAAATGGAAACTTTAGCTGGATTGGAAAGTTGAAACTATTTACAAATTATGCCACAATTGGTAACAATTTTGATAACAACAGTCTTTATCAGTGTTATTAGTTATATTTATTATTATAAAGTAAAACGAATGAAGCCTGATGAAGATTCAAGAGGTATTGTTTTAGTTGTTGAATTAATAATTAAATCAGTTGAAAAAATTGTTGTTGATGTTCTTGGTGTAAAGTATAAAAACCTGACAGTTTATTTGTTATATGTAATGGGTTATATTTTAATTGGTAATTGATTATCGATTATTGGTCTTGAACCACAGTCATCAATGTATACGGTTACTTTATCAATGGCATTAGTTACTTTTATTGGAATATATTATATTGCTATTAAATTTCAGAAACTTTTATTTTTTAAAAAATTTATTATTAACCCTCTAGAATTAATTACTCAATTTGCACCTTTGATTTCTTTATCTTTTCGTTTGTTTGGTAATATTTTAGGTGGAAGTATTATTTTGGCAATGCTTTATGCGGTAACTGCTAATATTTGAAGTAATATCCCAATTATTGGTCAGATGAATTTATTAATTGGTGTAATTGGACCATTTTTACATATTTATTTTGATTTATTTGCTGGAAGTATCCAAGCCTTAATTTTTGGCACCTTAACTCTTGTTTATTGGAAGTTACAAATGGAAGAAGGGAGTTCTCATAAGGGAGAACTTACTATTAAATTACCAAAAAAACTTCGTAAACAACAAGCAATAAATCACGAAGAAGAAATTTATACCGAACGTTCAATTATGGAAAAAAAATAAAACACAAAAAGGAGAATTTATTTATTATGGAATTATTAACAACAGTAATGACACATGTCTTTCATTTTTTTAATCATTTAGCAGCTGATCCTAATGGATTGATGAATTTAAAGTTTGTTGGAGCTGGAATTTCAACTATTTCTTGTGCAGGAAGTGGAATTGGTCAAGGGTTTGCTGCTGGTAAAGCTGTTGAAGCGGTTGCTCGTAATCCTGAAGTAGAATCTAAAATTAGAACACAATTTGTTATTGGTGCAGCCATTGCCGAATCGGGTGCTATTTATGGATTAGTTGTTTCTCTAATTTTAATATTTGTAGCATAAGGTATTAAAAAATATTAAAAAGTAGGTGATTTTATGAATTTTAATTTCAATGATTTAGTATCAGGTGATGATATTGTTAATCAATTATTTCCCAATCTTCCTGTTTTTATTGCTCATATTTTTGCAACATTAATTTTATTAATGGTACTTTGAAGATGAGTTTATGCTCCGTTTCGTAAGGCTTTACATTCGCGACATTTAGTAATTAAAGAAAAACTTGATGATGCTGCTTGCAAGCAATCATTAGCTAATCAAGATCGTGGTGAAGCTAGTCAAATATTAAAAGCTGCTAAAATTGAAGCTCAGGAAATTATTGCTAATGCACAAAATGATGGTTACAATAAGCGTAAACAAATTATTGATAAAGCGCAAGAAGAGAGTATGCGTATTACTAATCAATCAAATCGTGATTTAGTTCGTGCTCGTAAAGAGGCAGAAGCAAAGATTAACGAAGAAATCAAAGTAGTAGCATTAGAAGCAGCTAAAAAAATTATTGGTGCTGAAATGAATGCTAAAAAACATGAACAATTAATTACTGATTTTATTAAGAATTTGGAATAGTGGTGAAGTTAAATGATAGATGAAGGATTAGCTAATCAATGAAGTAATGGTCTTTTTCAATTAGCAAGAGAAATAAAAAAAATTACTCAATTTGCTGAAGAAAGCAATAAATTAATTGATATTTTTACTACTTATCCAGAATTTATTGATATTACTAGTAGTAGTAATTTAACTATTGAAACACGTAAACAAATTATTAGTGAAACTTTTAAAAATCATATTGAACCATATATGTTAAATTTTTTCTTTTTGTTGATTGATGAACATCATTTCCAGTGTGTTCGTTTCATTTTAAAAGAATTTCGCAAATTATGTAATGAATATCAAGATGTAAACTATTGCATTATTTATTCAGTAATAGAACTTTCAAACCAACAAATAAATCAAATAAAATTGAAAATTGAGAAAGTCATTAAACATAAGATTAAAGTCGTTAACAAGATTGATAAATCATTAATTGCTGGTATTAAAGTTAAAGTACGGAATCAAGTTTTTGATGGTTCAGTTAAAGGTCAAATTGATCAATTAAAACAAGAATTATTAAGTCATGAATAGAGGTAAAACAAATGTCCTTAAACGTTAATCAAATTTCAGAAATTATAAAAAGCCAAATTAAAAATTATGGTAAAAAAATTAGTGCTAATGAAGAAGGCATTGTTGTTACTGTCGGTGATGGAATTGCGCTAATTCATGGTTTAGATAAGGCTGTTAATGGTGAATTAGTATTTTTTCCTAAAAGTAATATTTATGGTATGGTTTTGAGTTTAGAAGAAACTGCTGTTGGTGTTACTTTAATGGGGGATGACACGGGTATCAAAGAAGGAGATATTGTTAGTAGAACAGGTAATGTTGTTGAAACACCAGTTGGTAATATGCTTTTAGGAAGAGTTGTTAATGCACTAGGGCAAAAGATTGATGGTAAAGGTCCAATTAAAACTACGAAAACTAGACCGATTGAAAGAATAGCGCTGGGTGTGATGACTAGAAAATCTGTATCAGAACCTTTAGCAACAGGATTATTATCAATTGATGCAATGATTCCGATTGGCAAAGGTCAAAGAGAGTTAATAATTGGTGATCGTCAAACTGGAAAAACAACGATTGCTATTGATACTATTATTAATCAAAAGGGTAAAAATGTTTTTTGTGTTTATGTTGCTATTGGTCAAAAGGCTTCAACTGTTGCTCAAATTGTTGATAAATTAACACAATTAGGGGCAATGGAGTATACAACTATTGTTGCTGCTACTGCTAGTGAAGTTGCTCCTTTGCAATATATTGCTCCTTATACAGGAGTAACTATTGCTGAAGAATGAATGGAAGAAGGTAAAGATGTCTTAATTGTTTATGATGATTTGAGTAAACATGCAGTGGCTTATCGTGCTATTTCTTTATTATTAAGACGACCACCAGGAAGGGAAGCTTATCCAGGAGATGTTTTTTATCTTCATTCACGTTTATTAGAACGTGCAGCTAAATTAAATGAAAAACATGGTGGTGGGAGTATTACTGCCTTACCTATTATTGAAACACAAGCCAGTGATATTTCTGCATATATTCCTACTAATGTTATTTCAATTACTGATGGTCAAATTTTTTTAATGTCAGAATTATTTAATGCTGGAATTCGTCCAGCAGTTGATGTGGGTTTATCAGTTTCACGGGTAGGTTCATCAGCACAAATTAAAGCAATAAAACAAGCGGGTGGAACATTAAAATTAGAATTAGCACAATTTCGTGAATTACAAGCTTTTTCACAATTTGGTTCTGATTTAGATGAAAATACTAGAGCTGTTATTGAACATGGTAAACGTGCCATTGAAATTTTAAAACAAAAACAAAATGAACCATTAAATCAAATTGATCAAGCAATTATTTTATTAGCAATTAAAAATAAGGCAATTAAATGATTACCAGTAGAAATGATGGATTCTTTTAAAAAGGAAGTAATAACTTATTTTCAAAAACAACAACGAAAAAGTTATTTAAAATTACAGCAAGATCAAGCGTTTAGTGAAGAGTTACAAGTGAGCATTAGTCAAGGCATTATGCAGGTTGTTTATAATTTGACCAATAAGCTAAATGACTATAATCCTAAAATATATGGTAGTCTTGAAGAATGGGAAACATTAATTAAAACATTCAAATAATGTATTTAGGAAGGTAAGGTGAAATATCATGGCTCAAAGCATGGAACAAATTAGACAAAAAATTAAATCTGTTAATACTAGTTATAAAATTACTAAAGCAATGCAACTAGTATCAACAGCTAAATTAAAAAAAGTAGGTAAAAGAATTGAGATGATTAAACCTTATTATTCTGAAGTTTATGATACATTCAATCAACTAATACCTAAATTAAGTAATTCAATTTATTTAAAAACAAAAGATCAAGTTATTAATAAAACAATATGAGTCGTTTTTAATTCTAATTTAGGATTATGTGGTGGTTTTAATAATAATTTAAATAAATTAGTATTAGAACAATATAAACCACAAGATGAAATAGTTGTTATTGGTAGTAAAGGAGTTTCATATTTTACTAATCATCATTGTAAAATTATGCAATCTTATACTGAAATTAACATTCAATCATCATATAATGATTCGCAAGAGATATCTTTGTTGTTACTTTCTAAGTTTAATAATAAAGAAACTGATGCTATTAAAATTGCATATACAAAATATGTAAATACGGTAACAACAATTCCAACAATTATTGATTTATTGCCAATTGTTTCTATTAAAACTAATCAAGAAAGTAATTTAATTCAAACCGATTTTGAACCAGACGCTAATACTGTTATTAATAGTGCTATTCCTTTATATTTTGGTGCCATTGTTTATGGTGCATTAGTAGAATCACAAGTGTCAGAGCAAGCATTACGAAGATTAGCAATGGAAAATGCTTCAAATAATGCCAAAGAAATGAAAGATAAATTATTAGTAAGTTATAATCGTGCCCGTCAAGGTGCTATTACCCAAGAAATTTCAGAAATTATTGGTGGCGCTGATGCCCAATCATCATAATAAAGGAGTAAACTAAAATGAAAAATGCAACTAGTAAAAAACCTATAACAATTAAAGAAAAAAAAGTTAGTGATAAAAATTCTTTAAAAAAAGATAATACTAAAGTTATTGCTAAAGTAAAAGCAAAAGTCACTAAAAAAGTAGTTAATAGCAAAGAAAGTGTTAAAACTAGTAAACAATTACCAACTAAACGAAATATTGGAAAAATTGTTCAAATTTCAGGTCCAGTTATTGATATTCGTTTTAATGATAATAGTTTACCTAATTTAAATAATGCTATTAGTATTGATAATAATGGTCAAAAATTAATTGTTGAAGTTGCAAAACATATTGGTGATGATAGTGTTCGTTGTATTTCAATGGGTCCAACTGAAGGATTACTACGTGGTCTTGAAGCAGTTGATTTAGGAATACCAATTAGTGTTCCTGTTGGTGAAGAAGTTTTGGGTAGACTTTTTAATGTATTGGGTGAAGTCATTGATGATGGTAAAGAACTTAAAACTAAATTAAAATATCCTATTCATCGTACACCTCCTAGTTTTGATGAATTACAATCAAAATCAGAAATTTTAGAAACAGGAATTAAAGTTATTGATTTATTAGCACCTTATGCTAAAGGTGGAAAAATTGGTTTATTCGGTGGAGCTGGAGTTGGTAAAACAGTTTTAATTCAAGAATTAATTAATAACATAGCTAAAGAACATGGTGGTATTTCTGTCTTTTCAGGAGTTGGCGAAAGAACACGTGAGGGTAATGATTTATATTATGAAATGCAAGAGTCAGGTGTTATTAGTAAAACCGCTTTAGTGTTTGGTCAAATGTCAGAACCACCAGGTGCTAGAATGCGTGTTGCATTAACTGGTTTAACAATTGCTGAATACTTTCGTGATGAAAAACAGCAAGATGTATTATTATTTATTGATAATATATTTCGTTTTACACAAGCTGGTAGTGAAGTATCAGCCTTATTAGGAAGAATGCCTTCAGCAGTAGGATACCAACCAACATTATCGACAGAAATGGGTGCTTTACAGGAACGTATTGTATCAACAACACGTGGTTCTATTACATCTGTACAAGCAGTATATGTACCAGCCGATGATCTAACTGATCCAGCTCCTGCAACAACATTTACTCACTTGGATGCTAAAATTGTTTTAGATCGTAATATTGCTGCTTTAGGGCTTTATCCTGCTGTTCATCCTTTACAATCTTCATCAAGAATGTTAGATCCTGCTATTGTTGGTCAGGAGCATTATGATGTTGCACAAAGAGTTATTGAAACAATTCAACGTTTTTCTGAATTAGAACCAATCATTGGTATTTTAGGAATGGATGAGTTGAGTGAAGAAGATAAAAAAATAGTAGCTAGAGCAAGAAGAATTCGTAATTTTTGTTCACAACCATTTCATGTTGCTGAAAAATTTTCGGGTTTAAACGGTATTTATATTCCTATTAGTCAAACTATTAATAGTTTTAAACAAATTTTAGATGGTGAATGTGATGATTTACCAGAGCAAGCATTTTTATATGTAGGAACTATTGAACAAGCAATTGAAAAGGCAAAGAAATTGAGATAATTGAAGGTGATAGTATGGCATTAAATCTTAAAATTATTACTCCTGATGGTATTTTTTTCGATGGAGAAGTACAGTGAGTTAATGTTAAAACAACTGAAGGCTATGTTGGTATTCTTGAATGGCATACACCTTTGATTGCTAATATTCAAATATCAAAAATGTCATTTAAAATTAAAGAAAAAATTCGTAATTTAACGATTTCTGGTGGACTTTTGGTAACTGATTTACATATGGTTCGTATTATTAGTGATAAAGTTGAATATACATCAATTTTAAAAGAGCAAGAAACAAAGGTATTTGATGAACGTATTAAAAGGGTTAGTGGAGGTTAATAAATATGCATGATTCACATTTAATAAAATGAATAATTGAAATAAGTATTTATCTTTTTAGTTTTATTGCTAGCGGATTTGCTGTAAAAGCAATTCCTTTTAATAAATTTCTTGATCATAAAAGAGTAAAAGAATCATGAATTTTATATATGTTAACAACTTTAGTTTTTACTTATTGTATTGGTACGTTAATTATTAAATTTATTGGTTTAGATATTTGGTTTAATTTAAATTAATACTTAAAATTAAAAAAATAAAAATAGTAAATATTTTAAAACATTTACTATTTTTTTAATTACAATATACTATTAAAATTTATAGTAGTTATTAATAATATCTATATATAGCTAACTAAAGTAATGTTTACTCATAAATAATGTAAAATAATAATATGTAATTTAAACAGTTTTTGAATTTAAAAGTACAATTCAGCAATAATTAAAATAGATTAGGAAGATTAAATTATGCCAAAACCATACAGTGAAGACTTACGAAGAAAAGTAATAGAAGCTTATGAAAGTAAAAATATGAAAATTAAAGAAATTTGTAAAGTGTTCAATATCACTAGAAAGACTTTATTTTTATGAAGAAAAAGAAAAAAAGAAACTGGGCATATAAAACCAATTTTGAATTATCAAAAAGGACATAGCCACAAAATAAAGGATTTAGATGAATTAAAAAATTATTTAGCAGAAAATAAAGATGTTACAGTTCAAAAAGTAATTGATAAATTTGGAAATATGACTAAAGAAACAGTTTATAACTATTTTAAAAAACTAAATTATACATATAAAAAAAACTTTTCTATATGAACAAAGAGATAAAAATAAACAAGAAGATTTTTTAAAAGAAATAGCTAAAATAATGAATGAAGATTTAGTATATATTGATGAATCTGGAATTGATGATAATGAATTTTATAAATATGGTTGATCTGAAAAAGGTAAAAGATTATTTGATAATAAACCCGCATATAAAATAAAGAGAATGAGTATAATTGGTTCACTAAATAAAGGTAAATTAAAAGCCTTATGAGCATTTGAAGGACATTGCAATAGTAAAATTTTTGAATCATATGTTAAAAATAAACTAATTCCAGTATTAAAGCGTGGACAAATTATAGTTTTAGATAATGCAACGTTTCATAAATCTAAATTAACACAACAATTAATTGAAAATGCTGGATGCAAACTATTATTTCTTCCGCCATATTCTCCTAATTTAAATCCAATTGAACATTTTTGATTTGCTATAAAACATAATATAAGAAAAATATTACCAAATTATTGACCAAATATTAAAAAAGCGATTGATTTTGTTTTTGAAGATATGAGTAAACATTACTTTAGTTAGCTATAGATTATAAAATTTCTCCGAAATTACTATTATAGTAGTAAAAAAATCGTTTTTATTTATTTTATTGTTGTTTTTACTATTATATATATATATAATATTTTTATCTGTATAGAATAAAATTCTCATCTGTATAGAACAATATAGAATGGAGGTGAGAAAATGAGTAATTTTTTTCATAGTAAACAAATATCTCCTGAGGATAAGAAAAATCCTAGTTTTACTTTTAAAGGAACTTTCAATAAATTAGGTGGCAAAATGTTTGGTAAAATGCAAAACTTATCAAGAGCCATTGTTTTACCAATAGCTACATTACCAATAGCTGGTTTATTGTTAGGAATTGGTGGTGGAGTTGCTAGTGCTTTAAAGCAATTACCTAATCATGATAGTCTTGTTGCTATTATTAATATTTTTTCAATTATGCAATCAGCCGGAAACGTTGTTTTTGCTAATTTAGGATTGATTTTTGCTATTTCTATTGCTTTTGGTTTTGCAAAAGCTAGTAAAGGTGTAGCTGCTCTTTCTGGATTTATTACTTTTATTGTTATGACTTCAGTTATTAGTGGCATGTTTTTTTGAAATCCTAAAACAGGAATGTTGGGGTTTGATCCATGAGGTTTAGGTGAAGGTGCAAAGATTACTCCAAAAAGTGGTAAATCTTCTGGTTTATTTTCTTTTGTCTTAGGATTATTTCCTACGTTTGATACTTCAGTTTTAGGTGGCATTCTTGTTGGTTGATTAGTATCAATTGTTCATAATCATTCATACAATATTCGTATGCCAAGAGTATTAGCTTTTTTTGGTGGTGAACGTTTTGTGCCAATTTTAGCTGTTTTTGTTGGAATAGGAATGGGATTAGCTTTTTTCTTTATTTGACCAATGTTATTAATTGCTTTTAGAGAAATTGGTAATGGCTTAGCAGCTGGTATGAATACAAGTCAACTTACTGATGGACAGTTAACTGGTGATAATTTTCATCCGACAGTTGGTGGAGCATTTATTGCAATGTTTTTTGGAATTACTGAGCGTTTATTAATACCAACAGGATTGCATCATGTTCAATATGCGCCTTTCTGATATACTGGAATTGGTGGAAATTGAATTAATGAATCTGGTGATCATTTTGTTGGAGCGTACAATATTTTCTTTGGACAATTTGCTTCTAATGCAGTAGGACACATGAATCAAACACCGGGAACAATGTTTATGAGTGGACGATTTGCATATATGCAATATGGCTATCCATTTGCAGCACTTGCTATGTGAATGTTAGCACGACCAGAAAATAAAAAAATGGTTGGTGGTATTTTAGGATCTGCTGCTCTAACTTCTTTCTTAACAGGAGTTACAGAACCATTATTGTTTTCATTCTTATTTGTAGCACCATTATGTTTTGTTTTCCATGCATTTATGGCAGGAATTAGTTTTATGATGGCGTATTTATTAAATATAGTTGTTGGTCAAGGTTTTGCTGCTGGATTTATTGACTTTTCTTTCTTTGGAATATTACCAAGTATTCTTGGTAAAGAAACAGGATTCTATTGAGTATTTGTTACTGGATTAATTATGGCACCTGCTTATTTCTTTGGGTTCTATTACATTATTAAGTGAAGAAATTACAAAACTTTAGGTCGTGAAGAAGGAGAATTAGCAACCAACTTAGCTTTACAAAGTGTTGAAAGTTCTTTAGATAAGTCTTCAAAAAAAGGTAGAACAAAAGTAGAAAATTTATTACTTGGACTTGGTGGAGCATTAAATATCATTGATGTTAACGCTAAAGATAAAGTATTAGTTGCAACTTTAAAAGATGCAAATATTTATTCAAAAACTTTATTAAGGTTAAGTGGAACTAAAAATATTAAAGTAATTGCCAATAAAGTTGAAATTACCTATCTTGATGGTGCAGAGTCTATTCATAAAACTTTACAAGCAGAAATGACAAAGAAACAAACATTAACACCTGATACTAATAAAGATAAAAATAATGATATGTTAGAAAATATTTTTAAAGGTCTTGGTGGACGAAGTAATGTTAAATTATTAGACAATTGTGCTACAAGATTGCGTGTTACAGTTTTTGATGAAACTAAAGTTGATGATAATATTTTAAAATCAACTGGTGCGGTTGGTATCTTTAAAAAAGGTACAGCTATTCAGGTAATTTATGGGCCACAAGTAGGTAATATTAAAAATGATTTATTAAAAACTTGAACTCCAAAATAAACTATTACTAAAATATAAAAATGAGCAACTTTTTGAGTTGTTCATTTTTTTAGTTTTAGTTACGGATAATGTTAAAATTATAATATAGGATGGAGGGAAAACTATGTTTTTTGATGATGATGAAGAAAAGTTAGAAGAAGCTAGGTATGAAGAAATACAAACAAATATACAAAATTTAACATTAACAATTGATGTTAATATTGTTGTTAAAGATTTATTTAAATATATTAAATTAAAATGTACACAAAAAATTAGAATTATGGATATATAGCTAACTAAAGTAATATTTACTCATAAATAATGTAAAATAATAATATGTAATTTAAACAGTTTTTGAATTTAAAAGTACAATTCAGCAATAATTAAAATAGATTAGGAAGATTAAATTATGCCAAAACCATACAGTGAAGACTTACGAAGAAAAGTAATAGAAGCTTATGAAAGTAAAAATATGAAAATTAAAGAAATTTGTAAAGTGTTCAATATCACTAGAAAGACTTTATTTTTATGAAAAAAAAGAAAAAAAGAAACTGGGCATATAAAACCAATTTTGAATTATCAAAAAGGACATAGCCACAAAATAAAGGATTTAGATGAATTAAAAAATTATTTAGCAGAAAATAAAGATGTTACAGTTCAAAAAGTAATTGATAAATTTGGAAATATGACTAAAGAAACAGTTTATAACTATTTTAAAAAACTAAATTATACATATAAAAAAAACTTTTCTATATGAACAAAGAGATAAAAATAAACAAGAAGATTTTTTAAAAGAAATAGCTAAAATAATGAATGAAAATTTAGTATATATTGATGAATCTGGAATTGATGATAATGAATTTTATAAATATGGTTGATCTGAAAAAGGTAAAAGATTATTTGATAATAAACCCGCATATAAAATAAAGAGAATGAGTATAATTGGTTCACTAAATAAAGGTAAATTAAAAGCCTTATGAGCATTTGAAGGACATTGCAATAGTAAAATTTTTGAATCATATGTTAAAAATAAACTAATTCCAGTATTAAAGCGTGGACAAATTATAGTTTTAGATAATGCAACGTTTCATAAATCTAAATTAACACAACAATTAATTGAAAATGCTGGATGCAAACTATTATTTCTTCCGCCATATTCTCCTAATTTAAATCCAATTGAACATTTTTGATTTGCTATAAAACATAATATAAGAAAAATATTACTAAATTATTGACCAAATATTAAAAAAGCGATTGATTTTGTTTTTCAAGATATGAGTAAACATTACTTTAGTTGAGGCTTTTATGTAATCTGTGTATCTTTGTTTTACAAAGTTACTAGTTCAGATTAATTCTATCTTCAAATTTTATCATAAAATGAGCAATTGCTGTATTTCAATTTTGAATGGGCATTGTTCATTTTTTTGTTATATTTTCAATTGCTAAGTAAAATATTTTGAAAACTGCCATATCATTAGGAAAAACTTTTTTATTTCTGATAACTTTTCGTAATTGACTATTAACAGATTCAATAGCATTTGTAGTATAAATCACTCTTTTAATTTCTGGTGGATAACTAATAAAAACCATTAAATTATCTCAATTTTTATATCAAGATTTAGTAATTTGCGGATATTGTTTATTTCATTTACTTTCAAATGATTCTAAAGCTTGCATTGCTTGTTCTTCACTACATGCACTATAAATTGGTTTTAAATCTGCAACTAAGGTTTTTCGATGTTTGTATGAAACATATTTTAAACTATTTCTAATTTGATGAACTATGCATAATTGATGTTCAGTTTTAGGATAAACTGCTTGTATTGCTTCTGACATGCCTGTTAAATTATCACTACAAGCAATCAAAATATCATTTAAGCCTCGATTTTTCATTTCTGTAAAATTAGCTAGTCAAAATTTAGAACCTTCATTTTCACTAATTCATAAACCTAAAACATCTTTTTTGCCTTCTAAATCCACTCCTAATGCTATATAAACTGATTTGTTAATAATGCGTTTATCTTGCCGTACTTTAACTACTATACAATCAAAATAAACAATAGAATAAATACTTTCTAATGGTCGATTTTGCCACGCCTTGACATCATCTATCACATCATCAGTAATTTGACTAATAACACTTTCACTAATATCTGCACCATGATATAACTCTTGCAACTGCATTCTAATATCTGATAAAGTCATTCCTTTGGCATATAGTGAAAGAACTTGTTGATCAAAGCCATCAAATCTTCTCTGTCTTTTTGCAACTATTACAGGAGTAAAATCACTATTACGATCTCTTGGTACATTAATTTCAATTTTACCTTGTTGAGTTATTAATTTTTTTGAACTTATACCATTACGAGCATTTTCACTATTACTATGTTGATTTTTTTCATACCCTAAATAATTTTGCATTTCAGAATTTAACATCTTTTCTACTAATCTTTTTGTTAATTCTTTATATAATCCTCCTTCTTTAAATACTGTTGTTAAATCTTCAGTATTTTCTAGTAATAAATCTACTGCTTTTGATATTGGATCATTATTATTAATACTTTGTTTTTTAGCCATCTGTAACTCACTCTTTCTAGTCATTTAATTATATTTACTAGAATTAATTAAACATAGTTATTTTTGTAAGTTACACAGATTACTAAACATTACCCTTTAGTTAGCTATACATTAATTTCTTTATATTGTTGACTACGCAATGCTAATTGAATATAACCTTTATATCCCATTTGAAATTGAGCATTATTTACTTTTGTATTACTATCTAAATAAGGTACAATATAACAATAACCAAAATTCTTTTCTAATGGTAAATTCAATAATACTGCTTGATAACAACTATTAATAATAGTATCTGGATATGCTTTATCTAAACCATATTGATTTGAAATTGCTAATACATTACTTTTAAATTTTTGTATTTCTAAATTATTAATAATACCTTTTTGTCTAATAAATTTTTCTACATTACCATTATTAATATTTTTAACTAATAATTCATTTGCCATTTTATTTTAATTCCTTTCATGTTCAAATTGCTTTTTCTCATTCAATTAATAATTCATTTGTTATTTCTACTTTTATTAATTCAATTTCATTTTCTTTAACTCAACATATAAAATGAGTATTTGATAATTCATAATTATTATTTTTTAATAATCAATAATATGCTATTATTTGTAATTTTGATTTTTCTAATAGTTCTTTTGAAAAAACTTTATAAGTTTTAAAATCTATTATTATATTTAAATTATTTTCTTTATAAATTAAATCTGGTGTTCCAGCAACAATATCATAATTAAATATTTTTTCACTAATATATTCATTATTATTAATAAATTTATTTGGTAAATAATCTAATAATGTATAACAATAATTTAAATAATTTTTTGGAAATAAATCTTTAATATAATTTTTAATTTGATTAGTTATATTTTTAATCTTTATATTTTTAAAATATAATTCTGCTACCTTATGAACACTATTACCACGAATTCTTGCATTATTTATATTAAAACAATATTTACATTTACAATATGAATTACCTAAATAATAATCAAGTATTTTACTGACTGAGATTAATTCTTTATTTTGAATAAAATATTGATGTGTTTCTTTTTTAAAAATTAAATTATTTTTTTGATTGTTTAATTGCATTTTTAATTAAATCCCTTACAAAATCATTCATAGTTATATTTCTTTCATAACAATATGTTTTTAATTCATAATGGTCATTTTTAGTAAGACGAATTTTTAAATTTTTAATTAATAATTTATCTTCATGTTTTTTAAATGCTGCTGCTACCATATTTTTTCATCTCCTTTAACCTTTAATAATTTTTTTATAATCAATAATTGCTTGTTCTAATTTGTTTACATCTTCATATTTAAAATAATCATTCCTAATGTTTAACTCATAATCATCGTCAATTTTAACGTCTAAACTACTTTCATATTTGTCATTAAATTCTTCTTGTAATTCTTCAAATTTATCTATTAATTTTCTTGCATTTTCTAATTCTAATCTATTCATTATTTACACTCCTTTAAAATTTTCTAATTGTAATTCATTAATATAATGTTCTTCTAAACAATCTCAATTATCACTTGTTAAATACATATCTTCTTCAATCATGTCATTAATACATTTATTACAATAATATGTATTTTCTATTTCACTAAATCAAATATATTTTTGATTATGTATATTACATTTCATTTTTTAATTCCAATTTATCTTTAATTATTTGACTTTTTCTAATTATTTCTTGTTCTAATAAATAAATATATTCTGACATTCTATTTATTATTAAACTTATATAGTGTAATTCTTCGTCAATTTTATTAAATGCAATAGTTCCAATTTTAATTTTTAAGTTTTCTAATACATTTTCCATCTCTTTTTTCATTACTATATCGCTCATTTGTTTTTGATTTTGATTAAAATTCATTTTATTTATTCTCCTTTTTGTAAAATATCTTTTATTATTTCTAATTCAGTCATTCTAATTTCATTTACTTTAATAAAATTTTGTAATTTTTCAATTTCTTCTTTATATTCTTTAATATTTTCTTTATGTTGATTAATTCTGTCATTAATATATTCTAATGGTGTATTTTTAATCATTATTATCACTCATTAATTTATAAAAACATTTATTACAAGTTCTATTTGCAAATGATGAATTTTTATTACATATATCACATGAACCAAATATTTTTTCTTCTTCATATTTTAAATATATTCTTTTATCTTCTTTTAAATTCAACATAATTAATTCTCTCTTTCTATAATTTTTAATATTTCTTGTATTTCAATATATTTTTTATTTTTAAGTAATTTTTCATTACATATTTTTTTAATTAATTCTATTTTTTCAACATTTAATAACATATTAATTTCCTTTAATGCTTTAAATAAAATATTTTTTCATTATGAGTATTTATATCTTTCATTGGTGTAACAATATAATTTATTGCTAAATCATTATCATTATATGGATTATTTATTTTAAAACTTTTCATATCTTGTTCTCATGTAATGTTATATTTAAAACATTCTTGATTTTTATCATTTTTAAAAATATAATAACCATTATATTGTTCATAAAATTCACAAGATATTAATTCATTTTCAGTAGTAGTAATATCTGAAATATTTTTAATATATTTTAAAATGTCACTACCTTTAATACTTTCAATATTTTCTGTAATTGATTTTTTACCTAATTTATAATTAAAATCTTCAATTATTTTTAATGTTATTTTTTTATTATTTTGATTAATAGTAGTATCTTTAATTGGAAATCATGTTTCATATTCACCAATTTCTAATAACATACCTTTAGTTGTTTCTCTAACCTTATTTTTAATATCTAAATTAACATTAATCATTATGAATCCTTTCTACTTCTACGTATAAGCCTTTTATCACTGTAGGTGATAAAAGGCTTATATACTACTAACTAAATACTTCTACTTACTATACGTAAGGCTTATGCTACTGTAAGTAGCATAAGCCTTGGAGGGTAGGGGTTCTAGGGGAAGGGAACCAAAATTTCTGAAATTTTTAAAGAGCATGAAAAAAATTACTATTGGTTAATTCCAGCACAATAGCCTACATAATTTTTTATTTAGTTATGGAATAATTAATTACTTTAATAAAGTGCTGGTTTAATAAAATAATTAATTATAATTGTTTAACAATTAAAAATGAGAGTTTTATAGCTAACTAAAGTAATATTTACTCATATCTTGAAAAACAAAATCAATCGCTTTTTTAATATTTGGTCAATAATTTGGTAATATTTTTCTTATATTATGTTTTATAGCAAATCAAAAATGTTCAATTGGATTTAAATTAGGAGAATATGGCGGAAGAAATAATAGTTTGCATCCAGCATTTTCAATTAATTGTTGTGTTAATTTAGATTTATGAAACGTTGCATTATCTAAAACTATAATTTGTCCACGCTTTAATACTGGAATTAGTTTATTTTTAACATATGATTCAAAAATTTTACTATTGCAATGTCCTTCAAATGCTCATAAGGCTTTTAATTTACCTTTATTTAGTGAACCAATTATACTCATTCTCTTTATTTTATATGCGGGTTTATTATCAAATAATCTTTTACCTTTTTCAGATCAACCATATTTATAAAATTCATTATCATCAATTCCAGATTCATCAATATATACTAAATCTTCATTCATTATTTTAGCTATTTCTTTTAAAAAATCTTCTTGTTTATTTTTATCTCTTTGTTCATATAGAAAAGTTTTTTTTATATGTATAATTTAGTTTTTTAAAATAGTTATAAACTGTTTCTTTAGTCATATTTCCAAATTTATCAATTACTTTTTGAACTGTAACATCTTTATTTTCTGCTAAATAATTTTTTAATTCATCTAAATCCTTTATTTTGTGGCTATGTCCTTTTTGATAATTCAAAATTGGTTTTATATGCCCAGTTTCTTTTTTTCTTTTTCTTCATAAAAATAAAGTCTTTCTAGTGATATTGAACACTTTACAAATTTCTTTAATTTTCATATTTTTACTTTCATAAGCTTCTATTACTTTTCTTCGTAAGTCTTCACTGTATGGTTTTGGCATAATTTAATCTTCCTAATCTATTTTAATTATTGCTGAATTGTACTTTTAAATTCAAAAACTGTTTAAATTACATATTATTATTTTACATTATTTATGAGTAAATATTACTTTAGTTAGCTATATCTCTCATTTATGTTTTTATTAAATCGTATCCAAGTTTGCAATGCGCCCAATTTTTTATATTATGAAGTAAAATGAGGAGTATTTACTTATGTTAAAAGTTTTTTAAATAATAATCATAAAATTATTAATTGTGCCTTAAAATATAATGATTGTTTATATCAAAAAAATGATTGTGAATATACTTCATTTTTGGAAGAAGTTATTAGTATTACAAATTTTACTACTAATGAAAATGAAGTTTTAAGATTAAAGCGAAGAGGATATAATGTTCATCAAATTATGAAAAAATTAAATTTAAGTTATAAGCAAGTTGATAATGCTTGGACACGAGTAAAGTTAAAATTAAAAAATAGTTACAAAAAATATATTTAATAAAAATTACTATGATAGAATTAAGATAACAATAAAATTTATATTTTAATTTTATTTTTTTAATTTTAAAAATTAATTTATAAGTTTTATTGTTATATTTATTATTTATATAATTTAGTTGTTGCTTTGTAGTGATTTTTTAATCATTATAAAGTTTTTTTGTGTTTTATTATCGATTTTTGGTGGAGGAAATAATGTATAAAATTGGCATTAATCAAAATGAAAAATCAAATTATAAGCAAAAACCTAATGTTAAGCAAGAAAAAAAACATTGGTTTAAAATTTTTTCTTTGTTATTTGTTGTTGTTGTTTTAATTATTACTACTATGATTTTAATAATTGCAAATAATCAATGAAATAGTGCCATAAATACTAATAATTCCAACAACTGAAATCCTAATCAAGATAAAACTTGAGAAGATTATTATAAGAATAATTGTCCAACAAATAAAAAATATAATTTGATAGATTACAAAGATAAATTAAACAATATTAGTTTAATATCTACTGATAAAAAACTAAAAAATTTTTATCTTAGTGATTTATTAAAAAAGATTGATAATGTGTTACAAACAAATAAAATAGATATTCCTAATAATTTTTTTGTACATTTACCAGTAAATCCAGCTATTAATATTAAAATTAATGATGAAAATGCACTTAAAAATAATTTTTCAATAAAAATACCATCTTATAAAGAAAAAATAAAACAGTTTAAAATTAAAATGAGTGTTAATCAATTTGGTAGTAATTATGGTTTGTTTCCTTGTGACTTAAATTTCAATTTTAGTGTTGAAAATGATGTTATTCCAGAAAAATTTAATATTTTTGATTTAGACAATAGAATTACAATTCCATCACAAACAATAGTAATGTCAGATGCTACAAAAGGAACTAAAAATGAAATAGAATCTCAAATCAATAAAATTATTGAAGAGAAATTTTTAGAAGAAATTAATAAAGAAAAATCATTATCAGATAAAGTAACAAAAAGTGATTTTGTTATTAATTATGATTCAATAAAAAATTTTGATAATTATATGATAAAAAAGAAAATAACAGTTGTTATTTGTGCTAAAAATAGTAGTGAAATTATTAAAGGTCAATTAAATATTAATTTTAATGTTCAAGGTAGTTGAACAAAAAAATCATTATCTGTTATTAAAACACTATTGGAAAATGATGAAAGCATAAATACTGAACAAATAGATGTTATTGATGATACTAATGTTAGCAAAGTGGATATTGATAATCATATTGCTTTCCTTGTTAGTAAAAAAATAAATGAGTTTGGTAAGCAAAAATGACATCAAGATTTTAATGATCAAGATTATATTATTACTAGTAATGCGATTACTGGAAATTATCAAAAATCAAAATCTATAATAGTAACAATTGTTGGTAAAAATCAATTGCAAGATACTATCGATTTTTCAATAAATATTCAATGTCAAAATAAAGAACCAAATGAAAAAAGTTTTAAAAATAACAATTTTAATGTTAAAGATTTAAATTCTATTGAATTATATCCAAATGTTCTTCCTAGTGGTGTAATATATCCAATTACTTTTAAAGATAATTCTATTTCACTTATTTCACTATTATTTCAAGAAGCTATTAATGATATGAATAATTTTTCTCCTACTAATGACATTAATTTAGAAATGAATATAGGAATTAATATTGATGGCGATAACTATCAAATTCATTTTCAAAAGACAATTAATTTTGATATCATAAAAAAGATAAATAATATTGAACTTGTTAGTGTTTCTGAACAAAATGATAAATATCAGCATTTAAAAAACATTGGTATCATTATTAAATATGATGATGATAAAGAATATAAAATGCTTCAATCCTTGGACGTTAATATTAAAAATAATAATTTAACCTTTATTAATTTTAGTTCTATTGTTAAAATAACTTCACGACGTTAAATTAAAAACAAAGGTGATGAGTATGGATAAGCCGCTAGCAACAATATTAAGACCAACTACCGTTAATGATATAATTGGTCAAAGTCATTTAATAAATGATAAAAATGGAATTATTAATCGAATATTAAATCAGAAGTTTTTAACATCATTAATATTTTATGGTAATCCAGGAACAGGCAAAACCACTATTGCTCAAGCACTAGCTAATGATTTAAAATGTGAATTTGGAGTATTTAATGCTGCCATTGATAAAAAAGAAAATTTAGAAAAATTAATTAAAATAGCACAAAATACTAAACCTTATATAATTATAATTGAAGAAATACAACGCATGAATCGTGATCGTCAAGATTTATTATTACAATATTTAGAACATGGCAATTTTATTTTAATGGCTTGTACTACTGAAAATCCTTATTTTGTAATTAATCCAGCTTTACGAAGTAGATGTCTATTATTAGAATTAAAGCCAATTAGTAATGAAGAAATGTTATTAGGCTTAAAAAAAATAATTACTAATAATTCATTTTTTAATTTTAATATTAGTGATGAAATTTTAGAAAAAATCTGTAATTTAGCAACCGGTGATTTACGAATAGCAATTAATATTTTAGAAATATTAATAAAATTATATCCTAATGAAATTATAACTATTGATATTATTAATGCTATTATGCCTAAAGCAAGTAATTGAAATGCTAAAGAGGGAAATGAACATCATGATTTAAAATCAGCATTACAAAAATCAATTAGAGGCAGTGATGTTAATGCTGCTTTGCATTATTTAGCAAGGTTATTAGCAACTGGTGATTATGAAGCTTTATTAAGAAGAATGTTGATTATTGTTTACGAAGATATTGGACTTGCTAATCCCGCTTTAGCAATTAGGGTAAAAACTGCTATTGATACTTTTCGTCAAATTGGTATGCCTGAAGGTATAATTCCGCTTGGTTTAGTAGTTATTGAAATGGCACTTAGTGAGAAATCAAATAGTGCTAATTTGGCAGTACAAAAAGGATATAGTGATGTTTTACAAGGAAAAATATATCCAATTCCTGATTATTTGAAGCATAATTGATCTAAAACATTAAAAAAATCAGTAGGTAAAGGTAAATTATATAAATTTCCACATGATTATGCTAACGATTATGTACAACAACAGTATTTACCAACAAAGTTAAAAGATACGAAATATTATCAACCAAAACTCCATAACATTTATGAAAAAAAATTAAATGAAATTTATAATAGATTTACTAAAAAATAAAATTCTGAGGTGCAAAATAAAATGTTAAAAAATAAACATTTATGGTTGGGACTTAGTTTAACATTAGCAACAACTAATATTGTTGCTAACACTAGTATTACTAATAATTTAACAAGTATTAATAAATTAAAACAAGAAAATAAAAATAAAACTGAAATTAATGAAGTCGTTACTAATACTACGTATGGTAATTTAAGTAATAGTACTATTTTAAATAGTCAGGATGAAAATGGAATATATCATCTTTTTGATGTTAAAACCATTATTGATAATCCAAATTTAGAACCTTATGTAAAAGATATTTATATTGATAATTTTAAATTAACTTATAACCCTGAAAAGATAAATAAAGATGTTATTAATGAGTTTGATAAAGAAATTGCTGCTATTAATTATAAAGAAGAACAATTAACAAGTACTAATGATTTGCAAATTTTTCAAAAACAAAACTTGAGCAAAATATCAACAACAGCTTATATTTCAAATAAAAAGTCTAAAAGTAATTTTACTTTTATTCAATTTGGTGGTGCTAATACTCATATATCATTAACTGGAACGAAAGGTATTATTGATGCAATTAAGAACTATGATAATTTAAGTGAAACATTGGGATTATATTATATTGCTCAATCTCATTCAAAAAATAGTAGGGGAATTTGTCTTGACTTTGTTAAACAATTTATTACTAAAAGTAGTTTAAAAAATAATGAAAGCACCGCAGAAAAAATTTCTAAAAATATTTTCAATAATATGATTGATAGTCCAAATTTAGAATCTGTTATTAATAGTTTTTCAATTGAAAATAATAGTAAAAAGATAAGTATTAGATATTTAGTTGACAGTACTGGTAACATTATTAGCGTTGGATATTTACAATATGATAGCAAAAATTTGGATACTAATAATAATTTAACATTAAGTCATAGTTTTCCAAAAGATGGAGGAAAACTAATAGATTATAATTCAGAAATAACTACGCTTTTAAAATGAAGTGATTATGCTGATTCATGAAATAATTTTATGTTTTTATATCCAACAATTTTTGCTAATTCGACAGACAATATAACTTATAGTGTTATGGATAATACAACAACAATTAAAAGTAATGAATTAAACTTTAATACCAAAAAAATTCAAGACAAAGATAATCAATTACCAGTTTGACGAGTAGTAAATCAGCCACCTGCAGGTCATAAATCACAAGGATTAGTTATTTATATATTTATGTGACATGATGAAAACACTATATATCAACAACTTAGAAGTAGTTCTATATCTCGTGCTTTTGATATTGGACCATCTTTCTCAATAAGTATTAGTAGATGAACGATTAGTAATATTATTAATGAATAATTATGTATTAACTTATCAATAAAATTAAAAATTTAATTTAAAACTACTTTAACTATGAAAGGAATAAATAAAATGAAAATAAATAAAGAAGAAACATGAAAAGAAGTACAAAAAGCGTTGAATAATCTTCATGGTCCAGTTAGAGCAGGAGCATTAAGTGCACAAAATTGAAGTAATACGACAACAGGAGTTCTACTAACAATAGCAGGACTTAAGTCTGTTACTAGGGATAGTAATATTGAAAAACGTTACCAATTAATTAAAAATGGAGTAGCTGATATATTATATGCTGCATTTGGTGGTTGAGTTATTTGACAAGCATATAATTTAAATGAAACTGGTGGTAGTACAACTACCGAGCCAAATTTACCTACTTTTCCTACTTTACCACCAAATAATGAAAGACTTTATTCTGAAATTGCTGAACAATTAATAGAAGATGCTGTAAGTAATGAATTAACTCCAGAAATGATTTCTATTGCATTAAATAAATTATTTACTGGTACAAATGGATTAGTTAAAGTGCTTAGTGGAATATCAGGTTTTGATTTATATAAAATTCAAAAAGTAACAAAAACTATTGAATACTTAAAATCACTTACTACTTTTGCAACTGCAGGTATTAATTTTACAAATGGTAATATTGTGGGAGGAAGTTTAATGTCAATTTCAGCAATGATGGATATTAGTCATACATATTTTTCTACAATGAGTAAATCTAATACTTCAAATAGTAAAGAGGAAATTATTATTAAAATTATTAATGAAAGAAAAGAACACATTACAAAAAGTTTTTCTTTATATAAAGGTATTTTAAGTAATAAAGATTTAAAGGAAATATATGAGTATTTAGAAAAAAATAATTGAGATAAGTTTGAAATGAGACATTCAGATAAAACAATTCCTAGTTTTGTTAAACTCGGAAAAATAAAAGATTGAAGACCAACATTAACAATGTTTAAAGAATGAATAGATAATTATACTCCCGAAAATAAAAAGGTAGAATTAGTAACGGAGATTGAAGATACTAGTCAACAAGAAAGAATAAAGTTAAAAATTCCTGATTATGAGTTTGAACCGGAATTTGTTACAAGTGCAAATAATGATATGTCAGAAGTTATCATAGAACCCAATGAAAGACAACCACTTTTAGGAAGTATTAATAGTTAATTAAAATTATTTTTTATTTATTATTTTATTTTTTCTTGTACAATTATTTTAGAAATGATGAATTTTAAAGAAAGATTAAAAATTTAACTTTGTTTTTAAAATAAAAATATTTTAAAATTGACACTTATTTTAAATAATAATATAATTAAAAATGGTTAAATTTTCTAGGTGAATTTAATGAACGAAAAAATAATTTTAATTTGTACTGTGTGTTTAAATCGTAATTATCATACATACAAAAATAAGATTAAATATAAAGAGCGTATAGAACTAAAAAAATATTGTGAACATTGTCAAAAACATACTTTACATAAGGAATCACGTTAGGAGAAATTTTCATGAGTGCAGAAGACAAATCAAAAGAAAAACCAAAAATTAATCCTGAAAAATTGGCTCTTTTAAAAAGTAAATTTAATATTTTACGTAAAATTAAACCTTTAAGAACAAAAAGAACTTCTGAAGGAAAACCAAGTTTTGATCCACGAACAGCCGATAAAAATAAAAAGGTTAATATTAGCGAAATTTGAGAAAAAGAACGTAAAAATCGTACGCCTGAAGAACGTTTTTATTATAAAAAAGAAGCGAGAACTTATCATAAATATTTTTTCTTATACTTATCAAGAGAAATTAGAAGAACTCGTTGAACACCAAGAAAACAATTAAATAATAAATTTATTACAACAGTATTATTTATTGCTGTCTTAGCACTATTCTTTTATGGAATTGAGCAGTTATTACTATTTGTATTACCTTTATTAAAAATAATGTAAAAAATGGAGATGCCAAAAAATGAGCGAAAGAATAAAAAAAGAAACCCCTTTAGTGAAAACTACATCATTAGAAGAAACACATAAACATCGAATTGAGCAAGCACAATGATATATTGTTAATTGTAACAAAGGTCATGAAGATAAAGTTGCTGCTGATTTGAAAAATAAAATTGAAAAAAAATTAAATTTAAAAGATAATATTTTTCAAGTTAGGGTTGTTAAAGAAGCAATACCAGATAAAGATAAAAAAATAACTGAAAAAAATATTTTTCCTGGTTATATTTTTGTTCATATGATTTTAACCGAAGATACTTGATATGATATTCGTAATACAACAGGGATTAATGGTTTTATTGGTTCTAGTGGTAAAGGTGTACCACCGACTCCACTTTCTACTAAAGAAGTTAATGAAATATTATATCGTAATTCTAAAAATTCATCACAACCTAAAGTTAAAGAGACAAAAAAAATTATTCGTGATTTTGAGTTAAATGATTTTGTTCATATTACTTCTGGTGCTTTACAAGGCCGAGAAGGACAAGTTATTAAATTAGATGAAGATAAGGGTGTTGCAACAGTTTCTGTTGATATGTTTGGTCGTCAAACCGAAATTAAAGTAGAATATGATAGTTGTAAAAAAATTAAAGTTTAGTTTAAATTATTTAATTTTTATGTAAAATAAAATTAAAATTGTAAGGTAGTACAGACATTTTGGACTATTTTTTATCTAATAAAAGTTTATCAAAATAATCCATAGGAGTCATTAATCCTAATGATTTATGTGGTTTAGAATTGTTATAATATTCTTGAAAAGAATTCACTAATTTTTGAAATAAACTAAAATCACTATTTAAATATGGTTTTATTTCAAATAAATTACTTCAATTTCTGTGAAATCTTTCAATCTTACCATTACTCTGTGGTGATCTAAACGGTGTAGTTTCATGAACTATACCTTTTTTATTACAAAAATTTGTAAATCAACGATTCCTTTGTGGTTTTCCACAAGATGTATTAGTATATTGACTACCATTATCAGTTCTAATTCTTTTAATTTTAATTCCTAATTTTTCATAGAAATTTAAAGCATTTTTAGTAGCATTTACAATATCTCTGGTTTGTGCTTGTTCAGATGGATAACAATAAGTAATTCGAGTTTTTTCATCAATAAAATCAATAATATATCATCTTTTACTTCCTGTTATATAATCTGATACTACTGGAATGGCAACACTTTTTAGGACTATTTTTTGGTAGACATTTGTTTTTGATAATTAACTGGAGTTAAGTAGTTTAAAGTGCTGTGGATTCTTATGTTGTTGTATCAATTGATGTAATCAAATAATTCTAATTTTAATTGGATTAATGATCTAAAATTTTTATCATTAATAAATTCAGTTTTGAAAGTTTTAAAAGTTGCTTCAGCAACAGCATTGTCATAAGGACAACCTTTTTTGCTTAAAGAGCGAGTAATATTGAATGCTAGTAAAAGTTTATCAATAATTTTATTATTAAATTCATTACCACAATCACTATGAAATATTTGAATATCTTTTAAACAGCGATTTGATTGCATAAATGCTTGATGTACTAATAAGGCATCTTTTCTAGTACCTACACTATGTCCAATAATTTCGCGGTTAAATAGGTCAATTAATAAGCAAATATAGTTTCATTTACCATTAACTTGAACATAAGTTAAATCACTGACAATAACTTCATTTTTAAGCCTATTATTAAAGTTTCTATTCACAAGATTAGTGATTTTTTCATCATTTACTTTGTTATTATGATTTTTGAATGATAATTTAGTGTATTTTGATATTAAATTATGCTTATTCATAATTTCTTTAATTTTTCGTCTTGATAAATAAATTTCTTGGTTTTCTAATATTACTTTTAATCTTCTTGTTCCATAAACACATTTATTTTCTTTAAAAGCACTAATAATAGCTTCATCATAAATATTATTTTGAATTTTATTTTCTTTTTTCTTTAAATTAAAATAATATGTTGATTTAGAAATTTTTAAAAAATGACACATTGTGCGAATTTTATATTTAAACTTATTGTTTGTAATAATTTCTATTTTCTGCCTATTATTAGTGCTGCTTGCTTTAAAATATCATTTTCCATTCTTAATTGTTTTAATTCTTTTCTTAATTTAATTAATTCATTTTCTTCAACAGAACGATTATCTTTAGCTTTAAAACTACCTGAATTAGTAAATTGCTTAATTCAATTATAAGTAGCTGCTCTTGTAACATTATATTCTTTAGCAAGGTAAGATACTGATTTGCCGCTTTGATATAAAGCTACTATTTGTTTTTTAAATTCATCGGTATATGAATTAATATTGGCCATATTATAGTTCCTTTCTTTCAACTAATTTGTTCACTTGTCTACGTAATTAGTGTCCAATAAAGTGTAACCCATCCAATATTAACTTTATTAATATTTTTATCATTTTTATACTTTTCTACAAATTTGTTAAATTTATAATCAAATTTAGTAAAATCAGCACTATTAATTAAATATTTCATTTTAAACTACACCTCAACTAATAATATAAAGTTATAAAAACTTTTATTAGTCCAAAAAGTGTGTCTAATCTACAAAATAAAATTAAAATATATTTGACTACTAATTATAATGATGTTATTATTTGTAAAGTACTATTTATATATATAAATAGTACTTTAATTATGTTTAAACTTGTGGAAGATTTATTCGTTTGGACCACAGTGAGAATCCATTTAGGAGGAGTTGCTCATGGCAGATAAAAAAAATATTAATCGTGAAGGTATTATTCAATTACCAGCTGGTAGTGCCAAACCAGGTGCTAGTTTAGCATCATTCGGTATTGATATGCCACGTTTTTGTAGAGAATTTAATGATAAAACCAAAGATCAAAAAGATGATGTTAATCCGGTTCCAATTCCAGTTTTTATTACAGCATATAAAGATAAAACTTTCGACTTTAAAATAAAAACTGCACCAACAACATTTCTTTTAAAAATAGCATTGAAACTTGCAAAAGGTTCATCAAATGCTAAATTAACAAAAGTAGGAACACTTACTATTGCTCAAATCACAGAAATTGCTCAAATTAAATTACCTGATTTAAATGCTTATTCTTTAGAAGATGCAATAAAAATTGTTGCAGGAACAGCTAAGAATATGGGCATTACTGTTGAAGATGGAAAGCAAGGTGTTTAATATGAATAGAAGTAAAAGATATCTTGCAGTTGCAAAATTAGTTGATAACACTAAAGTTTATCCAATTGATCGTGCTTTAGAATTAGCAAAACAAACTTCATCATTAAAATTTGATGCAACAGTTGAAGCAGCATTTCGTTTAAATGTTGATCCAAGACATGCTGATCAAATGTTACGTGGTTCTATTGTTTTACCAGCAGGGACTGGAAAAACACAACGTGTTTTAGTAATAACTACTACTAAACAAAAAGAGGCAATGGAAAGTCAAGCTGATTTTGTTGGTGGTAAGGAAATGATTGAAAAAATTCAAAAAGGTTGATTTGATTTTGATGTTATTATTGCAACACCCGAAATGATGGGTGAATTAGGAAAAATTGGTAGAGTATTAGGACCAAAAGGGTTAATGCCTACAGCAAAACTAGGAACAGTAACAATGGATGTTCAAAAAGCAATAGCTGATATTCGTAAAGGTAAAGTTGAATATCGTGTTGATAAACAAGGTAATATTCATGTTATTCTTGGTAAAGTATCATTTGCACAAGAAGGGTTAAAAGATAATTATTTAGCAATTCTTAACACTTTAAGAAAAGTTAAACCCGCAGCAGTTAAGGGTGCTTATATTAAAAATATAAGTATTACTACAGCAATGGGTCCTGGTATTAAAGTATTAATTGAAGAATAATATAGAAAAAATCATTAGTAAAAGTACTAATGATTTTTTTATGTTTTTATTCATAATTTTTTTAATATTTAAAAAAATTTTACGCTATAATTTATTTATTGTGATAATACCAATTAATACATTATTTTGGTAAAACAATAAAATAATTAGGTAGTAAAGGAGAAACCTTAATGAAAAATCTTATAAATCTTTTTAAGAAACAAAATTGAGGAATAAAAATTGGCTTTGCCTCACTGGTAATTAGTTTGCTCTGTTTAGCATTAGGACTAATTTTAATTGCAACAGCCAATTTTAAAGCCCCAAGTGGAGGAAGTTCACAATATGCCGGAAATGGCTTTCATGCTATTTCTGTATGAGGACTTGATAGTTTTTTAAACAAAGCTGGCTATGATCAAATGTGAACAGATGCTACTAGTGATAAACTTTTAACTTATCCTCTTGCGCAAGTAGTTGTCGGAATTGTATTTACAGTAATTTTAACTGCTATCTTTCTTGGTGTTAGTGTTTTATCTTTAATATTTGGTTATTTTAAACGTTGATTATATTCTTAGTGTTTAGTAAGTGTTAAATATGGATAAAAATGTAGAATATAAAAAAGTTACATCTTGGGATTGAAAGCAAAAATTAGGATTATTCTTATGTATTTTAACTTTGCTTTTTCTAATAATTAGTTTAATACTATTTGGAACAGCTATTTTTAATGATCACTATAATAATTTTCTTGGTAACGGTTTTTGAAGTTTAAAACACTATGGTATTATTAATTTGTTTTATAATTGAGATCAACTAGATATAGAAGCGGCTAAAAATACTTATGTTTCTCATCCTTTTGAACAAGTTTATTTTGCAATTATTTTCTTAATCATTATTGTACCAATATGTTTTGTTCTTGGAGTTAGTTTATTAGTTAGAGGATGATGAAAGTCAAGAATTTAATATATATTTACTTCATAAATTTATTTATAGTAAAATTTAATAATCATTATTTCATTAAAAAGGGTGTATTATGATGTTTAATTCTAAAAAAATAATTGTTTTTTTACTAATAAATATTGTGTGAGTAGTAGTTTGGATTATGATAACTATTAGTTACGATAGTTATCGTGATCCAATTTTAAATTATGTACCACATAGTAACGATTATTTAACAAATGAACCAACTAATCAATTGGTTCCTAAAGCAAAAAACCCAAACATGTAGTTATGGTGCGTATACATTGGAAGCACGTGATGTTTTACCAACTTCTTCTGCTGCAAATTGAGCAAGTGTTATGTTTGCTATAGATCCTATTAAGCATGGTGTTGTTGATCAAGATTTGTGGAATGTTCATCATACTGTTCATGCTGAAGTAAAAGCTGATCAAGTAAGTATTTTTAGTTCTATTATTGATAAGTATGGTCTTTCAAAAAATTTATTTGGTTATGCTAGTGAAGGTGAAATGATTGCTAATTTTCAGCCCAAAGGGCAAGAAAATATAAAAACTTTAATTAGTAATAATGGTAATTATTGTGCAACAGAAAATGATAAACAAACTTTTGAAAATACGAAAAATGTATTAATTAATAAACCTTTATTTTCATTTTTTTATTATGTTAATCCTGATTTAGCAGGTCATTCACGTGAATGAAATAGTGAAGAATATTATCAAGCAATTAGTCAGACTGATAAATATATTGGAGGTATTATTGAAAATTTAAAAGATTTAGAAATGTGAGAAGATACCTTATTAATTATTAGTTCTGATCATGGAGGTGTTTCACAATATCATGGTTATTCTTCTGATGCTGAACAAAAAATTCCTTTGCTTTTTGCAGGAAATTGTATTCCAAAACACGGAATTATTTCAGATAAAATTAAAATTTATGATATTCCAGCTACTATTGCTTGATTATTAGATATTAATTCACGACCAATAATTTGAGATGGCCAGCCAATTTTAACACCTTTTTTTGATATGACAAATATGTATGATCATAGTGAGGAGTTTAAGTAATGGATATTATCAATTTTAAACAAATTAATTTTTGAAATAATGGTATTAGAACCTGTTTAGAATCTTTTCGAAAATAATGTAAAATGATTATATATTTTAAAATCAGAGGTATATATTATGCATAAAAATTATCCAAGTCATGTCACCAAAGAACAATTTGAGAACATAAAAACAATTTTAGAAAATAGCAAAAAGAAAACAAAACCAAGAAGTTTAGATTTATATGAAGTATTTTGTGCAATTTTATATGTATTAAAAAGTGGTTATCAATGAAGAATGCTACCAAAAAATTTTCCAAAATGACAAACTGTATATTATTATTTTCAAATTTGAAGTAAAAATAACGGTAAAGAAGCTAGTGTATGGCAATTAATTTTAAAAAAAATTGGTTAAAAAAGTTCGTATCAACAATAATCGCAAAGAACAAACTAGTTTTTGTATAATTGATTCGCAAAGTGTTAAAAATACAGATACTACTGAAAATAAAGGTTATGATGCTGGTAAAAAGATTTCAGGAATAAAGCGTCATATTATTGTTGATTCTCAAGGTTTACCACATGCAATTTACATAACCACAGCAGAAAAAACAGATCGTAATAGCGCTATAATAATGATTGAAAATGAAAAAGAAAATCTTTCTGCAGTTCAAAAAATAATAGTAGATGCTGGTTATACTGGTGAAAAATTTGCTTCTGAAATCAAAACAATCATAAATGCAAATGTTGAAATTATAAAACGCAATGAACTACATACTTTTGTAGTATTACCAAAAAGATGAATTGTAGAACGAAGCTTTGCTTGATTAGAAAAATACAGAAGATTATGAAAAAATTGTGAAAGAAAACTAAATACTAGTTTACAAATGGTTGTTCTTTCCTTTATTTCAGTTTTATTAAAAAGATCCTAAACAGGTTCTTACAGTTCAAAAAGTAATTGATAAATTTGGAAATATGACTAAAGAAACAGTTTATAACTATTTTAAAAAACTAAATTATACATATAAAAAAAACTTTTCTATATGAACAAAGAGATAAAAATAAACAAGAAGATTTTTTAAAAGAAATAGCTAAAATAATGAATGAAGATTTAGTATATATTGATGAATCTGGAATTGATGATAATGAATTTTATAAATATGGTTGATCTGAAAAAGGTAAAATATTATTTGATAATAAACCCGCATATAAAATAAAGAGAATGAGTATAATTGGTTCACTAAATAAAGGTAAATTAAAAGCCTTATGAGCATTTGAAGGACATTGCAATAGTAAAATTTTTGAATCATATGTTAAAAATAAACTAATTCCAGTATTAAAGCGTGGACAAATTATAGTTTTAGATAATGCAACGTTTCATAAATCTAAATTAACACAACAATTAATTGAAAATGCTGGATGCAAACTATTATTTCTTCCGCCATATTCTCCTAATTTAAATCCAATTGAACATTTTTGATTTGCTATAAAACATAATATAAGAAAAATATTACCAAATTATTGACCAAATATTAAAAAAGCGATTGATTTTGTTTTTCAAGATATGAGTAAACATTACTTTAGTTAGCTATACTACTTATATTGAATCTTCAACTGGTGTTGCACAAGGTGCTAGAACCGGATTTTCGGCAATAATTACTGGAACAATGTTTTTAATTGCTATTATTTTATATCCAATATGAAATTAGTAATTTAATTGCAAAAGTTAGAAATAGTAATCCAGGCAAAATTACAGAAAATAATCAAAATGACTTTCGGGTTAGTGACGGTACTTGTCAAATTGATATTGTAACCAAAGATGAAAAAAATGAAAAACTTATTACTTCTTAGAACCTGTTTAGGATCTTTTTTGATTAATTTTTAATAAAATTTATATTATAATGGTTATTTTATAATAAAAAATAGATTTTTAGTCGATAAGTTTTCAAATGATAAAATCTTTTTAACAAAAAAATGAAAAAGAAAATAAATTATTGGTTAAGTACCTATTTATAAATGATTATTTCTTGTTTTAGTTAAATTCTATTAAAAAGATCCTAAACAGGTTCTTAGATTACTTATTGTGCTTGCTACTATTTTTATTGTTTGAAAAATAATGTACAAAATGTTACTTTAAATACTGGTGGTAGTTTACATGCTTTTAATGCTTATTTTTGCTCACCAATGTTATTTGTTATATTGATATCATTTGGTTTTTTAAGTACCAATAATAATTTTAGTTGAAAAGAGTATAGTAAATTAATACTAGCTATTATGATTTTATCTTTAATTACAAGTTTTATGTATTTAGATTTTTTTGCTTTTAAAGAAGGATATGTAACAACAGGTTATATGTTAGGATTATGATTTAAATTATTATTTTTTGATTATGGTAAATGAATGATATGAATTATTATTGGTGGTAGCGCATTAGTAAAAGTTGTTACTAACCATTTTTCTTTAAGTAATAAAAGTTGAAATATTGGAATGGCAATACTTTTTAGGACTATTTTTTGGTAGACATTTGTTTTTGATAATTAACTGGAGTTAAGTAGTTTAAAGTGCTGTGGATTCTTATGTTGTTGTATCAATTGATGTAATCAAATAATTCTAATTTTAATTGGATTAATGATCTAAAATTTTTATCATTAATAAATTCAGTTTTGAAAGTTTTAAAAGTTGCTTCAGCAACAGCATTGTCATAAGGACAACCTTTTTTGCTTAAAGAGCGAGTAATATTGAATGCTAGTAAAAGTTTATCAATAATTTTATTATTAAATTCATTACCACAATCACTATGAAATATTTGAATATCTTTTAAACAGCGATTTGATTGCATAAATGCTTGATGTACTAATAAGGCATCTTTTCTAGTACCTACACTATGTCCAATAATTTCGCGGTTAAATAGGTCAATTAATAAGCAAATATAGTTTCATTTACCATTAACTTGAACATAAGTTAAATCACTGACAATAACTTCATTTTTAAGCCTATTATTAAAGTTTTTATTCACAAGATTAGTGATTTTTTCATCATTTACTTTGTTATTATGATTTTTGAATGATAATTTAGTGTATTTTGATATTAAATTATGCTTATTCATAATTTCTTTAATTTTTCGTCTTGATAAATAAATTTCTTGGTTTTCTAATATTACTTTTAATCTTCTTGTTCCATAAACACATTTATTTTCTTTAAAAGCACTAATAATAGCTTCATCATAAATATTATTTTGAATTTTATTTTCTTTTTTCTTTAAATTAAAATAATATGTTGATTTAGAAATTTTTAAAAAATGACACATTGTGCGAATTTTATATTTAAACTTATTGTTTGTAATAATTTCTATTTTCTGCCTATTATTAGTGCTGCTTGCTTTAAAATATCATTTTCCATTCGTAATTGTTTTAATTCTTTTCTTAATTTAATTAATTCATTTTCTTCAACAGAACGATTATCTTTAGCTTTAAAACTACCTGAATTAGTAAATTGCTTAATTCAATTATAAGTAGCTGCTCTTGTAACATTATATTCTTTAGCAAGGTAAGATACTGATTTGCCGCTTTGATATAAAGCTACTATTTGTTTTTTAAATTCATCGGTATATGAATTAATATTGGCCATAATTATAGTTCCTTTCTTTCAACTAATTTGTTCACTTGTCTACGTAATTAGTGTCCAATAAAGTGTAACCCATCCATATTGTTAAAATAATAACTTTAGTTATTACTAGTATTTTTTTAATAATAGTTTTAATATTTAGTATTAACTTGCAACTTACTAGTAAGTTATATTGATATGATAACTTTAATTGAGATTTATTTTATGTATCATTTCGTGAGGGTGGATTTTTACAACTGATACCTGGGTTATTAGCTTTTTTAGTTGGTCTTAATTTTCAGTGATGAATAAATTGAGAAAAGATAAAAGATAATGTGGTTTATTCATTACTTAGTTTTTCTCTATTTATTGTTATTATTAGTTGTCGAATCATATTTTATTTTCCTTTAATTTATTGAGATATTATGGAAATTTTGCAAGGTTTATTTTTATTTATTCCTTTTATTATGTTAAATATTAATTATAATAAAACTTTAGCCTTTTTATTTCATGGTACTACTTTTATTTTATTTTTTCATATTGCTTTTAATAAAGTAATTAGTGTTGAATTTATGACAGGTTTATTATTGCGCTTAATATTTGGATTAAATGTTGCTAGAAGAGCAGTGGAATTTGTAAATAATAATTTTTTTGTTACTATAATTTACTCATTTGGTAAGATGTCAATTTTAATTTTCTTTTGTGCTTTTTTATCAAGACAATATGTAAAACTATTTAAATTTAAAGTATTTGCTATAGAAAAAAAAGAAAGCAATTATTCATTAAATTATTATAATTAATCTTTTTCTCTTATAATAAAATAATTATTATCTTTTAATTATTAACGATTTTCCTCATTTTATAATCAACCATCTTTATTTGAAAAATGATAAACTGTTACTAAAATTCGTGTTAAAAAGGGGGAGGATTAATTTATGAAAACATTATTAACAACATTAGTAAGTTTAACGACTGTTATTACACCAATTATCACAACAACTAATTTATCAGTTATTAGTGAATTAGATAATAATATTAATTATCATCATAAAAATTTACAAATAATATCAAAATCATTATTCAGAACAACTAAAGAAAGCAATATCAAACTTACACTTACACTAGGAGCAACTTATGGTGAAATTAATAAAGATATTTATAATACAGCAGATGTATTTAAAGAACATCAACTAGCAGTGGTTATCAAGTTAATTATTAGACTTACTGCATAACGTTTTTAAGTTTTAATGATAAATTATAAAATCCTGCAATTAAATTAAATCTTAAAAATATTCGTTTTCTAGCTTTTCTAAATTTATAACCAATAATTTTAAAACATTTTAAAAATGCAAAAACATGTTCAATTTTTCTGCGAGTTTTATTAATAATCTTATTAAAAATTTTAATTTTACTTGTTTTAGGATTATTTTTACTAGTTTTAATGGGTAAAAATGTATTACTATGAATTTTTTGTAAACCTTGATAACCTTTATCTGCAAGAATTACAGTTTCTGACAAAAATTCTAACTTTGAATTTTTAAAAGTTTTAAAATCATGATTTTTACCAGTATCAGGAAAAATATTTAAAATTTCATTAGTATAGCTAACTAAAGTAATGTTTACTCATATCTTGAAAAACAAAATCAATCGCTTTTTTAATATTTGGTCAATAATTTGGTAATATTTTTCTTATATTATGTTTTATAGCAAATCAAAAATGTTCAATTGGATTTAAATTAGGAGAATATGGCGGAAGAAATAATAGTTTGCATCCAGCATTTTCAATTAATTGTTGTGTTAATTTAGATTTATGAAACGTTGCATTATCTAAAACTATAATTTGTCCACGCTTTAATACTGGAATTAGTTTATTTTTAACATATGATTCAAAAATTTTACTATTGCAATGTCCTTCAAATGCTCATAAGGCTTTTAATTTACCTTTAGTGAACCAATTATACTCATTCTCTTTATTTTATAGCTAACTAAAGTAATATTTACTCATAAATAATGTAAAATAATAATATGTAATTTAAACAGTTTTTGAATTTAAAAGTACAATTCAGCAATAATTAAAATAGATTAGGAAGATTAAATTATGCCAAAACCATACAGTGAAGACTTACGAAGAAAAGTAATAGAAGCTTATGAAAGTAAAAATATGAAAATTAAAGAAATTTGTAAAGTGTTCAATATCACTAGAAAGACTTTATTTTTATGAAGAAAAAGAAAAAAAGAAACTGGGCATATAAAACCAATTTTGAATTATCAAAAAGGACATAGCCACAAAATAAAGGATTTAGATGAATTAAAAAATTATTTAGCAGAAAATAAAGATGTTACAGTTCAAAAAGTAATTGATAAATTTGGAAATATGACTAAAGAAACAGTTTATAACTATTTTAAAAAACTAAATTATACATATAAAAAAAACTTTTCTATATGAACAAAGAGATAAAAATAAACAAGAAGATTTTTTAAAAGAAATAGCTAAAATAATGAATGAAGATTTAGTATATATTGATGAATCTGGAATTGATGATAATGAATTTTATAAATATGGTTGATCTGAAAAAGGTAAAATATTATTTGATAATAAACCCGCATATAAAATAAAGAGAATGAGTATAATTGGTTCACTAAATAAAGGTAAATTAAAAGCCTTATGAGCATTTGAAGGACATTGCAATAGTAAAATTTTTGAATCATATGTTAAAAATAAACTAATTCCAGTATTAAAGCGTGGACAAATTATAGTTTTAGATAATGCAACGTTTCATAAATCTAAATTAACACAACAATTAATTGAAAATGCTGGATGCAAACTATTATTTCTTCCGCCATATTCTCCTAATTTAAATCCAATTGAACATTTTTGATTTGCTATAAAACATAATATAAGAAAAATATTACCAAATTATTGACCAAATATTAAAAAAGCGATTGATTTTGTTTTTCAAGATATGAGTAAACATTACTTTAGTTAGCTATATGTGCATTAATTATGGTTTGAAACTTAACAGTATGCATTCATTTTTTGCCAGAAAATCAATCTTTTTGATTATATTTTGGTCGTTCTGTTTCTACTTCTGTTACATCAATTATCAAAATTTTATTTTTGAATTCTTCTTTTTAAAAAAATATTTTTATTTGTTAAATTATTAAACTTATTATTATTTATTAAAATGTCTTCAATTGAACGAATATTTCGTAAAGCAGTAGTATCAACCATATCATACTCAGCACCAATACTATGATATGTACGATTTTCATATAAATATCTTAAAGTCATTACTAGTCTATCTTCTATTGACATTTTATATGGCCTTCCACCAGTGGTATTTTTTAGATTTTGATGATCTAATAAAATATTTAAAATTTCATTAAAAACTAGTTTATTAATACCAACTATTTTACGAAAATATTGATCCGGTTTATCTTTTAATTCAAAATATGTCATAAAATTTATCCTTAACTATTCAAATTTTATTTTAATAATAACAAAAAAATGAAAAGTTAACTAGTTATGCAGTAAGTCTATTATAAAAATGATGCTGATAAAGATACTATTAATAACGATGGACAGGAACCAGGGGATGTTTATGTTATAATTACTGCCGATCACCATGATCCTTATTGAAAAGGTCAAACTAAATATTTGAGAATAACAATTCAAAAGGCCAATTTAGATAAAATTACTAATCTTACTGATTTATCTAATATTAAAGTTGATGCTACTAAAAAATATCAAGAAATTGATTCAACTGTTTTTAATAGTGCTAAGCAATTTGAGAATAATAAGTTAGCAGCTGGTTTTACTGTTAATTATTTTAGTGATGAAGAAAGAAAAGTGGCAGCAGATGATGAAGAACAGGTTGCTGGTGATATTTGAGTTAAAATTAAGGCTTCTGATAATGATCCTTATTGAACAGAAACAACACCCGTTTTGAAAGTAACTTTAACAGATAAGCGTTCTGATTTAAATACAATTAAGGATTTATCAGGAATGGATCCAATTATTGTTAATCCTAATTTAACATATCAACAAATTAATAAGAATGTTATTAATACTTCTATCAATTAAAGAGTGATCCTTTAACTGGTAATTTTACTATTCACTATTTTAGTGATAAATTTGCTAAACATGTAATTAATAACTATTATCAACAAGTTGTGGTATGGTTTATGTTACTATTACTCCTGATTTTCATACAAAGGAACTAAGTGAAAAACTAATAAAATACCAATTGTTTTTTCAATTGGAAGTAATGATAGTTTTTAAATAAAAATAAATTAAAGAGATTATTTTTAAATATTTATTTATTATTAGGTTATAATGTAATTATATTTTTTATAAAAATTTATATTTTAATTTTTTTCTTCTAACATTTTTTAAAATACTAAACATGTTTTTTATTTGTGACAGCAATAGATATTTTAGTTATGAGCTTTTATAAAATATAATATTAATTAGATTAATTTTGTTAGAAAGGATAATATTATGGAAAAAGAAAATCTTGCTAAAGTTACTTTCAATAAACGAACAGAAAGAAATTCAATAAACAAGTTGAAAAGACAAGCTATTTTTAGCACGGCAAATCCATGAAAAGCAATCTTTATTATGGTCACACCACCTTTAATTGCTGTAATTATTTTTTCTACTTATCAAATTTTTGATAAATGAATTGCTACACAATGAGGTGGACAAAGTATTATTGATCGTTATAATAATTATCAAAATTCAGAAATAATGATAACTGCTGAACAAGCATTAAAAATTATTAATATTGCTACTACTTATGCTGCTGTTCCTTCTTCAATGATGGTTTCCTTTGCTTTAATGGTTGCAACTGGAACAGGTATTAAGTTTTCGATTGCATATGGTCAAAATAAACGAGAACAAATGTCAGAATATTTAGGAAATGGATTTTTATTATCTTTTTTAGTTTCTATTGTTCTTATGATCATTATGTATTTTAGTTGTCAGAGTATTATTGAATTTCAAGCTGGAAGTGATGCTGGAAGTAATCCAATAATTAGGGAAATAATAATTAAAGAAGCAGTTAGATTTTCACAAATTTTAATTCTTGCTACACCATTACTTTTTTTTGCTTATTTTTTAGTTTCATTATTACGTAGTGAAGGAATGATGTTATGAACAATTTTAATTAATGTTGCGGCTTGTTTAGTAAATATATCTTTAGATTTTATTTTTGTTATTCTTGGTAAATTAGGAATGGAAGGCACTGCATATGCAACTATTATTGCTTGAGCAAGCATTAATTTATTTTCAATAGGTATTATTTGATATAGTGCCGATAATTTAAGATTTAAAGTAGCACACTTAAAACTTAAATGAGTAATAGTAACGGGCATTTTATTAATTGGTGCAACTTCTTTATTACAAAATATTGCCCAAAGTATTTTGGCAATGGTTACTACTAAAATTTTAAATACATTGCCACCTCCAGACTATCATGGTGGAGGAAGTACTGGTATTCCTGTTTTTGTTCAATTATATGGTGGTATTATGCCTTGGTTAATTTTAATTAATGCACCTATTATTGGAATTACGCAGGGAGCAAGAGCATTAATTGGCTATGTTTATGGTTCAAAGGACTTTAGTCGTGTTTGACAATTGATGTGACGTTTAACTTTATTACTTTTATTGTTACTAATTGCTTCAGTATTATTAGTAGTAATAGCAGGGCAATATATGATGCATTTCTTTGGCGTAGATTTAGAAATGGCAAGATTCTTTAAAGTTTATATTATTATGCAGTTTGCTTTTTATCCATTAGCTACACTACATTATGTTGCTGTTATTTTCTATCAATCAATTAATCGTGGTAAATTGTCATTATTTGCTAGTTTACAACGAACAATTATAATGCCAATTGTTTGTTTAAGTTTAGGATATTATGTTGCACATGTTTCTCATAATGGTTTTTATTTTTATTTATTTCTTGGTTTTATTGATTTATTTGCTGCTTTTATATTATTACCATTATTAATTTATACATTTTGAAAATCTAAACCATTTATTCATACAACTAAAGATAAAAAAACGCAAATATCTAATTTAACAGAAAAAAAGTACTTAATAAAAATATAATAGATTAAGTAATTTATAAAAATATATCTTAATATTAATATATGAAGAAAATAAAAAATACTCATTTAAAACAGAGTATTTTTTTTAATTATTTAAGATTAAAAAAGATTGTTAATTTTACAAATTAAAAGGAATGAATATACAATCTATATTTGATTGAAGTCATTCCTAAAATAAAATATTTATTTACCTTCATTAACTCTCTTTTTTAATGCTTTACAAGAATTAAATTTAACTACTCGCTTTCTAGGAATAGCCATCGGTTCTGAATTTTGTGGATTTACTCCCGGTCGAGCTTTGCGGTATTTAATAGTAAAAGTTCCAAAGTTACGTAGTGTTACTTTTTCTCCTTTAATTAAAGCAGTAGCAATTTTATCTAAGATAAATTCTAACACTTCTTTGTATTCTTTTTCTGATAATTCTAATTTTTTTTGTACAGCTCGTGCTATCTGACTTTTTTGCATAAAATTTTCAACCCTTTCTTCACCAATTACCATAAGTATGCTATAAAAACATGCCTTAAATGATACTTATTATTATATAACATTTTTTAAAAAAACCTTATTTAATGAAAATCAAAGACTAGTAAAAAATAAGATTTGAATATATAGCTAACTAAAGTAATATTTACTCATAAATAATGTAAAATAATAATATGTAATTTAAACAGTTTTTGAATTTAAAAGTACAATTCAGCAATAATTAAAATAGATTAGGAAGATTAAATTATGCCAAAACCATACAGTGAAGACTTACTAAGAAAAGTAATAGAAGCTTATGAAAGTAAAAATATGAAAATTAAAGAAATTTGTAAAGTGTTCAATATCACTAGAAAGACTTTATTTTTATGAAGAAAAAGAAAAAAAGAAACTGGGCATATAAAACCAATTTTGAATTATCAAAAAGGACATAGCCACAAAATAAAGGATTTAGATGAATTAAAAAATTATTTAGCAGAAAATAAAGATGTTACAGTTCAAAAAGTAATTGATAAATTTGGAAATATGACTAAAGAAACAGTTTATAACTATTTTAAAAAACTAAATTATACATATAAAAAAAACTTTTCTATATGAACAAAGAGATAAAAATAAACAAGAAGATTTTTTAAAAGAAATAGCTAAAATAATGAATGAAGATTTAGTATATATTGATGAATCTGGAATTGATGATAATGAATTTTATAAATATGGTTGATCTGAAAAAGGTAAAAGATTATTTGATAATAAACCCGCATATAAAATAAAGAGAATGAGTATAATTGGTTCACTAAATAAAGGTAAATTAAAAGCCTTATGAGCATTTGAAGGACATTGCAATAGTAAAATTTTTGAATCATATGTTAAAAATAAACTAATTCCAGTATTAAAGCGTGGACAAATTATAGTTTTAGATAATGCAACGTTTCATAAATCTAAATTAACACAACAATTAATTGAAAATGCTGGATGCAAACTATTATTTCTTCCGCCATATTCTCCTAATTTAAATCCAATTGAACATTTTTGATTTGCTATAAAACATAATATAAGAAAAATATTACCAAATTATTGACCAAATAGAGGCTTTTATGTAATCTGTGTATCTTTGTTTTACAAAGTTACTAGTTCAGATTAATTCTATCTTCAAATTTTATCATAAAATGAGCAATTGCTGTATTTCAATTTTGAATGGGCATTGTTCATTTTTTTGTTATATTTTCAATTGCTAAGTAAAATATTTTGAAAACTGCCATATCATTAGGAAAAACTTTTTTATTTCTGATAACTTTTCGTAATTGACTATTAACAGATTCAATAGCATTTGTAGTATAAATCACTCTTTTAATTTCTGGTGGATAACTAATAAAAACCATTAAATTATCTCAATTTTTATATCAAGATTTAGTAATTTGCGGATATTGTTTATTTCATTTACTTTCAAATGATTCTAAAGCTTGCATTGCTTGTTCTTCACTACATGCACTATAAATTGGTTTTAAATCTGCAACTAAGGTTTTTCGATGTTTGTATGAAACATATTTTAAACTATTTCTAATTTGATGAACTATGCATAATTGATGTTCAGTTTTAGGATAAACTGCTTGTATTGCTTCTGACATGCCTGTTAAATTATCACTACAAGCAATCAAAATATCATTTAAGCCTCGATTTTTCATTTCTGTAAAATTAGCTAGTCAAAATTTAGAACCTTCATTTTCACTAATTCATAAACCTAAAACATCTTTTTTGCCTTCTAAATCCACTCCTAATGCTATATAAACTGATTTGTTAATAATGCGTTTATCTTGCCGTACTTTAACTACTATACAATCAAAATAAACAATAGAATAAATACTTTCTAATGGTCGATTTTGCCACGCCTTGACATCATCTATCACATCATCAGTAATTTGACTAATAACACTTTCACTAATATCTGCACCATGATATAACTCTTGCAACTGCATTCTAATATCTGATAAAGTCATTCCTTTGGCATATAGTGAAAGAACTTGTTGATCAAAGCCATCAAATCTTCTCTGTCTTTTTGCAACTATTACAGGAGTAAAATCACTATTACGATCTCTTGGTACATTAATTTCAATTTTACCTTGTTGAGTTATTAATTTTTTTGAACTTATACCATTACGAGCATTTTCACTATTACTATGTTGATTTTTTTCATACCCTAAATAATTTTGCATTTCAGAATTTAACATCTTTTCTACTAATCTTTTTGTTAATTCTTTATATAATCCTCCTTCTTTAAATACTGTTGTTAAATCTTCAGTATTTTCTAGTAATAAATCTACTGCTTTTGATATTGGATCATTATTATTAATACTTTGTTTTTTAGCCATCTGTAACTCACTCTTTCTAGTCATTTAATTATATTTACTAGAATTAATTAAACATAGTTATTTTTGTAAGTTACACAGATTACTAAACATTACCGAATGTACAATTTCATAAAAATCCAAATTATTTCTTGTCTAAAATATAATAAGACTATATAAAATTTAATTTATTCCGGATTTTTGACAATCTCCCAAACTTTTTCTAACTAAAGTAATGTTTACTCATATCTTCAAAAACAAAATCAATCGCTTTTTTAATATTTGGTCAATAATTTGGTAATATTTTTCTTAGAACCTGTTTAGGATCTTTTTAATAGAATTTAACTAAAACAAGAAATAATCATTTATAAATAGGTACTTAACCAATAATTTATTTTCTTTTTCATTTTTTTGTTAAAAAGATTTTATCATTTGAAAACTTATCGACTAAAAATCTATTTTTTATTATAAAATAACCATTATAATATAAATTTTATTAAAAATTAATCAAAAAAGATCCTAAACAGGTTCTTATATTATGTTTTATAGCAAATCAAAAATGTTCAATTGGATTTAAATTAGGAGAATATGGCGGAAGAAATAATAGTTTGCATCCAGCATTTTCAATTAATTGTTGTGTTAATTTAGATTTATGAAACGTTGCATTATCTAAAACTATAATTTGTCCACGCTTTAATACTGGAATTAGTTTATTTTTAACATATGATTCAAAAATTTTACTATTGCAATGTCCTTCAAATGCTCATAAGGCTTTTAATTTACCTTTATTTAGTGAACCAATTATACTCATTCTCTTTATTTTATATGCGGGTTTATTATCAAATAATCTTTTACCTTTTTCAGATCAACCATATTTATAAAATTCATTATCATCAATTCCAGATTCATCAATATATACTAAATCTTCATTAGACTTACTGCATAACGTTTTTAAGTTTTAATGATAAATTATAAAATCCTGCAATTAAATTAAATCTTAAAAATATTCGTTTTCTACCTTTTCTAAATTTATAACCAATAATTTTAAAACATTTTAAAAATGCAAAAACATGTTCAATTTTTCTGCGAGTTTTATTAATAATCTTATTAAAAATTTTAATTTTACTTGTTTTAGGATTATTTTTACTAGTTTTAATGGGTAAAAATGTATTACTATGAATTTTTTGTAAACCTTGATAATCTTTATCTGCAAGAATTACAGTTTCTGACAAAAATTCTAACTTTGAATTTTTAAAAGTTTTAAAATCATGATTTTTACCAGTATCAGGAAAAATATTTAAAATTTCATTAGTATGTGCATTAATTATGGTTTGAAACTTAACAGTATGCATTCATTTTTTGCCAGAAAATCAATCTTTTTGATTATATTTTGGTCGTTCTGTTTCTACTTCTGTTACATCAATTATCAAAATTTTATTTTTGAATTCTTCTTTTTAAAAAAATATTTTTATTTGTTAAATTATTAAACTTATTATTATTTATTAAAATGTCTTCAATTGAACGAATATTTCGTAAAGCAGTAGTATCAACCATATCATACTCAGCACCAATACTATGATATGTACGATTTTCATATAAATATCTTAAAGTCATTACTAGTCTATCTTCTATTGACATTTTATATGGCCTTCCACCAGTGGTATTTTTTAGATTTTGATGATCTAATAAAATATTTAAAATTTCATTAAAAACTAGTTTATTAATACCAACTATTTTACGAAAATATTGATCCGGTTTATCTTTTAATTCAAAAACTGTTTAAATTACATATTATTATTTTACATTATTTATGAGTAAATATTACTTTAGTTAGCTATATCATCTTTTACTTCCTGTTATATAATCTGATACTACTTTAATATCAGTTTGTAATAATCCAGTTTCTTTTACTTCATATCTCAAATGTTTTTTCTTAATAACTTTTTGTGAACAAAAACCAAAACGTTTTAATCAACGATATATAGTTTTAACCGAGGGTTTTGGCAAAAAATTAAACCTAATATCATCAATATGCCTTATTAAATAACAAAATTGAAAAGCACCTATACCAAACTCTTCTTTATACTGAACAAAATAATTTATAAATTTTTCTGATAATTCCAACTTATAGAAATATTTAATATTTTTAGGTTTTGTTGACTTAAATAATAATTCTTCAAAAGGTTTATTTCTGTAAAAAACATCATAAAAACGTTTAGCTCAATAATAAAAGGTTTGCTTTGGCATATGTAATTGAGAAATTATTTCTTTACAAGTATTTTTATTTTTAAAAATAAAACAAAATTTTCTAAATTTACGATAATAAATATTAACTTTATTAATATTTTTATCATTTTTATACTTTTCTACAAATTTGTTAAATTTATAATCAAATTTAGTAAAATCAGCACTATTAATTAAATATTTCATTTTAAACTACACCTCAACTAATAATATAAAGTTATAAAAACTTTTATTAGTCCAAAAAGTGTGTCTAATCTACAATTATTTTTCAAAATTGTAAGGTAGTACAGACATTTTGGACTATTTTTTATCTAATAAAAGTTTATCAAAATAATCCATAGGAGTCATTAATCCTAATGATTTATGTGGTTTAGAATTGTTATAATATTCTTGAAAAGAATTCACTAATTTTTGAAATAAACTAAAATCACTATTTAAATATGGTTTTATTTCAAATAAATTACTTCAATTTCTGTGAAATCTTTCAATCTTACCATTACTCTGTGGTGATCTAAACGGTGTAGTTTCATGAACTATACCTTTTTTATTACAAAAATTTGTAAATCAACGATTCCTTTGTGGTTTTCCACAAGATGTATTAGTATATTGACTACCATTATCAGTTCTAATTCTTTTAATTTTAATTCCTAATTTTTCATAGAAATTTAAAGCATTTTTAGTAGCATTTACAATATCTCTGGTTTGTGCTTGTTCAGATGGATAACAATAAGTAATTCGAGTTTTTTCATCAATAAAATCAATAATATATCATCTTTTACTTCCTGTTATATAATCTGATACTACTTTAATATCAGTTTGTAATAATCCAGTTTCTTTTACTTCATATCTCAAATGTTTTTTCTTAATAACTTTTTGTGAACAAAAATCAAAACGTTTTAATCAACGATATATAGTTTTAACCGAGGGTTTTGGCAAAAAATTAAACCTAATATCATCAATATGCCTTATTAAATAACAAAATTGAAAAGCACCTATACCAAACTCTTCTTTATACTGAACAAAATAATTTATAAATTTTTCTGATAATTCCAACTTATAGAAATATTTAATATTTTTAGGTTTTGTTGACTTAAATAATAATTCTTCAAAAGGTTTATTTCTGTAAAAAACATCATAAAAACGTTTAGCTCAATAATAAAAGGTTTGCTTTGGCATATGTAATTGAGAAATTATTTCTTTACAAGTATTTTTATTTTTAAAAATAAAACAAAATTTTCTAAATTTACGATAATAAATATTAACTTTATTAATATTTTTATCATTTTTATACTTTTCTACAAATTTGTTAAATTTATAATCAAATTTAGTAAAATCAGCACTATTAATTAAATATTTCATTTTAAACTACACCTCAACTAATAATATAAAGTTATAAAAACTTTTATTAGTCCAAAAAGTGTGTCTAATCTACAATTATTTTTCAAAATTTATTTGACTATTACTATTAAAAACTGGTATTATACTTATTGGACTAAATTTTGATACACTAGGAATTGTGTATATAATTAATTCTTTAAAATCATAAAGGAGGCTAACGATTAATGCCAACAATGAACCAACTATTACGTAAAGGACGTACAGATAAAAAATACAAATCTAAATCACCAGCGTTAAATGTTTCATATAATTCATTAACAAAAACAACTTCTTCAATTAGCAGTCCGCAAAAAAAAGGTGTAGCGCTTGTAGTTACTACAAGAACACCAAAAAAACCTAACTCAGCTTTAAGAAAAATTGTTCGTGCTCGTTTAACTAACGGTATGGAAGTTACTGCTTATATTTCTGGAGAAGGTCATAATTTGCAAGAACATGCTATTGTTGGAATCCGTGGTGGAAGAGTTAAAGACTTACCTGGGGTTAGATACCATGTTATTCGTGGATATTCTGATACTGCCGGAGTAGTAAATCGTAATCAAGGTCGTTCTAAATACGGAACTAAAAAACCAAAAGATAAGAAATAAGGAGGTAAAACTAAATGCGTAAAAATCAAGCTATTAAAAGAGAATTAGTTGCTGATCCAATTTATGATTCAAAAATTGTTACTCAATTAATTAACGCCATTATGATTGATGGTAAAAAAAGTGTAGCTCAAAAAATTGTTTATAATTCTTTTAAAATTGTTGGAGAAAAAACTCAACAAGTACCATTAGAAGTATTTGAAAAGGCAATCGCTAATATTACACCACAATTAGAAATTAAAACTCGAAGAATTGGTGGTGCAAACTATCAAGTTCCTATTGAAGTTAGTGCTACTCGTAAGATAACTTTAGCAATTCGTTGATTAGTTTCTTATTCACAAGCAAGATATGGTAATAGTATGCAAGATAAACTTGCAGCTGAGATTATGGATGCTGCTACTGGTAATGGTTCATCAATTAAAAAACGTGATGAAATTCATCGTATGGCTGAAGCTAATAAAGCCTTTGCTCACTATAAATGATAATAAAGGAGAGAGAAAATGGCAGAAAAATCAGGTCGAGAATATTCACTAGCAAATACTAGAAATATTGGAATTATGGCTCATATTGATGCTGGTAAAACTACAACAACAGAAAGAGTTTTATACCATACTGGTAAAATTCATAAAATTGGTGAGGTACATAAAGGTGCCGCAACTATGGACTGAATGGAACAAGAACAAGAACGTGGTATTACTATTACTTCAGCTGCAACAACTGCTGTTTGAAGAAATAATCGAATAAATATTATTGATACTCCGGGTCACGTTGATTTTACTGTTGAAGTTGAACGCTCATTAAGAGTTTTAGACGGAGCAGTTGCCGTATTAGACGCGCAAACTGGAGTTGAACCACAAACTGAAACTGTTTGAAATCAAGCAACTAGGTATAATGTACCAAGAATTGTTTTTGCAAATAAAATGGATAAAATTGGGGCTGACTTTGCTCATTCAATTCAAACATTAAAAGATCGTCTTGGTGCTAATGCTCATGCAATTCAATGACCAATTGGTGCAGAAGATGCTTTTGATGGAATTATTGATATAATTGAGATGAAAGCATACCATTTTGATGGTAAACCAAATGAGGATTATAAAGAAATTGCAATTCCTGAAGAACTTAAAGATGTTATTGCAAGTAGACGTGAGGAATTATTAGAAGCACTTTCTCACTTTGATGATGATTTCTTTATGAAATATGCTGAAGGAGAAGTAACCGTTGCTGAAATTAAGACAGTAATTCGTAAAGCAACAATTGCTGCTGAGTTTTTCCCAGTATTATGTGGTAGTGCCTTTAAAAATAAAGGTGTTAAATTAATGTTAGATGCAGTTATTGATTACTTGCCTTCACCATTAGATGTACCTGCAATTAAAGGAATATTACCTGTTTCATCAAAAGAAGTAGAACGTCATTCTAGTGATGAAGAACCTTTCTCAGCGTTAGCATTTAAGATCATGACTGACCCTTTTGTTGGAAGATTAACTTTTTTTAGAGTATATTCGGGAACATTAGAATCTGGTAGTTATGTATTAAACTCAACTAAAGAAAAAAAAGAGCGTGTTGGTCGAATTTTACAAATGCATGCCAATAGTCGTGCCGAAATTAAAAAGGTTTATGCTGGTGACATTGCTGCTATTGTTGGTTTAAAAGATACAACTACTGGTGATACATTATGTGATGAAAAAGGTGAAGTTATTTTAGAAAAAATGGTATTTCCAGAACCAGTTATTTCATTAGCGCTTGAACCTAAAACAAAAGCTGATCAAGAAAAAATGAGTTTAGGTTTACAAAAACTTGCAGAAGAAGATCCAACATTCCGTGTTTCATCAGACAAAGAAACAGGACAGACAATTATTTCAGGAATGGGAGAACTGCATTTAGACATCTTAACTGATCGTTTAAAACGTGAATTTAAAGTAGCAACTAACATTGGAAATCCACAAGTTGCTTATCGTGAAACAATTAAAGCAGTTTGTGAGCGCGCTGAGGGTAAATATATTCATCAATCAGGTGGTCGCGGCCAATATGGACATGTTATTATTAAATTTGAACCAAATCCAGATAAAGGATTTGAGTTTGTTGATAAAATTGTTGGTGGTAAAGTGCCACGTGAATACATTAAACCAGTACAAGAAGGATTAATTGAATCATTAGCTAATGGTTTAATTGCTGGATATCCAGTTATTGATGTTAAAGCAACATTATATGATGGTTCATTCCACCCTGTTGACTCTTCAGAACGTGCCTTTAATATTGCAGCTTCTAAATCTTTACAAGATAATAAAGATTTATTAAAACCAGTATTATTAGAACCAATTATGAATGTTGAAGTTATTATTCCAGATGAATATTATGGTTCTATTGTTGGTAAAATTTCTGGTAAAAGAGGTACTATCGAAGCAGATGAAATGCGTGGTAACAGTAAAGTTGTTAAAGCTAAAGTGCCTTTATCTGAAATGTTTGGTTATGCTACTGAATTACGTTCAATGACCCAAGGACGCGGAACATATACAATGTCTTTTTCACACTATGAAGAAGCACCAAAATCAGTTGCTGAAGCAGTTGCTGGTAAATATCAAAAAGGAAGAATTACTAAAAAATAAAATAATTTAATTGAAAGTATAATAACTTTACTTTAAAATTATCTTAGTGTTTAATTTAATTAAATAAAAATAAGTATTAATTATTTCCAAGGAGGAAACAAAAATGGCAGAAAAAGAAGTAAAAAAATCAAAACCTGTATCAACAGGCCCAAAACAAAAATTTGAACGTACAAAACCGCACGTTAATGTTGGAACAATTGGTCACGTTGATCACGGAAAAACAACATTAACTGCTGCAATTACTAGTTATTGTTCAAAACATGAAGCAGATGGATATAAAGGTATGTTTAAGGACTATGCTTCTATCGATGCTGCTCCAGAAGAAAAAGCACGTGGTATTACTATTAATACAGCTCACGTTGAATATGAAACACCAACTCGTCACTATGCACACGTTGACTGTCCAGGTCACGCTGACTACATTAAAAATATGATTACAGGTGCAGCTCAAATGGATGGTTCAGTGTTAGTTGTTTCTGCAACTGATGGTCCAATGCCACAAACACGTGAACACATTCTATTGGCACGTCAAGTTGGAGTTAAAAAAATTGTTGTATTCTTAAATAAGTGTGATATGGAAAGTGTAGACGATGACGTATTAGAACTTGTTGAAATGGAAATTCGTGAATTACTAACTAAGTATGAATTTGAAGGTGATGATACACCAATTATTCGTGGTTCTGCAAGAGGAGCATTAGATGGTAAAAAAGAATGAGAAGCAAAAATTAAGGAATTATTAACAGCAATGGATGAATGAATCCCAACACCAAAAAGAGAAGTTGATAAACCAGTATTATTAGCTGTTGAAGATGTTTTCACTATTACTGGACGTGGAACAGTAGCTACTGGAAGAATTGAACGTGGAACTTTAAAAGTTAATGATGAAATTGATATTATTGGTATTAACAAAGGTCTTAAAAAAGTTGTTGTTACTGGTATTGAAATGTTCAGAAAATTATTAGATGAAGCACAAGCTGGTGATAACGTTGGAGTATTATTACGTGGAGTTAAACGTGAAGATATTCAACGTGGACAAGTTATTTCTAAACCAGGATCAGTTACTCCACATACTAAATTTAAAGGTGAAGTTTATATTCTAACTAAAGAAGAAGGTGGACGTCATACTTCATTTAATCCGGGATATCGACCACAATTTTATTTCCGTACAACTGATGTTACAGGAAGTATGGGAGACTTTATTAATAAAGGTGAAAAATCGGAATTAATTATGCCAGGTGATAACGTTACTATTACTGTTGAATTAATTCACCCAGTTGCCCTTGAGAAAGGTACTCAATTCTCAATCCGTGAAGGTGGAAGAACTGTTGGTGCTGGACAAGTTACTGAAGTTATTAAATAATCACATTAAATTAAAAATCTTTATTCTCAAAAGAGAATAAAGATTTTTAATTAAAAATATTTTAGTAGTAAAATTAATTTATAGAAAAGAGATGACAAATCAATGCCTTATGTTAAAGAGCTGGAAAGTCTAATTTTAAATCGTAAATCAATTCGTAATTATGATCCTAGTAAAATTATTAGTGATAGTAAAATTAACGATATTCTTAACTATGTGCGTCATACCCCATCTTCATATGGTTTAGAACCATGAAAAATTTTAGTTATTAGTAATTCTAAAATTAAAGCACAATTGCAACCAATCATAAATAATCAACAACAAGTTAGTACTTGTTCACATTTATTTATTTTATTAAGTTATAGTGGTGAAAATTTCAATACTAGTAATCAATGATTTGTTGATACTGTTATGAAAAGACGTAATTTAACAAAACCACAATACGAAATTTATAAATCAACATTTAATAATTTCTTTGATCATGACAAAAAAACACAAATAAATCATTGGGCACAATGTCAAACTTTTATTTTATTACAAAATCTTTTATTATTATTAACTGCTCATGAAATTGATAATGTTGTATTAGGTGGTTTTAATGAACAACAATTATTAACTTACTTAGAATCAAATAAGATTATTGAACCTAATAAGTATCATGTTACAATTTTAGTGTCTGCTGGTTATGGTTATCCATCAAAAACTAAAATTATTAAAAGTGAAGTTAGTGAAATCAGTACGCTTATCAAATAAATGTATTAGAAAAGGTATTGCAATGGAAAAATTAAAAATAAATAACTTAGATATTGAATTAAATATTAATGTTATTGGTAAATTTTTAGATAAGATTGAATATCCAATTCTTATTTTTGATTTTGAGACTTTTCGTAATTTATTACATAAAAAAAAGAACAATTCGTATGCTCATGATTTTGAAAAAATTTTTTCAATTGCATTATTAATTATTAATAAAAAAGAAGATTTAAGTGTTAGTAATTTACAAAATAAAAAGTTACATTTATTCGTTAAAACTGTTATTCCACAACCAAATATTTTAAATGAAGATTTAAAACTTGTTAAACATCAGCAACAGTTTTTTAAATTTTTAACTAATAAGTTATTAAAATATAACATTAAATCTTTGATTTTACTTGGTGCCAGAACTGAAATATTAATGTTAAAAAACTATTTGAGTTATCATAATGATGAAAGTAAATTCAAAAATAAAGTTAGTTATTTTTTTCAAAAACATAAAATTTTTGATTTATATGATATTTGAAATAATGATCAAGTTTTAAATTTACCTTTATATAAAAAAGGTTTACATCTTGATGTTGGTGCTACTAAAAAAACTTCAATACTAATTAAAAATAATAATGATTATTGTAAAATATTAAAAGAACAATTTTCATTAACAAATAATAATATTGGAAGAATTATTGATCAATATTTTTTTAATAATATTTGTTTATTATCTAGTTTTACTACGCAAGTAGCAAATCATAATCAAAATGATGTTTTAATTGGCGCTGCAATCTTATCATTACTTTATACTTTTTGTGATAAATATTAAGAAAATAAAAAATATTAATTTAAATAATTAATATTTTTTATTACATTTTATTTTTTTAGTTCAAATTTTTTGGTATTTGTGAATTATATATTGTTGTATTTATTGATAAAGGCATTAAATTATTAATTTCATTAACATTCAATCTTGTTTCACTATTTGAACTTACATCTTGAGTTTCTAAATTATCATTATTATTTGTTAATTTAAGTAAATTTTGAAATTGTTTTTCAAGTTCTGTTTTAGATTGACTAATTAAATAAGTATTTTCAAACACTGATTTTTTGCAAGGATATCAATATCCATCTTCATCTCAAATTAAAACATCTTCTTTAGTATATTGTACTTCTTTTTTAGTACCATTTGGACCCCAAGGTAGTGATAATTCTCCGTTTTTATTATCTTTATTAAGATTAACTATTTTTATTTTAGAATCGGGATTTGCTCAAGCTTCCCCCTTATTTATATTATTAATAACCGGAATATAAGTAGTTTTAATTTTTTTTGGTTAACAACTCAATGTTCACCAATAACTCCTGTAATAATATAATCACCGCGATGACAAGTTACTGTTACTTTTTCTAGTGTTTCAATTTCTAATGGGTTATTATCTTGATGTAATTGAAATTCATATTTTACAGTAGGGTTTTTAATACAAAATGTAACATTTGAATTTTCTGTATTTTCTTTAAATAACATATTTTCTCCTTCATCTTTTTGTTTTTTGAATAAAGACTTTATTTTAAAAATAAACATATAGTAAATTTTAAATTTCAATATTTATCTTTATTTTTTTAAAATAATTTAATAAAATTAAAAAAACTAATATAGATAAAAATATCTATATTAGTAATGAACATTTAATAAATTATTATTAATAATATCATTTTTTTTATCTTTTTTAAAATATTTTTGTAATTAAATTATTATATATAGCTAACTAAAGTAATGTTTACTCATATCTTGAAAAACAAAATCAATAGCTTTTTTAATATTTGGTCAATAATTTGGTAATATTTTTCTTAGAACCTGTTTAGGATCTTTTTTGATTAATTTTTAATAAAATTTATATTATAATGGTTATTTTATAATAAAAAATAGATTTTTAGTCGATAAGTTTTCAAATGATAAAATCTTTTTAACAAAAAAATGAAAAAGAAAATAAATTATTGGTTAAGTACCTATTTATAAATGATTATTTCTTGTTTTAGTTAAATTCTATTAAAAAGATCCTAAACAGGTTCTTATATTATGTTTTATAGCAAATCAAAAATGTTCAATTGGATTTAAATTAGGAGAATATGGCGGAAGAAATAATAGTTTGCATCCAGCATTTTCAATTAATTGTTGTGTTAATTTAGATTTATGAAACGTTGCATTATCTAAAACTATAATTTGTCCACGCTTTAATACTGGAATTAGTTTATTTTTAACATATGATTCAAAAATTTTACTATTGCAATGTCCTTCAAATGCTCATAAGGCTTTTAATTTACCTTTATTTAGTGAACCAATTATACTCATTCTCTTTATTTTATATGCGGGTTTATTATCAAATAATCTTTTACCTTTTTCAGATCAACCATATTTATAAAATTCATTATCATCAATTCCAGATTCATCAATATATACTAAATCTTCATTCATTATTTTAGCTATTTCTTTTAAAAAATCTTCTTGTTTATTTTTATCTCTTTGTTCATATAGAAAAGTTTTTTTTATATGTATAATTTAGTTTTTTAAAATAGTTATAAACTGTTTCTTTAGTCATATTTCCAAATTTATCAATTACTTTTTGAACTGTAACATCTTTATTTTCTGCTAAATAATTTTTTAATTCATCTAAATCCTTTATTTTGTGGCTATGTCCTTTTTGATAATTCAAAATTGGTTTTATATGCCCAGTTTCTTTTTTTCTTTTTCTTCATAAAAATAAAGTCTTTCTAGTGATATTGAACACTTTACAAATTTCTTTAATTTTCATATTTTTACTTTCATAAGCTTCTATTACTTTTCTTCGTAAGTCTTCACTGTATGGTTTTGGCATAATTTAATCTTCCTAATCTATTTTAATTATTGCTGAATTGTACTTTTAAATTCAAAAACTGTTTAAATTACATATTATTATTTTACATTATTTATGAGTAAATATTACTTTAGTTAGCTATATAATTGTAAAATTGTAAGTAAAAGTAGCAATATTATAAATTAAAATCATAATTTTATGATTTACTAACACCCAAACTAATACCTAATATAAGGTGTACTTATGTTATAATTACTATAGTATATTGTTGACTCTTCGTTAAAATTAAGTTTGAAAAGGAGTACTAACTATGAAAATTGGAATTATTGGAGCATCAGGAAAATCAGGACTTGCCTTAACTAAAGAAGCTTTAAAACAGGGATATCAAGTTGTTGCCATTACTAGAAATCCTATTAAAATGCCAATTCTTAATAATGATAATCGATTGACCATTAAAAAAGCTGATCTTACTAATAAAAGTAGTATTAAAGCGGTTGTTAATGATGTTGATATTTTAATTAGTGCTTACGGCCCTACTATTGATAATCCCCAAAATATTCATCAGCAAGTTGCTAAAAACTTAATTACTATCATGCATGAATGTCAAAATATTAAAAGGTTATTAATTGTTGGTGGTGCTGGTAGTTTGTTAAATGATAAGAATGAAATATTAGTAGAAACAATTGCATTTCCTGAAGCATGAAAAGAGCATGCACAACAACAAGTTCAAGCATTAGCTACTTATCGTAGCAGTGACATTAATTGAACATATTTTAGCCCTTCTTTATACTATGACCCAGAATTACCAACTTTAGGCAAATTTAAAATTGGTAACAATCACTTAATTGTTAATAAAGAAGGAAAAAGTGAATTTAGTTATGGTGATGCTGCAATTGCTATTATTAATGAGATTAAAGAACAAAAATTTATTAAAAAACGTTTTACAGCGGGTTATAATTAATATTTTGTTTGAAAGGATATTAGACAAATGGTAAAACTTACAAAAGAACAAATTTTACAAAAAACGATAACTCTAAATAATGGTGTCAAAATTCCTCAATTTGGATTAGGTACATATTTAATGGTTGATAGTAAATCTATTTATAATTCAGTAATTTGTGCTTTGCAAAATGGTTATCGTCATATTGATACTGCAGAATATTATAAAAACGAGGAGATAATTGGTAATGCAATTAAAGATTTTTTAGCAGAAAATCCAGAAGTTAAAAGGGAAGATTTATTTATTACTTCTAAAATTTGAAATGACAATCATGAATATGAACTTACTAAAGATGCTTTGCGTGGTATCCTGACTCGTTTAAAACTAGATTATTTAGATTTATGTTTAATTCATTGACCAACTAAACAAAGTTTTGAATGTTGAAGAGCCTTAGAACCTGTTTAGAATCTTTTCGAAAATAATGTAAAATGATTATATATTTTAAAATCAGAGGTATATATTATGCATAAAAATTATCCAAGTCATGTCACCAAAGAACAATTTGAGAACATAAAATCAATTTTAGAAAATAGCAAAAAGAAAACAAAACCAAGAAGTTTAGATTTATATGAAGTATTTTGTGCAATTTTATATGTATTAAAAAGTGGTTGTCAATGAAGAATGCTACCAAAAAATTTTCCAAAATGACAAACTGTATATTATTATTTTCAAATTTGAAGTAAAAATAACGGTAAAGAAGCTAGTGTATGGCAATTAATTTTAAAAAAAATTGGTTAAAAAAGTTCGTATCAACAATAATCGCAAAGAACAAACTAGTTTTTGTATAATTGATTCGCAAAGTGTTAAAAATACAGATACTACTGAAAATAAAGGTTATGATGCTGGTAAAAAGATTTCAGGAATAAAGCGTCATATTATTGTTGATTCTCAAGGTTTACCACATGCAATTTACATAACCACAGCAGAAAAAACAGATCGTAATAGCGCTATAATAATGATTGAAAATGAAAAAGAAAATCTTTCTGCAGTTCAAAAAATAATAGTAGATGCTGGTTATACTGGTGAAAAATTTGCTTCTGAAATCAAAACAATCATAAATGCAAATGTTGAAATTATAAAACGCAATGAACTACATACTTTTGTAGTATTACCAAAAAGATGAATTGTAGAACGAAGCTTTGCTTGATTAGAAAAATACAGAAGATTATGAAAAAATTGTGAAAGAAAACTAAATACTAGTTTACAAATGGTTGTTCTTTCCTTTATTTCAGTTTTATTAAAAAGATTCTAAACAGGTTCTTAGAAGAATTTTATGAATATGGTAAAGTTAGGGCAATTGGTGTTTCAAATTTTAATAGTTCACAATTGAAAGATTTTTTAAAAAAAATAAAAATAAAACCAGCAATTAATCAAATTGAAACACATCCTGGTTTTAATCAAAAAAACACAATAGATTTTTGTTACGAGAATAATATTGCTGTTACTTCATGAAGAACAATGCTAGGTGGTAGAGCAGATGAAATACCATTATTACAAGAATTAGCAAATAAATACAAGGTTACTACTAGTCACATTGCTTTAAGATGAGCTTGACAATTGGGTCAAGTAGTTATTCCTAAATCAACTAATCCAGAGCGAATTATTAGTAATCCCGATATTGGGGGTTTTGAACTAACAGAAGAAGAAATGTTAAAAATTCAAAAATTACCACAAACTGCTTTAGGACCACAATCTAATGATAAAAAATTTTGAAAAGGAATTATGATGGATTAAATTTAAAAAGGGGGTTAAATAATTGTGATTTGAAATGATTCAACTAAGGAATTAGCAAAAAAATTAAATACTAATTTTGTTACAGGTTTAACTGAAGAAGCCGCAGCTCAATTGCTAATAGAAACAGGACCTAATCAATTACCAGTTACGAAAAAAAAACCAATTTGAAAAATAGTTTTAGCACATTTTATTGAACCATTTGTTTTAGTATTAATTGTATTAGCAATTATTGCTACTGTTATTGGTCAATGACAAGAAGCATTAGTTGTTTTTTTAATTGTAATTGTTGATGCTACTTTGGCTACTTATCAAGAAGTAAAAGCTGCGGCTTCTTTGGACTCTTTAAAGAAATTAGTTTCTTCACAAGCAGTAGTAATTCGTAATGGTAATAAATACGATATTGATGCTAAAGATTTAGTGGTAGGTGATTTGGTTTATTTAGATGCGGGAATGTTTGTACCTGCTGATCTGCGTATTATTCAGTCTTATAATTTACGTACTAATGAATCACTTTTAACTGGTGAATCAACCTTAATTAGTAAAACTACTGAAGCATTAACTGAAGAAAAATTGTCAATTGGTGAAAGAACTAATCTTGCTTTTATGTCTACTTCTATTGCGACAGGTAGTGGTCTTGGTTTAGTTTATGCAACAGCAAAAACTTCTGAAATTGGAAAAATAACTAAGTTATTACAAGAAGAAAAAGAACCTAAATCACCATTAACGCGACAAATGTCTTTTTTAATTAGAATAATTTCAGTTTTTGCTTTATTATTAGGTTTAGCTATGTTTTTACTACAATTTTTCTTAATTAAAGTACCTGCTATTAATGCTTTAATTTTTGGAATTGCTTTAACAATAGCAGTAATACCTGAAGGTTTGCAAGTTATTGTTACCGTTTCATTATCACTGGGAAGTTCAAGAATGGCAAAAAAACATGCTATTGTTAAATATTTACCTGCTGTTGAAACATTAGGTCAAGTTGATATTATTTGTTCTGATAAAACCGGAACTTTAACACAAAATAAAATGACTGTTAAAAAATATTATTTAACAAAATCAGTTAATGATAGTAATGACTTTAAAAAGAAAACTAAGCAAGAACAATTATTTTTAGATTGTTTAGTATTATGTAATAATAGTGAAGTTAGTAAAAATAAAACTATTGGTGATCCAACGGAAGCAGCACTTATTAATTGATCAGAAACATTAAAGTTTCCAACAAAGGTACTTAGTGATAAACATACTCGAGTTCATGAAATACCTTTTGATTCCAATCGTAAATTAATGTCAACAATTAATGAATACGATAAAGAAACTTATGTTTTTGTTAAAGGTGCGGTTGATAATATGATTAATATTTGTACTCATGCGCTTATTAATAACGAAAGGGTAGTATTAACTGCACAAATTAAAAAAGAAATAATTGCAAGTATGGAAGAAATGTCAAATTCAGCATTACGTGTTTTAGGAGCAAGTTATAAAACTGTTAATAATACGAAAGATTATAGTAATATTAGTGAAATTGAAAGTAATTTAACTTTTTTAGGATTAGTTGGAATGATTGATCCACCAAGAAACGAAGTTAAAGATTCTTTAGTTAAAACTAAAAAAGCAGGTATTGATACAATTATGATTACTGGTGATCATTTAAATACTGCTGTTGCTATTGGTCAAGAATTAGGTTTGATTGAAAATAAAACACAAGCACTTAGTGGTAATACGATTGATGATATTCCAGAAGAATCATTTAATGCTAATATTAATCAATATCGAGTTTTTGCTCGTGTTTCTCCTGAACATAAAGTTAAGATTGTTAAAGCATTACAGAGTCATAATAAGGTTGTTTCGATGACTGGTGATGGTGTTAATGATGCTCCTAGTTTAAAAGCGGCAGATATTGGAGTAGCGATGGGTATTATGGGAACCGATGTTGCTAAAGAATCTTCACAAATAGTATTAACTGATGATAATTTTGCTACTATTGTTGATGCTATTGAAGAAGGGCGCAATATTTACAGTAAAATTAAAAGAATTGTTATTTTTATTTTAATTACTAATATGGCCCAAGTATTTTCAATTGTTATTGGTGCTATTTTTGGATGAAATGAATTATTGCAACCAATTCAAATTTTATGAATTAATTTAATTGTTGAATCTGTTATTGCAATTCCAATGTCAATGGGACCTAATAACCCTGATTTAATGCTTAGAAAACCAACGAAACGGAATGATAGAATTCTTACTGGTAGTTGAGGATTTATTGGCATTGTTAGTATAATATTAAGTACCTTATTACTATTAGCTTTTCATTTTTTACCTCAAATTTTACGTGAAAATAATAGTGAAGGTTTTGTTTTTGTTTTTGTTATAATGACTAATGCTCCTGTTTTTTATGCATTTTCTTTTGTTTCAGGTGCTAATACAAGTATTTTTAATAAGATTACTTGAAAAAATAAATATATTTGAGTTGCGGCGATTAGTGCTTTTGCTATTAATACTTTTATTATTTTTACACCTGTTGTTAGCAATGCTTTTGGTATTGGTGCTGGTTTTCGGGCAGTTGATTGATTACTTTGTATTGCTTTATCAACAATACCAATGTGATTATTAGAAGTGTATAAAGGAATTAGACTTTTAGTTAATAAATTAATTAAAAAAGAACAAAATAATGGAATGGCAACACTTTTTAGGACTATTTTTTGGTAGACATTTGTTTTTGATAATTAACTGGAGTTAAGTAGTTTAAAGTGCTGTGGATTCTTATGTTGTTGTATCAATTGATGTAATCAAATAATTCTAATTTTAATTGGATTAATGATCTAAAATTTTTATCATTAATAAATTCAGTTTTGAAAGTTTTAAAAGTTGCTTCAGCAACAGCATTGTCATAAGGACAACCTTTTTTGCTTAAAGAGCGAGTAATATTGAATGCTAGTAAAAGTTTATCAATAATTTTATTATTAAATTCATTACCACAATCACTATGAAATATTTGAATATCTTTTAAACAGCGATTTGATTGCATAAATGCTTGATGTACTAATAAGGCATCTTTTCTAGTACCTACACTATGTCCAATAATTTCGCGGTTAAATAGGTCAATTAATAAGCAAATATAGTTTCATTTACCATTAACTTGAACATATAGCTAACTAAAGTAATGTTTACTCATATCTTGAAAAACAAAATCAATCGCTTTTTTAATATTTGGTCAATAATTTGGTAATATTTTTCTTATATTATGTTTTATAGCAAATCAAAAATGTTCAATTGGATTTAAATTAGGAGAATATGGCGGAAGAAATAATAGTTTGCATCCAGCATTTTCAATTAATTGTTGTGTTAATTTAGATTTATGAAACGTTGCATTATCTAAAACTATAATTTGTCCACGCTTTAATACTGGAATTAGTTTATTTTTAACATATGATTCAAAAATTTTACTATTGCAATGTCCTTCAAATGCTCATAAGGCTTTTAATTTACCTTTATTTAGTGAACCAATTATACTCATTCTCTTTATTTTATATGCGGGTTTATTATCAAATAATCTTTTACCTTTTTCAGATCAACCATATTTATAAAATTCATTATCATCAATTCCAGATTCATCAATATATACTAAATCTTCATTCATTATTTTAGCTATTTCTTTTAAAAAATCTTCTTGTTTATTTTTATCTCTTTGTTCATATAGAAAAGTTTTTTTTATATGTATAATTTAGTTTTTTAAAATAGTTATAAACTGTTTCTTTAGTCATATTTCCATATTTATCAATTACTTTTTGAACTGTAACATCTTTATTTTCTGCTAAATAATTTTTTAATTCATCTAAATCCTTTATTTTGTGGCTATGTCCTTTTTGATAATTCAAAATTGGTTTTATATGCCCAGTTTCTTTTTTTCTTTTTCTTCATAAAAATAAAGTCTTTCTAGTGATATTGAACACTTTACAAATTTCTTTAATTTTCATATTTTTACTTTCATAAGCTTCTATTACTTTTCTTCGTAAGTCTTCACTGTATGGTTTTCGCATAATTTAATCTTCCTAATCTATTTTAATTATTGCTGAATTGTACTTTTAAATTCAAAAACTGTTTAAATTACATATTATTATTTTACATTATTTATGAGTAAATATTACTTTAGTTAGCTATAAATTATCAAGCAAATTATTAGGATAGTAACCCATATCTTCTGTTATTATTCTTACTGATTCAAAATCAAATCAATTAAATAGTTTTTCATATAGTACAATTTCTATACGTTCTTTTCTAGAACTATCTGTATATACTTTTTCAATATTCAAAAATTTTTATAAAAACTTTCACCTATACTTTCTATTTCTTTTCATGTTCATGGAAAAGTTGAGCTAATTGCAATATCACTATTATCATAAATATCATCATGATTATATAAAATTTTTATTTTAAATTGAAACCTTTTACCATAACTTCAATCCATATCTTCATAATAGTACCTTATTATAGCTAACTAAAGTAATATTTACTCATAAATAATGTAAAATAATAATATGTAATTTAAACAGTTTTTGAATTTAAAAGTACAATTCAGCAATAATTAAAATAGATTAGGAAGATTAAATTATGCGAAAACCATACAGTGAAGACTTACGAAGAAAAGTAATAGAAGCTTATGAAAGTAAAAATATGAAAATTAAAGAAATTTGTAAAGTGTTCAATATCACTAGAAAGACTTTATTTTTATGAAGAAAAAGAAAAAAAGAAACTGGGCATATAAAACCAATTTTGAATTATCAAAAAGGACATAGCCACAAAATAAAGGATTTAGATGAATTAAAAAATTATTTAGCAGAAAATAAAGATGTTACAGTTCAAAAAGTAATTGATAAATTTGGAAATATGACTAAAGAAACAGTTTATAACTATTTTAAAAAACTAAATTATACATATAAAAAAAACTTTTCTATATGAACAAAGAGATAAAAATAAACAAGAAGATTTTTTAAAAGAAATAGCTAAAATAATGAATGAAGATTTAGTATATATTGATGAATCTGGAATTGATGATAATGAATTTTATAAATATGGTTGATCTGAAAAAGGTAAAAGATTATTTGATAATAAACCCGCATATAAAATAAAGAGAATGAGTATAATTGGTTCACTAAATAAAGGTAAATTAAAAGCCTTATGAGCATTTGAAGGACATTGCAATAGTAAAATTTTTGAATCATATGTTAAAAATAAACTAATTCCAGTATTAAAGCGTGGACAAATTATAGTTTTAGATAATGCAACGTTTCATAAATCTAAATTAACACAACAATTAATTGAAAATGCTGGATGCAAACTATTATTTCTTCCGCCATATTCTCCTAATTTAAATCCAATTGAACATTTTTGATTTGCTATAAAACATAATATAAGAAAAATATTACCAAATTATTGACCAAATATTAAAAAAGCGATTGATTTTGTTTTTCAATATATGAGTAAACATTACTTTAGTTAGCTATAAGTTAAATCACTGACAATAACTTCATTTTTAAGCCTATTATTAAAGTTTCTATTCACAAGATTAGTGATTTTTTCATCATTTACTTTGTTATTATGATTTTTGAATGATAATTTAGTGTATTTTGATATTAAATTATGCTTATTCATAATTTCTTTAATTTTTCGTCTTGATAAATAAATTTCTTGGTTTTCTAATATTACTTTTAATCTTCTTGTTCCATAAACACATTTATTTTCTTTAAAAGCACTAATAATAGCTTCATCATAAATATTATTTTGAATTTTATTTTCTTTTTTCTTTAAATTAAAATAATATGTTGATTTAGAAATTTTTAAAAAATGACACATTGTGCGAATTTTATATTTAAACTTATTGTTTGTAATAATTTCTATTTTCTGCCTATTATTAGTGCTGCTTGCTTTAAAATATCATTTTCCATTCGTAATTGTTTTAATTCTTTTCTTAATTTAATTAATTCATTTTCTTCAACAGAACGATTATCTTTAGCTTTAAAACTACCTGAATTAGTAAATTGCTTAATTCAATTATAAGTAGCTGCTCTTGTAACATTATATTCTTTAGCAAGGTAAGATACTGATTTGCCGCTTTGATATAAAGCTACTATTTGTTTTTTAAATTCATCGGTATATGAATTAATATTGGCCATAATTATAGTTCCTTTCTTTCAACTAATTTGTTCACTTGTCTACGTAATTAGTGTCCAATAAAGTGTAACCCATCCATAAAGTAAAAGTTAAATAATATAGAATGGAAAATTAATAATGAGAATTATTCCGTATGAATTATTTAGTTATACACCAGATATGAGTTTAACTGCATTGCGTAAGGAACTACTAATGTATGATCATTGTTTAAATAAAAAAATTACAAATATGGCAATGCAACCATTTTTAGACTTGGAACGCAACTATTTTAATTTACTTTTATGTAAATGAGAATTAGAAATGCAAAAGGTAATGTTTAGTAATCTGTGTAACTTACAAAAATAACTATGTTTAATTAATTCTAGTAAATATAATTAAATGACTAGAAAGAGTGAGTTACAGATGGCTAAAAAACAAAGTATTAATAATAATGATCCAATATCAAAAGCAGTAGATTTATTACTAGAAAATACTGAAGATTTAACAACAGTATTTAAAGAAGGAGGATTATATAAAGAATTAACAAAAAGATTAGTAGAAAAGATGTTAAATTCTGAAATGCAAAATTATTTAGGGTATGAAAAAAATCAACATAGTAATAGTGAAAATGCTCGTAATGGTATAAGTTCAAAAAAATTAATAACTCAACAAGGTAAAATTGAAATTAATGTACCAAGAGATCGTAATAGTGATTTTACTCCTGTAATAGTTGCAAAAAGACAGAGAAGATTTGATGGCTTTGATCAACAAGTTCTTTCACTATATGCCAAAGGAATGACTTTATCAGATATTAGAATGCAGTTGCAAGAGTTATATCATGGTGCAGATATTAGTGAAAGTGTTATTAGTCAAATTACTGATGATGTGATAGATGATGTCAAGGCGTGGCAAAATCGACCATTAGAAAGTATTTATTCTATTGTTTATTTTGATTGTATAGTAGTTAAAGTACGGCAAGATAAACGCATTATTAACAAATCAGTTTATATAGCATTAGGAGTGGATTTAGAAGGCAAAAAAGATGTTTTAGGTTTATGAATTAGTGAAAATGAAGGTTCTAAATTTTGACTAGCTAATTTTACAGAAATGAAAAATCGAGGCTTAAATGATATTTTGATTGCTTGTAGTGATAATTTAACAGGCATGTCAGAAGCAATACAAGCAGTTTATCCTAAAACTGAACATCAATTATGCATAGTTCATCAAATTAGAAATAGTTTAAAATATGTTTCATACAAACATCGAAAAACCTTAGAACCTGTTTAGGATCTTTTTTGATTAATTTTTAATAAAATTTATATTATAATGGTTATTTTATAATAAAAAATAGATTTTTAGTCGATAAGTTTTCAAATGATAAAATCTTTTTAACAAAAAAATGAAAAAGAAAATAAATTATTGGTTAAATACCTATTTATAAATGATTATTTCTTGTTTTAGTTAAATTCTATTAAAAAGATCCTAAACAGGTTCTTAGTTGCAGATTTAAAACCAATTTATAGTGCATGTAGTGAAGAACAAGCAATGCAAGCTTTAGAATCATTTGAAAGTAAATGAAATAAACAATATCCGCAAATTACTAAATCTTGATATAAAAATTGAGATAATTTAATGGTTTTTATTAGTTATCCACCAGAAATTAAAAGAGTGATTTATACTACAAATGCTATTGAATCTGTTAATAGTCAATTACGAAAAGTTATCAGAAATAAAAAAGTTTTTCCTAATGATATGGCAGTTTTCAAAATATTTTACTTAGCAATTGAAAATATAACAAAAAAATGAACAATGCCCATTCAAAATTGAAATACAGCAATTGCTCATTTTATGATAAAATTTGAAGATAGAATTAATCTGAACTAGTAACTTTGTAAAACAAAGATACACAGATTACATAAAAGCCTCATGCAAAAACAAAATCATTATGTTAATTCATTATTTAAATGTTATACTAAATACAATGATTTTGAATTTGTTGCAACTCCTGATTTTTTAATTATTGAATGTTGTATACAATGAGATTTAAAAGGTTTTCAGCCATATATAGCTAACTAAAGTAATGTTTACTCATATCTTGAAAAACAAAATCAATCGCTTTTTTAATATTTGGTCAATAATTTGGTAATATTTTTCTTATATTATGTTTTATAGCAAATCAAAAATGTTCAATTGGATTTAAATTAGGAGAATATGGCGGAAGAAATAATAGTTTGCATCCAGCATTTTCAATTAATTGTTGTGTTAATTTAGATTTATGAAACGTTGCATTATCTAAAACTATAATTTGTCCACGCTTTAATACTGGAATTAGTTTATTTTTAACATATGATTCAAAAATTTTACTATTGCAATGTCCTTCAAATGCTCATAAGGCTTTTAATTTACCTTTATTTAGTGAACCAATTATACTCATTCTCTTTATTTTATATGCGGGTTTATTATCAAATAATCTTTTACCTTTTTCAGATCAACCATATTTATAAAATTCATTATCATCAATTCCAGATTCATCAATATATACTAAATCTTCATTCATTATTTTAGCTATTTCTTTTAAAAAATCTTCTTGTTTATTTTTATCTCTTTGTTCATATAGAAAAGTTTTTTTTATATGTATAATTTAGTTTTTTAAAATAGTTATAAACTGTTTCTTTAGTCATATTTCCAAATTTATCAATTACTTTTTGAACTGTAACATCTTTATTTTCTGCTAAATAATTTTTTAATTCATCTAAATCCTTTATTTTGTGGCTATGTCCTTTTTGATAATTCAAAATTGGTTTTATATGCCCAGTTTCTTTTTTTCTTTTTCTTCATAAAAATAAAGTCTTTCTAGTGATATTGAACACTTTACAAATTTCTTTAATTTTCATATTTTTACTTTCATAAGCTTCTATTACTTTTCTTCGTAAGTCTTCACTGTATGGTTTTGGCATAATTTAATCTTCCTAATCTATTTTAATTATTGCTGAATTGTACTTTTAAATTCAAAAACTGTTTAAATTACATATTATTATTTTACATTATTTATGAGTAAATATTACTTTAGTTAGCTATATATGCGGGTTTATTATCAAATAATCTTTTACCTTTTTCAGATCAACCATATTTATAAAATTCATTATCATCAATTCCAGATTCATCAATATATACTAAATCTTCATTCATTATTTTAGCTATTTCTTTTAAAAAATCTTCTTGTTTATTTTTATCTCTTTGTTCATATAAAAAAGTTTTTTTTATATGTATAATTTAGTTTTTTAAAATAGTTATAAACTGTTTCTTTAGTCATATTTCCAAATTTATCAATTACTTTTTGAACTGTAACATCTTTATTTTCTGCTAAATAATTTTTTAATTCATCTAAATCCTTTATTTTGTGGCTATGTCCTTTTTGATAATTCAAAATTGGTTTTATATGCCCAGTTTCTTTTTTTCTTTTTCTTCATAAAAATAAAGTCTTTCTAGTGATATTGAACACTTTACAAATTTCTTTAATTTTCATATTTTTACTTTCATAAGCTTCTATTACTTTTCTTCGTAAGTCTTCACTGTATGGTTTTGGCATAATTTAATCTTCCTAATCTATTTTAATTATTGCTGAATTGTACTTTTAAATTCAAAAACTGTTTAAATTACATATTATTATTTTACATTATTTATGAGTAAATATTACTTTAGTTAGCTATATAACAATTTTCTTTTCACTCAAAATAAAATTAAGTTGTAATATATAATTTTTATCAATTAATTTAATTAAAATACTATCAGTATCTTTATTATATTTAAATTGAAAATTATATAAACTTAAAAGTGATGATGCTACAAGATTATTGCTTGTTTTTAAAACAAAAATTTTACCAACACCAAATTTATCAATTGGCCCAGTATAAATTAATTTACCATATTCAATAATAGTACAATTATCAATAATATCTTTTGTTTCATCAATCATATGAGTTGTTAATAAAATAGTTTTTCCTTCTTTTTTTAAATCTTGTAAAACAGAAGTAAAAAATTTTCTTGATTCTGAATCTAAATTAGCTCCTGGTTCATCTAAAATAACTAGGTTTGGATCATGTGCTAGGGCAACAATTAACATAATTCTATTTTTCATTCCTGAAGAAAATGAATTTAAAGATTTATTACGTGATTCTCATAAACCAAAATTTTTTAATAATCTTTCTAAATTTACTAGTAATTTACTTTCTGAAATTATTGTTGTTTTACCTAAAAATTTCAAAAAATTATAAGCACTTAATCCTTGAGGAAAATTTTCTATATTCAAAGAATAGCCTAAACTATTTTTTGAAAAAGTTGTTCCCGCTTTATAGCCATTAATGGTAATTAATCCTTCATAATTACTTTTTGGAATAGCACCAATAATTGATTTCAACAGTACTGATTTACCACTTCCTGAACGGCCAACTAAAGCATGAATAGTTCCTTCAAATACAGTAAAGTTAATATTATTCATGTGAAATTTCTTAAATTTTTTACTATAGTTTTGAACATTAATTAAAATTTTATTTTTATCATTTGTTGACATAAATACTCTCCTAACTAACTTATCCAATATTCTTTTTTAAGAAAAAACAAAATGATAAGAAAAATAAAACAATACACAACACACCGTAAAATAAACTAACAATCAAATTATTTTGTATGCTTGTAGTATTATTAACATCAATTTTATATTCGCTATTTAAATGAAAAGTAAAATCAGGATAACTAAATAAAGTATTTTTTTGAACATTAAAATCAATACTTGATAAAGCTACTGGTTTAAATCAAAAATTACCATAACATCCCATATAATTTGTTCACATTTGGTTTCAATGCTCAATAAAATTAAAATAGTTAATCAAAGTATATAAATTCATATTATTTTTAAATGCAATAAAATTTTCATCATTTAAAACTTTTTCTGATTTAACTTGATAATAAATTCATATTTGATTATAAATGTAATCTTCCACAGTTCTTAATAAAATATAAATTGGATTAAAAAAAAGATTATCATATTTGTTACGTAATGGACTGCTAAATTTAACATAATATCCACCATCTTTAAAAGCTCTTGTTCAATCATCACTAGTTAATGTTTTTTTATTACTACCTTCCTCAACATAAGATTTAGCAAGATCATATTCTAACAAATCAGGTATTTTTGATTTTTGTAAATAACAAAAATTATTAATTTCAAATTCATTATTATAATCTTCATATATAACTAACTAAAGTAATGTTTACTCATATCTTGAAAAACAAAATCAATCGCTTTTTTAATATTTGGTCAATAATTTGGTAATATTTTTCTTATATTATGTTTTATAGCAAATCAAAAATGTTCAATTGGATTTAAATTAGGAGAATATGGCGGAAGAAATAATAGTTTGCATCCAGCATTTTCAATTAATTGTTGTGTTAATTTAGATTTATGAAACGTTGCATTATCTAAAACTATAATTTGTCCACGCTTTAATACTGGAATTAGTTTATTTTTAACATATGATTCAAAAATTTTACTAGACTTACTGCATAACTAGTTAACTTTTCATTTTTTTGTTATTATTAAAATAAAATTTGAATAGTTAAGGATAAATTTTATGACATATTTTGAATTAAAAGATAAACCGGATCAATATTTTCGTAAAATAGTTGGTATTAATAAACTAGTTTTTAATGAAATTTTAAATATTTTATTAGATCATCAAAATCTAAAAAATACCACTGGTGGAAGGCCATATAAAATGTCAATAGAAGATAGACTAGTAATGACTTTAAGATATTTATATGAAAATCGTACATATCATAGTATTGGTGCTGAGTATGATATGGTTGATACTACTGCTTTACGAAATATTCGTTCAATTGAAGACATTTTAATAAATAATAATAAGTTTAATAATTTAACAAATAAAAATATTTTTTTAAAAAGAAGAATTCAAAAATAAAATTTTGATAATTGATGTAACAGAAGTAGAAACAGAACGACCAAAATATAATCAAAAAGATTGATTTTCTGGCAAAAAATGAATGCATACTGTTAAGTTTCAAACCATAATTAATGCACATACTAATGAAATTTTAAATATTTTTCCTGATACTGGTAAAAATCATGATTTTAAAACTTTTAAAAATTCAAAGTTAGAATTTTTGTCAGAAACTGTAATTCTTGCAGATAAAGGTTATCAAGGTTTACAAAAAATTCATAGTAATACATTTTTACCCATTAAAACTAGTAAAAATAATCCTAAAACAAGTAAAATTAAAATTTTTAATAATCTTAGAACCTGTTTAGAATCTTTTCGAAAATAATGTAAAATGATTATATATTTTAAAATCAGAGGTATATATTATGCATAAAAATTATCCAAGTCATGTCACCAAAGAACAATTTGAGAACATAAAATCAATTTTAGAAAATAGCAAAAAGAAAACAAAACCAAGAAGTTTAGATTTATATGAAGTATTTTGTGCAATTTTATATGTATTAAAAAGTGGTTGTCAATGAAGAATGCTACCAAAAAATTTTCCAAAATGACAAACTGTATATTATTATTTTCAAATTTGAAGTAAAAATAACGGTAAAGAAGCTAGTGTATGGCAATTAATTTTAAAAAAAATTGGTTAAAAAAGTTCGTATCAACAATAATCGCAAAGAACAAACTAGTTTTTGTATAATTGATTCGCAAAGTGTTAAAAATACAGATACTACTGAAAATAAAGGTTATGATGCTGGTAAAAAGATTTCAGGAATAAAGCGTCATATTATTGTTGATTCTCAAGGTTTACCACATGCAATTTACATAACCACAGCAGAAAAAACAGATCGTAATAGCGCTATAATAATGATTGAAAATGAAAAAGAAAATCTTTCTGCAGTTCAAAAAATAATAGTAGATGCTGGTTATACTGGTGAAAAATTTGCTTCTGAAATCAAAACAATCATAAATGCAAATGTTGAAATTATAAAACGCAATGAACTACATACTTTTGTAGTATTACCAAAAAGATGAATTGTAGAACGAAGCTTTGCTTGATTAGAAAAATACAGAAGATTATGAAAAAATTGTGAAAGAAAACTAAATACTAGTTTACAAATGGTTGTTCTTTCCTTTATTTCAGTTTTATTAAAAAGATTCTAAACAGGTTCTTATTAAAAATTTTAATTTTACTTGTTTTAGGATTATTTTTACTAGTTTTAATGGGTAAAAATGTATTACTATGAATTTTTTGTAAACCTTGATAACCTTTATCTGCAAGAATTACAGTTTCTGACAAAAATTCTAACTTTGAATTTTTAAAAGTTTTAAAATCATGATTTTTACCAGTATCAGGAAAAATATTTAAAATTTCATTAGTAGACTTACTGCATAACTAGTTATGCAGTAAGTCTAAGAACCTGTTTAGGATCTTTTTTGATTAATTTTTAATAAAATTTATATTATAATGGTTATTTTATAATAAAAAATAGATTTTTAGTCGATAAGTTTTCAAATGATAAAATCTTTTTAACAAAAAAATGAAAAAGAAAATAAATTATTGGTTAAGTACCTATTTATAAATGATTATTTCTTGTTTTAGTTAAATTCTATTAAAAAGATCCTAAACAGGTTCTAAGGTAATAACTAAACTGCAAAAAGATAAACTAGTACGAATGAATCTTAAGGATGCACAACGTCAAAGAAAACTTAATAAAAAAAATAGTCCTTTATTAGGAACACTTAGTGATAAAATTATAAAAAGTAAAAATAAAATTAAAAAAAGAAAAGATAAACTGCAAGAAGCAGAAAATAAATTAAAAAATTTAAAAGCAAAAAATCAAAGATTAGAAGAAAAAGAACTTAATAAACAAGTTAAAATAGCTAAAAAGTTAAAAAAAATTAATAATTTTCAAAATGAAGTAAATGATAGTGAACCATTAATTACTAGATATAATTCTTCACCTTCACGTTCATTATAATATTTTTCTTATTTAAAAAAAGATTGCAACCGCAATCTTTTTTATTGTCAACAATATAATATTTTATTCATAATATAATTTATAAAAATAATATTAAGTTAGTTGTTAAAGAATAATAATTAATTAATGAATTTTGCAAAAAATGAAGTTTTATAAGTAAAAATATAGTTACTCTAACTTATCAATGTTATAATTTATCAAAGGAATAACTAATATTAATTTATGAAAATTTAGATAGAAAGGTGCTATTGCCATTAATATGTTTTTTAAAAGTGTAAAATTTAAGAAGACAAATGATGATTTTGAAACAGATGATAATTCTGAATCAAAAGGTAATATAGAAGGAAAACAAGAAATAATTACACCTTTTAAACAGTATAAAAGTAAAGATAGTAAAAATCTTTTTGCTAAAAAAATGTTATTAAAAAGAAAGCAATCAAAATTAAATAGTAAGAAAAAATTTAGTGTTCATGATTGAGGGATTGATAATACTAATTATGTTTTTATTGATTTTGAAATTGCAAATTCGAATAAAACAAGTGCTTGTCAATTAATTATGATAAAAGTAACACAAGGTAAAATTGTCAAAACTTATAGTTCGTTAATTAAACCACATCCCGAAGAATTTACTTTTTCTCATGTTCATGGAATTACAAGTGAAAGCGTATCTTTAATGTCAAATTTTAAAGAATTATGAGTAGACATCGTTGCCTTTTTTACTGAAAATACTGTTGTTATTGCTCATCATGCTAATTTTAACATTAATATCTTAAGATCATTAATTAATCATTATGATTTAAAATGTCCTAATTTTTTTTACATTTGTTCAGTTAATTTATTTAGAATAACATATGATTATCCTAATAACCGTTTAAGTGCTCTTGCTCATAGTAATCAAATTAAATTTGAACATCATGATCCATTGGCAGATGTTACCACTTTACATAAATTAATTAATATACATTTCAGTAAACATTACCATTTAAAAACTTTATGTAATAATCTTAATATTAAAATGGAGAGATTATTTGGTGATTCTTTATCTTAATTAATATAAGATGTATTTTTATATATAAAAATACTTTTTAAGTTTAAAGGTATAGTAAATAAAAATTTGCAAATTTAAAAATTAACATTATAATTATACTTATGTAGGGATATTAAGATAAATTATTTAAGTCAAATTGTATACAAAAGAGGTTACAGTTATGGAAAAAGAAATAGATGTTGCATATGTTTTATCACCATTGGATACAGTCACTAATGTTAATGACAAAAGTGTCTTTTCAATAAAAACACATCTTGTGCTAATAAATAAAATACTTAAAAGTAAGTAATTACTGATTTTAAATTAGTATTAATGATTATTAATTAAAACAGTTGCTATTTTTAGGTGCAACACTAATTCTTTAAATAATATTTATATCTTGTATAAAATATAATGAATTATAATCGAGAAGATTATTAACTAAAATTCAATTTTTATTAAATAAAAATCTAAAAAGTACATGAATATTTTGCTTATTTATGATAACATTACTAAAGAAATTAAAAATAAAATTTCTTATTTTTGATGTTATTAATTTTGATATGTAATATTTTATGAAATGGAGGTGAAATCAATGGAATATGACTATGAAATTATTGTAATTGGTGCTGGTCATGCTGGTGTTGAAGCGGCATTATCTTCTGCCCGAGCAGGTCATAAAACTGCTATTATTACTCTTGATAAAACTAAAATTGCATTAATGCCATGTAATCCTTCTATTGGTGGACCCGCCAAAGGAGTTGTGGTTCGTGAAATTGATGCACTTGGTGGCGAAATGGCTAAAGCAGCAGATGCTACTGCTTTGCAAATGAAACTATTAAATCATTCACGTGGTCCAGCAGTTTGAGCTATTCGTGCTCAATCTGATAAAATTGCTTATTCACAATATATGCAAAATGCAATAAATAAACAAGAAAATTTAACAATTTTAGAAGTTATGGTACAATCATTAATAATTGAAAAAAACACCGCTAAGGGTGTTATTTTAGAGAATGGCGAAAAAATTACAAGTGAAATTGTGATTTTAACTACTGGCACTTATATGACAGCTTTAACTTTACAAGGTCATAATAAGAAATCAGAAGGACCAGATGGTCAAAGAACAAGTAATGGTATTTCTGAACAATTAAAAATTGTAGGCTTTAATATGATACGTTTAAAAACAGGAACACCACCTCGTATTAAAAAAAATAGTATTGATTTTGACAAAACTAATATTGAACTAGGTAGTGATTTACCTTTAGCATTTTCACATGAAACTAAAAATTTTTTACCATTAGCAAAACAATTACCTTGCTATTTACTTTATACAAATGATAAAACTCATACCATTATTAATAATAATTTAGATAAATCACCAATGTATAATGGTGAAGCACAAGGTACTGGACCACGTTATTGTCCAAGTATTGAGGATAAAGTAGTACGTTTTGCTGATAAGCCTCGTCATCAAATTTTTTTAGAGCCAGAATCACTTGCTTTGGATTCAATTTATGTCCAAGGTTTTTCAACATCGATGCCAATTGATGTGCAAGATAAAATGTTGAGAACGTTACCTGGTTTAGAAAATTGTGAAGTATTAAAATGAGCATATGCTATTGAATATGATGCTTTTGAACCAACACAATTATGACCAACATTGGAAACTAAATTAATTAAAAACTTATTTAGTGCTGGTCAAATTAATGGTACTAGTGGTTATGAAGAAGCAGCGTGTCAAGGTTTAATGGCCGGAATTAATGCACATTTAAAAATAAAAAAAGAAAAACCATTAATTTTAAAGCGTGATGAAGCATATATCGGAGTTTTAATTGATGATTTAGTAACAAAAGGAACAGTTGAACCTTATCGTTTATTAACTTCTTTAGCTGAACATCGTTTATTATTACGAAATGATAATGCTCAAACAAGATTAATTAAATATGGTTATCAAGTTGGCTTAGTTAGTGAACAACGTTGATCACAATTTAATATTCAACAAACATTAATGTCTAATATTGTTGAAAAATTAAAAACTATTAAAGTTAGTCCCAATTCAGAAGTTGCTAAGTATATCATTAATAATAATTTAGGTCCAATTCCAGATAATCATATTATTGCTTATGAATTATTAAAACGTCCAGGTGTCAAATTATCAATGTTTACTTCACAGTTACCTTTAATAAATGATTTACAATATCATGAATTAATGGAATTAGAAATTACAATTAAATATTCAGGGTATATTAATCAACAACTAAAAATGGCGCAACAAACTAATAGTTTAGAAAAAAAACAAATTCCTAGTGATATTGATTATGATTTAGTAGAAAGTATTACTGGTGAAGCTAGAGAAAAATTAAAGCGTGTTAGACCATTAACAATTGGTCATGCTACAAGAATTTCTGGTGTTAGTCCTGCTGATATTCAAGTTTTATTATTTTTTTTAAAGCGCAAATATCCAAATTTAAATATTTAATAAATTAGCGATTTTTTAATTAAGTTCGCTAATTTTATATATTAAATATTTTATTTGCATTTTAAAGTTTAAAGAAGATTTTGATTTGTGATGACCAAAAAAAATAAACAATAATAAAAATCGTAAATCTGAAACAATGACCCAGATTTAAGGGGTGATAAATTTATGAATAATGAAAAACAAAAAGAGTATAAGAACCTGTTTAGAATCTTTTCGAAAATAATGTAAAATGATTATATATTTTAAAATCAGAGGTATATATTATGCATAAAAATTATCCAAGTCATGTCACCAAAGAACAATTTGAGAACATAAAATCAATTTTAGAAAATAGCAAAAAGAAAACAAAACCAAGAAGTTTAGATTTATATGAAGTATTTTGTGCAATTTTATATGTATTAAAAAGTGGTTGTCAATGAAGAATGCTACCAAAAAATTTTCCAAAATGACAAACTGTATATTATTATTTTCAAATTTGAAGTAAAAATAACGGTAAAGAAGCTAGTGTATGGCAATTAATTTTAAAAAAAATTGGTTAAAAAAGTTCGTATCAACAATAATCGCAAAGAACAAACTAGTTTTTGTATAATTGATTCGCAAAGTGTTAAAAATACAGATACTACTGAAAATAAAGGTTATGATGCTGGTAAAAAGATTTCAGGAATAAAGCGTCATATTATTGTTGATTCTCAAGGTTTACCACATGCAATTTACATAACCACAGCAGAAAAAACAGATCGTAATAGCGCTATAATAATGATTGAAAATGAAAAAGAAAATCTTTCTGCAGTTCAAAAAATAATAGTAGATGCTGGTTATACTGGTGAAAAATTTGCTTCTGAAATCAAAACAATCATAAATGCAAATGTTGAAATTATAAAACGCAATGAACTACATACTTTTGTAGTATTACCAAAAAGATGAATTGTAGAACGAAGCTTTGCTTGATTAGAAAAATACAGAAGATTATGAAAAAATTGTGAAAGAAAACTAAATACTAGTTTACAAATGGTTGTTCTTTCCTTTATTTCAGTTTTATTAAAAAGATTCTAAACAGGTTCTAAGAAAAAGTGATATCAAAAAAATAAAAAAAGAATACAAGAATATGCTCAAAGGCCAGAAGTGAAGACAAAAAAGCAAAAATATGAGCAAAAATCTGAGGTAAAAGCAAAAAAGAAAAAATATGACCAAAAAAGATATCAAAAAACTAAAAAAACAAAACAAAAATTACAATTTAATAATAATTATCAAAAAGAAGTAATGGTAAATGCAATCAACAAATTAGTTGATGAATATCCTCCTGCTGCACATGTTTTAAGTGAAAATCAAAAAATTTGAAAATCTTATTTATAAAATAGAAATAAATTAAAAAAATGAATTGATAAAAAATAAATCTAATTCTTTTTCATGTAAATCATATATAGCTAACTAAAGTAATGTTTACTCATATCTTGAAAAACAAAATCAATCGCTTTTTTAATATTTGGTCAATAATTTGGTAATATTTTTCTTATATTATGTTTTATAGCAAATCAAAAATGTTCAATTGGATTTAAATTAGGAGAATATGGCGGAAGAAATAATAGTTTGCATCCAGCATTTTCAATTAATTGTTGTGTTAATTTAGATTTATGAAACGTTGCATTATCTAAAACTGGAATGGCAACACTTTTTAGGACTATTTTTTGGTAGACATTTGTTTTTGATAATTAACTGGAGTTAAGTAGTTTAAAGTGCTGTGGATTCTTATGTTGTTGTATCAATTGATGTAATCAAATAATTCTAATTTTAATTGGATTAATGATCTAAAATTTTTATCATTAATAAATTCAGTTTTGAAAGTTTTAAAAGTTGCTTCAGCAACAGCATTGTCATAAGGACAACCTTTTTTGCTTAAAGAGCGAGTAATATTGAATGCTAGTAAAAGTTTATCAATAATTTTATTATTAAATTCATTACCACAATCACTATGAAATATTTGAATATCTTTTAAACAGCGATTTGATTGCATAAATGCTTGATGTACTAATAAGGCATCTTTTCTAGTACCTACATATGTCCAATAATTTCGCGGTTAAATAGGTCAATTAATAAGCAAATATAGTTTCATTTACCATTAACTTGAACATAAGTTAAATCACTGACAATAACTTCATTTTTAAGCCTATTATTAAAGTTTCTATTCACAAGATTAGTGATTTTTTCATCATTTACTTTGTTATTATGATTTTTGAATGATAATTTAGTGTATTTTGATATTAAATTATGCTTATTCATAATTTCTTTAATTTTTCGTCTTGATAAATAAATTTCTTGGTTTTCTAATATTACTTTTAATCTTCTTGTTCCATAAACACATTTATTTTCTTTAAAAGCACTAATAATAGCTTCATCATAAATATTATTTTGAATTTTATTTTCTTTTTTCTTTAAATTAAAATAATATGTTGATTTAGAAATTTTTAAAAAATGACACATTGTGCGAATTTTATATTTAAACTTATTGTTTGTAATAATTTCTATTTTCTGCCTATTATTAGTGCTGCTTGCTTTAAAATATCATTTTCCATTCGTAATTGTTTTAATTCTTTTCTTAATTTAATTAATTCATTTTCTTCAACAGAACGATTATCTTTAGCTTTAAAACTACCTGAATTAGTAAATTGCTTAATTCAATTATAAGTAGCTGCTCTTGTAACATTATATTCTTTAGCAAGGTAAGATACTGATTTGCCGCTTTGATATAAAGCTACTATTTGTTTTTTAAATTCATCGGTATATGAATTAATATTGGCCATAATTATAGTTCCTTTCTTTCAACTAATTTGTTCACTTGTCTACGTAATTAGTGTCCAATAAAGTGTAACCCATCCATAGTTTATATGCCCAGTTTCTTTTTTTCTTTTTCTTCATAAAAATAAAGTCTTTCTAGTGATATTGAACACTTTACAAATTTCTTTAATTTTCATATTTTTACTTTCATAAGCTTCTATTACTTTTCTTCGTAAGTCTTCACTGTATGGTTTTGGCATAATTTAATCTTCCTAATCTATTTTAATTATTGCTGAATTGTACTTTTAAATTCAAAAACTGTTTAAATTACATATTATTATTTTACATTATTTATGAGTAAATATTACTTTAGTTAGCTATATATTAAATTTATACCTTATAAAAAATACAAAAAATATATTCGTTGTAAACCAAAACCAACAATACTAAATAACATCGACTATTAAAATGTATGACCTAAAATGTGAGGAAAACTAATGAAACAAAGTAGTATTAATAGAATAAAATTAAGACAAAAAGTTAATATAAATTCAATTGAAATGTTTAAAGCATGCTTGCAATATAATTCTCAATTTCAACCGAAAGTTAAAATTGAATTAGCAAAATGGCCAATGTATTTTGAATATTGAGAATACCTAGAAAAACATGAAAATATAATTCCTTTTTCAATTAAAACATCAATTGACAATTTAACATTATACGGTAATTTTTTAAAAAGTCCCCTTAAAAATGAAAATAATAATAAAACAATAATTTTATTACACGGAATAACTAATACAAGATTTTGAATATTTAAACAGGCTTTCATTTTTTTACGTGCTGGCTACAATGTTATTTGATATGATGCTCGTAACCATGGTGAAAGTGATGCATCACCAACAACTTTTGGTTTAAAAGAATCACAAGATTTACAAGACATTATTGAATACTGTTGTAAAACATATAAACAAGAAACTACTGCTTTAGGATTATATGGTTTTTCATTAGGTGGCGCAACAGTAGTAATGTGAAGCAATTTATATGCAAAACATAAAATTAATCAAAAAATAAAATTCATTATTTCTGATTGTACATTTAGTCGCTTAGATCGTACGTATAGTGAAAAACTATACAATTATGCTTTCTTACCTACTAATTTAATGCTGAAATTAAGTCGTAAAAAAGCACAAAAAACATTTGGTGTCGATGGTTTACAAGAAATACAACCAATTAAATATTTAAAACTAATACCTGATATGCCAATGTTATTTCTTCATGGTCAAAATGATCACTTTATTAACTACACTAATGCTAACGAATTATTTCAAGAAAAAATTCGATATGAAATACCAAAAAAAAGTTCATTATACACTATCCTTGATGCTAACCACGGTCAAAGTTTTTTAATTGGTGATTTAGACCACACAGTTGTTAATGAATATAATTTAGTAACTGATAAAGGTATTAGTGACACTACTTTAGAATTTGTTGAAAAATGAATCAATACTTAAGATAAACACTATTAATTGATATTTTTATTAAATATATATTATAATTAATGAGAGTGGAGCGATGATAAAAATGAAAATTAAAGTTATTATTATTGGTGCTGGCGCGACTGGGATGGGAGTTGCGAGTAAATTATTACGTAGTGAAAAAAATAGTGATAAAAATTTTGATATCCATGTTTATCAAGAAAAAAACTATATTTCACTTGGTGCTTGTGGTATTCCTTATTATATTGCTAATGAATTTAAAGATAAAAAACTTTTAAATGATTGTACAAAAAAAGATTTTTCAGAAAAAACTAATAATAAAAATAAAATTAAAATTCATTTAAATCAAAATGTTATTAAAGTCGATACAGCAAAACAAGAAATTCATGTCAAAAAAACAACAGACGATAAAACTAAAGCAAAAGTTGTATCTTATCATGCCTTAGTTATTGCAACAGGAGCCAAACCAAAAATTCCGCCACCTTTTAGTCATGGTATTTTACCACATAATGTTTATAATGTTTTTACTAAAGAAGATGCTATAAATCTAAAAAAAGCAATGAAAAATGCTAAAAAAATAGTTATTATTGGTGGTGGATTCATTGGCATGGAAATGGCAGAAGCATGCTTAAAACAAAAAAAAGATGTCACAATCGTTGAAATGAAAGATCGATTAATGGCAGACGTTGTTGATAAAGAATTTAGCCAATTAATTTATGATGAACTAACCAAAAAAAATATTAATCATAAAACTAAATCAAAAAACGATGCCACTATTTTACTAAACTATCAAGTTGAAGAACTAATGATGACTCATAATAATGTTAATGATTTGCGTTTAAGAAGTGTAAGTGATAAAAAAAATGGAAAAACAATACCTTGTGACTTAGTAATACTAGCAGTTGGTTTTGAACCAAATACGAATTTTTTACAAAATAGCAACATTGAATTAAATAAAAATAAAGCAATTATTATTAACGAATTCTGTCAAATTCCTTCTAAAGAAAATGTTACAAAAAAGTTTTCAAATATGTATAGTGGTGGTGATTGTGCACAAATATATAGTGTCAATTTGATAAATCATCAATATATGTTCCCTTGGCAACTAATGCTAATAAAATGGCACGTATTATTGCTGATAATATTAAAAACCCAGAACATAAATATCCAGGAACTTTAGGATCAAGTATTTTACGTGTTGGTAATTTAGAAATAACAAAAACTGGTAGTTTTGATACGATTGATAAAAATAAAATTGGTAGTGTTTATATTAAAGATTATGATCTACCAAGATACTTAAAACAATCTCGTCCTTTATACTTGAAACTATTTTATGATAAAACAAATTTCCAATTACTGGCAGCACAAATGGCAGGCTATAATCATGCCACATTAAGAATTAATGCTCTTGCTACTGCCATTTGAAATAAAATGGACATCCGTGATTTACAAAATTTAGATTTAGTTTATTCACCTCCTTTTGCTCGTACTAGTGATATTATTCATATAGCAAGCAGAAAAGTAACATCGTCATAACCTATAAAAAATAAAAAGAATGAGGTAGCAACTATGACAACTCTTAGTAATGACAATATTAACTTATTAAGAGACTTTGTTGGTATTTCACACTGACAAAGTCTAATCGGGATAATTGTCTTTTTTAGTATTATCCTAGCACTTTCTATTTTTATTAAAAAAACTAAACCTAAATTTCCAATTCGTATTTTTACTGGAATGGGATTAGGACTAATTTTTGGTATTACTATCCAAGCTATTACTGGTTTTAATAGAGTCATAACATTACTTATCCTAACTTACCTGGAACACCAATAAAAACTAATCCTGACTTATATACCCTGAGTTGCAGAAATTGTACACTGAATTGAATTATTAAAAACTATTTTTATTATTGGTATTACTATGTTAACTATTCCATTAGTATTTTTAGCTATTGCTAGAATTACTAGTAAAAAAAATAGTAACTCAAAAACAATAACTAAAGTTTCAGGAGTTGGTATTACTATTTTATTAATAAATGTGGCTATTGCTTTTACTATTCCTTTGGACTAGGAATTACTTTTAAAATTGGCCAAGGTTTTAATTTAACTGATGGTGGTAGTTACGATAAAACTACTGCCAAAACAATTCCCGAAATTATCATTAGTTACGTTCCCAGCAGCTTAATTGGTGTTTTTACTCAAACATTAATTATTCCAATCATTGTCCTTGGTGCTTTAATTAGATTTGCAATTAAAAAACTAACTAAGCATAATGAAGAACGAATGGACAAAGCAAGAAACACTTTAGAAACAATGTGAAAAATTATTATTTCAATATTAATGATGTTTATTAAAATTATGCCATTTGCTGTTATGAGTATGCTAGCAACAGCAATTATTAATCAACCAATTGGTGCACTTGCTAATATTGGCATTATTATTGGAGTTGCTTATTTAGCACTACTTATTACTTTCTTATGACATTTATTATCATTATATTTATTTGGTATTAATCCTTATCGTTGATTATTAAAAGCACAGAAACCAATTATTGCTGGTTTTACAACTCAGTCTTCTAATGCCGCTTTACCAATTGCTATGAATACCTTAAAAGAAGATTTAAAAGTGAAAGAAGAGGGTAGTGATACAGTAATGCCGCTTTCAACAACAATAGGTTTAAGTGGCTGTGCTGGAGTGCAAGCTGGCATTATTTTATCTTTCTTATGATTTAGTGTTATCCTTCCTGGTAATTTCCCCAACTGAACAATTGCTATTTTATTTATTAATGGCTTAATTGTAACATTAGTTGCTTCATTAGGAATTGCGGGAGTACCAGGAACTGCTGCTGTTGTAACAGCTGGTGTTTTAGGTGGTCTTGGTTTTGGTAGCTATTATGCTGCTGTTTATGGTATTATTGGTGCTTTAGATGGTTTATTTGATATGGGCAGAACTGCAGTTAATATTTCTGGTGGTTTACAAGCTACTGTTATTGCTTCTCGTAATCAAGAATTAATTGAAGATGAAAAACTTTTATTAAAAAAATACCCTTTTAGGGGTTTACACATTTTAACAAAGAAAGTTGGAGCCAAATTGTTAATTAGATCTGAAAAAAATGATAAGATTCAAGCATTAAAAAAAGATACTAAAGTTAAAATTGAAGCATTAAAAAAAGTAAAAAATAGTGAGAATGATATTAAATTTTTAAAAGAGCAGTTAAAAAAAGATATTAAAGCAATTAAAAGTGGTAAAGATATCTAATTTCCAATTATTATCTAAATAAATTTTTAGTAATCTATTTCATAAAGATATCACAAAACTAAATATATAGTAGAAATTAAGTGAGGAAAATAACTAATTTTTTGATATGGACTAATAAAAATTAATTGATGCGCTAATATATTTCTACCTTCAATAATACCTTTTATTAAAGGACTCTTATAAAATCTTAATGTATAATCATTATCCTTTGAAAAACCTCATTCAAATTTTTTTTGATTAACTTTTGCTTTTTTAATTTCTAATTCATTAAAATTAGTTTTATTGGAAATTAAAAAATTTAATTTATTAAAAATAAATATTAAATTTCCTTTAACTTCAAAAAAAATACTACTAAAAAATCAATTATCTTGTAAAAAGTTTAAACTTTCCATTAAAATATTAAAATTATCTTTTAAATTAATTTCTATAACTTCTAAATAATATTTATTTATTTCATTTCAAAACAATTTTTCTAAATCTTCATATTGTTTTTTTGTTTTTATTAAATCTCATAATTTCATTAAAGAAATTTTTTTATTAACTCCATTTTCATTAATAAAAACGAATCTATTTCATATTTCTCTATTTTCAAAGAGAAATTTTTCAACATATTTATATATAGCTAACTAAAGTAATGTTTACTCATATCTTGAAAAACAAAATCAATCGCTTTTTTAATATTTGGTCAATAATTTGGTAATATTTTTCTTATATTATGTTTTATAGCAAATCAAAAATGTTCAATTGGATTTAAATTAGGAGAATATGGCGGAAGAAATAATAGTTTGCATCCAGCATTTTCAATTAATTGTTGTGTTAATTTAGATTTATGAAACGTTGCATTATCTAAAACTATAATTTGTCCACGCTTTAATACTGGAATTAGTTTATTTTTAACATATGATTCAAAAATTTTACTATTGCAATGTCCTTCAAATGCTCATAAGGCTTTTAATTTACCTTTATTTAGTGAACCAATTATACTCATTCTCTTTATTTTATATGCGGGTTTATTATCAAATAATCTTTTACCTTTTTCAGATCAACCATATTTATAAAATTCATTATCATCAATTCCAGATTCATCAATATATACTAAATCTTCATTCATTATTTTAGCTATTTCTTTTAAAAAATCTTCTTGTTTATTTTTATCTCTTTGTTCATATAGAAAAGTTTTTTTTATATGTATAATTTAGTTTTTTAAAATAGTTATAAACTGTTTCTTTAGTCATATTTCCAAATTTATCAATTACTTTTTGAACTGTAACATCTTTATTTTCTGCTAAATAATTTTTTAATTCATCTAAATCCTTTATTTTGTGGCTATGTCCTTTTTGATAATTCAAAATTGGTTTTATATGCCCAGTTTCTTTTTTTCTTTTTCTTCATAAAAATAAAGTCTTTCTAGTGATATTGAACACTTTACAAATTTCTTTAATTTTCATATTTTTACTTTCATAAGCTTCTATTACTTTTCTTCGTAAGTCTTCACTGTATGGTTTTGGCATAATTTAATCTTCCTAATCTATTTTAATTATTGCTGAATTGTACTTTTAAATTCAAAAACTGCTTAAATTACATATTATTATTTTACATTATTTATGAGTAAATATTACTTTAGTTAGCTATACTTTATCTTTAATTTTATTTTTCAAAAATAAAATCTCTATTCTATTAGAGTAATTTATTTGGGCGGTTGTCAAATTTACGAAATAATTAATTATCATATTAGTAACTTGTTTCCAAAAATGAATTATTGCAAAATAATGAAAAAATAGACAAAATTACTCTCTTTAACCCTTAAATTTAAATTTATATTCGACGTATTTTAAAAATATACATTTAAAAAAAATAAAAATTATTCTCAAAGTTATTAGAACCTGTTTAGGATCTTTTTTGATTAATTTTTAATAAAATTTATATTATAATGGTTATTTTATAATAAAAAATAGATTTTTAGTCGATAAGTTTTCAAATGATAAAATCTTTTTAACAAAAAAATGAAAAAGAAAATAAATTATTGGTTAAGTACCTATTTATAAATGATTATTTCTTGTTTTAGTTAAATTCTATTAAAAAGATCCTAAACAGGTTCTTAAGGAAAAGACAAGAAATAATCTTGTCTTTTTTTGTAATTGTAAAATTTTAAAATTTTTAATAACCCTCTTTAATACTATTATCAACACGTGTTAGGGAATTAAAAAAGTGAACTACAACACAGTTGTTAAAAATAGTAGCTAGAGCATGTGGACTTGCATGGATAAATAATAAGTGGAGTGATACCTAATAAAATATACTAACCATTAATGGTAATTCTTGGGGTGGGAGCGAATTGGAAACTAGTATAGCTAACTAAAGTAATGTTTACTCATATCTTGAAAAACAAAATCAATCGCTTTTTTAATATTTGGTCAATAATTTGGTAATATTTTTCTTATATTATGTTTTATAGCAAAGCAAAAATGTTCAATTGGATTTAAATTAGGAGAATATGGCGGAAGAAATAATAGTTTGCATCCAGCATTTTCAATTAATTGTTGTGTTAATTTAGATTTATGAAACGTTGCATTATCTAAAACTATAATTTGTCCACGCTTTAATACTGGAATTAGTTTATTTTTAACATATGATTCAAAAATTTTACTATTGCAATGTCCTTCAAATGCTCATAAGGCTTTTAATTTACCTTTATTTAGTGAACCAATTATACTCATTCTCTTTATTTTATATGCGGGTTTATTATCAAATAATCTTTTACCTTTTTCAGATCAACCATATTTATAAAATTCATTATCATCAATTCCAGATTCATCAATATATACTAAATCTTCATTCATTATTTTAGCTATTTCTTTTAAAAAATCTTCTTGTTTATTTTTATCTCTTTGTTCATATAGAAAAGTTTTTTTTATATGTATAATTTAGTTTTTTAAAATAGTTATAAACTGTTTCTTTAGTTATATTTCCAAATTTATCAATTACTTTTTGAACTGTAACATCTTTATTTTCTGCTAAATAATTTTTTAATTCATCTAAATCCTTTATTTTGTGGCTATGTCCTTTTTGATAATTCAAAATTGGTTTTATATGCCTAGTTTCTTTTTTTCTTTTTCTTCATAAAAATAAAGTCTTTCTAGTGATATTGAACACTTTACAAATTTCTTTAATTTTCATATTTTTACTTTTATAAGCTTCTATTACTTTTCTTCGTAAGTCTTCACTGTATGGTTTTGGCATAATTTAATCTTCCTAATCTATTTTAATTATTGCTGAATTGTACTTTTAAATTCAAAAACTGTTTAAATTACATATTATTATTTTACATTATTTATGAGTAAACATTACTTTAGTTAGCTATATATGGCTAACTAAAGTAATGTTTACTCATATCTTCAAAAACAAAATCAATCGCTTTTTTAATATTTGGTCAATAATTTGGTAATATTTTTCTTATATTATGTTTTATAGCAAATCAAAAATGTTCAATTGGATTTAAATTAGGAGAATATGGCGGAAGAAATAATAGTTTGCATCCAGCATTTTCAATTAATTGTTGTGTTAATTTAGATTTATGAAACGTTGCATTATCTAAAACTATAATTTGTCCACGCTTTAATACTGGAATTAGTTTATTTTTAACATATGATTCAAAAATTTTACTATTGCAATGTCCTTCAAATGCTCATAAGGCTTTTAATTTACCTTTATTTAGTGAACCAATTATACTCATTCTCTTTATTTTATATGCGGGTTTATTATCAAATAATCTTTTACCTTTTTCAGATCAACCATATTTATAAAATTCATTATCATCAATTCCAGATTCATCAATATATACTAAATCTTCATTCATTATTTTAGCTATTTCTTTTAAAAAATCTTCTTGTTTATTTTTATCTCTTTGTTCATATAGAAAAGTTTTTTTTATATGTATAATTTAGTTTTTTAAAATAGTTATAAACTGTTTCTTTAGTCATATTTCCAAATTTATCAATTACTTTTTGAACTGTAACATCTTTATTTTCTGCTAAATAATTTTTTAATTCATCTAAATCCTTTATTTTGTGGCTATGTCCTTTTTGATAATTCAAAATTGGTTTTATATGCCCAGTTTCTTTTTTTCTTTTTCTTCATAAAAATAAAGTCTTTCTAGTGATATTGAACACTTTACAAATTTCTTTAATTTTCATATTTTTACTTTCATAAGCTTCTATTACTTTTCTTCGTAAGTCTTCACTGTATGGTTTTGGCATAATTTAATCTTCCTAATCTATTTTAATTATTGCTGAATTGTACTTTTAAATTCAAAAACTGTTTAAATTACATATTATTATTTTACATTATTTATGAGTAAATATTACTTTAGTTAGCTATATATAGCTAACTAAAGTAATGTTTACTCATATCTTCAAAAACAAAATCAATCGCTTTTTTAATATTTGGTCAATAATTTGGTAATATTTTTCTTATATTATGTTTTATAGCAAATCAAAAATGTTCAATTGGATTTAAATTAGGAGAATATGGCGGAAGAAATAATAGTTTGCATCCAGCATTTTCAATTAATTGTTGTGTTAATTTAGATTTATGAAACGTTGCATTATCTAAAACTATAATTTGTCCACGCTTTAATACTGGAATTAGTTTATTTTTAACATATGATTCAAAAATTTTACTATTGCAATGTCCTTCAAATGCTCATAAGGCTTTTAATTTACCTTTATTTAGTGAACCAATTATACTCATTCTCTTTATTTTATATGCGGGTTTATTATCAAATAATCTTTTACCTTTTTCAGATCAACCATATTTATAAAATTCATTATCATCAATTCCAGATTCATCAATATATACTAAATCTTCATTCATTATTTTAGCTATTTCTTTTAAAAAATCTTCTTGTTTATTTTTATCTCTTTGTTCATATAGAAAAGTTTTTTTTATATGTATAATTTAGTTTTTTAAAATAGTTATAAACTGTTTCTTTAGTCATATTTCCAAATTTATCAATTACTTTTTGAACTGTAACATCTTTATTTTCTGCTAAATAATTTTTTAATTCATCTAAATCCTTTATTTTGTGGCTATGTCCTTTTTGATAATTCAAAATTGGTTTTATATGCCCAGTTTCTTTTTTTCTTTTTCTTCATAAAAATAAAGTCTTTCTAGTGATATTGAACACTTTACAAATTTCTTTAATTTTCATATTTTTACTTTCATAAGCTTCTATTACTTTTCTTCGTAAGTCTTCACTGTATGGTTTTGGCATAATTTAATCTTCCTAATCTATTTTAATTATTGCTGAATTGTACTTTTAAATTCAAAAACTGTTTAAATTACATATTATTATTTTACATTATTTATGAGTAAATATTACTTTAGTTAGCTATAATTGAGAAATTATTTCTTTACAAGTATTTTTATTTTTAAAAATAAAACAAAATTTTCTAAATTTACGATAATAAATATTAACTTTATTAATATTTTTATCATTTTTATACTTTTCTACAAATTTGTTAAATTTATAATCAAATTTAGTAAAATCAGCACTATTAATTAAATATTTCATTTTAAACTACACCTCAACTAATAATATAAAGTTATAAAAACTTTTATTAGTCCAAAAAGTGTGTCTAATCTACATATTTAATTAAAGATTTGATTTGCAATCAAAAATTAAATATGATAAAGTTAAATTATAAAAATTGAATACTAAAATAGGTACACTCGCGAAATTATTATAGACCTATCTAGTTTTTTTATTTTATTCTTCTTTTTTTGTAAGTAAGGAAAATTAAAAATAATTTGAGTTGTAACCTATGATGTTACAATTTTTATTTTTAAAAATACTTTGAAAGGAAGATTTTTTTTATGAATAAAGAATATTTAAAAATTATAGAAGTTGAATTTATGCATGGAGTAGAAGAACCTTGATGCAATAACCAAGGTGTTGCTATATTACCCTATGTTTTAAAAGATAATGAATATCATTATTTATTAACTAAAGAATACAACCCGTTGTTTAAAAATAAACAGATTAGTCAGTACAGTACTATCACTGGTGGTTTAGAAAAGCATAGTCATTATCAAACTGTAATTCAAGAAATGTTAGAAGAAACTGGTATTGATGTTAGAAATGAAAAAACTAAAATTCATTATTTAGGAAAACATTATGCAAATAAGTCAAGTACGAAATTATGATATTTTTATGGAATTGATTTGTCTAAATTAGATTTAGATTTAACTGCAACCTATAAAGGAAAAAGTGATAATACAGTTGGTGAAAAAGAAATTAGTGCAAGATTTGTTAATGAAAAGCAATTAAACAAATCAAATGACGCTTTAAGTTTAGCTACTTATGGCAAATTAAATTTAAAAAATATGATTAATTTTGATAATAGCATAAATCAAAAATTAGATATGATTTTACAAATTTTAAGTGAACAAAAAAATAATACTGATAAATCTAACGAAATATCTTGAAAAGATTAGGAGGAGAAAATTATGCAATTAACAAATAATGAGCAAGAGCTTTTATCAAGTTATCAAAATTGATTAAAGAAGTATAATTTAAGTAGCTATTGTAATGCTTATTTTATTTTTAAAACTTCGATGTTGGTGTTTCAAGTATGAAATTTACAAAAAATTATTAGTGAAACCATTTGATTAAAAAATGATAATGAAAAATGACAGTTTTATATTAAAAATTTAGGAGAAAAATTTAGTAAATATTTTTCATTAGAAGAAATTTTGAAAATTGAAAAAGATTTTGTTTTGAAAACTTTTAAAGAAAAGCAGAATTTGTAAACAATATGGAACAATGTATAATAATATAGTGTTTAAACAAATATAAAGCGTTGAATTTAAGAATATGAATACAAAAACCATTCATATTCTTAAACATCGCTAAAAACAGCAAATATGAGCGAAATAAGGGATGGTAATTATGAGAGGCTTTTATGTAATCTGTGTATCTTTGTTTTACAAAGTTACTAGTTCAGATTAATTCTATCTTCAAATTTTATCATAAAATGAGCAATTGCTGTATTTCAATTTTGAATGGGCATTGTTCATTTTTTTGTTATATTTTCAATTGCTAAGTAAAATATTTTGAAAACTGCCATATCATTAGGAAAAACTTTTTTATTTCTGATAACTTTTCGTAATTGACTATTAACAGATTCAATAGCATTTGTAGTATAAATCACTCTTTTAATTTCTGGTGGATAACTAATAAAAACCATTAAATTATCTCAATTTTTATATCAAGATTTAGTAATTTGCGGATATTGTTTATTTCATTTACTTTCAAATGATTCTAAAGCTTGCATTGCTTGTTCTTCACTACATGCACTATAAATTGGTTTTAAATCTGCAACTAAGGTTTTTCGATGTTTGTATGAAACATATTTTAAACTATTTCTAATTTGATGAACTATGCATAATTGATGTTCAGTTTTAGGATAAACTGCTTGTATTGCTTCTGACATGCCTGTTAAATTATCACTACAAGCAATCAAAATATCATTTAAGCCTCGATTTTTCATTTCTGTAAAATTAGCTAGTCAAAATTTAGAACCTTCATTTTCACTAATTCATAAACCTAAAACATCTTTTTTGCCTTCTAAATCCACTCCTAATGCTATATAAACTGATTTGTTAATAATGCGTTTATCTTGCCGTACTTTAACTACTATACAATCAAAATAAACAATAGAATAAATACTTTCTAATGGTCGATTTTGCCACGCCTTGACATCATCTATCACATCATCAGTAATTTGACTAATAACACTTTCACTAATATCTGCACCATGATATAACTCTTGCAACTGCATTCTAATATCTGATAAAGTCATTCCTTTGGCATATAGTGAAAGAACTTGTTGATCAAAGCCATCAAATCTTCTCTGTCTTTTTGCAACTATTACAGGAGTAAAATCACTATTACGATCTCTTGGTACATTAATTTCAATTTTACCTTGTTGAGTTATTAATTTTTTTGAACTTATACCATTACGAGCATTTTCACTATTACTATGTTGATTTTTTTCATACCCTAAATAATTTTGCATTTCAGAATTTAACATCTTTTCTACTAATCTTTTTGTTAATTCTTTATATAATCCTCCTTCTTTAAATACTGTTGTTAAATCTTCAGTATTTTCTAGTAATAAATCTACTGCTTTTGATATTGGATCATTATTATTAATACTTTGTTTTTTAGCCATCTGTAACTCACTCTTTCTAGTCATTTAATTATATTTACTAGAATTAATTAAACATAGTTATTTTTGTAAGTTACACAGATTACTAAACATTACCAATTATGAATCAAAATTTTTCAGAAAAAAATATCATATTATTAGAAAATATAGTATTAAAAATTATTGGTTATGGAGTTGCTGGTATTTTGTGTGTACTTGGAATTATAACTATGGCCAGTCACGTATATTTAAAATTACCTTATCCAGATTGATTGATTATTGGTTTAGTTTCTACAATAATTTGTTCACTTGTCTACGTAATTAGTGTCCAATAAAGTGTAACCCATCCAGATGATATGTTTATCTTGCAACTAATAATAGATTTAAAAGTATAGAAATTGAAATAAAAGATGCACCAACAATTGATAGTTTACAAAAATTATTATTAGATATGTTAAGTTATACATATAACTATAATAGAAATTTCGAAGGTGCAGATTATGATGATAAAGGTAAACCAAAAAATAAAATAGCAGAATTAAGAAAAAAATTTGAAGGTCAAAAACCCGATGAAGTAATTACCAACTTATTTAGGCAATGAGAGTTAGATTATCCAAATTATGTTAATTTATCACAAGTTAAAATATTTAAACAAATATTTACTATGTTATCAAAATATATAGCTAACTAAATTAATGTTTACTCATATCTTGAAAAACAAAATCAATAGCTTTTTTAATATTTGGTCAATAATTTGGTAATATTTTTCTTATATTATGTTTTATAGCAAATCAAAAATGTTCAATTGGATTTAAATTAGGAGAATATGGCGGAAGAAATAATAGTTTGCATCCAGCATTTTCAATTAATTGTTGTGTTAATTTAGATTTATGAAACGTTGCATTATCTAAAACTATAATTTGTCCACGCTTTAATACTGGAATTAGTTTATTTTTAACATATGATTCAAAAATTTTACTATTGCAATGTCCTTCAAATGCTCATAAGGCTTTTAATTTACCTTTATTTAGTGAACCAATTATACTCATTCTCTTTATTTTATATGCGGGTTTATTATCAAATAATCTTTTACCTTTTTCAGATCAACCATATTTATAAAATTCATTATCATCAATTCCAGATTCATCAATATATACTAAATCTTCATTCATTATTTTAGCTATTTCTTTTAAAAAATCTTCTTGTTTATTTTTATCTCTTTGTTCATATAGAAAAGTTTTTTTTATATGTATAATTTAGTTTTTTAAAATAGTTATAAACTGTTTCTTTAGTCATATTTCCAAATTTATCAATTACTTTTTGAACTGTAACATCTTTATTTTCTGCTAAATAATTTTTTAATTCATCTAAATCCTTTATTTTGTGGCTATGTCCTTTTTGATAATTCAAAATTGGTTTTATATGCCCAGTTTCTTTTTTTCTTTTTCTTCATAAAAATAAAGTCTTTCTAGTGATATTGAACACTTTACAAATTTCTTTAATTTTCATATTTTTACTTTCATAAGCTTATATTACTTTTCTTCGTAAGTCTTAACTGTATGGTTTTGGCATAATTTAATCTTCCTAATCTATTTTAATTATTGCTGAATTGTACTTTTAAATTCAAAAACTGTTTAAATTACATATTATTATTTTACATTATTTATGAGTAAATATTACTTTAGTTAGCTATATTTATTCATCATTATCAATAAATAAAGGATTAAATGATGATAATAAAATTTTATTGCCATATTATTTTGAATTACAATCAGGTCCAATACAACCTAGCGAAAATGATATTTGACAGTATAAAGATATAAAAGTAATATTAAAATCTGTATATTTTGATTTTACATATATGGAATGGCAACACTTTTTAGGACTATTTTTTGGTAGACATTTGTTTTTGATAATTAACTGGAGTTAAGTAGTTTAAAGTGCTGTGGATTCTTATGTTGTTGTATCAATTGATGTAATCAAATAATTCTAATTTTAATTGGATTAATGATCTAAAATTTTTATCATTAATAAATTCAGTTTTGAAAGTTTTAAAAGTTGCTTCAGCAACAGCATTGTCATAAGGACAACCTTTTTTGCTTAAAGAGCGAGTAATATTGAATGCTAGTAAAAGTTTATCAATAATTTTATTATTAAATTCATTACCACAATCACTATGAAATATTTGAATATCTTTTAAACAGCGATTTGATTGCATAAATGCTTGATGTACTAATAAGGCATCTTTTCTAGTACCTACACTATGTCCAATAATTTCGCGGTTAAATAGGTCAATTAATAAGCAAATATAGTTTCATTTACCATTAACTTGAACATAAGTTAAATCACTGACAATAACTTCATTTTTAAGCCTATTATTAAAGTTTCTATTCACAAGATTAGTGATTTTTTCATCATTTACTTTGTTATTATGATTTTTGAATGATAATTTAGTGTATTTTGATATTAAATTATGCTTATTCATAATTTCTTTAATTTTTCGTCTTGATAAATAAATTTCTTGGTTTTCTAATATTACTTTTAATCTTCTTGTTCCATAAACACATTTATTTTCTTTAAAAGCACTAATAATAGCTTCATCATAAATATTATTTTGAATTTTATTTTCTTTTTTCTTTAAATTAAAATAATATGTTGATTTAGAAATTTTTAAAAAATGACACATTGTGCGAATTTTATATTTAAACTTATTGTTTGTAATAATTTCTATTTTCTGCCTATTATTAGTGCTGCTTGCTTTAAAATATCATTTTCCATTCGTAATTGTTTTAATTCTTTTCTTAATTTAATTAATTCATTTTCTTCAACAGAACGATTATCTTTAGCTTTAAAACTACCTGAATTAGTAAATTGCTTAATTCAATTATAAGTAGCTGCTCTTGTAACATTATATTCTTTAGCAAGGTAAGATACTGATTTGCCGCTTTGATATAAAGCTACTATTTGTTTTTTAAATTCATCGGTATATGAATTAATATTGGCCATAATTATAGTTCCTTTCTTTCAACTAATTTGTTCACTTGTCTACGTAATTAGTGTCCAATAAAGTGTAACCCATCCAGATATAAATAATATTAAATTAAAAAAACAATGATATTAGTCAAAATGAATTATGCAAACTAGATGATAATCAATTTAACTGACTATCTATAACTAATGAACTAGAAAGTAATAATATACCTTCATTAATTCCAGCAGACTGGACATTAGCAAATGGTGAATATGGTAAATATTTTACAAGAGCAATTATTGGAAAAATGAAAAATGAAAATGCTTTAAATTTATATGGTTCAAATAAATCTCAATTATTTTCTAAATTAGAATTTTATAAAGAAATTTCTCAAATTGATAATTTTAATGAATTTGAATTACAAATTGAAAATCCGATTAATAATTTAAATCGGATTGAAATCAGTGGCATTTTTGGTGCTGGTAATTATGATTTAATTTTAATTACTGATAAACAAGAAATAAACTTACAAAATATTAATTTATTTGATAAATATAATGAAAATATTTCTTATATTAACTTAGAGATATAAATTATTTATTAAAATATCCATTAGGATATTTACCATTTCATACTATATCTGTACTATAATATCAATTTTGAAAAGATATATCAAATTTTCTTCTTAATGGTTCATCTGCAAAATATAACTCAAATTTATAATCTTTTTTTTAAAGTATCATTAGGATTAGTTGTCCAAATAGTTTGAACACCTCATTCAACTTGTTTATGTGGAGTTAAAAAATATTTAACTCCACTAACATTATGGGTAAGCATTCCCCCCCCCATGATTAATCCTATTGTTCCAGTTGTAGCACCAGTTAGTGCTAATGCTAATGTTATTTTACTTAAATTTGTTTTTATTCATGTTTTCATATTAAATTACTCCTTTTTTATAAATGAGGTGCAGTTGAATTTATTTCATAAATTTCTGGAACTGAACAATATTCATCACCTAATTTATTTATTTCTTCAGATTCTTGAAAAATATTTTTATTTTTATGGTAAAATTTATGAGCTTGTAATTTCAAATCTTCATGTAAATTTGATGAATGTGAAATTAACATTTCATCCCTTAATCTTTGCAGTTTATCAAATATACTATTGTCTAAATCTTCTTCAAGTTTCAAAAATTCTTGTCGATTTTCTATAAGTAAAAATTCATTTATTAATTCTGGGTTTTCTTCGTCAATTTCATTAATATGAATTCCAGTTAAAAACTTATCAGATAATATGTCATTTTTAAAATTAAATAGTTGTTTTGCTTTTTCTTTTATTATTTTTTTTCTAGAAGTTCAGTTACCAAAAATTGCTAAACATAAAGAATCATTAGATTGGCAAATTTTTTCATAACTTATAAATTTTGCAATGATGTCTTTTTCTGCTTCTGTTCCATCACCATTACCTTTGTATGTTTTTGTTAAATTCAAATTCAACATTGTTAAATCTATAGAAAAAAAATATCATAATTTTGTACTTGATTTATTTGCATAATGTTTACCTAAATAATAAATTTTTGATTTATCATTTTTAACATCAATTCCAGTTTCTTCTAACATTTCATTAATTACTGTTTGATAAGGGTCAAGATTTTCAAGACCTCCAGTGATAGTACCATATTCACTAATTTCTTTATCTTTAAATAATGGATTATTTTCTTTAACTAGTAAATAATAATATTCATTGTTTTTAATAACATAAGGTAATATCGCAACTCCTTGGTTATTGCATCAAGGCTCTTCTACACCATGCATAAAATCAACTTTAACTAATTTTAAAAATTCTGGATTCATTAAATTACTCCTCTATTTTTTAATTTTACTTATAAATTGTACTATTTTTGATTATTTTTACAAGTATGCTTATAAATGCAAAATAAGGCCTAAATTAAAGGTGTTTATTTTGTGAGACCTATACTATTAATTATATGTAACTTGTTTATTATATAGCAAATATGAAAGGATTTTTTTAAATAATTTTTATTTTAGTTAAAATTACACTTATATATGTTTATAATATTAAAGTAAATTATTTTTTTAAATATATTTACAATAAATTTAAAATTTAAAAAAAGTTAGAAGAAAAAATGAATTTTAATATGGATTTTAATTATAAATGAAATTATAAAGAACAATATCCTAAAATTGATAAATTAATTATCGAAAATTTTAAAAATAAATGAGAAAAATGAGATAGAAAAATATTTAAAACAAGAGATAAAAAGAAATATAAAATTGTTGACTATCAATATCGAACTAGAAAAACATTATATGGAATGGTAACTTATAAAAGAAGAATTTATGAATATTTTAATGAAGAATTACAAAAATGAATTCGTGTTTGTTTAGTTGATGAAATACTACAATTACCTAAATATAAAAGAATTGGTGAAGATATTGAAGATACTATTATTGAAAATTTTGCAGATGGAAAAAGATATCGTGATATTTGTGCTATTTGTAAAAAAGCAGGTATTAGTGTTAGTAGTGTTCATAGAGTTTTTAAAAATTTTGAAATAGTTGAAGCAAATCCAGTAAAAGTAAAATTAGAAAAAAATCAACCTATTTTTGTAGCAATTGATGATGGTCATCGAAAATTTTGAAATTTTAAACGTAAAGGTACAAAACATTCTATGCGATTAATAGTAACATATACAGATAATATTAATCACAAAGTACAAAATAAAAGAGTAAAAGCAATTATAAGAAAAACAAGAACTCCAATTGGAGTTAAAAAAACTGCTGAATTTGTTAAAAAACATTGTCAAAAATTTTATGAAAATATTGAACAAGCAAAAATTATTATTTGTGGTGATAGTGCAGGATGAATTAAAGAAGTTGCTGATTATTTAGGTGCAAAGTTTGTTTTAGATAAATTTCATTTAATTAGAACATTATATCTTGGAATAATGGCTGGAAATAAAGAAAAATATTTAGAAGAATATAATCATTGTAAATATTTAATTAATAATGGTCAATATGAACAATTAATTAACTATTTATATAATCAATTAGATAATCATAAAAAAATAAAAAAACAATACTTTAAAAATAATAAAGAAGGTATTGAAAATCAAGGTGCAAAGTGAAATATTGGTTGTTTTACAGAAACTAATATTTGACATGTTTTAAAAGAAATGCTTGGTAATAGAACATATAATATTTCAATTTATATTAAAATGGTTATTTTTAAATGTAATAAGATAAATTTAGAAACATAATTTTATATAAAAATTTCTAATTAAAAATATTTTAATAAAAAATAAGTACTTTACATATACTTAATAAGTTAAGTATTTTTATTGTGTATAAATATTAAATTTATTTTAGTAATTTTTAAAATTAAGTATTTTAGTTGAAATATTTTTTAAAAAATAGTAATATGAATGTACGAGGCTTTTATGTAATCTGTGTATCTTTGTTTTACAAAGTTACTAGTTCAGATTAATTCTATCTTCAAATTTTATCATAAAATGAGCAATTGCTGTATTTCAATTTTGAATGGGCATTGTTCATTTTTTTGTTATATTTTCAATTGCTAAGTAAAATATTTTGAAAACTGCCATATCATTAGGAAAAACTTTTTTATTTCTGATAACTTTTCGTAATTGACTATTAACAGATTCAATAGCATTTGTAGTATAAATCACTCTTTTAATTTCTGGTGGATAACTAATAAAAACCATTAAATTATCTCAATTTTTATATCAAGATTTAGTAATTTGCGGATATTGTTTATTTCATTTACTTTCAAATGATTCTAAAGCTTGCATTGCTTGTTCTTCACTACATGCACTATAAATTGGTTTTAAATCTGCAACTAAGGTTTTTCGATGTTTGTATGAAACATATTTTAAACTATTTCTAATTTGATGAACTATGCATAATTGATGTTCAGTTTTAGGATAAACTGCTTGTATTGCTTCTGACATGCCTGTTAAATTATCACTACAAGCAATCAAAATATCATTTAAGCCTCGATTTTTCATTTCTGTAAAATTAGCTAGTCAAAATTTAGAACCTTCATTTTCACTAATTCATAAACCTAAAACATCTTTTTTGCCTTCTAAATCCACTCCTAATGCTATATAAACTGATTTGTTAATAATGCGTTTATCTTGCCGTACTTTAACTACTATACAATCAAAATAAACAATAGAATAAATACTTTCTAATGGTCGATTTTGCCACGCCTTGACATCATCTATCACATCATCAGTAATTTGACTAATAACACTTTCACTAATATCTGCACCATGATATAACTCTTGCAACTGCATTCTAATATCTGATAAAGTCATTCCTTTGGCATATAGTGAAAGAACTTGTTGATCAAAGCCATCAAATCTTCTCTGTCTTTTTGCAACTATTACAGGAGTAAAATCACTATTACGATCTCTTGGTACATTAATTTCAATTTTACCTTGTTGAGTTATTAATTTTTTTGAACTTATACCATTACGAGCATTTTCACTATTACTATGTTGATTTTTTTCATACCCTAAATAATTTTGCATTTCAGAATTTAACATCTTTTCTACTAATCTTTTTGTTAATTCTTTATATAATCCTCCTTCTTTAAATACTGTTGTTAAATCTTCAGTATTTTCTAGTAATAAATCTACTGCTTTTGATATTGGATCATTATTATTAATACTTTGTTTTTTAGCCATCTGTAACTCACTCTTTCTAGTCATTTAATTATATTTACTAGAATTAATTAAACATAGTTATTTTTGTAAGTTACACAGATTACTAAACATTACCAATTATGAATCAAAATTTTTCAGAAAAAAATATCATATTATTAGAAAATATAGTATTAAAAATTATTGGTTATGGAGTTGCTGGTATTTTGTGTGTACTTGGAATTATAACTATGGCCAGTCACGTATATTTAAAATTACCTTATCCAGATTGATTGATTATTGGTTTAGTTTCTACAATAATTTGTTCACTTGTCTACGTAATTAGTGTCCAATAAAGTGTAACCCATCCAGATGATATGTTTATCTTGCAACTAATAATAGATTTAAAAGTATAGAAATTGAAATAAAAGATGCACCAACAATTGATAGTTTACAAAAATTATTATTAGATATGTTAAGTTATACATATAACTATAATAGAAATTTCGAAGGTGCAGATTATGATGATAAAGGTAAACCAAAAAATAAAATAGCAGAATTAAGAAAAAAATTTGAAGGTCAAAAACCCGATGAAGTAATTACCAACTTATTTAGGCAATGAGAGTTAGATTATCCAAATTATGTTAATTTATCACAAGTTAAAATATTTAAACAAATATTTACTATGTTATCAAAATATATAGCTAACTAAATTAATGTTTACTCATATCTTGAAAAACAAAATCAATCGCTTTTTTAATATTTGGTCAATAATTTGGTAATATTTTTCTTATATTATGTTTTATAGCAAATCAAAAATGTTCAATTGGATTTAAATTAGGAGAATATGGCGGAAGAAATAATAGTTTGCATCCAGCATTTTCAATTAATTGTTGTGTTAATTTAGATTTATGAAACGTTGCATTATCTAAAACTATAATTTGTCCACGCTTTAATACTGGAATTAGTTTATTTTTAACATATGATTCAAAAATTTTACTATTGCAATGTCCTTCAAATGCTCATAAGGCTTTTAATTTACCTTTATTTAGTGAACCAATTATACTCATTCTCTTTATTTTATATGCGGGTTTATTATCAAATAATCTTTTACCTTTTTCAGATCAACCATATTTATAAAATTCATTATCATCAATTCCAGATTCATCAATATATACTAAATCTTCATTCATTATTTTAGCTATTTCTTTTAAAAAATCTTCTTGTTTATTTTTATCTCTTTGTTCATATAGAAAAGTTTTTTTTATATGTATAATTTAGATTTATGAAACGTTGCATTATCTAAAACTATAATTTGTCCACGCTTTAATACTGGAATTAGTTTATTTTTAACATATGATTCAAAAATTTTACTATTGCAATGTCCTTCAAATGCTCATAAGGCTTTTAATTTACCTTTATTTAGTGAACCAATTATACTCATTCTCTTTATTTTATATGCGGGTTTATTATCAAATAATATTTTACCTTTTTCAGATCAACCATATTTATAAAATTCATTATCATCAATTCCAGATTCATCAATATATACTAAATCTTCATTCATTATTTTAGCTATTTCTTTTAAAAAATCTTCTTGTTTATTTTTATCTCTTTGTTCATATAGAAAAGTTTTTTTTATATGTATAATTTAGTTTTTTAAAATAGTTATAAACTGTTTCTTTAGTCATATTTCCAAATTTATCAATTACTTTTTGAACTGTAACATCTTTATTTTCTGCTAAATAATTTTTTAATTCATCTAAATCCTTTATTTTGTGGCTATGTCCTTTTTGATAATTCAAAATTGGTTTTATATGCCCAGTTTCTTTTTTTCTTTTTCTTCATAAAAATAAAGTCTTTCTAGTGATATTGAACACTTTACAAATTTCTTTAATTTTCATATTTTTACTTTCATAAGCTTCTATTACTTTTCTTCGTAAGTCTTCACTGTATGGTTTTGGCATAATTTAATCTTCCTAATCTATTTTAATTATTGCTGAATTGTACTTTTAAATTCAAAAACTGTTTAAATTACATATTATTATTTTACATTATTTATGAGTAAATATTACTTTAGTTAGCTATATTTATTCATCATTATCAATAAATAAAGGATTAAATGATGATAATAAAATTTTATTGCCATATTATTTTGAATTACAATCAGGTCCAATACAACCTAGCGAAAATGATATTTGACAGTATAAAGATATAAAAGTAATATTAAAATCTGTATATTTTGATTTTACATATATAAATAATATTAAATTAAAAAAACAATGATATTAGTCAAAATGAATTATGCAAACTAGATGATAATCAATTTAACTGACTATCTATAACTAATGAACTAGAAAGTAATAATATACCTTCATTAATTCCAGCAGACTGGACATTAGCAAATGGTGAATATGGTAAATATTTTACAAGAGCAATTATTGGAAAAATGAAAAATGAAAATGCTTTAAATTTATATGGTTCAAATAAATCTCAATTATTTTCTAAATTAGAATTTTATAAAGAAATTTCTCAAATTGATAATTTTAATGAATTTGAATTACAAATTGAAAATCCGATTAATAATTTAAATCGGATTGAAATCAGTGGCATTTTTGGTGCTGGTAATTATGATTTAATTTTAATTACTGATAAACAAGAAATAAACTTACAAAATATTAATTTATTTGATAAATATAATGAAAATATTTCTTATATTAACTTAGAGATATAAATTATTTATTAAAATATCCATTAGGATATTTACCATTTCATACTATATCTGTACTATAATATCAATTTTGAAAAGATATATCAAATTTTCTTCTTAATGGTTCATCTGCAAAATATAACTCAAATTTATAATCTTTTTTTTAAAGTATCATTAGGATTAGTTGTCCAAATAGTTTGAACACCTCATTCAACTTGTTTATGTGGAGTTAAAAAATATTTAACTCCACTAACATTATGGGTAAGCATTCCCCCCCATGATTAATCCTATTGTTCCAGTTGTAGCACCAGTTAGTGCTAATGCTAATGTTATTTTACTTAAATTTGTTTTTATTCATGTTTTCATATTAAATTACTCCTTTTTTATAAATGAGGTGCAGTTGAATTTATTTCATAAATTTCTGGAACTGAACAATATTCATCACCTAATTTATTTATTTCTTCAGATTCTTGAAAAATATTTTTATTTTTATGGTAAAATTTATGAGCTTGTAATTTCAAATCTTCATGTAAATTTGATGAATGTGAAATTAACATTTCATCCCTTAATCTTTGCAGTTTATCAAATATACTATTGTCTAAATCTTCTTCAAGTTTCAAAAATTCTTGTCGATTTTCTATAAGTAAAAATTCATTTATTAATTCTGGGTTTTCTTCGTCAATTTCATTAATATGAATTCCAGTTAAAAACTTATCAGATAATATGTCATTTTTAAAATTAAATAGTTGTTTTGCTTTTTCTTTTATTATTTTTTTTCTAGAAGTTCAGTTACCAAAAATTGCTAAACATAAAGAATCATTAGATTGGCAAATTTTTTCATAACTTATAAATTTTGCAATGATGTCTTTTTCTGCTTCTGTTCCATCACCATTACCTTTGTATGTTTTTGTTAAATTCAAATTCAACATTGTTAAATCTATAGAAAAAAAATATCATAATTTTGTACTTGATTTATTTGCATAATGTTTACCTAAATAATAAATTTTTGATTTATCATTTTTAACATCAATTCCAGTTTCTTCTAACATTTCATTAATTACTGTTTGATAAGGGTCAAGATTTTCAAGACCTCCAGTGATAGTACCATATTCACTAATTTCTTTATCTTTAAATAATGGATTATTTTCTTTAACTAGTAAATAATAATATTCATTGTTTTTAATAACATAAGGTAATATCGCAACTCCTTGGTTATTGCATCAAGGCTCTTCTACACCATGCATAAAATCAACTTTAACTAATTTTAAAAATTCTGGATTCATTAAATTACTCCTCTATTTTTTAATTTTACTTATAAATTGTACTATTTTTGATTATTTTTACAAGTATGCTTATAAATGCAAAATAAGGCCTAAATTAAAGGTGTTTATTTTGTGAGACCTATACTATTAATTATATGTAACTTGTTTATTATATAGCAAATATGAAAGGATTTTTTTAAATAATTTTTATTTTAGTTAAAATTACACTTATATATGTTTATAATATTAAAGTAAATTATTTTTTTAAATATATTTACAATAAATTTAAAATTTAAAAAAAGTTAGAAGAAAAAATGAATTTTAATATGGATTTTAATTATAAATGAAATTATAAAGAACAATATCCTAAAATTGATAAATTAATTATCGAAAATTTTAAAAATAAATGAGAAAAATGAGATAGAAAAATATTTAAAACAAGAGATAAAAAGAAATATAAAATTGTTGACTATCAATATCGAACTAGAAAAACATTATATGGAATGGTAACTTATAAAAGAAGAATTTATGAATATTTTAATGAAGAATTACAAAAATGAATTCGTGTTTGTTTAGTTGATGAAATACTACAATTACCTAAATATAAAAGAATTGGTGAAGATATTGAAGATACTATTATTGAAAATTTTGCAGATGGAAAAAGATATCGTGATATTTGTGCTATTTGTAAAAAAGCAGGTATTAGTGTTAGTAGTGTTCATAGAGTTTTTAAAAATTTTGAAATAGTTGAAGCAAATCCAGTAAAAGTAAAATTAGAAAAAAATCAACCTATTTTTGTAGCAATTGATGATGGTCATCGAAAATTTTGAAATTTTAAACGTAAAGGTACAAAACATTCTATGCGATTAATAGTAACATATACAGATAATATTAATCACAAAGTACAAAATAAAAGAGTAAAAGCAATTATAAGAAAAACAAGAACTCCAATTGGAGTTAAAAAAACTGCTGAATTTGTTAAAAAACATTGTCAAAAATTTTATGAAAATATTGAACAAGCAAAAATTATTATTTGTGGTGATAGTGCAGGATGAATTAAAGAAGTTGCTGATTATTTAGGTGCAAAGTTTGTTTTAGATAAATTTCATTTAATTAGAACATTATATCTTGGAATAATGGCTGGAAATAAAGAAAAAAATTTAGAAGAATATAATCATTGTAAATATTTAATTAATAATGGTCAATATGAACAATTAATTAACTATTTATATAATCAATTAGATAATCATAAAAAATTAAAAAAACAATACTTTAAAAATAATAAAGAAGGTATTGAAAATCAAGGTGCAAAGTGAAATATTGGTTGTTTTACAGAAACTAATATTTGACATGTTTTAAAAGAAATGCTTGGTAATAGAACATATAATATTTCAATTTATATTAAAATGGTTATTTTTAAATGTAATAAGATAAATTTAGAAACATAATTTTATATAAAAATTTCTAATTAAAAATATTTTAATAAAAAATAAGTACTTTACATATACTTAATAAGTTAAGTATTTTTATTGTGTATAAATATTAAATTTATTTTAGTAATTTTTAAAATTAAGTATTTTAGTTGAAATATTTTTTAAAAAATAGTAATATGAATGTACGAGGCTTTTATGTAATCTGTGTATCTTTGTTTTACAAAGTTACTAGTTCAGATTAATTCTATCTTCAAATTTTATCATAAAATGAGCAATTGCTGTATTTCAATTTTGAATGGGCATTGTTCATTTTTTTGTTATATTTTCAATTGCTAAGTAAAATATTTTGAAAACTGCCATATCATTAGGAAAAACTTTTTTATTTCTGATAACTTTTCGTAATTGACTATTAACAGATTCAATAGCATTTGTAGTATAAATCACTCTTTTAATTTCTGGTGGATAACTAATAAAAACCATTAAATTATCTCAATTTTTATATCAAGATTTAGTAATTTGCGGATATTGTTTATTTCATTTACTTTCAAATGATTCTAAAGCTTGCATTGCTTGTTCTTCACTACATGCACTATAAATTGGTTTTAAATCTGCAACTAAGGTTTTTCGATGTTTGTATGAAACATATTTTAAACTATTTCTAATTTGATGAACTATGCATAATTGATGTTCAGTTTTAGGATAAACTGCTTGTATTGCTTCTGACATGCCTGTTAAATTATCACTACAAGCAATCAAAATATCATTTAAGCCTCGATTTTTCATTTCTGTAAAATTAGCTAGTCAAAATTTAGAACCTTCATTTTCACTAATTCATAAACCTAAAACATCTTTTTTGCCTTCTAAATCCACTCCTAATGCTATATAAACTGATTTGTTAATAATGCGTTTATCTTGCCGTACTTTAACTACTATACAATCAAAATAAACAATAGAATAAATACTTTCTAATGGTCGATTTTGCCACGCCTTGACATCATCTATAGCTAACTAAAGTAATATTTACTCATAAATAATGTAAAATAATAATATGTAATTTAAACAGTTTTTGAATTTAAAAGTACAATTCAGCAATAATTAAAATAGATTAGGAAGATTAAATTATGCCAAAACCATACAGTGAAGACTTACGAAGAAAAGTAATAGAAGCTTATGAAAGTAAAAATATGAAAATTAAAGAAATTTGTAAAGTGTTCAATATCACTAGAAAGACTTTATTTTTATGAAGAAAAAGAAAAAAAGAAACTGGGCATATAAAACCAATTTTGAATTATCAAAAAGGACATAGCCACAAAATAAAGGATTTAGATGAATTAAAAAATTATTTAGCAGAAAATAAAGATGTTACAGTTCAAAAAGTAATTGATAAATTTGGAAATATGACTAAAGAAACAGTTTATAACTATTTTAAAAAACTAAATTATACATATAAAAAAAACTTTTCTATATGAACAAAGAGATAAAAATAAACAAGAAGATTTTTTAAAAGAAATAGCTAAAATAATGAATGAAGATTTAGTATATATTGATGAATCTGGAATTGATGATAATGAATTTTATAAATATGGTTGATCTGAAAAAGGTAAAAGATTATTTGATAATAAACCCGCATATAAAATAAAGAGAATGAGTATAATTGGTTCACTAAATAAAGGTAAATTAAAAGCCTTATGAGCATTTGAAGGACATTGCAATAGTAAAATTTTTGAATCATATGTTAAAAATAAACTAATTCCAGTATTAAAGCGTGGACAAATTATAGTTTTAGATAATGCAACGTTTCATAAATCTAAATTAACACAACAATTAATTGAAAATGCTGGATGCAAACTATTATTTCTTCCGCCATATTCTCCTAATTTAAATCCAATTGAACATTTTTGATTTGCTATAAAACATAATATAAGAAAAATATTACCAAATTATTGACCAAATATTAAAAAAGCGATTGATTTTGTTTTTCAAGATATGAGTAAACATTACTTTAGTTAGCTATATCACATCATCAGTAATTTGACTAATAACACTTTCACTAATATCTGCACCATGATATAACTGTTGCAACTGCATTCTAATATCTGATAAAGTCATTCCTTTGGCATATAGTGAAAGAACTTGTTGATCAAAGCCATCAAATCTTCTCTGTCTTTTTGCAACTATTACAGGAGTAAAATCACTATTACGATCTCTTGGTACATTAATTTCAATTTTACCTTGTTGAGTTATTAATTTTTTTGAACTTATACCATTACGAGCATTTTCACTATTACTATGTTGATTTTTTTCATACCCTAAATAATTTTGCATTTCAGAATTTAACATCTTTTCTACTAATCTTTTTGTTAATTCTTTATATAATCCTCCTTCTTTAAATACTGTTGTTAAATCTTCAGTATTTTCTAGTAATAAATCTACTGCTTTTGATATTGGATCATTATTATTAATACTTTGTTTTTTAGCCATCTGTAACTCACTCTTTCTAGTCATTTAATTATATTTACTAGAATTAATTAAACATAGTTATTTTTGTAAGTTACACAGATTACTAAACATTACCAATTATGAATCAAAATTTTTCAGAAAAAAATATCATATTATTAGAAAATATAGTATTAAAAATTATTGGTTATGGAGTTGCTGGTATTTTGTGTGTACTTGGAATTATAACTATGGCCAGTCACGTATATTTAAAATTACCTTATCCAGATTGATTGATTATTGGTTTAGTTTCTACAATAATTTGTTCACTTGTCTACGTAATTAGTGTCCAATAAAGTGTAACCCATCCAGATGATATGTTTATCTTGCAACTAATAATAGATTTAAAAGTATAGAAATTGAAATAAAAGATGCACCAACAATTGATAGTTTACAAAAATTATTATTAGATATGTTAAGTTATACATATAACTATAATAGAAATTTCGAAGGTGCAGATTATGATGATAAAGGTAAACCAAAAAATAAAATAGCAGAATTAAGAAAAAAATTTGAAGGTCAAAAACCCGATGAAGTAATTACCAACTTATTTAGGCAATGAGAGTTAGATTATCCAAATTATGTTAATTTATCACAAGTTAAAATATTTAAACAAATATTTACTATGTTATCAAAATATATAGCTAACTAAATTAATGTTTACTCATATCTTGAAAAACAAAATCAATCGCTTTTTTAATATTTGGTCAATAATTTGGTAATATTTTTCTTATATTATGTTTTATAGCAAATCAAAAATGTTCAATTGGATTTAAATTAGGAGAATATGGCGGAAGAAATAATAGTTTGCATCCAGCATTTTCAATTAATTGTTGTGTTAATTTAGATTTATGAAACGTTGCATTATCTAAAACTATAATTTGTCCACGCTTTAATACTGGAATTAGTTTATTTTTAACATATGATTCAAAAATTTTACTATTGCAATGTCCTTCAAATGCTCATAAGGCTTTTAATTTACCTTTATTTAGTGAACCAATTATACTCATTCTCTTTATTTTATATGCGGGTTTATTATCAAATAATCTTTTACCTTTTTCAGATCAACCATATTTATAAAATTCATTATCATCAATTCCAGATTCATCAATATATACTAAATCTTCATTCATTATTTTAGCTATTTCTTTTAAAAAATCTTCTTGTTTATTTTTATCTCTTTGTTCATATAGAAAAGTTTTTTTTATATGTATAATTTAGATTTATGAAACGTTGCATTATCTAAAACTATAATTTGTCCACGCTTTAATACTGGAATTAGTTTATTTTTAACATATGATTCAAAAATTTTACTATTGCAATGTCCTTCAAATGCTCATAAGGCTTTTAATTTACCTTTATTTAGTGAACCAATTATACTCATTCTCTTTATTTTATATGCGGGTTTATTATCAAATAATATTTTACCTTTTTCAGATCAACCATATTTATAAAATTCATTATCATCAATTCCAGATTCATCAATATATACTAAATCTTCATTCATTATTTTAGCTATTTCTTTTAAAAAATCTTCTTGTTTATTTTTATCTCTTTGTTCATATAGAAAAGTTTTTTTTATATGTATAATTTAGTTTTTTAAAATAGTTATAAACTGTTTCTTTAGTCATATTTCCAAATTTATCAATTACTTTTTGAACTGTAACATCTTTATTTTCTGCTAAATAATTTTTTAATTCATCTAAATCCTTTATTTTGTGGCTATGTCCTTTTTGATAATTCAAAATTGGTTTTATATGCCCAGTTTCTTTTTTTCTTTTTCTTCATAAAAATAAAGTCTTTCTAGTGATATTGAACACTTTACAAATTTCTTTAATTTTCATATTTTTACTTTCATAAGCTTCTATTACTTTTCTTCGTAAGTCTTCACTGTATGGTTTTGGCATAATTTAATCTTCCTAATCTATTTTAATTATTGCTGAATTGTACTTTTAAATTAGACTTACTGCATAACTAGTTAACTTTTCATTTTTTTGTTATTATTAAAATAAAATTTGAATAGTTAAGGATAAATTTTATGACATATTTTGAATTAAAAGATAAACCGGATCAATATTTTCGTAAAATAGTTGGTATTAATAAACTAGTTTTTAATGAAATTTTAAATATTTTATTAGATCATCAAAATCTAAAAAATACCACTGGTGGAAGGCCATATAAAATGTCAATAGAAGATAGACTAGTAATGACTTTAAGATATTTATATGAAAATCGTACATATCATAGTATTGGTGCTGAGTATGATATGGTTGATACTACTGCTTTACGAAATATTCGTTCAATTGAAGACATTTTAATAAATAATAATAAGTTTAATAATTTAACAAATAAAAATATTTTTTTAAAAAGAAGAATTCAAAAATAAAATTTTGATAATTGATGTAACAGAAGTAGAAACAGAACGACCAAAATATAATCAAAAAGATTGATTTTCTGGCAAAAAATGAATGCATACTGTTAAGTTTCAAACCATAATTAATGCACATACTAATGAAATTTTAAATATTTTTCCTGATACTGGTAAAAATCATGATTTTAAAACTTTTAAAAATTCAAAGTTAGAATTTTTGTCAGAAACTGTAATTCTTGCAGATAAAGGTTATCAAGGTTTACAAAAAATTCATAGTAATACATTTTTACCCATTAAAACTAGTAAAAATAATCCTAAAACAAGTAAAATTAAAATTTTTAATAAGATTATTAATAAAACTCGCAGAAAAATTGAACATGTTTTTGCATTTTTAAAATGTTTTAAAATTATTGGTTATAAATTTAGAAAAGGTAGAAAACGAATATTTTTAAGATTTAATTTAATTGCAGGATTTTATAATTTATCATTAAAACTTAAAAACGTTATGCAGTAAGTCTATTCAAAAACTGTTTAAATTACATATTATTATTTTACATTATTTATGAGTAAATATTACTTTAGTTAGCTATATTTATTCATCATTATCAATAAATAAAGGATTAAATGATGATAATAAAATTTTATTGCCATATTATTTTGAATTACAATCAGGTCCAATACAACCTAGCGAAAATGATATTTGACAGTATAAAGATATAAAAGTAATATTAAAATCTGTATATTTTGATTTTACATATAGCTAACTAAAGTAATGTTTACTCATATCTTCAAAAACAAAATCAATCGCTTTTTTAATATTTGGTCAATAATTTGGTAATATTTTTCTTATATTATGTTTTATAGCAAATCAAAAATGTTCAATTGGATTTAAATTAGGAGAATATGGCGGAAGAAATAATAGTTTGCATCCAGCATTTTCAATTAATTGTTGTGTTAATTTAGATTTATGAAACGTTGCATTATCTAAAACTATAATTTGTCCACGCTTTAATACTGGAATTAGTTTATTTTTAACATATGATTCAAAAATTTTACTATTGCAATGTCCTTCAAATGCTCATAAGGCTTTTAATTTACCTTTATTTAGTGAACCAATTATACTCATTCTCTTTATTTTATATGCGGGTTTATTATCAAATAATCTTTTACCTTTTTCAGATCAACCATATTTATAAAATTCATTATCATCAATTCCAGATTCATCAATATATACTAAATCTTCATTCATTATTTTAGCTATTTCTTTTAAAAAATCTTCTTGTTTATTTTTATCTCTTTGTTCATATAGAAAAGTTTTTTTTATATGTATAATTTAGTTTTTTAAAATAGTTATAAACTGTTTCTTTAGTCATATTTCCAAATTTATCAATTACTTTTTGAACTGTAACATCTTTATTATCTGCTAAATAATTTTTTAATTCATCTAAATCCTTTATTTTGTGGCTATGTCCTTTTTGATAATTCAAAATTGGTTTTATATGCCCAGTTTCTTTTTTTCTTTTTCTTCATAAAAATAAAGTCTTTCTAGTGATATTGAACACTTTACAAATTTCTTTAATTTTCATATTTTTACTTTCATAAGCTTCTATTACTTTTCTTCGTAAGTCTTCACTGTATGGTTTTGGCATAATTTAATCTTCCTAATCTATTTTAATTATTGCTGAATTGTACTTTTAAATTCAAAAACTGTTTAAATTACATATTATTATTTTACATTATTTATGAGTAAATATTACTTTAGTTAGCTATATATAAATAATATTAAATTAAAAAAACAATGATATTAGTCAAAATGAATTATGCAAACTAGATGATAATCAATTTAACTGACTATCTATAACTAATGAACTAGAAAGTAATAATATACCTTCATTAATTCCAGCAGACTGGACATTAGCAAATGGTGAATATGGTAAATATTTTACAAGAGCAATTATTGGAAAAATGAAAAATGAAAATGCTTTAAATTTATATGGTTCAAATAAATCTCAATTATTTTCTAAATTAGAATTTTATAAAGAAATTTCTCAAATTGATAATTTTAATGAATTTGAATTACAAATTGAAAATCCGATTAATAATTTAAATCGGATTGAAATCAGTGGCATTTTTGGTGCTGGTAATTATGATTTAATTTTAATTACTGATAAACAAGAAATAAACTTACAAAATATTAATTTATTTGATAAATATAATGAAAATATTTCTTATATTAACTTAGAGATATAAATTATTTATTAAAATATCCATTAGGATATTTACCATTTCATACTATATCTGTACTATAATATCAATTTTGAAAAGATATATCAAATTTTCTTCTTAATGGTTCATCTGCAAAATATAACTCAAATTTATAATCTTTTTTTTAAAGTATCATTAGGATTAGTTGTCCAAATAGTTTGAACACCTCATTCAACTTGTTTATGTGGAGTTAAAAAATATTTAACTCCACTAACATTATGGGTAAGCATTCCCCCCCATGATTAATCCTATTGTTCCAGTTGTAGCACCAGTTAGTGCTAATGCTAATGTTATTTTACTTAAATTTGTTTTTATTCATGTTTTCATATTAAATTACTCCTTTTTTATAAATGAGGTGCAGTTGAATTTATTTCATAAATTTCTGGAACTGAACAATATTCATCACCTAATTTATTTATTTCTTCAGATTCTTGAAAAATATTTTTATTTTTATGGTAAAATTTATGAGCTTGTAATTTCAAATCTTCATGTAAATTTGATGAATGTGAAATTAACATTTCATCTCTTAATCTTTGCAGTTTATCAAATATACTATTGTCTAAATCTTCTTCAAGTTTCAAAAATTCTTGTCGATTTTCTATAAGTAAAAATTCATTTATTAATTCTGGGTTTTCTTCGTCAATTTCATTAATATGAATTCCAGTTAAAAACTTATCAGATAATATGTCATTTTTAAAATTAAATAGTTGTTTTGCTTTTTCTTTTATTATTTTTTTTCTAGAAGTTCAGTTACCAAAAATTGCTAAACATAAAGAATCATTAGATTGGCAAATTTTTTCATAACTTATAAATTTTGCAATGATGTCTTTTTCTGCTTCTGTTCCATCACCATTACCTTTGTATGTTTTTGTTAAATTCAAATTCAACATTGTTAAATCTATAGAAAAAAAATATCATAATTTTGTACTTGATTTATTTGCATAATGTTTACCTAAATAATAAATTTTTGATTTATCATTTTTAACATCAATTCCAGTTTCTTCTAACATTTCATTAATTACTGTTTGATAAGGGTCAAGATTTTCAAGACCTCCAGTGATAGTACCATATTCACTAATTTCTTTATCTTTAAATAATGGATTATTTTCTTTAACTAGTAAATAATAATATTCATTGTTTTTAATAACATAAGGTAATATCGCAACTCCTTGGTTATTGCATCAAGGCTCTTCTACACCATGCATAAAATCAACTTTAACTAATTTTAAAAATTCTGGATTCATTAAATTACTCCTTTATTTTTTAATTTTACTTATAAATTGTACTATTTTTGATTATTTTTACAAGTATGCTTATAAATGCAAAATAAGGCCTAAATTAAAGGTGTTTATTTTGTGAGACCTATACTATTAATTATATAGCTAACTAAAGTAATATTTACTCATAAATAATGTAAAATAATAATATGTAATTTAAACAGTTTTTGAATTTAAAAGTACAATTCAGCAATAATTAAAATAGATTAGGAAGATTAAATTATGCCAAAACCATACAGTGAAGACTTACGAAGAAAAGTAATAGAAGCTTATGAAAGTAAAAATATGAAAATTAAAGAAATTTGTAAAGTGTTCAATATCACTAGAAAGACTTTATTTTTATGAAGAAAAAGAAAAAAAGAAACTGGGCATATAAAACCAATTTTGAATTATCAAAAAGGACATAGCCACAAAATAAAGGATTTAGATGAATTAAAAAATTATTTAGCAGAAAATAAAGATGTTACAGTTCAAAAAGTAATTGATAAATTTGGAAATATGACTAAAGAAACAGTTTATAACTATTTTAAAAAACTAAATTATACATATAAAAAAAACTTTTCTATATGAACAAAGAGATAAAAATAAACAAGAAGATTTTTTAAAAGAAATAGCTAAAATAATGAATGAAGATTTAGTATATATTGATGAATCTGGAATTGATGATAATGAATTTTATAAATATGGTTGATCTGAAAAAGGTAAAAGATTATTTGATAATAAACCCGCATATAAAATAAAGAGAATGAGTATAATTGGTTCACTAAATAAAGGTAAATTAAAAGCCTTATGAGCATTTGAAGGACATTGCAATAGTAAAATTTTTGAATCATATGTTAAAAATAAACTAATTCCAGTATTAAAGCGTGGACAAATTATAGTTTTAGATAATGCAACGTTTCATAAATCTAAATTAACACAACAATTAATTGAAAATGCTGGATGCAAACTATTATTTCTTCCGCCATATTCTCCTAATTTAAATCCAATTGAACATTTTTGATTTGCTATAAAACATAATATAAGAAAAATATTACCAAATTATTGACCAAATATTAAAAAAGCGATTGATTTTGTTTTTCAAGATATGAGTAAACATTACTTTAGTTAGCTATATGTAACTTGTTTATTATATAGCAAATATGAAAGGATTTTTTTAAATAATTTTTATTTTAGTTAAAATTACACTTATATATGTTTATAATATTAAAGTAAATTATTTTTTTAAATATATTTACAATAAATTTAAAATTTAAAAAAAGTTAGAAGAAAAAATGAATTTTAATATGGATTTTAATTATAAATGAAATTATAAAGAACAATATCCTAAAATTGATAAATTAATTATCGAAAATTTTAAAAATAAATGAGAAAAATGAGATAGAAAAATATTTAAAACAAGAGATAAAAAGAAATATAAAATTGTTGACTATCAATATCGAACTAGAAAAACATTATATGGAATGGTAACTTATAAAAGAAGAATTTATGAATATTTTAATGAAGAATTACAAAAATGAATTCGTGTTTGTTTAGTTGATGAAATACTACAATTACCTAAATATAAAAGAATTGGTGAAGATATTGAAGATACTATTATTGAAAATTTTGCAGATGGAAAAAGATATCGTGATATTTGTGCTATTTGTAAAAAAGCAGGTATTAGTGTTAGTAGTGTTCATAGAGTTTTTAAAAATTTTGAAATAGTTGAAGCAAATCCAGTAAAAGTAAAATTAGAAAAAAATCAACCTATTTTTGTAGCAATTGATGATGGTCATCGAAAATTTTGAAATTTTAAACGTAAAGGTACAAAACATTCTATGCGATTAATAGTAACATATACAGATAATATTAATCACAAAGTACAAAATAAAAGAGTAAAAGCAATTATAAGAAAAACAAGAACTCCAATTGGAGTTAAAAAAACTGCTGAATTTGTTAAAAAACATTGTCAAAAATTTTATGAAAATATTGAACAAGCAAAAATTATTATTTGTGGTGATAGTGCAGGATGAATTAAAGAAGTTGCTGATTATTTAGGTGCAAAGTTTGTTTTAGATAAATTTCATTTAATTAGAACATTATATCTTGGAATAATGGCTGGAAATAAAGAAAAATATTTAGAAGAATATAATCATTGTAAATATTTAATTAATAATGGTCAATATGAACAATTAATTAACTATTTATATAATCAATTAGATAATCATAAAAAATTAAAAAAACAATACTTTAAAAATAATAAAGAAGGTATTGAAAATCAAGGTGCAAAGTGAAATATTGGTTGTTTTACAGAAACTAATATTTGACATGTTTTAAAAGAAATGCTTGGTAATAGAACATATAATATTTCAATTTATATTAAAATGGTTATTTTTAAATGTAATAAGATAAATTTAGAAACATAATTTTATATAAAAATTTCTAATTAAAAATATTTTAATAAAAAATAAGTACTTTACATATACTTAATAAGTTAAGTATTTTTATTGTGTATAAATATTAAATTTATTTTAGTAATTTTTAAAATTAAGTATTTTAGTTGAAATATTTTTTAAAAAATAGTAATATGAATGTACGAGGCTTTTATGTAATCTGTGTATCTTTGTTTTACAAAGTTACTAGTTCAGATTAATTCTATCTTCAAATTTTATCATAAAATGAGCAATTGCTGTATTTCAATTTTGAATGGGCATTGTTCATTTTTTTGTTATATTTTCAATTGCTAAGTAAAATATTTTGAAAACTGCCATATCATTAGGAAAAACTTTTTTATTTCTGATAACTTTTCGTAATTGACTATTAACAGATTCAATAGCATTTGTAGTATAAATCACTCTTTTAATTTCTGGTGGATAACTAATAAAAACCATTAAATTATCTCAATTTTTATATCAAGATTTAGTAATTTGCGGATATTGTTTATTTCATTTACTTTCAAATGATTCTAAAGCTTGCATTGCTTGTTCTTCACTACATGCACTATAAATTGGTTTTAAATCTGCAACTAAGGTTTTTCGATGTTTGTATGAAACATATTTTAAACTATTTCTAATTTGATGAACTATGCATAATTGATGTTCAGTTTTAGGATAAACTGCTTGTATTGCTTCTGACATGCCTGTTAAATTATCACTACAAGCAATCAAAATATCATTTAAGCCTCGATTTTTCATTTCTGTAAAATTAGCTAGTCAAAATTTAGAAGCTTCATTTTCACTAATTCATAAACCTAAAACATCTTTTTTGCCTTCTAAATCCACTCCTAATGCTATATAAATTGATTTGTTAATAATGCGTTTATCTTGCCGTACTTTAACTACTATACAATCAAAATAAACAATAGAATAAATACTTTCTAATGGTCGATTTTGCCACGCCTTGACATCATCTATCACATCATCAGTAATTTGACTAATAACACTTTCACTAATATCTGCACCATGATATAACTCTTGCAACTGCATTCTAATATCTGATAAAGTCATTCCTTTGGCATATAGTGAAAGAACTTGTTGATCAAAGCCATCAAATCTTCTCTGTCTTTTTGCAACTATTACAGGAGTAAAATCACTATTACGATCTCTTGGTACATTAATTTCAATTTTACCTTGTTGAGTTATTAATTTTTTTGAACTTATACCATTACGAGCATTTTCACTATTACTATGTTGATTTTTTTCATACCCTAAATAATTTTGCATTTCAGAATTTAACATCTTTTCTACTAATCTTTTTGTTAATTCTTTATATAATCCTCCTTCTTTAAATACTGTTGTTAAATCTTCAGTATTTTCTAGTAATAAATCTACTGCTTTTGATATTGGATCATTATTATTAATACTTTGTTTTTTAGCCATCTGTAACTCACTCTTTCTAGTCATTTAATTATATTTACTAGAATTAATTAAACATAGTTATTTTTGTAAGTTACACAGATTACTAAACATTACCAATTATATCAAAATTTTTCAGAAAAAAATATCATATTATTAGAAAATATAGTATTAAAAATTATTGGTTATGGAGTTGCTGGTATTTTGTGTGTACTTGGAATTATAACTATGGCCAGTCACGTATATTTAAAATTACCTTATCCAGATTGATTGATTATTGGTTTAGTTTCTACAATAATTTGTTCACTTGTCTACGTAATTAGTGTCCAATAAAGTGTAACCCATCCATATGTTAAGTTATACATATAACTATAATAGAAATTTCGAAGGTGCAGATTATGATGATAAAGGTAAACCAAAAAATAAAATAGCAGAATTAAGAAAAAAATTTGAAGGTCAAAAACCCGATGAAGTAATTACCAACTTATTTAGGCAATGAGAGTTAGATTATCCAAATTATGTTAATTTATCACAAGTTAAAATATTTAAACAAATATTTACTATGTTATCAAAATATATAGCTAACTAAATTAATGTTTACTCATATCTTGAAAAACAAAATCAATCGCTTTTTTAATATTTGGTCAATAATTTGGTAATATTTTTCTTATATTATGTTTTATAGCAAATCAAAAATGTTCAATTGGATTTAAATTAGGAGAATATGGCGGAAGAAATAATAGTTTGCATCCAGCATTTTCAATTAATTGTTGTGTTAATTTAGATTTATGAAACGTTGCATTATCTAAAACTATAATTTGTCCACGCTTTAATACTGGAATTAGTTTATTTTTAACATATGATTCAAAAATTTTACTATTGCAATGTCCTTCAAATGCTCATAAGGCTTTTAATTTACCTTTATTTAGTGAACCAATTATACTCATTCTCTTTATTTTATATGCGGGTTTATTATCAAATAATCTTTTACCTTTTTCAGATCAACCATATTTATAAAATTCATTATCATCAATTCCAGATTCATCAATATATACTAAATCTTCATTCATTATTTTAGCTATTTCTTTTAAAAAATCTTCTTGTTTATTTTTATCTCTTTGTTCATATAGAAAAGTTTTTTTTATATGTATAATTTAGATTTATGAAACGTTGCATTATCTAAAACTATAATTTGTCCACGCTTTAATACTGGAATTAGTTTATTTTTAACATATGATTCAAAAATTTTACTATTGCAATGTCCTTCAAATGCTCATAAGGCTTTTAATTTACCTTTATTTAGTGAACCAATTATACTCATTCTCTTTATTTTATATGCGGGTTTATTATCAAATAATCTTTTACCTTTTTCAGATCAACCATATTTATAAAATTCATTATCATCAATTCCAGATTCATCAATATATACTAAATCTTCATTCATTATTTTAGCTATTTCTTTTAAAAAATCTTCTTGTTTATTTTTATCTCTTTGTTCATATAGAAAAGTTTTTTTTATATGTATAATTTAGATTTATGAAACGTTGCATTATCTAAAACTATAATTTGTCCACGCTTTAATACTGGAATTAGTTTATTTTTAACATATGATTCAAAAATTTTACTATTGCAATGTCCTTCAAATGCTCATAAGGCTTTTAATTTACCTTTATTTAGTGAACCAATTATACTCATTCTCTTTATTTTATATGCGGGTTTATTATCAAATAATATTTTACCTTTTTCAGATCAACCATATTTATAAAATTCATTATCATCAATTCCAGATTCATCAATATATACTAAATCTTCATTCATTATTTTAGCTATTTCTTTTAAAAAATCTTCTTGTTTATTTTTATCTCTTTGTTCATATAGAAAAGTTTTTTTTATATGTATAATTTAGATTTTTAAAATAGTTATAAACTGTTTCTTTAGTCATATTTCCAAATTTATCAATTACTTTTTGAACTGTAACATCTTTATTTTCTGCTAAATAATTTTTTAATTCATCTAAATCCTTTATTTTGTGGCTATGTCCTTTTTGATAATTCAAAATTGGTTTTATATGCCCAGTTTCTTTTTTTCTTTTTCTTCATAAAAATAAAGTCTTTCTAGTGATATTGAACACTTTACAAATTTCTTTAATTTTCATATTTTTACTTTCATAAGCTTCTATTACTTTTCTTCGTAAGTCTTCACTGTATGGTTTTGGCATAATTTAATCTTCCTAATCTATTTTAATTATTGCTGAATTGTACTTTTAAATTCAAAAACTGTTTAAATTACATATTATTATTTTACATTATTTATGAGTAAATATTACTTTAGTTAGCTATATTTATTCATCATTATCAATAAATAAAGGATTAAATGATGATAATAAAATTTTATTGCCATATTATTTTGAATTACAATCAGGTCCAATACAACCTAGCGAAAATGATATTTGACAGTATAAAGATATAAAAGTAATATTAAAATCTGTATATTTTGATTTTACATATATAAATAATATTAAATTAAAAAAACAATGATATTAGTCAAAATGAATTATGCAAACTAGATGATAATCAATTTAACTGACTATCTATAACTAATGAACTAGAAAGTAATAATATACCTTCATTAATTCCAGCAGACTGGACATTAGCAAATGGTGAATATGGTAAATATTTTACAAGAGCAATTATTGGAAAAATGAAAAATGAAAATGCTTTAAATTTATATGGTTCAAATAAATCTCAATTATTTTCTAAATTAGAATTTTATAAAGAAATTTCTCAAATTGATAATTTTAATGAATTTGAATTACAAATTGAAAATCCGATTAATAATTTAAATCGGATTGAAATCAGTGGCATTTTTGGTGCTGGTAATTATGATTTAATTTTAATTACTGATAAACAAGAAATAAACTTACAAAATATTAATTTATTTGATAAATATAATGAAAATATTTCTTATATTAACTTAGAGATATAAATTATTTATTAAAATATCCATTAGGATATTTACCATTTCATACTATATCTGTACTATAATATCAATTTTGAAAAGATATATCAAATTTTCTTCTTAATGGTTCATCTGCAAAATATAACTCAAATTTATAATCTTTTTTTTAAAGTATCATTAGGATTAGTTGTCCAAATAGTTTGAACACCTCATTCAACTTGTTTATGTGGAGTTAAAAAATATTTAACTCCACTAACATTATGGGTAAGCATTCCCCCCCATGATTAATCCTATTGTTCCAGTTGTAGCACCAGTTAGTGCTAATGCTAATGTTATTTTACTTAAATTTGTTTTTATTCATGTTTTCATATTAAATTACTCCTTTTTTATAAATGAGGTGCAGTTGAATTTATTTCATAAATTTCTGGAACTGAACAATATTCATCAACTAATTTATTTATTTCTTCAGATTCTTGAAAAATATTTTTATTTTTATGGTAAAATTTATGAGCTTGTAATTTCAAATCTTCATGTAAATTTGATGAATGTGAAATTAACATTTCATCCCTTAATCTTTGCAGTTTATCAAATATACTATTGTCTAAATCTTCTTCAAGTTTCAAAAATTCTTGTCGATTTTCTATAAGTAAAAATTCATTTATTAATTCTGGGTTTTCTTCGTCAATTTCATTAATATGAATTCCAGTTAAAAACTTATCAGATAATATGTCATTTTTAAAATTAAATAGTTGTTTTGCTTTTTCTTTTATTATTTTTTTTCTAGAAGTTCAGTTACCAAAAATTGCTAAACATAAAGAATCATTAGATTGGCAAATTTTTTCATAACTTATAAATTTTGCAATGATGTCTTTTTCTGCTTCTGTTCCATCACCATTACCTTTGTATGTTTTTGTTAAATTCAAATTCAACATTGTTAAATCTATAGAAAAAAAATATCATAATTTTGTACTTGATTTATTTGCATAATGTTTACCTAAATAATAAATTTTTGATTTATCATTTTTAACATCAATTCCAGTTTCTTCTAACATTTCATTAATTACTGTTTGATAAGGGTCAAGATTTTCAAGACCTCCAGTGATAGTACCATATTCACTAATTTCTTTATCTTTAAATAATGGATTATTTTCTTTAACTAGTAAATAATAATATTCATTGTTTTTAATAACATAAGGTAATATCGCAACTCCTTGGTTATTGCATCAAGGCTCTTCTACACCATGCATAAAATCAACTTTAACTAATTTTAAAAATTCTGGATTCATTAAATTACTCCTCTATTTTTTAATTTTACTTATAAATTGTACTATTTTTGATTATTTTTACAAGTATGCTTATAAATGCAAAATAAGGCCTAAATTAAAGGTGTTTATTTTGTGAGACCTATACTATTAATTATATGTAACTTGTTTATTATATAGCAAATATGAAAGGATTTTTTTAAATAATTTTTATTTTAGTTAAAATTACACTTATATATGTTTATAATATTAAAGTAAATTATTTTTTTAAATATATTTACAATAAATTTAAAATTTAAAAAAAGTTAGAAGAAAAAATGAATTTTAATATGGATTTTAATTATAAATGAAATTATAAAGAACAATATCCTAAAATTGATAAATTAATTATCGAAAATTTTAAAAATAAATGAGAAAAATGAGATAGAAAAATATTTAAAACAAGAGATAAAAAGAAATATAAAATTGTTGACTATCAATATCGAACTAGAAAAACATTATATGGAATGGTAACTTATAAAAGAAGAATTTATGAATATTTTAATGAAGAATTACAAAAATGAATTCGTGTTTGTTTAGTTGATGAAATACTACAATTACCTAAATATAAAAGAATTGGTGAAGATATTGAAGATACTATTATTGAAAATTTTGCAGATGGAAAAAGATATCGTGATATTTGTGCTATTTGTAAAAAAGCAGGTATTAGTGTTAGTAGTGTTCATAGAGTTTTTAAAAATTTTGAAATAGTTGAAGCAAATCCAGTAAAAGTAAAATTAGAAAAAAATCAACCTATTTTTGTAGCAATTGATGATGGTCATCGAAAATTTTGAAATTTTAAACGTAAAGGTACAAAACATTCTATGCGATTAATAGTAACATATACAGATAATATTAATCACAAAGTACAAAATAAAAGAGTAAAAGCAATTATAAGAAAAACAAGAACTCCAATTGGAGTTAAAAAAACTGCTGAATTTGTTAAAAAACATTGTCAAAAATTTTATGAAAATATTGAACAAGCAAAAATTATTATTTGTGGTGATAGTGCAGGATGAATTAAAGAAGTTGCTGATTATTTAGGTGCAAAGTTTGTTTTAGATAAATTTCATTTAATTAGAACATTATATCTTGGAATAATGGCTGGAAATAAAGAAAAATATTTAGAAGAATATAATCATTGTAAATATTTAATTAATAATGGTCAATATGAACAATTAATTAACTATTTATATAATCAATTAGATAATCATAAAAAATTAAAAAAACAATACTTTAAAAATAATAAAGAAGGTATTGAAAATCAAGGTGCAAAGTGAAATATTGGTTGTTTTACAGAAACTAATATTTGACATGTTTTAAAAGAAATGCTTGGTAATAGAACATATAATATTTCAATTTATATTAAAATGGTTATTTTTAAATGTAATAAGATAAATTTAGAAACATAATTTTATATAAAAATTTCTAATTAAAAATATTTTAATAAAAAATAAGTACTTTACATATACTTAATAAGTTAAGTATTTTTATTGTGTATAAATATTAAATTTATTTTAGTAATTTTTAAAATTAAGTATTTTAGTTGAAATATTTTTTAAAAAATAGTAATATGAATGTACGAGGCTTTTATGTAATCTGTGTATCTTTGTTTTACAAAGTTACTAGTTCAGATTAATTCTATCTTCAAATTTTATCATAAAATGAGCAATTGCTGTATTTCAATTTTGAATGGGCATTGTTCATTTTTTTGTTATATTTTCAATTGCTAAGTAAAATATTTTGAAAACTGCCATATCATTAGGAAAAACTTTTTTATTTCTGATAACTTTTCGTAATTGACTATTAACAGATTCAATAGCATTTGTAGTATAAATCACTCTTTTAATTTCTGGTGGATAACTAATAAAAACCATTAAATTATCTCAATTTTTATATCAAGATTTAGTAATTTGCGGATATTGTTTATTTCATTTACTTTCAAATGATTCTAAAGCTTGCATTGCTTGTTCTTCACTACATGCACTATAAATTGGTTTTAAATCTGCAACTAAGGTTTTTCGATGTTTGTATGAAACATATTTTAAACTATTTCTAATTTGATGAACTATGCATAATTGATGTTCAGTTTTAGGATAAACTGCTTGTATTGCTTCTGACATGCCTGTTAAATTATCACTACAAGCAATCAAAATATCATTTAAGCCTCGATTTTTCATTTCTGTAAAATTAGCTAGTCAAAATTTAGAACCTTCATTTTCACTAATTCATAAACCTAAAACATCTTTTTTGCCTTCTAAATCCACTCCTAATGCTATATAAACTGATTTGTTAATAATGCGTTTATCTTGCCGTACTTTAACTACTATACAATCAAAATAAACAATAGAATAAATACTTTCTAATGGTCGATTTTGCCACGCCTTGACATCATCTATCACATCATCAGTAATTTGACTAATAACACTTTCACTAATATCTGCACCATGATATAACTCTTGCAACTGCATTCTAATATCTGATAAAGTCATTCCTTTGGCATATAGTGAAAGAACTTGTTGATCAAAGCCATCAAATCTTCTCTGTCTTTTTGCAACTATTACAGGAGTAAAATCACTATTACGATCTCTTGGTACATTAATTTCAATTTTACCTTGTTGAGTTATTAATTTTTTTGAACTTATACCATTACGAGCATTTTCACTATTACTATGTTGATTTTTTTCATACCCTAAATAATTTTGCATTTCAGAATTTAACATCTTTTCTACTAATCTTTTTGTTAATTCTTTATATAATCCTCCTTCTTTAAATACTGTTGTTAAATCTTCAGTATTTTCTAGTAATAAATCTACTGCTTTTGATATTGGATCATTATTATTAATACTTTGTTTTTTAGCCATCTGTAACTCACTCTTTCTAGTCATTTAATTATATTTACTAGAATTAATTAAACATAGTTATTTTTGTAAGTTACACAGATTACTAAACATTACCAATTATGAATCAAAATTTTTCAGAAAAAAATATCATATTATTAGAAAATATAGTATTAAAAATTATTGGTTATGGAGTTGCTGGTATTTTGTGTGTACTTGGAATTATAACTATGGCCAGTCACGTATATTTAAAATTACCTTATCCAGATTGATTGATTATTGGTTTAGTTTCTACAATAATTGGTTTGGAATGGCAACACTTTTTAGGACTATTTTTTGGTAGACATTTGTTTTTGATAATTAACTGGAGTTAAGTAGTTTAAAGTGCTGTGGATTCTTATGTTGTTGTATCAATTGATGTAATCAAATAATTCTAATTTTAATTGGATTAATGATCTAAAATTTTTATCATTAATAAATTCAGTTTTGAAAGTTTTAAAAGTTGCTTCAGCAACAGCATTGTCATAAGGACAACCTTTTTTGCTTAAAGAGCGAGTAATATTGAATGCTAGTAAAAGTTTATCAATAATTTTATTATTAAATTCATTACCACAATCACTATGAAATATTTGAATATCTTTTAAACAGCGATTTGATTGCATAAATGCTTGATGTACTAATAAGGCATCTTTTCTAGTACCTACACTATGTCCAATAATTTCGCGGTTAAATAGGTCAATTAATAAGCAAATATAGTTTCATTTACCATTAACTTGAACATAAGTTAAATCACTGACAATAACTTCATTTTTAAGCCTATTATTAAAGTTTCTATTCACAAGATTAGTGATTTTTTCATCATTTACTTTGTTATTATGATTTTTGAATGATAATTTAGTGTATTTTGATATTAAATTATGCTTATTCATAATTTCTTTAATTTTTCGTCTTGATAAATAAATTTCTTGGTTTTCTAATATTACTTTTAATCTTCTTGTTCCATAAACACATTTATTTTCTTTAAAAGCACTAATAATAGCTTCATCATAAATATTATTTTGAATTTTATTTTCTTTTTTCTTTAAATTAAAATAATATGTTGATTTAGAAATTTTTAAAAAATGACACATTGTGCGAATTTTATATTTAAACTTATTGTTTGTAATAATTTCTATTTTCTGCCTATTATTAGTGCTGCTTGCTTTAAAATATCATTTTCCATTCGTAATTGTTTTAATTCTTTTCTTAATTTAATTAATTCATTTTCTTCAACAGAACGATTATCTTTAGCTTTAAAACTACCTGAATTAGTAAATTCCTTAATTCAATTATAAGTAGCTGCTCTTGTAACATTATATTCTTTAGCAAGGTAAGATACTGATTTGCCGCTTTGATATAAAGCTACTATTTGTTTTTTAAATTCATCGGTATATGAATTAATATTGGCCATAATTATAGTTCCTTTCTTTCAACTAATTTGTTCACTTGTCTACGTAATTAGTGTCCAATAAAGTGTAACCCATCCAGATGATATGTTTATCTTGCAACTAATAATAGATTTAAAAGTATAGAAATTGAAATAAAAGATGCACCAACAATTGATAGTTTACAAAAATTATTATTAGATATGTTAAGTTATACATATAACTATAATAGAAATTTCGAAGGTGCAGATTATGATGATAAAGGTAAACCAAAAAATAAAATAGCAGAATTAAGAAAAAAATTTGAAGGTCAAAAACCCGATGAAGTAATTACCAACTTATTTAGGCAATGAGAGTTAGATTATCCAAATTATGTTAATTTATCACAAGTTAAAATATTTAAACAAATATTTACTATGTTATCAAAATATATAGCTAACTAAATTAATGTTTACTCATATCTTGAAAAACAAAATCAATCGCTTTTTTAATATTTGGTCAATAATTTGGTAATATTTTTCTTATATTATGTTTTATAGCAAATCAAAAATGTTCAATTGGATTTAAATTAGGAGAATATGGCGGAAGAAATAATAGTTTGCATCCAGCATTTTCAATTAATTGTTGTGTTAATTTAGATTTATGAAACGTTGCATTATCTAAAACTATAATTTGTCCACGCTTTAATACTGGAATTAGTTTATTTTTAACATATGATTCAAAAATTTTACTATTGCAATGTCCTTCAAATGCTCATAAGGCTTTTAATTTACCTTTATTTAGTGAACCAATTATACTCATTCTCTTTATTTTATATGCGGGTTTATTATCAAATAATCTTTTACCTTTTTCAGATCAACCATATTTATAAAATTCATTATCATCAATTCCAGATTCATCAATATATACTAAATCTTCATTCATTATTTTAGCTATTTCTTTTAAAAAATCTTCTTGTTTATTTTTATCTCTTTGTTCATATAGAAAAGTTTTTTTTATATGTATAATTTAGATTTATGAAACGTTGCATTATCTAAAACTATAATTTGTCCACGCTTTAATACTGGAATTAGTTTATTTTTAACATATGATTCAAAAATTTTACTATTGCAATGTCCTTCAAATGCTCATAAGGCTTTTAATTTACCTTTATTTAGTGAACCAATTATACTCATTCTCTTTATTTTATATGCGGGTTTATTATCAAATAATATTTTACCTTTTTCAGATCAACCATATTTATAAAATTCATTATCATCAATTCCAGATTCATCAATATATACTAAATCTTCATTCATTATTTTAGCTATTTCTTTTAAAAAATCTTCTTGTTTATTTTTATCTCTTTGTTCATATAGAAAAGTTTTTTTTATATGTATAATTTAGATTTTTAAAATAGTTATAAACTGTTTCTTTAGTCATATTTCCAAATTTATCAATTACTTTTTGAACTGTAACATCTTTATTTTCTGCTAAATAATTTTTTAATTCATCTAAATCCTTTATTTTGTGGCTATGTCCTTTTTGATAATTCAAAATTGGTTTTATATGCCCAGTTTCTTTTTTTCTTTTTCTTCATAAAAATAAAGTCTTTCTAGTGATATTGAACACTTTACAAATTTCTTTAATTTTCATATTTTTACTTTCATAAGCTTCTATTACTTTTCTTCGTAAGTCTTCACTGTATGGTTTTGGCATAATTTAATCTTCCTAATCTATTTTAATTATTGCTGAATTGTACTTTTAAATTCAAAAACTGTTTAAATTACATATTATTATTTTACATTATTTATGAGTAAATATTACTTTAGTTAGCTATATATTATAACTTTATTTTAAATATTTAATTAATAATCTATTGCAAATTTCAATCCATACCCTAAACTTCTAGTTAAATATACATTAGAAAATGAAATATCGAATGTTAATTTTTCAGGAAATAAAAATTGAATGTGTCAATCAAGATTATCAAAAAATAATGCAGTAGTTATACCTCTAACAACTTCAGCAGTTGCTAAAAATCTTGATACGATTCTTTAAATGAAAAATTCATTCTATTATATGCTACTTCTTCATTTGTAATTTTTCCCTCATTAATTTTATTAATTTCTTTTCCCATTATTTTTAAAGGAACAGAAAATACATCATAATGATCTGAACCTCAATCTATTTTATCTGAACCATTATTTAAAAATCATTCTAATATTCTAATAGATTTTGGTTTTTGAAAAGATTTTAAACCTGTAGAAACTACAAAATCTCAACTTTCATAAGCTGGATTTGATACTGATGAAGTTTTATAACTATGAACAATATCTTTATGTTTTTCACTAAATTCATAAGTTATTTCTTTAACTTCTTTTGGACTATTATTTATATTTAAAAAACTATTTGTAATTTTTTAGGTGTAATTTGATATTTTTTTAATAAAAGTAGTGTTTCGTTTATTCTTTCTACACTATTTATCATAACCAATCGTTCCTAATAATGTTACTAAAGTTTTCATATATATTTTCCTTTCATAAATTAAAATATTACATTTTTATTTTTATAAATATTCAATAATTTATTTTGTTAAACTTCTGGAACTCAATTAACTTTTAAATCATTATTTTCACCAATAAAATGATTTTTTCCCTCATCTGTTAATGTTAATTTAACATGTGTATCATGTTCTTTTAAATCTTCTGTAGTTAAAGGATCACCATCTACTTTTACAATATTAATCATATTAATATCTAATTTTGAAAAACCATTTTGTTTTTTTAATTCTTTTACTAAAATAGTTTTAAATTCAGCAATATCTGCTTTACAATTTACAGTTGGAGTTGTTAAAAATTTTAAGTTTTGTTTAACAAATAAATTTAATGAAACATCGTATTCTACTGTTTGATCTACTAGTTCAACTTTATTTGTTTCTTGTTTTACTCCTTTATATAAATTTAATTTAATTTTAATTGTAATAAAATTTTCTGAACCAATAATTAAACCTTGTTGATCTTCTGCAGAATATATTGCTACTAATTCATTTTCTTTAACTTCAATATTTTTATCTTTGGAAATTTTTTGAACTGGAACTGTATTATTAATTGGTACTATAATTGTTGCTAAATCTACTGTTAATTTTGATCAAAGAAAATCATATGTATTATTTTCTTCGTTATATTTAATACCAAAACCTTCTAAATTACTAAAGTCATCAACATTATAACTAGAAGCAAATGATTTACTTAAAATACTTTCTGATGTTTTACGAGCAACTATTGCTGTTGTACTTACTGTTGTAAATCCAATCGTTCCTAAAATATTTAATCATTTTTTCATTTTTATAAAAACCCCCTTTTTTATACACTTATTATATTATTATTTTAAAAAAAATAAAAAAATACATTTTTAAATGTCAACAATATTTTTTATTGATTAAAATGTATTTTTTATATTTAAAATTATTATTTTAACTGTATAAAAAGTATAGGCCATTAACTATTTTAAAAGTAATAACTTTAACTTTATATAAAAAATACAAATTAAAAAACTAATTGTTTTTTAATTTGTTCAGAAATTTCTTTACTTTCTAAAACTTCAATTAACTTTAAACCAAATTCAAATGCAGCAGCAATTGATTTTCCAGTTATAATATTATTATCAACTACTACTTTTTCATCTAAAATAATACTTTTATTTAAACCAATATTAGTGCCTGGATAATGCGTAATTTTTTTGTTATCTATTAAATTTAATTGCCCTAAAATTTGGGGTGCTGCACAAATAGCAGCAATAAACTTATTACTATCTTTAGCAAAAATAACTAACATTGATTTTAATAATTCATTTTTGCTTAAGTTTTCTACTCCAATTTTACCACCCGGTAAAATTAGCATCTTATAACTTAACAAATCGATATCGCTGATTTTCTTTTCACATAAAATAAAAACATTATGACTTGATTTGATTTTTAAGTCATTTTCAATACTTACTAAATCAATAATAATATTAGCCCTTCTTAATAGATCAATAGTAATTATTACTTCACCCATTTTATAGCCTGTTGCTAAAAAAATAGCTACTTTAAACTTCTCATTATTACTCATTATTTCTTTTCAATTCATTATTTAATTTAAAAACATTAATAGCATTTTCCCTAGTTGCATTAATAATACTTTGTTTTGGGATCTTCTTTAATTCAGCTATTTTATTAACTGTAAATATTATATTTTCTGGATGATTAATTGTTAATCCATTTTTGGGATTTTTGCCTCTTTTTGGTTCAGGAGTTAAATATGGCGCATCTGTTTCAACTAATATTTTATTAATTGGTATATTTTTTGCCACCTCTTGTAACTTCAAAGCATTTTTATATGTCACATTACCTGCAAAAGAAATATAAAAACCTTGTTTTATAAATTTTTCAGCTATTACTTTTGTTCCCGTAAAACAATGAAGAACACCATTAGTAATATTTTCTTTTTTAATAATTTCAAAAGCATCTTCAAAAGCATTACGAATATGTAATAATACAGGTAATTTATGTTCTTTAGCTAATTTTAATTGTTCAATAAATCATTTTTTTTGCAATTGTGGTTCTGTAAATTTATGATAATAATCTAATCCAATTTCACCAATAGCAACTACTTTACCGGTTGCTATTAATTTTTTCAATTCTGAAATAGTATTACTATCGCAAGTATTTACTTCTGTTGGATGAATACCTACAGCTGCATAAAGATTAGGAATTTTTTCTTCACTCTCAAATTCATAAATTTGACTAACAGCTTGCTTACTAGTATTTAAGTCAAAACCAACATTACAAATACTACCAATACTATCACCTGCTGAATAAGCATCAGTTAATAATTTTAATATTTCTGTTTCATCATAATGTTTTGACATTAAATGACAATGAGTATCAAAAATTCCATTATTAGCCATATATTTTACCTTCCCTTTTATTTTCCTAAACAAAATCTTTTAAAAATTTCATCTAATAAATCAGTTTCAAATTTTTTACCTTGCATTTCTAAAATCTTATTTCATGCAGTTTGTAAGTGAACAATAATTAAGTCTATCGAAATATTCTTTTTTAAATCTTTTAATGCTTCTGAAATACTAAGTTCAATTTCATCCAAATATGCTAATTGTCTTGTATTCGCAAAAAGTAATTCTTTATCAAAATTAATTTCAGTAGTTATAATTTTATTTTTTATTACTAAAATTAGATTTTCAATTTCGCCCATTATTGCACTAACTTTTACCACATTAAAATTATTTTTAATGTCTAATTTTAATTTTAACCTTAAATCCGTTTTATTAATAGCAATAAGGTAATTTTTATGTTTTATTTTTTCTAATAATTGTTTATCCTCAACACTTAAATCTTTTGAACCATCAAGTACTAATATTATTAAATCTGCTTCGTTTAAAGCCTTATGTGATTTATCAATACCTGCTTTTTCGATATCATTTAAAGTATGACGTATACCTGCTGTATCAATTAAATTTAAACTAATATCACCCAAATTAATTTTGCCTTCTACCAGATCTCTTGTTGTTCCTTCTTCATTAGAAACAATAGCTTTATCTTCATTTAAAAGCACATTTAATAGGGAAGATTTTCCAACATTAGGTTTTCCAATAATAACTGTATTAATTCCCTCTTTTATAGTTTTAGTAATTTTACTATGTTCTTTAATAACTTTTATTTTATTTAAAAATTTTTCAACTAAAGGAATAACATTATTAATTGTTTTTTCCTCAACTCCATCGTATTCGGGATAATCAATATTAACTGTTATATTAGCAATTAAAGTTAGTAATTCTGAAGATAATTCATCAATTAGTACTCTTGTTTTACCACTTAAACTATTAATAGCGGTTTTTAAAATAGTATTATTTTCAGCCATAATTAAATCATTAATAGCTTCTGCTTCAATTAAATCAATTTTATCATTTAAATAAGCTCTTCTCGTAAATTCTCCTCTTGTTGCCATTCTCATACCTGTAGATAGTAATAATTGCAAAATTTTTTGTGTTATTAGTACTCCACCATGACAATTAATTTCAATTGTATCTTCACCTGTAAAAGATTTGGGAGCGCGATAACATGCCAAAACAACTTGATCAATTTTATTCTTATTATGATCAATAATATATCCTGTTATTAAAGTGTGACCTTTTTGATTTAAAATATCTTTATCAAAAACCTTATTTAATAACTCATAAGTATCTTTTCCTGAAATTCTAATAATACTGATTGCTTGATTTAAAGGTGCAGTTGCAATTGCAGTAATAGTATCATTTAACATTTTTTCCTCTTTTCATTTAAACAATCTAAGATTTAAAATCTTAGATTACTCTAATTTTCCAATCTAATTACTACATGTCGATTATAACCTATACCTTCAGAAAAACTTGATATTCCTTCAATATTTTTAACTATTTCATGTATAATTTTTCTTTGGTTATTAGGCATTGATTCAAAATGAAACATTTCTTTACTTATTCTTATTTTTTTTATAATTTCATATATTCTAATTTTAAAATTTTGTTTTTGAATATTTAAATAATTATTAACATTTATTACTATTTGATAGTTTCTTTTAAATTTTGTTTCTAAATAAGTAATAAGTAAATTTTGTAAAGCACTAATTGTATAACCTTTTTTGCCAATTAAAATTGAATTTTTATTCTTACAATTAATATTAATATAAAATTTATTACCATTTAATATTATTTTTTCTTGATAATTTTTTATATTAAAAAGTTCCAATAAATCATGCCATTTATCATTCAAATAATTTTTAACATCATTTTCATTAAAAATAAAAATTTTAGTATTAGTTTTAAATAAACGTTTTTCTATACCTAATTTTATATAAAATGTTTTGGGGGGCAAATTTTTGATAGTTTTTTCTAAATCAATATTTTTTTTAAATGATTTAATTTCCATCTTTTTTTCTCCACATTATAATAAATTACTTATTTTTTTTAGGTTGAACAACTATTTCAGATTTTGTAAATATCTTTTTAATCTTACTTGAAAATGGTGTACTAATTGTACCATTTTTTTTATAACGACTACGTTTATGTTTATTATAGTAATGAAAACCAATAGTTTGAAATATTTGTAATATTCCAGAAATAATTCAATAAATGCCTAATCCTGAAGGAGCAACACATACATAAAATAAAAACATAAAAATCATAACGCTTTGAATAATAACTTGTTTTTTTAATGCAGCTTTTGCTTCTTTAGTTTTAATCTTCTGTCGTGAACGATTTAAAAACATCGGTAATAACATAGAAACTAATTGTGTTGGTATATATATAATAATAATTATTAAATACATAAATTGGCCATGAGTAACCATAGTTCATGGTTGTTCAACTAAACTAATAGCACCAACAACAGTATTTTTTAATAAATTAGTTGATTTCATAACAGTAAACATAGCTGTTAAGAAAGGAAGTGATAAAAACATTGGAATAAAAGCAACCATTGGATTTATTCCTTCTTTTTTATAAATAGCCATTAATTCCATTTGTTGTTTTTGTTTTGCACTTGGATCACGTGAATGTTTATATTTGGCTTGAATTTCGGAAGTTTTCATTTGCACTGATTGCATTTTTTCCTGATTTTGTTGGGCTTTAAAAGTAAATACTAATGTAATAAGTTTAATAATTAACGTTGTAAAAATAATAGCAAAAATAACACTTACTGATCAGTATTTTGAATTTACATCAACTCCACCACTTAATCCAGCAGAAATACTAACTAAGATTCAAGCGATTGGATAAACAAACATTCCAAAGAACGGTGATTTAGTTTGCGTTCAAGCTTCACTTCATGTTCTAATCCCTGTAAATCCATATTCATAAATATTATTACCATTAAAATGAAAAATGTGATTTTTTGCTACATCACTGTTACCAATAAGTAATTCAAAAAAAACAGCCGCTACATTATATCTTTGAAAATCATAAGCTGAAATAACATCACTAGTTGCAACATTAGGATCACCCATAGTCTGACCACAACCTCAAAGTGTTGACATCAATAAAAAAGTTCCTAAAATAATTTTAGTTCATTTTCATGTTATTTTTAATCAAACGTTTTTTTTCTGTTGTTCAGGAAATAAAAACTTTTTATATTGCATTAAATTTACTCTCCTATAATGGGATTTTCATTAAAAGATGTAATAAAGAACTAAGATTTTCTTCATATGTATTAGATAAATAATTTTTTCTAATCATAATTACTATATCTACTGGTCAATCTTTTTTAATATCTACTAACATTCCTCGTACTTGACGTTTAATCTTATTACGTGCAAAAGCAAAACGAACTAGTTTTTTTCCTACTGATACACCTACTCGTATAGTTTCAAAATCTACTCTATTCATATAATAGATAAAAAATTGACCATTTGAAATACTTTTTCCTTCATTAATTAAATATTTAAAATGATGATTTTTCAAAAGGCGGTATTTTTTTTCCATATTTTGTTCACCTTATTTTATTTTTTTAAACTATGCTGTTAATTTTTTACGTCCTCTTTGACGTCTTCTTTTAATAACATTAATCCCTGTTGCAGATTTCATTCTTGCAAAAAAACCATGAGTTTTTTGATGTTTTCTCTTACTTGGTTGATATGTCGGTTTCATTTTTTTCTCCTTTTTTTAAGAATTCTAATAAAAAATCATTAAGAGTATTCTAACATAATATTTATATCTTAACAAATTATTCTGTTTATTTTTAATAAAAACAATATTAGTTTAACAAAAAAATAAATCATTTATAATATTAAATAATAAATATTATTTTTTTTATTTTTTTTAAAAGTATAATACAGATTATAATTATAAAAAAGTTATCAACATTAATCCACAATTTATCCACAATAATTACATTAATTAAAGAGGTTTTTAAAA